>NC_006138.1:2157500-3523383 GCF_000025945.1 Desulfotalea psychrophila LSv54 | reverse complement strand
GACGTCTCTACGGGCTGTACTTTAGGGGAATCGATAAACGCCAGAGCCCCTTACCAAGAGGAGGAGTATGTCCTTGTACGCTTACAGAGTCTTGCCTAAGAATTGAGAATATTAGATTTTTTCGCTGTTTATCTCGCTTTTAAGCAGTGGCAGTTTACCAAAAAAATCTCTGTGTTCTCTGTGAACTCTGTGGTTAACTGCTTTTGCTTTTGCTTTTGCTTTTGCTTTTGCTTTTAACTGATAACTGATAACTGATAACTGACAGCTCATAACTTATAACTGCTTTTCTCAATAATCCACCTTACCCCGTAATTTCTTTGTGCTTCCCTTCTGTTTTTTGGACTCCATCCGTTTTTTTCGTGCCCTCTTGGAGGGTTTTGTGGCTCGCCGTGACTTTTGCACGACCATGGCGGCGGCGATAATCTTTGCCAGACGTTCTTCTGCCGCCCGGCGGTTTTGTTCCTGGCTGCGAAAGGCCTGGGATTTGATGATGATGACGCCATCGGCGGTGAGGTGGTGGTCGCCACCACCCAGGATCCGGCTTTTCTGAACATCGCTCAGAGAAGACTGAACCACATCAAAACGAAGGTGAATGGCTGTCGCCACCTTGTTGACATTTTGTCCACCTGATCCCTGAGCACGTATGGCCGTTGTTTCGACTTCATACTCAGGGATGGTGATATTACCAATTCGTATATCAGGCAAGGATCTTCCTCGGGCAGTTACGAATGATCAGATTTGGCAAAGGAGGCTGCGGATTTCCCAGCCAACCAACCAGTGGAAAAGGCCGCCTGCAGGTTGTAGCCACCTGTGTCGGCGTTGAGATCGAGCACTTCTCCCGCGAAGTAGAGACCTGTAATCTTTTTAGAGCCCATGGTCTTGGGTGAGACCTCTTTAAGGCTGACACCACCTGCGGTTATAATAGCCTCATCGTAGGAGCGATGACCGTTGATGGTAACGGTGAAGTTCTTTAGCCAGTGGACTATCTTTTTGCGCATAGCAGCGGGGAATGTACCTGCTGCAGTCTGTGGTGCGATCTGACAGTCATGCAGACAGAGGGCGATGAGCTTTTGGGGCAGGAGTCCACGCAGGATGGTTTTTATTGTATCTTTGTAGTTGGTGGTGAGGTCGCGAATCAGACGGGCATCAAGTTTTTGATAATCGAGGGCTGGTTTGAGATCAATGTGTATCTGCACGGACTGTTTCTTGTGCAGGGCATCTATGGCCTGACCACTGAGGCCGATGCCGATGGGGCCTGCAACGCCAAAGGTGGTAAAGGATATCTCACCAAAATGACTGGCAACCTTCTTGTTGTCTACCAAAAGTTGGGCCTGGACGTTACGAAGATCCAGTCCGGATATTTCTGGGATGAAGGAATCCTTGCTCGTCAGAGGTACCAGGGCAGGACGTGGTGGAACGACGGTATGTCCGAGTTCTTCACTGAAGGAGAAACCATCTCCCGTAGATCCGGTTTTTGGGTAAGAGAGTCCACCGGTGGCGATGACGACGCGGGAACAGGAGAGCTCCTCGCCATCAGCGATTTTGACGCCATAAATGCGTTCGTCGCTCACCAGAATCTTACGGACGGGTGCTGAACGATAGACTTCTACGCCGGTACCCTTAATCCAAAAATTAAGGGCCTCAACAATATCGAGGGCCTTGCCGCTGGTGGGGAAAAATCTGCCCCCGCGTTCAAGGGTGACGTCGGCGCCCAGAGATTCCACAAGCTCGACCAACTCCTTTGAGAAAAAACGGGAAAATGCCTGTCTGAGAAACTTGCCGTTTTTGCCAAAGTGCTGGATAAATTCAGGGAGCTCTGCGCTATTGGAGAGATTGCATCTTCCCTTGCCGCTAATACCTATCTTGCGTCCTGTCTGTTGCATCTTTTCAAAAAGAGCAACGTGGGCACCTGCTTGGGCGGCGGCTCCGGCGGCCATAAGTCCCGCGGCTCCAGCACCGATAATAATTACATCGTATTTTTTCATGTGTTTTGTGTACTTCCGTAACAGATATGGCCAGTTGTCCCATCAATGGTGATAACCTGGTCATTTTCAAAGAGCATAAGGGCATTGGTAACATTACAGATAACAGGGATCCCCAGTTCGCGGCCAACAATTGCCGCATGTGAGGTGAGTCCCGGTGCTTCTGCAATAATTCCACGCACCTTACCGAGATGTTTCAGCATGGATTCATTGGTTGAGGATACTACCGCAATGGTATGTTCGGGGAGATCCTGCCAATCATCTTCTGCTTGAATAATGCGGACGGCACCCTGGGCATGCTTGACCCCAATCCCCTGGCCGGTAACGCAAATATCTGCCACCGTGTGTACCTTAAGCATATTGGTTGTCCCTGTGGGTCCAAGAGGCATGCCGGCGGTTATAATGACCAAATCGCCATTATGAATAAGCTCTGCAAGGGTTGCTGCATGAATGACTCGATCCAGCTGCTCATCCATGGAGGAACCAAAGTTGCAGAGCAGGGGGGTTACCCCGCGAATAAGTTGAAGGTGGCGAATGGTGCTGGGCGAAGGGCTGACGGCAATAACGGGAGCCTTGGGGCGATATCTGGCCACCATGCGAGCGGTGGAACCAGAGCTTGTTGCCGTAATGATGGCGGTTGCTTTAAGATCCGCTGCCGTCGCACAACTTGCATAGGAGATAGAGTCGGTGATCGTTGGTCTTCGGTTCTGCAGGCCATTTGCCAGGATATGATCATAGTCCAGGGCATTCTCAGCTATTGTCGCACAGCGGACAAGAAAGGCTACAGCCTGAACAGGATACTTACCAATGGCTGTTTCGCCGGAGAGCATTACTGCATCGGTGCCATCGAAGATAGCGTTGGTTACATCATTTGCCTCGGCTCTGGTAGGAGTGGGGCAGGTGATCATTGATTCGAGCATCTGGGTGGCAGTGATTACAGGTTTGCCTAGTCTGTTTGCAGCTTTGATGATGCTTTTTTGAATAATAGGCACCTCTTCGGCGGGTACTTCAACGCCTAGATCACCCCGAGCTACCATTATTCCGTTGGCTGCTTGCAGTATTTCATCAAGATTGTTTACTCCCTGGCGGTTCTCGATCTTGGCAATGATCTCCTGATCACCACCGTTATCTTCGATGATTTTTCGTACCGCCCAGACATCACCTGCCTGTCTAACAAAAGAAGCAGCGATGAAATCAACATCCTGTTCGACTCCGAAGGCGATATCTTCTTTGTCTTTTTCTGACAAAGAGGGCAGGTTAACCTCGTTATCGGGGAGGGCAACACGTTTACGACTACTGAGGATTCCGCCGGCAATAACTTTCGTGATCACCTCTTCATCTTCAATGGCAAGCACTTCCAGGGCGAGCTTTCCGTCATCGAGAAGGATGCGTGAACCTACCTGGACATCACCTGCAAGCTGTGGGTAATTTGTAGTGATCCGCGATGGGGAAACAGTTTCAGCTCTGTTGGTGATGACTAGCTCTTCTCCATCAACGAGATGTATATCTTCTTCCATCTCGCTAACACGAATTTCAGGGCCACGGTTATCAAGTAGGATCGCGGTATCTTTTTCTGCTAACTTGCGAGCCTCTTTTACATTACTGATAAGATGCTTGTAGCTTTCAGCATCTCCATGGGAAAGGTTTATCCGTGCAACATTCATTCCCGCTTGAATAAGGGAATAAATCTCCTCGACGCTTTGGCTCTGGGGCCCTAGGGTGGCAATTATTTTTGTTTTATTCATGATGGTACGCGAGTGTCAAAGTTTTATAAATCTAATAAGACCCTATATCCTACTACATTTTTTCATATTACGCTTAAAAACTAACTCATCCGCCTATAGATACTACAGAGATGGGTAAAGCAAAAGTGGAAAAGCTCTGTCCCATGCGCATTATTTCCCGGGTACCGGTCCGGCCCCCGACGGATAAAAATAAACTTGTATCTTTCCGGCTTATAGAGCATTGTTTGCAGATAAAATTGAGTGGTTTTATTTTTATTATTTCTCTTTATAAAAGAGGCAAATCAGAGGGAGAAGAGGTTATGGCAGGAGTAAAGAAGGGCGATAAGGTAAAGGTTCGTTACGTAGGCAAGCTTCAAGATGGAACTGTCTTTGATAGCTCAGAGGGCAAGGAGCCCCTTGCCTTTAAAGTAGGTAGCGGCGATGTTATTGATGGTTTTGATGAGGCAATGCTAGGTATGGCCGTGGGCGAAACAAAAGAGGTTCATATCCCTATAGCAAAGGCCTATGGCGAGCGCAACGAAGAGATGATGATGGATGTGCCCGTGGAGCAAATCCCAGACGACTTAGGACCAGAGCTTGGTATGCGTCTTGAGGTGGGTGCTCCCGATGGAGGTGTTCTTCGTGTTGTAGTGGTTGAGTTAGATGAGAAGCATATGCTTCTTGATGCTAATCCACCCCTTGCTGGCAAAGATCTGGACTTTTCCCTGGAACTCGTTGAGATATCCGCATAAAAGGTTTTGTCCCAGTGTAAGCTGGGACAAAAAACCTTTATCGCCATCACGAGTTTTTGTGGAAAAATGGTGCATGGTTTGAGCTGAAAAAAGGTGGATTCTCCCTGAGGATGGGCATGATCAGTGGGTGGCGCTTGAATTCATTGTTTAAGAACTTACGAATTTCTTTGCGGCCCCAACCCTTAGGGTGGATAAAATCTGTGTAGAGGGTGAGATCGCCTTCATGGCGGTTGATCGTCTCAAGGGTCTCTGTCTCCTGACTGCAGATGGGCAGGTTGAAGATGGAAAGGTTGGTGTAGGTGATGGCACTTGCGTGTTCGCTGGCAAAGCGAAGTGTCTTTCTTGCCTCACCTATATCCTCTGATGCTGTACCAAAAAGCAGGTAAACATAGGTGGCGATGCCTGCCTGTTCAAGGGAGCGCAGTACCCGCGAGGCCAGCGACAGGCTGATTCCCTTGTTCATCTGCTCCAGCACATAGCTACTTCCCGATTCAAGACCTAGCTTGAGCATGGCACAGCCCGATTTTTTCAGGGCCCGGGTAAAATCAGGATCGGTGAGTTGTTCGCAGATGCGGGCAAAGCCATACCATGGAACCCCTGGTGGTTGGCGGATGAGGTCAGTCATGAGTCTGGGACTGATGGCACTGTCGAGGAAGTGGATGAGCCGTGGTCTTGTCTTTTCGATCAATGATCCTAAATCTCTTTGTACCTGATTGTTGCTCAGGCAGATGTATGGGCTATTCTCGCTCGTCTCGGGACAGAAAGAACATTTTCTCCAGTAGCAGCCAATGGAGGCGGTAAAGGGGAGGATATAGCCTGGGGCGAGGTAGTTATTGCCGAGCAGATCTTTGTGCTCGGGTGTCTGTTCCTCTCCATCTGTTTTTCCCGAAACTATTTCCAGGAGGGGGGCTTCACCTGCTCCTACTACAAACTGGTCAACAACTCCTTTGAAGGGATTGGTCCACTGTGGGCTTTTGTGCCAACTTGTTATGAGGCCACCTCCCACAATGATCTTTAGTTCCGGGAAAGAACTCTTTAGAAAACCAATAATGGCAAAGGTCGGCAGGGCCTGGCTGAGGAAGTTGAGTGAGAGGCCAATACGGGTGGGGTTATGCTTGTCGATCAGTGAGGCAATTCTCTTGCCGAGGTAGGGGAAGAATATGTTTTCTCTATAGTGCTCCATGGCATAGAGGAGATCTTCGCTCTTAAGGGGGGAGAGTCTGCTGTCCTGGTAATTTTCCAGGTTGAGTTGGATACCATGCCTCTTGCCGGCGATCTCTATGATTCGATTAATATCGGAGACAGCTCGTTCGTAGCGCGAATAATTTGTATAGCCCTTGCCACTTTTTAAAAGGGTGATATTTTCCTTTCTGTTACGAAAGGCCCTCTTGGACCATGTGTCATTGGCCACGGGGGTGGTTTCAAGAAGATGGTGCAGACATTCAATACTGAGGTCGTATGGAAAACATCTCTCCCCGTTTCCCCGTAAATATGCAGTTAATTGGGCGAGAGCCGCCGATGGCTCGCAGGATTTGACAAATGGTGGTTGGAGAAGAAGCATGATATTCTTTACAGGATAAAAAAAGTAGTATAATTTAAAAAAGTTATGAACGTATGTTAGCATTTATCATGAAATTGTTGCAGTAACAATAATAATCGTCTCCCTTTTTTCACCCCGTGAAGACTCTTTATGTATTATAAACAATCTGTGATTTTGATTATTGATGACGAATACTCTTTTCGCAAAACCACGAAAGTTTATTTAGAAAGATGTGGCTACGGAGTTTTGGAAGCAAAAACGGGGCGTGAGGGCTTAGCCCTCTGTCTCAGGCATGATATCGATCTTGTATTGCTGCATAGTTCTTTACCGGATATCCATGGTGTAGATGTCCTGCAGGAAATACAACTCCTGCTCCCGGAATTGCCAGTTATTATGACTTCTTCCGGTCAGGATGTTGCTGAAATAGCAAAGTTTCTTCGTTTTGGGGCCCTTGACTATCTGCACAAGCCTATTATTGAACCGTCTATCCTGGTTCATGTCGTAGAAAAATCCCTTGATTACATCCGTCTCTCCCGTGAAAATAAAAAATATCAGGAAGCACTTATAACCCAGGTTGCGGAAAAAGAGGAAGAGTTAAGTCAGCTGGATAGGCGCTTTAGAAATATGGTCAGCTCTGGGCAAAAGTTTATTCGTTGCACAGACCTTGATCGACGTGATGGCATGATTCTTCAGGAATTTGCCGATGATTTGGGTGCCACCAAGGGTTGCATGTATCATGTAGAGGAGGATCATCTTACCCTTGCTGCCCGTCTGAACACTGGCTTTCCGTCGCCGCAAAACATTTTTTTTCCCCTGCCAGAGAGTAGCCTCTGTGCGAAAGTCCTGAGGGAGAAGCGGGCCTGCATGGGGCATATATCCAAAGATATTTCTTTACAAGCATGTGCCTGTATGAGTTATAGCAATGACTCATTTGTCATTTTTCCCTTCTTGGACCAAGGGGGTGAGGTAGCCTCTTTGCTGGTGCTTTACGATAAGGTGGCTGACGGTAATCTCCCTGCCCTGTTTCAGGATCATGATCTGGAGCTGGGTGAGGTCCTTGCCTATCGGGTAAGCGATGTCAGGCGCAGAACCGATGTTACTTCGGCTTTAAAACGTTCAGAGGAGTTTGTCCTTCAGGCTCAAAAAAGGGATGCTATTGCCACCCTTGCAGGTGGTATAGCCCATGATTTTAACAACATTCTTTCCGCCATTGTTGGTTATACTGATCTGAGCCTTTTTACAGAGACCTGTAGTGATGATGTGCGGAGTAATCTTGAGCAGGTGCAAAAGGCAAGTGAACGGGCCCGTAATTTGGTTCGTCAGATACTCTCCCTTACCAGGGCCGAGACCTCCGAAGAAACAGTGATGGGATTATCAGAGGTTATTCTGGAGGCCTTGAAGTTTGTTCGAGTAAGTCTGCCGACCTCTGTCTGTATTGAGCATGATATTGGCGAGGGCCTTGAAACAGTTCTTGCCAACCCTGACCGAATCCATCAGGTGGTGATGAACCTCTGTACCAATGCGGCTCATGCCATGCAGAAGGGCGGTGGCACCCTCAAGGTGAGCTATAAAAAAGTTGACCTGGATGCAGGATTACATGATATCCATGAGCTTTCAGGCAGGACATGTCTGTGTCTGGCTGTTATGGATGATGGTATTGGCATAGAGTCTGATCTTCTCGAAAAAATATTTGATCCCTATTTTACCACTAAGATGCAGTGTGAGGGGACAGGTCTTGGCCTTGCGGTTGTTCAGGGTATTATGGATAGTCTCGGTGGAGCTATACGGGTTGAGAGTCAGCTAGGTAAAGGAAGTTCCTTTTATCTCTACTTTCCTATTGTCCAGGATGAGCAGGTGCAGGTAAAGGCACATTTGAGTTCGCCCCTGCTG
The DNA here is from genome assembly GCF_000025945.1 of Desulfotalea psychrophila LSv54. Lineage (GTDB taxonomy): Bacteria > Desulfobacterota > Desulfobulbia > Desulfobulbales > Desulfocapsaceae > Desulfotalea > Desulfotalea psychrophila. The sequence continues at coordinate 3,515,495 of NC_006138.1, read as the reverse complement.
GTTGGCAAAGAGAGGGTGCTTTTTGTTGATGATGAGCAGATCCTTGCTCAGATGGCGGGACAGATGCTGACTTATCTGGGCTATAAACCCACTGTTTTTACAGATAGCAGGGTCGCCCTTGAGCACTTTGCCGAAAACCCCGATAATTACGATCTTGTTATAACTGATCTGACCATGCCCTTTATGTCGGGACTTGAATTAAGTCGGCGGGTAAAAGAACTGGGCTCTGAAGTGCCGGTGATTTTACATACAGGTTATTCGAGTATGGTGGATGTGGGTGAGGCCCGGGCTATGGGTATTGCCGCCATTATGATAAAACCCCTGACAATGTCTAAACTTTCTCGTCTGGTACGAGAGGCAATAGATGGTAATTCACGAAAATATCGCAGGGAATAGACGGAGAAACTTGCCTTTATTGGTTTGGACGCTTATTTTTTACCAGGTTGTGTTTGAATGTTACTTGGTTTTTTTGAACTGAGTTAGATTAATTTATGGATGATGGAGAGCAAATGTTTGGAATCTTGAAGAAGTTAACGCCATTTTTTTTGGTGTTGATTGCCCTGTCTTTCGTGGAAGGTGGAATTACCGCGGATTATTCAGAGGCCAGGTCGATGAGGGGCGGTCGGAGTTTTAGCAGGACGAAGAGTTCTCCCACTAAGAGTATGAGCTCCACTAAGGCGGGAGCGGCTGGTAAGAGTAGCTTTTCCCGTGGTCTGATGGGCGGTCTGCTTGGAGGTGCCCTTGGTGGTATGCTCTTTGGCTCGATGTTTGGCGGTGGTGGTAGCGGTGGCGGTGGTGGCATGGGGATTTTACCCATTCTTATCCTTGCCGGTGGTGCCTATTTTCTTTTTCGAAAATTTAAACAACAGTCCAAGGGCGGAAAAGAGTCAGCCTATACCAGACCAACTGCAACCCCCTCCTTTGGCGGTGGTATGAATGGGGGCGAAAATACCGACGTGCGACCACCTCCAGCCCCGGCTTTTGCAGGCATGTCCGATCTTGACGAGGGAATAGACCAAATCAAGGCGACTGACCAGGATTTTGAAAAGGAGCATTTTATTCAGGTTGCCTCCGATGTGTTTTTTCAGATCCAGGCAGGTTGGATGCGTCGCGATATAAGTTCCTATCGTCATCTGGTGGGGAATCAACTGGCCGAAGAGTATACAAGCCAATTTGCCAAAATGAAGGCTGCGGGGCGTACCAACAAGCTGGAGTCCATTGCGGTACGTTCAATAGAGGTCATTGCTGCGGGTTCCGATGGGCTGGAAGATTTTGTCACTGTTCGCTTTATAGCCAGTCTACTTGATTATACCGTGGATGATAAAACAGGAGATATTGTTGAGGGTAGTAATACTGCGCCTGTTAAATTTGAGGAGGAGTGGACCTGGGCTCGTTCTGTAAAGACCAATAATTGGAAGCTTGAGGGGATAAATTAGTCTTCTGGTTTGAGTAGGTGAAAAATGTTGTGTAAAGGGGGCTATCCTATAGGGGATAAGCCCTCTTTGTATTTCTGCCTATCCCCTTTTGCAGGAACAACGGTCTGAGGGTAATTCTTAGCCCTCCAAAGGGATTGTTTTAAGCCAGGCGGTGAATTGTATTTTTTTTGTACCTATTCCTTAAGAGAAGGGCTATTTTTGTCCATCTGTTTTTTCTGAAAAGAGATTCGTGCCGTGATTGGGAGGCTGCAGTGGAATATAGAGTTCTGTTTAAACAACCCCATAGCAAAAATTGTTTTGTCTGTGGTTACGCAAATGATGCCGGTTTGAAGAGTACCTTTTATGTATTGGAGAACGGCTATCTTCTGGCTATGTTTACTCCTCTTGAGGTACATCAAAGCTACCCCGGTAGACTGCATGGTGGCGTTACGGCAGCCATTCTTGATGAGGCCATTGGTCGGGTCATCAATCAATCCCCTAATTCCGAGGTTTGGGGGGTGACACTTGATTTTTCCCTCCGTTTTCGTAAACCGATCCCCCTTGGTGAACCTCTGCGGGTTGTCTGTCGTCTGACCAAGGAGACAGGGCGAAGTTTTTCTGGTGAGGGACGTCTTCTTCTTGGCGATGGTAGTGTTGCTGCCGAGGGGCATGGCAGATATCTGAAAATGAAAATTGATAGTATAGCTGATATGGATGTGGCAGGTGATGAGTGGGTGAATCTTTCCCAGGATACTGATCTTCAAGTAGTTACTCTTTCTGGTCCTCTTTTCTAAATATTTATGATGTCAACAAGATGTATATTTCGTTTGTTTGCCTTAGGTCTGCTAGGCTGTTTTTTTATTCTTGCCTACTGCTTTTTTGATCGCGCCTACATACAGCAACAGAAGGATTTAGCTAGTCAGGCCACCAAAAATTCTTTACGGGAGGCGACAAATGCCTCCGCTACCAGCCTGCAACAGCTCCTGCAGCAGTATCAGATTGAGGCTCGTCTCTCTCAGCAATCCTTGATGGCCTCTGACAGGAGGGATCCAGGGAGATATCCCACCGTCTGGGCCTATAAGTCGACGAAATACAGCTATTTTTCTCAGGCCGATATAGAGGGCATTCGCGCTGTTATTGGGGGATTGTACTCCGCTAAAATTGTTCCTGAGACAAATTCTTCCTATGTGCTCCGATTGCCCGAGGCGAACTCTAAATCCAGGCCATATATGGTGACCCAATCCTCATTCCCAGACGGGGGCTATGTCCTCAGCGAATTGAGTTGGCGGAGATTGCATAAGAGGTTTGGCACCGATATTTCTGATAACCTGATCCTCTCTAAATATTTATTGACAAGGTCTGGGCGAATCCTTTTATCCGCAGATAAAGAGGATGTTGGCAGGCCATTTTTACGTACTCTTATAGATAAATATCCTGTCTTTGGTGGGGCTGATTTTGCCAACTCTATGGAAGGTACTGATGTACGTCTTGTGCAGGACGACGATTGCATCTATGGGCTTAGTTGGCAGTTATTAGCCCTTGGCGATCAACACTATGTCTTTGTCTCTGTCGGTAGACGTAGCTTGCCATTTTTTAATTTGAGGGCATGGATTGATGAGCAGTATGTTTATTTTCTCTTGCTCATCCCCCTGGCTTTTTCTCTTGTCATACTTTTCTTTGTCCTTTTTAATTGTTATCGGCGTAAGAATGAGGCGACGTGTTTTCTTGCCACTCTTGAGGCCCTGCCCTTTGCAGTTATGGTGACGGATCGACAGAAAAAGGTACGCGTTTGGAATGCAGCCCTGGAAGCTTTGACAGGGGTTTCCCGACAGGAGGTTTTACAGGAGGGACCTGAGATATATCGTTCAGCTATTTCTCCCACAGGTAAGCCCCTTCTCATTGATTTTCTTGATAGTTCTCCAGAGGTGCAGGAAGAATTTTTTGAGCACTATGAGCAAATCTTTTCTCAAGACGATGTTGTTACTGCCCTGCGCTCTGTAGAATTTTTGGATAGGGTGAAGACCCTTGAAGTAACGGCTAAAATATTACGTTCTTCGCAGGGTGATATCTATGGCTATATGGAAACGATTGTTGAGACAACTGCTTACCAAGAGCAGATAGGATGCCTTCAACAGGAAAAAGATCAGTATAAACGGATTGTTGATGTGGGCATTCATGGTTTTTGGGAGTGGAACCTTGTGGATGAGAGCCTTTTTATCTCAGCGAAAGCTAAGAAGATGATTGGTTATGAAGAGATTGATTTTAATTCTTCAATTGAGGCCTGGTGGGATCTTGTTCATCCTGAAGATTATGTTCAGGTTGTGGAGACAAACCGTTCTCTCTCTCCCGACTCTCCAAGTTATGATATTCAATATCGAATTTTGCACAGAGATGGTCACTATTGTTGGCTACAGAGCAGGGCCCTGGGTGTGTGGCAAGATGGTGAACTCTTACAGATCATTGGCAGTCATACGGATGTTAGTCAAAGGAGAAAACGAGAGCATACCCTGCAGGTACTTTATCAGGTTTCCATGGCAAATTATCTCAATCAGGGGCTTGGTCGTTATCTTGAGGCGGTACATGAGGCGATAGCCTCCTATAGTCAGGTAAATAACTTTTATGTGGCCCTTTGGCGGCATGAGGAAAAGGCCTTTGAGTTTGTCTACTATCGAGATGAGAGAGAGAGTGAGAGGGTGCAGGCTCAATATCGTATTAATAGTGAAGATTTTGCCAGTATTCCAGGCTTGAGTGGCTATGTCATGCGTCGTGGTAGCAGTCAAATTTTCTCAATTAATGATGTTGAGATGAAGACCTGTATAGGTGTTGTGCCCGCATCATGGCTCGGTGTGCCTTTGATGCTAGGGAATGTGCCCATTGGCATTTTTGCCATTCAGGATTATCAGCAGGAGAATGCCTTTGATCGGGACGATGTCTATCTGCTTGAGGCGGTAGCAGAGCAGGTTGTGCGGGCAATTGAAAGAGATCAGGTCTATGAACGTCTGCTTCATCAGGCGAATCACGATAATCTGACCGGACTTGTAAATAGACAGTATTTTCTTGATTGGGGAGAGAAGTTATTTAATCCAACGGATGGAGAGAGGAGAAGACATGCCCTTTTAATGCTTGATCTTAATCGCTTTAAGCAGATTAATGATTCACTTGGGCATAATGTCGGTGATCGGGTTTTGGTTGAGGTGGTGGTTAAAATACGATCTCAGTTACGAGAGTTAGATCTGCTCGCACGTCTTGGTGGAGATGAGTTTGCCATTATTTTGGAGGATATTGTCTCTCCTGCCAAGGTTGTTAAGCTGGTGGCTAGCATCATCAAGAGTGTGGAGGCCGGTGTTGAGATTGATGGACGGACAATTTTAACGGGAGTAAGCGTTGGTCTGGTTATGGATATTTGCCAGTATGATAATATACACGATGTGCTTCGTTATGCTGATATTGCAATGTATGAGGCGAAGTACAACAGTCCAAAATATTTCCGGGTGTTTAACCAAAAGCTTCATTCAAGAGTCAGAAAAACAATTGAGATTGAACAAATTTTGACAAATGAGTTTGACCCGGAGGAACTTGTTGTTCAGTATCAGCCCATCATTGATCTTGAGCAGAGACGACTGGCAGGTTTTGAGGCCCTTGTTCGTTGGCAGAATCCCCGTCTGGGGTATCTCTTCCCTGATCAATTTCTGCCTGTGGCAGAAGAAATTGGCATTATTTCTAAAATTGATGAGGCTGTGCTTGAGCTAACCTGTGCCAATATTGCCCAGTGGCGCCAACAGACTACTGCCCTGGATCATATTCGGGTAAGCGTTAATCTCTCGCAAAATGAACTGGTAGATTTGAATCTGGCTCAACGAATTATAAAGACTGTTGAAAGGTATGGCCTTAAGCCCTCTGACCTCGCCATAGAGGTAACAGAAAGTGCTCTGATGAGCAATGTACGCTTTGGTAAAAGGATTCTTATGGATCTGCGCGAGAGTGGCATCGGCATTCATATTGATGATTTTGGTACGGGCTACTCCTCCTTTGGTCATCTTGCCGACCTGCCCTTTGATGTCCTGAAGGTGGATAAGTCTTTTCTGCTTCAGGCTCATGAATCAGTGCAGCGGATGACGGTGCTGGAAGCTCTGGTCCGGATGAGTAAAAGTCTGGAAATTCCTGTTGTGGTAGAGGGCGTAGAGGAGAGGGAGCATCTTGATCTGGTCTGTGCCTTGGGCTGTCGCTATGGGCAGGGTTATCATTTTGCAAAGCCCATTGATCGGGACAAGGTTGTAGACTTTGCAGAGACATTCTCTTTTGCTTAAAAATCAGGGTCGTTTTTGAAATAGAGTTTTTCCCCGATGATGGGATGGGTAAAGGAGAGCTGATGGGCGTGAAGCATCATCTCGTCGCCGTCTCTACCTGAACCATAGAAACTGTCACCAATGATTGGTATTCCCAGTCCCTTTGCGTGTGCTGCATGAACCCGAAGTTGGTGGGTGCGCCCTGTCATTGGGGTGAATTCCACCCGGGTGATGCCATTCTTCTCGTCCATTTTACGCCAGAGGGTAATGCCCATTTTGCCGTGTTGGTAATCGAGTATTTGAATGGGGCGATTGTCCAGGTCAACCCGGAAGGGCAGTCTGATCTCCCCCGATACCTCTTGCAGGCACCCTTCGAGGAGGGCGGTGTACTTCTTGTCAACCTGCTGCTCCTGGAACTGGATGGAGAGGGCACGATGAATCTCTTTGCTCACTGCATATACCATGAGACCCGAGGTGTACATATCCAGTCGGTGCACAGCCGGTTGGGTAATCATCTCAGGTATTTTGGCCTGGAGTCGTGACGAGACACAGTCACTGTTTTCTGGCCCTCGTCCCGGCACGGAGAGAAGTCCTCCGGGTTTTATCACCACCACAAGATGGTCGTCTCTGTAGATTATTTTCAGTTCTTTCATCTCTTGTCTTTTCCTTTCGTGTGAGATCCACAGAGCATAAAGCCCAGTAGCGGAGTGCATTTTGTCGTGCATGAAGAGTAAAAATGGCCATGTTTTCTGCTGGCTGATCTGTTTTCTCGGCCAAAATAAAATTCGGCAATACTTAAGGGGACAAGTCCCTGGGTGGCTGCGGAGTTGATTAATTTAGGTGCACAGCAATCACCTGTGCCGGTGGGGATGCCTCGTAGTCCCGTCAGGGCCTGGGCTAAGCCTTGGCAATTCCCCTGGAAGTTATGCACCTCATAGAGGGCATGAAGAGCCCTCATCAGCTGTTGGGAGAGCTTTTTCCTCTGTTTTTTAAGAAGAGGAATAATGGCAGAGCGAGGTGTCTCTCTGGTGAGTTTGTCTATGTGGAGGCTCATCTTTTTGACTCGTCTTTCATTATAGTTGTTTACAGTATGGTATTGGTCGATATCAAAAAGAGGTGGTGCCCAGCCGGGAATAAGCCAGGTTCCTGTATACTGTCCTGAGAAGGCGTAGAGAAAAACCTGTTCCTTTTTCTGGTTAAGGCACTCTAGCACGCCAAACATTTTTCCCCGTGCTTCTCCCCATAGTGGCGCGGTCGAGTACTGCCCTGCTGGTCGGGAACTGAATATATTGAGAGATTCTTGGTTGGTAAGTTCTGCCAGTAGTGTCTGTGCCTGCTCGTAGGCAGCTCCCCCTGTGGGTAGGCTGTGTGTTCTGTTACAGTGGGCGCAAAATCCCTGGCAGGTTAGTTGATGTTTTACAGGCAATGTATCATATCCTTATTTGTGCAGACATGGTGTGCTTATCAGGCGCTTCCACAGGGATATATTTGCCCTGCGAGCAATGCTGATCATGCTCGAAAAATCCATGTCGAATTTTTCGTTTGCAGCAAGCACCTTTGGGCAGCGTGAATGAAGTTGATGCCATTTAATTTCTCTTTTGAATGTCAGGGCGATGATATTTCCTCTCTGAGGAACGGGCAGATAGATGGCCTCGCTGAAATGGTCCGATAGGGCATCTTTCACCTCCTGCAATATCGATCTGTTTTGGCTCCAGGTATTACAGCTTATGGCTCCTCCTGGTTGCAGGTGATCGTGGCAGAGACGAAAAAACTCTGAGCAGTAGATCTCCTTTGCCATTCCTTGCTGATCGAAGGCATCGACCAGTATGAGGTCGTATTTTTCCTCTGTCTCTTCCAAAAAATGTTTACCACAGCAACAGTGAAGCTCCTCATCATTTATTAGAAAAAATTCTTTTGCGATCTTGATTACTTCAGCAGAAAAATCAACGGCTTCAATATGTGCTTCAGGCAGGAAATGCCGAAAGAAGCGGAGGAAAGAACCTCCCCCAAGACCGATAATTAGTACCTTTTTGGGCTTCAGAAGGAGGAGGGGCAGGAGCATGAAGCGGGTATAACTTATGGAGAGTTTATGAGGCTCTACATGATCCATACTGCTCTGTAGGGTATCTTTTTCAAAGTAGAGTGATCTGGTAGTGCCGTCATCTCGTACCTCGATATGCTGTTTGTAGCCTGTTTTTTGATAGAGAGTTTTTTCTTCTATTTTATGCATGACGTCTGTCGGTGATTTTTTATGAATAGTTATGCCTGAAGTCATAACAATTTTTTGCCGAGAGAAGAAGGGCTATGTTCTGATCCTCTATTTGCTAAGCGCTGAAGAGAGAGATAGAATATGAGGAGAGTGTTGGTCTTGCCGGGTCAGATTGGCCCGGCAATAAAGAACTTTGAGTTGCATTTTGTTGTCTCCTGTTTATTGGCACAGGCTACAGGGGGACTGCTATCAGGGAAAATGGAGGGTGCCCAGGGTGATGACATAGATACTGGAGAGTAGCAAAATTGCTGAAACAAGGGCAATGGCCAGCAGGGAATAAAAGATTATTCTTGTGGAATATTTGAAGGTGAGACGAATAGTTCCAAGAAGGGCCCGGTAACTGAGAACTGTAAGGCTTATGAGCGTTGACAGGGTGTAGATGATGATCGTGCGCAGGCTTATTGAGCATGCTGAAAAAAAGTCATTGTCAGCAGCGATTCTATTGTCTTGGGAGTTTGAGTAGAGCATGATTCTCCTTCTTGAAAGATAGTTGAACTTATTTTAATGCATAAAATAGGCCAAATTTTTCCATGACTGCTGGTAATGATAATTATCTTTTTGTATCAAATGCTTATGCTTTGCTGTGAGTTCTTTGCTTCTCTTATGCCAGGGCGAGTAAGGATGGGGATGTGCCTTTTAAACACAGTGAATTTGCCACAGGGATGAGGTGTCGGTGGATATATTTTCCCTAATAGAACTTGTCTGCTGGGTAAAAAATACCCAGGACCTTGAGGCGAAGTGGTGCTCTTTTTCTGTCTTTTTGACGTAAAAGCAGTAGCTTGAGGATCTGCTTGGTTGTTGGCATGCCTGTTGCTATTAAAATCATATGTATCAACCATGTTCGTGTGAGATAAAATATTTTCTTGGGAGTAAATCTATGAAAAAAATAATAGTGAGTGCGGTTCTTCTTCTTGGTATAGCGGGTGCAGGAATGGCTTCAGCGGGGTGGCAGCAGGGTGAGGGAAAGCATATGAGAAATGGCAATTCATCTCCTTGTTCTCAGCAGGTAAATCGTGATGATATGTTTCGTTTCCGGACAGATAATCAGGCAGTTTTGAAAAAGATGGCTATCAAAATGTCTCAACAACGAGCCCTCTATAGAGGTCAAAATCCTGACCCTGTTCTTGCCGGTAAACTTTCAGGCGAAATTTTTACTTTGCGCAACAAAATTCAGAATAAGGCCTTTAAGGCTGGGATGAATAATTCTCCCTACTGTCGTTTTCTGAATGGTCCTGGTTCAGTAGTTGCTCAGACGCAGGTGGGTGATCAGGTAAGTCGGGATAAGATAGTGGCCTTTAATACTGCCAATAAGAAGTTAAGAAGAGGGCTTGCCATGAAGTTGGGGGAGAAGAGGGCCCTTATGCGAGCGGTGAATCCAGATCTTGCTCAGGTGGCAGCCGTGACTGGAGATATTTTTGATTTGCGTACCTCTCTTCAGGACAAGGCAAAAAAAGCAGGGGTTCCCGCCTATTTTGTGAGTGGTTCAAGGGGTCCGGGTCCTCAATATGGCTGTCCGACGGGGGCAGGTCGTCGGGGACATGGTTTCGAGCGCGGCGGTCATATGGGGGATGGGCCGAGGGGAAATGGCCCAGGCATGTACCAACATAACTAGAAAATTTCTATAAAACCCCCTCGCTTTGCAGGGGGTTTTTTTTTGTAGTGATGTTTGGTTAAGAACTCGTATTAAAGCGAGAAAAAGCGGTAAGCGAACAACAGCTATAAGCTGTCAGGAAAAAGCAAAAACGAAGAGCAAAAGCAAAAGGGTTAACCACTGGAACCGAGAGCACAGAGGAAATTATTTAAACTGTCACTGCCTACTCTTCTTGTTGGTAGGTTGGCGGGGTTTACCAATTTCCCCTAAAGCACAGCCCGTAGAGACGTCGATTTATCGCGTCTCCGATCTAGTCCCATCGTACTTTCGGCATAGCATTATTCTCGAATATGTCCATCAATATCAATACATTAAAGCACTCACCATCCCACTTCACTGCTGTTTTTCTGTCCTTTCTAGTATCTAACATCTAGTATCTTTTTTTCAGTCCTTTACCTAAAAAATCCTTCTCCGTGTTCTCCCCATCTCTGTGGTTAACTTTTTGCCCTTTCTTACAGCTGATAGCTGAGAACTGATAGCTTTCTTGTTTCTAGTTTGAACAGATGGAGGGAAGATGGTATTTTGGGTAAAGTGTAAAGTTTTTATCAGGCAGAATATCATTATTGATAATGGAGAGTAAAATATGAAACGACTTGTTGTCCTGACGGGTGCTGGGATGAGTGCCGAAAGTGGTTTTGCCACTTTTCGTGATTCTGGTGGTTTGTGGGAGAATTACGATGTAATGGAGGTTGCAAGTCCGGAGGGTTGGGTGCGGGATAAGGGCTTGGTCAATCAGTTTTACAATGAGCGTAGGGTACAGCTTCGTGATAGTGTGCCAAACGGCGGTCATCTTGCCCTGGCTCAGTTGGAAGAGAGGTTCGAAGTACATATTGTCACTCAAAACGTTGATGATCTGCATGAGAGGGCGGGGAGTTCTCGGGTACTTCATCTCCACGGTGAATTGACTAAGGTGGAAAGCTGTTCCAATTCTGCCCTTGTCTATGATATTGGTTATCGTCAGGTTGGGCTGGAGGAGAGAGCTGAAGATGGTGGCCAGTTACGGCCACATATCGTCTGGTTTGGTGAGGCGGTCCCTGCCATTGAAGAGGCTGTCAACATCTGTTTAACAGCAGATATTTTTGTTATAATAGGCACCTCCCTTGCTGTTTATCCTGCCGCAAGTCTGACCGAGTATGTGAAGGCTGGAGCTCCCATATATCTGGTGGATCCCCATAAACCTAAAATTAATCACGATTTGGACTATCACTTTATTAATAAGCGAGCAACAGCAGGTATTCAGGAGCTTATTTCTTTGCTTGTCTGATTTATGTTGCCCTCTAGCCAAGCAACAGGGAGTCTGAGTTTAACTCCTCTCCCTGACTCTGGTAAAATTTACCGAGAAGTTTCTCAACGGTAAGTTCCTTCTTATCTTTGCCATGAATATCAAAAAGCACCTTGCCCTGGTGGAGCATGATGAGTCTGTCACCAAACTCAATGGCATGTTTCATATTATGGGTAATCATCAGGGTGGTGAGTTGTTGTTCTTCAACAATTTTTTTGGTGATGGACATGATTTGAGCTGCAGTCTTGGGGTCAAGGGCGGCAATATGTTCATCGAGGAGGAGTACCTCCGGTCGGCGTAGGGTTGCCATCAGCATGGTCATTGCCTGTCTTTGCCCACCGGAAAGAAGGCCAACCCGGTCACCGAGTCTATTCTCTAAGCCCAGATCTAACAGGGAGAGTGCCTCTCTGAATCTGTCAAGGTACTCTGGCTTTACTCCCTTGCTTAGCCCTCGTGACAGGCCTCGACGTAGGGCAAGGGCCATGTTTTGTTCAATGGTGGCCGAGGGGCAGGTGCCCTTCATAGGATCTTGGAAGACGCGAGAGATATATTTGGCCCGTTTGTATTCCGGCCACTTGCTCATGTTCTGCCCGCAGATCTGTAGTTTTCCTGAATCAATAAGGAAGCTGCCACCGATGCAGTTAAGGAGACTGGATTTGCCCGCGCCATTGGAGCCAATGACCGTAACAAATTCACCGAGCTTGATCTGGAGGCTCATGTCCTTTAAGGCCACCACTTCGCTTGCCGTTCCCTGGTGGAATCGTTTCATGCAATTTTCTAGAATAATCACCGGCGTATCAATCCTTTTTTGATGGAGGGAGCGGTAAGGGCAACGATAACAAGAACTGCAGTTATTAGGTTAAGATCACTTGGATTAAAGTGAAAATCACCAATATGCAGTCCCAAAGCCAAGGCTATGGCCAGGCGATAGGTAATAGAGCCTAGAAGGGCGGCAATAAATGCTCGGGCAATTGTGTTACAGCCAAAGACTGTTTCGCCAATGATAACCGAGGCAAGACCGGCCACGATGGTTCCAATGCCCATGCCCACATCGGCGGCGCCTTGATTTTGGGCGACCAGAGCACCACTGAGGGCCACCAGGGCATTGGAGAGACCAACGCCGAAGATGATAACCTTGTCGGTATCAACGCCCAGGGTACGTATCATCTGTGGATTATCGCCGGTGGCCAAAGTTACCTGCCCTATCTCCGTTGTCATGAACCAGATAATCGCCAGCAGGGCGATGAGGCCAATGGTGGCAAAAACTGCCGTTGCCGCCCACTGGCCCGGGATACCCAGTCGGGTGGGCAAATCAAAAACGGTATCTGCTCCCAGTAGGGCGATGTTGGGCCCGGACATGATACGAATGTTGATTGAATAGAGGGCTATCATGGTCAAAATAGAGGCAAGAAGATGGAGAATCTTCAGCTTGGTATTAAGAATTGCCGTGACCATTCCTGCCAGAAATCCTGCCCCGAGGGCCAGGAGTAGGGAGAGGTATGGATTGACGCCATGGCTGATGGCAACAGCGGAAATGGCAGCCCCCAAGGGGAGGCTACCGTCAACGGTGAGATCAGGAAAATCAAGGATGCGAAAGGTGATATATACACCAATGACCATGATGCCGTAGGCAAGGCCTATTTCAACGGCACCAAGGGCTGCGTAGAAAGTCATAAGAGATCCAAAAAATTATTTGATGATATGGGATGCTTTTTTGATGAGTGTTTCCGGAGGAGTGAGACCCATTTTTTTCGATGCTGTTAGGTTGATATAGAGTTCCAGGTCTTTTTGGAATTCAACGGGGATATCTGCGGGGGCTGTACCCTTGAAGATACGCTCTGCCATGGCACCTGTCTGCCTGCCATGCTTGTAATAATCAAAGCCCATGGCCGCAACGGTACCTCGTTTCACCGAGTCAACATCGGCGGAAAAGATAGGCATTTGATTTTGGATACCTACCTTGAGTACGGATTCGAGGGCGGAAATAATGGTGTTGTCCGTAGGGATAAAGACCAGATCAACTCGTCCCACCAGGCTATTGGCTGCCTGATAAACATCGGCTGTCTTGGAGACAGTGGCTTCAACTATTTTGATATTCATCTTGGCGGCAAGTCTTTTCAGTTCTGTAACCGTTGCCTTGGAATTTATCTCTCCCGCATTATAGAGTACGCCTATTCTCTTGGCTCTTGGCACATACTCAAGAAGCATCTGTAGATGTTCTTTAAGTGGGAGCTTGTCGGCTACCCCGGTGATATTATTTTTGGGATGCTGGAGATCTTTTACCAGTCCGGCTGCTACCGGGTTGGTTACAGCGGTAAAGAGCAGTGGCTTTTTCAGAGCTTCGGGGGCGCGGGAGAGGGCCTGGGCGCAGGCCTGGGAAGATGGAGTGGTGATGGAGAGGAAGAGATCCGCATCCTCGCCGAGCATCTGTTTGGCAATTTGTCCAGCTGTTCCCATATTGGCCTGGGCGGTATGGACAGAATACTCTGCTTCAACCCCATTTTCTTTAAGATAATCCTGAAAACCCAGTAGTACCGCATCGAGAGATGGATGCTCAACAAATTGATTTACTGAAATTTTATGAGGAGCAGCCCAACTACTGTGGACGCAGGAGAGTAGGACAAGTAATACTAGGACGAGAGTTTTTTGCATCTTCTTTCTCCGTGCATTATAGAGAGGGTATTAGCGTTGTATGCTTTATCGTATACAGCGAAGTGTTTCTATGGCACAGTACAGTAGTGGGGGTAATTATTCCACTGTAAAGAGTTCTGGGCAAAGAGTTAATGCTCTGGGCAGGGATGTTTTTTTTTGTCCTTACTATCTGTTATTAAATATAAAATGGAGGGGATATGGGATTGCAGGTATTGGCCAGTGAGGGCTTAACTTTTCTTGCTACACATTTACAGGTGGGCTACGCCTTTGGGGCGGGAATGGTTTCGGCGGTGAACCCCTGTGGTTTTGTTATGCTCCCTGTATATGTTTCTCTCTATATTGGGGCGACGGAGGATGATTATGCCTCAAGATCATTTTTGTATAAGATCTTGCGGGCAATAGGTGTTGCCCTTGTCCTTACCCTGGGCTTTGCCTCTCTGTTTGGGGTGGTGGGCTTTGCCATTGCCTATGGTGGCTCTTATCTGTTGAGTTTTACCCCCTGGATAGCCCTGATTGTGGGATTTCTTCTAATGTTTCTTGGCTTGTGGTTACTCCTGGGAAAACATGTCTCCCTGCCCTTTATGCTGCGGCTAGCCAATAGAATTGGTGATCCACGGAAAATATCGGTGCTGGGGTTTTATCTCTTTGGGGTGGCCTATGGTGCGGCCTCCACAAGCTGTACCCTGCCTATTTTTCTTGCCGTGGTGATGAACTCTGTGGCGACGGATAATTTGGCTGGGGCCTTTGCCCAGTTTATTATCTATATCTGTGGGGTATTTTTTGTTCTGGCCTCTTTGACCATGGGCATGGTGGTTCTTAAGCAGGGAGCGATGGAGAAATTTTTTCGTAGGGTCTTTCCCTATGTGCAGACCATTTCAGCTCTGTTTTTGCTGATTGCCGGTGGCTATATTATCTATTACTGGCTCACCAGCGGTCTGCTCTTTGCAAATGTCTAATATGTTCTTTCTCTGTGAGAAAGAGCAGCAGCGAAGCAGAGCGGAGTGGCGGCAGTGGAGCGTTAGCGGAATGGCGGATACTAGAAAGAGCAGCAGCGAGTAGCAGTGAGTAGCAGTGAGTGACAACGAGTGGCGTCAAACGAGTGGCGGAGCGGAGTGGCGAGTAATTTAACAGCTTGATTTTTAAAAATCTTTTAATCTTTTTTTTCAGCTGTTAAGTTTTTTTTCTCGTATCTCGTATCTCGTATCTTTTTCTATCTCTGTGCTCTTGGCTGCCAGTGGTTAACTGCTTTTCCTTTTCGCTTTTAAGCAGTGGCAGTTTCTGACAGCTGATAGCTCAAGTCTTACAGCTTTTTTTTACGCAAGGCCTCGGCGATAAGGAGGGCATCCCGGGTTGCGGCCACATTATGTACCCGAACGATATCCATTTTTTGTGAGGCGCAGAGGGCCGCGGTTACAGCCGTTGCCAGATCCCTGTCCCCCGTGTCGCGACCGGTAATGGCCCCTAGGAACCTCTTACGTGAGTGACCAAGCAGGAGGGCAGAGCCCAGGGAGGCCATAAAATCGAGATTTTTAAGTAGCTCAATATTATGCTGCAGGGTTTTGCCAAAGCCAATGCCCGGGTCAACGATGATTCGTTTGCGGCTAATACCTTTTTTCTCTAACCATTCGATCCGCTTCTCAAAATAGTGATAGACCTCTTCGGTGACGTTGTCGTAGACCGGTGCATTCTGCATGGTTTCCGGCCTGCCCTGCATATGCATAAGCACCACATCTGCGGTGGAGTCTTGGAGGACATCTACCATTGCCTCATCCATGGAAAGGGCCGATATGTCATTGATGATATGGGCACCAGCGAGCAGAGCCTGACGGGCAACCTCTGCCTTGGTGGTATCTATGGAAATGGTGATAGCAGAGATGGCGTGCAGGGCAGAAATAACAGGGATTACCCGTTGCAGCTCCTCGGCTAGCGAAACTGGAAGAGAGCCTGGACGGGTCGATTCACCACCAATATCAATAATGTCGGCACCGTCGGCGATGAGCTTCTCCGCCTGGGCTAAGGCCTTGTCGACGCTATTGTAGTTGCCGCCATCGGAAAATGAATCTGGAGTGGTGTTAAGGATGCCCATGATCTTTATGGGACTTCCGGGGACTACTGAAGGGGTGTTTTTCATACTATTTTTCCCGCATCCACGGACTGCATGGATGCGGGAAAACCATGGGACTAGTTTTTGTCAAAGGGGTTAGCTGGCATATCCGCTTCCCGTGCAGCTTCGGGGGCGTCAGCCGGGGCTACAGCTGGAGCCTTCTTGGCCGGAGCCTTCTTTTCAGCAGGAGGTGCTTTGGCCGTTTCCGGTGCTTCCTCCACCACTGGTTCCTCCACTGGCGCTTCTTCCATCACCGGCTCTTCCACCGGTACCTTCTCCACTGGTTCTTCTTTTTGGGTCATAACAACCGTGGGCTTTTTGCTTGTGTACTGGCCGGGACGTAACTTTTCGATGAGTTCTTCGATATCGTCGAGGTTGAGAGTCTCGTTCTCAATCAGCTCTTCGGACATCTTCTTCAGGATATCTTTATGATCCTCTAAGAGTCTTGTTACCCTTATAGATGCCTTGTTAACAATATTGCGTACGGCTGCATCAATCTCCTGGGCGGTTGCTTCGCTAAAACCACGATCCTGACCAATGTCCCTGCCAAGGAAAATTTGCTCTTCCTTTTTACCGTAGGTGATAGGACCAAGCTCGTCGCTCATACCCCATTCGCAGACCATCTTGCGGGCAAGGCCGGAGGCACGTTCAATATCATTGCCTGCCCCGGTGGTAATCTCGTTAAAGATAATTTTCTCGGCAATACGACCACCAAAAAGAATACAGATGGTGTTCTCTAAAAATGTTTTAGAGTGGGTGTATTTTTCATCCACCGGCAACTGCATGGTAACCCCAAGTGCTCGTCCACGGGGGATGATGGTTACCTTGTGGACCGGATCTGTTCCCGGCAAGAGCCAGGCAATAAGGGCGTGACCTGCCTCATGATAGGCAGTGATCTCTTTCTCTTTTTCATTAAGCATCATGGAGCGTCGTTCAGGCCCCATCATGATCTTATCCTTTGCCTTTTCAAGAAGCTCAAGGTTGATCTCTTTTTTGCCTGTTCTGGCAGCAAGAAGGGCCGCCTCGTTGATCAGGTTCTCAAGATCGGCACCGGAAAAACCAGGGGTGCCTCGGGCAAGAATTTCGAGGTCAATCATAGGCGCCATCTTGGTTTTAGCGGCGTATATCTCAAGGATTTTCTTACGTCCTTTCAGATCGGGTACGGGCACATTTACCTGACGGTCAAAACGGCCTGGACGAAGAAGGGCAGGATCAAGTACATCCGGGCGGTTTGTGGCCGCAATAACAATAACCCCTTCGTTGCTTTGAAAACCGTCCATCTCAACGAGGAGTTGGTTCAGGGTTTGCTCACGTTCATCGTGACCACCGCCAAGTCCCGCCCCACGGTGACGCCCTACGGCATCAATTTCATCGATAAAGATGATACATGGGGCACTTTTTTTGCCCTCGGCAAACATGTCACGAACTCGGGAGGCACCGACACCGACAAACATCTCAACAAAGTCGGAACCGGAAATGGTGAAAAATGGAACCTGAGCCTCACCGGCGATTGCTCTGGCCAGCAGGGTTTTACCTGTTCCCGGAGGGCCCGAGAGGAGCACACCCGTTGGTATATTTCCGCCAAGATCAGTGAACTTGCTTGGATCTTTGAGGAAATCAACGATCTCTTCGAGTTCTTCTTTGGCCTCGTCAATACCGGCAACATCTGCAAAGGTAACTGTGTTGTTCTCTTCTGGGATGAGCTTGGCCTTGGTTTTGCCAAAGGACATAGCGCCGCCCTTGCCACCACCCTGCATCTGACGCATAAAGAATATCCAGACACCGATGAGGAGCAACATGGGGAACCAAGAGATGAAAAGAGTTGTGAAAAAGGAATCTTTTTCTGCCTCTTTAATATCGATATCCACGCCTGATTTGCGTAGTATTGACATCATCTCAGCGTCATTTGCTGGGTAAATTGTTTTAAAACTTTGCCCGTTTTGTAGTTTTCCTGTGATGGTATCACCCGTGATACTGACACGACTGATGCCCTTGCTCTCAACGTTTGAGATAAAATCGCTGTAGGTGATTTTGTTGTTCGTGGGTTGGGGTTGATTGAAGAGGTTGAAGAGCAGAATCATGGTAAGACCAATGACCAGCCACATGCTCAAGTTTTTGTAAAAAGTATTCAAAGAGACCTCCGGTCGCCCTTTTTACCGGTGCTAGGCAACGATATAATTTCGCTCAAGAAAAAAAGTAAATACTAAACAATATAAATCTAAGGCACTACTTTAAAACATAAATAAGCTATGTCGAGCATTAAAATGGTTTGTATAAGAAAAGTACCAAAAAAAAGGGTGTAGGTCTAGGCCTACACCCTTCTTTGGTATTTTATCGGTCCCACTCTAATGTCTCGGAGTAGGGAGGAGGAAATTATTCTTTGCCGGTAAAGTACTGAACTGGTTGTACGTTAAGCTCTTTTGTGCTGAGATCATGAATGGCCTTGATCACTGCCGCAGCACCGGTGATGGTGGTGGTGTATGGAATGTGATAATCAAGGGCCGATCTGCGGATCTGGTAAGAATCTTCGGTGGTGCGTCTTCCCAGTGAGGTGTTTATGATCCAGGCGATTTGACCATCCTGCACCTTGTCAAGAATATGTGGACGTCCCTGACTGATCTTGTTCACTGGGCTACAGTCGATATCCTTATCTTGGAGATATTGGGCGGTGCCTGCGGTGGCACAGATAGAAAATCCAAGTTGCAGGAGTGACTTTGCCACCTCAACGCTGTGTGCCTTATCGTTGTCTCGAACACTGATAAAGACAGTTCCTTCCGTGGGCAGGGTTGAACCGGATGCCAGATGTGCCTTGGCAATGGCAAGACCGAGGTTATCGTCAATGCCCATAACTTCACCGGTTGATTTCATCTCAGGTCCCAAGAGGGTATCTACCTTGTCGAAGCGATCAAAGGGAAAAACAGCCTCTTTAACGGCCCAATGATCAATGTAGGGGTCGCGAGTGAGTCCAAGATCCTTGAGGCGTGCACCCATCATTACCTTGGTGGCGAGTTTGGCCAGAGGTACTCCCGTTGCCTTGCTGACAAAGGGGACGGTTCTGGAGGCGCGAGGGTTCACTTCAAGAATATAGACTTGCTTGTCCTTGATGGCGAACTGAACATTCATCAGGCCGATAACGCCAAGCTCTTTGGCCATGGCCTTTGAAGCAGCCTTGATCTCTTTTACCAGCTCAAGAGAGAGGGTGTGTGGAGGCAATACACAGGATGAATCTCCGGAGTGAATACCTGCCTCTTCAATATGCTCCATGATGCCGCCGATAATGGTATCTTCGCCATCACAGAGGGCGTCGACATCAACTTCAATGGCTTCCTGGAGGAACTTATCAACGAGGATAGGATGTTCCAAATTGGTGCCACCAACGGCAATCATGAAATCGCGAATACCTTGGTCTGTATAGACAATACGCATGTTTCGTCCACCCAGTACATAGGAGGGACGAACCACAACGGGATAGCCAATGCGGTTTGCTGACGCGAGTGCTTCTTCAAGGGTAGATACGGTATCATTTTCCGGCTGACGCAGACCCAGTTTTTGCAGAAACTGTTGGAAACGCTTACGGTCCTCGGCCCGGTCAATGGCATCCGGCTGGGTGCCAATGATCCTTATACCCGCATTTTCAAGGGGGACAGCAAGGTTGAGAGGTGTCTGTCCACCAAATTGAACAATGACTCCATAGGGTTTTTCCTGTTCGATGATATTGAGTACATCCTCACGGGTAAGGGGCTCGAAGTAGAGCTTATCGGAGGTGTCATAATCGGTGGAGACCGTCTCTGGGTTGGAGTTGATCATGATAGATTCAACCCCAAGTTCCTTCAGGGCAAAGGCTGCATGGACACAGCAGTAATCAAACTCAATGCCCTGACCGATACGGTTGGGCCCGCCACCAAGAATGATAATTTTTTTGCCGGAGGTTTCAATGGCCTCATTTTCCTGCTCGTAGGTTGAGTAGTAGTATGGGGTGTTAGACTCAAATTCAGCACCGCAGGTATCAACCATCTTGTATACAGGCCTTATCTCCATCTCCAGACGGAGCTTGCGGATATCGTCCTCGGTGGTGCCGGTCAGGTAGCCGAGCTGGATGTCGGAAAAACCGTACTCTTTGCAGCCACGAAGGAACTCAGCGTCGATGCCCTGAAAGCCGTGCGCGATGATCTCTTCCTCTTTTTCAACAATCTGCTTGAAATTGTAGAGAAACCATGGGTCGATTAAGGTGAATTCGTGGATTTCTTCCAGGGACATACCACGTTTGAGAGCCTCGTGGATGTAGCCGACTCTTTTGGAGTTCGGGGTACGTAGGTTATGCTCAAGGTCTATGGCATCGATGTCGGTGAGCAACTCTTTGCCGTCGCCACCAAATCCTGCCCGTCCTGTTTCCAACGAGCGCATTGCCTTTTGGAATGCCTCCTTGAAGGTACGACCCATGGACATGGTTTCGCCGACGGACTTCATGGCTGTGGAGAGTTTATCCTCGGCCTCGGGGAACTTCTCAAAGGTCCAGCGAGGGATCTTAACCACACAGTAATCGATGGTGGGTTCAAAGGATGCGTAGGTCTCCTCGGTGATGTCATTTTTCAGTTCATCGAGGGTGTAGCCAACGGCAAGCTTTGCTGCAATCTTGGCAATAGGAAAACCCGTTGCCTTGGAGGCTAGGGCTGAACTTCTGGAAACACGAGGATTCATCTCAATGATCATCAGTTCGCCATCGGCAGGATTCACCGCAAACTGGACATTGGAACCACCGGTTTCAACGCCGATCTCGCGGATGATGGCAACTGCCGCATCACGCATTTCCTGGTATTCACGGTCGGTGAGGGTTTGGGCTGGGGCCACGGTGATGGAGTCACCGGTATGGACGCCCATGGCATCGATGTTTTCAATGGAGCAGATGATAACAACGTTGTCATTTTTATCGCGCATAACCTCAAGCTCAAACTCTTTCCAGCCAAGCAGACTGCGCTCTACCATGATCTCGGTGGTCATGGAGAGGTCGAGGCCAGAGGTACAGAGCTCTTCCAGTTCCTGGCGGTTGTAGGCAATACCACCACCTGTTCCACCGAGGGTAAAGCTTGGGCGAACGATGATTGGAAAACCAATGTCCTCGCCTGCTGCCATGGCGGACTCAAGGTCGTGGACGATGGCAGACTCTGGCACATTGAGACCGATTGCGTGCATGGCATCACGGAACTCTTCCCGGCCCTCGGCCTTCTTGATCACGGCAATATCGGCAGCTAATAGCTCAACATTGTACTGTTCCAGAACACCTAGCTCGGCGAGCTTGATGGCGGTGTTCAGGGCTGTCTGCCCACCAAGGGTAGGCAGAAGAGCGTCTGGACGCTCCTTGGCAATAACCTTGGTAACGCATTCCGGGGTGATGGGCTCTATGTAGGTGGCATCGGCAAGTTCCGGATCCGTCATGATGGTTGCCGGATTAGAGTTGATGAGGATGACCTCATATCCCTCTTCTTTCAGGGCCTTTACCGCCTGGGCGCCGGAGTAATCAAACTCACAGGCCTGGCTGATAATAATTGGGCCAGAGCCGATGATGAGAATCTTTTTTATATCTGTTCTTTTTGGCATGATTCTGTCTCTATACGTTGAGGATGAAGAATTTAAGAAATATCCCTGCTACTGCTGCATCATCTCGATGAATTCATCGAAGAGGTAGGTCGCATCGTGTGGACCAGGTGCATGTTCTGGGTGATATTGTACTGAGAAAGCAGGGAATTTTCGGTGACGCATTCCTTCAACGGAATTGTCGTTGAGGTTGATGTGAGTGATTTTTACATCCTCCTCGTTCAGGCTTGTCGTGTCAATGCAGAAACCATGATTCTGGGAGGTGATTTCTACCTTGCCTGTTTCTAAATTCTTTACCGGCTGATTGCCGCCGCGATGACCAAACTTGAGCTTGTAGCTACGGGCTCCATAGGCCAGGCCGAGTATTTGGTGACCAAGGCAGATGCCAAAGATTGGTTTTTTGCCGAGCAGTTCACGGATGGTGTCAACAACGCCCTCAACGCCTTCCGGATCGCCGGGGCCGTTGGAGAGGAAAATGCCATCGGGATTCATGTCAAGCACTGCCTGGGCGCTGGTTGTGGCAGGTACTACCTGTACCTGGCAACCTTTCTCTGCAAGGATGCGCAGTTGGTTGTACTTGATGCCAAAGTCAAAGGCTACAACCTTAAATGCTTTTTCGTTATTATCCGCAGACTTTGCTGTGCTGAAGTTGCTGCCGCTGAGAGGCATATTGTCGGCCCAGCCATAGGGCTTTTCGCAGGAAACCCGTTCAACCATGTTTTGACCGACGAGGCCTGTCCACTCCTGAGCCTTCTTAACAAGAGATGCATGGTCAAGGTCTTCGGTGGAGACGATACCTTTCATGGCACCGGCCTTACGGATGTGTCGAACCAGGGCCCTGGTGTCAAATCCCTCTACGCCAAGGACTCCGTATGTTTCCAGGAACTGGGCGAGAGGCTGGGTTGAACGATAGTTTGATGGGAAAGCGTTGTATTCTTTTACAAGAAATGCCTTTGGATGCACCGAAGAAGATTCCATATCTTCAGGGTTGATCCCATAGTTACCGATCATGGGATAGGTCATTGTAACTATCTGACCGGTGTAGGATGGATCCGTGAGTATTTCCTGATAACCACTCATAGAAGTGTTAAATACGATTTCACCAATTGCCTCTCCGCGACCGGTGAACGATTTACCTTCAAAAATAGTGCCGTCTTCTAAAGCGATAATTGCTTTCATTACTTCTTCCCTCTTTTGTGGCCACATTGGTGGCGCGTGAAGATGAACTGAGGCGTGCTGTTACTATTTGTTTTCTGCGCATGGCAGCAAAAGGAGAGTCATCAAGGTGGCCGTTCTTGTTTCAACGGAAAAAGAAGGAGATGAGTATCTTTTTTGGTCTGTAGGTTGTAGACAAAACGACAACATATAACCTTTGTTGGCGGATCATGTCAACGAAAAAAAAAAGGGATGAATTGCAGTTATTCAGCGAAAAGTCCGTAAATGCAAGGTGATACTGGTATTTGTTGCCAGAATTTTTTTTGGTAGGGAGGATGAAAAAAAGGGTCATAGAAGCAATTCTTCCATGACCTCTCTTTTAGAACGGTTCTTAATTCGTTTCTTTAAATGATCTGGCAAAAAGATCTTCAATGGCTTGGTGCCCTGCATCGCTTAGATAGCGGGTTCCAGAGCCAACAAAGGTATCGTATTCAATAGTAGGCTCATCTTCTACCCAGTCGTTTTTCCAGGTAAACCATTTTTTGTTTGGTTGATCGTAGACATGCAGTGGTCGGTTAAACATTTTGGCAAGTTCCACTGCCCAACCTGTACCACCCTTTACGGATTTATCGTCCTGGATTGTACCAATAACAAAAACCTGATGGCCACCGTTAATCATATGAAAAATAGTCTGCAGAACCTTACGAATCTTTTTAGTTTCGTAGTAGGTGCGGTTGAGCATGCGCGAGGCAAGCTCCATACTGATATCACCACGTTCAAGTTCTTCTTGGCTAAGGAGAATGACGTTTCGCTCTCTTTGCAGCTTATGGGTTTCAAAAGAGTAGATAACCTCTTTTACCCCCCACTTTTCCGCTGTTTCGCCAAATGATGTTTCGGCACCCTTGAGGCCACTGCTAAATAATGTACATTTTTCCTGGTCCATAAAGACACTCCTTTTCCGTTGAAATAGGTGGTCATGTTATAAGCTAAAGATATACCATAGTTTTAGGCAAAGGCAAATCTTCCCCATGTAAGTCAAAAAATTCTCTGCCATGATTATAGGAACGAAGAGCTGTAACCACAAGAGGGCAGTGAGGATATAGTTTTAGCTTCCCGTTTTCTCTACTGCTTTTTGTGGACAACAAAGTGGTGGGCCCCGGAAAATTTTAATAATCTTTTGATTTCGGAGAGGTCCCTGTCATGGGGGCTGATTGGTTGGAATTTCCACCAGAGTTTATGGAGAAAGATTATGGGTTGGATGATTTTTTTGCTGTACCTTCTATCCATTTTTCTAAAGAGCTGCCTGCTCGTGGCGATCAGTACTGAGTATTCCCTGCTGGGGGCGATGAGCTCTACTTCAAAGCCTATGTCATGGAGCATAGAGTAGAGCCCCAGGTGGGTGAAATGGTAATAGCTACCATCATGAAATGGTTGGAGGAAGGCAACGGAACCAATGAATCTAGCGCCATTTTTCAGGACTCTGAAGGCCTCTCTGAGCATGATTTCAGGGTGGGGTAGGTGCTCAAGGACGGCAAGGGAGAGGGCAAAGTCGATACTGTTATCCGCCAGAGGCAGGGCCTGGGCATCGGCCAGGAAAAGAGCATCTGCTTCGCGGTAGTCAATGCCGAGATATTGATAGCCTGCCAGTTGGCATGGGGCCCTGTTCTGTGTTTTGCCACAGCCAATATCGAGGGCGATGGCCTCCTCCGTTTTGGCTCTTGGCATATAGCTCAAGAGAGCCGGGCAGAGATGGCGGATCGGTGGCAGAGAGCTGAGATCGACCTCTGCTGTGGGGTTTGCCTGCAGGGGGCCAAAGAAGTTGTCACTTGGACAGTGGACTGCCGAATTGATGATTGTCTCTGTTTGATATCTTTTGGGGCCTTGCAGGTGGAAGTTGAGCTTACCCTCTTTTGTTTTGCCATAGCGTGCCCCACAGTTTGGGCAGCTGGTTTCGTCTCCGAATTGGAGGGGGCTTTGACAGGAGGGGCAGATCAGGATATTTTTTATGCTGGGTGAGATAGTCATATTGTTTCTCTGTATTTTTTATGGAGAGAGAAGCTTTATGACAAGGATATATGATACTGGAACTAAAAGAAAAGGGATGGATGTCTTTTTGCGCACAAAAGGTGCTTTGTGCGCAGGTCGTTACATTTTCTTTGTGGCTTTGACAAAGAAACGGTGGGGGGCGGGATAACCTTCAAGGGTTAGTTCCGGGTTTTCTGGATCGAGGAAATCCTTATAGGATTCAAATTCCATCCATTCGGTCTGTCGTTGTTCTTCGGGGGACATGGGGTGATCGCAGAAGAGGTCAACGTCTATGAAACCGGCCTTGTGCATCCAGTTAATCAGACAACTTGCACTGGGGACAAAGTAGGTGCCCGGTACCTTGGCGTAGGTCTTGTCGGGGAAGAGGGCGTAGGGTTGCTCGCCCGGGATACCCTGGGTTTCCAGAATGAGGGTGCCGCCCGGCTTTAGTGAGTCCAGTACGGCCCGCAGGGTCTCTATGGGTGCTGATCTGTGGTAGATGATTCCCATGAGAAAGACGACATCGAAGGACTCAGTGAAGAGGGGCAGGTGTTCAACCCCGAGGAGATCAATCTCAAGGTTGGTCAGGCCCGACATCTCTTCCAGGGCCTTAAAGCAGTAGTAGTGTTGCACCGATGGTTCGATGCCGAGGACAAATGCTGGTTCCTGGGCTGCCATACGAAACATATAGTAGCCATTATTGCAGCCGATATCGGCAATGACCTTGCCCTTGAGGTCTGGGAGATGCTTCTCCAGTCTCTGCCATTTTCTTTCGCTTCGCCACTCTGCATCGATATCGACACCAAAGACCGCGAAGGGACCCTTGCGCCAGGGCATATATGCTCGTAGAGCCTGACGGATTTCTGCCTGCTCCTCGTGGCTGATCTGTTCGCCGTGGCCGATGGTCACAACGTCGTTTTCGAGATTGATGGAGTCGGCCTTGAACCTGGCCAGTTGCAGGTAGGGTTCACGGTAGCGGAGAAAGCCCTTCTTCTCTTGGTTGACCCAGGTCTGGCGTTCATCGTGAAGTGCTTTTATGGCCTCTCTGTCGGCTGCATCCGAGAGGTGTTTTAGGTATTTCATATCTTTTGTCTGTGGAAGGGGTAAAGAGGTTAAGGCCTATGGCTGTGGTTTGATGGCCATGAAGGAGGAGAAGTTAAACCATTGAAAATAGGATTCAACACACTCAAAGCCAACCTTCTTCAGTAAATTCTTATTCTCGTTCTGGGAAAATGGAATGAGAACATTCTCCAGAGCCTCTCGTTTTTGGGCAATTTCAAGTTCTGAATAGCCTCTGTCTTTCTTGAAGTGGTGGTAGATCGAAATGAAATCTCGATTGAGTTCTTTTTGATGACTGATGGTCTTCTCGCTGAGCAGGAGTACTCCCCCGGGGCGAAGACTGGCGTATATTCTGCGCATAACCTCTTCCCGTTGCATGGGACGGATAAACTGCAGGGTGTAGTGGAGGATGACGGCTCCTGCCTCTTGATGGCAAAATTGGGTGATATCCTCTTCCAGAAAGGAGAATTGATCTCCCTTTGAGTAGAGTTCAGCCTTGAGGCGAGCCTTTTCAAGCATTGGCTTGGAGGCGTCAATTCCCACGTAGGAGATGTCCTGGCGCTTCAGTACCCGGGACAGTTCGAGCAGGGTTGTTCCTGTGGAGCTACCGAGATCGTAGACGCTGTCATTTTCTTTCAGGTGACGCTGCAGGAGCTGGGCGCTTGCCTGGATTACCTCTTTGTAGAAGGGAACCGAACGATCAAGCATATCGTCAAAAACTTCAACGACTCGGCTGTTGAATTCAAAATCCTCGGCCGGACCCGGGTTCTGGAAGATGGTATCTTTCTTATCTGTCATGGATCTGTTTTACGTAAAATTAATAGGTTTCGTGTTGCAGGGGCCTCTTTGTTATTTTCTATACCAACTGCCATTGGCGTTTTGGAAAATATGACCTTTTGTGCCTCTTTCGGCAATAGTTATTGCTCGTCTTTTGCCAACAAGATTTGGGGAAACACCCTGCTGTTTGCCAATGGCCCTGTAGACCAGCTGGCGATCCTTGTTCTCCGCTGTGACAATAGCGGCATGAGTCCTTTTTTGACTGCGATACTCGAGTAGCCCCCTATTACTTTCGCCAACGATGCCTAAGTCTTTCAGGTCGGTGATGGCAGGGATTCGCGTGCGCATTCTATTTTGGATATCCTGGGCCGAAGCAGCCTGGCTTGGAGAGCTTGCCAGGACCAGACAGCAGAGCAGGAACAGGTAAGAGAAATTTTGACGTAAGCTTTGCATGAAAAACCTCCTTATAATTTTGAGTTTACTCTTTTTCGATCTTATCGAGATCGCCAAAGAAATTATCAAGGGCTCTATCGACTTTGATATTGACATCTATTGTGATGTGGATGGGTTTTATTTCTAATGGCTTGACCTCAATTTGATGTTGAGTGCAGGCCTGTAGGGTCAAGAAGCAGCCAAGCAGTAATAGGGTCAGTGTTTTTTGGTATCGACTCATCTTCATTACTCCATAAGAGATTGAAAGTTTTTGCCATAGTGGAGCACCTCCATTAAGGGCAGGTGGAAATTGACGTCAAAGTGTACGGGGTGTTGCAAGCCACTGCCCTTCGTTGAACGAATAAGTTTACCGTTTTTATAGGCATAAGGCAAAGGTATTGCGGGCTTGCCATCGAGCTGCATGGCTATTACCAGGTCATCTTTGACCGAGTTAAAAGATAATGTTGTCCAGTTGTAATGAAAATTCTCAATTGCAGTCATGGAATAGTCGAGATAGCTGGTATTTGTTATCTCTCCCAGGGACTGGCGTAGCCTGTCGGTATTGCTAAATTTTACTCTACCACTGTCACCGGGACTTGAGGAGAGAAATCCGTCGTTGAAAAAGAGGCTCTTCTTCTTCCACTCTAGGGGGATGCGGCCGCTTAAGGTGCCTGTCCCTTCGGCGTTGGGCATACCTATCTGTTTGAGTAGGTCGGTGAAGCCAAGGCGGTCACAGTAGAGGGTGAGTTGGTAGTTTTTCTTTTCTTTATTGAGTGTGAGGCTGTTACTCTCTACTCTGCCGCCGCACCAGTTGAAAGAACCTTGCTCGATAAAGATGGAGGAGAGGTCTTCGATGCGGTAGGCGATATCTATCTTTTTAGCCTCGAAGGAGCCTGCCCTTATCTCTTTGGCCTTAAGTGATTGACTGGGCAGGCTTTGCATGAGGGGCAGCTTGGTAAAGATGAGCTGGGTGCTGATTCCCTTGAGTTGGAGGCTGTCGCCAAGGTCTATTTGCCCCCCTTTTAAATTAAGCGAGGCTGTGCCACTGAAGCCTACCTGTTTTTTCATATGTAGCCGAGCGGAGACTACCCCGGAAAAGGAGAGGTCCGCAGGAAGTTTCTCTTGGAGGGTGGCCGGGAGCCTGCTCTCTGTTATGGTTGCGTTTTTAAGCGAGCAGTCGAGTTCGGTCCCGGTCGTTGGATTGCCCTGATAGTTGGCAGAACAGCGGATTGCTCTGGTCGCGAGCAGTGGGCTCGTGGCACTCAGTTGGACCTTGCCCTTGGTCTCAAGCTGGCTATTGGTGCCGGAGAGGTGAAGTAGTCTCTCACCCCGGTATTTGGCTGTTCCTGCAAAGAGGCCGGATATCTGGATACCCCCCTGTCCCTTCTTGGTGAACTTCTGTTCTATCAGGATGTTAGTAAGGGCAATCTGCTCTCTTTTCATGGTGAGTCTGGCCAGGGAGAATTCTGCTGTGGCCGTCATCTCCTTTTCCACCATCTTTGTCGAGATATCCAGAGAAAATGGTGAGGTCTCTATATTGTTTCCGAGGGCAGTTCGTGGTAGCCTGCCTGTAATCCGGCCTTTAATTTTTTTACCTGTACCCTGGAGGAAATATTTTATTATCCGGGGATCATGGGGAAATGATAGTTGCCCCGTGATGGCCATTGTCCCTGTCGCATGACCGCTGCTCTTTATTTCCATGGGGAAAGGCTTCTCAAGATGCAGGCCTGTGAGTTGGTAGTCTATGCCCTGCGCGTCCTTTTTTAGACTGAGGTGCAGTGGGGCGTCGTTACTGGAGCGGAGTGAGAGCTGATCTGTGTGCAGGATGAATCCTGAACAGCGTAGGTCTGTCTGAAGATGTTTTATTTGCTTGAGGTCTGCTGATAGAAGGATGTCTGTTTCCAGCTCTGCCTCTCCCTGCATCTCTGGCAGGGAGCACTCTCGTAAATTGTTCAGGTGAGAGCCGGCATTTATCTGCAACCTGTAGCCATTTATCTCCTGGTTGAGTATTGCCTCTATGGAGGTGTTGATATCCCCTTGGATAGTCGTGCGGGCATCCATTCTCACCACTCTGTGTCCGCCCTGGGGATCTTGCTCTGTGTGGAGCTCTATCTCTGCCTTAAGTCCGATATTGATCAGCCTCTTGCCCTGCTTGAGCTGGACGGTGGCGTTTTTTAGGGTGATGTTTTGCAGGCTCAGGGGAATGTTTTGTAAAAAATTGGTTTGGGATGTTTTGTCGGGCTGTTTCTTGTTAAAATATTTTTGTAGTGTTGAGATATCGCCTTGGGCCTGCAGGCCGTCGATCGTGAGGTTTTTTATCTGTTTTTTGAGAAGAGATGACGGGGAATAGTTGACTTCCAGGCGGGTAATGGAAATATTATTTTTCGTTGAGCCCATTTTTATTCTGGCAATAGTCCTCCATGGAGAAATTTGGTCTATCTGTACCTCTCTGTAGTGCAGGGGCAGGTCTCCAAGGGCTTGGCTGATGATACTGTTGGCCATGGAGGGCATGAGGAGACAGAGGTAGAATAGGCCGAGTAAGATGCTCGCCAAAATTAAAAAAACAGATATTTTTTTCATCGTAATAGTTTGTTTTTGTTATTTTTATTACAATAGTATTAAATAGATTGGTTAAATATAAATATTGCCATGAATCCTATATCTAAGTATAAACCCTTTGTTTTTGCCTGTGCATGAAAATAATATGTTATGTCTGTTTCTACGGATTGATTGTCTTGGGAT
Source organism: Desulfotalea psychrophila LSv54 (assembly GCF_000025945.1). Classification (GTDB taxonomy): domain Bacteria; phylum Desulfobacterota; class Desulfobulbia; order Desulfobulbales; family Desulfocapsaceae; genus Desulfotalea; species Desulfotalea psychrophila. The sequence goes on along the minus strand of NC_006138.1, from coordinate 3,486,054 downwards.
TTTTTTTTTGATATTGTCATATTAGCATAATAACAGAAATTTTATAGAGACAGCATAGCTACAATAAGGAGCCTTTCTTACCATGTCTAATGAAATAGATTTTGATGAACTCTTAGCAAAATATCATTCTGATCCCTACGATTATGTTGATATTTATGCCATACATACCGGTCTTGTAAAATTCCAAGTTGGGGTCGGTGATGAGGTTGATGCTCCTTCGGGACAGTGGCTTCAGGTGCCGGGAACACCTCTGTATGAAATTAATCGTGAGCGTAATCCTAAAAAGGTTGCAGCCGCAACTAATGGCATTGTCTCCGAGGTACATGCAGAGCTTGATGGTCAGTTTGTTGAGGCTGGAGAAAAACTGTTAACGATTAAACATCCACTTAAGAAAAAAGAGATTATAGAGAATATTCTTAAGGAGGTGCTTTATCTCTTTCCTGCTCCAGAGAGTGCGAAATATTTTTTCTCCCTTGATATCCAGGCCCGGATCGACAAAAAGGACCAGAAGGCAGTAGTGGTGGAGCCTGGCGAAGAAATTATAACCATGTCTTTGATGAAGCGTGATACCCCCGTCTGCTATACCGGCGAGCGTGGCGTTATTCACTCGGTTTATTTTAAACCAGGGGTCTCTGTTGCTCAGGGTGAACCGCTTATTGGTATCTGTCCTACGGAGAAATTGCCACTTATCGAGAAGATTATTACCAAGGTGAAGGCAGACTGGGATAATTAGTCATAACCTTTTCACTTTTTTCTCTTTAGGGCCGGTTTATTTCTATAGACTGGCCCTTGTTATATATTATGATTGAAAATTTTCCTACAGTAGCAGGTGTGAAGGCAGCCCTTATGCGGGAGGCGGAACGTTCTTCTCTCGGTGTTGACCACGGTCTTCTGGTGAGTCGGTATGGCGGTTTTGTTGGCGCTAAAATCGACTGTTATTCTAACCTGTCTCGGGCAATGGATGAAGGTCGCAACCATATTAATCTTCATGATCAACGGGGGAGCTCTGTTGCTTCAGGCCTGGTGATTTTGGCGGATAGTATGACGGGGACCAAGGGGCGATTCACCAGATCTTGGCACGCTCCACAGGGTGGAGTTTGGGGATGTATGCTTCATGCCAATACCCTTTTGCCACAATCTCGACAGTTTATTCCCTTTGCCGTGGGCCTTGCCTGTTGTGAGACGATGCGGTCATATGGTCTTGAGAGTGCCGCTCTTCGTTGGGTTAATGATGTCCTCTATATGGGCAAAAAGCTTGCCGGATTTTTGATAGAGTCCTATACGGCCCCTCTTTCGGGGGAGGTGTTTAATCTTGTTGGTTTTGGTATTAACGTCAACAACAGGTTATTCCCCCCTGAGTTAGAGGCTATTGCCGGTTCTCTGTCGGCTTGCCTGGGAGAGGATGTGGATCTCTCTACTTTTACAGAAAAATTTCTTGCCAGGCTTGCCTGGAATATGGGTCTGCTCTACTTTGAAGAAGAAAAATTTCTCAGGGAGGAACGCTACTCCGGTGAGCAGGGGCGTCATCTGCTTTTAGAGCGGTTTTTGGCACTTACTGACACCGTTGGCAAGCGTGTTGTTTATGGTTTTGATGTGATGATTTCCCCTCAGTATGAGGCGAAAATTGTTGCAATTGATGAGATGGGTGGACTTGTGCTTCGCCTTGCCGACGGTTATCTGAAAACAGAGTATAGCGGTGAGGTACGTTATCTCTAGGCCTGTCTCTGCCCTTCCTTTTTTCATAAAAGAAGACACCTTGGTGTCTTCTTTCTCGTAGTGCTCTATCTAGCTGAAGAACCCTTGGCTGACAAAATTGATTGAACTATTTTCCGTCTTATACTGAACAGGAAAGGTGTTGATGGTCGAATGCAGTGATAAGGGTTTGCTGTAAGAGAGCTCTTTTGGCTCGGCCAGCTTATCTAAAAGCGGATGGGTTGGTGTTGCCCTGTCTATTTGGACAATAGGACTTTCATCCAGGCTTCTTAACTGCTTGCTGAGAAAATCAGCAGGATTCCAGGAAAAAAACCAGGAGAAGATAACGAAAACGAACAGAAGTAGAAGGAGCGAAAAACCAAAGATAGAGAAAAGTGGAATCAGGGGTCGCTCTGCCATTGCCCCTATGTCCTTTGCCAGATGCTGCGGGGGAAGTTGTTTCCCTGTTTGCTGCTTGGACTCTCTCTTGTACTGTCCTTGGATTTCTTCTGCTCCCAGGCCTAATTTTTTGGCATAGAGGCCATAAAAACCATGGGTGAAGGCTGGCGATGGCAGTTGTTCGTAGTCATCCTCCTCCATTGCCCGGATGGTTTTGGTGGAAATTTTTGTGCTGCCAGAGATCTCTTCGACGCTGAGTCCACGATTGATTCGTGTTTTGCGCAGAACGTCTCCCAGTGTTTCATCCTGTGTTTGAGCTTCTGACATATGGTGCTACCCTATAATTTTTATGGAACCTTGAAAAAGGCCTTCTCAGCAAATTCCTACCCTATAGTAAAGTATCCTCGAAGGTAAGCGTAGGCTTTTATCTTAACGATGTTTAGTATGCCTCGCAGATGGGGCCACTTCTTATCGGCAGGGCCAATTATTCAAACTACCATTTGTTTAATGATTTAAAGTTTTTGAATGTAGGCGTTTTCTTTAAGCTCCTTAACCCAGGAGGAAAAATCTTTTTGCATTTGGATTTCAAAAAGTTTTGCCTGTATGACCTCTTTTACTGTGGCGTAAGGCGCTTTGCTTATGCTGTTATTTTGATCTCCGCTCAAAACTTTGAAAAATTGATAACCAGCAGGGCTTTCGATGATATTACTCACCTCTCCTGGCTTGAGTGGCGAGATGGCCCGGGCCATGTTCTCGCTCATATCATCGATGGCGAAAAAACCAATATCTCCTCTGTCTTTTGCTGAGGGGAGGGTAGAGTATTTTTCGGCAAGGGCACCGAAGTCCTGTCCCTTTACTGCAATTGCATGTATTCTTTTGGCAAATTGGAGTGTCTTCTCCTTGCTTCCGGCCTCTTCTTTGTCCCAGTCAAAACCAATTTGCAAGAGGTAGTATTCCCCATCTTGGGCATTTATGGTATATTCTTTTTCGTAGTATTCGCGAATTTGAGATTCCGGAATAACAATTTTAGAACGAATATCATAGTTGATGACTTTACGTTGGAGTAGTTGGCTGCGTATGTTGTTTTGATAGGTGTTGAATGAAAGGCCAGATTTTTTGAGCTCTTCGATAAACTGTTCACGGCTCAGGCTCGCTCGTTTTTGTATGCCCGCTATGGTTCCCTCCACCTCTTCATCGCTGACGAATACTCGTGCCTCTTTTGCCTTTTGGGCAATAAGCTTTTTGTCTATAATAGAGTTGAGAGCTCCCTCTCTGGCCTCTGCCATGGCCTCTTCCTGTTGGTCAGCTGGAGCTGTTTCGGTAATTTTATGCTTGATCTCTGCTGTCTCTGCATTAAGTTCTGAGAGAGTTATCACTTCATTGTTTACCACTGCAACGACTTTATCGATCACTTGAGCCTGAAGAGGCGAGAGCAATATCAGGGTGAAAATACAGGAAAGGTAACTGGTGCGTAGAGACATGAACTTTTTGAGCAACTTTGGCAGATTATGCATGTTGTTGGAGAGGTCTAAAAAGTTAGAAGGTTAATATGCTATTTTAAAGGCAAATCTACTGAATTTATTAGCTTGTGATACACTTCAGCAAAGAAGATACCATATTAATTCTGTTTTTGAAATCACCTCTGGAGACATGATGAAAAAAAAACATATCCGTTTGCAAGGCCAATTTTTGTTTGTAGCTCTGATGTTTTTCTTCCTAGTAGCTGGGCCTGCGCAGGCAAATGTTAAAATGCCATCCTTTAGCTTGCAGAGTGCTGTTGATAACTCGCTGGTGGAAAGCAAGGCTTTTACCGGTAATGTTTTGCTGGTAACTTTTTTTGCCACCTGGTGTCCTCCCTGCATACAGGAGGTGGATAGTCTTATAAAGTTACAAAAAAACTTTGTGGAAAAGGGGTTTTCGGTAGTAGCTCTCTCGGTTGATCAGGTGGGGGTAAGTAAGGTAAAAGATTTTGTCAGTAGCAAGGGAATTAACTACCCTGTACTCATGGCTGATCAGCAGGTAATGCGTGATTTCGGCGGAATTTATGGTATTCCCGTTGGCTTTTTGGTTAATCGTCTGGGGAATGTTGTTAAGCGTTACACAGGATATGTTCCCGAAGAGCAGCTTGAAAAAGATATTATCCCCCTTCTCTAGAAAGCTATTGATCCTTCCCTAGCCTTAAATTGACAGAACAACATAACTTATGTATTTTGCCTCGCCGGCTGTTTTTTATTCAGCCGGCCTTTTTTTGTGAATTATTGAAGAGGGCCGTGGCTTGAGTTGTTTCTGGCATTTCAGCTTATGTCATAAATTTTCTTCCCGGAGCTAATAGGGAAAATAAATTACAGTGGTTTGGGTATTACTCTTCCTGTAGCCTTCATGATTATTGGTGTTATTTTTTTATTTTTATAAATTTTTCAAGGTGTTATTTATGGATATTCGAAATCTTCCCGATGCGGAACGTGAGATATATAATAGAATAAAAAAGAAGTATCGCTTGACCTTTGATAAGCTCACCGTCAAAGATAAAACCCTTCGCCTTCTTAAAATTGCCGATTTGGGTGAATTTATAGGTGATAATCCCCAACTTGAAAAATTTCTTCGGGGAAAGATGAGTGATCCTCAGGAGTTTTTGCAGACCTTGCAGGATACCGATGTGTCGGATTTTCCTTTTTGGATTCGTCTGTGGGACGCGGCTATTGTCCTCTCCTACCTGCTCACCTCTCTGCCTCAACCTCAGGGCAAGACTCTTCTTGAATTGGGTGCAGGGCTTGGTGCACCGGGGCTTGCCGCTGCCTCCGCTGGAATGGATGTTACCATTACTGATTATGAAGAGATGATCGTTGATTTTCAACGGGTGAGCGCTGCCGCTTCAGGCCTGACAAATGTTAATTTTGCTCTGTTTGATTGGTTTGCCCCTCCAGAGTTGAAACAATATGATATACTTGCCGCAGCCGAGGTGGTTTTTCGAGAGGAATTTTTTGAGCCTCTCTTGAACGTGTTTAAAAAGCATCTTAAGCCGGATGGAGCTATTTGGCTTGCCCATGATGCCAGTCGTAGAAATTTGCCGAAGTTTCTTCAACTTGCTAAAAATGATTTTGATATTGCTATAAACAAACAGGAATTCAAAAAAGAGGGTAAGGATATTGTTATTATAGTTAATCGTTTAACCTTTAAGAAATAAGGGTCTTTCTTGTATCCTGTTAATTTAAATGTGGCCGGCAGGCTCTGTCTTGTCGTTGGCGGTGGTCGGGTTGCCCTGCGAAAAATTCGTAATCTTGTTGAGCATGGGGCCCGGGTACGGGTTGTTGCTCCGGAGGTTGTCCCTGAGGTACAGGCGCTTGCGGGTGGTGGCCAGATAGAGCTGTTGTTACGTGGCTTTCAGCAGGGTGATGCCTCGGGGGCGTTTTTAGTTTTTGCCGCCACCGATCAGGTGGAGGTGCAGGCCGTGGCCGCAGCCGATGCCAGAAAGTATGGTGCTCTGCTCAATAGTGCTGATAGTCCGGAGCTCTGTGATTTTCAGTTACCGGCTTATTTTTGCCGGGGAGGCTTTCAGTTGGCGATTTCCACCGACGGCGGCAGCCCTGCCTTTTCCCGTTTTATTCGGCAAAAGCTTGAGGATGAGTTTGGTGATGAGTATGAGTACAGTCTCTGTTTGCTTGCCATCATCCGTAAAAAAGCACTTGCGGCGGGCCTTGATGTTGGTCATAACCAAAAGATGTTTCGCAAGCTGCTGGACGATGATCTTGTGGACTGTATAAAGAGTGAAAGTTGGGCGAATTTGTCGAAAATATTGTATTGTCATCTGCCAAAGCAGATTGATGCAGAGGAGATAATGGAGGATTTTCGTGGTAAATGTTGTCAGAATTGAGCTGGCAAGATTTGACCTCTGTCCGTTTTTTATTCTGAATAAATAAAGCCAACAGGCTCATATCATGATGATAACCATAAGTGATGTAAAAGATATTTTTTTTGGGTTGGCCCTGGTGCTCTCCTTTATGTCTTGTCTAAGTTATATTGCCTTCTTTGTTTCGCTCAAAGAGGTTCTGCGCTCGTCTGGTCGTGTTATTCTTGTTTTTTCAGGTGTCGCTCAAACCCTCTATATCTTGGATCGAGCCCTGTTTCTGGGTAATATACCCGTGACAACGACGCACGAGGCCCTGGTCTTCTTTGCCTGGGCTGTGACCTGGTCATTTTTGCTCTTTCGCTGGCGACATAGTGTGAAAAATCTCGGTACGTTTTTATCTCTACTGGTTTTTTTGATCCTTGTGGTGGCATCATTTTTACCAAAAAATATTATTCCCCTTAGTCCGACAGAGCAGACCCTTTGGTTGCCCTTTCATGCCGGTGTCTCTCTCCTTGCCTATGGCTTTCTGGGGATAGCCTTTTTGGCCGGGGTGATGTATCTTCTTCAGGAACGTGAGCTTAAGAAGAAACGTTTCGGCTATTTTTTTTCTCGCCTGCCCTCCCTTGATTCCCTTGATATGCTCAATAATCATTGTTTGACGGTGGGTTTTTCATTTTTAACTCTTGGCATTGTTGCCGGTGTGCTTTGGGCTCGAATTGTTCATGGCTTCTGGCAATGCGATTGGACTGTTATACCGTGGCTTTTTTATCTTGTACAAATGCATCAACGGCTGACCGTGGGTTGGCGTGGAAAACGAGCGGCAACAATGGCTATTATTGGTTTTATTCTTGCGATGTTTACCCTCTGGGGACTAGCGTATTTCTCTGGAGGCGTACACGGTAATGTTTGAAAAACAGGTATTTCTTTTTGGTGTTAACCATAAGACAACACCGGTTGCGGTGCGTGAAAAAATTGCCTTTACAGATGGCTATGAAACGGCCCTGACACGATTGCAAGAGGAGGTGGGGTGCGATGAGTCCTATCTGCTCTCAACCTGTAACAGGGTCGAAATTCTTGTCTACGCAGATAGTACAAGGGATATCGAAGCCGAGGTGAGTCGTTTTCTCTTTGCAGGCAAGGTGCCCGAGGAAGATTGTCGTGATTATCTCTATGCCTTAAAGGGACTCCCTGCCGTCCAGCATCTCTTCACAGTTGCCGCAAGTCTTGACTCCATGGTGGTTGGCGAAGCACAGATTCTGGGGCAGTTGAAGACGGCCTATCGCCATGCATCTGCACTCGGCTGTACAGGTCCACTGCTCAATCGTCTCCTGCATAAATCATTTTCTGTGGCTAAACGGGTGCGTACAGAAACGGCTATTGGTGCCTCTGCGGTTTCTATTAGCTATGCCGCCGTTCAACTTGCCCGCAAGATCTTTGGTAACCTCGATACTAAAAAGGTAATGCTGGTGGGGGCAGGGGAGATGGCCGAGCTTGCCGCAGAGCATTTGGTGGGGCAGGGCGTTTCTTCAGTTGTTGTTGCCAATAGAACCCTTACCCGAGCCGTTGAACTTGCTGACAAATTTGGCGGGACGGCTATCTGTATGGAGGAGCTCTACGCTCAGCTTGAGGATGTCGATATTATCATCAGTTCGACGGGTGCCCAGCATATCATTATAGAGAGCGCTGAAGTTCGCCCTATTATGCGTGTCCGCCGTAATCGGCCCCTCTTTTTCATTGATATTGCCGTTCCCCGTGATTTGGATCCTGAACTCAATGAGTTGGAAAATGTCTATCTCTATGATATTGACGATCTGAGTAATGTGGTTGAGGTAAATAAGTCCGGTCGTGATCATGAGGCGATAAAGGCGGGCTGTATTGTTGAGGAAGAGACCCGTAAGTTTGATGAATGGTACCAGGGGCTTGCCGTTAAACCAACGGTTTTGGCCCTCCGTGAAAAAATGTCCGGGATCATAGAGCAGGAGCTGAGGAAGACCCTGCCAAGGCTTCATGACCTGGGGGAGCATGATCAGAGGAGTATAGAGAAAATGGTAGCCAGTATAAGCTCCAAATTTCTTCATGATCCCCTCCATTATCTGAAGAGCGACTCTTGTCATGGACGCGATAAAAGTCAGGCCAAGGTTGATACCCTGCGTTCAGTGTTTTCGCTTAAAGGGGATATCTAGTCGTGATGGAACAGAGTATTGCAGAGCTTTATGAAAATGAGTGGTATGTTGTCCGCCACTCTGGAGAAATACCGGAAATAGCATTGCATTCAGCGCTCTATTTTCTGACAAGGGATAAAATCGGTCCTCAGCTGGAGCTGACTGAAGTTCAGCTAAAGGGCTTGCAGGATGCCGCCCTTAGCCGATTTAGGGAAATTATTTTACGGGATATTTTGTCGGAAAATATTGGTACCTCGGCTTATCGTGGTCTAAGCCGTTGTATGGCAAACTATCAGCGTTACCTTAAATTTTGCCAACGGCAGTCTTTAGAAGTCGGTTTGCGTGAGCAGGTACATAGGCAATTGATTGTTTTTCTTGAAGAAGAACTGAGAATTGTTCGGGGGGATTATCGCTCCTCCTCTATTGACTGTAGCTGGAATAATTTTTTAGAGTTTTATGAGCAATTTTTTCCCAATAGCCCCTTATCTTCAGCGCAAATAACTGATATATCGATTCTCTTTCTGTAGATGCATGCCTTTTTCTATGGCTAAAAGCAGTATTATCTGGACTTTTTGGCAGGTGGTAACGTAATCTGTAGAGATTGTTTGCGGCTAACTCTCTGTGTTTTTGTCTTTTATTTTCTTAGGTTTTTTATGAAATTAATGAAATCGTTTTTTTTCTCAGTCCTTGTGCTGCTTTTTCTCAGCCCTGTTCTTCATGCAGATTCTTTGACGGCAGAAGAGCAGGAGAGGGATAGCCTTATTGGTCATATGCTGAGCAAGCAGTTGCCGACACTTCATTATAGCGATAAAGAACTCAATGATAGCTTGGGAGAGGCTGCCTTTAGTCTTTACCTGAAACAGCTTGATTATCAAAAACGATTTCTTCTCCAGGAGGATGTTGACGTTCTGCATAGTCACGCAGATTCCATTGATGATAATATGCGTTCCGGGCAGGTTGTTTTACCAAGTCTTGGTTCTGAGATACTTCTAAAACGTGTCGCTCAGGTGCAGCAGATGGTTACCAAAATGGTTGCCGCCGAGATTGGCCATACTCCTGGCGAGGTGTACCAGAGTGATCCTAAAAAGCTTTCCTATGCAAAATCACTGGCAGAATTAGAGGATCGCTGGCGTAAGATTCTTAAGGCTCAGGTTATGTCTCGTTATCTGGATCTTGAAGAAGAGGCGCAGGCGGCAAAGGGGGCAGATCTTGCAGGGAAAAAATCTGGAGAGGGGACGAGAAAGTCTGTTAGCTCCAATTTCAAGAAGATGTGGGCTGAGGCAACAGAGAAGGTTGCCAAGCAAAACAAGACCTTTCTGCATAGGTTGACTCAAGAGACACTGCAGGATCACACCGATCGTTTTTTTAACTCTGTAGCACGTGCCTTTGGTCCCCATACAAATTATATTCCTCCAGCGTCCAAAGAACAGTTTGATATTAATATGCGAGGCAGCCTTGAAGGTATCGGTGCCCTGTTAAAAGAAGAAGACGGTATGATCAAGGTGGTCCGGGTCATCCCCGGGAGTGCCTCTGCCAGGCAGGGTGGGCTTGAGATAGAAGATGCTATCTTGAGTGTAGGGCAGGGTGACGAAGAGCCCGTGGATGTGAGTGATATGCGCCTGCGTGATGCTGTACGTTTGATCAGGGGTGCTAAGGGCACGGAGGTTCGTCTCACCGTAAGAAAAAATGGTGGGCTGAAATCTGTTGTTCCTATTATTCGTGATGTTGTGCAGATGGAAGACACCTTTGTCAAAAGCCTGGTGGTGAAGGGGGATGATGGGGCGCGGATTGGTTATATTAATATCCCAAGTTTTTACCGTGATTTTGAAAAGAGTAAGAAGGGTGAGAAGGGGCGCAATTCAACCGATGATACCAGGGTCGAGGTGCTTAAGTTAAAGGCCTTGGGGGTTGATGGTATTGTTCTTGATTTGCGTAATAATGGTGGCGGAGCACTTGTTGATGCCATTGATATAGCTGGGCTTTTTGTTAAAGAAGGTCCCATGGTTCAGGTGCGGACCAGCATGGGGGATAAGCGCATTCTTTTTGATCAGGATGAGGGTATTGTTTACGCTGGTCCTTTGGTGATTTTGGTGAACAAGTTTTCCGCCTCGGCCTCAGAAATTGTGGCTGCGGCCCTGCAGGATTATCACCGTGCCGTTATTATGGGCGGGGCCCATACCCATGGTAAGGGGTCGGTGCAGACTGTTCTTGATCTTAATGAGTATGTACCCTGGTTGTCCATGGCAAATTACGAAGATCTTGGCGCCCTGAAAATTATGATTCAAAAGTTTTATCGGGTAAACGGTGGATCCACTCAGTATAAGGGTGTTGAGCCTGATATCGTCCTGCCAAGTATCTATGAGCATTTGAAATCCGGGGAGAGGTATCTTGATTACTCCCTGCCCTGGGATAGCATTGAGGCTATTGACTATACAACCTTTAGCCTTTCCCCCGATATAGAGAAGATACGAAAAAACAGTCTTGTCCGGGTTAAGAAGAATAAGGAGTTTGATATTATTCGGGACGAGGTGGCAAAGGCTGAAGAGCGTAGTCTGGATACCTATATTTATCTGGATATTGAGCGAATGCGGGGGGATCGAAGAATGGCCAAGGCGGCCCGTAAGCGTCTTGGCGCTGAGGTGGGTCTCTTGGAAGAGGAGCCTAAGTCGACGATTTCTGAAACAGAGGCAGAAAAAGAGAGTCACTGGCGCCAGGGGGTGAGTCGTGACCCATGGGTGCAGGAAGCAGGAAGGGTTATTGCGGATATTGGCAGGCAGGTGAGCTGATAAGATGTATGTTAGCGTTGGCTAATAGGGACGTTTTTTCATTTGTCAAATAAAAAATGTTGAAAACAACGTCAAAAAATGCTAAAAAATCACCCGCATGGCACGTTTTGGTTTCAATGTTGAAATCAAAACTTAATTAGTTGTAATGCTTTATTATTTTATTGAGGTGAAGGTGTGATTGATCTCGCAGAAGGTTTTAGGAATCATAAAGACAAGATTGTTAGTCAGTGGGTGGATTATGCCCTGTCGACATATTCTTCATCACGTTTTTTTAAAATCGAGCAGAATAAATTTGCCAATCCTATCGGTGGTAATTTCAGAGAGGCCTTTGCAGAGCTCTTTGACCTCATATCCAATGGAGAAGACTCAGAAAAAATAGTCGCCCCCCTGGAGCAATTTATCAGCATACGTTCTGTTCAGCAATTTACCCCTTCTCAGGCGCTGGCCCCCCTCAATGCTTTAAAGCATATTGTCCGTGAGGTGTTTAAAAAGGATAAAGAACGTGCCCATCTTATCCAAGAGCTCTATGATTTTGACTTTAGTGTTGATCTTGCTCTTCTGGCAGGTTTCGATGTTTATATGCGTTTTAGAGAGCGTTTGTATCAGGTTAGAATAGATGAAATAAAATCTGGATCTCATATTTTAACAGACAGCAGGTGCCCTTCGCGTATGCTGAAAAATGATGAGAAGGAAGTTATTTCTTAAAAATAACGAGTTTTTAACTGGTCTTTGACAATTTGGTAAGTGCCTTATTTGTTGGATTCCAAAATAACAGTTCAATTGAAGCGAGGTAAGAAATGAAGTACGCCTTCTCATTCCTGGTAGTCACTGCATTGGCTCTGATTGCTGGGCTCGGATCCATGATACCGGGAACGCAATACTTATTTGGGGTCGCCATTCCGTATTTGGCCGTTGCGATTTTCCTATTCGGGTTTGTTTATAAAGTGGTGAATTGGGCGAAATCTCCAGTTCCGTTCTCTATCCAAACGACCTGTGGTCAGGGAAAATCGCTTGATTTTATTAAGCATAACAAACTTGAAGCTCCACAGACTAAATTGCAGGTAATGGCAAGAATGTTTTTGGAAGTAGTGTTCTTCCGATCTCTATTCCGTAATACCAAGGCAGAACTTCATGATGGGCCTAAGCTTACTCATGAATCTTCCAAGTGGCTCTGGTTGTTTGCTCTGATTTTTCACTACTGTTTTCTTCTTATTGTGGTTCGACATTTGCGATTGTTTCTTGATCCTGTCCCTGCCGCAATCGCCTGGGTAGAGTATTTTGATGGTATCATGCAGATAGGTGCACCTCGCTGGTATATGACCAGTGTTGGACTCCCATTTGCCTGTATTCTTCTTTTTGGTCGTCGTCTGTGGAATCGTCAGGTACGATATATCTCTTTGATGAATGATTATTTCCCACTGGTGCTTATCTTCGGGATTGCAGTAACTGGTATATTGATGAGATATTTCCTGCATGTGGATATTATCACCACTAAGGAAATGCTGATTGGTTTGGCAACCTTCTCGCCTGTTGTTGGTGGTACTTTGCCAGGTATTTTTTGTATACATATTTTGTTGGTGTCTGTGCTTTTGGCCTGCTTTCCATATAGTAAGTTGATGCATAGTGGTGGTGTTTTTATGAGCCCAACCCGTAATATGACCAATGCCTCTCGTGCTGTACGTCATATCAATCCATGGAATCCTGAGATTAAACCTCATTCTTATGCAGGTTATGAAGATGAATTCCGTGAGTTTATGGTTGAAGCTGGTCTTCCTGTGGATAAGGAACTCCCTGCTTCTAAAGAAGCATAGACTATTAACTAGCTTATAAGGATGATATAGAAATGTCAGTTTCAAAATTAGAACAATTATCAAAAAGCATCGTGGAAGGACCTTCCATGTCCACTGGTGCAGTTCCCGCCATGGGCTGGATGGATACTCCCGTTGAGTTTAAACCGGGTAATTATGCCTATCCTGCTAAAAAAGAGAAGGTAGAGTACCTGAACAGTCAAGAAGGTCTCTCCTTTCCTAATGCCCGTGTCTGGTCTCCTGAAGATGAAGATTGGAAGCTTCCCGAGGATTGGAAAGAGATTATCATTAATGGCCTGGCTGAGCGTTTGGGTAAGTTTCGTTCTCTCAAGATCTTTATGGATTGCTGTGTTCGTTGCGGTGCCTGTGCCGATAAGTGCCACTTCTTTCTTGGTACCGGTGATCCTAAGAATATGCCAGTGCTTCGAGCAGAGCTTCTTCGTTCTGTTTATCGTAAAGAGTTTACCCTTGCCGGTAAAATTCTTGGCAAGATGGCTGGTGCCCGTGAAATGACCACTGACGTACTTAAAGAGTGGTTTATGTACTCTTATCAGTGTACCGAGTGTCGCAGATGTTCTGTCTTCTGCCCATACGGTATTGATACTGCGGAAATCACCATCATGTTCCGTGAGTTACTTCACCTTGTCGGTGTTGGTATCAATTGGATCTTAGAGCCTGTCTCTAACTCCAATCGTACCGGTAACCATATGGGACTTCAACCTCACACCTTCAAGGATAATGTTGAATTCCTTCAAGAAGATGTTGAGAGCCTTACTGGTATCAAACCAAATATTAGTTTTAACCGTAAAGGTGCGGAGATTCTCTTCATCACCCCATCGGCTGATGTATTTGCAGAACCAGGTCTCTATACCGCTATGGGTTATATGAAACTGTTCGATGCAATTGGACTTGACTATACCTGGTCAACCTACGCATCCGAGGGTGGAAACTTCGGTCTTTTTACCAATAATGAGACCATGAAGAAACTGAATGCTAAGATGTATGCCGAGGCAGACGGCCTTGGTGTTAAATTTATCATCGGTGGTGAGTGTGGACATATGTGGCGTGTCGCGCATCAGTATATGGATACCATGAACGGTCCTGCTGATTTTCTCGAGAAACCAATTTCTCCGATTACCGGAACCTATTTCGAGAATGCAGCATCCACCAAGATGGTTCATATCAGTGAGTTTACTGCTGATCTTATTAAGCACGGTAAACTTAAGCTTGATAAGAGTCGTAACAGTCACGTTAAGGCTACCTTTCATGATTCTTGCAACCCTGCTCGAGCCATGGGGCTTATTGATGAACCTCGTTATATTCTTGATCATGTTGTTGATTGGGTTGAGATGCCAGAGAATACCATCCGCGAGCAGACCTTTTGCTGTGGATCTGGAACTGGTTTGAATACCGATGAGATCATGGACCTGAGAATGCGTGCCGGTTTTCCTCGGGCAAATGCTGTTAAGCATGTTAAAGAGAAGCATGATGTTAATATGCTCGCCTGTGTTTGTGCCATTGATCGCGCAACCCTAACGTCTCTCAACAATTTTTGGAACCCAGGTGTTGATGTCTGTGGTATCTCTGAGCTTGTTGGTAACGCAATTATCCAGGAAGGCGAAAATCGTGCGGATCTTACAGAAGGTCTCCGTACAATGGTTTTCTAATCCAGCCCAGAATATAGGAGTTTCTAGTAATGTACAATAAAGGATCAGTAATTATAGGACTGGCGATATTTATCGCACTTGTTACCTTTCCGCTCTGGTTTAATGGGCTGTTGGGAACAGGTGATGTGCCTAATCCTCAGCTTCCAACTAGTGAAACTGAATGTGTGCTTCCTGCGGCTGAAATGCGAGCAAAGCATATGGTACTGCTTAACCAGTGGCGTGATGAAGTTCTTCGTGACGGTGATCGAGTAGAGGTGACCATTGGCGGCAAGAAATTCCGTAAGGGATTACAGTTAGCTTGCATGCAATGCCACACAGATAAAGAGCAGTTTTGTGACACATGTCACACCTATGCTTCTGTGACACCATACTGTTGGGAGTGCCATTTGAGCCCTGCGGTAATGGCTGAGAAGAAGGAGGTTAAGTAATGGATATTAAAAGAAGAAATTTTTTGAAGATGGCAGGCGCTACCGCCCTTGCCGGTGTTGCTGCTCCCGCTTTAACAAAGCTTGGTACCAGTACTGCTCATGCGTCTTCTGTTCCGGCAGGACACGGAGCAGTTGCAGCAGGACATGGCGCGAACAGCAAAGGCATCCACTATGGCATGGTCTTTGACATGCGCAAGCTGTATGATAAACCAGAGCTGATGGATCGCGCTATTGAGGACTGTAACAGGGAACACAATATCCCTGAAATTGACTGACCTCGAACAGAGGTCAAGTGGATTTATACAGAACCCTTTGAAAATGCCTTTCCAGAACATTCAGGCAATCATATGAGTGACGTTCTCAAGAACAATGAGTTCCCTGTGATGTGTAATCACTGTGAGAATCCTCCCTGTGTGCGTGTTTGTCCTACCAAGGCTACCTTTATCGAGGAACATAATGGCATCGTAGAGATGGATTACCATCGTTGTATTGGTTGTCGTTTCTGTATGGTGGCATGTCCCTATGGAGCTCGAAGCTTTAACTGGGAAGATCCTCGCCCACATATTAAAGAGTACAATCACGAATTTCCAACCCGTATGCGTGGTGTTGTGGAGAAGTGTACTTTTTGTGCGGAACGTTTGGCACTTGGTCAAGAACCAGCTTGTCTTGAAGCAATTAAGGAATCCGGCGCAATGATCTTTGGTGACCTTAATGATCCAAACTCTGAAGTTTCAAAGGTTCTCAAAGAGAACCCAACCATTCAGAGAAAGCCGAGTTATGGAACTAAACCATCAGTCTTTTACATAGTGTGAGGATGTCATGATCGAAAAAGTACTTAGAGGCAAAACAAGATACTGGACATGGCTCGCCTTTCTGTCGGCGCTTATTGTGGTCGGCTTGGTTTGCTATATCAGACAGTTTATGTATGGTATGCACCTGACAGGAATGGGACGTGATGTTTCCTGGGGACTTTATATTGCCCAGTTTACCTACATGGTTGGTGTTGCAGCGGGAGGCTTGATGCTCGTCCTGCCGTATTATGTTCATAACTATAAAGTTTTTGGACGTATTACAATTTTGGGTGAGTTTCTGGCCGTTGCTGCATTGATTGTTGCCCTGTTGTTTGTTGTTGTAGATATCGGAACCTTGGTTCGCAGTGCGAACATGATTCTCCATCCAACACCGAATTCCATGCTCTTTTGGGATATGTGTGTACTCTGGGGATATCTTCTCTTAAACGGCATCTGTGGTTGGGTTATTCTCACCGCAGAGCGTAAGGGCGTGAAGCCACCGAAATGGATCTATATCCTGGTATATGCTTCCATTCCATTTGCGGTTTCCATTCACACCGTAACTGCTATGCTTTACTGTGGTCTGCCAGGACGTCATTTCTGGTTGTCAGCGATTACAGCACCGCGCTTTTTGGCATCTGCCTTTGCCGCCGGTCCTGCTCTGATCGTTTGTATGGCACTCTTGATGAAACGTCTTACCGGTTTTGATGCAGGTAAAGAGGCCATCCGCAAGATTATGACCATCGTCATCTATGCAACTCTTGTGAATGCCTTCTTTGTTGGTCTTGAGTTCTTTGTAGGCTTTTACTCTGACATTCCTGGTCACAAAGAGACTCTTCAGTATCTCTTCTTTGGTATTGAGCATGGTGGTCACGTTTATAACAACCTCGTTCCATTTATGTGGGGATTTGTTGTTCTCTGTGTTGTAGGTCTTGCCATTCTCAGCTATCTGCAAATTTCCAAGGTGTGGAATGAGAAATTGATTGCCTTTGCCTGTATGTCAATTTTTATTGCTCTCTGGCTTGATAAGGGAATCGGTTTTGTTATTGGTGGTATGGCCGTTAGTCCGCTCAACCAGATTGTAGAGTACTACCCACATCCTAATGAGATTGGTGTTACCGTTGGTATTTATGCGGTAGGTGCCTTCCTTGTTACAATTCTTTATAAGATTGTAGTTGATGTGGAGCATGAAATAGAATCCTAGTTCTAGTTTGTGGTTGATTTATAAAAAAGCCCCCGAATTTTCGGGGGCTTTTTTGCCTTTTTCGTCTCTTCAGAAGCTGTTCTTTTGGCTGGGGGTAAAACCTATGAAGAAAAAGCATGTACTCATTGTTTACTATTCTCTAACTAATCAAACCAGGGGCCTTCTTGAAGCCTATAGCTCAGGTTTGTCTGACCCGAAAATTTGTTTAGAAATATGTAGTTTACATCCCCTCCACCCCCTTCGCCTCCCCCTTCGTTCAAACTTTTCGCTTCTCAAGGCCATGTGGCAACCCTTTTGGCGCAGGCGCTGTCAGATAGAAGACCCTTGCCTGCAACGTAGTCATTATGACCATATTATTATTGCAGGCCCAACCTGGTCTTTTCAGCCAAGTGCTCCGATCCTCGCTTTTTGGCAGGACTATGGGGATATTGTGGCGGCAACCAGGGTGGATTTTCTTATCTCTTGCAGGTCTTGTTGGCGAAATCACTATTGGGGTCTTCGCCGCCTCTGTAAAAAACATGGCGGCCTGCCTGGGGAACCGCTTCTCTTTGAGCATGCCAGCGATGAACCCTGGTGTACCATCGGTCTTCTTCTTTATCTGCGGGGGATCTATGCGAACCGCCTACCTCTTTGGCTGAAAAAGAGGTATCCATTTTTTGGACATAGCTATAACCAATGGGCAGATGTTTACGATAGGGGTGCTCTGTTACGGCAACAACTTTTAGATATGATGTAGTCTTCCCCCTTAGGAAATTTTGAAAATAGTCTTTTCTGCAAATCTTTGTGTTACATGAAAAATTTTATCCTTGAAGGTAAGCACAGAGGCTGTGATATCAGCGCTGTCTGTGGTGAAATTTTTTATGCGCCTTTATTGAAAGACCTAACTTTTTTAAGCTTTTCCCTGTGGGTAAAAATTTACCAAGGATTTTTCGATTATGTTCAAAATAGGCAATTATCTTTGCCCATCTTCTCTGGAAGATGCGTATCAGGTACTTCAGGATGTCCCCGCCAGTGTGGTGCTTGGGGGCTGTGGTTATCTGCGTCTTGCCGGACGTAGAATTGATACGGCAATAGATTTAGTAAAATTGGGTCTTGATACCGTGGTGGATTCAGACAGTAGTCTTGAGATTGGGGCAATGACCTCTCTGCGGGAAATTGAAACCAATCCCCTCATTCTTGAAATGTGTCAGGGCCTGCTTTCCCGCTCTGTTAAAAATATAGTTGGTGTTCAGCTTCGAAATTGCGTGACCATTGGTGGCTCGGTCATGGGCCGTTATCCTTTTTCGGATCCTATTACGGCTCTGGTGGCCCTCGATGCCGAGTTGTTATTCCACGGTGCTGGCAGGGTACGTCTTACAGACTATCTGCTTGGTAAGGGGCTGCGTGATATTCTGCTGAAGATTATCATCCCTAAAGGGGCAACAGCCGGTTCCTATACCAGTGTTCGTAAGTCGGCAACTGATTATGCTATTCTCAATGTTGCTGTTTCCCAGGTGGGTAAGACTTATCGCATTGTGGTGGGTAGCAGGCCGGGACGATCTCTGCGGGCTAATCTTGCTGAAATTCATCTCGGTGAGCATGGACTCTCCGATGCTGCCATCCTTAAAGCAGCTCAAATGGTTGTGGAGGAGTTGAAGTTTGGCGACAACCCTCGGGGAAGTGAGGCCTATCGTCGGGCTGTTTGTCCCGCTCTTGTTAAACGTTGTCTTATGGAGGTAAGGGATGCAGCTTAAAACCAATATTAATGGTCGTCCAGTAGTGCTTGACTTTGTTCCGGGTGAATTTTTGGCAACCACCCTCAGACGTTATGGCTATCTCAGTGTCAAAGAGGGTTGCAATACCGGCTCCTGTGGTCTTTGTACCGTCTGGCTTGATGGTAAACCGATCCTCTCCTGTTCAACCCTCACTGCCAGAACCCTTGATCGGGAAATTACCACCATCGAGGCCCTGCAAAAAGAGGCAGAAGAGTTTGGTCGTTTTATGGTGGAGGAGGGTGCTGAGCAGTGCGGTTACTGTGCCCCCGGCTTTGTCATGACCGTTTTGGCCATGCGACGCGAATTGGAGACACCGACGGAGGACGATATTCGTCACTATCTTGCCGGTAATCTCTGTCGCTGCTCCGGTTATAAGGGGCAGTTGCGGGCCATTAAGAAGTATATGGGGGTTGAGTAATGCAATATATAGGAAAGAGCATTGCCAAGATAGACGGTCTTGCCCTGGTTAAGGGTACACCTGCCTATACCAGTGATTTGGATACTAATAACAGCGCCCTGGTGGTAAAGATTCTTCGCAGTCCTCATGCTGCGGCCAGAATTCTCTCCATTGATAGCTCCCTTGCCGAGGCCATGCCCGGGGTGGAGTGTGTCCTTACCCATAAGGATGTGCCGGAAAAAAGTTTCACCCTTGCCGGTCAGTCTTTTCCTGAGCCATCGCCCTATGATAGAAGAATTCTTGAGGACAGGGTTCGCTATGTGGGTGATGAGGTGGCCATTGTTGCTGCTGTTGATGAGATTACCGCCCTTGAGGCTATCGATAAGATCAAGGTGAAGTATGAGGTTACTACTCCAGTTTTAAGCCTGGAAGAGGCCCTGGATAACGCTGTTCAGGTACATGAGAGCCAGCCCTATACTCACTTTGATATCGGTAACGATGCCCTGCGTAATATTGCTGCCAGCCAGGATGTCGGTCGGGGTGATGTGGAGGCTGAACTTGCTGCCTCCGAGGTGATTATTGATCGGACCTATAATACCCAGGCCCAGGCCCATGGCATGATGGAGACCTATCGGGCCTCTACTTCCTTGGATGTTCATGGTCGTCTGCAGGTGATGACCTCCACCCAGGTGCCCTTTCATATTCGCCGTCATCTGGCTCATATCTTTGATATCCCTCGGAGCAAGATAAAGATGCTCAAACCTCGGGTTGGTGGTGGCTTTGGTGGTAAGCAGAGCGCGCCCGTGGAGATATTTCCCGCCCTTGTCACTCTCAAGACCGGAAAACCGGCTCGAATTGTCTATAGCCGTGAGGAGACCTTTACCAGTACCAGTACTCGGCATGCCATGCAGATGCGGGTACGATTGGGTGCTGATCTGGCCGGTAATATCAATGCCGTTGATATCTACTGCCTCTCTGATACCGGGGCCTATGGTGAGCATGCGGCCACTGTTTTTTGGGTGGCGGGAGAGAAGACCATGCCTCTTTATGGCAAGGCCCGTGCCTGTCGTTATCATGGTCATGCCCTCTATACTAATAAAACCCCTGCTGGCGCCTTTCGTGGTTATGGCGCGACTCAGGGCACCTTTGCCTTGGAATCGGCGATAAATGAGCTTGCCGAAAAGCTCGGTATGGACCCGGCGGCCCTGCGTTTGCAGAACCTCATCGCCGAAGGTGAGAGTAGTGCCATGCTCTGCGGTTCAACGCCTGAAAAGCCCGTGGTATTAAAGAGTAGTTCTCTGGGCAGCTGCATAAGAAGGGGTAAGGAGCTGATCGGTTGGGAGGAAAATTATCCCGCCAAAAGGATCAGTGCAACGAAGATGCGTGGCTACGGTATGGCTGTTACCATGCAGGGTTCAGGAATTGCCAAAATTGATACCTCAACGGTACTGATAAAGCTCAATGAGGATGGTTTTTTTACCCTCAGTCATTCGGCCGCAGACATCGGTCAGGGCTCGGATACGGTACTTAATCAGATTGCCGCCGAGGTTCTGGAGGTGGGAATGGATCAGATTAATGTCACCAGTTTTGATCTGGACACCCTGCCCTATGATCCGGGTGCCTATGCCTCCAGTGGCACCTATGTCACAGGTAATGCCACAATCAGGTCGGCCGAAGATCTCCTTAGACAGATGAGGGAAACTGCGGCCAGGCATATGGACTGTTCGCTGACAGATATCAGCTATCATGAAGGTGTCTTCAGCGCTGAGGCCGGTCAAGAGATTTCTCTTTCTGAGTTGGCGGCCATTCTTTCTTCTTTTGCCGGCATGGATCAGCTCGTGGGTAAGGGCAGCTTTGGTGGCGATACCTCTCCCCCTCCATTTATTGCAGGTTTTGCCGAGGTGGAGGTGGATCTCGAAACCGGAGAGTCCCAGGTCACAGACTATGTTGCCGTGGTTGATTGCGGTACTGTTATCAATAAGAATCTGGCGACCATTCAGGTGGAAAGTGGGGTGGTGATGGGTATTGGTCTGGCCCTCTACGAAGAGGTGCGTTATTCAGCCAAGGGTCGCCTTACCACTAACTCCTTTATGGAATACCGTATGCCATGTCGTCAGGATGTCCATGGTATTCAGGTCGCCTTTGAAGAGAGCTATGAGCCGACGGGTCCCTATGGAGCCAAATCGGTGGGCGAGGTGGTCTGTAATGCCCCCGCTCCGGCAATTATTCAGGCAATTTACAATGCGACGGGGTTCTTTTGTCGTGATCTACCGGCAACTGCTGAAAAGGTGCTATTGGGGATGAATGATGGAAAACTGGCATAGAGAGGAGAGTTTTCTCACAGCCTTTGGCCTTGGTTGCGGCTCTGTTGCCGCAATCATTGGCGCCGGGGGGAAGACATCTCTTATGTTTCAAATTGCCCGTGAAGCGCGGGCCAGAGGCATGAGGGTGCTGGTTACAACCAGTACCAGGATCTTTGTCCCTGAGCCAGAGCTCTACGATGAGATAGATTTGAGTGGAGAGGGCTTTGCGTTCCAGCCAACTCAGGCCGGGATCTATGTTGCCGGTCTGCCCGCCGAGGAGGGAAAGTTGGCGGGGCTGGCAGATTCTCTTTTGCTGAGCTCTAGCAAGTTTTTTGATCTGGTCCTGATAGAGGCCGATGGCTCTAAGTGCCTGCCCCTTAAGGGGTGGAAGGAGACGGAGCCGGTTGTGCCAGCCTGCACCACCCATAGTATAGGGGTGCTGGATATAAGTGTGTTGGGGGAGCGGATTGACCAGAGTCTTGTCCATCGTCTCCCTCTCTTTCTGGAGCTTACCGATGCCTCTCCCGGTGATGCACTCAGTCTTGACCACCTGCGACGGGTGGTGGAGGGGGGCTGTGGTATGTTTGCCCGCGCCCATGGCCGGGAGCAGATCTATCTGAACAAGGTCGAGTCTGCAGAGCTTTTTCAAGAGGCCAGTGCCCTGAGAAAACTGTGTCCGACTAGAGAATTTGTGGCCGGGAGTATCCATGAGGAGAGGGTCTATGCCTGAACTTGATGCCATTATCCCAGCGGCAGGTTTTTCGAGGCGGATGGGCACCAATAAGCTTCTCCTGCCCCTCGGTGGTAAAACACTGCTGGAGGTGTTTCTGGATGCCTTTCCCTACCATCTCTTTAGATCAGTTTTTCTCATCTACGCAGACGATCAGGTGGCAGGATGTGCGGGGTCTTATCCTCTTCATCTGGTGCGCAATAGTCATCCAGAGAGGGGGCAGAGTTACTCCGTACGTTTGGGCCTTGAGTTGAGCCGCGCTCAGGACGGTTTTCTCTTTGCGGTGGCGGATCAGCCCTGTCTGCGTCCGGCAAGTATAGAGAGGATGGTGGCGCTTTTTAGTAGGGATAAGAG
Organism: Desulfotalea psychrophila LSv54; assembly: GCF_000025945.1. Taxonomy (GTDB): domain Bacteria; phylum Desulfobacterota; class Desulfobulbia; order Desulfobulbales; family Desulfocapsaceae; genus Desulfotalea; species Desulfotalea psychrophila. Next base: position 3,463,732 of record NC_006138.1, on the reverse strand, counting down.
TCGAATCGTTCGCCCCGAGGTGGCAGGAAAGCCTAGAAATCCTGTTATCTTTCCCGCCTCTCTTGGCCCTCAGCTATTGGCTCTGGAGGGGGATGAGGGTGGTCGGCAGGTGATTCGTGCCCATCCCCATCTGCTCTGCAGTCTTGAATTTAGCGATTCCGCTGAATTTGTCGATATAGATACCCCGGAACGCTATCAGCAACTTCTGGCAGAGTGGCCTCGCCTTTAGTGCTCTGTAAAACTTTATCCCCCGTATATTGTTTGCCCTTTTCTCGCGCTGACTTCGTTTCTCATTCGGTCACATAGCGCTGCTATGCTCCTTCATTCGTGCCTTGCAGCGCACCAAAATGGCTAAACAATATTTACGATATCTAAAGCTCTACAAAGCACTAGTGCAGTGTAAACTTTAAACAGTCTGATTGATTTGTTTTAGCTCCACCTATTCATTATTGAACCGTCATTTTCTTTTGAGTAAAAGAAAATGACGACTGAAGAAAGAGGCCTTACCTGTTGAGGCAAACCCTAAGCTTAGGCTCATGAGAGAATAAACAGATGCAAAAAGCCTGAAAACCAGAATATTGGCGCAATATACATCTGTATAAATCCTGAAAACTCCAGTAGTGAAGCAATATACATCTGTATAAAGCCCGAAACATCGAGGAAACAGACAATATACAAATGTATAAAGGCTCAAACACCGAGTAATCGGGCAATATACAAATGTATACGGCCTGAAAACCCGAGTAGACGGGCAATATACAAATGTATAAAGGCTCAAACATCGAGGAAACAGACAATATACAGATGTAGACGGCCTGTCAGTCTTTGAACACTACCTATGTAGACAGTCAGAATACCTGGCGGGCCCTTCTTCTTTAAGAGGGCCTGTGGGCTAGGACGATTCTTCGTTTGCGCAGGAAGGAAATTATCTTGTCCAGGCCTAGAGAGAGAAAGAAGACGACTCCGGCAAAGAAGATAATGGTGGCTCCCGAGGTGAGGTCGTAGGTGTAGGAGAGCCAGAGTCCGCCCAGAATAAATCCCATACCGAGAAGGCAGGAGAGGCCCATCATTCCTAATAGGGACTTGGTATACTTTTCAGCGATATGGGCCGGGATGCTCAGCAGGGCTATGACCAGGATCAATCCCACAAGCTGGACAACCATCACCACGGTGATGGCCACAATGCCGATGAGGAGGAAGTAGAGCGGACGGACGGGCACGCCCCGTACCTGAGCAAATTCCTCGTCATAGGACATCGCCGAAATATCACTGAAGAAAAATCCTACCACAAATAAGATAATGCAGCCTATGGCTGCCATTATGCCCAGATCTGCAGTGGGGACACTGAGGATGCTGCCAAAGAGGTAGCTCATCAGGTCGACGTTATAGCCAGGCGTCATATCAAGGAGGAGGATACCTATGGCCATGCCCAGGGCCCATATAACACCAATGATGGTATCGGCCCGATGCTTGGCCTTGATGGAGACAGCGGCCATAACCATGGCAGAGACCAGGGAAAAACCTGTGGCCCCCAGCAGGTAGGGCCAACCGCAGAATGCTGCCAGACCGATGCCTCCGTAGGCGCTGTGGGCGATGCCACCCGAGAGAAAGACCAGTCGGTTAATAACGATGAGACTACCGATGATGCCACAGAGTATGCTGGCCAGCATTCCCGCCATAAGGGCATTACGCATAAATTCAAATTGGAGGGCTTCAAGCATCAGAGACTCCCCTTTTGGTGAATTTGTAAATGCTCCTGACTGAGGGTAGTAGAGAGGCAGGAATTTTTGACAGAGCAGGAGTAGAAGGCATTGAGCACATCGTTAAAGGATGTAAATGTTGGGTGGTAGCTGAGGCCTTTATTGAGGCAGGCAATTGACTTTGCATAGGAGGAGATCATCAGGAGATCATGGCTGACCATGAGGATGGTGATATCTTTGTTCAGCTCCTGAAGTAAATTATAAAAATCTGTCTGCCCTTTGGTATCGATACTGGCTGTAGGTTCGTCGAGTACCAGCAGTTCAGGTTCTGAGACCAGGGCTCTGGCAATGAGCACTCTCTGCCGTTGTCCACCGGAGAGATCCCTGATTTTTTTTTCTGCACAGTTCTCAATGCCAATTTTTTCAAGGGAGAGTTGGGCTGCCTCTCGATCTTTTTTACAGTGGCCGAGCTTAAATCTCCTGGCGGGTCTATGGCAACCCATTAAAACGACATCGAGGGCGGTTGCGGGGAAGTTGAGGTTGTGATTGATGTATTGAGGTACATAGCCGATGGTGGCCCTCTCCTTATCAAAGGGCTGGCCCTTGATAAGGATCTCACCCCGGGTAGGTTTGAGCAGGCCGATGATCAATTTTAAAAGGGTTGTTTTTCCCCCGCCGTTTGGGCCAATTATAGAGATAAAATCACCATGATATACCTCCAGGTTTATATGGTGCAATACCTCCTGATTCTGGTAGGAGTGGCAGAGATCTCTGATTTCGATAAGGGGTACTTGCATAGGCTTATTCTGTCAGTTCTTGGAGTTTGTTGGCAACATCCCGCATATTTTGCAGCCAATTTTCGCCTAGGGGGTCGATGAGAATCACCTGGCCTCTTATTGCCTTGGCGATGGTGCGAGCACTTCTTTGGGAGAATTGAGGTTGGGCAAAAATGATACGAATGCCGGCCTGCTGGCACTCCTTGATAATTGCCGTCAGTTGGGCAGGTTTGGGTTCCTTGCCCTCTATCTCTATGGCAACCTGAGTGAGACCAAAGTCCCGGGCGAAGTATCCCCAGGAGGGATGGAAGACCAAAAATTTCTTGTCTGCCTGTCCCAGCAGAGAGGCGCCTATCTCCTGCTCTAACTGATCTATTTGGAGGAGGAAGGTGCGGTAATTTTTTTCAAAGACAGACTGCTTTTCAGGGATGAGTTTAATCAGAGCATCCTTGATGGTCAGCGCTTGAACCTTTACTAACCGGGGAGAGAGCCAGATATGCGGGTCTGTTCCCGGGCCATCTGCTCCATGCTGAGCGGTCATCTTCCTTTTTTTGATGCCCTTGTCCGTAGGTATCAGATTCATATGGGAATTTACTCCCCTGATGCGATCCAGCCAAGCCTGCTCAAATGGTACCCCTATGGAAAAATAGGCGATACTTCGGCTCAGGGCTATCATTTGCGATGGCTTAGGCTCATAGGTAATGGGGTTGGCGCCTGGATTGACCATGATCTGCACCTGTACATTTCCACCTGCTATACTGTCAATAAAGAATTTCTGTGGGGGGATACTGACGAAAACAGTGGGGATTGTTTGGCCATGGCAGGGAGTGCTGAAAAAGAGGATGGTACTCAGGAGGAGAAGTAATCTGTTTTTCATAGGGGCATCTCTTTAAAAAAGGAGTTTTTTGTCAACAGCAGGCAGTCTTTACAAGATAAGCATTTTTTTGTCGTAGTGTCAAAAAAAGCAAAGGGTTGTTACTGGCTGACGAGCCCTGTGAGCCCCTATTGGCTGTGGCAGTCAATAGGGGCTCGTACGCTATGATGGAGAGGAACAGCTGAGCATGTTCTTGGTCTCTTCATTTTCTTTGATTTTGCCGTATATACTCACCACATCACCTGCCAGCAACTGGGTCTTGCCCCGGGGGATAATAATCTCACCTGCCCGCTTGATGGAAACGAGGTTAACATGCTCCGGCAGTGAGAGATCACGGATGCATTTTTGATTACAGGTATCTGATTCCGAGATAACAAACTCCATAAAGGCATTTTCGGTCTGCTTACGCAGATCAACCTGCCCCTCAACAAATTGACCTCGCTGTTTGCGCATAACGCCCACATCGTAAGCACGGAGAATATCACTCCTGCTAATTACACCGCAGAGTTGGCCTGAACCGTCTCGGCTGACAACGGGGAGGCGGGCAAGGTCTCTGGGGCTCATCTTTTGAATTGCCGTCCAGATGGGTTCATCGCTAAAGGCGGTGATAGGATCTTCGGTAGCAATATCTGCCACAACCAGTCCTTTAGATGAAAAGTCAGGTTTTGATTCTGCCTTGTGCATATCCTGTAGGGTAACAATACCCCAGACTTTGTTGTCATCGGCCACTACCGGAAAACCAAGAAGGTTGGTCTCTTGGAAGAGGGCAAGGAGTTCGCTGATGGGTTGATTCTTATGCACCGTTACAGGTCGGTTGCGCATGACCTCGCTAACCCGCACCCCTTGCATAATGTCCATGTCTCTACCCCCGGAAAAGCGAACGCCTCGCTTGGCCAGCTTGGTAGTATAGATGGATTCAGGATGAAGCCACTGAGCAACATAACAGGCGGTGACGCCGGCAATCATAAGTGGCAGGATCATCTCGTAATCGCCACTCATCTCAAAGACAATAAGCATTGCTGTTAGTGGAGCCCGGGCTGTTGCCGAGAAGAGAGCTGCCATGCCGACGAGGGCATAGGCGCCAATGTTTCCTGTGATTCCAGGGAAGAAGTAGAGAAAAACATGTCCCATTGCTCCACCGAGCATTGCCCCGGTGAAAAGAGATGGGGCAAAAACGCCACCGGAGTTACCCGAGCCCAGGGTGAAGGTGGTGGCCAGCGGTTTTAAGAATACCAGCATGAGGAGGACCCAAAAGGAGCCCTTACCCTGCAGTGCATATCCAATGAAGGGAAAGCCGGTGCCGAACATATGAGGAATGGGGGCAGCGGTAATAGGGCCGTGAACGCCGGTAGCGTTTGGATCAACAAAGCCTGGGAAGGACATATAGATAAGGCCGATAACGCCCAGACAGGCTGCGCCGACGGCAGGTTTGAATATCTGTGGAAAATCCCAGTTATCAAAGACAGTCTCAGCGACATCAAGAATGCGGATGAAGAAAACACCAACCAGAGCGGCGGTAAGACCAAGGATGAAGTAGAGAACTAGTTCAACGGGGTTGGCCATTGTGTAGGTAGGTACGGCGAAGGCGGCTCCATGGCCCAGGAAAAGTCTACTGACGATGGATGCGGCCACCGAGGAGATTACCACATTACCAAAGGCCCGGATGTGGATGTTAAACATCAGTACTTCTATGGCAAAGACAACGCCTGCGATGGGGGCATTAAAGGTGGCAGCAATACCTGCTGCTGCGCCACAGGCCACCAGGTTGCGAATTCGTTCGTCGGAGAGTTTGAGTATTTGCCCGAGGCTGGAGCCAAAGGCTGCACCGACCTGGATGATTGGGCCTTCACGACCGGCAGAACCACCCGTGCCGATACAGATTGCCGAGGCTACGATCTTGGCGGCTGCAACTCGTCCGCGAATTCGTCCTCCTCGGAGCACCAGAGCCTGCATGACCTCGGGAACGCCGTGTCCCTTTGCCTCCTTGGCAAGGAGGATCAGGGGCCCGACCAGCAGGCCACCTATGACTGGGGCGACAACATATATCCATTTGCCCAGAAAAGGTATTTTCTCGTACACACCAGTGTAGAAAAAGGACTGGATAAGGTGGATGAGTTTGATGAAAATTACAGAACCAACACCTGTAATGACTCCAATGAGGATGGCAAGACCTAAAAGGAGCAATCCCTCCGGTGGAGCCTGTCGGTCAAGAAATGCACTGAGCGATTTTTTTTTGAATGGCATACTCAAAATGTTACCGGTTACGGTTAGTTGCCGGTACTCTCGTAAAAAAATGATGGGGTAGGAGGGCGTGCATCATCACACGTCCGGGGAGCAAATCTTGTACTGCGTTATAGAGAGAGATTCAAGCTCTTTTTCTAAGGATTCCTCTTTTCTCCCTTCAGTAAGGAACCTTTTTTAGGGAGTCAAGAGGAAAGAGAACAGCTCAGACCCTAGAAGAAGCTCTTGCGGCTCTCCTGTCTCATGGCCATGTCCAGGAGGACCAGGGCTGCCATGGATTCAACAATGGGTATCGCTCGGGAGACAACACAGGGGTCATGGCGGCCCTTGGCCTGCATGGTTTCTGTCTTGCCTGTGAAGGTGGCTGTTTCCTGAGGCAGAGAGATGGTGGCGGTCGGTTTAAAGGCGACGCGGAAGAGTATAGGCTCTCCGTTTGATATGCCCCCTTGGATGCCCCCGGAGTTGTTTGTTGAGGTGCCGAGTCTGTTATCCTTCCATATAAATAAGTCGTTGTGCTCAGAGCCTAATTGTCTGCTCCCGGCAAAACCGGATCCTATTTCAAAGCCCTTGCTTGCTGGGATGGCGAGCATTGCCTGGGCAAGTTTTGCCTCAAGCTTCTCATAGATTGGTTCGCCAAGGCCCACGGGGCTATTGCGGATACAGCAGGTGACTATTCCTCCCGTTGAATCACCTCGTTCCTTGAGTTCCGTGATAAATTTTTCCATCTCTGCGGCAGTTATTTGGTCGGGGCAGCGGCTGATCTGTTTATCAACTTCTTCCCGGCTTATGGTGTCAGGGTTGATACCGCTTGCCTGAATAGGGCCAACACTTTCAACCCAGGCGACGATTTCGATGCCATACTTTTTTTTCAGTACCTTCATGGCCACGGCACCTGCTGCAACGGTGCCGATGGTTTCTCTGGCACTGGCACGTCCACCCCCGGAACTTGCCCGGATACCATATTTCATCTGGTAGGTAAAATCGGCATGGGATGGTCTGGGTAGGTCGCTGATGTCGCCATAATCTCCGGGACGTTGATCCCGGTTGTTGACATGAAGGGCAATGGGCGTTCCCAAGGTCTTACCATTTTCGGTTCCCGAGAGAATCATTACCTGATCGGCCTCCTTACGGTCGGTGGTCAGGACATTCTGGCCCGGCCTTCTGCGATCCAGTTGTCGTTGGATATCTGCTTCGCTTAATTCAAGCCCAGGGGGGCAACCATCTATAACAACACCGACACCCTTGCAGTGTGACTCCCCGTAGGTGCTGACCTTATACAATGTACCAAAGCTACTCGACATGCCAAGCTCTCCTCTTATATTTAACTGTATGCAGAAAATCTCTATCCAATAAACAATCATTTGTGTTCTTTTGGTAGAGAAAAATAGTCTTTGTAGAAAGGTTGATTTTAATAAACTATTGATTTTTTATTGCAGACTAATACTTTAGTAGGATTTCATCTGTATGTCACACCTTGTGGTTCTTTTAAACGAAAAAGAGTTGAGCTATTGCTCTCTTTTTTAGTAGAGGGCTATTTTTTATAATTACTGGTGGAGGCTAAGTCTCTGCCCGCTAAGGGAATTTTAAATTTATGAAAAGATCTATCTTCATCCTCTCTGTTCTTCTGAGTCTTATGGTTTTTTATGCCTGCAAGATGGTGGTTGCCCCGGAACCGAAGAGGGAAGCTATTGTTAAAGAGTTTACAACTGGTCAAGAGTATTTGGCCTTTCTCGTAGAGACCTATGGTAGCAAGCAACCTGCTCGGATAGGGGCTACTGTGCCATTTTTGTTTGCCCAGAATCTGCCGCAGAGTTGGTTGGGGATATCTACTGGCCAAAAAGCAGAGGCCTTTGTCGAATTAATCCTGCCTGAAGTGGTGCGGGCAAATAATATGGTTGCCGGGGAGCGTAGTCGCCTTCAGGCTTTAGCGAAGATGGAGGCAGAGGGTGCACATCTCACCCCGGATGAAGAGCAGTGGCGAGCAGCATTGGCTATAAAGTATGGCAGTAGATCTGGAATGGCTGATCTTTTGCTTCGGGTAGATATTATTCCGCCATCGCTGGTCCTTGCCCAGGCTATTTTAGAAAGTGGTTGGGGGACCTCTCGTTTTGCCGTTTCAGGTAATGCCCTCTATGGGGAACATGTACCCGCTTCCAGTAATGCACCTCATATAAAGGCCCTTGGCAGCGATGCGAAGGTCGCCGCCTTTGCCACTATCTTTTCGGCAACAGAGAGTTATATTCAAAATTTGAATAGCCACCGTAGCTATCGTTTGCTTCGCTCTATCAGGGCCGCAGACCGTAAAAATGGACAATTTCCAAAGGGTACTGAGATGGCAGAGGGGCTTCTCTACTATTCGGAAATAGGGGATAGGTATGTGAAAGACTTGCGGAGTCTTATTCGTCGTTACAGGCTAAATGATTTTGATCAGCTGCAGTTTGGTGAAGATGAACAAGAGATTACCTTGAAATTTTCTCGATAAGATAGTTAGTTGTCACAAGGTTGGGACAGGAGAATTCTTATTTCCCCTTACAGCATTTATGAGCCTTGCGAGCTGGTTATGCCCCAGAGAAGAGATGTAAAAGCATAAATTTAACAAGCAGACAGAGGCGGGTTTTTTTTGCGTATGAATTATATTATTCCTGAATATCGACACTTAATCGTTAGTAATTTGTGTAGTGTTCTGAATACGTCTATTGATGGTCTCTATGTAACAGATAGGCATGGGATGACTATTGCTATCAACAGGACGTATGAACAACTCTCAGGCCTTAAGGCCAAAGATGTTTTAGGGAAAAACATTAAAGATCTTGTAGATGATGGTACTTTTGATACTGCCCTGAACCCTGATATTGTTACTTCAGGGAAGAGCATGACGAGGGTACAGGTAACAAGTAAGGGTCGGAGGGTGCTCCTGGTGGGCCATCCTATCTTTGATTATGATGAAGATGTTGAGCTTGTTGTTACCTTTGTGCGCGATGTTACGGTTATGTCTCGTTTTCAAAGTCAGATCAATCATCAACGGGACATGATTGAAAAGTTTAGTTCGAATATCCAGAAACTTTCGGTACAAAAACAAATTATTACCGAGAGTCCTCTTATGCAGAAATTGCTTGGGGTCCTTGATAGAGTGGCCAGCACCGATGCAACTGTTCTCTTGCTTGGTGAAACGGGGGTAGGAAAAGATGTACTTGCCCATAGGATTCATGAGCGTAGTGACCGGGCTAACAAACCATTCTTTAAGGTAGATTGTACCAGTATTCCTGAAAATCTCATCGAATCTGAGCTCTTTGGCTATGTTGCCGGTGCCTTTTCCGGGGCAAGTAGTAAGGGCAAGGCTGGCTTTTTTGAAATTGCCGATAAGGGAACCCTCTTCCTTGATGAAATAGGGGAACTGCCCCTGCCTATGCAGGGACGATTGTTGCGTGCCCTTCAGGATGGTGAAATTGTTCGGGTGGGTTCAACTCAGCCTCGTGCTGTTGATGTGCGTATTATTGCTGCGACCAATAGGGATTTGGAGCAGGAGGTGGTCGCCGGTAATTTTAGAAGTGATCTCTTTTATCGTCTTCGGGTGGCCGTGGTCCATGTTCCGGCTTTGCGTGAACGCCAGGAGGATATTCTGCCGCTGATTCAATTTTTTCTGGAAAGATTTTATCAAAAGTATAAAAAGACAATACGTCTCTTTCCCACTGCTGAGGAGGCGCTTCTTCAATACGCTTGGCCTGGCAATGTGCGTGAACTGGAGAATTTGATTCATAGTTTGGTGGTTACCAGTCTTGAGGGGGTTATTCGTGAAGAGGATTTACCCCCAGCCATGCAGTGTGCAAAGAGGAAGCTTGACAATAGTGCTGTCGGCCTGCAGGCGAATTATGCTAACTTTGAGGGGAAATCTTTAAAGGAGATTATGGCCGAGCTTGAAAAGGATGTCTTGCTGGAGGCCCTCAAGGTGCATGGTTCTATTGCCAAGGTTGCCAAGGTTATGAATGTGAATAGGACAACAATATTTCGTAAGATAAGAAAGTATACCGATGGGGAAGTATCCTGAATAGCATAATATCTATTGTGTAGTTTGTTGTTCGTAGGGAGAGGGGGGCGTTAGACGGGGTGTGCATGGAAGAGTTTGTTCTTGTGTACGCCCCGTCTTGTTTCTTTTGTATGGTATCGCTCTGCTGTTAAATATTATTTTAGGAGATGTGGGATGTTAAAAGCTGGAATGAAAATGATTTGCCTTGCAGCACTGCTTGCAGGTCTTGTTGCCTGTAGCTCGGATGAGGGAGAACAGGGTAGCGAGGCAACCGTTCCTCAAATTGTGAAAATTCGTTTGGCTCATCCAATGGCGCCGGGTAACAATGTTACCCTGGGTTATGAGAAGTTTAAGGAGCTTGTGGAGGCAGAATCTCAGGGAGGGATTGAGGTGCAGATCTTTGGCAATGCGATGCTTGGTTCAGATCGGGTGACCATGGAGTCTGTTCAGCAGGGTTCTCTGGAAATGGCCTCTTCTTCTTCGCCAAATATGGCTAATTTTTCCAAAGAGTTTTTGGCTTTTGATCTGCCATATATTACCCGGCCTCAGTACCAGGAAAATCTTTATGTCGCTCTCGATAAGGGTAAGCTTGGTAGGTATCTTGACGCTGAATCAGTAAAAATTGGTCTTCGGCCAATTATGTACAGTGAGTATGGTTACCGTAATTTTTGCAGCACTGGCAAGCTCATTGCCACCATGGCAGATCTTAAGGGTCTGAAGATACGCACTACAGATTCTCCTGTAGAGATTGCCGTTGCCACCGATCTTGGCATGAACCCTGCTCCTATTGCCTGGGGCGAGACTTATACAGCCCTTCAGCAGGGAACCGTTGATGGCGAGGGAAACACCTTCTCTCTTCTTAACGATGCCAAGCATAGCGAAGTACTGACCTCTGCCATTGATTCTCAGCATAACTACAGCCTGCACATCCTGATGATGAATGAGGAATTTTTTCAGGCCCTTTCTCCTGTGAATCAGAAGATTATTAGCGATGCCGCGCTGAAGGCACTGGCTTATCAGCGTAACATTAGTGCTGATCTTGAAAAAGCTGCAACTCAGGCCTTTCTTGATCGCGGAATCACAATTACCCGTCTCTCCGCTACGGAACGGCAAAAGTTTGAGGATGCAACCCGTCCGGTATGGGGAAGGTTTAAAGATTCTATTTCTCTTAAGCTCGTCGGTTTGATTCAGGAGACCCAGCGCGACGATTATACAGTGAAATAACGTTTTTTAGTGGTTGATCGGAGCTCAGGTAGGCCCCTCTGGATTTTCCAGAGGGGCCTTTTTTTATCGTTTCTGCTGATCTGGTAATGATGGCTCTTGGAAGATGAGTGAAAACAGCACAGCGTGTGCAATTGTACAACATGTTGTTTAAATGCACACCTGTGCTGTTATTGGCCATTCGCCGTTAGTCCTTGGTGAAGTTGAATGATTACAATATTTTGAAATGTTTTCTCTTCTAGCCTAGGCTTCTTTCTGTTGCTTTTTTGCATTAGTATGCTGACGTGTTGTTTTTGTCTCCTTGGCATGGGAATGTGTCATTATCGCACGGCATTCAGATGATTGTCAGTTATTGGCACACTTATTGCGAAATGATGTGCAAATAGCGTAATGGTATTTATTTTATTTTCATTTTTTAAGGAGATGTGGATGTTTAAAACTGGGATGAAGACAATTTGTGTTGCAGCGTTGCTTACGGGGCTCGTTGCCTGTGGTTCTGATGATGGCAAGAAAGCCGGAGAGACAGCTAATAAACCTGTGAAAATTCGTTTGGGTCACCCCATGGCTCCAGGTAATAATGTTACCTTGGGCTATGAAAAGTTCAAAGAGCTTGTAGAGGCAGAATCTAAGGGCAACATTAAGGTGCAACTCTTTGGTAGTGCGATGCTTGGTTCAGATCGGGTAACCATGGAGTCTGTCCAGCAGGGATCTTTGGAGATGGCTTCCTCTTCATCACCTAACATGGCCAATTTTTCCAAAGAGTTCATGGCATTTGATCTGCCTTATATCACCCGTCCTCAGTACCAAAAGAACCTTTATGCTGCCCTCGATAATGGGGAACTTGGTGAGTATCTTGACGCAGAATCAGCAAAAATTGGTCTCAGACCAGTTATGTACAGTGAGTATGGTTACCGTAATTTCTGTAGTGCCACCAAGCCTATTGCCTCCATGGCAGACCTTAAGGGCCTGAAGGTACGCACCACAGATTCTCCCGTAGAGGTTGCCGTTGCTGCCGGTCTTGGTATGAACCCTGCTCCTATTGCCTGGGGTGAGACCTATACTGCCCTTCAGCAAGGAACCGTTGATGGCGAGGGCAATACCTTCTCTCTTCTCAATGATGCTAAGCATAGCGAGGTATTGACCTCTGCTATTGATTCTCAGCATAACTATAGCATGCACATCCTGATGATGAATGAAGAGTTTTACCAGTCTCTCTCTCCTGAGAATCAGAAAATCATCACCGGTTCAGCTCAAAAGGCCTTAGCCTATCAGCGTGGCATTACCGCAGATCTTGAAAAAGCTGCAACGCAGGCATTTCTTGATCGTGGAATCAAGATTACCTATCTCTCCGATGCGGAGCGTCAAAAATTTGAGGATGCAACCCGTCCGGTATGGGAAAAATTTAAAGAATCGATCTCTCCCAAGCTTATTGGTCTCATTCAAGATACCCAGCGTGACGATTATACCGCCAAGTAATTTTTAGCTTCAGTAAAAGGCATATGAGGATTCACGTATGCCTTCACTGTTTAATATAAATGCCAAAGATTGTTCAGCAGAATGATCTTTGGCATTCTATTGTGAGTAAGGAAATATTCTATGTCTTCAGCGACACCACCACAGATGCCGGCGGCCAATAAAAATTGGATGCATTGGCTTGATGATAATTTTGAAAAGCCCTTTCTTATCTTGGGAATGCTCTCTATCATTCTCATCAGTGTCTTCCAAACCTCCTACCGTTATATCGGCGTACCTCTTGGTGCTGACCCGAGTGCTGGTGTTTGGACCGAAGAACTTGCCCGTTTTATCTTTATCTGGATCTCTTATCTGGCAGTTCCCATAGCGATCAAGAATCGAAGTAATATTCGAGTTGATATTGTTTATGATCGCCTTCCTCCGCGTTTGCAACGGATAAGCTGGGTTGTGGTTGATGTCTTCTTTTTGATCCTCACTTCAGTAATTTTGTATATGGGTATCAAGCATATCGGTATGCAGATCAGATATCCACAGACTACAGCAGCCTTGCAAATACCGTACTATATACCCTATTTGATTCTGCCCATTGCCTTTGGCCTGATGTCTCTGCGCCTGCTTCAGGATCTTTTCAAGCAGGTTAAGGAAACGGGTATTCTTGATTCACTTGTTGGTGTGGGGCTCTGTGCTGCTATCTCTTTGCCTATAATCTTATTTAGTGGCTTTAACGTATTGTCAGTGCTCTTTGGCTACTTTGCCCTCTTTTTGGTAATTGGTGTGCCCATTGCCATCAGTCTTGGCCTTGCAGCTCTTGCCACCGTTGTGGCCAACGGCTCTCTCCCCATTGAGTATGTGGCGCAGGTGAGTTTTACCTCCATTGATAGCTTTCCCATCATGGCAATTCCATTTTTTATTGCTGCCGGTGTGTTCATGGGCTGTGGTGGGCTTTCCCGCCGTCTACTGGATCTTGCCGATGAACTTCTCGGTGCCCTGCCCGGTGGTCTGGCCCTTGCGACCATTGCAACCTGTATGTTCTTTGCCGCAATCTCTGGTTCTGGCCCTGCAACCGTTGCTGCAATTGGCTCCCTGACCATTCCTGCCATGATGGCACGTGGCTATGATAAGTACTTTTCCTGTGCCGTTGTGGCAACCGCCGGTGCGATCGGGGTAATGATTCCTCCATCCAACCCCTTTGTCGTCTACGGTGTTTCCGCCCAGGTATCGGTAGGTGATCTCTTTATTGCCGGTATTGTTCCCGGTCTTCTTACCGGACTTGCCCTGATGGTTTTTAGTTTCTTTTATTCGAAGAAGCGTGGCTGGAAGGGTGAGGTGAAAGAACGTAATTTTAAGACATTTGCTCGGGCATTTTGGGATGCAAAGCTTGCCCTGATGGTACCGGTGATTGTTCTCGGTGGTATCTACGGTGGTATCATGACCCCCACCGAAGCCGCTGCCGTTGCAGCCTTCTACGGTTTGGTTGTTGGTATCTTTGTCTACCGCGAGCTGAACATGAAGAATCTGGCTCCTGCCTTTATTGAGGCCTGTTCAACCTCGGCGATTGTTATTGTCCTTATGGCCATGGCCAAGATTTTTGGTAACGTCATGACCGTGGAGCAGGTACCGGCTATGATTGCCGACTTCATTCTTGGCATGACTTCCAATAAAATTGTTATCCTGCTCTTGATCAACGTTCTGCTTCTGGTCGTTGGTACCTTTATGGAGGCCCTGGCAGCCATTGTTATTTTGGTACCCATCCTCCTGCCGATTGTCATGAAGGTAGGTGTTGATCCACTGCATTTTGGTATCATCATGGTGGTCAACCTGGCCATTGGTTTTGTTACCCCGCCTGTTGGGGTCAACCTCTTTGTTGCCGCTGGGGTTGCTAATGTTAAGATTGAGCAGGTCTCCAAGGTTGTTATTCCATTTTTGGGCGTCATGATATTGGTACTGCTTGCTGTAACCTTTATTCCGCAACTCTCCCTCTTCATGATCTAGGAGAGAGTGGTTGCCCCTGATTGTTGCTGATTGCCCCTCTGGATTTATCCGGAGGGGCTTTTTTTTGTTTGTCCGGCATGATGGCCAGGCCAGTTTGTCAGGATTGACCTTGATAGAGAGGTTCTGTTGTGGAAGGTGTTTTGGCTAAAGCATTGCCCGCTAACAGTGTGGCTCTCTGTTGGCTTGTTTCCTTCTCTGTTCCATGTAAGGTAAGCCTATGAATCATCCACAGTTCTTTAGTTCACCTTGAGTGCCGAAAGCCGTTAAAGGGCCATCACTGATCATGTGGGGGGATAGCGGTACAATCCATGGATCTGTTTGGTTACGCTTGGAGGGTAGTGAGCTTAGCCCATTAATTTGATGTTCTGGGGGGGGCGGTCCTTTGCTTTCTGGTCAAAGTTACTGCTTGCTGCTTTGGTGTGCATAAAAAAAGCCCATACTGCAGAGCAGTATGGGCTTTTTGTTCTTCGGTCCAGCTTGGTTCTTACAGTGCTGCGGCAACTACCTCGGCAATATCCTTTACAGGAACCTCGGCGCCAAGATCCTTGGCACCATCTTCAAACATAGTCAGGCAGAATGGACAGCCAACGGTGATACAATCAGCATTGGTCTCAAGGGCCTGTTTGGTACGTTCAACATTTACTCGCTTTTCGGTACGTTCTTCAAGCCACATGCGACCGCCACCTGCACCACAGCAGAATGCGTTCTCACGGTTCTTCTCCATTTCAATTGGAGCTTTTTGGGTGATGCTGGTGATGACGTTTCGTGGAGCGTCGTAGATACCATTGTGGCGACCGAGATAACAGGAGTCATGGTAGACAATATTCTTGCCTTTCATCTCTGTGTTATTCAGGGCAAGCTTCTTCTCAGCAATGAGCTTGTTGATGAAGGTGGTGTGGTGAGTAACTTCGATCTCCAGGCCATACTGCTTATAGTCGTTGAGGACGGTGGTAAAACAGTGTGGACAGGCGGTGATGATCTTTTTAACTCCAAGCTTCTTGAAGAGGTCAGTGTTTTGCTGTGCCATTTGATCAAAGACATACTCGTTACCGAGTCGACGGACACTGTCTCCACAGCAGAGCTCATCTTTGCCGAGGATGCCGTAGGAGATTCCAGCTGCATTGAGGATTTTGACCATGGAGGTTGTTACCTGACGAGCTCGAGCATCGAAGGATCCGGAGCAACCAACATAGAAGAGATACTCTTTGGATTCGTCAAACATTGGCACTTCAAGCTCACCAACCCATTTACTACGATCAGATGGTGCCATGCCCCATGGATTGCTACGTTGCTCCATGTTTTCGAAAAGGCTTAACAGTTCTTCAGGGAAATCGGACTCCATCTGAACCAGGTGACGACGCATCTTGATAATCTTGGGCACATGCTCAATAAGAACAGGGCACTGTTGCATGCATGCCCCACAGGTAAGGCAAGACCAGATAGCCTCTTTGCTGATGCTCTTTTCGCCGTCGCCAATAAGGTTGTAGGAGACAGGCTTGCCGGCCTTGAGCTCTGCTTGATTGGCGATCAAATTGTACTTGATCTGCTCAATAAGGGTACGTGGTACCAACTCTTTGTCGGTGAGGGTGGCAGGACATACCTTCTGGCAACGGCCACACTCGGTACAGGTGAAAGAGTCGATAATGTCTTTCCAGGTGAAGTCATTTGCTTCCTGTACGCCATAGCTGTTATTCTCAGCAAATTCTTCACGGGGTACAGTGTTAACCTTGTCGATTGCCCCGAAAAGACAGTTGGGGATGGCGGTGATGATGTGCATGTGCTTGCCAAAGGGCAGGTAGTTCATCAGGCCTAGGATAAGAAAGGCGTGAATCCACCATGCTGTCTGGCCAAAGCTGGCAATGGAAGCTGGTGCCATATTGCTGAGCATAGAGGCGATAGCGCCGGAAACAGGCATTGATGCCTTGATTTCACCAAGGGCAAGCTCTGCTGCATGGACGCCGAAGTAGGCAAGCATTAGGCCACCGATAACGGCGAGAATGCCAAAGGCCTCAGCGGTACGAGCCTCTTTGTATGGTGGGGCGATGATGCGGCGGATAATTCCCGAAGCAATTGCGATAAGGCAGATGGTAGAAACAACATCAAAGACGAACATCAGTGGAGAGAAGATTCCCTGAGGAAGTGCTTTGAAGGTGAGAGCGGGAAAAACGCCAGCTACCAAAAACTCACCATTGGCGAGGGCGAGGAGAATAAAGGTCCAAAAGATGAAAAAGTGATTCAGGCCGAAACTGCCACCTAGCACTTTCTTTTGCAAGAAGGCTATGTTGAACATCATGGCTATTCGTTGTGCCATCATATCAGATCGATCTTCAGCCTTACCCATGGCTGCCAGTTTAAGACGTGACCGTAGGCCGTAGGCAAAAAGAAGCAGAGAGGCGATCAGTATTGGGGTGAATATCATTGGGCTAATATGCATAATCTGTAAATCCTTCCAAAATGATTAGTGTTGTGCAGAGGCCTTGGCCTCGCGAATCTTTTTGGTCATAGCCGGAACCACCTCAAAGAGGTCGCCGACGATACCGTAGTTTGCTACTTCAAAGATTGGTGCATCCTTATCTTTGTTGACGGCAATGATCATATCAGAGTCTTGCATACCAACCATGTGTTGAATAGCGCCTGAAATACCGACGGCGATATAAACAACAGGTCGAACTGTTTTGCCCGTTTGACCAACTTGTCTGGTGTGGGAAACCCAACCCGCATCGACAGCCATTCGTGATCCAGCAACTACAGCACCAAGTTCATCGGCGAGTTCGTTGAGGATGGAAAAATTTTCCTTGCTCATCATGCCACGACCACCAGCTACGATAAATTCTGTGCTGGAGATATCGATATCGCTGCTACCTTTTTTCTCGCGAATAATCTCAAGAACTTTGGTCATGATGCTTGTGGCAGGGATATCAACCGTCTCTTCGATGATTTCAGATTTGGGGTTTTCTGATATCGGGGCAAGTTGCATAACCTTGGGGCGAACAGTGGACATCTGTGGACGAAACTTGTCGCACATAATGGTTGCCATGATGTTGCCGCCAAAGGCTGGGCGGGTCTGCATCAGATTACCCTTTGGATCGATGTCCAGTTCGGTACAGTCGGCGGTAAGCCCGGTTTGTAGCTCTGTGGCAACCGCTCCGGCCAGATCGCGACCAAGGCCGGTGGCTCCCATGAGAACGATTTCTGGCTTATGCTTATGAATCATGTCGCAACAGGCACGGAAATAGGGCTCGGTGCGGTACTCTTTAAAAACAGGGTTGTCGATGAGGTAGCACTTATCGGCGCCATAGTGAAAGGCGTCAGCGCAGATATTACGAACGCCAGCACCAATAATAAGGGCACAAACTTCAGAGCCGCGTTTATTGGCAAGCTTTCGTCCTTCGCCAAGAAGCTCCCAAGAGACCTCGGCGACTATGCCTTCGGTTTGCTCGACAAGAACCCATACGTTTTTATACTGAGCGTTACGCTCGGCAATAGCCTTCTCTTCCGGAGTGGGTTCTACTACCGTGGTATCAGCTCCGAGTTCTTTCAGGATGGCAAGTTCTTCAGGGGTGAAGAATATCTCGAGTGCTTCTCCGGGACAGGCCTTGACACATTTTTTACAGCCTATGCACTTTGCTGTATTAATTTGTGGCTCGCCAGCATCGCTCATGGTGATACATGCAACGGGACACGAGCTTTCGCAGCGTCCACCACAGCTGATACATTTTCCCTCAAGGAGTTGAGCTTTACCTCTTGGTCGCTTTACTTTCTTTGTCATAACTTTTTCCTCTAGAACGAGAGCACATCTTTGCTCAAAAGTTTATCGATAAGCTGTGCAGCTGCCTCTTGTGGAGCATTGATTCCATCTCCTACAATTTCTCCCTTCTCTCTCTCTGGGCTGAAAATCTTGCTTACCCAGGTGGCAGAGCCTTTGAGACCGATGGTTTCAGGGTCGATTTTAAGGTCGCTGTTATCCCAGGTTTCAATTGGGGCATTAAACGACTTGAGGCGGGTAGGAACGGTGGGGTAGCGTGGGCTGTTGATCTCGCGAACAACGGTGACCAGGGCAGGCATTTTTGATTCAACTCTTTCGTAGCGTCCTTCAAGCTTTCTGCGCACGCGGATTTTTTTGCTTGCAGGAGTGAACTCTTCTACGTTATCAACCAAGGTGAGTTGAGGGATTTTCATTCGAGATGCAATGCCGGGTCCTACCTGAGCTGTGTCGCCGTCAATGGTCTGCTTACCACAGAAGATGAGGCCGATTTCTTCCTCTCCCTGTAGTTTGGCAAGAGCTGCTGTGATAACCTTACTGGTGGCCAGGGTGTCGGCACCACCAAAGGCGCGATCGGACAAGAGAATGGCACGATCAGCTCCCATGGCCAGGGCCTTCTTCAGGGCGTTTGCCGAATTCGGTGGGCCCATGGTGACCACGGTCACGCTAACCCCATACTTATCTTTGAGATCCAGTGCGGCCTCAAGAGCATGGGTGTCATAGGGATTGACGATAAAGGGAATACCTTCACGAACGAGGGTATTGGTCACTGGGTCAATTTTTACCTGAGTTGTATCAGGTACCTGCTTAATACAAGCGATGACTTGCATTTTTCTACCTCTCTTTTCAATAAATATCTTTTGTGCTCTCTTTGCTCTTGCAGCTGCGACTTTCTACTGGGTGATGGGGCGGCAGCTGATTACGTGATATAGTTTGTGGCAAACCTCCTAAAAAAAATCGTTTGGTCAAAATTATTAATTAGCATACTTCATTTTTGTTAAATCTATATTTGGCATACTCCATCTTCTCTAAGGTGAGAGAAAGCCATTAGTACATTCTTGTGTAATATGCTGATACATAGAATGGAAATTTTGCTTTCTGTCAAACTATTTCGGCGGCTATTTTGGCAGGAAAAAATAGTTCCTAACCAACCGGTAAAATTTAAAAACAGATCTTTCTTTGTAATTATAAGGAGCAAGTTGAAATAGCAATACTCCAAAAAAAGTTTAAAAGGAGATAAAAAATATTGATATATATTTTTTGTCCTGGCCTTGCTGGTACATGGAGTTTGCAGAGCAATAAAAAAGGCGTGATTCTCTGAGGAGAGAAACGCACGCCTTTTTTGTCTTTCTGTTAGAGGTTTGGGCCTCTGGGTGGATCCTGGTAATTAACCGTTTTGACGGGCAACAACCTCTGCTACGATGCTTCGAACTAAGTCTGCGGTGCTGGTAGCGTTGTTGCTACTTGCATTGTATGCAGGAGCAGCAACAGGAGCAGCAACAGGTGCAACGGTCTCAATGCCGAGAAGCTTAGCAGCATTATCGTGCATGATTTTCTGACGAGCTTCGTCGGAAATTGGAAGTCCGTTGTAGGTTGCGAGTGCATCACGGAAATCAATGAATGGGTGAGCACTTGCGTAGAGAAGCTTGTCAGCAATCATGCTGTTTGCTGCTTGAACGTAAGCCTCAGACATTGGAGATGCCTCGAACTCAGAGATATCAAGGTATACGTTGGCATTACGCTCGGTAACGACGATTGCCTCGTTAACCCAAGGGTATCCGCCGTGGCTGATAACAATCTTGAGATCTGGGAAGTCACGGGCAACAAAGTCAATATAACGTGGAGCAACGTGATCAATTACAGCGCCTGGTACCAGAGTAGCAGGACCAGTGGTGAAAACGATAGGGATGTTAAGCTCGCAACACTTGCTGTAGATTGGGTAATATTTTGCGTCATTTGGGTAAAGCTGAGCAAGGTAAGGATCGATGGCAGCACCGCGCATGCCGTAGGTCTCTACAGCGGTAACGAGTGAGGCAATGCCTTTCATACCCTTGTGAGGATCCATTCCAAAGAAGCCGATGAATTTTTCAGGAAACTGCTGAATCCAATTCATGATGCTTTGGTTGTTGTGCTTAGATCCGTTGTAGGTGGTCTCGCAGTCACGACCTGTGATAACCGCACGTACAACATTATGTGCAGTAAGATCCTGAACACACTCAGCAACTGTCTGCGGTTTCATTTTGGAAAAATCAATATGCTTGCACAAACCCTTGAACATGGTGCTGTGTTGAATGCCATCCAAAATTTCAGGGGTGTTAGGGCGAAACCGAAAGTCAATCACGTTCATTGCGAATCCTCTTATGGTTTATCATGTATAATGAAGGCGTAAATAATGTTTTACGCCGAAATATCAGTTAAAATTCATCTCTACAGACAAGTGGAAGAAAAAATAACCTTAAAACTTGCTGAATATTCTCAGCAAAGACAGTGCCAAATTGTTAAAAAAAAAGATTTTCCCCAAAAAAACAAGAAAAAGAGGGTGCAGCGGATGCTTATGGCCGACTTTTTAGGAGGAGGATTTGGGGTATTTAATATATATAGGTGGTTTTTTCTGTTAAGGGGCTTGGAAGATTTTAAAATTTTATTTTTATTGTGACCTCTGTCGCTTGGCTCTTGCTGTTTTGGTGCAAAAATGCCTCGGTAAAATTTGCCTCCTTGCTTAAACAGTGAGTAAACAGTAGGTTACTATGCTTACTCTGCTTTGTGCAAAAAAGCAACGGTTGGTTTCTCTATATGTGTAAGGATTGTTAATTGGTGGAGAGAGTATCTTTGCTAGAAAAAAAGGGGCCTTGTGAATGTCTGGCTCTTGTGCAGAAATGCAACAAATGTCTTTTTTTGTCCTTGTAATCTGTTAAAACATTCTTTTGCTGGAATCTGCTTTTTCCTTGTTGTCGAGTCCGTCTTTTTGTTTCTAAATCCTTTTAAAATAGGCTCTTGCTTTTTGAATTTTTATAAAAAGGGGAAAAAAGTGGCTTCTAGCACGATAATTGCTAGAAAAAAGGGAATCTTTTTCTTCTCTATATGGGAGACTGGCCAGGACAGGATCTTTTTTCTTGGCATATGTTTGAAAAAATAGAGACTTAGTGCGATAGATGGAAAATAAGATGGTTTTTTGTTCTCTTTCCTAGAGAGGGGAGCAGGTGTTTTGTATATATTAAGGGAGATTGCATGGGAAAGCGGATTATAAGCGAGGCCGATATTGAAAAGGTTCTCCAAGGTTGTCATAAATCAATCCTATGTCCGCCCCAGGAATGCATTGTCACTCAGCAGGCAGTTGAAATGGCGCAGGCACAGGGGGTTGAAATACTTTTTGAGGCTCCAGGACTTGTAGCTCAGGAGAACTGTTCTTATGTCCCTGTGCGTGGATCTTCCGCAACGGACACCCTTATTGCTGAGGTGTGTGGCATTATTCAGGAATCTGTGGCGGGAGCCCCGGCAGCAGATGCCTTAGAGTCTCTTGTTCGTCGTGTTGTTACGGCCAAGCTTGCCGAACCAGTTGTTGTTCAATCTCCAGTGGAAGGCGTGGTTGCCTCTTGTGCTGGTGTCTCTCTCATTGAGGAAGATCGTCTTGTCAGAGAAAATGATGGTGCTTCTTTGGCTGTTAAAGAGTTGACTGCAGGTACCTCTCTTGTTGGCGGTCATATGCAATGGGAAAAGGGATCTTTTACCCGTACGCTAAAATCACCTGAGGTGGCGGTGGTGGTAGCAGGTACCCTTCATCTTGAGGTTGACGGTAAAAAAATGGTGGCCGAGGCAGGTGATATGGTTTATTTCCCTAAGGCTGTCGAAGTGATTTGCAGTACTCCTACCTCTGTGCGTATAGCCTGCGTTAATAAGCCTGCAGAGTAATCAAAGCGAATGTTGTTATAGTAGACGATCCGTGCCTGTATTGAGCCTCTTTTGTGCTCTAGGGTGTCTCCTCCCCTTGAGCGGCTCCAGGATGCGGATGGTATAGAAAATTGCCGTTGTAGGTCAGTGCCTATAAATGGATGGTAGCAAAATAGAGTAAAACTTTTTCGTTATACGAAACTTGGAGAAATACAATGGATTCATTAGGAATGATTGAAACTAAGGGCTTGATCGCACTTATTGAAGCTTCAGATGCAATGGTAAAGGCTGCTCGTGTACAACTTGTAGGTTACAAACAAATTGGTGCTGGTTTGGTAACTGCGATTGTTCGTGGTGATGTTGCAGCATGTAAAGCAGCAACCGATGCAGGTGCAGCAGCAGCCGCACGTATTGGCGAGGTGGTAGCTGTACACGTTATTCCACGTCCACATGGTGACCTGGAAGAAGTATTTCCCTTCAAACGTGACAAATAGTAGCCGTTTTTTTTGTAGCTCTCTAGCGACCCCAAAGAGATGATCATGAATAAAGATAGTCTTCTTCGCTCGATACTGGATGCCGGTATTGTGGGCGAGGGCGGAGCAGGTTTTCCCGCCCATGTTAAATATGACACGCAGGTGGATACAGTTATAGCCAACGGTTGTGAGTGTGAGCCACTGTTGCATACTGATCAACATATTATGCGTACCCGTGCAGCGGATATTGTTGTTGCGATGCAGGCCATCGTCTCCGTTACGGGAGCTACCCGCGGTGTTATCGGTATAAAGAGTAAGTATACCGAGATAGCAAAAATATTTGCGGACTGTATAGAAGGAACAGGCCTGGAGCTTGCCCAATTGGATAACTTTTATCCAGCAGGTGATGAGCAGGCTTTGGTTTACGAGGTAACTGGAAAGACCATTCCGCCTCTTGGTCTACCTAAAGATGTTGGTGCAGTTGTTGCCAATGTGGGCACTTTGGCTGAGGTAGCTGCAGCCATTAAGGGAACACCCTTAACTCATAAGATTGTTACCGTAACCGGTGATGTTGGCTCTCCTGCTGTTATTCGTGTGCCTTTGGGAACTAAGATGAGCGAGTGTCTTGCTCATTGTGGTGGCTCAACTGTCGCCGATCCTATATACATTCTTGGTGGCCCTATGATGGGTCGCATGGTGGATTCCGAAGAGGACTTTGCCACTAAGATGGTGACTAAGACCACCGGTGGACTCATTGTTCTGCCCCGAGGTCATTATCTGCATGTGATGGCCAGTCGTGATATCCATACCATGGAACGTCAGGCTGCCAGTACCTGTATTCAGTGTCGCCTCTGTACCGATCTTTGTCCGCGCTATCTTATAGGTCAGGATTTTCAAACCCATAAGGTGATGCGTGCCTTTGCTGCGGGTGGATTGAATGGTGCTGGCCTTGAACAGGCTTTTCTCTGTTGTGAATGTGGCGTCTGTGAAATGTTTAGCTGTCCCATGGGCCTTTCTCCTCGTCGTATCAATGCTGCCATTAGAGCAAAAATGCGTCAGGAAAGGATTCCTTACGAGGGCTCTCGAGCAGTGATTCCTGCCCAATCAGACATGCGCCCTTATCGTAAGGTGCCAGTGCCTCGTTTGGCTTTGAAGATTGGTATAGATCGTTTTATGGATCTTCATCCTGCCTTCACCGGTGATTATATTCCTGCTGAGGTGCGTATTCCGCTTCATCAGCATATCGGTGCACCATCTGTGGCTCAGGTCAAAAAAGGTGATGTTGTCAAGGTGGGTCAGTTGATTGGTGCAGTGCCTAAGGGAGCCTTGGGTGCAAAAATTCATGCCTCTATTGCAGGTACTGTAATGGAAGTAGGTAATGAAGTAGTGATTAAAGGAGCGTAGTCATGACAGCTTATATTCAGTCAGTTGGAATGATAGAATTTACCAGCATTGCAGCCGGTATTGAAGCCGCAGATCGTATGATGAAGGCCTCCAGTGTAGAGATTTTGATGATGAAGACCATCTGTCCTGGTAAGTTTCTTGCAGCGGTACACGGTGACGTGGCTGCGGTTCAGGCTTCCGTGGCTGCTGGTATTGACGGTGCCGATGGCGCCGTAGCGGATCATTTCGTAATTCCTAGCATTGACCAATCCGTTATTTCTGCAATGTCCGGTATTGCCGGTAAACCACAGGGTTGTTCTCTTGGTATTATAGAGACTTTTTCTGCATCCTCTGCAATTGTGGCCGCAGATCGTGCCGCGAAGACTGCCGAGGTAGATATTGCCGAAGTACGTATTGCCATGGGTCTTGGTGGTAAGGCTTTTTGTCTTCTCACCGGTGATGTGGCTGCAGTCAGTATGGCAACCCAGGCAGCAGCTGATGCCTGTGCCGAGACTGCAATGCTTGTCCGTTCTGTTGTGATTCCAAGTGTTACTCCAGAGGTTATGAGTAGTATATTGTAGGTGCGGGCTAACCAATTAAAAGAGGTAAGATGAGCATGGATGGTTCTATAGGTTTTGTTGAAGTTGTTGGTCTGGTTGCCGCCATTGAAGTTGCTGATGCTATGGCTAAGGCTGCTCGCGTGTCTGTGAAGACCATAACCACGGATGCAGCAGGTGGTGTAACCGTTATCTGTGAGGGTGATCTTGCCGCAGTTGGCGCAGCCGTAGATGCCGGTAAGGCAGCTGGCTCTCGCTTGGGTGAATGTGTCGGTACCAACGTTATTGGCCGTCCAGATGAAAGCCTTGAAGCTCTTTTGACCGATAAAATTGGTTCTGTTTTTGCAGAGGAAAAGGCAGCTGCCGCTATTGCGGCAGCTAAGCCCGCGAAAGAATTGGCTTCTAAGGCAGTCAAAAAATAGAAAACAGAGGACATAGTATGGATGCTCTTGGAATATTAGAGGCAAAAGGTATTACCGGCCTTATAGAGGCAGCAGATGTTATGACCAAGGCGGCTCAGGTAGAGTTGGTGAGTTACGAGCGTATTGGTGGTGGTTATGTCTGTGTGCTTATTCGTGGCGATGTCGCTGCCTGTAAGGCTGCAATAGATGCGGGCGCTGCAGCCGCAAAACGTATGGGTAAGCTTATTGCCGCCCATGTTATTCCTCGTCCTCATCAGGACCTTGAGGAAATTTTTCCAATTAAATTGAATAAATAATTAAATCACGCAGTCTGTGAAGTAATGTGTGGTTGGGGAGAAAGAGTATGGAATTGGCAAGAGTAAGAGGTCAGGTAGTTGCTACCATTCGTGATCCTAAGGTTCCCCATACAAGCTTGCTTCTTGTTGACTTCATTCGCGCTGATGGTGTGGTAAGACGCGAGGGACATGTGGCTGCAGATACTCTCGGTGCCGGAGAGGGCGAGTATGTCCTCCTGGTGCGGGGAAGTGGTGCCGCGCTTGTGGTGGGCGGAGGGAAGCCACCGATTGACCTGAGCGTTGTTGCCATTGTTGACCAGATCAGTGCTCTGAATGAAGTGATTTATAGTAAATAAAATTAGAGAGTGGGGTAAGAGATGTCTATTGGCCGCGAACAAATTGAGTCTATTGTCGCAGAGGTTATTTCTCAAATAGGTAATGTTCAGCAGGGTGCTCCTGTTTTGTCTGGCTCGGCAGCAGGTGATTGGGGTGTCTTTGATGAGTTGGATGATGCCGTTGCGGCAGCTAAGGCGGCTTGCAAGCTTATTGATACTGTTGCTATGCGTACCCGTGTCGTTGAGGTAATGCGTCGTGCCGCCCGGATGAATGCACGTCCCCTTGCTGAGAAGGCTGTTGCAGAAACGGGCATGGGCAATATAGAAGATAAGGTGTTGAAAACACTGCTTGTGGCCAACAGCACTCCGGGTCCTGAGATTCTTCAGCCCACGGCAATTACCGGTGATGATGGCTTTACCCTTATAGAGAATGCTCCTTGGGGTGTTATTGCCTCGGTTACTCCCTCTACCAATCCTGGATCAACTGTTATTAATAACGGTATCAGTATGATCTCAGGTGGTAATGCAGTTGTCTTTGCTCCGCATCCTGCCGCAAAGCGCATCACTCAAGAGGCTATTAAGCTCATGAATAAGGCTATTGCAGAGGAGACTGGTATTAATAACCTGCTCGTTTGCATTAAAGAGCCATCTCTTGATGCGGCCCAACGTCTCTTTACCTATCCGGGAATTAATCTTCTCACCGTAACCGGTGGTGAAGCCGTTGTTAAGGCTGCTCGTAAGGTCACCGATAAGCGTCTTATTGCCGCAGGTGCTGGTAATCCTCCCGTTGTGGTTGATGAGACAGCGGATCTTGCCCGTGCTGCTGAAAGTATTTATATCGGTGCCTCCTTTGATAACAACCTCATCTGCGCCAACGAGAAAGAGATTATTGTTGTTGAGTCTGTAGCGGATCAGTTTAAGCGTGAGTTTGTCGCCGCTGGTGCCTTTGAAATTTCTCTTGAGCAGGCAGAGGCCATTGGTAAGACCGTTCTTCTTGATTACGGTACCGATAAGTGTCGTGCTAATCCTAAATGGGTTGGCCGTGATGCCTATAAGCTTGCAGAGCTTATCGGAGTAACCATTCCTGCTGGTTGTAAACTTCTCTTTGTTGACGTAAAAGGTGACGCCCGTCATCCTTTTGCTGTAACCGAGCAGATGATGCCGCTTATTCCTGTTGTTCGTGCCCGTAACTTTGATCAAGCTCTTGAGTGGGCTCTTATGCTTGAACGCGGTTTGAGTCATACCGCTGGTCTGCACTCCACCAATATTCACAATATGGAGAGAATGGCCAAGGCCGTTAATACCAGTCTCTTTGTGAAAAATGGTCCCCATATTGCCGGACTTGGTGCAGGCGGTGAAGGTTGGACTTCCATGACTATCTCCACTCCAACCGGTGAAGGTGTTACTAACGCAGCGACCTTTGTTCGTCTTCGTCGCTGTGCCCTTGTCGGCAGCTTTAGGATTGTCTAGTATGGCTATTTCATGGGAACTCGCCTGCGAAAGGCTCGACCGTGCTGCGGCAATGATTAATGATACCGAAGCAGTTGAAGTAGAGGGGCCAATTCACGTTGGTATTGATTTAGGTACAGCCGATGTTGTCTTGATGGCCATTGATGCCGAGGGCGAACCTGTTGCCGTTTTCCTGGAATGGGCAGAGGTGGTACGTGATGGCGTGGTTGTCGATTATGTCGGCGCTATTGATATTGTCCGTCGCTTTATCAAGCAGGCCGAAGAGCGTCTTGGCTGTGAAATCACCCAAGCCTCGACATCTTTTCCTCCGGGAACAGATGCGCGCCTCTCGATAAATATCTTGGAATCTGTGGGGCTTGAGGTCACCTATGTAGAGGATGAGCCAAGCTGTGTTGCTCATCTTCTTGATCTGAATAAGGCCGCCATTGTTGATATTGGTGGTGGTACCACCGGTACTGCTGTGGTGAGGAATAGTCAGGTGGTTTTTAGTGATGACGAGCCTACGGGCGGTAAGCATCTTTCTCTGACCATTGCCGGTTACTATGATATCTCTATAGAAGAGGCAGAGCAGCGTAAACGCAAGGCCGCTGAATTTAATATTCTCAGTATTGTCCGTCCAACCTTGGAACGGGTGACTGATATTGTGGCAGATCATATAAGGGGTCAGGAGGTGGAGACTATTTTGCTCTCTGGCGGTACCTGTTGTTTGCCCGGGGTTGTAGGGGTCTTTGAGAAGGAGTTGAAGTTGCCTATTCAGCTACCGACCCAGCCTCTTATGCTTACTCCATTTTCCATAGCGTCGCTGAATTTACGTTAGCATTTTGCAGATTATGGGGGAGCTGTTTAGGGCCATCGGGGATTCTTCGGTGGCTCTTTTTGATGCAAAAACGCAACCCGTGTTGCCTGTGAGCCGGAGCATCGTGTTAAGGCGTTAGAACTACATGTTAATGCCTTGCTCTTTTAGCTGGTTATTCAGGAGACTACTTGTCTTTTTGTGCGAAAATGCAACTTTTGGCCATTGTTTCTTGGCCTTTGTCTCTCTCTTTTCCTGAAAAAAAAGGATTTGCCTGATATTTTTTTTAAGGATGGCTTGGTTTTCCCTATGGAAATAGGATTTTTTTTCGCTAACAACAAAAAAAAAGAGAACATGTGTTTTTTTTGCACGAATTTTGCTAGAAGAGGATAGAGTTTTTTCATTTTGGAATGCTGTCGCTCGGTTAAACGTCTCTTTTTATGAGCTGTTCTGGATGAAAAGTTATTGTAATAATTTGTTATTTTTCAAATTGATGGTCTTTGCCTCTCAGCTTTTAAGAGGGAAGGACTCTATAAGATATAAAACAGTAGGAGGAAGTGCATGGGAAAGCGGATTATAACCGAAGCCGATATTAATGGGGCCCTCAAGAGTGGGAAGAAGTCGATCCTATGCCCGCCTCAAGAGTGTATTATTACCCCTCAAGCAGTTGATAAGGCCTTGGAGTTAGGTTTGAAAATACTCCAGGTTGAAGAGAAGAAGGTTGTGGTTGAGGCCTGTCCTCTTACCAGTACTCCTGCTCCGGCTGCCCCAGTTGCTCCGGCGGCCCCAGCTGTTCCAGTAAAACCTGCTGCTCCTGTAGCGCCAGTGGCTTTTGCTGCTCCTGCCATAGTTACTCCAACTGCTCCAGTGAACACCTCAGGCGAGGCCGATGTCCTGATTTCTGAAGTCTGTGAAATCCTGAAAAAGCGCCTTCCGGGTGTGTTGACCGATGAGGCTCTTGAGAGTCTTGTGCGTAGGGTAGTAACGGAAAGACTTGCTCAGCCTGATGTTTCTGTCTCTCTGGTAGCAGAGAATGCCTCTTCTTCCTGTGGTGGTATCTGTGTGGTTGAGGGCGATCGCCTTCTTAAGGCAAATGCCGGTGCTCCTGTAGCTGTAGCAGAACAGGTGTTTATTGCCGATGCCCTGGGCGAATGTGCTGGCGCTCAACTTGCCGGTGGTTATATGGAGTGGGAGAAGGCATCTTTCAAGCGTACCGTGGAATGTCCAGAGGTAGGTGTTGTTGTTGCAGGTGAGTTACATCTTGATATTTGTGGAAAAACCTTGGTGGCTAAGGTTGGCGATATGGTTTATTTCCCCGAAGGTGTAGATGTAACCTATAGTACTCCCACTTCTGTACGTATTGCGTGCATCAACAACGTTGCTTAGGAGATAAGTGTGAGCATATTAGAACGTTGTAAAGATGTATGTCGTAAAGCGCCTAAGACAATTGTCTTTCCTGATTGCCTCGATAAGAGAGTTTTTGAGGCGGCTGGTCGTCTTCAGGCAGAAGGGCTTGCTCATCCAGTATTTATGGGTTCTCCGTTTGCTGTTCGCGCTAAGATGCGGGAGGCAAAATGTTCAAGTCGTGGGGTGACCGTGGTTGACCATACCAGTCCCTCTCTGCTTGAAAAAAATGCCAATGAATTTATTGCAATTCGTGAGGCAAAGGGTAAAAAGCTGAGCATGGATGATGCCGTAAAGGCCATGAGATGTCCCCTTGCCGGTGCAGCTATGATGGTGCGTCGTGAGGAGGTTAATCTGGGTGTTTCCGGTAATATATCTTCGACTGGTAATGTTATTCGTGCAGGTTTGCAGTTTCTGCCCAAGCAGCAGGGTATGAAAACCATCTCCAGCTTCTTTTTTATGATAGCACCGGAAGGCGGAAAAGATTATATCTTTGCCGATTGTGGTGTAGTGCCAGTGCCCAATGAAAATACTTTGGCTGATATAGCCATATCATCGGCGGATAAGGCGCGCAAGTTACTCGGTGAAGAACCTCGGGTGGCCATGCTCTCTTTTTCTACTAAGGGTAGCGCCAATCATGAGCGGGCAATTTTTGTTCGTGATACCGTTGAGCAAATTCGTAAGCGCGCTCCTGATATGTTGGTTGACGGTGAGCTACAACTCGATGCAGCTATCGTCCCAAGTGTTGCTGCCCAAAAGGCTCCCGGTAGTGTAGTTGAAGGAATGGCAAATGTGCTTATCTTTCCTTCTCTTGAAGCAGGTAATATTGGCTATAAGCTCGCTCAGCGTTTGGGTGGGTATACAGCTCTTGGCCCGCTTCTTCAGGGTTTTGCTGCAGGTTGGCATGATCTTTCCCGTGGTTGTACTGCGGATGATATATATAAGGTTGCCGTTGTAGGTCAGTGCCTATAAACGGATGTTGGTAAAATAGAGTAAAACTTTTTTCGTTACACGAAACTTGGAGGAATACAATGGATTCATTAGGAATGATTGAAACTAAAGGCTTGACCGCACTCATCGAAGCTTCAGATGCAATGGTAAAAGCTGCTCGCGTACAACTGGTAGGTTACAAGCAAATTGGTGCTGGTCTCGTAACTGCGATTGTTCGTGGTGATGTGGCAGCATGTAAGGCCGCTACCGATGCAGGTGCAGCAGCAGCAGCACGTATTGGCGAGGTAGTAGCTGTGCACGTTATTCCACGTCCACATGGTGATTTGGAAGAAGTCTTCCCTTTCAAACGTGACAAGTAACAGCCGTTTTTTTTGTAGCTCTCTAGCGAACTTAAAGAGATGATCATGAATAAAGATAGTCTTCTTCGCTCGATACTGGATGCCGGTATTGTGGGCGAGGGCGGAGCAGGTTTTCCCGCCCATGTAAAATATGATACGCAGGTGGATACAGTTATAGCCAACGGTTGTGAGTGTGAGCCACTGTTGCATACTGATCAACATATTATGCGAACCCGCGCAGCGGATATCGTTGTCGCGATGCAGGCCATCGTCTCCGTTACGGGAGCTACACGCGGTGTTATCGGTATAAAACGTAAATATACCGAAATAGCAAAAATATTTGCTGACTGTATAGAGGGGACAGGTTTAGAGCTTGTTCAGTTGGATAACTTTTATCCAGCAGGTGATGAGCAGACCCTAGTCTACGAGGTAACCGGAAAAACCATTCCGCCTCTTGGTTTGCCTAAGGATGTTGGCGCTGTTGTTGCCAATGTGGGTACTCTTGCCGGAGTAGCCGACGCCATGAAAGGTACGCCAGTTACTCATAAAATTGTTACTGTAACCGGTAATGTAGGTAGCCCTGCTGTTATTCGTGTGCCTCTTGGCACCAAGTTGAGTGAGTGTCTTGCTCACTGCGGCGGCGCAACCATTGCTGATCCTGTTTACATTCTTGGTGGGCCAATGATGGGTCGCATGGTCGACTCAGCAGAGGAATTTGCCGCCAAGGTAGTCACTAAGACCACCGGTGGTCTTATTATTTTGCCACGGGGTCATTATCTACATACCATGGCCAGCCGTGATCTGCAGAGCATGCAGCGCCAGGCTGCCACTGCCTGTATTCAGTGTCGCCTTTGTACCGAGCTCTGTCCCCGTTATCTTATAGGTCAGGATTTTCAGACCCATAAGGTGATGCGTGCCTTTGGTGGTGGTGGAGATGTCGCCCTTGGTGCCATGCAGGCAGCTCTCTGTTGTGAGTGTGGTGTTTGTGAGTTGTTTAGTTGTCCCATGGGCCTTTCTCCTCGTCGTATTAACGCAGCTCTAAAGGCTCGTTTTCGCGAAAACAAGGTGCCCTATGAGGGATCTCGTGAGGTTATTCCCGCCCAGTCTAAGGTTCGTCCTTACCGTAAGGTGCCTGTGCCTCGTTTGGCCCTGAAGATTGGTATTGATAAGTTCATGAATATTCATCCTGATTTTACCGGTGACTATACTCCTGCTGAGGTGCGTATTCCACTTAATCAGCATATCGGTGCACCAGCAGTGGCCCAGGTTAAGGCAGGTGATTTTGTTCAGGTGGGTCAGTTGGTTGGTGCAGTGCCTCAAGGTGCCTTAGGTGCTACAGTTCACGCCTCTATCGCAGGCACTGTGGTAGAAGTAGGTAATGAAATAGTGATTAAAGGAGTGTAGTCATGACAACTTATATACAATCAGTTGGAATGATTGAATTTAGTAGTATTGCAGCTGGTATTGAGGCTGCAGATAGGATGATGAAGGCCTCTAGCGTAGAGATCTTGATGATGAAGACCATCTGTCCAGGTAAGTTTATTGCAGCTGTGCACGGTGACGTGGCAGCGGTTCAAGCTGCCGTGGCTGCAGGTATTGACGGTGCCGATGGTGCCGTGGCGGATCATTTTGTTATCCCGAGTATTGATCGATCCGTTATTGCTGCCATGTCTGGCATTGCAGGAAAACCACAGGGGCCTTCCCTGGGTATAATAGAGACTTTTTCCGCATCTTCAGCGATTGTAGCGGCAGATCGGGCAGCAAAGACCGCCGAGGTAGATATTGCCGAGGTACGTATTGCCATGGGTCTTGGTGGTAAGGCTTTTTGTCTTCTCACCGGTGATGTAGCAGCAGTAAGTATGGCAACCCAGGCAGCAGCTGATGCCTGTGCCGAGACTGCAATGCTTGTTCGTTCTGTTGTGATTCCAAGCGTTACGCCTGAAGTTATGCGTAGTATATTATAGGTGCTGACCCTCTGGTTATAACCAATAAAGAAAGGAAGCGTTAGTATGAATGGTTCTATAGGTTTTGTAGAAGTAATTGGTTTGGTTGCCGCCATTGAAGTAGCGGATGCTATGACTAAGGCTGCCCGTGTGTCTGTGAAGACCATAACCACGGATGCAGCAGGTGGTGTAACTGTTATCTGTGAGGGTGATCTTGGCGCAGTTGGAGCAGCTGTAGATGCAGGTAAGGCAGCTGGATCTCGTTTGGGTGAATGTGTTGCAACCAACGTTATTCCTCGTCCGGATGATAGTCTTGAGGTTCTGGTGAATGACAAGATAGGTTCTATCTTTGCAGAAGAAAAGGCGGCAGCAGCAGCGGCTAAGGTAGCAGCTAATGCGAAACGTCCTGCGACCAAAGCAACTAAAAAATAGAGAGAAGAGGAAACAGCAATGGATGCTCTTGGTATATTAGAAGCAAAAGGTATAACCGGTCTTGTAGATGCAGCAGACGTAATGACTAAGGCGGCTCAGGTAGAGTTGGTGAGTTATGAGCGTATTGGTGGCGGTTATGTCTGTGTGCTTATTCGTGGTGATGTTGCCGCGTGTAAAGCCGCAATTGATGCCGGTGCCGCAGCAGCAAAACGTATGGGCAAGCTTATTGCGGCCCATGTTATTCCTCGTCCCCATCAGGATCTTGAGGAAGTGTATCCAATTAGATTGAAAAAATAAGAAGGTAGATTGTCTAAGAAGCAGATTTATTTGAGGGAAATGGTATGGAGTTAGGAAGAGTGAAAGGTCAGGTCGTTGCAACTATTCGTGACCCTAGAGTCCCTCATGCAAGTTTGCTTCTTGTGGATCTTATTAATGCTGAAGGCGATATAATACGTTACGGTCAAGTGACGGTGGATACCCTTGGGGCTGGAGAGGGCGAGTATGTTCTTTTGGTTCGCGGGGGTGGCGCTGCGCCCCGTACAGCGACAGGAGAGAGATCTCCTGTTGATCTGAATGTTATTGCAATTGTTGATCAGATCACTGCTTCAGGTGGGAAACTTTACGCCAAATAAAATTAGATAGTGGAGTTAGAGATGTCTATAGGACAAGCACAAATTGAGTCTATTGTATCAGAAGTACTTGCTCAATTGAGCAAAGCGCAAAATGGTAGCCTTGTAGCCTCTGCCCCGGCAGCAGGCGATTGGGGTGTTTTTGATGAGCTTGATGATGCCGTAGCGGCAGCCAAAGTGGCTTACAAGCTTATTGATACCGTTGCTATGCGTAACCGTGTAGTAGATGTTATGCGTCGCGCTGCTCGCATGAATGCACGTCG
Source organism: Desulfotalea psychrophila LSv54 (assembly GCF_000025945.1). Taxonomy (GTDB): domain Bacteria; phylum Desulfobacterota; class Desulfobulbia; order Desulfobulbales; family Desulfocapsaceae; genus Desulfotalea; species Desulfotalea psychrophila. Next base: position 3,430,112 of record NC_006138.1, on the reverse strand, counting down.
TCTCTCTGAGATGGCTGTATCTGAGACTGGTATGGGTAATGTTGAAGATAAGGTTGCTAAGACCTTGCTTGTGGCTAACCGTACTCCAGGACCAGAGATTCTTCAGCCTACAGCAATTACCGGTGACGAGGGCTTTACCCTTATCGAGAATGCTCCTTGGGGTGTTATTGCCTCTGTTACTCCTTCTACTAACCCAGGATCTACCGTTATCAATAATGGTATCAGCATGATCTCTGGTGGTAACAGTGTTGTTTTTGCTCCTCATCCTGCAGCAAAACGTATTACTCAAGAAACCATCAAGATGATGAACAAGGCTATTGTAGAAGAGACAGGTGTTCATAACCTTCTCGTCTGTATCAAAGAGCCTTCTCTTGATGCGGCCCGACGTCTCTTTACCTACGAGGGAATTAATCTTCTTACCGTAACCGGTGGCGAGGCTGTTGTAGCTGCTGCTCGTAAGATTACCGATAAGCGCCTTATCGCAGCTGGTGCAGGTAATCCTCCTGTAGTAGTTGATGAGACCGCTGATCTTGCTCGTGCTGCTGAGAGCATTTATATTGGTGCCTCTTTTGATAACAACCTGATCTGTGCCAATGAAAAAGAGATCATTATTGTTGATTCTGTAGCGGATGAGTTCAAACGTGAGTTTACTGCTATCGGCGCATTTGAGATCTCTCTTGCCCAGGCAGAGACCATCGGTAAAACCGTTCTTCTTGACTACGGTACCGATAAGTGTCGTGCTAATCCTAAGTGGGTTGGTCGTGATGCTTATAAGCTTGCAGATCTTGCTGGAATCACCATTCCTAAGGGATGTAAACTTCTCTTCGTTGATGTGAAAGGCGATGCTCGTCATCCTTTCGCTGTAACCGAGCAGATGATGCCACTTATTCCCGTTGTTCGTGCCCGTAACTTTGACCAAGCTCTTGAGTGGGCTCTTATGCTTGAGCGTGGTTTGAGTCACACTGCTGGTATGCACTCTACCAATATTCATAACATGGAGAAAATGGCTAAGGCTGTGAATACCAGTCTCTTTGTTAAGAACGGACCGCATATTGCCGGACTTGGTGCAGGTGGTGAGGGTTGGACTTCCATGACCATCTCTACTCCAACCGGTGAAGGTGTAAGTAACGCGGCAACATTTGTTCGTCTTCGTCGTTGTGCCCTTGTAGGTAGCTTTAGAATTGTATAGTAAGTATATGTGATTTATCATAAATGAATCATAGCTGTTTAGGGGGGCCACGGGGTTTTTTTTCCGTGGCCCTCTTTTTTTTCATTATCCCTTCTCTCTTGGCCTGTGCAGCTGTGCAACAAAAGTGCCATGTTGCAAAAAAGCAACATTGGCTTTTTTTTGGCTAACTATCTGTATCAGCATATTTTATCGACATATTTTGTCTTGGCGTTGCAATCGTGCAAAGAGTACATGGCAATAATAACCATTATCAATAAGAAGAGAAATCTCTCTTCATTTTGTGTTTATACGCTATTTCAGCATCTTGAATTTTTTTTTGTAAATGGCACGCCTGTTGCTATATAAAAGGAAAAGGCGTTAGATCGCTAAAAGTGCAGCACCCCAATTAAAATAGATAAGGAGTTGGATTATGTCTGTAGAATGTTGTCGCTCTCCACATGAGCAAATGATCATGGACAAGGCCGCAGGAAAAGTAAACAAGTTCCGTGCAACCCACGAGCGTGTTTTCAAAATCCTTGATAAAATTGAAACTGCTAAGCCACAAATTGATATAGAGCGTGCTCTTTATTTCACCCAAGGTATGCAAGAGACAGAAGGTCAGCATCTTAACCTTCGTTGGGCAAAATCTCTTATGAAGTGTGCAGAGAACATGACTGTATACATCGATGACGATCAGCTTCTTGCCGGTCGTATCGGATACCAGGGACGTTATGGTGTTCTCTACCCAGAGCTTGATGGTGACTTTCTTGATACTGCGGTAGTTGATCTTCCTACCCGTGACAACTCTCCTTTCTCCATCTCTCAAGCAGATGCAGATATCGTTGTTAAAGAGATTGCTCCTTACTGGAAAGGTAAGACTTATCACGAGACTCTTGCTAAAACCCTTCCAGCAGACGTACACGCACTTACCTATGATGATCCAGATGGAATGGTTTCACGTTTCATCGTAAACGAGACCGCTTCTTTTCGTTCTTCTAATCAGTGGGTACATGACTTCGATAAAGTATTGAAGCGTGGTTTCGGTGGACTTCGTGACGAGTTTACAGTTCAGCTTGAAGCTCTTGACCCTCTCTCTCCTGGTGACAACGTAGACAAGAAGCCTTTCCTTCAGGCAGCTATTCTCGTATGTGAAGCTGTTATTGTTTGGGCTAAGCGTCACGCTGCACTTGCCATGGAACTTGCAGAGAAATGTGCTGATCCTGTTCGTAAGGCAGAACTTCTCAAGATGGCTGAGGTATGTAACCACGTACCTGAGCATCCAGCTCGTACCTTCTACGAAGCATGTCAATCTCAGTGGTTCACTCAGATGTTCTCTCGTCTTGAGCAGAAAACTGGTACCATTATCTCCAACGGTCGTATGGATCAGTACCTCTATCCATTCTACAAGCAAGATATTGAAGCTGGTATTCTCACCGATGACCAGGCTATTGAGTACGTTGAGCTTATGTATGTAGGTATGGCTCAGTATATCGATCTCTATATCTCCCCTACCGGTGGTGCTTTCAACGAAGGCTATGCTCATTGGGAAGCAGTAACCATCGGTGGTCAGACCCCAGATGGTCTTGATGCAACCAACGAGTTGACTTATCTCTTCCTTCGTTCTAAGCGTGAGTTCCCTCATCACTACCCTGATCTTGCTGCTCGTATTCACGCTCGTGCTCCTGAGCGTTTCCTTGCAGAAGTTGCAGAGACCATTAAAGAAGGTTCTGGTTTCCCTAAACTGATCAATGATGAGGAAGTAATTCCACTTCACCTTGCAAAAGGTGCTAAGTTCGAAGAGATTTACGACTATTCAGTATCTGGTTGTGCTGAGATTCGTATGCCAAACCGTGATACCTACACAGCTGGTGGTTGTTACATCAACTTTGTAGCTGCCCTTGAGTCTGTATTCTTCAACGGTAAAATGCTTAAGTTCGGTGATGCTCAACTTTCCATCGAGACTGGTGATGTAACCAAGATGGAGACCTGGGAAGAGTTCTGGAATGCTTACAAAGCTCAGCACATCAACTTCCTTAAGATTGCTTTCGAACAGCAGTACTATGTAATCAAGACCCGTGCTCGTCATTTTGCTGCACCTATGGGTTCTGCGCTTCATGATCTTGCCATGAAGCATTGCATTGATATTCACCAACCATATATTCCTGAGGGAATTGACCTTGGTTACTTTGAGTTCATGGGTGTTGGTACTCTTGTTGACTCAATGAGCGCAATCAAGAAGTTCGTATTCGAAGAGAAGAAAGTCACCATGACTGAAGTTCTTGAAGCTATGAAGAACAACTTCGAAGGCCAGGAAGATCTCCGTGCCCTTATGATGACTGCTCCATGTTTCGGTAATAACGATCCATATGCAGATTCAATTGCTCGTGATCTTGATCAGCTCTGTGTAGGTTATGCTGAGAAGTATCAGCGTGAGCTTGGCGTATTCCTTGATCTTCGTTATGTACCATTCACCTCCCACGTACCTTTTGGTAAAGTGGTATGTGCAACTCCTAACGGACGTTATGCAGGAACCTCTCTTTCCGATGGTTCTTCTGCTTCTCACGGTGCTGATAAGAACGGACCTACTGCGGTTCTTCTCTCTAACTACACCTCTAAAAACTTCAACCACCGTGAGCGTGCAGCTCGTCTTGTGAACATCAAGTTCACACCTAAGTGTGTTCAAGGTGAGGAAGGAACTCAGAAGTTGGTACATTTCATTCGTACCTTCTGTGATCTTCGTTTGTGGCACATTCAGTTCAACGTTGTTAACGCTGAGACCTTGAGACTTGCTCAAGAGAATCCAGAAGCATATCGTACCCTGATCGTTCGTATTGCAGGATATTCTGCTTACTTCTGTGATCTCTCTAAAGATCTTCAGAACGATCTGATCAGACGTACCGCTCACGAAAATATGTAGGTTTCGTAGCAAGTAGTTTGTAGCATGTGCTATGGTATGGAGATGGTCCCCGGATCATCTCCATATTTGCTTGTAGTATATTAATTTATATAAGGGGCCGGGTAAGCATCATGAGTTCACTTTTAGATAATAAAATAAAGGGCGTTGTTTTTAACGTTCAAAAATATTCCGTTCACGATGGCCCGGGCATCCGCACTGTTGCATTTTTAAAGGGATGTCCATTGCATTGTAAGTGGTGCTGTAATCCTGAATCGCAAAAACATAAGCCAGAGTTGGCCTATAACCCCAGTAAATGTTTAGGACTTGATAAATGTGTTCGTTGTACTGAGGTATGTACCGACGGTGCAATTGCCGAGGGAGCAGACGGTAAGGTTGTATTGCGTCGTGAATTTGTTAGCAATGAGCAAGCTTACGCCGATGCCTGTCCTTCTGGTGCCCTGAACATGTACGGTGAAGAGATGACTGTTAAGAAAGTAGTTGATCGTGTTGAAGAAGACGCTATCTTCTATGCTCGTTCAGGCGGTGGCATGACACTCTCTGGAGGAGAACCTTTTGCTCAAGCAGAGTTTGCCCTTGCCCTGTTGCGAGAAGCTCGTCACAGACGTATAAAGACTGCCGTTGAGACCTGTGGCGCTGCTAAATGGGAAAATATTGAGGCCTGTGTTCCCTATCTCAATACCATTATGTTTGATGTAAAGAGTCTTAACGAAGAGAAGCATAAAGAGTTTACTGGTGTGTCCAATAAGCTCCCGTTGGAAAATTTACGAAAAATTCGTGAAATGGCGCCAAGCGTTCCTATTCGTGCTCGAACTCCAATTATTCCAGGCTTTAATGATACTGAAGAAGATATTAAGGCAATTGTTGAATTTTTGGAAAGCCTTCCCGGAGATCCTGTAGAGTACGAGGTACTTGAGTATCATCGTATGGGCCAGCCAAAGTATGGTTATATTGGTCGTGATTACGAGTTGGTAGATGCGACGCTTGAGCCTGCTCTTTTTGATAAGCTGAAGCTGATTGCCGATGCTTACAAGGAAAGAAATTTTAAATAGCCTGCTGGGAAGATTGCTGTAAGGGATCTTCGGCTTCTTAAATAACAGGTAATGTATTTATAAAGGCTCCAGGATGCTTGCATTCTGGAGCCTTTTTTTGTTCTGATAATCGCCATCCCTTAGCAGTAGGCGCAAGAGATGGTCCGGCAGGATATTCTTAGACCAGCCCCATTCTGCCAATAGGCATGGCTTGATTATGGAGAACTTTTGGGCTGGGCGTAGATATCCTGTCTGATTGACTTGCCCCTCTATTTATCTCTACAAAATAGAAGGGCAACCCTGTTATTTGTTTTCCAGGGTGAGTTTTCTGAGGTAAAAACGTTCGTCGTTATACTCTGAGACAATAATCTTCTCTTCAGCTAACATTTTTTCAATGACAGAAAAGTCGCTACCCGCCTTGAGTAGATATTTTTCAATTGCCTCTTCACGCATAGGATGGACAGAGGTGATGCTCAGGAGGTCATCCTCTACATTACCGGTGTAGGCAAATTCGTCTCCCTCGTAGCCAATAAGGTATTCGCTGTTCAGACCGTGGTTTTTGAAGGTCTGGTAAGCCCTGTTGATCTCCTGCTCATCGGGGGCCTTTACCCATGTCATTGCCGGTGGTCTGGTAGGGATACTCAAATAGGATATTGCCGGCTTAAGCTCACAGATAAATTGAGCAACCTCTTCTGTATCGCAGTTGAGATCTTTTACCAGCATTGTCTCAGTGACAAGCTTTCCCTTGTACTCTTGGGCAAAGGCTCTGATACCATCCAGCATTGCCGAAAATGATATTTTCTTGTGAGGTCTGTCTATTTTTCGCCAAATTTTTTCATCGAGAGTATCAACCTTAACAGAAACCCAGTCAGCCTTAGCCAGATCTTTCCTGACCTGAACATTATCGAGCAGTGTTGAGTTGCTAATTACTGCAATCTTATATCCCAGTGGTTTGAGCAGATCAATTAATAATCCCAGATTATTATCCAGGGTAGGTTCACCATCGGCTACAATTGTCAGATAATCAATAGCTTCATTATTGGCCTTGGCGTTTGCGACCTTCTCCTTTACCTCTAGCAGCAGATCATTTGGATCATAATAATTCTGTCTGTCACCTACCATTTTTAGCGATATACCCAATTGGCAGTATACACAGGAATAACTGCATATTTTGGGTGGGATATTGTTTACACCGACACTCTTGCCTAGTCGTCTTGATGGCACCGGGCCAAATACTCTTGTTGCATCCATACCTTGTAACCTCTGTTTAAACTTTAGCATTACATATTGTCTTAAAAGTAGAGAGATAAGATCGTTTCTTCCCATACCTTGCCTGAATAACAGAGCGTTTCTTTTCTGCTTCTGGCATTTTAGCCCGGCAGGTGTTTAGGATAAGCAGATCTAATTTCCACCTATTGCGATATAGAAGACAAAGAAAAACTGGTGATTCCCATGTTTTTCCGATAGGCTGAGGGCGAGCCCGCTGTCATCTATGCTGACAGGTGAATTATCTCATCTCTTTTTGTTAATAACAATGTAATGGTGTCGTCTGTCTGGTGCAATGAAAAAAGGACAGCTATTAATTGTTTGGGAGAGGGGCAATAGATTATAGCTTTGGCTTTTGAAATTTATTGGCAGGGTTGGGATGAGGGAAGGCCATCCAATTGGAATTGGATGGCCGCGGTGCAAAGAGAGGGAGGGCCCCTTATTCAGGGGCGCCTCTCTCTTTTAAAGCTTACGCAGGAGTCGGGTGAAATCCTCCGGTAATCCTGTGTCAAAGGTCATTATTTTGTGGCTGTAGGGATGGGTGAAGGAGATTGAACGGGCATGCAGGGCAAGCCGTTTTAAACCACTGGTCCCGGTCCCGTATTTCTTATCCCCGGCAACGGGATGTCCATTTTCCGCGAAGTGGACGCGGATCTGATGTTTGCGTCCGGTGAGCAGATGAATATCGATCAGGCTAACTTCCTTTCCCTCTTTTATTACCTTATAGGCTGTCTTGGAGAGCTTACCCTTGGTGGAATCCGGGGTTGAGTAGACCTTATATGCCTTGTTTTCGGTTAGATAAGATGAAATTGTGCCCTCTTTTTCTTTTAACTTTCCGCAAACGATGGCGAGGTAGTGTTTTTCGGTATTCTCCCAATCCTTCTGCAGGAATTTTTTAGCCTCTTCACTTTTGGCAAAGATAAGTAGCCCAGAGGTGTCTTGATCCAGACGGTGGACTACATACACCCTGTTGCTTGATTTAGGATTACCCTTGCGCACATAATCATTGAGCAGATAGTGGGCCGTTCTCGATTTTTCCCGATCGGTGCCGATGGTCAGTAGTCCCGTTGGTTTCACCACTACGATGATATCTTTATCTTCGTGGAGGATTGGCAGTCCTCTTGGCTGATGCTTTTTACTCGGTCGTTGCTCTTTAATCATATTGTCCAATTTGGTTCAGCATTTTCCTGGGTGCTCATTTCTGAGTTGAGCCCATTCGAAACGGTTAGTCAATGAGGTAGCCATCTTACATTTTTTTGCCTGTCTCTTCTTTGAGACCCATGGCGGCAGCCTGTTTTTTCAGCTCTAATCTGTCGTACATTTTTAACATACTGTCATAGTTATTATGAAGTTTTGTGCTTATCAGGTACTCTTTTCCCTCTAAGATGTCTCTGGCTTTTTCGACGTTTTCTCTGCCAAAGATATTAAAGAGCGCCTCTTTATACTCAGACCAGGGTAAATTGTCCTCTTCCATGCGAATCAGCTCTGCGACGATATGACCGAGCTTATTCGTCCCTGCTTCCAGGGCTGGCAGGGCATCTTCTCTATTACCACGGATGAGCTGTATCTGGGCCCTGAATTCAAGCATGGTGAAGTTCTTGGCAAAGATAACCCCGATGTACGTTTCGACATTGATGAAATCATCTAGCTCGTCAATGGTCTCCAGGATATTCTCAGGATCATAGTTGGCAAAATCCAGTACCATATCCCGAATCCACTTGCCTCTGTTTTTGTTATTGTAGAGGAGGTCATCTATGGGGTAGACCTCAGATATTTCAGGGACGATTATCTGGCAGGAGTAAAAGTCAAGGTAGCTGTACTCTCGTAGATAGATCTCTTTACCCATCTTATCCAGGATGGCAGTGAGATATTTCAGCTCTGCCTCACAGCCCTCCCCTTTATAGTCCCAAGGGGTGTAGGAAAAACTCTTGGTGGAACGTAAAAAGCCAAAGCCTATTTTTCCATTTGAGTCAACAAAGTGAGATTCAAGGTTAAAACTGTCCGAGACAAGATTCATGTCAAAGGTGGGCACTTCAAAGGCATCCAGATTATCCAATTCCCGACCCTGCATCAACTCTGTCATGGTTCGCTCCAGCGCCACCTCCAGGATGGGGTGAGCGCCAAAGGAGACAAAGAGGGAGGCGTTTTTGGGGTTGATCAAAGAGATGGCGGTGACGGGGAACTGTCCCCCTAGTGAGGCATCAAGTACCTCGATGATGTAGCCCAGTTTCCGCAGTGCCAGAACATCACTCTGCAGTCGTGGCAGGGCTTGGACTGTCTCGTCGGGGATCTTGGGCAGGGCATAGCCATTTTTGATGATCTCTATTTTTGCATGGCGCTCAAAAATCTCACTGAGCGCCTGTACCTGTGCTTCCTGAGGGGTATTGCCGGAGGCCAGGCCATTGCTGACATAAAGATTAGCCAGGACATTCAGAGGAAAATGGACAGTCTCACCATTTGATTTTTTGGCAAAGGGCAGGGCAATGATCCTCTCCTCCTGATCACTGTTGTAATCAACAAGGTCTTCATCCTCAAGCTCTCCGGTTGGATTATAGATCAGGCGGAGTTCGTCGTTGAGGTAAGGCCCACCAAATTCAAAGGCGACCTGATCAGGGAAATATGAACGGTTTGGCAGGTGGAAATCAGTGAAAAAGTTATTGGTTTGGAGTCGTTCAATATATTCACCCAGGGCACTGGCCATGGATGCCTCTGACAGAATTCCCTTACCATTGGCATAGATATGCTCTGGTGCTTCAGTTGAGGTGAGGTTTACCGAATAACAGTGCTGCAGGGGATGCTTTTCCTGGGAGAAAGTAGTTTCACATCCGGCATCTGCTAAAACAGCCTTCATTTTTGTAATTGACTCTTGTAGCGAGGCATCTTTGGATAAAAAATTCATTTTTCACTTTTTCTGTGTCGTTAATAAAATAGTTTCTAGCGAGACTCCGAGTAAATTGCTCTTTTTACTGCCGCCTCTAATGAAGCACTATGGCCCTGATTTGTCATTAAACAAAATGGCTTAATTCAGAGATAGTTCCTTGGGGCTTATTAAAGGAGAGGTTGAGTAATTTTTATTTAGGGGAAGGAGTATTCCGCTGGTCGGTTGCAGGAGGGGTAAGCCACCCTTTTGGGGGTGGCTTGTTTGTTCTTTGTCGAGGTCTTGCTTTGGGGTCATCTTAGAGAAAACGTTTCAGCTGATATCTTTTCGCCAGATCCGCCCTCTCCTCCTGAGGAAGAGATTTCATATATGCGTTCCAGCCGGGACACCAACCTGCATGCCAGCGCCACAGCCTGCCCAGCAAAGAGTTTGGACGCCGCTTATATTGTGCCCGAAAGGGGCAGTTTGTGCATATTGCCATGGCCAATCTCCTCATTAAAAAGTTTCTATAAATGCAGATCTAACTAGACTTATCCTAGCAGAATGAATCTGTCAAGCCTGGTAGGAGAGGGCTGGCAATGCACCTGTGCCAGCTGAAGCCATGGCGGTAGACGGGGGAGGGCTCGTTTTGCCAGGAGGCTATTTTTCAGCCCCGCCTGCAGGTCTTAGTTATCAAGAAAATTCCACCATTTTTTTCTTTCCTGCCGGGACTCTTGGCCCTGCTCAGAGCCCTTATCTAACTCTTTTTGTATCTGCTCTGATTTTTTCTGTCTCTGCTTTTCAATGCCTCTTTTGCTTGTCTGATTCCCTTTCTCTTTTGCTATCTTTTCTTTTGTCCCCTTCACCCTCTCTCTTGTCTTCAGCATGGCCTTGTCGTTGTCCCCTGCCTTATGGAGTTCCTCTTGGGCAGCTGTGGTCTTTCCCTTGCCGGCCCATTCAGGTTTTGCTGCCGAAGCAGATACGGCAAAGGCGGTGATCACTAGAAATACTAGAATTTTTATCTTCATAAGGTTCTCCTCTGGTTGTGGTTTTAAGTGAGCATATCCTTTGGCCTGGGCTCCAGGCCTCCCCAGGTCAAGCCGCCGAGTTTGTAGCTTTCAGTATAGCGGGAAAAAATGGCCCTTACCAATCGGCTCCCCTACAGGGCCCGATGCTTCGGCCTGGTGGCTGTGGGGAAGGGGGCAGAGCTGAGTCTCAGGTGCCACAGAAGGTTTGGTAGTTTTTGTCACCGTCGCTCGGCGGGTCTTGGTAGAGGTGTGTTTCTGTCAGCTCTTCATAGGGGGCGCGGAGAACGTGGAGAAGCTTTTCAGCAAGATTCACCCGACCCGTTTGCTCGCACTCTGCAATTGCCGCTTCGATATGATGGTTTCTGGGGATGAGGAGCGGATTCTGTTGTCTCATCAGGGTTTGAACCTCTTGGAGATCTGTACCCTGTTCTTTTAATCGCCTTTGCCAAAGATCAAAGTAGTTGCCCAGTTGCCCCCGCATTTGCGAGGCGATGGGCTCAGAGCTCAGGGACTTGGTCAGGAGGTCGAAGGTGAGGGTATAGTCCATTTTTCCTATCTTAAGCTGATCGAGGAGGGAGATGATAAGCTTCTCATCCTTTGCTTGAAGGGATGTCAGTCCAAGCTTTTTGCCCATCATCTTTATATACACCCGGTTGAATCTATCTGTATAGGCTATCAGAAGGGGGTTAAGCTGGTCTATTGCCCTGTTCCTGTCGGCGTTGATCAGTGGCAATAGACATTCAGCCAATCGTGTCATGTTCCACTGGCTTATTGCAGACTGGTTGCCAAAGGCATAGCGTTTCTTGATATCAATGGAGCTGTAAACGGTATGAGGATCATAAGCTCCCAGCATGGCACAGGGGCCGTAGTCGATGGTTTCTCCGGCGAGGGAGGTGTTATCTGTATTCATGACTCCGTGGATAAATCCAACCCTCATCCATTCTGTGATCAGTTGAATTTGTCTGCCAATGACCCTGTCAAGAAAGCGGATATATTGATCTGTGGCCCCCTGCAACTCTGGAAAATGGCGATCAATGGTATAGTCGCAGAGGCGCTTAAGGGCCTCATGCTCGCCCCGGGCGGCGAAGAACTCAAAGGTGCCAACGCGCAGATGACTTGAGGCAATTCTGGTTACGATGGCCCCCGGTAGTATGGACCTACGGTAAACGTCTTCTCCGCTGGTGACAACGGCTAAACAGCGGCTGGTGGGAACGCCCAGGGCATACATTGCCTCACTCATGATGAACTCTCGAAGGGCGGGGCCGACGGCACAACGACCATCTCCTCCACGGGAAAATTGGGTGGGGCCGGAGCCCTTGAGCTGAATGTCCCATCTCTGTCCGGATTTATCGAATACCTCGCCAAGCAGATGGGCCCTGCCATCTCCCAGTTGGGGGACGAAGCTACCAAATTGGTGTCCTGCATAGGCCATGGCGATGGGTTCTGAGCCGGGCAGAAGCTGATTCCCCGAAAAAATCTGAGCCAGGGCAGCCTGCCCCAGTTCCTCTGGAATCATCAGCTGTTCAGCCAGAGGAGCATTCCATAAGAGGAGCCGGGGGGCCAAAACAGGGGTAGGCAGGCTCTCTTCATAGAAATCACTGCCCAGTTGTCTGTAGCTATTTGAGAAATTCATCATCCATCCCCGCTTTTTGTAAGGTAAGTTTTCTGGAAAAACTACTCAGCCTGCTGTTCGTCATCCTGTTTTTTCCTCATGCGTTCGACATGCATGATAAGGGCATCAACTGTATTCTTTAAGAGGGAAAGCTCTTCAACTGTCAGATCATCCAGCTGTTCGAGATTGTACTCTATTGCATCAATTATTCTTCTATGGGGACGTTGCATTGGCCTCATAAAATAGGTTGTGATAGTTGCGACAATGGTGCCAAAGAAGAGCATGGAACCGATGACTATCCATAGTCCACCGACAAATTGGGCTGTATTGGATGTGGGCGAATCCGCTATTCCTGCGGTGGAAAAGGCGGCGATTCCCCAGTAGAGGGCATCTCCATAGGTATGGATAGACGAGCCCTCAACATTTGACTCTGAAAAGTAGAGGGCGGCAGAAAATATGAGCCAGAGGATAATCAATAGGGCCAGCATCTTGACAAAGGGGGTGTGGAGAGAGATATCTTTAAAAAACTTGGTCGAATATTTCAGCCTTTTCATAAGCCACACCATGCAGTAGTTAATTTTTATATGGCGAACCACATTGGCAGGCGGCCCCGATAGATATGCGCTGAGTATATGACCTGCCTAGCTAAGGTTATCCTGATTAGCTGGATCGTGTCAAATATGGAGGTAAAGGGTGAGGGGCAAGATTGTGCCACAGGCAGTCTGGTCAAGCGGTAGCTGTCCTCGTGGGGCTGGGCTGTTGTGGCAGGTGAGGAGGCTTCCCTCTTTTAAGAGGGAATCTCTGTCAGAGGTGGTATCTGCTAGACCCTCAAGAGAAATCGTCAGGTCATGCGTCTGAACTATTACAACTAAAAACCTGTCTTGATGGGTGAGTATAGATATCAGAGAAAGCGAATACTTTGATATCTATGCGGAGAGATTGGGGTATGATCACATTAAAAAAGGAACAAACATCTTGGTACGTGTCATATATGATTTATATTGCTCACCAAAATAGGATATGTTTTCCTTCTCTTCTATCTGGGCAGTGGCAAATAAAGCCATGCTGGTGGCTAGGGCAAGCAGAATACTTAGTAGGGTAAGTTGTTTGAATGCAATGCCCCAAGCGAGAAAGAGGAGGGAGGTGTACATGGGGTGGCGTATATGTCTGAAGATGCCCTCTTCAACAAGGTTAGCTGTGTTTTCAAAAGAAAAGTTCTCTGCTCCATTCTTACGATCTGTCTGTCCACCGATTTTTTTCAATAAATGCAATCCCTGGATAACAATGGTGGCGGATAAAAACAGAAAAATCCACGAGATGATGTGAGTAATTGAAAAAGGATCTTTGAACCAAACCTCTATGCGGAGCATGAGCAGGCTGAGAATTCCTTCAAAAACAAAAAAACGATAAAAACCATGGCATTTTTTGTTCTGTAGAGGTTTCCAGGAAATTTTTAAAAAGATGAGTGAAAAAATAATAAAGCATAAAATTCTTGCTGAAACAGTGAGGTCCATCTGTGATTCCATTTTGGTGATTTTTGTGGAGCAGGGCCAGGGAGAAGAACGAATATCCCTGGGCGTAATAAACAGGGCATTTCCCGCCTGGCCCTTCTCTGATTTTTTCTTGGTCTGTGGGCTTAGGCTACGTCTAGAATGAGGGTGGGCTTCCGTTCCTCGTCCAGGGCGACAAGGGTGAAGGTGCCAGTAATGGCCTCTATTCTACTGTCTGAATACATCTCTTCGACAAAAATATTTACCTGTACATCGAGGCTTGTTTTGCCTATGCGCCCTATGCTGCCGCTTAGTTCAACGAAGGTGCCGGAGGGGATGGGGGAGGAAAAGTTAATCTTTTCTGAAGAGACGGTGACCATTACCTTGCGGCTGAAACGGGTTGCCGTCATAAAGGCTACCTCATCCATCAGCTGCATGGCCGTGCCCCCATACATGGTGTTATAGTGGTTGCAGACACTGGGGAATATGGTTTTGAAGATACTGGTCTGGGCCTTTTCTTTTCTCTCTTCTATGTTCATTACATGCCTTGGTTTGTGGTATAAGTATAGAGTTATCAAGGGATAATTCCTGTCCTTGTCAAACCGGCCACTCTATATATGAATTTACTTCAGCGCCAGGTATTTCGCTGACCGATAGCCTCTCCTATGGCCACTGTCCGTTCAGGTAGAGCTGGAAAAAGTATTGAATTTCCACGCTGTAAAAGAGGTAGACAAGGGCTGCAAGGCAGAGGAAGGGACCAAAGGGGATTTTTGTCTGGTTGCCTTTGTTTTGGATACGCAGGGCAATGAGTCCAATGATGGCGCCAAAGAGTGAGCTGGTAAAGACGATGAAGACAAGGGACTGCCAGCCGAGCCAGGCCCCGAGCATGGCCAGAAGCTTGATGTCACCTCCTCCCATTCCCTCCTGTTTTCTCAGGGTAAAATAGCCCCAGGCAATGGCGTAAAGAGCTCCGCCTCCCACCAGTAGTCCGATAAGCGAGCTTAACCAGCTTATTTCCGGATTGATAAAGGAGAAGAGAAAACCAAGGGCTATGCCGGGCAGGCTGATCAGGTCGGGGATGATCTGGTGATAGAAATCAATGACGATAATGACCAGCAGGGCGGCGCTGAAACAAAAATAAGCGAGGAATGTGAGGGTTAGCCCGAAGTGAAGAAAAAGGCCCAGGCCGAGCAGGGCCATGGACGCCTCTATCAGCGGATACTGCCAAGAGATATGCTCTTTGCAGGAGCGGCATTTCCCCCCCAGGATGAGAAAGCTGAGCAGGGGGATATTTTCATACCAAGAGAGTGGGTGGTTGCATTTAGGGCAGTGTGATGCCGGATAGGCAATGGAGCTGTTTTCTTCCGGAAGTCTGAGGATGACAACGTTAAGAAAGCTTCCTATAATAGCACCCAGCAGGGCGACGATGATAAGAGGGAGGATACCGTATTCCATGGAGTTTGTATTCCTAATCTGGTAAGATCCTGCCTTTGTCTCCTTTCTCATTCCCGCAATCGGGCCTGCAAGAGACAGTGGCAAGAATATATCGACGATGACTTTAAGTAAACTAACTATAGAGTTATTTTAGGTAAACACATTGTGATTACAATTAAAACAAAATAAACAATTATGGCACAAAACCAAGAGAACGCAATTATTACCTCTGTGGAACAGCTTTCTGCTGAAAATTTCCGCATGGGTTTTCATGCACCGAAAATAGCCGCTGTGGCCCATCCAGGCCAGTTTGTCATGGTGCGGCGCATGGGCAGTACTGATCCTCTCCTTCGTCGACCATTCTGTATACATCAGGTGGATGATGATGGTGGATTACAGCTCTACTTTAAGGTGGTCGGTCGTGGCACCAAACTCTTATCTCAGTTAACGCTTGGAGAGGAGCTCTCTATCCTTGGCCCCCTGGGAAAGGGTTTTGCTCTGGTCAATAATCGCCCGGCATGTCTTGTCGGTGGTGGGCTAGGTATTGCCCCGCTTCTCTTTTTGACCCGTAAGTTGGCCGAAGGAGCAGATGATCCGTCGCAGATAAGGGTGATCCTTGGTGGCCGCTCAAGGGCTGAGGTTGAACCGCTAGTGGCAGATTTCGAGCAGTATGGTGTGCAGGTTTTCTCTACCACCGACGATGGCAGTTTTGTCAGGAAGGGTTTTGTTACAGAGGTACTTCAGGAAC
This sequence comes from Desulfotalea psychrophila LSv54, assembly GCF_000025945.1. Taxonomy (GTDB): domain Bacteria; phylum Desulfobacterota; class Desulfobulbia; order Desulfobulbales; family Desulfocapsaceae; genus Desulfotalea; species Desulfotalea psychrophila. The sequence continues at coordinate 3,414,564 of NC_006138.1, read as the reverse complement.
AGGCGCTTGTCGCTGATTGTCAGGTTTATACCTGCGGCCCTGAGGCTATGATGGCCCGTGTCTTTGAGCACTGCCAAGAGAAGGGGCTTGCCTGTCAGGTCTCCGTTGAAAAGGAGATGGCCTGTGGCATAGGGGCCTGTCTGGGCTGTTGTAAGACTAAGGCCGATGGCACATATACCCATGTCTGTATTAATGGCCCTGTTTATAATGCGGAGGAGCTACAATGGAAAAAATAAGTGAAGGTGCAGATCTTCGAGTTGACATTGGCTCCTTAGAGCTGCAAAATCCCATTATGACTGCTTCGGGTACCTTCGGCTATGCTCGGGAGTTCAGCCAGCTGGTTAAGCTGCAAAAGTTGGGTGCCGTGGTGGTCAAGGGGATCTCTCTTCGGCCCCGTCCCGGTAACCCTCCGCCTCGTATTGTCGAAACGTCCAGTGGCATGCTCAATGCCATTGGTCTGCAGAATGTTGGGGTGGATAGGTTTATCAGCGAAAAGATGCCCTACCTTCAGGAGCAGGGGCTACCGGCAGTGGTCAATATCCTCGGGGATTCTCTGGAGGAGTATCGCGATATCGCCCAGAAGTTGCGTGGGGTTAAGGGTATTGCCGCTATCGAGGTGAATATTTCCTGCCCCAATGTGAAAAAGGGCGGGGTGGCCTTTGGCACCAATCCGGAGATGGCCGCTCGGGTAACAAGGACGGTCAAGGATGCAGCCGATGTGCCGGTGATGGTCAAGCTCTCTCCTAATGTGACGGATATTACTGAAATCGCCCGGGCCGTAGAGGCGGGTGGTGCCGATAGTCTCTCTATGATTAATACCCTTATCGGTATGGGGATAGACATAAAGACACGGAGACCATCGCTTGCCAATATCATCGGCGGACTTTCGGGCCCTGCCATAAAACCGGTGGCCCTGCGTATGGTATATCAGGTAGCCAAGGTTGTCTCCGTGCCCATAATAGGCATTGGCGGTATCTCTTCTCTTGAGGATGTTATTGAATTCCTCCTGGCAGGAGCATCTGCGGTGCAGATTGGAACGGCTAATTTTGTTGATCCTGCCATAAGCAGTGATCTTGTTGAGCAGCTGGCCGACTATGTGCAGGCAGAGGGATTGAGCTCTGTCCGTGAATTGATTGGTGCCCTTGAGGCCTAGGTCTGGTGAGAGAAGAGTATGGTGAGGCTCCTGGCGGTTTTTTTTCAGGTATGGCGCAGATCCCCCTCCATCCTGATGCGGCTCTTTAAGCGCGGTACGCCGTGGAGGGCTCGTCTGCTTATCCTTGCAGCTCTTCTCTATCTGTTTATTCCCTATGATTTTATTCCCGAGTGGCTGGTTGGTATAGGCCTCGTGGACGATTTGTTTATTGTTACCGGTCTTCTTGCCCTTGCAGAGAGCATTGCTGGTGGTGAACAGTAGAGGCTAAATGATCCATGCGACGAAGAGGAGCTTATGCATTCAAGAAAAATTTGTGTTTCACTGGGACAACCAACTATGCCTCAGGCGCTTGAGGCGAGCCTGCGTATTTTTGGAGCAGATGTTATTGAGGTGCGTCTTGACTATATAGATGTCCCGGAGATAGATCCCTTTGTTGAAAGTCTGGCGACGGATCTGCTCTTTACCTGTCGTCCTACCTGGGAGGGAGGTCTCTTTGCCGGGACTGAAGAGGATCGTCTGGCCTTGCTTGCCGAGGCGGTGAGAGCCGGCGCTGCCTATATTGATCTGGAGCTTCGGTCAGCAGAGGAGTCTCATCAGTATCTGCGTACTTATCTCGCCGAGAGGGAGACAGAGCTTATTCTCTCGTATCACGATTTTGAAAGTACGGCAACTCTGGCAAAACTCACCGGTATTATTGACCAGATGCAGGACGCCGGTGCTGATATAGGCAAGCTTATTACCACAGCCAACAGCGCGGCCGATGTTGTCCGTGTTTTTCAGGTTCTGGAGTATGCAGCCAAGAAGGGCTTACCTCTTATTGCCTTTTGCATGGGCGAGGCGGGAGCCGTTAGTCGTGTTGCCAGTTGCGACCTTGGCGGCTATATGACCTACTGCTGTGCCGATGGGGCAGAGGTCACAGCCGCAGGGCAGATAACTATCTCTGAGATGAGAGGGATCTTTGCCCGTTATCCGTAAAAATATATTAGGTGGTACTTTTATGATAGTTGGTGCAACAGCAGTTTATGGAATTATAGGCAATCCAGTGAGCCACTCCATGAGTCCCCTTATGCATAATGCAGCCTTTGAGTCCCTTGGCATAGATGCTGTTTATGTGCCCTTTCGGGTGGAGGATGTGGAGAGTGCTGTCCAGGGATTGCGTGGTTTAAATATATGCGGGGTAAGTGTTACCATCCCTCATAAAGAGGCTGTTATCCCTCTTTTGGATGAGGTTGACCCCGTTGCCGGCAAGATAGGGGCGGTTAATACCATTGTTTCATCTATGCGGGATGGCAGACCCTTTCTCAAGGGCTTTAATACCGATTGGATTGGGGCCAACAGGGCCCTGCAGGCCGTGGTTTCTCTTAAGGGCAAGCAGGTCTTGCTTTTGGGGGCAGGCGGATCTGCCCGTGCCATTGGCTTTGGCCTGTTGGAGGCTGGGGCGGAGGTGATTCTCTGTAGCAGAACTCCATCCCGTGGCCGCCAGCTGGCAGATGAGTTTGGTTGTCTTTGGCTGAGTCTTGAGGATATTGGCAGCGTCCGGGCAGATATTGTGGTCAACGCTACCTCGGTGGGCATGGCACCACAAGAGGATGTCAGCCTGATGACGGTGGAGCAGTTGAGCGGGGTTGAGGCAGTTATGGATATTGTCTATTCACCCCATAGAACAAGGTTGCTAGCGAATGCAGATAAGGCGGGATGTGCAATAGTTTCAGGTCTTGAAATGTTGCTCTATCAAGGTGTCCAACAATTTGAGCTGTGGCAGGGCCGGGAAGCACCTCTTGCGGTGATGCGGCATACCCTGTATCGATTGTTGGGCTACGATGCTGTATTAAAGGAAAAAGAGATATGATTGAGATACAAACGGTAGGCAGTGTTGATGTAAGTGTTGCGGTGCCCGGTTCCAAGAGCCTGACCCAGAGGGCCCTGATTGCCGCGGCCCTTGCCGAGGGAGAAAGTACCCTGCATGGACCACTGGTCAGTGAGGACACGGAGTACTCCTCTGCTGCCCTGCGTCAGGTGGGGGTTACGATCGATCATGAGGAATCCTGGCGGGTGCAGGGCAATGCCGGTCGGATTGCCCCCTGTGCAGAGCCTATTTTTTTAGGGAATAATGGCACGGCAACCCGTTTTCTTACCTCTGTTCTCTCTCTTGGTAATAGCAGATTCGTTCTCGATGGTGATAAGCGTATGGCCGAGCGTCCCATTGAGCCCCTGATGACAGCCCTTCAGGGTTGGGGGGTAGATGTCAGTTCCATGCACGATACCGGCTGTCCGCCTCTGGTTATAAACAGCACCGGGCTTGCAGGTGGTATGACGGTGCTGCCGGAGGGAAAATCAAGTCAGTATCTCTCCTCCCTCTTACTGGTTGCCCCCTATGCCCGTGAAGTGGCCGAGCTGCGGGTGGAGGGCGAGGTCTTCTCTAAACCCTATATAACCATGACCCTGGATGTGATGTCCCGCTTTGGTATTCATGTAGAGTATAGCAGTGACTATAAATACTTTAAGATTCCCCGGGGTATCTATCGGGGGCAGGATTACTCCGTTGAGGGTGATGCTTCCAGCGCCTCTTATTTCTGGGCTGCCGCCGCTGTTACCGGTGGCAGGGTGCGGGTCGAAAATGTTTCTGTCTCGTCGCTTCAGGGTGATGTTAAGCTTGTCCCTCTGCTCGGGCGGATGGGTTGTGGGCTGAGTATTGAGGGGGGCGGTATTACCCTTGCCTCAACGGGAATGCTTGAGGGTATTAGTGTCGATATGGCTGATATGCCCGATGTGGTTCCTACCCTTGCCGTGGTGGCTGCCTTTGCCGAGGGAAAAACTCATATTCAGAATATTGGCCATCTGCGTATCAAGGAGTGTGATCGTCTTCATGCCGTGGTGACCGAGCTTACCAGGATGGGTGCCGAGGTGGAAGAACATTCTGACTCCATGGTGATCCATGGCAAGGGTGGTCGGGATCTTCACGGTGCCACGATCGAAACCTATGATGATCATCGAATGGCCATGAGTATGGCTGTGGCGGGGCTGAAGGTTCCCGGAGTAGAGATAAGCGGAGAGGGCTGTGTTGCTAAGTCCTTCCCGGATTTCTGGCAGAGATTTGCCCTCTTGAAGTAAATTCTGTTCCCCTTGCGGGGCCTCTTGCTCTGAGCAGAGGCCCTGCAATGTTCTGCTTTTCTATATTTTTCCCCTCCAGAAGACCAACCGTTTTTCAGCCTCCTCCCCATGTCACTTGTTGCAGCACAGGTAGTGCAAAATATCAACGGGCTTTGCCTCTTAACGAATTCCCGCACCTGCGCTTATTGGCAGACCGATATTGGCCAGGGTAAAGACCAGGAGTAGCTTTTCATCTTCAGGGGTGCTCTCGTAGCCCATGGTTACCGACCAGCATGGTTGGGTGTAGGTGAGGCTGAAGTCTGCGACCTGAGTCTCATTGTCAAAGATAGAGTGTTCTATATCAATTTGGGTAAACCAGTTGTCGGCAAGATATAATTTGAAGTAGCCATTGATCTCGTCGATATCGTCCTCGTCTCTTTTGCTGTACTGAAGGGCTACTGAGTCACCACGGTCAGTCTTGTACGAGGTCGTTAGGGTGTGACTAACGAAACCCTCGCCATACACATCGTACTCTGTCTTATAGCTGAGATAGGTGTTTCTCCATGGATACCATTTGAGTTTAGCCTCTATTTCCGAGAGATCGTCGGTGACAAGATCGAGTTTGCCATTGTCGTCGTATTGGATGACGTCGTCGAGGTAGTAGGTCTGCTTTACCTCAAGATGGGCATACTCTTTCTTGGTGCTGCCGAACTGGTTGAGGTAGGTGTCAAAACCGTAGGTGACGCCATTTTGTTGATCTATTCGATCTGTGCTGTCGAAAAAGGGTAGATTCTCCTGATCCTCTTCGGGAACAAAGTTGTAGCGAACGTAGGGGCGGATCTGGTGAGTGAATCCAGAATCCTCTGTCCCGCTGCTGTAGAAATCTCTTTCAACGGTGGTGGCTACTTCTACCTCAAAATCATAGAGGAGTCTGTTGGGGGTGGTGCCTTTTGTCCACTCATCTGCGCCAACCGGGTCGCCATAATTCTCCACCATATAGTAGGTGTCGCGCAGGCCAAGTTCTGCCCGTGATTCAAGGTACTCACTGAGGGGAAGGTTGGTGGAAATTTTGGGGTGGAGATCAAAACGATGGCCGCCATAGCCATCCTCTCGCCAGTAATTAACATAGCCACTGTCCCAGTCGAAGGTTAGTGCTGTTTCGCCTAGAGGAATGGCTCCTGAATAGGTGATGCTGGGGAGTTTCCAGAAGGGATTGTCGGTTTTTATTCTCTTGCCGTCGGCATCTGTGCGGACATCGTTGACCCCCAAGACCTCCATCTCAAGGAACATATTGTTCCAGCCCTTCATTACCTTGAAGGTGTTATTGCGAAGCATTTCTGTATCGTTTGCAAAGCCTCGGCCAAAATTATCCAGATAACGTACATTGTTTTGGTCATAGCCATCTATTCCTGAATCAAATTCTTGCAGGTAATCCTTATCCGAGACGATATCGAGGTCAAGACGGGCCAGCCAGCCATCACCAAAGGTATGATCTGACTTAGCACGTATCCAGTATCGATCACTGTTCTGGTAGGTGTACTTTGTCTCAGAGGACTCAAGCTTGTCGTGAAGATAGGTGGCATTGAACGTGCCCTTCTTGTCAGCGCTGGTTGCATAGCGAAATTCAGTTCCCGGCATAAATCCACGTCTGGCATAGTACTGTGGGTAAAGGCTTGCATCGGTGGAATCTGAAATAGCCCAGAAGAAGGGGAGATTGAGGCCAAAGCCACTGTTGCTGGAGGCGCTCATCTCAGGATAGAGAAATCCTGTTTTTCTGGTTTGGTTGATGGGAATAATCATATAGGGCAGATAGAAGACAGGGACGCCCTTGACGTGAAAACGTGCGTGTTTAAGAACGGCATAGCCATCTTGTTTGATATCAGTTTCACTGCTGACAATGGCCCAGGGTGGTGTTTCACCCTCCTCCAGTTTACAGGTGATAACCCAACCATCCTCTATCCTATAGGTGTCATATCCTGTTCTGGCGATTTTTTTGCCCTCTAGATAGAGCATGTCTTCTTGACGCAGGCTTGCATCGTGAAAGGTACCTGTTTCGTCTTCAAGCTTAATTTCGCCTTTGGCGGCAGTGAGGATGCCCTTGTCGCTTTCTATCAGGACGTTACCCTTGGCCTTTATCATCCCACGTTCAACATCATAGGCAAGCCAATCTGTGTGGATGGTGGTGGTGGTCCTGTATTGCGGAGGGGCAGTGCTGTTACTCTGGGCCACCGTTGTTTTTTTGGGGGCCTGGTTTGGTTCTTGGAGAAGGTCATGCCAGGGGGAGGTAGCTTGGCCAGGGGAGGCTGTCGGTGCCGGTGGGATGAGTTCTCTTTTTTTGAGGACTACATTTCCCGTGGCGACGATGCTACTGGGATTTTGAAAGCGGGTGAGCTTGTCTGCTGTGATGTTCCACTCTTCTGTCGAAATCATATTTCCCGGAGCTGGCTTTGTCGTAGGCCGGGCCTTGGGAGCCTCTGTTGCCTCTTTGCTTGCCCGAATGACTTTTGCTGGCACCAGCGTGCCCTTCTTGCTGGCGATTGACCATGCGCCAAGCGTGGTGAGGGGAAGATAGTGGCTGTTTTTCCCGCCAGCCTGTTGGCTGATAATAATATCATTGATAGCGGCTGAGGAGTCTACCCCGTTTTCAGCACCATTGATTTTTATATTACCTCGTAATTTAAGCTTCTCTGCATTGAGGTCGTAGGCGAGCCAATCTCCCTGGATTTTTTGTGCTGTCTCCTCTTTCTCCTTGGGGACAAGTACGACATGGCCTGTTGCCACGAGAGTCTCTTGGTCATCGTATTGGATGATTTTGTCTGCAGTTATATCCCAATCTTTGGTGGAGACAGAGTCACTCGCCATCGCCTGTCCGGAGGAAAGGAGTACTGAGAGAAATATAGTGGCAAGAGAACGGCGTAATGTGAGAGGCTGTGGCAAAGGGATTGTCACATCAAACTCCTTGTTATAAAGAATTGGCACCTATGAGACAAGTCTCTCTAGGTAGAAACAACTGGAAACGCTGACTTAGGCGTTGCCTGTGCTAGGGTTGTACCCGGGCAAGTCCCATGCTTTACGGGATGAGTCCTTTAAGATTATAGTGAGAATAGCAAGGAAAAATACAGCGTTTAAGGTAGAGGTGTCAAGGTGAAAGTGTGAGTTTTCCCTTGAAAAAATCATGATTTTATATTAGTAAAAAAGTATAATTTTTATCGTTTAATGTGAAAAGTAGTTGCTTTTGCCTGTCAAATGATCCCCTCATTATTTTGTTTTGTCTTGATTACGGTTTTTTTTTGCCGTTATTTGTTTCTCTGTAATGGAAGAAAAGATGGTGAAGAGAGGTTAGTTTTGACTTGTGTGCGGGATAAATCGTACATAGTGTTGTCGAGGGTGAAAAGGAAGAGTCGCGAGCGTTCGTGACGTAAGTATTTATGGTACTTTCACACAGAATTGGAAGCATATAGAAATACCTTGTTTTCCAGGTGAGGCTCCCGTTATGGGGGAGTCGAGTAATCAAGTGGGAAAACGTTTATTGGTCTGTATGCGGGTAAGGCATTCTTTGCTAATGCCTCAACATAGTATGTTTTTGTCTTTCTCTATAGAAGATCTGGCAAAAGCACATCTCCCTGAATGCTGATAAGATGTCAGGGAAAGGAAAAGTATGACAGTTAAAAATGATGGAAGTGAGGCGCAGTCTAAGAAAAGTGAAGGAAATGAGGCAAAATCTAAGCTGAAGATTAAGGCGAGCACCGGTGCATGGTGGAAGAGTAAGGTGGAAACAGAGGCAAAGGCCCCTGTTGCTGCCAAAAAGGTGAGCAGTCAGGTTAAGACTCCTTCTCCTGAGGCTGTTCAACCCACTAAACCTGCCAAACCCGCTCAAGCCGCTAAGCCTGTTAAGGCCGCTAAGCCTGCTAAGGCCGCTGAAGCCGCTCAAACCGCTAAACCCGCTAAACCCGCTAAGCCTGCTAAGGCCGCTGAAACGGCTAAGCCTGCTAAGGCCGCTAAGCCTGCTAAGGTCGCTGAATCTGCTAAGCCTGCTAAGCCCGCTAAGCCCGCTAAGCCTGCTAAGTCCGCTGGGGCTACTAAGGTCGCTGAACCCGCCAAGCCCGCTAAGACCACCAAGCCTGCGAAGGCTGTTGAGGTTGCTGAAAAGGTGGTAGGTGGCGCAGTGGAGCAAAAAGCACCTGTAGCAAAGGAATCTGCACCTAAGCCTCCGGCAAGAAAGAAGAGAGCAACTCGTCCTGCCAGGCCGGTCGCCAAGGCCAGCTCGGAAGAGGCTAAGGTTGCTTCGGAGCCAGCAAAAAAGGCTGTAGAAGCCAAAAGTGGCGAGAAGCCTGTACAAGATGTCGAGAAAGCCCCTGTAAGTTCAGCTGAAAGCCCTGCCCCTGAGAGCGAAGTAGCCCCTAAGAAAAGACCTGCCCGTCGTCGTTCCCGTTCCAATAAAAAAACAAGCGCCAGACCGGAAACTGATTCCGTGGCAGAGAAAGCGCCGATGGATCCAGCCCCAGTGTCTGAAAAAGCTGTGGCGGCTGAAGCGAGCAGTGGTGAGGAGAAGGATGAAAAGGCGAGCAAAGGCCCTAATCGTAGGCGCTCACGCCGTCCAAGGAAGAGACGTCCCGCAACAGATGAGCAAGAGGCTGTGGCTAAGGACGCCCCCGTGGCAACTGCTGAGGTGGCTGCTCAGGTAGCTCCTCAGGTAGCGCCTCAGGTAGCAGACGATGATTTTGGCTCTGGTTCTCGCAAGGCAAAACGGGATGATGATATAGTTTTTACCGGTCTCGAAAAGTCTAAAAATGTCCGTCTTCTTATCAATGCAGAGGAACCGGAGGAGTGTCGTCTGGCCCTGTTGGAGGATGGTCGTCTTGAGTCTATTCATGTCTCAACGGTTACCCGGGCTCAAACCAAAAACAATATCTATAAGGCTAAGGTCGTTGCCGTTGAAGCTAACCTGCAGGCAGCCTTTGTTGATTATGGTACGGTAAAAAATGGTTTTCTCCCCTTTAGCGAGATTCATCCTGAATATTATAGGGCTGATTTGAGTGAGAGTGCGCGCAAGAATGTTGAAGAGCGTCGTTGGAGACGTCTGAAGATCGAAGACGTGATGGCACGCGGTCAGGAACTGCTGGTGCAGGTAGTTAAGGAGGAGGTGGGTAAGAAGGGTGCCAATATGACCACCTATCTCTCGCTACCAGGTAGATGTGTTGTTTTAATGCCTGGCTCTGATTCTGCTGGTATTTCCCGCAAGATAGTGGGTGAAGAGCGTCGCTCCCAGCTACGTGACACCATGCGCTCTTTGGGCATTCCGGAAGGTACAGGTTGGATTGTTCGAACGGCAAGTGTTGATATTAATGAAGAGGCCCTAGCCCGTGATGTAACCTACCTGCTTAAATTATGGGAAGATGTTCGGGAGAAGGGGCAGGAAATTAAAGATGTTGGTTTGATCTATGAGGATCATCGAAGTGTTATGCGTTTTCTGCGCGAGCACTATGATCCCTCTATTCAGGAGATCCTGGTGGATGCCCCGCTTGCCCTTGAGCAGGTGAATGAGTTTGTCAGCATGCTCCCTGCCAATCAGCAAAATGTGAAGGTGCGTCTCCATAAGGGTAGTCGCCCTATTTTTAACCAGTTCAGCGTTGAAGATCAGATAGAGTCTATCTATCAACCTCAGGTGAGTCTTCCTTCGGGCGGTTCCATTGTTATCGATCCCACCGAGGCCTTGGTGGCAATTGATGTGAACTCCGGCTCTACCTCAAAGGGTAAGAACTTTGACGAGTCTATTTTTCAGGCCAACATGGAGGCCGCGTCCGAGTTTGCCCGTCAGCTGCGACTGCGTGATCTTGGTGGACTTGTTGTTGTCGATTTTATTGATATGCGCAATAAGAAGCATATCAATGCTGTGGAAAAACAGGTGAAGATTGCCATGAAGCGGGATAAGGCCAAGGTGGACTTTACCAGAATCTCTAAGTTCGGTTTGATGCAGATATCTCGGCAAAAGCTTGGCTCACCCATTGAGGCAGGTGCCTATCGTGTCTGTCAGCACTGTAAGGGACGTGGAATAGTTCGAGCCGTTGAAACCCTTGCCCTCTTTTATCTGCGCCGCATTCAAACGGGTGCCAGCCGTAAACCCGTGGTTAAAATCGAATGTCATTTTCCTTTGGATGTGGCCTCTTATCTGCTGAACAATAAGCGCCAGGAGATTACTGAGATGGAAAATAATAATGAGGTTGAGATTATGATCGTCGTTGAGTCTCGTTTTAAGCCTGCGGAGAACGAGATAGTCTTCCATCGGGCAGAAAAAGAGAAAGAAGTGTAAAAAAGTCCTTGCCTTTGTCTCCCCAACGGGGTAAAAAGGCAACGTCTTGAGCGCACCAGTAGCTCAGCTGGATAGAGTACTTGACTACGAATCAAGGAGTCGCAGGTTCGAATCCTGCCTGGTGCACCACTTGTAAAAAGGAGTTACAGCAATTTGCTGTAACTCCTTTTTTTTTGCCCATCCTGCCACCCCTTCTGCTAAGGGCGTCCGAGTCCCTGCTTTACTGAATCCAATAGCCAGATATCAGTCAATGATATATACAATAAAATCTGTTGGTCCATGTACCCCAAATTGCAGAATCAGCTCAATGTCAGCAGTCTTCGAGGGACCTGAAATAAGCAGGGCATTGGTAGGCATTGCTTCGCTCCAGTTAAGCTTTTCTATTGCCTCCTGAAATGAGGTGAATATTTTATCTGCCTCCACTACAACTATATGCAGTGGTGGTACTATTGACATGAGACGCGGTTCCTCAGGTGTTGGCCAGAGGATTACAGCTGCTGATTCGGCAATGCCGCCAAGGCAAGTTGTAATGGCTGCGTCATAGGCAAAGAGCTCCTCTTTAAATTCTTCCACATCTTTGTCCCAGGCAATAGGCTGGCAGGGACTGTCTGCGGGCCACTGCTTATCAATGGTCTTGCCAATATCTGTTGCGGGCGCGTAGAGCATGTTTGAAATTCCGCGCTCCTTGAAGAGCAGATTAAGTTCATCTACCCATGCATCTCCTCCCACTCTAAAAACCTCTGTCTGCACCGCGCTCATGTATTCGGTAAATTTGGCAATACACTGATCTCTAGACCAGTTTTCAATTGACCACTCTTTTTTTTCGGGGAGATAGGCGTCAGTGCCATACTTCTGCGCATTGTAGAGACGGCCCATGATCTGTTCACGACTATTAGTGCTACTCATGACGAATACCTTCCTTTTTTACCCGATCCTTAAGGCTCTGTTTGCCGAATTTCGGTGCAGTGCGGACACTGGTCCATGCCTTGAGTGGCCCTACCTTTGGCAACTTGTTGCCAAAGGTAGTTAAGAACCAAAGCATTGTCTTATTTATAACAGGGTTAACCTGGGCAATTTTCCAGGCCTTCCAGGTCACTGTCTCAATTAGATTTTTCTTGTAGCCATTTCCTCCAATTTTTAAGAGATCACCATTGCCGTAACTTTCGTCGCGTATTCTGCGAATAATTTCCGGGATGGGAATCTTCACCGGGCATACTTCAGCGCATGCATTGCAGAGTGATGAGGCTGTAGCCAGAGCACCTTTGGGATTGAGCCCTTCCAGTTGTGGCGTAAGTATTGTGCCAATGGGGCCGGGGTATGCTGAGCCATAGGCATGCCCGCCAATACGGGTAAAGACGGGGCAGTGGTTCAGGCAGGTGCCACAGCGAATACATTTCAGTGACTCGCTTAACTGCGGATCATTCATTATCCGGGAACGACCGTTGTCTAAGAGAACAAGATGTACCTCTCGGGGGCCGTCCCGTTCGTCTTTCTTACGTGGGCCGGATATCATGTTGAAATATGTGGTGATGCGCTGGCCGGTGGCGGAACCGCAGAGCAGGCGGTACAGGGCAGGGATGTCCGCCAGATTTTCAACGATTTTTTCTACTCCCATCAGGGCAATATGTAAGTCGGGCACCGTTGTACACATGCGTCCGTTGCCCTCATTCTCCACCAGGCATAGGGTGCCTGTTTCGGCTATGCCAAAGTTGACTCCGGATATTCCGGCATCAGCAGTCTGGTAATGGCTGCGCAGGGTGCTGCGTACCTTGGTGAGCATGACGCCGACATCCTCGGTGTACTCCATGTCGGGTAGATTATCGGCCAATACTCTGGCGATCTGTTTTCTGTTCTTGTGTACCGCAGGAACAATAATATGTGATGGTGGCTCATTGTTAAGCTGGAGGATGAATTCGCCAAAGTCAGTTTCTATTATCTCTTTGCCATGCTTTTCAAGATAGGCATTGAGATGAGTCTCTTCTGTGGTCATTGACTTACCCTTAATGACCTTGGTTACCGAATGTTCATCGAGGATGCCAAGGATAAGTTCGTTGGACTCAAGGGCTGTCTCTGCCCAGTGCACTATTATGCCGTTTTTAATGCACTGTTTCTCGAATTTCTCAAGCAGCTGTGGGAGCTTGCCGATAACATTTTTTTTCATTAAACTGCCCACATCACGCAGGTGTTCAGTCTCTTCCGGAGAGGAAAATATTGTCTTGCGTTTGGCAAGTAAGGTATCCGTTGCAGCCCGGAAGTTGGCCCGTAGTTCAGTGTCTGCCAATGCCTCTGCTATATTTTTGTTAAAGTCAAATTCTGATGTGCTAGCCATTGATTCGCCCCCAAATAAATTCAGCTATATGAATACCGGGTATCTTTATATTTTCTTTTTCCATTTTGCCGGTAATGTTCAGCAGGCAGCCGGCATCACCACTGATAACAGCAGAGGCTCCCGTTGCAACTACATCTGCTACCTTATCAGCAACCATTGCTCCGGAAATTAATGGCTGCTTAATAGAGAAGGTGCCGCCAAAACCACAGCATTCATGCTCTCGCTTAAGCTCTACCAGCTCCACATTGGCCAGCTGGGCAAGCAGGGCCTTGGAATCTTCAATGCACTGCGCCTCCCGCATTGCATGGCATGAGGAGTGCCAGGTTATTTTTATCTGTTCTCCTCTGTCAATATATTGCGCCCCGGCTGCTTGGTGTAAAAATGTTGTAAGCTCTACGATTCGTTCACTGAATCTCTTAACTTCGAATAATTTGTCTGAGTCTTGAAATAACTGAGGGTAATGAATTTTCATCATTCCGGCACATGATCCCGAGGGCACAACGATTGGATAGTCATGCTTTGAAAAAACCTCCACCTGTTTCCAGGCTACCTCCCGCGCCTCTTCTATAAAACCTGAGTTGTAGGCAGGCTGTCCGCAACAGGCTTGCTCCATGGGGAAAACCACCTGATACCCTTCCCTTTCAATGAGGTGTATGGCTGCCATTGCCGAGTCTGCGTACATCATATCGCCAAGGCAGGTCCCGAAGAAATAGACTGCCTGATTTTTATTACCTTCTCTTGCCATATCTGAGCTCCTTGAGGTTTAAGACTCTGTAAATCGTTCTTCCTTTAACGGTACCCTCCTGCGCGGCCCATTTCCCCTGACTGAGCCTGTTCTGCTCGCTCATGGGAAAAGGGGCTGATGCGCTTGGTTCAGTTTATTGCCTGGTGGCGGTGAATTCAAATGGCAAGTGCAACATGTCTGTGAGTAAGGCCTTGTTTTTGGGGATGAGTTCTTTGCCCCCCAACGCTTTTATTGTGGTAGGGCTTTTGATACTCTTAAGGTGGGTCGATGTCGGGTGATCGAATCTGGCATGAACATTGAACTAAAGGAGTCCCCTCTTGTAAAACCGTACCCCTAAGCCAAGGAGAGCTGTTATGAAGGATGAGAAAGATAAATTAACAGGCAACAACGGTGCGCCTGTTGTAGACAATCAAAATGTTATGACAGCAGGACCTCGTGGGCCTCTGCTGCTCCAGGATGTCTGGTTTATGGAGAAACTTGCCCATTTTGACCGGGAGGTCATTCCTGAAAGGCGAATGCATGCCAAGGGATCTGGTGCCTACGGAACCTTTACCGTTACCGATGATATCAGGGCCTATACCAAGGCAAAAATATTCGCAGAGATAGGGAAGACGACTGATCTCTTTGTTCGTTTTTCCACGGTGGCAGGAGAGAGGGGGGCAGCCGATGCCGAACGGGATATTCGGGGCTTTGCCATGAAGTTTTATACCGAAGAGGGCAACTGGGATCTGGTCGGTAATAATACGCCGGTCTTCTTCCTGAAAGATCCTCTCAAGTTTCCAGACTTGAACCACGCCGTCAAGCGTGATCCCCGCACCAATATGCGCAGTGCCGCCAATAATTGGGACTACTGGTCATCGCTGCCGGAGGCACTTCATCAGGTCACCATAACAATGAGTGATCGGGGTATTCCCCTCTCCTATCGACATATGAATGGATATGGCAGCCATACCTATAGTCTTCTCAATGAGAACAATGAACGATTCTGGGTCAAATTCCACTTTAAAACCCAGCAGGGCATTAAGACCCTCAGTGATGAGGAGGCGGAAAAACTGGTTGGCAGGGATCGGGAGAGCCATCAGCGTGATCTCTTGGAGGCCATTGATAATCATGAATTTCCCAGTTGGAAGATGCAGATTCAGGTGGTGCCTGAAAAGGAGGCCGCAAATTTTCCCTTTAATCCCTTTGATCTGACCAAGGTATGGCCGCATGACGATTATCCACTCATTGACGTAGGCATTATGGAGCTGAACAAGAATCCCGAGAACTATTTTGCCGAAGTAGAGCAGGCGGCCTTTAATCCGGCCAATATTGTCCCGGGCATCGGCTTTTCTCCCGATAAGATGTTGCAGGGTAGGCTCTTCTCCTATGGTGATGCCCAGCGATATCGTCTTGGGGTTAACCACCATCTCATCCCGGTAAACAGGGCCAGATGTCCATTTCACTCATTTCATCGGGATGGGGCCATGCGAGTCGATGGGAATTATGGGGGAACCCGTGGCTATGAACCTAATAGTTATGGTGAGTGGCGGGAACAGCCTGAGTTTAAAGAACCACCCCTCACTCTTGAAGGGGCGGCTGACCATTGGAATCATCGAGAGGATAGCGATGACTACTACTCTCAACCCGGCAATCTATTCAGGCTTATGACTGCTGAACAAAAAAAGGTGCTCTTTGAGAACACGGCAAGGGCCTTAGGCGATGCCCCTCGGGCAATCAAGATGCGTCATGCCTCTAACTGCCAAAAGGCCGATAGGGCCTATGGCGAGGGGGTTGCCATGGCCTTGGGTCTGCCCGTGTCCGAACTTGAGGAGTAGGTAGCTATAGCTGAAGGGTCTCCCCTGGCGGGGACAAAAAAAAGGCAACCTGTGGTACCGGTTGCCTTTTTTATGTGCTTTTAAAATAGTTAGTCTCTCTGCTTCTGCCAGATATTTATCAGAATAAGGAACGACATAAGGAGGATGGAGGCGATCATAAGTCCACCCATGCCGAAGATAAGATAGACCAAACCCGTATAGTATTTAGAGAACCACCAGGAAAAAATATCCAGAAAGGCCCCACCGAAGGAGGTGAGGATAAGGGTGTTCTTTATACTATTGCTGTAGCTGGTGTAGGAGAAGATGAGGGTTAAGGTGATAAGGAACATAGCTATGCCAAACATATGGATATGCGCCTGTTTAGACATCTTCGACCAGGAGTAACCGGACTCTGTGTGGGCCAGGATCTGTTCATAGGTCTCAAGGGGTAGGGAGGGGATTGCCTGTGACATGGTGGACCCTTTACTGTGGCAGTTGACGCAATCAAGCTTTATGATTTTTGCCACCGCCTTATATGATGCATCCTCACGGCTGGCACCATCTCTGATCCACTGATCCACCAGATCAATATCTTCATCCGCTGTTACATGCTCATACATTCCCCCTCGCATGGAGGCAACCAGTTCGGGACTGCTGTACTTGCTTTTGATTTGACTGATTGTCGGTATCTTCAAGCCGGATGTTTCGCCGCTGAGCTCAAGGCTCAGGAGGATAACGGAGGAGCATGTCGCCGTTATGATAAAGAGCAAAAACAGCGAAATGGCTATCTTTGCCTGGGTATTGAGTTGTTGGATAGTCACAGGCCACCTCCTATTTAAACTGAAGCTTTATGCTTCCCTCATGGTAAACGTGGTTTATCTGGCTGTTATCAAACACGGCAATACCAAAATAGTAGGGCGTTTTCAGGTCCTTAAACTGGACATCCTGACTGGCCGACTTGGGGTGATTGGTTGTGAGGCTACGCTTAAAGACCAGGGTCCATTGACCGTTTTTATACTCCTGGCTTGTCTGGATATCTGCCGCCGAGCCGGTCATCTTCTCCACAATAATGCCGGGAACCATATCGCCTGTTTTGAAGTGGTCGACAAAGGCGGTTTTTTCGTTATCGATGAGATAGGTTCTGGTGTCGCCGGGGGTCTTGCTCATATAGGCGGGCATTGTTTTGTCTTTTGTCTGGTTGTTGGTGTAACCACCACTGGTCTTCTCATCACCATGACGACCCCAGTTTTTGTTCTTTTTGGGATCGGCCACACTGTCAACATACTGATCGTGGGAGAGGTTGAAGGGGACGCCTGTTCTTACCGATTTCCAATGCCACATGTCGATGGTCTCGTCTGCTGAGCGGGTATATTTTCTGCCTGCCGAGGTATCGGCGATGTCGTTATTCATTCCATCGACGGTGAGATGGCAGGAGATGGTACATCCCTTCTTGTCAAAACCACGGGTGTTGATGTTCCAGAAAAAACCTACCTTATCCTCGTAATAGTCGTTTTCATGGCCGGTTTGATCCTTGTTCATCAGCTGCTGCCAGGAACCATCCTTCTGCTTGATCCAGGGAAATCGGTCCAGGCTCTTGGTCGGATCATCGTACTGCATGTGTATATAGAGGTCTTTCTCATCATAAAGTGATTTGAGAACAACGTTTGTCTGGGGCATGCCCTTATAGCCTGTCGGTTTATATGGGGTTTCTGTCAGAGAAATTTTGAGTGGAGTGGCCTTGTCCCAGATGGGATTATCCGCACTGAGGCTGATTGGCTCAGATATCTTGGTGCTGTACAGGGTGTTGGG
This sequence comes from Desulfotalea psychrophila LSv54, assembly GCF_000025945.1. GTDB lineage: Bacteria > Desulfobacterota > Desulfobulbia > Desulfobulbales > Desulfocapsaceae > Desulfotalea > Desulfotalea psychrophila. The sequence goes on along the minus strand of NC_006138.1, from coordinate 3,397,332 downwards.
ATCATCTTTGCTGCTGGTATTGCAGCCACTTAATAGTAAGGCGCAGGCAATAGCGCATGTCATGCTGGCAACACAGGGTCGTGATACTTTCATATCTATCCTCTCTTGGTTGTGGAGCTTTTCTAGGCTGGTTTATTCGCTGACTTCTAAATAATATGATATTGGCAGGCAAATAACAATGGGGTGAAATGGTCTGAGGGGGGCGCCTAAACTGCTAGTTGTTGCTTAAAGATGGAGGAGTTGCTGGAAGTCTGCAGAGAGTCTGTGCGTATTCAGTGGGGCAGGCAGTGGCATTTGGGGGGATGGTATCGGGATCAGTGGGGATTTGCCGATGGGATTTCTACAAATCTCCTAGCTCACCTGGTCTCGATACCAGCCACTGGCCAGTTTTCGTTAACAGCTTAGCTTACCAGTGGATCCTTGGGCTCTTTTTTGCTCTTTTTGGCTGCCCTCTTCTCTTTAAGGGTCATTGCCGGTACCTTCTTGCCTTCTTTGCCTTGTTTTCCTTTGCTCATTTTAGCTCCTCGTGATCATTGTTGTGGGGCAAGAGCTCTTGCTCCATATCAGTGGTGCTGGTTAATGGCCTTCAAGGCTCTCACCTTCTAGTGAGAGTCGTTATTCTTATCTTTTCCAGACTTCCTGCCCCTGCCCTGCGGAGATTTCTCTTTGCCCCCCCTGAATGTATTGTCCTTTTAGGGGGATAGATGCTGGCAGGGATCTAAGAGATCCTTTAAAAATTAACTCCTATAATGATATACCTCTAATCTCTGTAATGCCAAGATAAATCTTGCCGACTATGAGGATATCTGCCAGTGCCAACGGCGGGCCTTTCTCTGCTGTTGGGGTGGGGACTGCTTTTCTCAAAAAAGATGATTTTCTAAATGATTATTGTTCCATCCTTATTGTCATTTAAGGTGCTTAAGGAGGAAAAAAGATGAAAAATACCCTTGCCTTTATCGGAGAATTAGGGTAAAAAAGTGCATCTTCGCTGCACCAGTAGCTCAGCTGGATAGAGTACTTGACTACGAATCAAGGAGTCGCAGGTTCGAATCCTGCCTGGTGCACCATTTGTTAAAAGGTCTTACAGCAATTTGCTGTGAGACCTTTTTTTTTGCCTTCTGCTTTTAGCAAAAAGCTCTGCCTCTCCGTTCCCGGTTTCTCCGTTCCATCTCTACTCTGTGGCCTTCCTCTTTCGAGGGCTGATCCTACTCAATACAGATCCGCCTTGCAGGGCACCACCCTTCTCTTCCTTTCTTCTCTAGCTCAAATGTCTTACCGCCGAGTCGCTTCGTTTATGTGTGTTTCATTAAGCCGTTTAAGGTTTGGCCTGAAGTATTATGATATCTCGTTGTTTCTTATTTTTGTGATTAGATCAATAACATGATTATTGATGGTTTCTGCACACATAATATGACCAATAATGAAACGCGAAGCCATATAGCGTATAAGATTGATTATTGGGGTTATTTCGCGGAATGTGTGAAAGAGGTGGGTTAATAGCATAGCAAGCTTATAATGTGCCTCTTCATTACCTTTACACTCCATTGAAACATCACAACATGCGTTAAATACACGTTCTGTGTACCCATTATTTCTTGGGTTGGTCACACTAAGGCCCTTTAGTATTTCTCCATCTTCATAGGCATTTGTTAAAATTATTATAAGAATATGATGTAAGAACTGTATTGTGGCGTTGGTGTTAGGGGAAGCATTAGGATACATTCTTAATATTTCAGCTAAAAAGTAATGTGCATGTTCTTCTTTTGATTTGCTGAGCTGGATTATGTTTTCGTAAGTTATGGGGTACGGTAATCCCGCTGTGACATGTAAGTATAATCCTTTATGCAAATGCTCAATTGGCAGATTACTGTCCAGGAATGTAAAAAAATGGAGCGCATTTACAATAGGGTGCCCACAACTTTTTGATAATTGTGCAAAAATTAGGTCAATGCATAGCCAAGGAATGTTGTTTGTTATTGAAAGTTTAAGGCTGGAAAGTACTGATGGGTCTACAGCGTCCTCTATTTTCAATACTTCTGGTGGGGTATCAATCAAATTCGGGGATATTACCTCAGATTTAGTTAGTATTTGGTTGAGAGCCTTTTGTATATCGACTGTTTGTAGACGCATATCCTCAGCGGTACAGCGTAAGAGGCCCCCCTCAGGGTGAACGCCTATGGTAAGATAATCCTCACGGTTTACATCTTCTAGCCACTGTTTTATATAGAATTTTGTTTCGATAGTTATGGCAATTTTAATGTGAGAATTTATCAAATTGTCGCTTAAACCAGTCAGTGCCAGGTAGCTTGCAGAATAGACATCCAGAATGATTTGCTCTGGATTTTCCTCGCCGAACGCTGGTAAATCCTGTTTAGTAGCTGTTTTTGCTGTGAGGAGTTGGAACGCTGACTTTACTATTTCGTGGCTATTGTTGTAGAAGCCTTTTAGGAATAGTGGCATTTTGGGGTTGGCGAGGAGGGTGCTTTTGTTGCCTTGGGAGGGAGTCAGCTTTCGCTCCAAAGCCCTGAACATCTCGTTTGGGTCTTCAGGCAATGTGAATGAGTAGAAGCAGTCAGAACCATCATTGAGAGCCTCTCTTAATGACGATGCAATGTTGAATATGGCTATATAGGGTGGTTCTCGTTTGATAAGCTTAATATCCATCATGCCATGTTGTTGGGTGTCCTCTATATCCATTGCCGATAGTAGTTGTCCCAGTGGAGATGAAATATTGATCAAAGATGGGTGTGGTGCGATTTTCTCCGTGACTAACAGTTTAGTCGTGATTTTCCCATCACAGCTATATTGTAGCCCGCCATGACAGTCACCCACGGTAGGCGATGGATTGAGTTCTTCGTGGCCCTTTAAAATTATCGAAAGGTAGAAGTCTGTGAAAGGAATGGCACAATGATCGGGGTTTTTGATAAACCAGTCAATTATAAAAAACTCGGCTCTCGAAAAATCTCCTATTCTTACAATTTCAGACAGTAGCTGGTAACCTATCTCAGATGGTTGGGAGAATATTTCATCTGGAATCCGATTCACCACTTGGGAGATTAAGTCTTTGTTGCTGTCATTTTGGTTGTGAAAATAAATAAGAAGAGACCAACTGTAACGTGATGTGTTTGAATATACTAATGCTTTTTCTGCGGCATTGATGGCATCTTTATAGTTGTGGCCATGGCCAAGTTGACGTGCTTTTATTTGCCAAATAACGTCATCCCAGTCATTTATATCAATTTTTTCCAAAATTGAATTCAGTGACATCATTTTCTGGCTGTAAAGTAGGGCATTGAGATAACATTGAAGAATGGGTGAGGCCCAGATATCACTGCTAGGAATGTGCGGTTTTAGTAACTCGCATGCAGCAGGAAAAATTTCTAGATTGAAGAGTTTCTCAGCTAGAGAGAGCGCGTTTCGAGGATCTAAGCTGCCCAAGTCAGCTTGATGTTTATTGGTGAACTCATCAGCCGCCTCTTGGAGTTCTGCAACTGCTTTCTTGGTGTCCTTGCATGCCATCGTTTTTAGTTCAAGCAGGGCAACGTCACTTACAAGCTGATTCGTATTTGATATGGCTCCACCGGAGCCAAGCCATTTTTGGATGGTGTCTTGATCTCCAATGTTACTTAGTAGAAAGGAGTCTTCTGCAGAGATGTTTGTTGATTTCGTTATTTCGTTTATGGTGTCACTTTTGAATGCTGGATCTTCTTGAGCTTTGGCTATTTTGCCTGATATCCCTCCTGTGGTTCTTCTTTTTCGCTCATATATACGGCGAATTTCAGATGCGATATCAGGTGATTGTGCTTCTACCTTAGAAATGAAATCCCAACAAACGTCTGCCAGTGGTTGGTATTCACCCAAAACGTGGTTAAGTAATGATGTGGCTATGTTGACTACTCTAGTGTCGTTACCCTTGCAGTTGTTCATTAGACAAACGGTTTCGTCGCATAGGTTAAGTAGGTTTCTGCGACTACTTGCAGTTATGCTCCAATAATGTCTAGCTTCGCTAGATTCGGAGATTGTTTTATTAAATAGACATATCTTTGTGAAAAGGATAAGCGTTTTGCTGTTAAGGTCTGGCAAAATAGAGTGTAGGAGTTTTGCTATTTCCAGAGCTTCATCAGGAGCTTCTAGCCTTAGTGCTCCACGTACTAAACCACACAACTCAATCTCAGTAAGTTGCAATCTTTGTTCATTGAAAACGCTCTTTATTTCATCAAGGTTTGCTATGAGGGCATAATATGCTTCATTGGTGTATATCCCTTGTCTCTTTTTTGCGGTATATCGTGTATGAGCATCAAGGTGGTTGTCATGTTTGGCATCAAGTTGGATTTGTGCAGAGATAGCAATATCTCGACAGAATTGATCTGGATCTGTTGCGAGGTAGGAGTTTAATAGCTGGTAACTATCTGCTGGAGGGTTATCTTCAGTCAACTTAACCAAAAGCTGAATGATGTTAAGTAGGGCGATGGTATCTGTATCTAGGCTTGATGTGGAGTTTATGGTGGTTAGCTTTTCTTTCGCTTGTTCTAGTTGACGGTGTCGTAAACTTGTTAGTACAGAGTGGATGGGAGTTAGGAGGGCCTTGGGAGAGATAGCCCGGTTGATGATCTTGTCTCTAACATTGTCTCCTTGGCCATAATGATATTGAGAAATGGGTTCCGTCATGCTGTTACTCATCAGTTATTAATAACTTTATTTCCAGCTATATTGTCTCCAGTACCAGAGTGTGTTTGTGTAATCGTAGTTTGATTGATAGGTTTTATCTCTTTTAAGATCTTTGTAATTTCGTCTGAGCTGGTTAATTTCTTGGCAATGGCAGATTCACTCATTTCATCTGATAGCTGTAGCTTTGCCAGTTCAGCCTCAATGTTGCTGGCCATATTGTCGTCGATCAACCAATCTTGTAGTTTTTTCTTTATATTATCAGATGCTAAACCAGCTCCACACTTGAGCATGTCATACAAAACACCAGAAAAGACCGTGGCGGTAAGAAATTCCACTTGAAGACTCCTTAATAATTAAGTTGTACATAAATTCATTTATGACTTTAAAACTATCTCAGTATACATCAGTAACTGTTTAAAACAACGCGAAGTTTTTTTGCTCATCACCGTTAGCCTGTCAATGGGGGGAAGACCAAGCTATCAGCTTTAGCAGTGGAGCGTAGCGGGATGGCGAGCTGTCAGTAAGGGCAAAGCAGGGATCTTGATCCTACGACATAAAAAAAGACTGTCTACCCTCGCAGATAGGCCGTCTACCCAAGTTTTGGGCCTCTGTATGGATGTAGATTGGCCATCTCCTCAAGGTTTTGCCCTGTCTGCATCTGTATATTGTGTTTCCTCGGTGTTTGAGCCTTTATACATTTGCATATTGTCTCTTTCATCGGTGTTTGAGGCTTTATACATCTGTATATTGCTCGTCTCCTCGGTGTTTGGGGCTTTATACATTTGTATATTGTCCGTTTCTTCGGTGTTTGGGGCTTTATACATTTGTATATTGTCTGTTTCTTCGGTGTTTGAGGCTTTATACATCTGTATATTGCTCGTCTCCTCGGTGTTTCAGGCTTTCTCCATCTGTAGACGACCTCCTTTCCCCTTTGCCCCTTGCCCATCCCTTTATTGCCTCGCTGAAGCTTATGGCTTGGCAGATACTTAGGTAAGGCCATGCATCTTGGTGAGAATCTTTGGTGGCATGGGCTGGGGTGCTTGACAAAGTTACTCTTTGCCCCTTAACTCAAGAAGAGATGTAGCTGATGTGCTTTGGTAGCACATATGTTTTCAGAGTTTTTTTGTCTTTTAATTCAAATTGGAGGCTGTAGTGATGGCAACAATTAGCAAAGTTAGAGAATCCAGTAGAAACGCAGATATTAACAACCTGGCAACACGTATCCTCAAAGAGTTTAGCAAAAATGACTGGAGCAGTGATACCTACCTCAGCCCTATTTTAACAGAACTCACCACCCTCGATGATGATTTCACCCTGGCCCTTAATCGCCTGGAGGCCTATTCGCAACTAGCAGAAAAAGATGAGGTGCGGGACGAGGCAATACGCGCACTGTTTTACCTGGTGGATGGCTACACCTACATCCCTCTCCCCAAAATGAAGGAGGCTGCAGCGGTGATAGATGCGGTGCTCAGTCAATATGGTATGGGAATTCAGAGAGAGGATTACAGTGCCGAGTCTGCCAGGATCAACTCTCTGCTGACTGATCTGGCAGAACCGGATATTGTTAAGGCTATTGCCAATCTCAAAGGGATGGACGATTCGATCAGCATCCTGGCCACGGCCCAAGAGGAGTTTGAAAACATCGCCATGTCCCAGGGAGAGCTGATTGCTGGCAAGGAGAGTCTCGCCTCGGCCACAAGATTAAAAGCTGAGGTAATCCAGATTACTAATGGTAGCCTTATTGAGTATATGAATGTTATGAGCAAGGTCAAGCCGGAAACATTTGCCAGCATTAGCGCCGATATTGCTCAGTTTGTTAAACAAAATAATGAGCTGGCCAAGCGCAGAACCGGCAAGAAGCCAGACGAGGAAAAGGCAGAGGCAGAGTAGATTACCGCTGATACGGTTGAGTCGTGGAGGTGATATCGCCTCCGCGTCTCATGGCACAACACAGTAGGATAAGATCGTGGATCGCTATCCTTTTACGATCTATCCTTGTTCGTTAGTTTTTTCACCTACCGCCCGATTTTATTCATAGCCTCCATATAATCGTCTAAGCCTCCCATGGCACTTATCATTCTGAACGGATTGTGTTGAGCAGCAACTTTTCTATGGGATTCAGTGATCGCACACCACGGACAAAGCTTGTTGTCGTTAACTAGAGGTTCAGAACAACTACTGCAATTGTTAGTTGATAAAACTAATTGCTTGTCTTCGAAAATAAAAATTTCGTTATTCTGGGCTTTAATGTAGGGTTTTGGATGGCTTTTACCAATAACAAGTTCATACCATTTCATGTCCGCTATTGAGGATATATCACATGAGTGTTGAATCTTATCCGTTGGATATTTAGGACCTGCAATAAATGCGGTAACAAATTCCAATGGTATAAATAAAATATCATCGCCAGCTACATTTTCAGTGATCTTGGTCATATCAACGAATCGACATTCTTGTTCGTATGCCCATTGATCATATTTAGAGAAATATGATTCAACGAAAACAGCTTCCTGTAGTGCGTATGAATGACGAGGCTTCAGTGTACCAGCAGCTCTAGCTAGTATTTCCTTTAAGTTTTCAAGAGGAGCTTTACGATAAGATACGTTCCAGAGCGGATTTCCTTCAAAGTGTTTTTGTAAGCCCTCAAGGTCAAATTCGAGTACAAAGCCAGAGTGATTATTCGCGTAGTGAGCCCACATTGGTGAAACGATAGGAGAATAAGAGAAGCATGTCGTTGGGTTTTGAGGAATCCCACTGACTATGTCGTAATAAAATGCGAGATGCTCTGGTGGAATAGACAAATCCATCCCTAAGAAAAGTTCATACGGGTCATTGTAGTCTTGTGGCAATGAACATTTAACACCACAATATCCTTTTTTGCGAAAAACCAAATCAAGAACATCGTACCTAAAATACTTATAAATTTTTTCCATTCTTCTTAGCCCTTTAATCGCTGAACTGCGAGTAACATCTGGAAAAGCTACTTTTATCCTTTTCATCTTAATCTTTCTATCAACTCTTCCCACATTCAAGTGCTACAACAGAAAAATAACGACTCCGAATGAGCCACGAGGTTGTTTTTGTGGTTTAGGCGCCGCGTAGCTTCTGTGGTTTACAGGGAAATGCTAATTTCCTGACGCCTCTTTTAACTGCATTTGTTTGTAATACTAAAGGGCTATGGCTTATTCAAGGGGAAGGTTATTGGTTGAGCTTGTTTTTCCGTTTTTTCTAGCATCTAGTATCTAGTATCTAGCATCTGTTTTCTCTGCTTTTTAATTAATTCCCTCTGTGTCCTCATTGTCCTCTGTGGTTAACTTGTTTTTCCGCTTTTTCTAGCATCTAGTATCTAGCATCTCGTATCTGCTTTTCCTGTTTCTTGATCTGTTTTCTCTGCTTTTTAATTAATTCCCTCTGTGTCCTCATAAGCAGTGGTTAACTTTTTTTTTCGCTTTTTCTAGTATCTAGTATCTCTTGTTCGCTTCTATGTGTCCAACAGGGCCATGTTGAAATAGATGATTCACTGAAGCTAATCTGCTTGGCAGAGATATTAAATTGATTAATATCTCCTTGGGGTCTATGATAGGAAAATGTATAGTAAATAAACGAGTACAAAGAGATAGGCTACATTGCCATAATATGGATGTAGTCTTTTAATATTAGGGGATGTCTCTGAAAAGTACGATTGCCAGAAAGCTTTCATGGTGGCCAAATTGTGGAGACAGTTGCTCTCTTACACCTCTGCAATTCTCTGCCAAAAGTGCAGTATGATTTGTCGTGCGAATACACCAATTACGGGAGATTTTCATGTTAACACTGAAGCAACTTGCCCTCTCAACCGGATTACTAACCTTCGCCACTCTAACCCTTGCCAACGGAGCCTGTGCTGAAGGGTTCAATCAATTTGTTGGAGTTGGCGATAGTAATCTGGACAGTGGTTATTTTCGTTATCATTCGACGGGAATTCCTGATAATGATGTTGCCATCGTTGCCGCCGTTGCTCAAGGAGCCAAAGGTGGCTTTGCAGGAAACGGGCTGATGTCTACCACCATACTGGCAGGAAAGTTTGGCTTGAGCGCCGCACCGATTGGTGGCGGAGGAACCAACTATGCTATTGGTCACTCCTATGCGGCGATCGAGGTGAGCGTGCTCGTCTCCGCTGTTCAGCAGATGAAGAACTACCTCAACTCGGTTAATGGTGTGGCCAACCCCAACGCGCTCTATGTTATCAAATCCGGCGACAACGATCTGATTAAGGTTCAGGATGAGTTGGATAAGGACCCAACATGGCTTGACACCCGCTCCACTTATCTGAGTGATCAGGCAGTGGCTCTGGCATCGGAAATCAAAGTTCTGCAATCAGCAGGTGCTCGCACTATTATCGTACCGAATTCCAGCTATTATGCCTGGTCTGCAGTTTTGGGAGGAGAGCTGGCTCCTGAGAATATTGCTGGATACCAACGTTCGCTCGATTATGAAACAACTCTCTGGTCCTTGCTGGAGACGAAGGGGGTTAACTTTATTCCCGCCGATATGAACAGTGTCATAAAGTACGTAGTGAAAAATCCCACCCTTTTTGGATTTACCGAAGCTTCAGTGGTGCCTAAAGCCTCAACTGTCCCTAGTGCCCTGATCGCCATTCTTACCCCGGCTGCTCAGCAGGACGATCTGTACATCGATCAAGCGCACTTAACCACAGCGGGGCAAACCATCGTGGCCGATTATGAGTACAGTCTGCTCGTTGCACCTAGTCAAATGTCACTGATCACCGAAGGCGGGGTGCAGGGTGGGTTAGCGCGCACAGCCACTATTCAACGTCAGATTGACCTCTCGGAGCAACATCGCGGCCCAAACGGTATCAATGTCTGGACCAGTGCTGGCGCCAACTATCGAGAAATTGATAATAACGCGGGCTTTGCCACAGCTTCCGGTACCCCTATTAATGGCTCGATAGGCGTGGATTATCAAACGTCCAGTGGTCTCATCGTGGGTGCAGCGATTACAGCCAGTGACCAGAAACAAGATTTTTCTACTGGTGGCCATTACGATCAAACGGACGAGGCAATAAGCCTCTATACTGCTTTCAAGGCCGGTTCGGTTTGGGCTAATGCCGTGGCAACATACGGTGCGTTTCAAAACGACATATCTCGCCCGGTACAATTAGGTATCTTTACCGATGTAAACAGTTCTGATCCCGACGGTCAGTCTCTGGCCTTTGCTCTGAGTATGGGCAACGATTTTGAGTTTGGCTCTGTCACCACCGGCCCTGTCATAGGCTTGGTATTACAAAGAGTTAAACTTAACAGTTTCACTGAAACCGGTACCACCGGTCTTACGGCTCTCTCTTTTGCAGATATTAAGCGCTATTCCGCGGTCAGTCAGCTTGGTTGGAGCGTGTCGATGGATGTGGATGCATGGCGACCTTTTGCCGAAGCAAAATGGAACCACGAATGGTCTGAACGGGATGATACGGTAACAGCCTCAATCACCACGGCTGACGCTCCTTCCTACTCCATGGACGCCGTCCCCGCAGCCAGCGATTGGGCCACCATCTCAGTAGGCACTTCCTATAAACTCAATTCACGGGTAATGCTTCAAGGCTCGTTTTCGGTTTTGGCCTTTGCTTCCGAGGTAACAAGTTATGGGGGCGAGTTGGGTTTGAGCATCAGCTTTTAGGGCAGAGGTGATCATGCCCCCTTGTCAAGGAGCTGAGCAGCGGAGAGAGATCCCAGGGAAATAGAGTTTGAGCTGTTTGAGCTAGCCCTCTTAAACTCTCGTGGGGCTCCTTTCTTTTGCGTAAAAGAGATGAATATGCTCATTTTGTCGGTGCTATCCCTCTCTCATGCTTGGCCTCCTGCCCACCACCATCAGCCAGCTACGCTGTTGTTTTTCCGCTTTTCCGCTTTTTCTAGCATCTCGTATCTGCTTTTCCTGTTTTTTGCTCCGCTTTACTGTTGTTTTTAAATTAATTCCCTCTGTGTCCTCATAAGCAGTGGTTAACTTTTTTTCCGCTTTTTCTAGTATCTCGTATCTGCTTTTCCTGTTTCTTGCTCCGCTTTACTGTTGTTTTTAAATTAATTCCCTCTGTGTGCTCATAAGCAGTGGTTAACTTTTTTTTTCGCTTTTTCTAGTATCTGTGTTCTCGGTTCCAGTGGTTAACGTTTTTTATTGGGACACTATAGGGCCAGCGTGGGGAGGAGAAATGCAACAGCGGGAGTCAGACCAGAAACTCCCGCTGCAAGGTGAGCCATTAGATTTTAAACTTGTCTACCATCTCTTTCAGATTTTCTGAGATTCGTGAGAGCTCTTGAGCGCTCTCATTTACCTGGCCACTGCCGGTGGACATTTCGTTCATTGCTCCGCTAATATCTCTTATATCTCTAGTAATTCCGTCGGTAACGCCTGAACTTTGGTTGATGTTTTCGTTAACCTCGCTAATCCCGTCCGATGCCTGAGCCACATTGCCAGCAATCTCATTGGTTGCAGAAGCTTGTTGCTCAACAGCAGTAGCGATACCGTTTATCACACTGTTGACCTCTTTTATGATATCGGAAATTTCATTAATCTGAGTTACTGTTGTTGAAGTTGTTCCCTGAATCCCTTCGATATCCACCTTAATATCCTGGGTGGCATTTGCGGTGAGATTTGCCAGTTCCTTGATTTCGTTGGCGACAACAGCAAAACCTTTCCCAGATTCACCTGCCCGGGCGGCTTCAATAGTAGCGTTCAATGCCAGCAAATTGACCTGCTCGGAAATGTCAGTGATAGTTTCAACTACCCTACCGATTGAATTTACGGCCATTCGCAATTGATCCATATTGTCAGATGCACTGGAAGACTTGTCTAATGCCTGATCAGAGATAGTCCGTGCCTTACCCGCATTCTCGGCAATTTCACCTATGGTGGAAGACATCTCCTCGGAGGCAGTGGCGATCATATTGATGTTTGTGGCGGATTCTTCCATTGCAGCAGCAACTGAGTTCATGTTGGTGCTCATCTCCTCCGAGGCCGTTGCCACACCATTGGATCTTTCTGTAATGTTTGAGACATTTTGACTCATCTGAGTTGATATGGCTGAAAGTTCTGTGGCGGATGAAGACATGGTGTTAACACCAGTAGCAATTCCACTGAACATCGTTCTCAGATTACCCGCCATCTGTTCCATATCATTGTAAACGCCCGTGGCCCCAGCTGGTCCTGAGTCTTTAAAATCTATAACAAGATTCCCTTCAGAGATGCTGTGGGCAACGCTGGCTATTTCAGAAGGATCTCCACCAAGTTGGGCAAGTACACTTCGGGTAATGAAGAATACCAGCATTATGCCAATAATTATGGCAAGAGCACTGAACAATAAAATAGTGGTTGCAGCCCGTTGGTTTGAGGCTTGCATGCGTGGCCCAATCTCATCCTGTACAGCCTTTATGGAAAGCTTGACCTCCTCAAGATTGTTCGCAATAGCCGGGCCCATTACATCAAGCTGTTCGGCGATTATTGTGTTTCTTGCAAAGATAAATGCAACCATCCTATCGAATGATTTTGTATAAATATTTTTTGATTTAACGATCTTTGCCAGCAGTTCCCGGCGGGTGGGATTTTCTAATTCCGCAGAAAGAATATCCAGATATTTCTCCATTTTCTGAAATTCCTCATGAACGCGATGAACAGTTCCTTGCTCATTTGTATCGAGAAACTTTGCCATATAGACGCGGCCCAGAAGCAGATGTTTCATAGCCAGGCCACTGTTGAATGCCGCGGTCGTATTCCCGTTTTCTTCTGCCGACACCATAATGTCTGTCAACGAGTTTTCCATAATCGGCCCATTGACATTAAGTACATTGTTTACCAATTGATCGCGTTTGGCCTTTAGTGCTATAACTTTTACAAAATATTTTTGGTAAAGCCCTTGATTTTCGTCAACTTTATCGATTTTAGCTGCCCGGCTAGTCTCATTGATCTCAACCTGGGCCTCTTCGATAAAACCTTCCGCCTTTTCAATATATTCTTCGAATTGCCTTACGTCCTTGTCACTACCGTTAATGATAAAGTCTTTAACGTTCATTCGCACCATTAACATGTTGGCTTGGAGACGTCCGGCCAGATTAGCATCCCGAGCCATTTTTCGGTATTCGCCAAACCCTTTAGAGGCACCATTTAGTGCCATATAACCTACCAGTGAAACCACCACTAACAATCCAAGTATCGTCGTAAAACCTGCTATAAGTTTGGTTCGTAATGCCATGTCGCCTAAGCTCATATCTTCTTTTCCTTTGTTTTTTCAATAAACGTATACTACTTAAAAATTGCCATTTGATGATTTCCGTCGGCCTTGATAGCAGTGGCCCTTACCAGCTTGACCTTGTGTTTGCGGAGGCCAATTTATCACGAATGAACTGCTTGTAGCGATACATCGCCGTTTCAGCAAGAGACCTTTGCTGGAACCCTGTGCTTTCCTGCCATCTTTTTTTCAGTGCTTTTACAGCATCATTTCGTGGGTATCTATCCTCCCACATGGCACCATTTTCGCGTGGCGGTGTAGTCGTAACTGACCCTTTTCTCTTGGCCATGTCCTGGCAATCCTTCATCTCCTGTTCTATCAGCCAATATTTGTTCAAGGTGACGACGAAGAGGATTGGTCTGGTTGCTTCAGTGCTCCATTATGCTCCGGTCAATTTTTGATTTTCTTCTTGCTGCTTGCCATGACTCCGCCAACTTTTTCTGAATGTGTAGGAGGACATAATCGAGTAAAGCCAGTAAGTTCTATCTGGGCAACAAGGTCGTTGCTAGTGTATTTTACTTGTTGAATAACAAAAAGACAGAGCGGCGTCAAGCAGGAGTCAAGGGAAAAGTTAGGACGGGGCAGGTTTTGGTTGTAACTGTTGAATATTTTGCTAAAGGGTGACTCTGCTTTCACTTATTTATTCAGGAAAAATCAAATAGTTGCTGTTGCTAATAGGTGCGCCTGTTGCTTGTGGGGGTGAGAGGTCAGTTGTGAATTCCTTGACAGCTATCTCTTTGCTTTGTATCTTTTTTCCGCTCTTTATCTCTGCCTTAAGGTAGAGGACAAAAGTTCGCCCTGTAGCAATTGGTATCCCCCTTGGGGATTTAACGGAAGACGATCACCTATACTCTGGACGAGGAAGTTTTTAATGAAAAAAATAGCTATTCTTATGACCCTTGCTGCCCTGCTTTTAGTTGCCACTGGTGCCTCTGCCTATGATCATGTTTGCTATGCTGATTGTTGGAGAGCCTGTACCGAATCTGGTGCTAGTTCAAGCCAGTGCGGATACAGCTGCAAACAGCAGTGTGGTGCCTATTAGTAGAGTAAATATGGCAGGCTTTGTTTGAGCTCTGCTATCCCGGGGAGTTTGAATTTAAGTAAAGCTCCCCCCTTTTGCTCTTCTCAGTTTTTTTCTCTTTTCTCCACCTCTGCTTTTCACCACTTCGCTCTACTACTATTTTTTGCTCTTTCTCGTATCTTTTTTCCTGTTTTTCTCTAGTATTTGTCTTTTCTGTTTTTTAAATTGATTTCCTCTGTGTTCTCAGTGCCCTCTGTGGTTAACTTTTTTTGTTTGCTTTTAACTGTCAGCTTATAGCTGTAGTTCTCTGCTAGCTGTGTTTATCTTCACTTAATAGCTAGAATAACTTGAGAAAAAGATGGTTTTCTGTTAGGTAAATAGGGGGCCTCTCTGTGTTGTGTAGTCGGGCCTTAAGAATATAACTCCGAGCTAAAAGGCCTTCGGTTTCTGCATGGATCATGGTCTGCAGCCGTTAGGGTTGTACTGGAAACGGTTCAGCCTTCCACCACTTGAAAAGGAGTCTGTATGAATGTCTCACCGGGGCCCAGTTCCCCGCAGTCTAAGTTGGTTGATACGCATGGCCGTTCAATTACTTATCTTAGGCTTTCCATAACCGATCGTTGTAACCTCCGTTGTCGTTACTGTATGCCGGAAGAGGGTGTCCAGTTCCTTGATCACTCTGAAATTCTCTCCTATCAGGAACTCCTCCGTATCAGCCGTATTTTTGTCGGATTCGGGGTGAATAAAATTAGGATAACCGGTGGAGAACCCTTTGTTCGCCGGGACTGTGTTGATTTTATGCAGGCCCTGATGGAGCAAACAGCGCATTTGGACCTGCGGGTCACCACCAATGGCATTGCCCTCTCCCCACATCTTGGCCGCCTAAAAGAGATGGGGCTTGGGGGAATAAACCTCAGTCTTGATACCCTTGATCCCCTTCGCTTCAGCCAGATTACCCGCCGAGACGGTTTAACGAAGGTGCTTGCCGTTTTTCATCAGATCCTCTCTTTGGGGATTCCTCTCAAGGTAAATACCGTGGTCATGGAGGATACCAGTGATGAGGAGTTACGGCAGATGGCGGCATTAACTGAAGATAATCCCATTCAACTGCGATTTATCGAGCTGATGCCCTTTTCCGGTAAGGAGAGTGGGGAAATTAAGAAGGCCCTGTCGCTTGAGGATCGTCTCGTCAGACTTTTTCCAGAGCTTACGGAGATCTCTTCTGCCCAGATAGAGACGGCACGGAAATTTTCCCTGCCCGGATATAGGGGGAATCTCGGCCTTATTGAAGGAGAATCGCGTAAGTTTTGTGCCCACTGTAATAAGGTTCGAATCACCTCCTGCGGTATGTTGAAGAACTGTCTCTATGATAGTGGCGTGCTTGATCTGCGGGCCCTGCTCAGAAATGGGGCAGATGATGTCGAGGTGGCGGAGAGAATTCAGCAGGCTGTCCTCGGCAAGTTGAAAGATGGGCATGTAACGGCTGAGTTGCAGGATAAAATATGTGAAGATTCAATGGCGACCATTGGGGGTTGATATGATTTCTGTACCTGAAGCACTGTCGATTTTAGAGAAGAACCTACCTGAACCAAGAAAAGTACAGGTGTCACTTGAGGAGGCCTTTGCCCGTCGCCTGGCCGAAGATATCGCGGCTCCCGAGGCCTCGCCTCGCTATACAAGTTCTGCCATGGATGGTTTTGCCGTTCGTTGGCAGGATCTTGGCGGGGGAAAGGATCCGGTCTCCTTAGCTATTGTTGGCGAATCTCAGGCGGGGGCACCCTGCGGACGAGTTGTCCAGGAGGGGCAGGCCGTTCGGATCAGTACCGGAGCCATGCTTGCCCAGGGTGTTGATACGGTTATTCGCGTTGAAGATACTGAAGAAAATGGTAGCAGGGTTATCATTAAAAAATGCAAGTGTCAGGGCCAGGATGTTCGCTATGCGGGGGAGGAATTTAAACAGGGAGAATCTCTTCTCTGTCGGGGCCAGGAGCTGAAATCTCGTCAGATCGCCCTGCTCTCAGCCGTTGGTTTTGATTTTGTCCCGGTATATGCGGCCCCCAGGGTATCCCTCTTCACCACCGGGACTGAACTGGCCCACTTTGCTGATAAAGATATAAAGTCATATCAGATTCGCGATTCAAATGCGCCGATGTTAAAGGGCAGCATTCGGGAAGCGGGTGCTGTGGTTGCTGAATGTCTGCATGTGTTGGATGATTTATCCTCTACCGTAGAGTCAATTGAGGGGGCAAAGCAGGACAGTGATATTATTATCTGTTCAGGTGGTGTTTCCGTGGGGCAACATGATCATGTCAAGGAGGCGGCTGAGCTGGCGGGCTTCACCCAACTCTTCTGGCAGATCAGGCAGAAACCAGGAAAGCCGCTCTATGTTGGCAAACGAGGTAAGACCCTGCTCTTTGGTCTGCCCGGTAATCCCGTATCGGCCTTTATGTGTTTTCAAAACTTTGTTCTGCCCACCCTTGCCGCCCTGCAGGGCCTTGAGCATATTCATGAGGGCTTTTCTGCCCGGGCGGAGAAGACCATTGCCAATAAGGGCAAGAGGACAAACTTTATTCGTGTTGCTATCACCAATAAACAGCATGAGGAGCCCACCTTTAAACCGATCGACCAACAGGGATCGCATATGATCACCTCCATAGTTAAGGCCGATGGCTATATAGCCATGGAACCCGGGGTGACTCTCAATCCTGGTGATCTCACCGATGTATTTGCCTTTGCCTAGAATTTGCTGAGAATTTGCCTGGAGGATTAGGGTCTTGCCCCGCAGTTTTCTGTAATGGAACTGTGGGGTTTTTTGTTTGTAGTCCCTGGCTTTTCTGGTAGGCAGGGGCTGGCGGGGCTGGTGGCACCGGGGCAAAAAGAAATTGCCTCTGCCCACTTAATCGGCTAGCTTTATGTTGCCTGTCTGTAAATACCGTTCAATTTTTTTAAATTAAACTACGTGTAACCATTCTTATGAAGTTAGATAATGCGGACTCTTTGAGCATCAAAACCAAGATATGGATCGAAAATGACCAGAATGATTTACATTTTGGGAAGGGGAAAACAGAAATTCTTGAACGAATAGAGGTGGATGGTTCCATTGCCAGGGCTGCTGAAAATATGGGTATGAACTATAAAAAAGCATGGACTCATATTAAGACCCTGCAGCAAAATGTTTCGGACGAGTTGGTGATTAGTCAAAAGGGACGGGGCAGTGGCGGCGGAACAACCCTGACCCCAAAGGCCAAAGAGCTTATCCGTAATTATCGTCTTCTCCAGGCAGAGGTCGAGGAGTTTGCCAATAAGCGTTTTGCGGAACTTTTTTTACAGAAGTAGTTCGACTCTCTAACTCTTTGCTCCATTCCTGCCCACTGAAGGTGAAAAAGGCAGAACTGCAGCCGAGAAAAATTACCTGTATTCTGCGCTATCGGCTGCAATTCTGTGTCCTGAAATCTTCTTGCAACTACTCTATTTTGCCACTCTGCTTCAGTTGCTTGTAATATGAGCTGTGAAGATACATCACCTCATCATGTTCCTTGTAGCCATTTATGATGCTGTGTATTGCCCCTTTTATCGCAAAGAGGGACATATAGGCGTGGGTGAAAAAGAAGGCGGTAATGAGAAGAGCAAGTCCATTATGGACAAGGACAGAAATTCGCAGCAGGTCAATCTGAGATAGTCCTAAACTGCTGGCTATACCATAGTTGAAATCCTGCAAATACATGGCGGCTCCGGTGCCGATCATAATAAGGCCACCCACCGTTGCCATCCAAAACCACATCTTCTGCCCGGCATTAAATTTACCTGCGGGGATCTCCTTTATCTCTTTACTGAGATAGCCACCGAGGATCAAAACCCATTTGATATCATCGGCTGTTGGCAGCATCTCACGGACCCAAAATAAAAACATTGGAATCAGGGAGAGAAGAAAAATAAGGGTGGCAATGCCGTGTAGATGTCTGGCGCCTGCCACCAGGGGACCTCCACCCAGATACTTTGCAAAGACGATCATTAATCCGCTTGGAATAAGAATGATAAAGGCCACCGCTGCCAGCAGGTGGACGATTCTTTGCATGGCAGGGAAGATATAGATTTTTTTTCCAGCATGGGAGAATATTTTCGGGCCAAAGATAAGGTAATGGCCGAGAAAGAGAGCTGGCACGCCTATGATAGTGGCGAGGAAAATTTTTGAAAAATAGACACCTTGCAAGAAGGTGAACCATGGGCCTAGATGTAGTGACTGTTCTTGCCCATAACCGAGGATGTTCGGAATTATCATCGTCCCCCAAATTTGGCTATCAGCTGCATATGCAGCTGATGCCAAAGATAGGGTAGTGATGATAGAAATCAGAAATTTCTTTATCACTTTTATGCTCCTTTACCTCTGGAACTGACTCTTTTTCGGTAAATATTAGAGACTTCCTCGGCGTCACCAACCAATAGGGCATTGGTTGCACAAACCGCAGCACAGATGGGCACCTTGCCCTCTGCTATCCGGTTTTGCCCATAAAGCTGTCGCTCTTTTTCACTATTTGTTTCGACGGGACCTCCTGCACACATGGTGCATTTATCCATGGCGCCTTTTGTGCCAAAGGCTCCGTCCCGGGGAAACTGGGGTGCGCCGAAGGGACATGCGTAGAGACAGTAGCCACAGCCGATACATTTTTCCTTATCATGGAGGACTATGCCATCTTCCCTGATATAGAAACAGTCAACGGGACATACCTTTTGGCAGGGAGCGTCGGCACAGTGCATGCAGGCAATTGAGGTGGAAATCTCCTTTCCCTCAATACCTTCAAATAGGGTGATAACCTTCCTGCGGCTTATGCCAACGGGGAGGTCATGTGCTTCGGCGCAGGCGACACTGCAGCCAAAGCACTCAATACAGCGATCGCTGTCGCAAAAAGACTTCATTCGAGCTTGTTCACTACTCATTATGCACTCCTCCTTATGCTTTTTCTATGCGACATAATCCTGCATTAAACTCAGGAATTTGCGATACAATATCGAAACCGTAATTGGTGATTGTGTTTGAACTTTCACCAATGCTATAAGGTTTTGTGCCCTCCGGGTAGTTCTGGCTCATATCGACACCCTGCATCATGCCGGCGAAGTTATATGGCAGGGCAATTCTGTCGGGGGTGACACTGAAGTTATACTGGGCCTTAACCTTGATCTTGGTGCCCTGAGGTGCATGGAGCCACATCATATCGCCATCACGAAGGCCGTATTCCAAGGCGAGATCAGGATGGATATTGGCAAACATCTCCGGAGTTATATGTGAGAGGTATTTGCTTGTTCTCTCCAACATTCCCGCCCCGCTCAGGTTTACCACCCTCATTGTCACCAGCATGGTGGGGAAGTCTTTTACCCAGTCTTGAGCCTGCTGTTCTGATTTAAAGCGGACATCGACCCTGAAGTTATTGGTTTGATCCTCGTAGGTAGGATACTTCTCTACCAGATCAGGTCTTGGCGAGTGGATCGGTTCCCGGTGTTTGGGGATAGGATCGGGGAAGGTCCAGACAATTGTCCGTGCCCTGGCATTACCATAGGGGGCGACGCCGGCAGCCCGACATTTTTCCTGGATAATACCACTGAAATCCACCTTCCAGTTTTTACCCATCTTTGATTTTTCGTCAGCTGTAAGCTGGATGCTGAGCACCTCTTCGATGTTGTCCCTGCTGATTTCAGGATATCCACCCGGTACCTTGGAACCCTTGACGGTAACTGCATCACCTGCAAGTTGACTTACGCCCTCATGCTCAAGGCCAAATCTGTTTCTAAATCCCATGCCGCCTTCATTGACCGGGGTGTCAACGTCATAGAGGACGGGGCTGCCTGGATGTTTCTCATCCCAGCAGGGCCATGGAAGCCCGTAATATTGGCCCTTCATGGGGCCGCGACCTGCAAGGGTGAGTGGGTCGAACATGTGCCAGTTTTCCTGATGTTCGCGCAGTCTCTTGGCTGTCCAGCCACCAAGGCCGATTGTCTTCACAATCCGTGCTATCTCACCCGAGGCATCATCGGGCCAGACAAAGTCTTTTTTCACTTGGGTAAGAACGCCGTCCTTAATGCCCATTTTCATTGCCCGAGTGTACTCGTCGTAAAAGCCGAACTTTTTGGCAAAGGCAAACATCACCTCGTGATCGGGTTTGCTTTCATAGAGGGGCTCGACAACCTTGCTTCGCCATTGAGAGGTTCTATTGGTTGCTGTAACACTTCCCTCGGTTTCAAACTGGGTGGCAACGGGGAGTATATAGATATTATCTTTTTTATTGGTGATGACTGCAGCTTCGTTGACAAAGGGTTCGGCGATAACCAAGAGATCCAGCTTGTCCAAGGCCTCCTGGATTTTTGCCGTCTGGGCCATGGAGGTGATACCGTTACCCTGTACCCATAGCGCCCTGATGGGGCTTGATGAGTAGGTCTTCTCCTCCTGGAGGACGCCCTGCCACCATTTTGCCAGTGAGAAACCCTTGGCAGGCATCCATTCGGGCGCGGCAAATCTGTCCTCAAGCCATTTGAAATCGACTCCCCAACCCTTGGCAAAGTACTTCCAGGAGCCGGTGGACAAACCGTAGTAGCCCGGTAGACTGTCGGCCAGGCAACACATATCCGTTGAACCCTGAACATTGTCATGGCCGCGAATGATATTGCAACCACCACCCTTCTTGCCCATATTTCCCAGTACTAACTGGAGGATAGGGATGATTCTGGTGTTGGAGGTGCCTGTGCTGTGTTGGGTAATACCAAGGGCCCAGACAACGGTGGTGGGTTTGGTCTTTGCAAGGATTGTTGCTACCTGAATGATCTGTGCGGCAGGGATACCTGTGACATTGGAGGTCTCTTCCGGCGTCCACTTGGCCGCCTCTTCCTTAATGTCTTCAATGCCGTAGACCCTGCTTTCAAGAAAGCTTTTATCTTCCCAACCATTTTTAAAGATTATGTGCAGTAATCCATAAACAAAGGCCACATCGGTGCCCGAGCGAATGCGTAAATAGTGATCAGCCTTGGCTGCAGTTTTTGTATAGACAGGATCGACTACGATAAGAGGAGCCGCGTTGCGATCTTTAGCCTGTAAGAAATGTTTCATGCCAATAGGGTTTGCTGCAGCGGGGTTTGCCCCGATAATCAGCATAGCCTTTGAATGTTCTACAACATCACCAAAATGATTTGTCATAGCACCGTAACCCCACGTGTTCGCCACACCGGCGACTGTTGCGGAGTGTCAGATACGGGCTACGTGGTCGATATTATTCGTACCCCACATGGCGGCAAATTTTCTAAAATAGAAGGCCTGTTGCAGATTGAATTTAGCCGAGCCAAGAAACATCGCCACATCCGGGCCATTTTCTTTGCGTAATGCCAGCATTTTATCTGAGATTTCATTAACAGCCTGCTCCCAGCTAATCCTTTTCCACTCTCCATTAACCTTCTTGAGGGGATGTTTCAGGCGTTGCTTGCTTTTGATCAGATCAATCTGATCAATACCCTTACAGCAGTGACTGCCTTCACTTATAGGGTTGTCCTGAGCAACATCCTGACGAACCCAGACTCCGTTTTGCACTTCTGCTATAATTCCGCAACCGGCAGAGCAGATACTACAGACTGTCTTGACCAGCTTTGAGCCGGGAAAGGGATTTTTTATCTCTTCGTCGGTTGCAGGGCGGATGGTATCGGTGGCGGCAAGTGCCGATGTGGCGCTCATCCCGGCCCCGATAGCCGCAAGCTTTAAAAAAGATCTCCGACCAATCTTTGCTGACATATTATTAAGTGTTTCTTTTATCATAATATCCTCCTCTTAGTACGATGACTTGTAGTAAATATCCCAATTCGCTGTTTTCTTGTAGAGAATTTCTTTTTTGGGAGATGTTCCTGTTACGACTCCATTTGAGCTTGTTGCGTTCTGGCTTTTATCACTCGCAAGGCCTGTCTTGGCAGCTAAAAAAGTTGTAACTCCCACGACACCTGCTCCCAGTGTCGTTTTTAGGAAATCTCTTCTCTCCTCATGCATACTTTCTCCTATTGTTTGACGTGTGATCCTCTCTTTTAATATGCAGAAAATGCATATTATCGGCCGAAAAAAAACAAAAGAGTAGATACTGTAAAGGTCGTTTTTAAGTGTTTTGTGCGCAGGTCATGGATCTCTGCTTATCTCTTATGATTCTGACTAGATGCTGCTGAATTCATCGTGGTTTCTCTTCACCATCTCTCTTGCAGCTTTTTTCTCTTTTCCGAGTTTTATATTGGGCTTGGCCAATCTGCTGGCATCAACTATGGCCGGTGCATTGATATCAAAAAAGAGTCGTTCAATATCGGCGAACGATTTCAGAATAATGGCTACTTGCCCGTATATATGGCTATTCTCGTGTTCAGCCAATCTCTGGCAGAGTGGGTTCAGCATATCGTTTAAGATGTCTTTAAAAATGTTTTTGCCCAGGCACTGAGAGTGTTTTTCTCCCTGCAGTTCGTCGTAGATGAGCTTTTGCATGAAGAGGCAAATGAATTCGATATGATCTTCATTCTCTTTATATTCATCACTATTTCTTCTGAACTTTGATTGCAGCACGTAGTTCATCATCTCTACCCGTTTTTTCCCATCATCCCTCTCCTCAGAATAGTAGGATGCGGTCATGGGCGTAAACGATGTTGTTGGGCTAAAAAACACCATATCATTTTCATTTTTTAAACCTGAGTAGCCACCGCTCTCTAAGCTTTCTTTCAGCAGGGTGAGTGCTACACCTGTCTGGTCATCGATGGGGGCATTGCTCAATCTATCAACGGAGTGAACAATGTTTTTGAAATGATCTTCGCTCATGTTGAAGGCAAAAAGTGATGCGAACAGGCCATAGTATACTGTGCGTGCTTTATTGATAGAATTGAGATCCATGGGTAGCGCCTCTTGTTGTATATGTGTTCTCTTTGCTGAAAAGATTAATCCTGTCTGAGCAGGGTGCCCGTCCGTGAGGAGTTTCTCTTCAGGCGTAAGTTGCCTCTGGTCCCTGTCAGCTGTCTATCGATAGGGATTCGAGCATTATCTTTGCCTTGCAATGGGAACAGCAGGAGAGAGTTTTGATCCTTAGGGGGTCATTGGCAAAGAGAGGGGTCATGATTTTTATGATTTTTGCAATTGATTTTGCCGGGGCAAAACCTATGCCACACTCCACACATTGGAAAATTTCATCATGGGCAAGAACATTATCCCTAAAATATTCGGGGGTGAGTGAGAGTTGATCGGGGAGAAGGTGTAGGCAGTCATTCTCGGGACAGGTGAGCTGGCAAGATCCGCACTGGGTACATATCGATGGATTGTATCTCAGGGTATTGTCTTCAGGATGCGCTGTTAGCGCCCCTACATTGCAGACATCAGCACAGCTCAGGCAGAGTGTCAGCTCTCCTGGTTTAAGGAGAGGGTCCCATAATGAATATGAGGACCCGTGCTCAGGGTGCCCAGATCATTATCTCCCACCAGGTGGGCAAGGCGAAGGGAAAATATCTCTCTTTTTTTGGGTGCGACAACATCAAGCTGAAAGATACTGCCTGCAAGGGGAGATGTCTCCTGCATTGCTTGCTCAAGTTCTTTAGCATCGTGGCAGAGACATATGGCTGGTCGCTGGTATTTGCTCTGAAAGATAGCGTTGACGAGCTGGACGATCTCTTTTGTTACCTCTGAGGGCTGATCTGTGTAGATAATAATGGGTCTGCCGCTTGTCTGGATCAGGGTAAGCAGATGACTCTCATCTAAAAAGCCCGCTGTTTTAATGGCAAAGGGGAGAACATCTTTTTTCAGCGGTAGGCGGATCCTTTCAAGATCACTCCCTTCGGGAAGAAGCAGGGCGGTTTTTTCTCTATAGAAGAGGCAGATATCCTTGAAAGAGGCCCTCGGCATCTGGGCGTAGCTTAATGCTCCGGATGGGCAGATGCTTATACACTGTCCACAGGCCTGACAGTCTATGGCAGAAAAGAGTAAGTCTCCATTGCGGTGGACGATGCCATTTGTTGGGCATATATCAGCACATTTATGGCAGGATGCTCCCCGTTTAAGGGTGTCCAGGCAGATGGAAGAGTTATGCTTTATATAGTTTAAAAATGGATAGGCGCCACAGTTCTCACTTACCTTTCTGATAAGTCCTTCAAGGCTGAAACTTTTGGGATCATATACGCCGCTTATGGCAGAGCTGTATTGGGGGGCGTCGAACCAGATGATCTGGTCAGTTTGGCTCTGAGTACAGTCTTTTGCCTGTTGGCAGCTAATGGTGAGCTTGCCGATATGGCCCTGAATAGAAATGTCTGCTGGGGAGAGGGTGCTGATGGTGAATCCGTGGGCCTGAAGTGCCTCATTGAGCTTGGCCTGTTCTCCTTGGCTAATGATAGTTATTCTCTTGCCTATCTCAACTGAGTGTTCGATTGTTTGGTCGTAATCAAGGGCTGTTGATCTGGCCTTATAGAGTTCCTTTATATTATGGATCTTCTCCTGAAGTTCATCTTCGCTATTTTCAAAGTAGAAGTTGATCTCGGCGGCGTATATTTCAGAAAGAGATTCTTTGCTGTTTGAGATGAGATACTTTTTCTTGGTGTCAGTTGCAGAGAGATCAAAATTTTCACCCAAGTCGAGTTCAACTGTTTTGTTATAGCTGAAAAGATATTCTTTAACCATATTCTCTATCCTGAATTTTATAATGTGAGTTGTCTGTGCTGCCAAGAGTGGTACCGGTCAATATTTTTCATCTCTCTATGCAGCCTTGTTGTTCCTCTTCCTCATTAAGTGCTTTGACTTCTGCTCTTTTGTTGTCTGTCTGAAGTAGTTAGGCCAATATAACAGGAAGTTTTTAAATATGCAAACTTTGCATATTTGAAAAACATTGAAATGTCAATGTGTTATTCATGGTTAATATGGGTCTGTTATTTCTTCTGAGGAGTGTTTCCCTGTAAACTAAAATTTGATTTCTGCAGGGCATAATGGGGCAGAGGATTTTAGTACCTGTCCTGCCGTTCTGTAGTTCATCCCAGCTCTGTTGCTTTTGGTTATTTAAGGTTCTTTAGATGCCGTAGAACCCAACCTGTAACTCCTGTTTATCTTCTTGTTATTACTAATATAAATTGTGTTTATTTTCTTTTGTGGTATTTTTCCTCTGGCTATTTTCGGGTAAGTCGGTTCCTGCCTTATGGAGTGGTCATAGTGAGAAATAAAGAAAGTAAAAGGAGAGAGGAAATGAAGAGAAGTATGCTGCTGAAGACATCCGTTCTTTGTCTTGGCTTTGCCGGATTGACTCAGCTTGCCTTTGCAGGGCAGGTAACGACAGATGAGAGTAATGTTTTTACCCTGGGCGAAATTGTTGTAGGGGATAGTTCCCGTGTTCAGGATGTTGCCATTAATAATACGGTAACTGCGGAAGAGATAGAGAGTCTTGGTGCCACCACTGCCGCCGAGGCCTTGGCCTTTGTGCCTGGGGTGAATCTTGTCCAAACCACCAAGGGCACTTCAAATATTACCATTCAGGGTTTTCAGCAAAAGGATATCCTGGTCCTCATTGATGGCGTGCCTTATTATGAGACCAAAAATGGCCCGCTTGATCTGCAGCAGATTCCTGCAAGTATTATCGGTAAGATAGAGGTGATCAAGGGTGCCTCCTCCGTCCTCTATGGTCCCAATGCCATGGGTGGTGTGGTCAATATTATTACTAAGAAGGGGGTGGAGGGTTTTGCCGGCTCTGCGCGGGTAGAGCTGGGACGTGATGGTTATAATCGTGAGGTGGCTAGCCTCAACTATGGCGCTGAGAATGGCTTTTCGGTACTGGGTACCGTGGATTACAGGCGTCGTGATGCCCTTCGTTTTTCCGATAGTTATCAACCGGTGGCAACTAAGATAAAAGGTGATCCAACTGGTCGCCCAAACCCTCGGGTAATTGACGATGGTGGTAAGAAGAATAACTCCGAGCTTGAATCACTGAGTCTCTGGACCCGTCTGGGCTATGCCCCCACCGATGAGGCCGAGGTCTATGCCAGTCTCTATCACTATGAGCTGGAGCGTGGTCGCCTCTTTAGTGACAGTTATAATAAGGTGAAGGGGGCTTTTTCCACCTTTGCTCGTTATGACAGCTATCGGGATATGGGAGTGGATCTGGGTGGTAGGGTACAGACCAATGACTGGCTGGCCCTCCGCACCATGGCCTTTTATCACAATCATAAGGACGATTGTAGCTTCTATGAGAGTGAAAACTTGGCAAATAAGCTGGCAACCAGCACCTGGGACGACGACTCCTATGGGGTTTCCATTTTTTCTGATATGGACCTCAATCGTTTTGGCGACCTGACCCTGACGGCCCAGTACCGAGAGGATAAGCATAAGGATCGCCATGAGAAGATAGACCCCTATAAGCACTCAAAGTCAGATACCTTTACCCTGGCCGGGCAAGAGACCATCTCCTGGGGCCCTCTCTCCACCGTGCTTGGAGTTGGCTGGAACCATTTTGATGTCTCTGAAATTGCCGGTAATGATGATGGTTATGATAGCGATAGTATCGATCCCATGCTGGGGCTGACCTGGACAGGAGAGAGTGGCCTGCGTCTCTTTGGTTCCGTGGCCAAGAAGACCCGCTTCCCCACCTTTTCCGACATGCAAGATAAAAGTGGTAAGGTTTATGTGCTTGATCCCGAGAAGAATATCAACTACACCGCCGGTGCCGAGTACCTCTTCTTTGACAGGACCAATGTCACCCTCTCTGCCTTTTATAACGATGTCGAGGATGGGATTGATACTGTGATGATAGCAGGAAATAAGACCCCCACCAACATAGATTCGGCAAAAATCTATGGTATCGAGTTAAGCACCGACACTGAGATTACCGAGCGGGTAAATCTGGGAATTGACTATACCTGGACCCATGCCCGTAATGACTCGGCCGATAGGCGCTCCGATTACCTTGAAGATACCCCTGAGCATGCCATTGGCACTAAGATCAGTTACCAGGTGCCCATGATCGAGGCAAAATTCACCCTGCATGGCCTGTGGAAAATAGATAATTATATTTTGGTCGGTGATGGGGAAAATGTCGCAGAGGATAGCTTTGTGCTTGATCTCTCTCTGCTTAAAGATTTTGATAATGGCTTTACCGCTGGAGCCTATATTAATAACCTGCTCGATGCTGATTATTATGAGGGTAATGGTATGGCATCCAATGGTTTTAACTTCAAATTTATTGTGCAGTACGCATTCTAATATTTAAGCAACAGGTAAGCAGAGAAGGGCCTTTTTGGGGCCTTGCTCTGCTTCAGCCGTGAGGACAGCATGAAAAAAATATTTTTCCTAGTTCTTTGCCTCCTGCCTTTTACGACCTCTGCCATGGCAAGTACTGTCACCGTAACCGACCAGGTTGGTCGTCGGGTAACTATCCCCCAACCGGTAAAACGGGTGGTAACTACCTTTCTTCCTGCCACGGTTTTTGCCCTCTGTGTCGGCCTTGAGGATACCCTTGTTGCTGCCACCAGTAAGGATATGAGTCTCTCCATCTACAAGGCTCTGGTTCATAAAAAAGATGTGCCTCTTCTGGTGGGAAGCAGATCCTCTGGTCTCAATCTTGAGACTATTATCTCTTTGCATCCAGATCTGGTCATCATGTATGGGCAAAAGGATGGGGTGCGTCTTGCCAATCGGCTTACTGCCCTGGGAATTCCCACAATTGTAATTTCGCCGGAGACCATGGCTGATATGCA
This sequence comes from Desulfotalea psychrophila LSv54, assembly GCF_000025945.1. Classification (GTDB taxonomy): domain Bacteria; phylum Desulfobacterota; class Desulfobulbia; order Desulfobulbales; family Desulfocapsaceae; genus Desulfotalea; species Desulfotalea psychrophila. The sequence goes on along the minus strand of NC_006138.1, from coordinate 3,369,658 downwards.
GGAAACCCTGCAGCTCATTGGCCGGGCCTCGGGACGGGATGAGCAGAGTACTTGGGTTGTTGCTGCCATGACCCATATTCAGTCGATATTGACCGAGCGGCTGGCAGGGTTGGCAAGGCCCGAGGTTTACTATACCATTAATCCTCTCCTGCGAACTTCCTCGGGCAATATGCTCCAAGATGAAATTATCGAGCTTGCCGGGGGCCATAACGTCAGCCATGATACCAGGGGGTTTTTTATCTCAATAACCCGCGAACAGCTCATTGCCTGGAACCCTGAGGCCATACTCTGTAGCGATCGGCTCACCGATAAAGGTATGGCTCGCCTGCAGTCACCACAATTTTCCTCTCTTGCCGCCGTTAAAAACGAGCAGGTTTTTCGTTTTCCCCGAGATACCTATTGGGATTTTCCCTCTCCGCTCTCCATGGCCGGGGTGCTCTGGCTTGCTCATCGTCTGCATCCGGAGGCCTTTGTCGGTATTGATGTGCAGGCCGAGATAGATGCCTACTATGATATTGTTTTTGGCGAGGGCTTTAGTGCGGGACATCCCCATGTTGTTGGTCGAGGCTCACGGTGAAGAATCCTATGTCGAATAAAATTGATGAAAAAAGGGTGTATCTCATCCTTTTTTCCCTTCTGGCTCTGTTGATCCTCCTCTCGGCCTGTATTGGCCGAATGCCTCTGGCTGTCTCGGAGGTGTTTTGGGCGGTGGCAAAATTTCCTTCCCTGCTGTGGACGGTCTTGCAGGGAGATTATGGTTCCCTTACGGAATCTGAAAGGGTCCTGTTTCTTATCCGTTTTCCCCGCATGGTTTTGGCCCTCGCGGTCGGCTGTGGCCTTTCGGTTTCTGGTGCTGTCTACCAGGGGCTTTTTCGTAATCCACTGGTCTCTCCCGATATCCTTGGGGTGGCCGCTGGTTGCACTCTAGGGGCTGCTATTGGCTTGCTGCTCCCGGGTTCCAGCTTTGCCGTGGTCCGTCTCCTCTCCTTTATCATGGGCCTGTTGGCCGTGAGCCTTGCCCTTGGTCTTGCCAGGGCCGTGCCCACCTCAAAGATACTGGTTCTGGTTCTCAGCGGTATCATTATTGGCTCCCTCTTTCACGCCTGTTTGATGATTGTCAAAATCGTGGCCGACCCCTATGGCGAACTGCCGGCCATTGTCTTTTGGACCATGGGTTCTCTCTCTGGAGCCTCCTGGCAGGATACCCTGCAGATAGTACCTATCATTGCCTGCGGTTATCTTATTTTCCATATATTTCGCTATAGATTGAATGTTCTCTCTTTAGGAGATGGTCAGGCCAAGGCCCTTGGGGTCAATCCTCGTGGTCTTCGCCTTTTCCTTATAGCCGTGAGTTCACTGATGATTGCGGTCTGTGTCTCCTCCTGTGGGCAGATTGCCTGGGTGGGGCTTGTCGTCCCCCATATTGTCCGTACCTGTTTAGGGCCTAATCATCGTTTGGTGGTGCCCTGTTCCGCCCTTCTGGGTGCTATTTTTCTTTTGGGGGCAGATGATATTGCCCGCTCTGCCATGAGCTGTGAATTGCCTCTGGGGGTGATTACCTCCCTGATCGGTGGGCCCATCTTTGCCTGGCTGCTTTATAAAAATCAAAATAGGGGGTGGGTATGAGCAGGCAGAACTCTTTAAAGGTGGAGAGGCAGGTCCTTCTTGACTGTCAAAATCTCTCCTTCTCCTATGGCGATAAGGCCATTCTTTCCGGGGTTTCCCTCCAGTTTGAGGGTGGGTGTTTTGTTGCCCTTTTGGGAAAAAATGGTGCAGGCAAGAGTACCCTGCTCCGCTGTCTCTGTGGTCTTGATAGCTCTGAATCAGATCATCTTAGCCTGAAAGGCGTTGATCTGGTGAAGATGAAACGCGCTGAGATTGCCCGGCATATTAGTTTTGTCCCCCAGGAGCATGATGAGATGTTTCCCTTTTCTGTTCTTGATGTGGTGGTTATGGGGCGTACGGTTTTTCTGGGTGTCTTTGGTCGGCCTAAGCAGTTTGATTATGATTATGCCAGCCAGACCCTTGAGGAGTTGGGTTGTTTGTATCTCGCTGAGAGGGTCTATACCACCCTCTCGGGGGGAGAAAAGCAGTTGGTTCTTCTGGCCCGGGCCCTGGTCCAGACCCGGGAGATAATTTTTCTTGATGAACCGACCAATCATCTGGATTACAAGAACCGTTATCATATGCTCTTGACCCTGAAGAATCTCTGTCAGAAACATGGGACCTGTGTTGTTGCCTGTCTGCATGATCCAAATCATGCCCTGCTCTTTGCCGATGAGGTGATCATGCTTGAGGATGGCAAGGTCATGTGTCAGGGGAAAACAGCAGAGGTGGTGACCGGTAAGGCCATCAGTCGCCTCTACGGCATTGCCTCCTCGCACTCCTCTTCTCAGGGGCTGTCCACGGTTCAACCCTGTTTTTCTCAGCCTGCCTTTGCCGGTAGGGTTCTTTTGTTGGTGGGAACCAGTGGTGATGGCAAAACCACGATTCTGCAAAGACTCGTGGCCCAGAATAGATCGCGAAGGATGGCTGGTGTTCTTTGTCCCGGTAGCTGGAAGGATGGTAAGCGTTATAGCAGCGAAATCGTTGATATTCAGAGCGGTGAGTCCACCCTCTTTGCCCAAAGAGAGAGGAGCGCTGGTCCTGATTTGGGCTCATTTGTCTTTTATGACGAGGGGCAGGCATTGGCCCGCCGGGCCTTGGATTTTAGTGAAGAAGATCAACAGGAGTGTATCCTCATCGATGAGGTCGGCCCCTTGGAATTACATGGTGGCGGCTATGCACCCAGTATTCCTCCTCTACTTGCCTTGACCGGGGTAAGGCATATTTGGGCGGTGCGACCGACCATTGTCGAGCAGGTAAAGAGCAGATGGATGTTGGTTGAGCCGATCATTGTTAATGCCTCCGATGATGGGGCCTTGGCGCAGTTGCAGAAATTTTTAGAAACCGAGGGGTAGTTTATGGCCTTTTATCATAGTATGGCCCTGGTCACGGCGGCAATTGCCCTGTTGGCAATGCTGGCCTCTTTTTTTCATTACCGTTACGGTGTGATCTTCTGGGCTGCTCTGGTCCTCTCCTCCCTGGTGCAATTGGCGGATTATTTTTTTACCATGGGGATCTATTCCCTCTCGGGGATTGTGCCAACCTGCGCTATAGCGGCCCTGTTCCTCAGTATCTGTCAACTCTTTACCTGCGGCAGAGATCGTTGCACCTCTTCCTGTCGGCCCCTATGGAGTGGGCTCTTTGTTGCTCTTCTTGCCCTCTTGACCCTTCTTGCCGAGCCTGTCCCGCATGACTCTTTTATGATGACCTATCTCTTTGCCATGGCCTTCTTTCTTTCTCGTCCCCTCTGTCTGGGGCTGACCTGCTATGCCGTAGCCGGAGGCCTTGACTCCTTGCTGCGAGGGGGGGATAGAAGGATTGCCCATATCAGCCGAGATGCGGCCCTGCTCGCCACCATTGTCTTTTTGGTGGGGGAAATATTTGGCAGTTATTGGAGCTTTGTCGGTTGGGGGACAACCTGGCGTTGGACGGGAAATTTTTACTCCTCTTCCATGCTCTTTGTCCTCTATATGCTTGCCCTCCATATTCCCCGCAGGTTTTTTTCAAGTCATCGTGCCCATGCCGTGGCCTTTGTTCTGCCACTTATTCTGGTGCTTCTTTTCATGGTTTTGTCCAAGGTGGTGTCTCTATGAAAGAGTTCTTTTTCTCCCTGCGGGCGGCATACTGTTTTCTTGCAGGTCTTGTCCTGGTTTTTTTCGCAGGCTCTCTGCTCACAGGAATTACCAGTATAGATAGGGTCTTTCGGCGTATGAATGTCCTCTCCTTTGCTGACCTGCCCGCTCATCTGAGCAGTCATCCTCTGGTGATTTTTTGGATTTTCTTGCTGTTCTTTTTCGGGGCCGGCCTCTTTGTCAATACCCTCTGCTGTACCTATAGGCAGTTGCCTTATTTGAAAAAAAAGGGTGGGGCCGGGGCCCGACAGAGGCGCGGTATGACCTATATTCATCTGGTGGTCATCCTTGTCATAGCCTGTCACGCCATTGATATTGTTCTTGTTGAACGCCATCTGTCCAAGAAAATATTGCCCATGCAGACCATCGCTATGGGAGATTATCAGCTGAGACTTGACGGGGTTGACTATATTACCGATCGCACCTTTATTACCGAGAATGCAGGCGGACGGGTGAGAAAGACTGTGACCATTCCTAAGGCATCTTTTTCCACTGAGGGCAATAGGGCGGAGGTAAGTCTCTACCGGGATGGCCTGCTCTTGAAGCGGGGCACCCTGCGTATGTTTTCCCCACTCTATTATAAGGGCACATTTTTTTTCCTGGACGGTTTCTTTATTGGCCATGGGCAAAGCTCGGTAGGTGTTTTGCTCCACTATGCCTTTAATCCCCTGGTCCGGCCGTTTTTTCTTATTTACATCCTGCTCTTTACCCTTTTGTTTCGGCAGTTTTACCAGAATCGTTACCGGTCTTGCAGGGAAACCTGTGAGGACTGCGAAGCTTAAATTATTTTTGATCCGAGAGAGAATATGATCATCCGATTATTGTTACTAGTGCTAATGTTCTGGCCCTTAAATCTTATGGCCGCCCCCAGCCCCGATGCTGTGCAGGCAGAGCTTGAGAGGTCCGTGCAGAGGGCCTCGGCTACGGGTAAGAAGACCGATGCCTGGCAGCGGCAGCGACAGGGGATTTTGGAGGAAATTCAAGATGCTGAGCTTAAGCTTGAGTGGGCCCGTTTTCAATTGCAGAAAAGAGAGAGGTGGCTGCTGGCCGAAAAGAAAAATAGTGCTATCCTGGCGGCCAATATAGCCTCAGCTCAGGAGACCCGGGATAAGTTGGCCCCATTTTTAGAGGTCCTCTATGCTGATTTAGAGGAGGAGGTAGAGACCGATCTGCCCTTTCACGGGGACGAACGTCGTCGCCGCCTTGCCTTTATTCGTGAGGCTCTTGATGATCAGGGCGCATCCCTGAGTGATAAGCTGGGTAAGTTGCTTCAGGCTATGCAGGTGGAGCTTGACTATGGCTATAGCACCGATGTGGTGGAGACTATTGTGGCTGATGGTGGTGAACAGGTGCAGGCAACCATTTTTCGTCTTGGTCGTCTGGCCCTTTTTCGTCTTCTCGATCGTGGTACTCGGGCCCAGCGATTTGATGATAAGGCCGGCCAATGGCAGGATTTGCCGGAGGGATCAGCCTCTGAAATAGCAAAGGCCGTTGAGGTTGCCCGTAAAAAAAGGGTGACCACGGTGCTCTCTCTGCCCCTTGCTGTTTTGCCCCTTAAAGATGATCTACTGGCGGAGGAGAAATAATGTTACGCATAATCAGCCTCTTTATTGTTGTTGCAAGCTGTTGGACTCTATCTGTGCCCCCGCTCTTGGCAGGGGATGTACCCTGGGAGCAGACGGCTCGGCGGGTTCTTCAGCTCTCACGGGATATGAATGATCGTTCGGCCCAATCAGCTCGTTATGCCGCTGCTGATAGTAAGGATCTGCAACTGCGGCTTGCCCAATTGCAAAAAGAGACCCGGGCCACGGAGAAAAAGCTTGCCGGTACCAGTCGCCTGCTCAATCAGGTCTCCCGGGGCAGGGCGGAGCTGGCAGAGCAGTATGAACATGATATGGCCGATATGAAAACGGTGGAAGGTGCTCTGCGTACGGCTCTGCGTCACACTGTCCAGCGTCTGCATTCAAGTCCTGTCAGTGCTCAGCATCCGGATCGTCTGCAGGCTCTGCAGGATCTTCTGGCTCAGGACTCTTTTTTGGGGCTTGCCGATATGGGCAGGTATACGGATATTCTCTTTGCCGATATGCGGGCAACCGGAGGCTTTGAGACGAAACAGACACAGGTAATGGGCCTCGATGGCCGTGGCCGGGATGTCTCTCTCCTGCGGGCAGGTGGTTTTTTTCTTGGCTATCTGAGTGAAGGTGATGCCGCCTTTGCCCTGGCCAATGGTACTCATCCGCCCCTGTCAATCCCTGGCAACTCTCGTCTCCTGAACAGGGAGCTGAAGGCTTGGCTTACGGGTGGTTCTGCTGTCCTACCCCTTGATATTACGGCTGGTGCTGCCTTGAGAGCTCAAGAGCAGGAGCAGGGCTGGCGCCAGTGGCTGGAGGCTGGAGGTGTTCTCCTCTATCCTATCCTCATTTCGGGCCTTGTCGGCTTTCTCCTGACAGTGCTGAAGGCGGGCCAGCTCTTTGCCCAGAGGCCTTTGGATAAGAAGAGCAAGGCAGAGCTTTTTGCTCGGATCAGGGATGGGCAGATTGCCGGGGCAGAAAATATTCTGCTCAAGATCTCCCGCTGTCCTGCTGCTCGGGTCCTGGCCGGCAGCCTTCTCTTTCACGATCGAGGCCTTGATACTTTGGATAATGTCATGCAGGAGGGATATTTGCGAGAGATCGGAGGACTGGAGAGATTCCTCTCTCTGGTGGGGGTGCTTGCCTCCATTGCCCCTCTCCTGGGTCTGCTTGGTACGGTAACGGGAATGATTAATACCTTTCAGGCCATTACCATCTTTGGTACGGGAGATCCACGTATGATGTCCACGGGGATCAGTGAGGCTTTGGTCACCACTCAGGCGGGTCTTGGCATTGCTATTCCTCTGCTTTTGGCCCATCACTTTTTAAAACGTCGTATTGCCTTTCTGGTGGCTGATATTGAAGAGTCCGGAACAGGTATGATGGCCCTTTTGGGCAGGGATTAGGTGGCGCAGTGGTGGATAATCAGCTTCTTCATTACCTGCAGACGGGTGGCGTGACCATGTATCCGCTCCTGGCCTGCTCCTTTTTTATGTGGGCCGGTATCTTTTTTCATCTGCCCTGTTGGCGTTTGGGGCTGGATCGCCAGGTAGATCTTCTACGCTGCGAGTTTCATGAAAAGAGAAGTGGTCGTCTGCGTCATGATCGTCTCCTCTATGAGTATCTTCTTGTCTCCTGTCAGCAGGAGATGAAGAGTGGCCACTCCACCATAAAGATATTTGCCACCATAGCCCCTTTCTTGGGACTCTTTGGGACGGTAACGGGCATGATAAGGACCTTTCAGTCGGTTGCAACATTTGGCCTTGCCAATCCCAGGGCCTTGGCCGGCGGTATTTCCGAGGCTATGGTCACCACCCAATTTGGTCTCCTGGTCGCTGTGCCGGGGGTTTTTGCCCTCTATTTTTTGCATCGTGGTGCCTCGCGCAGACTGGCAAAGATAGAACAGATTACGGCTGATCTTGTCAGCTCCCATTCCTGAGGAGGAAATATGCGACGATTTGGCTCACATACAGATGATACGGCGACCATTGATATGACCCCGCTCATTGATATGGTCTTTATTTTACTTATATTTTTTATTGTGGCCACCAGCTTTGTCCGGGAATCCGGAGTTGAGGTAGAGCGCCCTCAGGCGGCCTCAGCTCAGAGTAAGGAAAAGGTCTCTATGCTCGTGGGGGTGACGGGTGCGGGTAAGGTCTTTATTGAAGGGCAGGAGATAGATATTCAAAACGTCAAGGCCCGCATGGATACCTTTTTGGCAGAGGTGCCGGCCGGGGCGGTGGTGATTGTGGCCGATAAATCCTGTCCTACGGGGATAACTGTGCAGGTGCTGGACTCCTGCCGGCTTGCCGGGGTAAAAAATCTCAGTGTTGCTGCTAAGGCAGGTAATTAGGGGGAGGTCTATGATGCAGGTTTGTTTACGTTATGGTCTGGCTCTTTTGGGTGCCCTTCTGGTGACAGTAGTTCTCTGTTCTGTTGCCCCTCTTATGATGAGTGGTGCCCAGGCACCCCCTCAGGAGCCCATCTCTCCCATAGAGCTTATGGCCTCCATCTATACTCCGCCAGAAAAGAGGAAAATTATTAAAAGAGAGAAGGTGAAGCCTCTGCCTACGCTGAAAAAGCCTCTGCCCCGGCCTCCTGCGAAGATGGAGCAGATAGATATCGCCCTTGCCCCGCTGCAGATGAACTTGCCAGCCATGCAGGCGGCCAGCCTGCCGGTGCTGGATATTTCTCAGGGAAAAGCGGGGCTCAGTGGTATGGGCGCAGGCGGCATATTTGATCTGGCAAATGTTGATCAGGCACCTAAGTTATTGCGCTACTATCCACCTCTCTATCCCGCAAAGGCCAAGGGCCAGGGGGTGGAAGGCAAGGTGCTTGTTCGTTGTCTGGTGACTGCTACGGGTCTTGTCCGGGATGCGCAGATAATCAGTGCTGATCCTCCGGGCTACTTTGAAAGGGTATCTCTGAAAACGGTGCAGAGGTGGAAATTTGCTCCGGCCAGGTATCAGGGAAAAAAGGTGGCCGTCTATGTTGATATTCCCCTCTCCTTCACCCTTGACTAGGATGGTCTCCATGCGCATTCTCACTGTGTTTCTTGTTTTTTTTCTTTCAGCTCCTCTCCTCTATGGCCAGGAGCATGTCTCACAAAGGGACTATGCTCTTTTAGAAAAGAGCCAGGCCTGTTTGCAGAAAGAGGCCCCGGCAGAGGCTCTGGAGACGCTTCGTCCCCTTCTGGCGAGGAAGAGGCCTCTCTCTTTTGCCCTCTCCTATGCAGGCCTTGCCTATGCCCTTCTCGGCAATGACGCAAAGGCCCTGCAGACCTGGCAGCAGGCTGTTTCTCTCTATCCTGCTAAGAAAAACTTTTGTTATAATTTGGGCATGGCCCAGATGGGTCAGGAGCTCTTTGCGCCAGCCCTGAACTCTTTTCAGAGGGTGATTGCTCTTGAGGGCGAGGCAGGGGGGCTTAGTCCAGCTTATTACTATCTTGCCTTTGCCTATTATCGTTTGGGCCAGTTCTCCTCTGCGGAAGAGGCAATTTCCAGGCTGACCAGCGGTGCGGCTGTTAAAGGGCACTGGCTTCTCCTGCAGATTCATTGTCAGATAGCCCGTCAGAGGTGGAAAGCGGCAGAAGAGAGTGGCAGGCAACTGGTCCGTCTTGCTCCCACTGTGGTGAGTAACTGGCAGCTTCTTGCCCAGATTGCAGTGAACCGGCGAGCATATCCTCGTGCTACGGCTTATCTTGAGGTGGCTCAGGCCCTGGTCTCTCGCCCCGGCAATACTCAGATGCTGAGCCGCCTCTATGGCATTCAGCATGCCTTCAACGAGGAGGTTCGGGTGCAGGAGGTGGGTGCGCCCACCCTCCTTCAGGTTGAGGAGTTGATTCGTTCCTGTCAGTATAGTCAGGCCTTGGTCAGGCTTGACCTGCTCGGCGACCCGCCCAACATGGAATCCTCCTATGTCCGGGCCAGAATACACTATGCCCTTGGCCAAAATTCTCTGGCCCTTGCCTGTCTGCGCCTTCTCCCTCAGCAGAGATACCTCTGCCTCTTGGCTCCGAATTCTGTCGGGCAGTTAGGGGGGAAGGCCTTGCGCCATAAAAAGGATGGACTACGCGTTCAGGCTTTTCTCTTGGCGGGCCAGATTTACTGGCTTGATCATCATTGGCAGGAGGCCCGTGATATTTTTAAACAGCTTGAGCTCTTGCCGGGCTATGGAGAGATTGGTGGGGGGCTTGCTGACTGTATGCAGTCTCTCCTCGATGAGGAGGGTGAGGAATTTTTCGCCCCGCAACTCCTCGATCCTCCCCTGATGGTGGGCGAAATTCGTTAGGATTTTAGTTTGCTACTTTATTCTATGAGATGTATCCTGCATTTTTTTAAGGAGGAAGTGATGAAATTTATTGAAAGAGTGGCACAGCAGGCTATGACGCGTGGCGGTGATCTGCGGGTGAAGTCTGTTTTTATTGGTCTTTCTTACTGCGTAGCAGAGTTGGAAAATGGTAGCTGTGGTTTGGCCTTTGTCTTTAAGGATGCCCTAGGTTCAGGTTGTCATGTGCCCTTGCCCAAGCGGCCGCTGGCCGGCTCATCTGTTGCTGAGTTACTGGCCTTTGCCGGGCAGGGATCCACGGCTAATTCCGTTGCTCTGGCCGTGGCTAATGCGGTTTTTGCGCCCCATGTTCAGCCCAGTTCCCAGGGGGATTTTATTGAGAATTTTTCTCTGCAGCCAGGTATGAAGGTGGGTATGGTGGGTAATTTTGCGCCCTTGGTAAATCCCATCCGCAAGAGTGGTGCTGAGCTGATCATTTTTGATGAGCATCCGCCAGCCTTCTCCGGTATTCAGTCTCCTGAGGCTATTCCCTATCTTCTGCCGGCATGTGAGGTGGCCATTATTACCGGTACCTCTATTATCAATGAAACCTTCGATGATCTTCTTACCCATGTGGTAGATTGCCGCTATGTGACCGTTCTTGGCCCCTCTACTCCTCTGCTTGCCGATTGCTATGCGGATACTCCCGTCTCCTGCGCGGCTGGTGTCCGGGTTCGGGATCGGGATAAGGTAGTCCATACCGTTGTCGAGGCGGGTGGCACCCAGGCCTTTGGTCCTAGTGTAGGCAAGGTCAATGTCTGTTGGTGATTTGTGGTGAGGAGGGATGGGCAGAGAGAACCTGCCCATCTGCTTCTCTTGTCGCCTGCTATTTGCTCAGGCCTTTTTTTATTTCGCTAAACTCTTCGGCGCTGATCTCGCCCCGGGCGTAGCGATTGGCCAGTATTTGTGCCGCCTCGCCATTGCCCGTGCTACGCCGAGCTGCGATGGACGCAACTAGTTGATAGACGATATAGATGACCAGGGCCAACAGGAGCATCTGCACGAGTCCCCCGCCGATGCCGTTTCCCATGCCCCAATTTGGACAGGTGTTATTCCACATGTGCCTCTCCCTCTGTAATGAGCTTTTCAAGGGGCGTTTTTTTACGCTTTCCTTGTTTTAAACTGTTTCTGTGATGGGGAAATGCAAGCTTGGAGCCAGAATGGATTGTGTCGTTATTTTAATGACTTGCTTTTGTGCTTCTGCTCTGGCTTGGTTGATTTTTGGACAGGGGATGGGTAATAAGTATACAGCTGTATAGAAAGTGGAGAGTGGACGCAGAGATGCAATGTGGGGTTTTTGAAACTATATAAGAATGAAAAAAGAGACCGCGCTGAGAAATACTGGATGTTGTACTAAGAGGTATTACTGGAGCCCACAACCGGAGTCGAACCGGTGACCTCATCCTTACCAAGGATGCGCTCTACCAACTGAGCTATGTGGGCAACGAACTATTTAAAAAATGGAGCGGGAAACGAGACTCGACTCGCAACCCTCAGCTTGGAAGGTTGATGCTTTACCAATTGAGCTATTCCCGCTTGCTATGCAAAATCGAATGGTGGAGGGGGAAGGATTCGAACCTTCGAAGGCTGAGCCGTCAGATTTACAGTCTGATCCCTTTAACCACTCGGGAACCCCTCCACTCATTGTTGTTTCTTGGAACTGCCCAGAGGAAATAACATTATTTGTTTTTAATATCAATAGATAAATGACCTCTTCTTCTTCTTTTTTAGGGGTGAAAAGAGGCCTCCGTGGATAAAATAACCTAAAAAGGCTGTGCTAGCACGTTTTCCTGTAGGGCAAAAAAAATGATTTTTTTTATTACCTCTTGGTAAGCTTTACTCCTCTATTTGCTTATTGTCAGTTTCTCTGTTAATTTTTTGGAAAAAATGGACCGGCCGTGGCCGAGAGAAGAGCACTTTAGGGAGCGATAATGGATTATAGAGAGGCCAGGCAGGGGGAGATCCCCTTCTTGCAGGAATTTATTCAGGAACATGGTGTTAATCAGTGGAATTATTTACCGGCAGAGGGGTTGTCCGAAGAGTTCGCCCTGATCATCTCAGGCGATGCTCTTGCTCTCTGCGTCTTTGCTGGCGTTCAGTTGGCGGGATTTGCCCTTCTTATTCGTGGTGAGGCCTGTCCTGAGGCGCTGGCTGAGTATGATGATCTGGCTAGGATCTGTTTTGTGGCCGAGGTTGTGGTGAGTGACGACCATGCGGGTAATGGTCTGGGGGCGGAGTTGCTCCGGCGCTGCGTTGCAGAGGCGCGGGCAGGAGGCTTTTCCTCTCTTTATGCTTGGCGTCACGAGGAGAACCTTGCCTCGGCAGGAATGATGCGTAAGGCGGGGTTTGAGTTTGTGACAAGCTATTGTGATCCTGAGCAACGCTCAACGGGCTCGCAAAGGACGACGGTGGAGAGATTCTCGATCTAGCAGGGGAGGAGGAGAAACAGCTTGTTCTGTTCAATCCTCCTCTGTATATCTGAGTAGGTGTATTTTGTAAGATCTCTTTAGGGAATAGTTCTCTGAAGTGTTGTGAATAATCTGAAAGATAAGGAGCAAGATATGAAGGTCTCTATTGAATACTGTACTCGCTGAAACTATCTGAACCGTGCTTCCAGTTTGGAAGAGGAGTTGGTAGGGGAATTTGCTGCCGAGGTTGAGATAAAGCCGTCCCTCGGCGGAGCCTATGAAATTACCGTTGATGGCAAACTTATTTTTTCTAAGCTTGGCTTGAAACGATTTCCAAGAGACGGCGAAATTGTCAGAATAATAGGGGAGAGCATTTAACTTTGCGGTAGTATTGGTCCCGAACAGCCGGCAATGCAACCATCACAGTTGTCGGCTTGCTTGCCATTTTGGCAAAACTGAGCAAAACCCCGAATGAGTTCTTCTCCGCCCCGTGGGCATACCTGCATAAATTCAATGAAGTTCACCATCTTCTCAATTACTTCTGGTGGCGCGGCATGTTCAATCCGACAGGCGGCCTCTTCGGAAATACCCTCTTCAATGGCCAGCACCTCAACGAAAAATCGTTTAAGGGATTGGTGGCGGAAGATAACATCTTCGGCTACGATCTTACCCTTTTCAGTAAGGGTGATTGCCTCATAGGGCGCGTAGTTGATGAGTCCTCTTTTAGAAAGTGCCCGCAATGCCTCGGTTACAGAAGCTCGACTTACCTTCATCGCTGCGGCAATTTCTTTACTACGGGCAACGAGCTTATCTTCAATGATGTGGTATATTATTTCAATGTAATCTTCGAGGCTTGCACTTAAGCTTTCTTTCTCTTTCATGTCAAGTATAGTAAAATGGCTTTGGTTTGACCGATATGAGGCTCCGGACTGTGGCTTATTGGCACAGGGAGATAGCATATAAGTAGTGTGGATTCGTATGCTTAACCTCTTTTTCTAGAGGAATGATAGAGTCTATGACTATGGTTTAACTTACTTTCCTTTTGGTCTTGAGTCAAGTTGTTAGCTAAGAAGATAAGAGAGCGTAAACAAATTTATGCTACGCGAACTACGAGCCTGCGAGCCTAGATGTCTTACTCCTATTGATTTGGCCAAATTAATTTTGTTCAGAGGGGAGGACTCTTACTGTTTTGACTTGGCTTTGGGGTGTCGTGGCCGGTGGTCTTGTTTGTCGCCGCTCCTTTAAAGTCCTCCTTGCTAAAAAGGAGATGGTGGATACTGTCATCTTCGCTGAAGTTCATTCAGTCGTGGCTTCAGCTTGTATGAGGGGAGGGTAGGGGCTCACTGATCTTTATCTGCTCCCCGTGCTACTTGGCAACTGGCATTATAATAAGGATATTGAGCGTACGTTCTTAGAGGTAGAAAAAATTACAGCCCGATGGGGTAGAACTTATACGACGGCACCGGGCACTCGGTTATCGGCTACTGTCGCAGGAAGAGGAAGTGTATGAAGAGTATAAAGGCATTATCATTGTTTTCTGGTGGTCTGGATTCGATTCTTGCCGCCAGGTTGATTATGGAGCAGGGCATTGAGCTTATAGCTGTACAGTTTGTAACACCATTTTTTAGCTATGAGATTTTGCAGGATGTAGAGGCCTATCAGGCTGAGGTAAAGAGAAAGTACGGTATCAATGTTCTGGTGGAAAACATCAGTCCGGGATATATGGAGCTGTTGCGTAAACCGGTTTATGGCTTTGGCAAAAATTTTAATCCCTGTATAGATTGTAAAATTTTTATGCTGAAAAGAGCCAAGGAGCTGATGGTAGAGCTTGGTGCCTCTTTTCTGGTGACAGGAGAGGTGGTTGGGCAACGCCCCATGTCGCAGCGCCGGGATGCCCTCAATGTGATTTCGCGGGATTCTGATAATAAAACGGTCCTTCTCCGTCCTCTTAGTGCCAAGCTCATGCCGGAAACCGAGGCTGAACAGAAGGGTTGGGTTGATCGGGAAAAATTGCTGGCCTTTGGTGGTCGAGGTCGGGCTCCGCAGATGGCTTTGGCCAAGGAGTATGGCATCAGTGATTATCCCGCCCCGGCAGGAGGCTGTATTCTTGCCGATCCTATCCTTTCCAAGAGGATTAAACGTCTTTATGCCGGTGAGTTCAACTTTGGTATAGATGATGTGGGGGTGACTGACATTGAGCTGATGCTTGTCGGTCGGCAGCTACTTGTCCCACAGGGCTTTTTCACCTGGTCTGCAGGAGGAGAGGGGGATTCTGGATTTTGGCTTATTGTCGGCCGAAATGAAGAGGAGAATCTTCGCCTGGAAGGGCTTGCAGAGGAGGGAGATGTCCTCTTTTATATGGAAGATCGTTCGGGGCCAAATATACTGTTGCGTAGAGCCCTGGGGGCATTGTCTGCTGAGCAGGAAGGGGAGCTCTTTGCCCTTGCCGCCTCTCTTGTCGTTCGTTATGGGCGCAAGATCGATGGTGGCTTTCCACCGGAAATGGTGACCTGTAAGAGGGGGGAGACAAGTTTTAAGATAATGGGCGAAGCCCCGGAGGGTGACTCTTTTCGGGCCTGGAATCTTTAGAAATTGCCTGTCTATAAAGTGCATCTGTGGTGACACTTGGATGTCGTAGGTAGAGAAACAAAATATCGGGCTGGTCGATTCAGCCTATGGTGGGGAATAATGGATTATAAGAGGCAAATTGCTGCAGCATTTTCTTTAATTACAGATCCAGAAGAGATGGAGCTCTTTTTTGACGAGATGCTGACGCCAAAGGAGATAAATGATCTCTGTATGCGTTGGCAAATTCTCCGTGGTTTGCGGGCAGGAGAATCTCAGCGAGCGATTGCTGCTAAGCATGGCATGAGCCTGTGTAAAATCACCCGTGGCTCGAAGGTGCTTAAGGATGGTAATGCGGTGGCGGTAAAACTACTCGAATCAGGCTTAATAGATGATCAGTCCCGGGACTAAAGGGCTCTTGCCTTCCTGGTCCCAAGATAAAAGTTATATGGAGATCTAGATGTTTAAGTCTTTTTTTATGGACAAAAAGTGGGCCTTGTGGGCCTACGGCGGGGCGATTTTCCTCCTGCTTGCCCTTTTTGTTCAGGTGGAATTAACTGTCAAAATAAACCAGTGGTACGGTGCCTTTTATGATCTGTTGCAAAAGGCAGAGGAGCATACCGTCGATGAGTTTTGGGCATCAATGAAACATTTTTCCTTTATTGCCTTTCCTTATGTGCTTATTGCCACACTGACCTCTTATTTTACCCGGATATACTCCTTTAAATGGCGAGAGGCCATGACCTTCTCCTATATCAGTAAGTGGCAGACTGTGGAAGAGGAGGTTGAGGGATCAAGTCAGCGTATTCAGGAGGATATCTATCGATTCGCCCGGATCTTTGAGAGTCTTGGCCTGCAGGTAACACGCGCCATTATGACCCTCTTTGCCTTTTTGCCCATCCTCTGGGGATTGAGTTCAGGCGTTGACCTGCCCTATCTTAGAGATATTCCCGGCAGCCTTGTTTGGGTGGCTCTGGTCGTCTCTCTCGGTGGGCTTGTTATTTCTTGGTTTGTTGGAATTAAATTGCCGGGGCTCGAGTATAATAATCAAAAAATTGAGGCTGCCTTCAGAAAAGAGCTGGTTTATGCCGAAGATGATAAGGTAAACTATGGCAAGACATGTACCTTGGTCGAGCTCTTTGTGGGCCTCAAATTCAACTATAATCGTCTCTTCCTTCACTATGGATATTTTGATATTTGGGTGAACTTTTTCGAGCAATTAATGATTATTACCCCCTATCTTATTATGGCAACCGGCCTTTTTACCGGTCTGATTACTCTGGGGGTTTTGGTGCAGGTTTCCAATGCCTTTAGTAAGGTGCGAGAGTCGTTTTCTATCTTTATTGCCAATTGGACTACCATCACAGAGTTGCGTTCTATCCATAAGCGTCTCAGGGAGTTTGAGCATAATATTGGCTATTAACAGGGGAGAGCTTGAGGGCATCTTTTAGGTTTCCCCTTAAATGGGAGGTGTCCAATGGTTCGTTATAAGAGGTGTTCCCTTTTTTGTACTGCCCTATTTCTTTTTCTGCCGCAACTCTCCTGGGCGGCAGAGGGAGAGGGGCTTATTGCCTCCTATGATCGACAAATGCTCACCCTGTTTAAGCCTGTGCTAGATCTCTTTGCAGGCAATGGTTGGTTGCAGGGGGCAACTGTTATTCTTTTGACCTTTGTCTTGGCCTCTTCTGTCACCGGGCTTGTTTTTTCGCTGATAAAAAAGGTCCTGGCTCGGAGCCAGGACAGTTTCTATGAGCAAATATCCTCTTTAATACGGCCTCCCGTTTACTATTCACTGCTTATGAGCGGTATACTGGCCGGTTTGAATTTTATGCCGCATGGGGACAGGTTTCTTGAGCTCAGTGGCAGAAGTCTTCGTACCCTGGGGCTTATTGTCTGGATCTACTTTATTGTCCGTTTGGTGCCCATTCTTCTCAAGCGAATGGTGTATGTGGCGGGGAACCACTCCCTTGTTCAGGGCCGTACCCTTACCCTCTTTGATAACGGTGCCAAGGTAGTTGTTTTTGGTGGCGCGGCCTACTGTTTCTTTGTTATTTGGCATATTGATCTCACCGCCTGGATTGCCTCGGCTGGTATTGCCGGTATTGCCATTGGCTTTGCGGCAAAGGATACCCTCTCTAATCTCTTTTCAGGTGTCTTTATTCTTGCCGACACCCCCTACAGGGTGGGGGATTATATCGTTTTGGATGGAGGAGGGCGGGGCAAGGTCCTGCAAATCGGTCTTCGCAGTACCCGCATTCTTACCCGTGATGATGTTGAGGTGATTATTCCTAACGCTGTTATCGGCAATAGTGCGGTGACCAATCAGTCTGGAGGTCCCTCTGGCAAGTTGCGAGTTAAGGTAAAGATAGGCGTGGCCTATGGTTGTGATATTGATCAGGTGAAGCAGGTACTTCTTGATATTGCCACCGCCGAGCCAGGAGTGCCTGCTGATCCGGCACCCCGGGTGCGTTTTCGTGCCTTTGGTGCCTCTAGTCTTGATCTGGAACTGCTCTGCTGGGTGGATGACCCGGAATTACGGGGCAGGGTGCTCGATTCCCTCAATACCGATGTTTACAAGACATTTAATGCCCTTGGTATTGAAATTCCCTATGCTAAACAGGATGTCTATATCAAGAGTTGGCCCCTTGGTTTGCAGCCTCCTCTTGAAGGTGCTCCTGAAAAATGATTTTCAGAGGCCTTAGGGCCTGTCAGAAAACATGAACATCTTGCATCTCAGCTCCGGGGCATCTCCGACCGCTTCTCCATCGCAAAATCCTCGATGTAGCCTTGCTACGTCTGCGGTTTTGCTCAATCGGCGCGGCCAAATCTGACCCAAGCCTGAGCGAAATTTTGGCCATCTTCTTTTGTAACAGACCCTTAGCAGGAGGGATCTGACCAGTTTCTGCCCTGGAGGGAGAGGAGTGAACCCGTCTCCAAGCTTTCAGCGTAACCGGAGATAGAGACGATCCAGTAGTGCTCAGGTGTCTTCTTCATTCTTTCCTGCGTTTGATATGTGATATTATGGCAGTCATCAACAAGACTGTAAAATGCTGAATCAACACTGATAAAACCATCGAGAAAATGGGTGAGGAGGTGGAGTGTTTTGCTCAGATGCCCTTGCCTAAGGTTCTCCAGTTCGCTCGTCTTTGTTAGCCCGCCTGTTTCCAGTTCTTTTATCAGCTTCAGGATGCTTTGCCTGTTATCCTTGAGGCGCCCATTGAGTTCTTGCTCAAAGCCTTCGCTGGCGGCGGACATGGATCTTTCCTTGGAGATTTTCAGGTAATCGTAGAGGACAAGGCTGGTTTTTTTAAAATAATAACGTACCTGATGGCAGGCAGAGCTGTAGGATTCGGCTTGGACCAGTATGCAGTGGTCTGCAATTTTTTTCATTTTCTATCTCGGGTGAAGGTAAAGTTTGTTTGAGCTTGGACTCTTATTATAATGAGTCGCCACTGTATAGAGGGAATAAAAAAAGGTCATCTCCTTTTTCAGAAGATGACCTTTTTGCTGCTTTTAGCAGGGGCAGGGACTTACAGAGTTAATTTGTCTTCTGCAAATTCAAGGGTGGCAAAATAATCACTGAGGCGTTCTTCGCGACGAATAAGGGCTGTGTTGCCCTCGCTGTCAAAGAGGAGTTCCTGGGGACGCATTTTGCCATTATAGTTGAAACCCATGGCATGTCCGTGGGCACCTGTATCCTGAATGATAAGCAGGTCACCGTTTTCACAGATAGGCAGATCTCGCTGAATGGCAAATTTGTCGTTGTTTTCGCAGAGAGAACCGGCAACATCCACCTTCTTTGTCGTGGCTCCTGTCTCTTTGCCAAGTACCTCTATATGATGGTATGAGCCGTAGAGGGCGGGGCGCATCAGGGCGTTCATGCAGGCGTCAACGCCCACATAATCCCGGTAAATTTCTTTTTTGTTAATTACAGAGGTAACAAGAATACCGTGGGGACCTGTTATAAAACGACCGCTTTCCATATAGAGAGCTGGGCAGTAATCGTTTTTTTCTTTGAATAGGTCAAAGATGGCAGTGATTTCTCTTGCCATGCTTTCAAGGTCAAGCTCATTCTGTTCTGGCTGATAGGGGATACCAAGGCCGCCACCGATATTGATAAAATCAAATTTTATGTCGAGTTCCGCTGAAATTTTTTCAACAAGAGCCAATAGCATCTGAGCTGTTTGCACCATGTAGCTGTAGTTCAACTCGTTGGAGGCGAGCATGGTGTGCAGCCCAAATCTCTTTGCGCCTGCCTTCTTTGCCAGGCGATAGGCCTCGATAATTTGCTCGTGACTTACGCCGTATTTGGCCTCCACGGGAGTGCCGATAATGTCATTGCCGGTTCTGCGTTCTCCGGGGTTGTAGCGAAAGCAAATTGTCTCCGGCATCTTCGGCACCTTGGCGATAAGGCTGATGTCGTCAAGGTTGAGAATGCAGCCACCATCTTCTGCGGCTGCAATAAACTCCTCCGGACTGGTGTTGTTTGAGGTGAACATGATCTCATCCCCTTTCGCACCAAGCTTTCGGCTTAATATCAGTTCAGCAACTGAGCTACAGTCAAAGCCAAAACCCATTTCCTGCATGATTTTCATGATAGCAGGATTGGGCAGGGCCTTTACTGCAAAATATTCTCGAAAACCATCAATTCCGGAAAAGGCCTGTTTTAACCGAGTGCCAGTTTGTTTAATTCCTGCCTCATCATAGATATGAAAAGGTGTGTGGTAGTGGTCGGCAATCTGACGAAGATGCGGGTAAACGCGCTCTTTGAAATCGGTTGAAATAGGCATTTTCTCTTTTTCCTTCTTTAACGGGCTCAGGGGCAGTTGAAAAATTAGGATTTTTCAAGCTTCCCTTTATTCTATAGTTATTCTGCTGGTTTCTTTGGTAGTGGAGAGGACTGTTGTGGTCTTGGTGCTCTGAACCTCTTTCATGGTGTTAATCTTCTGTTGGAGGAGATTACCAAGGGAGAGGGTATCGGCTGTACGTACCTTGAGCAGGAAGCCGTCACCATTGGCCACATAGTGAACTTCAAGTACATCTGCGATTGCCGCAAGTTTTTCACCCAGATCTGGAATATAGGCATCCGGTTTTGGGGTAACTTCAATAAAGGCAACCTGCTTTCTGTTAAAACGTTCGGGGTTCAGACGTACTTCGTAACCGTCTATGATACCCTGATTTTCCATCTTTCTGATTCTTTCAAGAACAGCGGAGGGGGCAAGTCCTACTTGACGAGAGACCTCGGCGTTGGGGATACGTGCTTTTTCTTGAAGTATTTTTAGGATACGTAAACTTTTTTGATCTATCATTCGCTTCTCCTGTAATTTTTGAAGAGTATATTCGTGAAAATGCTATATGTCAAGAATTTTGTTCTGTTTTGTCCGCTGTGACCCCGCCAGTGGTCTTAGGTATATTCTCCATTTCTATACAGTATAATTAATAAAAAAGTGAGGATATTTGTATATTATAGGGGGAAGGGTGAAAAGGTAGAGAACAGGCCTTTTACTTTTGGCCTGTTCTCTGCTTTTATGCTGGATGTTGCGGGATCATACGTCCTTTGTTTTCTCTGTGTCAGGTATCTGTGCCGTCTCCTCTCTTTTGGTCTCTTCCCGGTCCGGAAGTCCGTAGGCAGATCGAACCTTCTCCTCTATTTCATGACAGATGGCAGGTGTGTCCATAAGGAATTGTTTTGAATTCTCTCGTCCCTGACCTATACGTTCATTTTTATAGGAATACCAGGATCCGCTTTTGTCAATAATATCCAGGCCAACGGCAAGGTCAAACATGTCGCCAATTTTAGATATGCCTTCGCCGTAGATAATGTCAAACTCAGCAATCTTAAAGGGTGGGGCAACTTTATTTTTGACGACCTTTACCCTGGTTCGGTTACCGGTAATTTCCTGTCCGTCTTTAATGGCACCTATCCGGCGAATATCAAGACGCTCTGAACAGTAAAATTTGAGGGCGTTGCCGCCTGTTGTGGTTTCAGGACTACCAAACATCACTCCGATTTTCATTCGGATTTGATTGATAAAAATTAAAACGGTGTTGCTCCGGTTGAGGACCCCGGCAAATTTCCGCATGGCCTGCGACATAAGGCGAGCCTGAAGGCCAACGTGGACATCTCCAACATTACCGTCTATTTCAGCCTTGGGAGTAAGGGCGGCAACGGAGTCGACGACGATGATGTCAACCCCGCCTGATCTAATGAGTATCTCTGCAATTTCCAGGGCCTGCTCACCGAAATCCGGTTGAGAAACCAGGAGATTGTCAATATTTACGCCGAGTTTTTCTGCGTAGGCGGTATCAAGGGCATGCTCTGCATCGATGAAGGCGGCTATTCCACCTAATTTTTGTGCCTCGGCAACTACATGGAGGGCCAGGGTGGTTTTCCCCGATGATTCGGGGCCATATATCTCTGTCATTCTGCCCTTGGGCAGACCGCCGACCCCGAGGGCAATGTCGAGGCTGAGAGCGCCCGTGGAGATGACAGGGATTGCCTCCAGTGCCTGCTCACCCAGGCGCATGATGGAGCCCTTACCAAATTGTTTCTGGATCTGGCTGATTGCATTCTCAACGCTGCCTGCTTTGTCTTTTGCTGTTGCACCTACCATATTTGCCTCCCGTTCATCTGTCTTTGATTATGGATTGTGGGAAAGGAGAGATATTTTTACTGTACCATGCTCATTTATATCATAATGGTCGGGGCAAAAACAGGAGCCTCTCCTTATGCGGTGACAATGGTTGTGGGATGTTTTTGGGAAAAGAGCTGGGTCTTGACGGGGGAGAAAAAAATTACCGTGGTCCTCTTGCCCTTGGCTGCGGGCCACGGTAATTCTCTTTGCAGAGAAGCGAGGCTGTTAGATGTCTTGGAGGAGGTATCTGCGTAGAATATCCAGACTATGCTGGGCGCTGAGTTCACGTATCTGTTCGCGGCTGCCCTTAAATTGAAAGGCATTTACCCAGTCGCCGTGGGGGGTGCTGGCTGCAATATAGACGGTGCCCACCGGTTTTTCCAGGGTTCCTCCTCCAGGTCCTGCGATACCTGTAACGGAGAGGGTGACATCTGCACCTGTCTTTTCCAGTATGCCATAGGCCATGGCCTCGGCCACTTCAGGGCTCACTGCCCCCTCTTTTTCAATCAGTCTCTCTGGTACATCGAGAAATGCCGTTTTCATGCTGTTATGGTAGGAGGTAACCCCGCCAAGAAAATACCTGGAGCTGCCGGGCATGTCGGTTAATTTTTGTGCTATGAGGCCACCGGTGCAGGATTCTGCTACAGCCAGAGTCATGCCCCTCTTCACCAGGGCCTGTCCGACAATCTGGGACATGGTGTCACGGTCATATCCGTAGATATGGTCTCCCAGAGCAGTTTTGATGGCCCGGCAGGAGGAGTCAAAGAGCCTCTTGGCTGTTTTGGGGTTAGTGTCCCGTATAAGTAGGCTGAGGTGAACTTCAGGGAATACGGGATAGTAACCAATATGGACATCATTTGTCAGCTTGAGGCGGGACACCCGGGTGTTTACTTCATTTTCAGGGAGGTTGAAGATTCTAAACACTCGCTGAAAGGTGGAAACATGGCGGTGTGTGTGCCAGGTGGCAAGACGGGGAAGAACATGTTCCACCATCAGGGCTTTCATCTGATGGGGGACACCGGGCAGGAAGAAAATCGGCTTATCTTCGTAGATGAGCTGATATCCGGCCATCCCGGATTGTGGATCAAAGACCTCAGCGCCCTCGGGGAGCCAGGCCAGTTTTTCCAGTTGGCCTACGGGCGCATCGGTGATTTGGGCAAAATGGGCTCGGACGATGGAGAGTATCTCCAGGTTTGGCAGGGTGGGCAGACCAAAGGCCCGGGAAACTGCCTCGTTGGTCAGATCGTCATCGGTACTGCCAAGACCTCCGGTAACGAGGACAGCATCAACCCTTTCAATGGAGCGTTTAAGGGCCTCCCCTATCACCTCGGGCGTGTCACCAATGGTGCTCATTCCATAGATTTCATAACCTGCCTCAAAGAGTTGCTTAGCTGCAAAACTTGAGGTGGTATTGAGTATTCTTCCGGAGGTGAGTTCATCACCTATTGCAATTATCTCAATATCCATAATATCCCTCCATCCCTGGCCTTAAGAAGTAGCATTGACACCCTTAGACGAGTTTACCGTATACGTATTCATCTCTGTTTTCCAAGAGAGTAATGTCTACGCTTGAGCGTACCAGATCATCGGCTCCTGCAAAGTGGACCAGGGTGTAGTTGTCAGTATAACCACGCAGTAAACCGTCCTTAGCTCTTTTTCCCTCCACCTGCACGGGTAGGGTTTTTCCTATCTGCTTTTGGTAGAAGGCGGACTTCTTTGTGTCACTGAGTGCTCGTAATTTTTTAACCCTTATAGCCTTTATATCACTTGCAACCTGATCTGTAAACTCTGCAGCCTTGGTTCCAGGTCTAATAGAGTAAGGAAAAACATGCAGATAGGTGAAATCAAGTTTTTGGAGAAAAGAGTAGGCACTGGCAAAATGCTCTTCGCTCTCTCCGGGGAATCCGGCAAGTACATCAATGCCTATGCAGAGGTTGGGGATTGCCTGGTGGCAGGCCTCGATGATTCCCGCAAAACGAGCGGTGTCATAATGTCTGTTCATCCGGGCGAGAATCTGATCACTGCCGCTCTGCAGGGGGATATGAAGATGGGGAAAAATGTTGGCACGGGTCTTGATGAGCTCAAGGATTCTGGCATTTATTTCAGTGGGCTCTAAGGAGCTGATACGAAAACGCATCTGGGGAACTTCCGCAGAGAGACGGTCAAGTAGGTCGGTAAAGGTCTCTCCTCCTTTCAAGTCATGTCCCCATTCGCCAATGTGGATGCCGGTGAGTACCGTCTCCTGATAGCCCTCCTCGGCAAAGGCCCTTGTCTGGGCAATCACCTCATCCAAGGGCAGACTTCTGCTGGGGCCACGGGTGAATGGGACTATGCAATAGGTGCAAAAGCTCTGGCAACCATCCTGGATACGGAGGTAGGTGCGGGTACGATCACCAAAGTGGCGCACGGGCAGGCGACAGATCTCTTTTGCCTTGCGGATATCTCCCAGGATCAGCTGCTCGGCTCCCGTGCTCCTGATGGTGTCGACCACTTGGTCTTTGCAACTGTTACCGATAATATGGTATTCACGCCCCCGGAGCTCTTCGATGGCTTGGATCTCCTCTGCTCCAATCTCTACATAGCAGCCGGTGATAATGATTTTTGCGGTGGGGCTGAGGCGGAGGGCGTGGCGGATGCTATGGCGTGATTGCGCGCTTGCGGCCGCGGTTACTGTGCAGGTGTTAATGATAATATAGTCGGCCTCTTCATTGTGGCCGACAATTTTGTACCCTGTCTGGGATAAATTGTCGGAAAAGGAGGCGGATTCAAATTGGTTAACCTTGCAACCAAGGGTGGTGATAGATATTCTTTTCATGAAATATTCTTTGTCTGTAACTAGAGAATAACCCCAGAGCCAAGGACCTGGGTGTCTTTGTAGATTGTGGCAAATTGGCCGGGGGTGATAGCCCTTTGTGGCTCATCAAAAATAACGCTGGCTCGGTTGTTCTCTTTTAATATTACCGAGGCCTGGGCGCCTTTATGGGTGGAGCGGATATGGACGCTGGCATGGAGCAGGTCTTCACGCTCTGGTTGGCTAATCCAGTGGATATCGGAGATTGCCATTGTTTTGTGAAAGAGTTGCTCGTTTTCTCCAACGATGACATTGTTGTTTTTGACATCGAGGTTGATGACATAGAGGGGAACCGGATAGGATATGCCAAGGCCTCGACGCTGTCCCACTGTGTATCGGTGTAGACCTTTATGCTTGCCCAGTATCTTGCCATCGTTCATGACGATGTTTCCCGATGAGGCGGAAAATTCCGCTGTCTGTTCAAGGAAATCGACGACATTGTCCTGCTCTAAAAAACAGACATCCTGGCTCTCTGTGCCTCTGAAATCGTGAAAGCCATGTGCCTCCACCAGATCGTAGATAGCACCCTTATGCATTCCGCCCAAGGGAAATATGCTGTGGGCGAGTTGTTCCTGGCTGAGGCGGGAGAGAAAGTAGGACTGATCCTTATGGGGATCTACACCCTTATGTAATTGATAGCCCGCTGCTGTTTTGTGTATTTGGGCATAGTGGCCCGTGGCTATTCTCTCTACACCTTGCCTGAGGATGGCCTGCTGGAAAAGACCAAATTTTATTTCTTTATTGCAGATGATGCAGGGATTGGGGGTGAGTCCCTTAAAATAGCTGGCAGAGAAGTATTTAAGCACATACTCTTGAAACTCTTCTGTCAGATCAATAATCTCTAGTTTGATATCTAGCTTTTGAGCAATTTGTGAAACCCTGTCCCTCTGTGTTTCGTAGTCGGGTTGGTTAAGTTTCATGAAAAAGCCAAGGACCGGGCCCTTTTGTTTTTGCAGGATGGCGGTAGCTGTGGAATCAACGCCACCGCTCATGGCAATACCAGTAATATTTTTAATCATGAGAGAGTGTCAAAAAGGTGTTTGTTTTGTATAAGGGAATCTTGAATATTGTAATGTCTCAAGTCGCCCATGGTAAAAAGCAGTTTTGCTAGAGCTCTTGGTCACTTGACAAGGAGGTGGCTGGGTCTTGTCGCAGGAGAATGTTGCCTAAACGGGGCCAAAATATTTCTTGGCGCGAGAAGAGATTCTTGCCTTTTTGCTCTTTTGTAGGTTAATTGCCCTGTTGCCTCAAAAAAAAGATACTAGCATCTATAGTTAAAATTCTTTTAAAAAGTAAACATAAAAAAAGATAATGCACCATGAATGAAAATAAAAGTCATAAAGCCGTTTGTCCTGCCATTCCGGAACTTCTTGTCCCCGCGGGTAACTATGAAAAATTAGTGACAGCCGTACATTATGGTGCCGACGCCATTTATCTTGGTGGCAAGGACTTTAGTCTACGGGCCAAGGCCGGTAATTTTAGTGAAAATGCCATGCAGGCAGGACTTGACTATGCCCATCGGCATGGGGTGAAGGTCTATATCACCGCAAATATAATTGCCCACAACAGAGATTTTTCTGAACTGGACGAGTACTTGTTGGGCCTGGAGAAACTGGGCGTTGATGGTTTGATTATTTCAGACCCTGGTATTTTAAGGCGGGCCCAGGCAGTTGTCCCCTCCCTGCCCATTCATCTCTCCACCCAGGCTAATGTGACCAACTCAGGTTCTGCAGCCTTCTGGTTTGAGCAGGGAGCCTCCCGCCTCAATCTGGCTCGTGAACTCTCTCTTAAGGAGATCACCGAGATACGGGAGGAAAATAGGGGCGAGCTTGAGGTGTTTGTCCACGGGGCCCTCTGTATTTCCTATTCCGGTCGTTGTATGCTCTCCAATTATTTGACCGGTCGTGATGCCAATCAGGGAAGCTGTGCCCATCCCTGTCGCTACAGCTATTCACTTGTAGAGGAAAAACGACCTGGTGAATTTTTTCCGGTGGAAGAGGATGAGCGTGGCACCTATATCTTTAACTCCAAGGATCTCTGTCTGCTGGAAAAACTGCCTCAGCTGGTGGCGGCGGGGGTGGATTCCCTCAAGATAGAGGGGCGGATGAAGTCAATTTTTTATGTGGGGGGGGTTGTTCGCATCTACCGGGCTGCCCTCGATTATCTGGCGACCCTACCTGCTGAAGCCTGGGCCGATCCCGAAGAGATACGTCTGCCGGAGCATCTCCTTATGGAGATAGCACGTACCGGTACCCGGGGGCAGACGGAAAATTTTATCATTGATAGGCCGGGCAGTGCTGAAATGCTTTATAATCATACCCGTCTTGATCAGGAGTGGGAACCCGTTGCCGTTGTCCGTCGGGTGGAGGAGGATGTGCTTGTTGAACTGCGTAATCCTCTGGAACTCGGTGATGAGATTGAATATATGGGGCGGGATGATAGAAACTATCCGCTGACTGTTCGGACCATGACAAATGAAAAGGGTGAAGAGATCAGTCGGGGTAATCCTGGTAATCGTCTCTTTTTGCAAACAGAACCACCTCTGGCCGAGTTGGCTGAAGAGGTGGCTATTCTTCGTCGGCAAAAACGTTAAGAGGGTGTTGGGAGTAGCCTGCCCAGGCTACTCTTTCTAGCACCAAGCGATAGGTGATAGAAAAAGCATTTGCCATGGGCATCGAGAACACGGATTTTTTGTACTATGAAAATAAAAGGAGTTGCTTCGTAGGGGATGTTATAGATTAGTTATTCTCTTTCCTGTTGTTGTTTAGCAGTTTAAATATCCTTCCCTCTGTGCTCTCTGTGGTTAACTGCTTTTGCTGCTGCTTTTAACTGATAGCTGACAGCTGTTAGCTGTAGTCACAGCTGTTTAGAGCAGATGGTGCTCGGGGTAAAGCCGAAATGGCTTTACCCGAAGCGTTAAACTTTATTCTACCCTATCTCTTCATCTGCCTGATATGTTCCTGCCAAAAGGTGGGCCCTGTTTTGTGGATTGCCTCTCCTCGGGCGTCGACGGCCACGGTCACTGGCATATCCTCCACCTCAAATTCGTAGATGGCCTCCATTCCGAGATCGGCAAAGGCCACCACCCGGGATTTTTTGATTGCCTTGGAGACAAGGTAGGCGGCTCCGCCTACGGCCATCAGGTAGACAGCTTTGTTTTTCTTGATGGACTCAATGGTTTCATCGCCACGTTCTGATTTGCCAATCATACCAAAGAGGCCCGCCTCTTCTAGCATCATGTCGGTAAACTTGTCCATGCGGGTAGATGTTGTGGGGCCGGCGGGTCCAACCACCTCGGTGCCGACTGGATCAACGGGGCCTACGTAATAGATAAATCGTCCGTTGAAATCAACCCCCGCAGGTAGTGGCTCTCCCGCATCGAGCAGTCCCTTGATGCGTTTATGGGCGGCATCACGACCGGTGAGGATTTTACCGTTGAGAAGGAGGGTCTCACCGGTTTGCCAGGTGGCAATCTCTTCCTTGGTTATATTGTTAAGGTGGACACGTTTAACCTTGTCGCCCGCAGCAAGAGAGATGTCCGGCCACTGGGTTATATCAGGACGTGGAAATTCGGCGGGGCCGCTGCCGTCAAGATGAAAGTGGGTATGACGGGTTGCTGCGCAGTTTGGAATAAGGGCCACGGGCAGAGATGCCGCGTGGGTCGGATATTCTGCTAATTTGACGTCGACTACGGTGGTGAGTCCGCCGAGACCCTGGGCGCCAATGCCCAGATCATTTATGGCATGGTAGAGGGCCACTCGCAACTCTTCGACCTTGTCCTTTGGTCCGCGTGCGAGAATCTCTGGCATATCAACGGCTGCCATGAGTCCCTCCTTGGCAAGGACCATAGCCTTGTCAGCAGTACCACCGACCCCAAGGCTGATTATCCCCGGAGGACACCAGCCCGCGCCCATGGTGGGGACAACTTTCTTGACCCAGTCAACGATTGAGTCGTTGGGGTTGAGCATGGCCAATTTGGTCTTATTTTCTGAACCACCGCCCTTGGCTGCTATACTTATATCGATCCCGTTACCTTCAACAATCTCTGTATAGACAATGGCCGGGCTGTTATCCTTGGTATTGAGACGGTTGGTTGCAGGACTTTTGACAACGGAGGCGCGTAGGGGGTTTTCTGGATGCCCGTAGGCAAGACGTACCCCCTCATCTACCAGTTCTTGCAGGCTTTCTGAGCAGTCAAATTGACAGTTTTTTCCAACCTTTAAGAAGACATTGACGATGCCCGTATCTTGGCAGATAGGCCTTTTTCCGACAGCAGCCATCTTGGAGTTGATCAGAATTTGGCCTATGGCGTCCTTGGCCGCGGGGTTTTCCTCACGCAGATAGGCTGCGTGCATCGCCTTTACAAAGTCGAGGGGGTGGTAGTAGGAGATATGCTGTAAACTTTCAGCAATAGAATCGACAAAGTCTTTTTTCTTGATGGTGGTCATGGCTATTCCTTTTTTGTTTAATAATATCAAAGACTGCTTTCAAAAAAATTGATAAGAGAAAGAATGATACAGCAAGGGACCTTCTTTGGTCAAGGGTTTGCCGTGGTCGAAAGGGTGTCCTAGGGGTTAGGCTCTATTCGGTTACGACCATTGGACTTTGCCTGGTAAAGATTTTTATCGGCACGGCAGATGATAGCATCGAGGTTCTCTGGCGGTTGATTGGTTGCAATGCCGATACTTACCGTGATTTTTGGCAGGGACTGTTTTGTAAATTCTGGAGAGGTCTCTATGGCCAGACGAATGCGCTCTGCCGTTCTTTGAGCCTGTGATCTTGGCGTGTTGGTAAGTATTACGGCAAATTCTTCCCCGCCAATGCGACCAATAATATCAACACTGCGCAGGTTGACTGCACAAATCTTTGAAAATATCTTCAGGACCTTGTCTCCAGCCTGATGACCCAGGGTATCGTTAACATTTTTGAAGTGATCAATGTCAAGCATAAGGACAGAAAGGGGTTGGGCATTGTGCAGGTGAAGGGCCAACTCTTCATGACCCAGGCTGAAGAAATGGCGACGGTTATTCAGTTTTGTTAATGAGTCGGTGGCCGCTATCCTCACCAGTTTCTCTTCCGCCTTTTTTCTCTTGGTGGCATCATCCATCATCCACAGCACCCCCTTGTCAAGATCGGGTGGATCGGCTGAATCCAGAGCCTGTCCTGACAGGGTGACCCAGGCCGGGGAGCCATCCTTTCGTTTGAGCTGATAATCGATCTGAAAAACATCCCTCTGTTTGAGAGAGTTGTAGTGCTTTTCGCCAAATTCCTTGAAATTTTTTTCAGAGAGGTGAATTTTTTCCACGCCTTTTCCTAATAATTCCAGTGGTTCATCGTATCCAAGAATAGTTGCAAGGCGCTTATTGACACGATGTATTTTGCGGTTCTGGCCTAGCAATAAAATGCCTACCAAGCTGTTGTTGAATATAGCTTCTAGCTCATTGTAGGCTAGCTGTAGTTCTTTTTGAGTTGTTCTCTGTTCTGTGATGTCTTCGGCTATCCAGATAATGCCTCTATTCAGATCGTTTTGGTCGATGGCCTTGCCTACAACACGGGCCCATATGGGAGAGGAATTTTTGCATTTAAATTTAGCATCTGTATGGACGATACCGTTTTCTTTGAGGGTGGTGATATAGTGTATGCCAAAGGCCTCAAACTCTTTTTCGCAAAAATAAAGTTCTTTGATGTCCATTCCCACAATGTTCTGGGGATTACCATAGCCGAGAGTTTCAGAGAAGCGGGGGTTGGCGCGGCGAATTATTCTGCTCGCGTCAATAAGGGCAATACCCACCATGGAGTTGGTAAAGATTGTATCGAGTTCGGCCAGGGCAAATTTTAATCTTTCCTGTATTCCCTTACTCTTACTGATGTCGTGGAATTTAATTACCTGAACTGTTTCTCCTTGGTATCTCAGCTCTTTTTCCTGAACGAGGGCGGGAAACTTTGAGCCATCCCTGCGCAACATGGTAGCCTCATAGGAATCAAAAAAACGGCCGATTGTTTTGTGTTCAAGTTCTCCCTCAGGTCTTGGGGCGAAGAGTTTATGGAGATTGGCTCCTATTGTCTCCTCTGCGCTGTAGCCAAAGACATCGAGGAGGATGTCATTGGCCTCAAGACATTTCCTCTCTTTGTCGAAGATGGCCATGGGCTCAAAGGCGGCCTCCTGGAGTAGGCTCAGGCGGTTTTTCTGAAGGTTGGCCTCTGGGGCTTTTAGCTCTTTCTCTCCCACTTTAAGCCCTGGGCTGGAGATCTTTTCGAGGGAGAACTCTTTCTTGCAAGTCATATGGCCTCAATGGTTTTGAGTAGCTCTCCATCCTCGGTGGCGATGGGGAGTATGATGTTTTTAATTGTAACCTATTTTTTTTGTCATAGTATAGGTCCTTCGTCATATGAGATGATTTTTTAATAAGCTATAGGGCGTGACCAGTATTAAGGGCACCCCATAGAGGTTGCAGAATTGCCATGCCTCTCCCTTTGCTAAGGATCAGGTCTGTCTGGCTCTCTTTTTTAGCCATTTTCTGTGCAGTTACGCATGTGGGAAAGAGGTGACGTTCAGATATAGGCTTTTGAGGCCTTGTTTTTATTTTAGGGATAAATGTTGGCGAGATAGAGTAAAAGGGGGCGCTTCACCTTGGGCAAAGTTTTTTGAGTGAGAAATTATTTACGGTCAAGGGGGCTGGTGGCTGGGGAGGGGATGGCGCTCTTGCCGCTCAAGGGCTGAGAAAGTCTAGAGCATCATTGCATTAAGCTCATTTGTCCATTCGTTGGCGACAAGTACTGCCTTTAATACACTGTCTTCACTTATTTTAAGGCTTGTGCAGAGTTCTTGTTGATTTTTCTTTTCAACGGTTTCAATTGCAATTAATAAATTGAGATATTGGGCCATTTTTGTTTTTGGATCTGTAAGGCCGAACTTTGCTGCGTCAATGAGTGGTAGGGTGTCTACTAACACATCCATGGACATATCCAGCATGACATCGAGTAGGGAAACCAGGCCAAATAAAAACATTATGCTGGGGTCATGTTCTGGGATTTGTCCTGCTTTTGCTAACTCTTCGAGTATTTTTCCTCTACCGAGGGCCAGGGTGAAAAGTTCCTGTGGTTTATTGGATGCCGTTAAGTCAGACATGACAACCATTCTCAGCCAATGTGTTATTCGGGTAAGCCCCAATAGTACGACAGCATGCCGAATGGAGGTTACCTCGATGGCGACGCCCATGGCGGCTGAATTGAGTAGCTTGAGTAGCTTAAATGTAATGCTTGGATCAGCCTTGACGACCTCAACTATGTGTTTGAACTCCAAATTACGTGTGGTTAGGGTCGCGAGAACCCGTAACTTTGAGGCATAGTTGGTGTCCAGATTTTTACCGGTAAGGTTCTCTGGCGTGGCGAAAAAATACCCTTGAAAGAGATCAAAGCCTAATCCTAGTAAATATTGATAGTCTTTGTGGGTTTCAACTTTTTCCGCCAGGGTTATGGCCTTTTTATTCTTAATAAGATTGTAGATCTGTTCAATCTCTGCAAAGCTTTTTCCCAGTACGTCTACTTTGATTATATCGGCAATATCCAGAAGCGCTTCATTATTGATATCTCCCTCAAAATCGTCGATGGCAATAACATAACCATCTTCTTTTAGGCTGGTGAGTTCAGCGATCACCTCCGGGCTGGGTGCGGTATCTTCCAGTACTTCAATGATGACGAGGGTGGCTGGCAATGCTCTAGGGGCTCCCTGCAGGATGAGGGATTCTGTAAAGTTGATAAATACTTTTTTGGATTGGCTAACTGCATCCTGTGATCGGCTAAAGCCACAGGTTGCGACAGACATGGTTGCAAAATCCTGATCGTCTATTTCTGCAAAAGTTTTATCTATACCGGATCGAAAGAGGAGTTCGTATCCGTATGTCTTGCCCTGTCGATCTAATATTGGCTGCCGTGCCACTTGGAACACTCTGTATATATGCTTTTTTTCTACACAATAATTCACAGGCCTTGCGAAACTCCATAAAAGTTGTGTTCTCGGTTGAAAGAATTTTTCGTAGGACGAGACAAAATTATTTTTCTTGTTCTTAGATTAGAACTCGTTACAGTTTTTAGCTGTATAGTATTAATATGATTGCCTTTTCCCTCGAATAATATTTTCACCTCGTAATTGTTATTCAGGCCAACTCTTTAAGCCTGTTTTCTTGGCGAGGTTCTTCATAGATATTTTCTCTGTCTCTGTTTCAAAAGGACGAGCTCTGCAATCACACTCTTATAATTATTTATAAGTTCCTGTTGCTAGTTTTTGGGGCCTAATAGGCTTGGCAGTGATGACATCAATAGACCTCTGCCTTTTTGGCTGGAGGGGACAATTTCTATAGATAGAGTCTGCGAAAATCGTCATTTAAACACAATAGGTGAGGTAAAACAATTAACCATTTTAAAATTATGGACACACCCTGACTAAGTGATGAATGTTGCTTTCTTTTGACCTTGCCTCGGTAATGAACCGTAACAGAGACATTACACTGCGTCTTTAATAAAAATAATGGGAGCGATTTTTCACCGTACTGTTGCTTGTCGTTATTGACAATATTTTTTTAAGAGATGGGTGGGATCTTTTTTGACGGTCATGTTGGGGCTGAGGAGGGGGCGATGGGGGGCTATCCCACCCGGCCAGTGCTATCTGGGCGGGGTGGGGTTGGGGAGGGGCAGTTATGGCATGGAGAAAATTCCCTGCTCAATCATCTCTGCAACCTGGGCCACATCCTTATCTCCTCGACCGGAGAGGCAGACAATGATACTCTTTTCTGTTGAAAGGGTGGGGGCGAGTTTGAGGACGTGGGCGAGGGCATGAGATGATTCCAGAGCGGGAATGATGCCCTCTTTTTGCGAGAGGGTAAAGAAGGCATTTACCGCTTCAGCATCCGATGCGTATTCGTAGCTTGCTCGACCAATATCCTTAAGATAGGAGTGCTCGGGGCCAACGCTTGGATAGTCCAGTCCTGCAGAGATCGAGTATACAGGGGCTGCATCACCTGCTTCATCCTTGAGCATATATGAGTTGAAACCGTGGAGGATGCCGGGGGAGCCAAAGGAGAGGCTGGCAGCATGATCACCAAGTTTGAGGCCACGTCCCGCGGGTTCTACCCCAATGAGCTGAACATCCTTGTCGTCTATGAAGTTGGCAAACATGCCGATGGCATTTGAACCACCGCCAATACAGGCAACACAGTAATCGGGGAGTTTTCCTGTGTCGGTCAGGAATTGCTCCCGGGCCTCTTTACTGATCACCGATTGAAAGTCACGTACCATGAGAGGATAGGGGTGAGGGCCGACGGCGGAGCCTAAAAGATAGAAGGACTCTTCTGCATCTGCCATCCAGGCGGCAAGTGCCTCATCAACGGCCTCTTTGAGGGTCTGCTGCCCCGAGGTTGCTGTAACTACCTCAGCGCCCATCATGCGCATGCGAAAAACGTTTAGCTTTTGCCTTTCAACATCCACCTTGCCCATATAGACGGTACATTTCATTCCCATTAGGGCGGCTGTTGCCGCTGCCGCGACGCCATGTTGACCTGCACCTGTTTCGGCGATAATCTTCTTTTTGCCCATTCGTTTGGCCAGGAGAATCTGCCCTAGGGTATTGTTTACCTTATGTGCTCCCAGATGATTGAGATCTTCGCGTTTGAGGTAAATTTGGGCCCCACCGAGTTCACGGCTCAGATTGGAGCAGTGATAGAGTGGTGTGGGGCGGCCAGAGAATTTTTTCATATAGTAATCAAGCTCGGCCCTGAATTCTGGATCGGTCTTGACCTTATCATAGGTGGCGGCCAGTTCATTGAGAATGGGGAGGAGTTGTTCGGGTACGTACTGTCCGCCATATTCGCCAAAAAAACCTTCTGCGTTGATGCTTTTCATTTTTTGCTCCAGAAAAAGAGATCATGACCCTTGGGTCGTGAGGATGATATGTTCATGGGCTCTGATTCTATAAATAGAAACGGATGCTGTCAATGATTTCATCTCTAAGAGGCGAAAAAATTGCCTTGGACGCTTTCCTAGCCCATTTGCTGGAAGCTGGGGGGGCAGCCACCTCCAGATTTGGAGATGGTTCCTCTCTCTCCTATCAGAGTTTATAGCCTTGCCAGGGCCTGGGCCAGGTCGTGGCAGAGGTCTTCCACTGCCTCAAGACCAATATTAAGACGAATGACAGTACTACCATTCAGATCAGATCCATTTCTTACATATTTGCCTGCGGTAATCAGGCTCTTATAGCCTCCCCAGCTATAGCCAATGCCAAATAACTGCAGGGCATTGATAAATTCGCCGAGCTCTTTTTCACTTGGTTCTTTTTTGAAGGTGAAGGCAAAGAGTCCGCAGGAGCCGGTGAAGTATTTCTTCCACCTGCTGTGCTGCGGATGATCCGGGCGGGCGGGGTGGATGATTCTACCTGTTTGCGGCTGTGATTCGAGCCAATCTGCGATCTGCAGGGCCGATTGTTCATGGTGCTTGAGGCGGACATGGAGGGTCTTCAGGCCTCGCAGGGCTGCATAGCAATCGGCAGGGGGGGCGAAGAGTTCAAGGCTTTGATAGTACCTAGCCAGGATGTCGGCATATTTGTGATTCACTGTAGCTGTGCCTAGGAGGATATCAGAATGGCCTGAGATATACTTGGTTGCAGATTGGATGGAGACATCAACGCCGAAGGAGAGGGCCCTGTGATAAAGGGGGGTTCCCCAGGTGCCATCGAGGATGGTGACAATGTCTCTTGCCCGGGCAATCTGGGTAATGGCCTCTATGTCCTGGATCTCAAAGGTATTGGAACCGGGAGATTCCATAAAGATCAGGCTGGTGTTGTCTCGCAGGTAGTCAGCGATGTCGGCTCCAACTGCAGATGGGGCATAGCTGATTTCAACTCCAAACTTGCTCAACACCTTGTTGCAGAAGTTACTGGTGGGCCAGTAGACATTGTCACAGACTACAATATGATCCCCTGCCTTGGTGAAGGCCTGCAGGGTATGGACGATGGCGTTGATCCCCGATTGAAAGGCGCGACAGATCTCTCCGCCCTCTAGTTGGCAAAGGGCCTCCTCGAAGGCACGTTGGGCAGGAAGTCGGTCCGTGCCGTAGGTCAGCCCCGGGTATTTGCCCTCATTGGCAAGTGCCAGGTCGGCATAGCTTGCAAAGAGCAGAGTGGAGGCCTTGTGGATTGGAGGGTTTATGCTCTCCACCCTTTTTTCCCCTTCGCTGTGGCAATCTTTTGTCTGGCAGATAAGTCGTGTTATTTCTTGCATGTTTTTTTCCTTGGTAAATGATTAATTTTAATGAGATGGGGAATGTAAGGCTAATAAATGTTAATTACGAGCCTTTTGACATCAATAGTCGCCTCAGGGAAGTTTTGACTTTTAGCCAGAGCGCTATTATTGTGAACAGTAAAAATGGTTCTCTTATTCATCTCTTTCTCTGGTAAACTCTTATGTTTAGAATAGGATTGGAAGTTTTTTTACAGCAGGATGTTCCCACTCGTTTTGGTGATCGGATAGGTTTTCTCTCTAATCAGGCCTGTACCAATAGATATTTTCGTTATGGCAAGGATCTTCTTCAGGAGAAACTGGCTAAACGACTGACCTGTCTCTTTTCTCCACAACACGGGTTTTACGCAGAAAAGCAGGATAATATGATAGAGTCTGCTCATCATCTTGATCTGACAACGGGGCTACCCATCTACAGTCTCTATGGTGAACACCGAAAACCCACCGAGGAGATGTTTGACCAACTTGATACCCTGCTTATTGATTTGCCTGACATTGGTACTCGAGTATACACCTTTATGTATACCATGGCCTATTGCCTGCAGGCGGCTGCTCAGTATGGTAAAAAAATTGTCATCCTTGACCGTCCTAATCCTCTCGGTGGAGAACAGATAGAGGGTAATCTCCTTCGTGATGATTGCAGGTCCTTTGTGGGGATGTATGCCCTGCCCATGCGCCATGGCCTGACTCTTGGTGAGCTGGCTCTCTTTTTTAATAAGGAATACGCTATTGGTGCCGATCTGGAGGTTGTTGCCGTCCAGGGTTGGCGCCGTGATATGTATTTTTCTGACTGCCCGCATCCTTGGCTGGCCCCTTCTCCTAATATGCCGACTCTTGAGGCAGCAATTAATTATCCGGGCCAGGTGATTTGGGAGGGGACTCATGTTTCAGAGGGCCGTGGTACCACCCTGCCCTTTTCCGTCTTTGGTACCCCCTATTGGCAACATGATGAGGTCTTGGCCTTTTTGCAAAGATATCCACTGGCCGGTTGTGTGCTCAGGCCTTTACTTTTTGAGCCAACCTCGGGGAAATGGGCAGGAAATACCTGTACGGGTTTTCAACTTCATATACAGTCAAGAAAAGATTTTAACTCATATCGGGTAGGAATGATCCTCCTGCAGGCAGCGATGCTTGTTTATCGACAACAATTTGAGTATAAAAAGCCACCCTACGAGTATGAATATGAGAAATTGCCCATGGATCTCATTCTTGGTGACAGGGCCTTGCGAGAGGCACTTGAGGCAGGGGAATCCGTGGTGACGCTCGAGCAGGGGTGGCAGGCTGAACTTCTTGACTATGACAGGAGACGAAGGTGCTACTTTTTATACCAGTAGCCCTTGCTTTTTTCGTGAATTTTTTAATAGGGCCAATATGAAAGAAAACATAACAGTGGCGATGCTTGCTGAGCTGGTTGATGGAGAGGTAATAGGGGACGGAGAGGTGCTTGTGGGGAATTTTGTCTCCCTTGAAACAGCAGGAGAAGGTGATATTACCTTTTTAGTAAAGGCCGGCGATCAGGATCTCCTCACCAGCACCAAGGCAGGTGCTGTTATTGTGCATCGTAAGGTTGAGGTTGAGAGTCCTGCTACCCTTATTAAGGTAGATGATGCCTATCTTGCTGCGGCAAAAATCCACACATTTTTGCTAGAGGATGAATTCTCTCCCGAGGGTATTCACCGCTCTGCATTTGTGGGTGAGGGCTGTCAAATCTCCTCGGAAGTAACCATTAAGGCCCTGGTGAGTATTGGTAATCGGGTTGTTATTGGTCCTCGCACGAGAATAGAATCCGGGGTTGCCATTGGCGATGATGTGACCATTGGTGAGGATTGTCTTCTTAAGGCCAATGTAACTATTGCCGATGGCTCCCAGCTTGGTAATGGCGTTACTATCCATTCAGGGACGGTTATTGGTAGTGATGGCTATGGCTATGCCACTGACAAGATGGGCTTTCACTATAAACGTCCACAGGTAGGTACCGTGCGTGTCGATGATAATGTCGAGATCGGTGCCAATAGTTGCGTTGATCGTGCTACCTATGGTCTGACCTGGATAAAATCCGGGGCTAAAATAGATAATCTTGTCCAGATTGCCCATAATGTTGTGGTTGGCGAAAACT
The DNA here is from genome assembly GCF_000025945.1 of Desulfotalea psychrophila LSv54. Taxonomy (GTDB): domain Bacteria; phylum Desulfobacterota; class Desulfobulbia; order Desulfobulbales; family Desulfocapsaceae; genus Desulfotalea; species Desulfotalea psychrophila. Next base: position 3,332,161 of record NC_006138.1, on the reverse strand, counting down.
CTCTTATTGTTTCTCAGGTGGGTATTTCTGGTTCAACAAGCCTTGGGCGTAATGTTGTCATGGGTGGAAAAGCTGCGGCTGTGGGTCATCTGCAGATAGGAGATGGAGTGATGATAGCAGGAGGTTCTGGTGTCCTCTCTAATCTGTCTGCTGGCGCAGTGGTTGGCGGTATTCCGGCCCGGCCTATTAAGCAATGGCGAAAGTCCGTGGTCTTGACCACGAAGCTTCCGGAGATGCAAAAAGATATTCGTGCCCTGAAAAAGAGCGTAGAAGAGCTTGCAGGAAAAAATTAAAAAGCATTAAATACTTTGCGCAAGTCTCTTGGTTCCCTTGCGGGCAGAGATCACTGCGCAAATGATAAAGGAGAGAATATGAGTGATGTTATTACTCCAGGAGAAATAGATATTGTAGGGATTTTAGATCTGTTGCCACACCGTTATCCCTTCGTCATGGTTGACCGTATCCTATCTATTGATCCCGGTAAGGAAATTGTCGGGTTGAAAAATGTGACCTTTAACGAGCAGTATTTCCAGGGTCATTTTCCCGGGGAGCCCGTTATGCCAGGGGTACTTATGCTTGAAGGACTTGCTCAGGTTGGCTGTGTTCATGCCTTTTATACCGAGCCAGATGCGGTTGGTAAAAAATTGGCCTTTTTTGCCGGGGTGGATAAGGCCCGTTTTCGTAAACCAGTAAGGCCTGGTGATCAACTCATCTATAAGGTGCAGCTGGTAAAAGAAAAACGTTCCATTATTTTTATGTCTGCCAAGGGTTATGTTGACGATCAGGTCGTCGTTCAGGCCGAACTCATGGCTTCGTTTTCATAATTTCCCCTTAATCTAAAAGTTAAAATTCCCTCGATCCTTTGGTTAGGAGAGGGTAAGTGGAGGACTATATGTCTATTCATCCAACGGCTGTAATTGATCCCAAGGCGGAGCTTGATACCTCTGTACATGTTGGACCCTATGCTGTTATCGGTGAGGGAGTTCGGATTGGTGCCGGGAGCCGGGTTGAAGCACACTCAGTGGTTTCAGGTCCCACCACCCTTGGCGAGAGAAATTTTATTGGTTCCTTTGCCACAATAGGTGGTGCTCCCCAGGATTTAAGCTATAGCGGTGAGCCCACCGAGCTTATCATAGGTAATGACAATCAGATCCGGGAGTACGCTTCCATTCACCGTGGTACGCCCTCTGGGCATGGTAAAACTGTTATTGGTAATAACAATCTGCTTATGGCCTATACCCATGTTGCCCATGACTGTATCCTTGGCAACCATATTATTCTGGCCAATGTGGCAACCTTGGCAGGTCATGTAGAGGTGGGGGACAGGGCATCGATTGGTGGTCTTGTCGCTATTCATCAGTTTTGTCGTATTGGTGAGTATAGCTATGTCGGCGGCCTTTCTGGGCTTAGCCTTGATGTGCCGCCCTATATTATTGTCTCCGGTACCCGGGGCAATACCCGTATTTCTGGTATAAATAAGATTGGCCTGAAACGAAATGGTTTTAGTCGTGAGACTATCAACGAGATTAAGGAGGCTTTTCGTCTCATCTTTCGCTCGCCTAATCTGCTGATGAAAGATGCCATTAATCTTGCCCATGAGCAGTATCCCCACAATCTTGAAGTGGAGAAGCTGGTGACATTTTTTAGAGAATCAAAACGTGGTGTTGTTAAGCAGACTACGGATACTGAATAGCTACAGGGGATCTTCTCATAACTATGTTTGGTTTTAAAAGACAAATTATTCCGGAAAAAATAGGTATTATCGCAGGTGGTGGCCAGTTCCCTCTACTCTTTATAGAGGCGGCTCGTCGGGCCGGGCGTAGTGTGGCAGTTGTTGCCCATCGTAGCGAAACGGATCCAGAAGTTGCTAAGGCCGCAGATAGTTGTTGTTGGGTAAAACTTGGCCAGTTGGGAAAAATCCTCTCCTTTTTCAAAAAGGAGGGGGTTGGTGAAACAGTCTTTGTCGGCACCATCACCAAGACACGGATATTTCACGATATCATGCCCGATGTTAGGGCTCTGACCCTATGGAATAAGATTGATATAAAGCAGGATGATGCTATTCTCCGTGCCGTTGCTGGTGCCCTCGAAAAAGATGGGGTTAAGGTGCTAGAGTCGACGATTTATCTGCAGGAACTGCTCTTTCCGAGAGGGACCTTGACGGCTAAAAGTCTCAGCAAGGATCAGCGTAAGGACGTTGAGTTTGGCTGGAAAAACGCTAGGGCCATCGGGGCCATGGATATTGGTCAGACCGTTGTTGTTCGTGATTGCTCGGTGGTGGCGGTTGAGGCCATTGAGGGTACCGATGCGGCCATAAAGCGTGGTGGTGAGCTTGCCCGTGAAAAGGCGGTGGTTGTTAAGGTGCGAAAGCCCGGACAGGATTTCCGTTTTGATCTGCCGGCCACGGGTATTCAGACCATTCAGAGTCTTGCCTCGGTTAAGGGTGCTGTCCTCGCCGTAGAGGCGGGGCAATCCCTGCTCTTTGATCGTGAGGCCATGGTGGCCGCGGCTGATGCCGCTGGTATTGTGGTGGTTGGTGTGGTGGAAAATAGCGATGGCTCTCTGCTCATTGATTAGTATCCTATCAGGGGCATGCGTCCTTGAAGTTTCAGGAAGAGGTTGATATGCAGGCAATGATTTTGGCGGCGGGTTTTGGTACTCGTCTTCTACCCTTTACAGCAATACGGCCTAAACCTCTTTTTCCCATTTTGGATACGCCCCTGTTGATTTTGACCATTAGGCGATTGCAGCATGCGGGATTTAGAAAAATTATTGTCAACTGTCATCATCTGCGGGAGCAGATTGTCCAGGCTGTGCAGGGGATTGATGGCCTTATTATTCAGGAAGAGGAGACGATTCTTGGCACTGGCGGTGGTTTGCGCAGGGCCCTGAGCTGTCTGGACGATGCGCCTTTGCTGGTGACAAACAGTGATATCTATCACAACCTGGACTATCGGAGCCTGTATGATGCACATTTACGGGCGTGCCTGCCCGTAACCATGGCCATGCATGATTGCCCTCGTTTTAACGGGGTTGGGGTGCTGGGAGAAGAGGTGGTGGGCTTTGGTGCCGGGTCACTGAAAAATGCAGCTTTTTCTGGTTTGCATGTTCTCGATCCCTGGGTTTTAAGGGATATAGAGGAGGAGAGCTTTTCCTGTATTATAGATCGCTACAAAAGGCTCTTGGCAGGTGGTGGGAGGATTTCATCCTACCGAATGGATGAGTCTTATTGGGCGGATATGGGTACTCTTGCCGACTATCTCGATCTGCATGCGGGTTTGTTGTCCTCTCGGGTGCCGGTGCTTGCCGAGCTTTTGCCTGCTGTTCAATTAAGCTCGGTGCCCCCTGAAGGTGTGGAGGTGACCGATTGGGCCTATTTGCCGGACTCTGTCCGGGTAAAAGGAGCCTGTCGCTTGGCCCGTTCCGTGGTCTGGCCCGGGGCGGAACTTCTGGAAGGCTGTTCCTATAGGGATACCATTGTGACATCTGAGATGAGTCTTGGCGGAGAGGTTATCTGATGCAAGAAAAAGATAGGGCTGTGGTGACTGAGTTACTGCAGAAGGCTGGCAGAGAGGATTTTATCCCTTTGCAGGAGAATCAGCTGGCAGGAGATGGATCTTCACGGCGTTTTTATCGATTAGCCAGTGGTGGCGAGACCCTCATTGCCGTCTTGCCGGCTGGAGAGGAGGCAAAGGATAGGGCTGAATCTCGTGCTGCCTACCATATAGGAGGTTATCTTCTGGCCTGTGGTACTCCCGTTCCCGCGATATACGGTTGGGATGAGGCTTCTGGAGGCTTGCTCTTTCAGGACCTTGGTAATACTCGCCTGCAGGATGTGGCCCATACAGAAGAGGGACGACAGCTTTATCGCCAGCTTGTTCGTGCCCTTGCCGGCATGAACTGTAGGGCACGAGGCATTGACAGCAGTTGGTGTTGGGATAGTCCCTGCTATGACAGGAGCCTGATGCTGGAGCGAGAGTCCGGTTATTTTTTGCGGGCATTTTGGCAGGGTCTGCTCGGTCAGGAGGTGCCCATTGGTCTTGCAGAGGAGTTCTCCTCCCTTGCTGATGCTGTTTCATTATACTCCACCGACTTTTTTCTCCATCGCGATTTTCAGTCGCGAAATATTATGATCCATGCCGGTAGGCCCTCTATTATTGATTTTCAGGGAGGACGCCGGGGCCCATTAGGCTATGATCTGGCCTCTCTTCTCTATGATCCCTATGTTGATCTGGACGAAGATTTTCGTGCCCTGCTCTGGGAGGACTACCTTGCTGCTCTGGGTGCGCAGATAGATATTAGCCGAGAGGACTTTGCCAAGCAGTACAGTCTCCTTGCCTGTCAGCGTAGTCTACAGATAATAGGGGCCTTTTCCTGGTTGTCAGCGGTGGCAAAGAAGACATTTTTTGTCCAATTTATCAGACCATCTCTGCTCAATTTGGAGAAAATACTTTCAGCCCCTTACTACCAAAATTATAGGGTGCTGAGACAGACAGTTCGCAGGGGCCTAAGTCTATATAGATAAAGGCTCTGAAAAAAACGAAAGATGCTTTTCTCGGAGGTAAGCATTGCTCTTTATCCGATCGGCATTACTTTCTGTGATCAAAGTATAGTTGGTGCAAAATTGCTTTGTATCGGGTAAATAGAGCCCTAATTTTTGAAAGGGAAAACGCGCTTGCCATGATGTATTTCATTCGCGGAGGGCTTGCTTTCGTTTATCCGCATGAAATAACGTAGAGGCAAAAGGAAAATATGTCAAATAGTTCATGTCCTATTGTTGCTTTGGTTGGTCGACCTAATGTCGGTAAATCCACCCTCTTCAATAGAATAACAAAATCAAGAAATGCCCTTGTTGATCCAACTCCTGGAGTAACGAGGGATCGCCAATATGAGCGGGTTGTATGGAATAATCGGGCCATGATACTGGTCGATACCGGTGGAATTGATGATAATCCGGAAGATGTGTTGGTACCCCATATCCGCGATCAGGCCCTTGCTGCTATCGAAGAGGCTGATATTGTCCTCTTTTTGATGGATGGTCGTGAAGGTCTGACCCCTGCAGATTATGAGGTGGTGGATATTCTTCGTCGGGCCAAGAAACCTGTTTATCATGTGATAAATAAGATAGATGGCCCGGAGAAAGAGCTTGAGCTTCTCTGCCCATTTTATGAACTGGGTGTAGAAACACTCTGGTCCCTGTCAGCTGATCACACCTTTGGCTTTAACACCTTAATGGATGCTCTTAGTGAGACCATTGAGGCAAGCACCATGAGCCAGGATCTTCCCGATGGCACCGTTAAGGTTGCCTTTTTCGGTCGTCCCAATGTCGGTAAATCATCGATGATTAACCGCATTCTCGGTGAGGATCGGATGATTGTTTCTGAAATTTCAGGAACAACCCGGGACTCCGTTGATACCCTGCTTACCCATGGCAACTACAGTTATCTCCTTATTGATACTGCGGGAATCAGACGTAAGGGAAAGACCACGGAAAAACTGGAGAAATTTAGTATCCTTAAGTCTCTGGGCGCTCTGGAACGTTGTGATGTTGCAGTTATCCTTATCGATGCCGACGAGGGTATTACCGAGCAGGATACCAAGGTTATTGGTTATGCCCTGGATCAGGGTCGTGGTCTCATTATTTTGGTCAATAAGTGGGATCTGCTTGAAGGGGATAAGAAACGCCAGGATGAGGTGCTCGCAGAGGTTGGACGTCAGCTTCCCTTTATTGGTTTTGCCCCGCTTTTAACCGTATCAGCCCTGAGTGGTTTCGGGATCAAGAGACTCTTTCCGGTTATCGGTTCTGTCTACCGTCAGTACAGTGCTCAATTCTCTACCTCGACGATCAACAGACTGCTTCGCGAGGCTGTAACTGTACATGCGCCACCGATCTATAAGAACAAGCGCTTGAAGTTCTACTACTCTTCGCAGATTGGAACCTGTCCGCCTAAGTTTGTTATTATGTCGAACTCAAGTAAGGGCGTCCATTTTTCTTATCAACGATTTCTGTCCAACAGGTACCGAGAGGGGCTTGGCCTCGATAAGGTGCCTATTCAGCTTATCTTTAAGGATAAGTCTGGCCAGCGCGTTTAGAGAGTAGGGAGCCTAAGTAGTAGAGACCCAAAACAGTATCTTTTCTGATACCGTTTTGGGTTTTTTTGTGTCTGCCTGATGGGCGTTGGACTACGCCTTCAGTGCCTTTTGGTAAGCACGTTTGAAGGCCGCAGCAGAACCTGCGATGGTTTCATCGGGCACGCAGAAGGCAAGGCGAATATAGCCTGGGGCGCCAAATCCACGGCCTGGTACGGCAAGTATCTTCTCTTCCTGTAGAATTGCACAGAATGCCACATCATCTTCGATGGGTGATTTTGGAAAGATGTAAAAGGCTCCCTTGGGTGGGACGAAATCAAAACCCGCCTCGGTGAGGATCTGACAAAAGGCCTCTCTTCTTCTCGCATACCTCTCATTGTCCACGGAAATACCTTGAAGTTCAGCAATAACCCTCTGCATAAGTGCGGGGGCGTTGACAAAACCGAGTATTCTGTTGGCCAGAGTCATGGCGCTGACCAGTTCCGCTTTTTCGCTAATCCCGGGGTGAACGGCCACATAGCCAATTCTCTCTCCTGGTAGGGAGAGATCTTTTGAGTAGGAGGAGACGATGATGCTGTTGCTGTATGCGGCAAAGATGCTAGGTACTTCGATGCCGTCATAGGTGATCTTGCGATAGGGCTCATCGGAGATAAGGTAGATGGTGCTCCCAAATTTCTCTCCCATCTCGGTGAGGAGGAGGCCCAGTTCTGCCAGAATCTCTTTGCTGTAAATCTGTCCAGTAGGGTTGTTGGGCGAGTTTATAATGATCGCCTTGGTCTTTTCGCTGATGGCCTCTCGGATGGCAGCCATATCGGGATTGAAGTTCTCGTCGGTCTGGACAACCCTGCTTTTGCCACCGTGATTATCCACATAGAAATCGTACTCAACAAAGTATGGGGCAAGAAAGATTACCTCATCACCTGGATTGAGCAGGGACTTCATGATGACGTTGATGCCACCGGCAGCCCCGCAGCTCAGAAGCATATCAGATGCGACAACCTTCACTCCCTGTTCCTTGGCCATTTGGCCTGCCACAGCTTCGCGTACCCAGAGGTGGCCGCCATTGGGCATATAGGAGTGGGTGCCAGGGCCATTGTCGGCTGCAATTTTGGCGAGGACTTGATCAAACTGGGCAGGGGGAGGTGCATCGGGATTACCGAGGCTGAAGTCAAAGACGTTTTCAGCGCCAAATTCAGCCTTCATCTTACCGCCCTGCTCAAACATCTTGCGAATCCAGGAAGATTTTTCCGCAAAGATCTTCATCTTACTTGATATGGCCATTCTCTACTCCTGCTCTTGATTTGAGGGGATCCTGAAAAAAACTCCTCTCTGCAAATCTCAGTCTAATAAAAAAAGTGTCCTCGCAGGTAAGCCTAGGCTCTTACCCATGCTTTCGGTGCTCATTTTTTATTATGCCTAGATCTTTATCGAAAGGTTCAAGTCTTCAAGCTATCCCTAACGTAAAACAGGCCTGGAAACTGTCATCTTCCAGGCCTGCCATTCTATGAAAAAAACGGCCTGTATTTACTGTCTCTTCTTGAAGTAATCGTAGGCGGCGTTAATCTCCTTCATCTTTTCTTCAGCAACTTTTTTGAATTCCTCACCGAGGTGTGCCACCTTGTCGGGGTGATACTGCATACTGAGTTTACGATATGCCTTTCTTATGGTTTCAAATTCTGCTCCTGCGTCAACACCCAACACGGTTCTGAACTGTGCCTCCTGGTTGCCTCCTCCTCCTCCTGTTGGATGCTGGCTTTGGTAGCGATATTTTGCCTCCATAGTCCGTTGGTCATAGTCTGAGATATCAAGGTATTTCGCAATATTTCTGGCTATCTGTAACTCGTTATCGGGTACATGGCTATTGCTGTACATTACCTGATAGACAAGCTCTAGAAGAATAAGCCTGGGCTCATAGGCAAAGGATGTCTTGAATTCCTGTAAGAGGGACTCAAGGCTATTGTTTGAAGAGGATGCTTCCTTGATCAGTTCTTTCACCCAGCGCATCTGGGTTTGGTTATAGCGCAGACTGTCCTGGAAGAAGCGTTGGATGGTCAGGACCTCTTCTTTGGTGAGAACACCATCGATTTTGGCGATATGGACCAGTATATGGGTGAGGAGCCAGACGAAACGATTATGGCTCTCCGTCTGTGACTGTTCGTAATCGACAATTTTGCGTCTCATCCAAAAGGAAAAGCCCCATAGAATGGCAACGATAAGGACAATTGTCGTGAGGGCAAAGGAAAAAATGGAGCCGAGAAAGGAGGCTCCTCCCGGGATAAGCATCAGTAAAAGAAGGATGATAAAACATCCACCGCAACCTGGCTGTTGTTGTTGTTGGTATTTCATAAGGAACCTATAGGAGATGGGGGTAGGTACGGTGAGAGTTCCTCTCTCACCGTCCGCCTCTATTAGTTGTCTCTTGTTTGAAAAAGAGCCTCGATAAATTCGTTGTGGTCAAAATCACGGAGGTCATCTATCTGTTCACCAATACCGATAAAGCGGATAGGTGTATCCAGCTCCCGTGATATATTGGCGACAATGCCGCCCTTGGCAGTGCCATCAAGTTTGGTCAGGGTTATACCGGTTATGCCGACGGCATCGTTGAAGAGTTTTGCCTGGGAGATACCATTTTGTCCGGTGGTGGCATCTATTACCAACATAATTTCGTGGGGGGCACCGGCACAATTTTTACCAATAACCCTTTTGATTTTCTTTAACTCTTCCATAAGGTTGGTCTGGGTGTGAAGGCGACCGGCTGTATCGATCAGGACAACGTCATACTCTTCAGCCACGGCCTTGGCTATGGCGTCGTAGGCTACAGAGGATGGGTCAGCCCCCTCTTGGCGGGAGAAGACTGGGACCTCGTTGCGCTCGCCCCAAATTTTCAATTGAGAGACGGCTGCTGCTCGAAAGGTGTCTGCGGCAACGAGCATAACAGAGTTTCCTGAATTGACAAATTTCTTTGCGATCTTACCAATTGTTGTTGTCTTGCCAACCCCGTTAACTCCAATCACCATGATGATAAATGGGCCTGATTCCGGCATGACCAGCTCTGCATCTTCCTGGGCTTCTTCTATGAAGGAGGCAATTTTTGTTTTAATGGCCTCCTTCAGGGCGGCAGGGTCGGAGAGTTCCTTTCTCTTAGCCTTGCGACGGGCAAATTCCAGTATCTCATCCGTGGTGGAAACGCCAAGATCAGCCATGATGAGAAGCTCTTCGAGGTCGTCGAGGAGGTTGGTGTCGATCTCTTTTTTTCCGAGAAAAAGACTGTCAAGCTGATAGGTAAAGGCCTCACGGGATTTGGCCAGCCGGGCACTGAGCTTTTTAAACAGAGAGGGTTTCTTTTCCTCTTTGCTGGGTTTTTTTTCTATAAGGGCAGGAGGTGCGGGCGGTGAACTTTTCTCAGCTTCTGTAGCCTGTTCTGGCTTCGGCTCTGCCTTCGGCTCTGCCTTGGCTGGTGCCGGAGCGGCAGCCATTTCAGTTATTGGTTTGAGCGCGATGACCTTCTCTTTTTTGCTAACCTCTTCAGGGGCAAGAGGTGGGGCGGAGATATCCTCTTGAGCCAATGGCGCGGGTGCTGTCTCAATCGCTGTCGCAGTGGGTGGTTCCTCTGGCTCGATTACTGCCTCTATTTCGCTGGGCTCTTTCCTCTCCTTGCCTGTAGCCACTACCTCTCTTGGGGCATTGACGACTTGCTCTACCTCTTCCACCTCTATCGGTGGCAGAACAGCTTCTTCTTTTTTAGGAGCTGTGTCTGTTTTCTTTGAGAACTTTTTTTTGAACCAACCGAGCATATTATCCTTCCTGTGGTATTGCGGCAATCTGTCGCTATGAGCCTATAATGAATTGTAAAAGTTTTGTGAGAGGTTACCTTACGAATGAAACAGTAAGAAATCAATCAAAAGAATACCTGCTCTGCCTTCTATGCAAAAGTAAAAAGGTGCTTTGTTCAGAACTTCTTTCTCTTTGTTTTTTAGCATCTATTTACCTGTGCTAAAGAGACAATATGATAGAAATAAGTTTGGGGCATTAAACTATTTGCTTTTCCTGTTAACAAGATTACTTTAGTGTCTGCTTTGCGTGTCTTTATTTCTTATTGTTGTGCGATTATAGCAGATATTTCAGAGATGAGAATCTTCTATTTTCAAGTAGAATTGTTTTCACTTTTTATATGTCTTTACCTAAGTGAGTTATCACAAATTATAGGAGGAAGTACAATGGCTGGATCATGTGGAAGTTCCTGTAGTAGTCAAGAAAGCCAACAGGCGGCGATGGCTCAGCAGGAAAATGCAATTACAAAATCTCTTGGTAAGATCAAGAACAAGATTATTGTGATGAGCGGTAAGGGCGGTGTTGGTAAATCAACTGTTTCTGTAAACCTTGCCCTGGGGCTTGCTAATCGCGGTCATAAGGTTGGTTTGATGGATGTTGATATTCATGGACCCGATGTTGTACGCATGTTGAATATGACCGGAAGTCTTGAACCACCTGAGTCTCCCGATGATTTAGTAGCCACTCTTGACTACAATGAAAATCTGAAGGTTGTTTCTATTGAGTATATGCTTCGTGATCGTGACGAGGCCATTATTTGGCGTGGACCAATGAAGATTCAGGCAATTCGTCAATTTATTTCTGATATGGATTGGGGCGAACTTGATTATCTTATCATTGATGCTCCTCCGGGTACCGGTGATGAACCTCTTTCTGTAGCTCAAACCATCCCTAATCTGAAGGCTATTGTGGTAACAACTCCACAACAGCTGGCTCTTGCAGATGTACGTAAATCGATTAACTTCTGTAAGGTAGTTAAGCTTGATGTGATTGGTATGGTTGAGAACATGTCAGGTTTTGTTTGTCCTGAATGTAATGCTGTCGTAGATATCTTTAAGTCTGGTGGTGGTGAGGCCTTGGCCCGTGAGTATGACCTGCCCTTCCTTGGTCGTATCCCTATGGATCCGCGTATTGTTATCGCAGGTGATGATGGTGCTCCTTATCTGGTTACAGATGCAAAAAGTCCTGCTGTTGATGCCTTTACCAAGGTGCTTGAGGCCGTTGAAAATCGTGTGCCACCCGTGGCTCCAATTCAAATGGCTGCCCCTGGGGCAGTAGCTCCTAAGGTCGCACCGAAGGCTGCAAGCAGCTGTGGTTGTGGTACTGGTGGTTGTGATACTGAAAAGTGTGATTGTTAGAGTTTGTTGAATATTTCACAGGCGAAAGTTCGCCTGTGAAATCAAATAGGGGCCGTTTGAAAGCTGCAATCTTTCAGCTAACCCAAAAAAAATGGTAGTGTATATGAAAATAGAGCAGATAACAGTGGGGACGATGGGCGTTTGTTGCTATCTCGTCAGCTGTGAGAAGACCAAGAAGGCTGCCCTTATAGATGTTGGTGGTGACGAAGATCGCGTGCTTGCTGCAATTGAGAAGGCAGGTTTGGATCTTCAGTATATTATTGCCACCCACGGTCATCCGGATCATGTCTGTGGTAACCGTAGAATACAAGAGGCAACGGGGGCAAAGATTATCATGCATGCCCTGGATGCCGAGTTTTTTGCCAAGGCTGAGGTTAAGGATCATTTTTCCCATCTGGGTCTTGAGTTCTCTCCGCCCGTGGATATTACCGTGGTCGATGGCGATACCATAAATATTGGTGAGGTTGTTCTTAAGGTTCTTCACACTCCCGGTCATACTCCGGGCGGAATGTGTCTTTATAATAATGATGGTCCTGATGGTGATCTCTTTACTGGAGATACCCTCTTCGTGACCGCCGTGGGACGCACCGATTTCATGGGTGGCAATCATCAGGACCTTCTCAACTCCATCAGGACCAAGCTCTTCGTCCTGCCGGATGAGACCATTGTTTGGCCTGGACATGGCTATGGCGGGGATCGTTCTCACATCGGTTTTGAAAAACGAGCCAACCCTTTTCTCAAATAACTCTTGAATTTAACTCAATAGACCCCTATGCGTGAAATAGTTCTTGGTACAGCAGGTCATGTAGATCATGGCAAGACAAGCTTTGTCCGGGCCCTTACAGGGATAGAGACGGATCGCCTTAAGGAAGAGAAAAAACGTGGCATTACCATTGAGTTGGGTTTTGCCTATATGGATCTTCCCTGCGGGCATCGCCTCGGCATTGTTGATGTCCCCGGCCATGAAAAGTTTGTTAAAAACATGGTGGCGGGTGTCTCCGGTATGGATATTCTTGCCTTTATCATTGCCGCCGATGAGGGCATTATGCCCCAGACCAAAGAGCATTTTGAAATTTGTCAGCTGATGGGGGTGAAGCAAGGTCTGATTATTCTCACCAAAAAAGATCTGGTTGATCCCGATTGGCTGGAGATGGTTGAAGAGGAGATTCGGGAGTTTTGCCAGGGCAGCTTTTTAGAGGATGCCCCTATTCTTCCCGTCTCATCTGCCTCTGGTGAGGGTTTGGATGAGGTGCGGGATGTTCTCGATGAACTGGTGAAGAGGCAGAGCTTTAACGAGATATTTGGTTCTTTTCGCCTAGCCGTTGATCGTGTTTTTGCCATGAAGGGTTTTGGGGCAGTGGTGACGGGGACGTCACTTTCCGGCCGGGCCGCACTGGGTGATGAGTTGCGTTTCTATCCCGGTGAGCTGGTAGCCAAGGTGCGAGGTCTTCAGGTCCACTCCGAGGCTGTGGATTATGTTGAGGCTGGGCATCGCACGGCTATTAACCTGCAGGGAGTGGATATTGCGGATATAGCGCGTGGTATGGTCCTGGCCCATGATGGCAGCCTGCAGGCGACCTATATGCTTGACTGTGAATTCCTCTATATCGCCTCTAATAGCAAGGCGCTTAAACATCGTGCCCGGGTGCGGGTTCACCTTGGTACGGCTGAGATAATGGGCAGAATATCCCTGCTTGATCGGGATGAGTTGCAGCCCGGTGATGAGACCATGGTGCAGGTTTTACTTGAGGAGCAGGTTGCTGTTTGGCCTGGTGATCGTTTTGTGGTGAGAAGTTACTCTCCTGTCGTTACCATCGGTGGTGGTACTGTTTTAGGTAATGTCTCGCCCAGAAAGCGCAAGCGGGTCAACGAGGCAGATCGGCAGAAAAACATTGCCGCCTATCACTGTCTCAAGGTTGGGGATTACGAAGAAAAGATTCTCTTCTTCTTGAAAGATGCGGGGATGACAGGGCTCTGTTTGGATGATATAGGCGTGCGTCTGGGGCTCTTTGCCAAGCAGCTGAAGAAGGTCATTGCTGCCCCCCTTTCAAGCAGGCGGATGATCATGGTTGATCCCTCCCTGCAACGCTATATTTTTGCAGAGTATGGAGAGCAACTGAAGGATCGACTTATCCTAAGCCTTGTTGCCTACCATAAAGAAAATCCTCTGCAGGCAGGTATTGCCAAGGAGGAGTTACGTTCAGGTCTTGGGGCCCGGGTGGATGCCAAGCTCTTTAACTGGTGTCTCGCCGATCTTGTCCGTAAAGATGTTCTGGTGCAGGAAGATTCTCTGGTCCATATGGCAAGCCATGAGGTTGCCCTGAAGGCTGATGAGGAAGAGCTGCAGCGGGACTTGCTCGTCTGGTATCAGCAGAGGGGGACAGCGACCCCCACCATTCGGGAGACCATGGACCATTTTGCCGATTATTCAGAGTCTCTGGTCAAAGAGGTCCTGGCCCTGCAATTACGTGAGGGGAAGCTGGTTAAGATCAGCGAGACGCTCTACTATGCAAAGGAGATCATAGACGAGTTAAGTAGGCAGATCGAGGAGCGTATTCAACGCCTGGGCGAGATAGACGCCCCGGGGATGAAGGAGCTGAGCGGTCTCTCCAGGAAATTTTCTATTCCAATTCTCGAATACTTTGACCGGGTAAAATTGACCATGCGGGTTGGTGATAAGCGCATTTTGCGTCGTAAGGCCTAACTGCAGCTGTCAGTTAAAAGCTGTCAGCTAAAAGTGAAAAACAGTTAGCGCTTTTTCAGCCTGATTATTTTTCGCCATTCTGCCTCTAAGCTCTAGCACAGCATTTAAATTTTCGGGTAAAGTCGTTTCAGCTTTACCCGTGTATTATCCAAAAACTGATATATGTATCTCTTTTACTCAAATGCGAACCAGTAGTATGGCTTGATCATACGACGGTAGTATGGCTTGATCATACGACGGTAGTATGGCTTGATCATACGACGGTGGTATGGCTTACGACGAAAGAAAAGAGCCTCGCCACTACGCTCATCCCCCAGCTATTAAATATGGTTTTTTGAAATTCTCACTGTAGGCTGATTATCTGGTACTGTCGTTTCTTTGCTTTTTAATTAATTTGCTCTGTGATCTCTGTGATCTCTGTGATCTCTGTGGTTAACTGCTTTTCGTTTTTCGCCACTTCGCTACGCTCCGCTTCTAAGTTGTAGTCTCCTGCCAGCCTATGGAGATGAGCTGTTTGCTTGTCTCCGTTTTTTTGAATTGGGCAGCGATTGCCAGACCAACAATGGCAATGATGTTACCATCACCGTTAATGAGCACCGGATAGAGTTGCTTGTCCTCACCGTGTACTTTTTTGTCGGTGAGGAAGCGACTAACCTTCTTCCTGCCTGGTGCACCCAGAGGATGGAATTTTTCCCCTGCTCTGTGGAAGCGGAGGAGGAGGGGAAAATTGATCTTTTCCCTGTCCACCAAGAGCCGACCTTCTCCCGCCCCTTCGCCTGTGGAGATGGTCAGTTGCCGATTGAGTTCAGGGATGGCAAAGATACCCTCGCCGTCGATTCTACGCTCTAGTCGTATCTCTCTTTCGCCTTGGCGGGTGGCAATTCTGCCCAGTGGGTAGTGGAAGACCACTTGGCTTATCTCTTTTTTCACCCGTAAACCACTACCGAGTTGTAATGTCTTTGCTGAGGTTCCCTCTGTTGCCAATCGGCAAATATTTTCAATATGGGTAAAACTGGGTTGAGCGTCCATCTGCCAACAGATAAGCTCTATGACTCGTCTCTGCAGTGCCTGGTGTCCCCCGGAAAAACTACGACAATCAAGCTCTGTCTTGGGCAATTTCCCTTCCCTGTTGATTCGAGTGGATCTGTTAAATAGTTCGCGGGCGCTTTTCTCCAGGAAATCTTCCTCCGACTCCAGGATGGAACTGGTATTTAAAATAGTTCTGCGGAGGGATGGGTTGTACTCTTCAAGCCTTGGCAGGAGGTCGAGTCGGATGCGATTGCGCAGGTAGCAGGGCTCTCTGTTGGAGGAGTCTTCGCAGTGGTCAATACCTCTTTCCTGCAGATAGAGGAGGAGATCGGCCTTGGTAAGGGAGAGCAGAGGGCGGAGGAGGAGGCCGTTCTGGTAGGGCATTCCCGAAAGCCCCCTGCGACCTGAACCACGTAGGAGTCTGATGAAAAACTCCTCTACTTGGTCATCTGCGTTATGGGCCACCATGATATACTTGGCCCCGTAGCGCTCTCGGGCCTCTGCAAATGCCTGATAGCGGAGCCTGCGGGCGGCGTCTTCCGTGGAGAGCTTGTCACAGTTTTTCAGGGCCAATACGTCAACGCTGATGGATTCAAATTCTGCGCCGACGGCCCCTGCCTGCCCTTTGACAAAGGATATTTCCTGTGGAATTTCGTCGGGGCGTAGTCCATGGTCAATGTAGATGGCGATAAGTTGCAGATCGAGATTCAGCTCTGTCAGGATATGAAGGAGGGCGATGGAGTCTGCCCCACCCGAAACGCCAACAATGATTTTATCCCCTGACTTTAGCGGAAGTTTCTCTTTAATAATATTTTTGACTTTCAGGGTTATCATCTTATAATAAATTGTCTTTTCTAACATTTTTGGTACTGTATGTGGTGGATAGGCGATATATACTATATTTTAAAAGGAGACACTATGTGTGAAGAGGTGAGTCGTACCTGTATAAAGAAACACTTGCTGGAGCAATTTGGTTTAGAGGAGGCGCAGATAGATGCCTTGATTCCTCGTTTTTGCACCGCCATGATTCAGAATCAGCAGGAGCTTGATACTGCGATCGCCTCGGCGGTCATGGCAGATATCGCCCGGGCAGCCCATAAAATTAAAGGTGCTCTGCTTAATCTCGGCTTGCAGGGGGCCGGTGACTGTGCCCTGACCATTGAGCAGGCCGCAAAGCAGGAAAGTGTCTCCTTTGATTTTTCAGGTGTTTCAGGGAAGCTTGCAGAGATCCTTCGACCTCTGCAGCAATAGGGGCTAATTTTCTCTAAGGCTCTCCAATAATCTGACATGGATGTTGTCAAAGCCACCATTTGAAAGAATGGCAACGACATCTCCTGGTTGGAGGAGACTTTTAAGGTGGAGGAGGATCTGGTCGGTATTGGCAAAAGAGGCCGCCTTGAGCCCGCGTTTTTTTAGGTCGCAGGTCAGCTGTTTCGAGGAGAAGAGCTGGTCTGCGGGGTAGTCCACCAGGGGGACGGGCTCGCGGAGTAGGACAATATTGCTGCTGTCAAAGGATTCGCTGTACTGTTTTTGAAAGATGGTTCTTCTTGATGAGTTGGTACGAGGTTCAAAAACAGTCACCAGGCGGTTCTGTGGGTAGGCAGCTTTGAGGGCCGCCAGTGTTTCTCTGACCGCTGTTGGATGGTGGGCAAAATCATCAATGACAGTGATATTGTTTTCTATTCCCCGTATCTCCTGTCTTCTCTTCACGCCCCCAAAGGCCACCAGTCCCTGGTTGATGGTTTTGGTATCAAGTCCAAGATGGTGCATGATGGCACAGACGGCAAGGCTGTTGAGACAGTTATGCTGTCCGGGCAGTGCGACGGTGAAGCTGTCCCAGAGTGTGCCGTCTTTGAGCACTTCAAAGTGGGTGTAACCGCTCTGGCTGCTTATCTTGCCCAGAGACCAGGGGAAGGAGCTGTTGAGGCCATAGCCTTCTACCGGGCAGGGGGCGGCTTGGGCCAGTTCGGCAATATCGGGATTGTCCAGATTGGCAATAAGCAACCCGTCCGGAGGCAAGAGCTGGATGAACTTGGCGAAGGCTCGTTTTATCTGCTCAAGATCAGCAAAGATATCGGCGTGATCAAACTCCAGAGAGGTGATCACCGCAATCTGGGGTCGGTAGTGAAGGAATTTAGATTCCTTATCAAAGAAGGCGGTATCGTACTCATCACCTTCTGCAACGAAATATTTTCCCTTGCCCAGTCTGAAATTACTGTTGAATTCACGGACAATTCCACCAATCATAAAGGTGGGGTCAAGTTTTGCGTGGTAGAGTACGGAGGCCAACAGAGAGCAGGTGGTGGTCTTGCCGTGGGTGCCGGTGATCACCAGTGAACTGCGGGAGCGGATGAAAAAATGAGCGAGGGCCTGGGGAAAGGAGAGGTAAGGCAGTCCCCTCCGGCCAACTTCAAGGGCCTCTTCGTTGCTACGGCGAATGACATTGCCAATAATAACAAGATCGGGTTCCTGGCTAAGATTTTTTGCAGAGTAGGGTTGGTGGAGATGAACTCCAAGATCTACCAGAAAATCAGACATGGGCGGATAGACCTGTTGGTCGCTACCACTTATCCGGTATCCGAGGCTCTGTAGCATGCCAGCTAGGGCAGCCATACCTGTTCCGCATATACCAAGTATATGGATATGTTCTATTTTCTCAGGGACCTTGTTCAGGAGGGGATCGAGTTCCATATTATCTCTGCGCACTCTTTCTGATAGAGTTATGAATGTTGGTAAAGGATTCGCCGAAGGTGGCGGGGGTAACCCGACCAACCTCGATAAATTTTATGATAATTTCCTTAGAGATCTTAAGGAGCAACTCTTCAGAAACGGGTGTGTCCTTTGTGTTTTCTGGTGGTGCCATCTCTTCTACCTTGGCTATAAAGAGTAAAAGGCAACCTGCTACCCGAAGAAGGCCAATTCGTCAAAAGTAGCAGGGCACCTCTGGTAAGGAATAACCTTTCGGGCCATCCCAAATTCTTGGTAGTGATGCTATTCTGATCTCTCCAATGGAGAGATCAGAAGAGGAATCCCGCCTTTTGATGCTGTTTAGTTAGCGCGATGCACGGACCAACCTGTGCCGTCGGCGCCATCCTTGAGGGTGATACCTTTTTCCAAGAGAATATCTCTGATTTCGTCGCTTCGAGCCCAGTCCTTATTTGCTCGGGCATCAAGACGTTGCTGGATATAGCTCTCTATCTCTGCTTCAGTGATATCGATTCCGCTCAGCATCTTCTCTTTTCGCTGCTGGAGGAAGAGGTTGGCATCTTCTTGGAGCAGTCCGACGATGCCGGCAAGTTTCTGGATAAGGGTCATGCTGCCCTTGAGCATCTTGACGTCCAGGGCGCTTGGGGTGTCGGTTAATGCCCTTTGGGCCCGGTTGATGATTTTGATTGCATCATAGAGGACACCAAGCGCTAGGGCGGTGTTGAAATCATTGTTCATGGCTTCTTGGAAGCGCGTCTCAATGGAGTTCAGCTTGGCCGCATCTTTGGCTGAGATAAGGGCAGGCAGGGTGGGATCGCCCTTGGCCAGTTGCTGAATATCGTGCAGACATTCATAGAGGCGAACCAGAGCTGTCTCAGCATCCTGCATGGCAATCTCAGAAAAATCCAGTGGGTTACGATATTGGGTGGAGAAGATAAAGGCCCGGAGGATCTCTGGATGATAATGATCTAAGATATCCTTGATGGTGAGGAAGTTGCCCAGAGATTTGGACATTTTCTCATCTTTAATGGTGACAAAACCGTGATGAATCCAGGTGTTGGCAAATGGCTTGCCGTTGGCACCTTCACTCTGGGCAATTTCATTTTCGTGGTGGGGGAAGATAAGATCCTTGCCACCGCCGTGGATATCGAAATTTTCACCGAGATATTTGCGACTCATGGCAGAACACTCTATGTGCCAGCCAGGGCGACCTGGTCCCCAAGGGCTCTCCCAAGAGGGCTCGCCTGGTTTTGAAGCCTTCCAAAGAGCGAAATCCATGGGGTTTCTCTTCTGCTCATTGATGGAGATACGGGCACCTGCTTGCATGTCCTCAATATTGCGTCCCGACAGCTTGCCATATTCTGGAAAGGAGTTGACCACATAGTAGACATCACCTGCCGATGGGTAGGCCATATCCTTGTCCACCAGTTCCTGGATAATGTCAATCATCTCCTGAATATGCTCGGTGGCCTTTGGTTCAATATCAGGGCGAAGGGTACCGAGGTTATCCATATCGGTATGGAACTCGTCGATAAAGCGTTCTGCCAGTGCTTGGGCCGTAACCCCTGTTTCGTTTGCTCTGGCGATAATTTTATCGTCAATGTCTGTGAAATTACGGACAAAGGTTACCTTGTAATCCAAGTAGCGCAGATAGCGCACGATCATGTCAAAGGCCAGAGCTGAGCGGGCATGACCTATATGGCAGTAATCATAAGAGGTAATGCCGCATACATAGAGTTTGACGTGGTTTGGTTCAATGGGTTGCAGGGGCTCTTTCTTACCGCTTAAGGTGTTGTATACTCGGATATCCATTGTATAATTTGTAGAGTGTTTGCTCTTCTTGTATTTTAAAGGAAAAATTGTAGTATGTGACCTGTACTATCACCTACTCTGCTTGTATATAGTTCTGAGATTTTTGCCAGGATTATGTTCTTTATTGTTGACCCTTTAGGCAGAAAAAACAGAAAAACTATTAATGTTCAAGTAACTAGAATAATCCTTTAGAGGAGAAAAGACAAGAATGAGCCGTAATATGAATAAAAATCTCCCCTGGAGCGAGGCCCTGAAGCAGTGGCTGACCCCTCAGGTGCTGGTGATGTTACTTCTTGGCTTTTCTGCAGGAATTCCAATTTTACTGATATTTTCAACCCTTTCCGTCTGGCTTAGGGAGGCTGGGGTGAGCCGTTCTGCCGTCACATTTTTTAGTTGGGCGGCCCTTGGCTATTCATTTAAATTTATCTGGGCTCCTCTGGTCGATCTCCTGCCCCTTCCCTTTCTCAGTAAAAAATTGGGAAAGAGGAGGTCCTGGCTCCTCCTGTCGCAATGCTCTATCATAGCTGCCATTATTTGGATGAGTTCTCTGGATCCGGTTTTGGGAGGAACAAACCTTGTCCTGATGGCCCTGGCTGCGGTTTTTCTTGGCTTTTCCTCGGCTACCCAGGATATTGTCATTGATGCCTATCGGATAGAGCTTGCCGGGGAGGAGAAGCAGGCCCTGTTGGCCTCGGTCTATATTGCTGGTTACCGGGTGGGGATGTTGGTAGCAGGTGCCGGCTCCCTGTTCATTGCCTCATATTTTGGGACGGATGCAGGGGCCTATCACTATTCAGCCTGGCGTTTCACCTATTTGATAATGGCGGTCATTATGCTGGTGGGGGTTGTAACCACTCTCTGCACCTCTGAGCCAACCAGAGCCGCCCACCCGAGGCATCAGTATAGTCCTCTGGCTTACTGCAGGTTTCTTTTTCTCTTTGCCCTTATGGCCCTCTCCTTTGCCCTCAGCTTTTTTTACGGTGCTCATCTCTTCTCTGGCCTGTCCTGTCTGTTTTTGCCAATTTTAGGTGAGCAGGGGGCATCTTTTTTTGTTGAGGCAATTCATTTGTTTTCAGCCCTGCTGGTTGCCCTGGCGGTGGGGAAAATGGTGGCAAAGACAGGTCTTGTCCCGACAGGAATGCTGGAGGCAAGTTATGTGCGACCAGTACGAGAATTTTTTGATCGTTTTGGTATGAGGACAGCCCTCTTGCTTTTGGCTTTGGTGGGTTGTTATCGTATTTCTGATATTGTCCTCGGGGTGATCTCAAATGTCTTTTATCTGGATATGGGCTTTTCTAAGAATGCCATTGCCGGCATAACCAAAACATTCGGTCTTTCCATGACTCTGGTCGGGGGCTTTTTAGGGGGGGTACTGACCCTGCGCTTTGGTATGTATAGGGTCTTGATGTTGGGGGCGGTTTTAGCATCCATAACAAATATCTTTTTTGCCCTGCTCGTTGGTGCAGGCGAAAATCTTGGCCTTTTAGCTCTGGTTATAGGCGCAGACAATCTCTGTGCCGGCATTGCCTCCACCGCCTTTGTTGCCTTTCTCTCCAGCCTCACCAATATATCTTTTACGGCGGTGCAGTATGCAATATTTTCTTCTATAATGACCCTGCTTCCTAAGTTTATTGGTGGATATAGCGGTTCTATTGTGGGTAGTATTGGTTATGAACAGTTTTTTATATTAACAGCCCTGATGGGCGTTCCCGTAATTATACTTGTTTTTTTCGCGGGTAAAATGATAAAAACAGACCCTGTTTTATAGGTTTAACTCGGACTGTTTTATAATAAAAAGGATGAGATATGATTGTTCCCGTAATTATGGCAGGCGGCTCTGGGACTCGACTTTGGCCCCTCTCCCGTGCCCTTTATCCCAAGCAGTTTTTGCCACTTGTCGGTGAGGAGACAATGTTGCAGGCAACGCTTAATCGCCTTGCCGGTCTCGATGTGACAGCCCCGATAACTGTTTGTAACGAAGAGCATAGGTTTATTGTGGCCGAACAGCTCCGTTTTTTAGACCAATTGGGTAAGATAATCCTTGAGCCCGCAGGAAGGAATACGGCCCCCGCCGTAGCTCTGGCTGCAAGCATTGCCCTTGAAAAAGGTGAAGATCCCCTTCTTTTGGTCCTGGCCGCAGACCATGTTATTGAAGATAGCGCAGGTTTTGTCCAGGCCATCCAACAGGCCCTGCCTCTGGCTGAAGAGGGTTGTTTGGTGACCTTTGGTATTGTCCCCACCTCAGCCCATACGGGATATGGCTATATTCGTCGTGGCGGGCCTGCAGCTGTGGGCTTCAGGGTTGAGGAATTTGTCGAAAAGCCCGATGCTGCGGTTGCCAAGCAGTACTTTGAAGGTGGTGAATTTTATTGGAACAGCGGTATGTTTCTCTTTCGAGCCAGCACCTATCTGGCAGAGCTGAGAAAGCATCGAGCGGATATCGCCGATGCCTGCTTGGCCTCCCTTGTCTCAACCTGTCATGATGGTGATTTTATTCGGGTTGACAAGGACTATTTTTTGGCCTGTCCTGAAGAATCGATAGATTATGCGGTAATGGAGAAGACCGAGGATGCCGTGGTTGTTCCCCTGGATGTAGGTTGGAATGATATTGGTTCTTGGTCTGCCCTTTGGGAGGTTGGTGACAAGGATGCCCAGGGAAACAGGGTTCGAGGTGATGTGTTCTTGCAGGAGACTACTAATTCACTTGTCCATGGCGGGGATCGTCTCATTGCCACCATTGGTCTTGATAACGTGGTGGTGGTTGATACCAAGGATGCCCTGCTGGTGGCAACTAAGGATCGAGTCCAAGAGGTAAAACAGATTGTGCAACGGCTCAAGGACGAGGGGCGGAGTGAAGCTCGTCTCCACAGGGAGGTTTATCGTCCTTGGGGTAAGTACGATTCCATTGATGCCGGCGGGCGCTATCAGGTAAAGCGAATCAGTGTTAAACCGGATGCCAAGTTAAGCGTGCAGATGCATCATCATCGGGCTGAACACTGGATTGTGGTCTCGGGGACTGCCCGGGTAACCAAGGGAGAGGATGTTTTTTTGGTAACAGAAAATGAATCGACATTTATTCCAGTGGGTGTGCTTCATGCCCTTGAAAATCCCGGTAAGGTGGATTTGGAACTCATAGAGGTGCAGTCAGGTCCTTATCTTGGAGAGGATGATATTGTTCGTTTTGAGGATCTTTACGGGCGAATAGAGAGTTGCTCTGATGCACAGTCAAAAAAAAAGCGAGAGGTGTAACATGACTACGGAATTAACCTGTTTTACTGCCTATGATGTTCGGGGTCGGCTTGGTTCTCAGTTGGACACGGGTATTGCCTACCGGATTGGCCGGGCCTATGGTGAATATCTTAAACCGAGGCGAGTGGTTGTGGGCGGTGATATTCGTCAGACCTCCGAGAGTCTTAAGCTTGCCCTGGCAGAGGGGCTTATGGATGCAGGTGTTGATGTCCTCGATATTGGTCTTGTTGGCACAGAAGAAATTTATTTTGCCACCAAATATCTGGAATTTGATGGAGGTATAGAGGTTACTGCTTCCCATAATCCCATCGATTATAATGGTCTTAAGTTTGTCCGTGAGGAGAGTAGGCCTATCTCCGGAGACACGGGGCTCTTTGCCATAAAGGAGCTGGCAGAAAGGCAGCCATGGCAGGATCCCTCTCATGAGCAGGTTACCAAGGGCGTTTATTCTCAGGGATCAACCCTTGCCGCCTATGTGGATCATCTTCTCGGCTATATTGACCTGAGCCTCTTGCAACCAACAAAATTGGTGGTGAATTCGGGGAACGGGGTAGCCGGTCATGTGGTAGATGCCTTAGAGAAGATCTTTGAGGAGAGAGGGGTGCCGGTGCAGTTTGTTAAGGTCCACCACCAAGCAGATGGATCCTTTCCCAATGGCATTCCCAACCCCCTCTTGCCGGAGTGTCGTCAGGCTACCTCCTCCATGGTGAAGAGTACGGGGGCGACCATGGGTATTGCCTGGGATGGTGATTTTGATCGCTGTTTTCTCTTTGACGAAAATGGGAGCTTTGTTGATGGTTACTATGTCGTCGGTCTTCTTGCCGAGGCATTTTTGCAAAAGAGTGCAGGAGAGAAGATCATCTACGATCCCCGTCTCACCTGGAATACCGAAGAGGTTGTTGCCTCCTGTGGCGGTCAGGCTATTCTCTGTAAAACAGGGCATGCTTTTATCAAGGAGCGAATGCGACGGGAGGATGCTGTCTATGGGGGTGAAATGAGTGCGCATCACTATTTTCGTGACTTTGCCTACTGTGATAGCGGTATGATTCCTTGGCTTTTGGTTTTGGAGCTTCTCTCTGTGAAGAGGGTAAAGCTCTCCGAGATGGTGGCTGCCCGTATCGCTGCCTTTCCCTCATCGGGTGAGATTAACTCTAAACTTGCTCAGCCGAAGGAGTCCATTGAACGGGTTCTTGAGAGGTATAAGGGACAGGCTGTTGCCTCCGATTATACCGATGGTATCTCTCTCTCCTTTGCTGAGCCGATGGGGCAGTGGCGCTTTAGTCTGCGCAGTTCTAATACCGAACCTGTTGTTCGCCTTAATGTAGAGTCAAGGGGGGATAGGGCGCTTATGGAGTTGAAGACGGCAGAGGTTCTTGCCGTTTTACGAGAGGAGAGGGGCTAGCCCCTCCTAGGGCTCTCTTTTATTATCTGTTGAGAGCCACTTATGGCTGCTAGGTGTCTGCAGTGTCGGCGAGTTACTCACCGGCTCACCCAGTAGCCAGGACTCTTTTATTTTGTTGCTCTCTGTATTGGCCAGAAGACTGTAGGCCGTATAGTATTTAAAAATATTGCTGACGTACTGTACCGTCTCCCGGCCTATCTCTTTTGCTGCTGTTATTTCCACATTTTGAAACCATATATTGGCATTATATCCGCTCTTGGCGGCTTTTTTGCGAATTGCCGAAATTCTTGCCGGGCCGGCATTATATGAGGCAAAGGTAAAAAATGCCCGATCAAGGCTACTTATGTTTTCCGAAGCGGGGAAGTATCTATCGGCGATGAAACGCAGGTATTTTGTTCCTGCATGGATATTGGCGTCGATGGTGTGGATGTCTTTGATGTTTACGTACTTGCTCTGGGCCGTAGATGGCAGTATTTGCATGATTCCCACCGCACCCATGTTGCTCCTGGCGCTTTGATTGAGTCGTGACTCCTGATAGGCAAGGGCAATAAGGAGAAAATAGTCAAAATTGTACTCCTTGCCGTATTTTTTAAAGGTGGGGAGGAGCTTTTTGTAGGCCGTATCGTCCTGAAGGATATTGGCGATATAGTCCGTTTTTTTTAGGTATTTTCGAAAGAGCATATTGCCCGCCAGGGTGCCCTCTCTGTTTTTTCTGACAAATTCATTTATCTCTTTGTTGAGGAAGGGGTTATCCTTGCGGGTGGCCCAGGCAATTTCTCCGCCGCTACTGATCTTTATTCTATGCTGGACCCGTATAGAGGGAAAAATCTCTGCCCAGAAATCTGCTTTGTGCTGGTCGACAACGGTTTTTTCTATGATATTGGCATTGACCAGTTCCAAGATGTCCTCATCTTCAAGTCGATCATCTATGGACTCTATTTTGATCGGGGCCAATCTATAATCTGCGAGGATGAGGTTTGTTTTTCGTAGGCTTGTATAGTAACTGCTTGATTTTCTAACATAGATTGTGCTACCCGTCAGCTCGAAAACAGTCCTGTATTGGCGGCTAAGCTGGTTGGTGACCAGTAGTTCGTTGACCCCGGTGAGAAATGGCTTTGTGAAGTCTACCTTCTTGAGTCGTTCTGGGGTAATGGTGAGGTTGCCAGCCGCAACGTCGCCCTTGCCTGTCATCAGGCCTTCGAGCAGTTTTTTCCGTGGGGTGGGAATGAGGACGGCGTGGATCTTTATATGCTTGGTCTTTAGCTTTTTGTTGAGTGCCCTTTCAAAGGCCATGATTCGGTCGTAGATGAGCCCACGAGGCTGGGCTCCATCCAAAAAGAAAAATGTTTTGCTGTAGGGGACCAGGAAGCGGATGAAGCGTCTCTTTTCTATTTTTCCGGAATCACTAAAGAAATGTTCTGAAGCGAGGGGTCTGCTGGTGAGCTTGAGTGGCGGTGGAGTTTGGGCAAGGCCCGTCTGTCCAACAAGCAGTAGAGCCATAATGCAGCTCGCAAACGAAAAAATATGGGAGAGATATTTCATGAGCGCTGTGACTTATATTCTTGTTTTATCAGGATGATATCCTGATTTTGTTGTTGTGTTGGGCATAAGCATACATTTTTTTCCTAAAACGGTGCCGGGACTTGTCACCGAGTTACAACCCGTCTGACTATCGTCTCCCATTATAGCACCAAATTTCCTTAATCCGCTATCTATCTGTTTCTTATCGTGTAGGATATGGACGTTGCCGGGGAGAAAACGCAGGTTGGCAAGCTTTGTCCCCGCCCCGAGGTTGGTGTTGTTGCCGAGGATGGAGTCACCGAGATAGTTGAAGTGGCCTGCCTTCGCTCCATCAAGCATAATAGAGTGCTTTATTTCGGTGCTATGACCGAGTACACAGCCTGCTCCTGCCAGGCAATAGCCGCGGAGGTATGCCCCCTGGCGGATCTCACAGTAATCGCCGATTATTGTCGGAGACTTTATCATGGCTCCTGTCTCCACCAGAACTCCTTTGCCAAGGGATATCTGGTCACCTATCAGGCTTGCCCCGGCCATAATAAGACTTGCCCCTTCAAGTATCCGGCCATTATCCTTTATGATGAGTCCCTGCTTGCAGGCATCACCGAGAACAATCTCTTTACCCTGGGTGGAAATGAGCCTCTCCTCGTGCCAGATAAGTGGCTCGGGTAGGGGAAGGCCAGGCTTGAGAAGAGGATGGCTCATCTGTGGGTAGCGGTACTTATTCATATAGCTTTTGAGTCTGGTCAAGGCTGTCCAGACAGGTGCCTCGGCGGGGAAGAGGTTCTGGTGTTTAAAGAGTGTGAGGTTGAAAAAAGATGCGGGATGTAACATGAAATCTCCAAAGTTGACCTGTTTTTAACAGGTCGTGGTAGTTAAATTTTAGAACAGTAGAGCGGGATGCTCTTACTCTCAATGACTAAGCTCTTGATAGATTGAAGGAAAAATATTCCTTAGGCAGTATCCTTAAAAGAGGAAATAGCTGCAAGGTAAAATGACTTTTTGTTGTGAACTTGATATCCGCCTCCTTGACTTAGTTGTCTTCGATGTTTAAAATTTCGGGCGATTTTGTTTAAAATTGTTGGTATCCCTGGTAGGCCTTTTGTGGTTTTGATTATATCAGCTTTGTGATGATGAAGTTTTAAGAAAGAGACAAATTGTTCATGGAACAATTTTACGAGATAATGATTGATCCTCATGGGTTGATCCACCGCTTTTTTTAGGAGGTTGGAGTGGAATTTAATGATGCGCTAAGTATAAGCATGGATGATTTCTCTAGTAATGAAGATCTGGAGATCCCAGAAGTATTACCCATGATGGCGGTTCGGGATGTGGTCGTATTTAACTATATGATTCTTCCGCTTTTTGTTGGGCGTCCAAGCTCTGTTGAAGCGGTGAACGAGGCCATGAATACCAATAAGCTACTTATGCTTGTTACGCAAAAAGATGCGACCAAAGATAATCCTGGTAAGGACGATCTCTATAAAGTCGGTATGGTCTGTATGGTGATGCGTACCCTGAAATTGCCCGATGGGCGATTGAAGGTGTTGGTACAGGCTGTAAGCAAGGCTCGGGTTGCCGAGGTTGTCAAGGAAGAGCCGTTTTATCAGGCTAAGGTTGAGGTGCTTGAGGATATTGAGCTACCGGAGATCTCTGTTCAGGTAGAGGCTATGATGAGAAACGTGCGTGAGCAGACAGAGAAGATAATGTCTCTACGCGGGGTACTCTCGGCCGATCTGATGATGATTATTAATAATATAGAAGAGCCCGGTCGTCTGGCCGATCTTGTCGGTTCTAATCTGCGCCTGAAGGTCAGTGAGGGACAGGAAGTTCTGGAGGAGACAGATCAGGTAAAACGCCTGACCGTGGTGAATAAACTTCTTGCCCGTGAGCTTGCCGTTTCGACTGTTCAGGCAAAGATCCAGAATGAGGCAAAGGAGGAGATGACCCGTTCACAGCGAGAGTACTATCTTCGTGAACAGATTCATGCCCTACAAAAAGAACTTGGTGATCCGGATGAGCGTGGCCAGGAACTGGATGAGCTTGAAAAGAAGATTCGTAAGACCAAGATGTCCAAGGCCGTGCGTAAAGAGGCGAATAAACAGCTGAGTCGGATGGAGATGATGCATCCTGATTCTTCAGAGGCAACAGTTATTCGTACCTATATTGATTGGATCCTTGATGTACCCCTGGAAAAAAGCCACTAAGGATCTGCTTGATCTGAAGCACGCCAAAAAGGTGCTTGATGAAGATCACTATGGTCTGGATAAGGTAAAAGAACGTATTGTTGAGTATCTTGCCGTACGCAAGCTCAATAAAGATCTTAAGGGACCTATTCTCTGTTTTGTTGGCCCTCCAGGTGTTGGTAAGACATCTCTTGGTAAATCTGTAGCTCGGGCCATGGGAAGAAAATTTCATAGACTTTCCCTTGGTGGTATGCGGGATGAGGCCGAGATTCGTGGTCACCGTCGTACCTATATCGGGGCAATGCCCGGCCGAATTATTCAGGGCTTGAAAACTGTCGCAACCAATAATCCAGTTTTTATGATGGATGAAATTGATAAGGTTGGCTCTGATTATCGTGGCGATCCATCCTCTGCCCTGCTTGAGGTGCTTGATCCGGAACAGAACTCTGATTTCGTAGATAACTACCTGGATATCCCCATGGACCTGTCCCAGGTGATGTTTATCACTACGGCCAATATGACGGATACCATTCCCGGCCCTCTTCTTGATCGGATGGAGATAATTCGTCTTTCCGGCTACACCCTTGAAGAGAAGATAGCTATTGCCAGAAGATATCTACTGCCTCGGCAGGTAAGGCAAAATGGTTTGAAGGCAAGACATTTGCAAATGGATGATAAGGTCTTGGAGCATATTGTTAGTCACTATACCTATGAGGCTGGTCTGCGTAGTCTTGAACGTGAAATAGGCACCGTTTGTCGTAAG
The DNA here is from genome assembly GCF_000025945.1 of Desulfotalea psychrophila LSv54. Classification (GTDB taxonomy): domain Bacteria; phylum Desulfobacterota; class Desulfobulbia; order Desulfobulbales; family Desulfocapsaceae; genus Desulfotalea; species Desulfotalea psychrophila. Next base: position 3,303,513 of record NC_006138.1, on the reverse strand, counting down.
GTTGCCCGTAAGGTGGCCGAGGGCGGAAAGGGACCATATAATATTACTCTGAAAAATGTGTATAAATATCTGGGACCTCCGAAGTTGATTCCGGAGTCTGATCTTGAGCGTCTTGAAGAGCCTGGTTTGGTGACAGGGCTTGCCTGGACAGAATTTGGCGGTGAAATTCTCCAGATTGAAATCAACGTCATGCCAGGCAAGGGGAAGCTCTCTCTTACCGGTCAGCTTGGCGATGTCATGAAGGAGTCAGCTCAGGCGGCGCTTACCTACTGTCGAAGTCGTACCGAGGAGTTGGGGGTTGCTGCTGAATATTTTGATAAGATAGATCTGCATATTCATGTCCCGGCTGGTGCGATTCCTAAAGATGGTCCTTCTGCGGGTATCACCATGGCCACAGCGCTTTGGTCTGCCATAACTAAGACCAAGATTGTTTCGGCTCTGGCCATGACCGGTGAGGTGACCCTGCGTGGCCGAGTTTTGCCCATTGGTGGACTTAAGGAAAAGGCCATTGCAGCACTTCGTGCCGGTATCAATAAGGTAATCATCCCTGCTCAGAACGAAAAAGATCTTGTTGAGATACCTAAAAACATCCTGGATAAAATGCAGTTCTTTCCAGTAAAGCATATGGATGAGGTCATTGAGGTCGCCTTTGGGCGGACAAAGAAAAACAAGGCATTAAAAAAGTAACGTCCCATTATGAATGGTAAAATCCTTCGATATGGTATTGTGAAACGGGTCGTGCTTGGCGCGACCCTCTTTCTTTTTTTGGCAATTGGTATTTTTTTTGCCTGGTTGTACTCCTATCTGCAAACTCCCGCCCCTCCTATTTTGGACTCCCCCTCCCAAGTTGTGGTCAATATTCCGCGTGGAGCTTCTTTTCCCAGAATCCAGAAAATTCTTGCCGGGGCAGGGCTTGTCAACGATGATCTCCGTTTTGCCCTTATGGCCCGTTATCTTGGTCTTGCCCGTCAGGTCAAGGCGGGTGAGTTTGCCTTGCCCGTTGAACGTAGGCCCGTGGAGTTGCTTCGTCAATTGGTTGTAGCAAAGCCTGTTCAGCACAGTGTAACTGTACCTGAAGGGCTGAGGATAGAGGAGCTTGCCGCCATCTTTGCCGCTGATGATTGGTGTGATGCTGAGCGTTTTATCAGCCTGGCAAGAGACGAGGTATTTATCGCCTCTCTGGGGCTTGCCCCTTTGCCCTCTCTTGAGGGTTATCTTTATCCGGATACCTACTATCTTACCCGTAATATCCATGGGGCGGAGGCCATTATACCAATTCTTGTCCATCGCTTCTCCGTTGTTTGGCGCAGGCTTGTCGCAGGTCGTGAGGCGGCTGGCGAGTACAGCCGTTTACAGCTTGTCACTCTCGCCTCCCTCGTGGAGGAGGAGGCAAGGGTGGCTATGGAACAGCCCCGTATTGCAGGCGTTTTTTATAATCGGTTAAAAAGAGGTATTCGTTTGCAATCTGACCCGACGGTTCTCTACGGCCTTGATGAGCATCAGGGCCCGATTACCAGAACTGATCTGCGCCGCAAAACTCCCTATAATACCTACTCTATCCCAGGCCTTCCCCGGGGCCCTATCTGTAATCCCGGCGAAAAGGCCCTGCAGGCGGTACTGCAACCGGAGAAAAACAGCTATCTCTATTTTGTCTCCAATAACGATGGTACCCATGTCTTTTCGACCAACCTTCGAGATCATAATAGGGCTGTCTATAACTATCGGCGAAAACTCAAAAAAGAGAGAGATGGAGAAAAAACTGGTCAGATAGGGATCAATTGATTATTTGTGGTTTCTCTTTAAATGAGAGAGGTGCCGGTCTACCTTGAGTGCAGGTAAGGGGCTCTTGGTAAAAGGCATTTTCTGCAAACAGGGTTTTCCTGCTCCTTATTAAAAGGAGCCTGTTTAAGACCACTGGCAATAGATTAAATATGTTTTATTTGCTTGGATAAAGGGCGAATATGGAGAATAGCACGTGAAAATAGGACTTGTTCAATATAATCCGCTCATTGGTGACTTTGCCCATAACTGTAAAAAAATAGTTTCTTGGGCCACGAAGGCTCAGGAGGCAGGGTGCTCCCTTGTCGTTTTTCCTGAACTCGCCGTTTCTGGTTATCCGCCTCTTGATTTACTGGAACGATCTGTTTTTATTGAAGAACACCAGGCTGCCCTAGATCGTCTATTGGGAGAACTTCCAGGCATTGATGTTATGTTTGGCGCTGTGGAAAAACGTGAAGGTAAGGGGGGCAGAGCCCTCTATAATTCTGTCCTTGTGGCTCGGGAGGGGAGAGTCGTTTATCGAAGGCGAAAGCAGCTTCTGCCCACCTATGATGTTTTTGACGAGAGCCGTTATTTTGAGCCGGGTCGGGCAGAGGAAAGTGAAAAGTTTTATACCCTCGGGGGGACTACCTTTGGGGTAACCATCTGTGAAGACGTATGGCACGATGAGGTTGGTCACTACGCCCTCTCTCCGGTTTCGGGAATGGTTGAGAGTTGCCGGGAGAAGAACATTTCTCTTGCAGCTGTGATTAATATCTCTGCCTCCCCCTTTCAGCGTGGCAAAGAGGCCCAGCGTCGCCGGATTTTTGCCGAGTCTGCTCTAGCCCTGGGGGCGCCATTTCTGTACTGTAATCAGGTGGGGGGCCAGGATTCTCTTATCTTTGATGGGGGTAGCCTTGCCATTTCAGAAAGAGGTGAGGTCTTGGGAGAGGCCGCATCCTGTGCCGAAGACCTTTTGGTCTATGATACGGAGTCTCAGGAGTGTTCAGCGCCTCCTCGACCTCTGGCCAGCCCTGAGGAGAGTGTCTATCAGGCCCTGGTTCTCGGTGTGCGTGATTATATAAGAAAGTGCGGTTTCACCTCTGTGGTTCTGGGCCTTTCAGGCGGCATTGATTCAGCTCTTACCGCCGCCATTGCAGTTGACGCCCTCGGGGCAGAGAACGTTCAGGGTGTGGCCCTGCCTTCTCAGTATAGTTCCGGTGGATCCTATGATGATGCCCAGTCTCTGGCTGAGAATTTGGGCTGTGATTTTAAGATGATTCCTATAAAGGATCTTTTTTATGCCTTTGAATCAAGTCTTGCCCCGATATTTACGGGGCTGGAAGAGGATGTGACAGAACAGAATCTTCAGGCTAGAATTCGTGGCAACCTGCTTATGGCCCTGTCCAATAAATTTAATAAGTTGCTCCTGACCACGGGAAATAAGAGTGAAATGGCGGTGGGCTACTGCACCCTCTACGGTGATATGAACGGTGGACTTGCCGTTATCAGTGACGTGCCCAAGCAATTGGTCTATGCCCTCTCCCGTTATGTCAATCGTCATGGTGAGATAATCCCTGAGAATACTATTTCTAAGCCACCCTCTGCTGAGCTTAAACCAGACCAGTGTGATCAGGATGATCTGCCTGACTATGATGTTCTTGACCGGGTACTTGAACTTCATCTGGAGGATGGTTGTGGCTGTGAGGAAATTGTAGCCCATGGTTTTGACAGGCAGATGGTGCAAGATGTTCTGCGTCGCGTGCGTCTCAATGAGTATAAGCGTAAGCAGGCTGCCGTGGGCCTTAAGGTGACCAGCAAGGCCTTTGGCTATGGTCGTCGTTTTCCTAATGCACAGAATTTTAGAAATTAATATTGTTGCCCGGTTTTTTTTGTTTGCAGTCATTTTATAGGAGAGAGCTATCAGTATTGTAACAGGTAACCTGAGTGGTCTAAAGAAAAACCAGATAAAATTTCTTGAGAGTTTAGGCAAAAAGAAGGTTTCCCGTGATCAGATAATTTCAGCGGAGATGGCCCGTAGTCTTGGTCAGATCTCTGCTGAAATAAATCGGCAGATAGGTCTCCTCATTCATCGTTCCGGTAAATTGGAGATGATTATTGTGGGGACCCATAAGGCGATAATGATCCCGTCCCTTGCCCATCTACGTGGTGGTGGAGGTCGGCTCAAGGGGGTGCGTCTGGTGCATACTCATCTTCGCGGCGAGGAGATCAGTGATGAGGATCTGATGGATCTGCTCTTTCTTCGCCTTGATATGCTTTCTGTTTTGCAGGTTGCAAAAGATGGTCAGGTGCAGAGCCTCCACTCTGCCCATTTGCAACCGGCCCGGGACGGTGCGAGCAGTTGGACCTTTTTAGACCCCGTCCATCCCTCTCAGCAGAGAGGCTCGGTGGAGGATATTATTGCCGAGGTAGAGGCAGGTTTTTCTCGGGTGCGTAGCCTCTCTGTTGCCGATGATGGTGATCGGGCTATTTTGGTTAGTGTTACGGCTGAGGTTAAGATGCTTGCCGAGGAATCTTTAACCGAACTTGGTGAGCTTGCCCGCTCTGCCAATGTTAAGGTGCTTGATACGGTCCTTCAGCGAAGCAGAAAGGCAAATCCACGTTTCATTCTGGGTAAGGGTAAGCTTGCCGATATCATGATTCTGGCCCTGCAGCTCGATGCAAATCTGTTGGTCTTTAATCAGGATTTAAATCCCTCTCAGGTACGCTCTATTACTGATTTTACCGAGATGAGGGTCATTGATAGAACTCAGCTCATCCTTGATATTTTTGCCAGTCGGGCTCTCTCTCGAGAAGGAAAGTTGCAGGTAGAGATGGCTCAGCTTAAATATGCCTTACCTCGTCTCTCCTCCCGTGATGATGCCCTCTCTCGTTTGAGCGGTGGTATTGGTGCCCGTGGACCCGGGGAAACAAAGCTTGAACTTGATCGTCGTCGTATTAATGATCGCCTATCAGGGCTTGCCCGGGAACTGAAACATGTGGGTGAGGAACGTTATAGGAGGAGGGCCCAGCGTCGCAGGAGGGATGTTCCGGTTCTTTCCTTGGTGGGCTATACTAACGCCGGTAAATCCACCCTGCTTAATGTCTTGACGGGGAGTCATATTGTTGCAGAGGATAAACTCTTTGCCACCCTGGATCCGACCAGTCGTCGTTTACGATTTCCCACGGAGATGGAGGTGATCATCACCGATACCGTTGGCTTTATTCGTAACTTGCCGGCTGAGCTGATAAAGGCATTTATGGCGACCTTGGAAGAGCTTGAGGAGGCTGATCTGCTTATCCACGTTATTGATGTGTCAAATCCATGCTATAGGGATCATATAGAGGTGGTGGAGAGGCTACTCTCAGAACTGGATCTTGGCCATATTCCCTGCCTGAAGGTTTTTAATAAGATCGATCTGCTGGCTGATCCGGCAGTAGGTCTTCTGGAAGATTTAAGCGAGCAGGGGGTGTTGGTAAGCGCTCTCCAGCCTGAAACCCTGAAACCGTTTCTTGCCCGTGCTGAAAAGATGTTGGGACGAATTCTGGCTGAGAAGGATCTTTAGTTGCGAAGATAAAAGCCCAGCTCTTTTTCGTATGCCTGGTCTTGGATAAATTCACAACCGATTCTCTTGCCCTCTACGTTGCGGATGATGACATTTTTGCTTATTTTAGCCTCTTTTCGGTTATCGAGAACGAATTGAACCCGACCGTCTTGTTCGACCTGGATGCCATGATGGCCTCGGGCTCTAAAGCAGAGGCCTGTCTGGGAAATATTTATTATTTCAACGATGCCGCCGGAATGTGGCGCTCTTGCCTGGCTGTCGGTTTGGTGAGGGCTTGCCAGCGGTTTGAGTTGGTAGGTTCCGACAAAGTTTGTCTCTTTTCTTTGTCTTGTCCGATATTCAAGCTGTATCTTAAAGAGATGGCCACATGGACATCGTATTCCGATGTTATCTTTTTGTCCCTTAAACTTTTCAGCAGAGACAAGCCGGCTTTTAAAACATTTCGGGCAGACCACCTCCGTCTGCCCGTTTTCGTTTATATAGCAGGTTACAGTTATCTCGTTTGTCATGGTCTACCTGAATTTATGAATCTTATCCAACCTCTGCAAGGTGTTAAACACCGCTTCTTTCGCTAATAATATAGGATAGCATTGCCTCAGGTAAAGACAAAAAAAATCCCCTGGCCTATTCAGAGGAATAGGCCAGGGGATTAAGAGATCGAATTATTCTGATCTCTTATCAGGATCAATCGTAGATAAGGGTGCTGTACTTGGCGAGGATCTCTTCTGTCTCCGCATCGAGCTGATCGGCAACCTCATGTATTTGAAATTCAGCCTTGCATGAGATACAGCGCATTCGTACTCGGCGACAGCTACGATGCACTTCGAGCTTTTCACCACATTCTTTACATTTCATCTCTTCTTCCCTGTAAAAAAAATGTCTCGTAGCAATAAATCGCTTCGGCAATGAGACTAGTTTGCATGTTTTTTTAGCTATCCTCAAGTCAATTAAAGACCCCGGGGGCTTATTTACTGAGCAACTCTTCACGGGTAAAGATAGATTTCAGGGTGTAGCCCGCTTCGGCCAGTACGGCTGTGCCGCCTTCCTGTCTTTCAATAACGGTGGCGACAAGACCCACCTTAAAGCCGGCAGCTTCAACGCGGTCGATGACCTTGATCAGGGTGCCACCGGTGGTTACAACATCTTCGAGCAGGGCTACGGTGCAACCATCTGCCATGTTCTTAAGGCCTTCGATGTAATTTCCCGTTCCGTGGCCCTTGGCCTCTTTTCGTACGATAAAGGCTGGAATTGGTGCATCTTGGAGAAAGCTTGCAATGGAAACTGCAGTGACAAGTGGATCAGCCCCGAGGGTCATACCGCCTACTGCATCGATCTTGGTTTCATTCTCGGCAATGAGTTGAAAGAGGAGCTTTCCACAAAGAAGGGCACCTTCTGCGGAGAGGGTTGTCTGTTTGCCGTCGATATAAAAGTCTGAAGTTTTTCCTGAAGTAAGGGTGAAAGCGCCCTCTCGGTATGATTTTTCCAAGAGAATTTCTTTTAATCGTTGTCTATCTGTCATTTTTGTTGCCCCAAGGTCATTGTGTTAAATATATATGGCTAAATTTTGTGCGAGGATACTACTTTTTGCATAAGCTATCAAAAGAAAAAACTCGCCTTCAGTTTAAAATACATGGTATTAATATAAAGTTAAGCGGAAAAAATTTAATCTTACCTTGGGAGGATGTTTATATGTGTGGTATTGTTGGCTATTGTGGTCCTAAAAAAGTTGTGCCTGTTATTCTGGAAGGTTTGCGGCGTCTGGAGTATCGAGGTTATGATTCTGCCGGACTCGTCTACCTTCAGGATGGAAAAATAGTCAAGCATCGCGCTAACGGTAAACTATCTTGTCTGGAAGATGTTGTCGGCGATGATCTTGTCGCCCCCTCCCACCTCGGCCTAGGCCACACCCGCTGGGCAACCCACGGTGCTCCAACCATGGAGAATGCCCATCCTCATAGTGATTGTACGGGTGAGCTGGTTCTGGTTCATAATGGTATTATCGAAAACTATCACTCCCTGCGTGAGGAGCTTCGGGCCAAGGGGCATGTTTTTACCTCGGAGACTGATACCGAGGTCCTTGCCCATCTTATTGAGGAGTATCTTGAGCAAGATGCCCATGGGGTAGATGTCCTTGTTCGTGCTATCAAAGAGGCGCTCGCTCGGGTTGAAGGCTCCTATGCTCTAGGAGTTATGTGGGCCAAGGCGCCGGAAACCCTTATTGCCGTGCGTAATCAGAGCCCCCTTGTTCTCGGTATTGGAGAAGAAAAGGGCATGTTTTTGGCCTCGGATACCCCTGCTCTTCTTCCCTATACCAGAAAGGTAATCTTTCTTGATGATATGGAGATTGCGGTCCTTACCGCTGATGATTATCAAATAGCCTCTCTGGTGAGCGGTGAGCCCGTTGACAAGGAGATCACTTTTATTGACTGGAGTGCCTCCATGGCAGAGAAGGGTGGTTATAAGCACTTCATGTTGAAAGAGATATTTGAGCAACCACAGGCCATAACCAATACCGTTGCCGGTCGTATTAATCTTGAGTCGGGTAAGGCCAATTTGCCGAATCTGGGCTTTAGTGACGAGCAGCTAAGGGACATAGACAGGATTTTTCTGGTTGCCTGTGGCACCTCCTGGCATGCAGCTATGGTTGCAAAATATTGGCTGGAAAAATACGCAAAAATCCCCGTGCAGGTTGATATTGCCTCAGAATTTCGTTATCGCCATCTACTTATAGATGAGCGGGTGCTGACCATCTGTATCTCTCAGTCAGGTGAAACCGCCGACACCCTTGCCGGCATTCGTAGGGCAAAGAAGATGGGCTCTAAGATTCTCACCATCTGTAATGTTGTTGGCTCAACCATGACTCGGGAAGCCGATGGCGTCATCTATACCCATGCCGGCCCTGAAATTGGTGTGGCCTCCACCAAGGCCTTTACCGCTCAGCTCTCAGCTCTTCTCCTCTTCACTGTCTTTCTTGGTCAGAAACGTAAGCAGTTAAGTCTGGAAAAGAGCCTGCAACTGGGTAGAGCTCTGGTTGGTGTGGCCACCGTGATAGAGGAGATTCTGCCCAGCCTGCAGAAGAAGATAGCCTCGCTGATAGATGACTACTACGACAGTCGGGATTTTCTTTTTATCGGCCGTGGTCTCAGCTTTCCCATTGCCCTTGAAGGAGCCCTGAAGCTGAAAGAGATATCCTATATTCATGCCGAAGGTTATGCCTCGGGCGAGCTCAAGCATGGCCCCATTGCCCTTATTGATAGGGATATGCCCATACTTGCCCTGGTCCCAGATGATGATGTCTATCAGAAGAGTATCTCTAATGTTGAGGAGATAAAGGCACGTCAGGGCCGCCTTATCCTCATTGGTAGCGAGGGAGACAGTCAGCTGGCAAACATCAGCGATGATGTTATCTACCTGCCACGGGTGGACGATGATGTTAATCCCATTCTCTACACCATCCCCGCTCAGCTACTCTCCTATGAGATAGCAACGAGACGTGGTTGTGATGTGGATCAACCCCGTAACCTGGCTAAGTCGGTTACTGTTGAATAGCCGTTGATGATTGAAGAACAAAAAAGGGGGCAACTGAGAAATCAGTTGTCCCCTTTTTTTTATTTAAACTGCCCTGGCAGGGCTGATCGGGTCTTTGACTGGATGTAAGAGCTACAGGCTTGAAGTTATTAAACCTTTGTGATGATTATTGGCAGCTTATCAGTGTATGGTAACACCTTAGGTGTGTTATGTTTTTTCTTTTATTATAGATATATAATAAAAGAGCATCGAGCAAGGTGAGCAACTTCTATTTGTGCAACAAGCCGAGTTACACTGCTCAATATTGAGAAATAGATTGGAGATATTACGTGGATTTTAAAATAGTGAATGACTGCAGTGAGGTTGATTGGGAAATTGTATCAGAAACATTAAAAGCTGTAGGAATGGCATACCACTCACCAGACAAGCACAAACGTGCATTTGAGGCCAGCCATACCACAGTTTTTATATATTCTGAGAACAGGCTTATCGGTTTTGGAAGGGCTCTCTCTGATGGGGAATATCAAGCTGCTATTTATGACTGTGCTGTTTGGCCTGAGTACCAAGGACAAGGCATTGGCTCTTTAATCGTGCAAAACATATTAGAACAGATTCCGGGATGTAGTGTCATTCTTTATGCCTCGCCTGGGAAAGAGGGATTTTATCAAAAGCATCAATTTCGGAGGATGAAAACTGGCATGGCTCTTTTTACTGATAGTGCGGCCAAAACAAAAAGTGGATTTACAGAGTAAATATCGAAAAAACTGATCCACTCCTATTCTGCGATAGGTGGGATTGTTTCTAATAAGGGCAGTGTGGTCTATAGAGCTTGAGCAAGCTATCTCTTGGAAAAGTTGCTCCATTTTGTGCAAGCTGCGATGCAAGATACAAGGCTGAAAATAAGGTGAGTGACAGTCTGCCAGTATGAAACGTTATTACTCTTTCACAAAAAAAGGGGCAACTGAGAAATCAGTTGCTCCCTTTTTATTTGAAACGGATGTGGATTAGTCAGCCTTCCAGAAGGCGTCCTGTTCAGCGCCGCAGAGAGGACAGGTCCAGTCGTCGGGGAGATCCTCCCAGGCGGTTTTAGGCTCTACGCCATTGTCGTAATCGCCTTCTTCGGGGTCATAGATGTATCCGCAAGGGCATTCCCACTTTTGCATAATATCCTCCATTCGATTTTTGGTTGTAATAATTGTTGCTACTTGTCGGTGCCATAAAGTTTAGCGCCGTTAAGAGAAATAGCCTAAAAAAAGTTTAGCCCCTACTCTGGGAAAATACAAAGAAAATTTTAAAATATGGGGGCAGTCAACTATAATGAATTTGTCTCTTTGTGGCTCTGCAGAAAAAAATAGCAGACTAAAATAAAATTTCTTGCAAGAAACAAAAAGTGATTGTATAAACTTCCGGTCATTCTGGCGTGGTCTTGGTAAGTGGAGATTATTTTGTCTTTTTTAGCAGTGAAAATAACTCTTTATATGTAACGATTTTTTGCTATACGGATATGATTATGGATTTTGTTTCTTTCTTTGAGCCAGCGAGCCTGCTCTATGCGGCCATGGTTTTTTTGTCTCGGGTGGTGGATGTATCTTTTGGTACCCTGCGTACCATATCTATTGTCCATGGACGAACCACCATGGCCTTTTGGCTTGGTTTTTTTGAGGCAGCAATCTGGCTCGTTGTGGTCTCCACTATTGTCCAGACGGTGACTGAACAACCTCTGCTGGTGATTGTCTATGCCCTTGGCTTTGCCACGGGGAATATTGTCGGTATTAAATTTGAGAGAATGATAGCCCTGGGCCATCTGGTTCTCCGGGTTATCAGTCGGCATAATTCCAATGAAATAGCCTATGAAATTCGTGAACAGGGATATGCCGTAACTGCATTTAAGGGCGAGGGACGTTCCGGGATTGTTACCGAGCTCTATATTGTCTGCCGACGAAGGGATATGAAAAGAATTCTGAAGAAGGTAATGGCCCTTGATCCCAAGGCCTTTTATGTGAGTGAGCGGGCGGGAGAGGTGAGTAATGTCTACCGCCCCATTATGCAACCCATGACAGGCTGGCGGCGGGTTTTGAAGAAGAAGTACCATTCCCCCTCAAGTGCCCTTCAAGGGTTCTCCGGGGAGGGCTCTTCGCCCTCTAGTCTCTCTCAGCTTGGAAGAGCTGAGAGACACTTTCCTGGAACTGTTCTTCGTTGTAGGCCTTATGTACCTTTTTTAGTAATTTCTTTTGCTTCGGAAATGAGGCCCCCAGATACTGCCAGAGCATTTTCATTCGGCCAACGATGTGGCTTGGCCCGCTTAACTCCTCCCTGTATATCTCAAAGAGCTCTGCATGGAACTTCTCTAAGCGGAGAAGCTCTTGTGTCGGGGTGAGTTTGCCGATTCCCTTTATTCTTTCAGCAAGAAATGGGTCAGCGAGGGCGCCTCGTCCAATCATCCAGTGCTCCACCTGAGGAAATCTTGTCTGTAGTTCATGAAAGTGCTCAAGAGTGGTGATGTCCCCATTATAGGCAATTCGATGCTGGCTGAGTTGGAGGCATTCGGCAAATGTATCGGGGTCCGTTGTCCCCTTATACATCTGTTTGCCAAGGCGGGCATGGATGATTATCTCTGTTAATGGAAATTGGTCCAATCTTGGTAAGAGCTCCTTGGTTTGAGCTGTGTTGCTGTAGCCCAATCTGGTCTTGATGGAGAGCTTTACCGGGATTTGTGGGAGCACCTCTTCTAGAAACTCAACGATCAGATCAGGGTGGGCAAGCATTCCAGAGCCCCGTTTCTTTTTTGCCACCATGGGGGCAGGGCAACCGAGGTTCCAGTTAATCTCCTTATATCCCAGCTCTGCCAGCCGCCCTGCCAGGGCGATGAAATCCTCTGCATTGTTATGTAGTAGTTGGGGAATAACGGGGACAACCATGTTGGCCTCAGGGAGGACGTCTTTGAGCATCTTGTTATCAAAGGAGGCCCTTTTCTGTGGGTTGATAAATGGGGCGATGCTGGAGTTAAATCCCGCAAAGTGTTTGCAGAAGAGAGAGCGGAAACTGGCTGTGGTCAGGCCGCGAATAGGAGCGAGTGAGAGTCGTATTTCTTGAGTCATGATCTTGGCGTACCGACAATATATATTGTGTTATGTGGATTTTGTTGTTAGGTGAATATTTGCTGAGGATGATTTCAGCAGGCCAACTGTAGGCAAAAAATGGATGCTTGTCATCTGCTTTTTAGAAAGAGAGGGAGAAAGGTCGTGGAGAAAAAGATTCAGGTGTCATTGGCAGGGGACTATTCCCCTGATATTGTGACAGCCCTGTTTGCCGTAAGTCGGCAGTTGGATGCTGAGGTATGGGTCGCTGGTGGCCCGGTACGGGATTATTTTCTCGGCCGTTCGGCCAAGGATCTTGATCTGGTAACCGGAGCAGGGGCAATTGATTTTTGTCGCCGCCTGTTGCGTCAACTGGGCGAGGGGAGCCTTGTCCCCCTGTCCGAAGGTGATGAGGAGGCCTGTCGTATAGTCTATCGTCATGAAATAGTAGATATCTCCTCCTTTCGTGCGTCAGCCTCCTCTCTGGAGGAAGATCTTGCCCTGCGTGATTTTACCCTGAATGCCATGGCTCTGCCCCTGTCCACTCTGAGGGGAGAGAAGGTAGATCTCATTGATCCCTTTTCCGGTAGAGATGATTTAGCGGATAAAATACTGCGCCCCCTGCCGGAGGCCTTTGGCCGTGACCCCCTGCGTATTCTCAGGGCCTTTCGCTTTCAGAGTCTCTTCTCCCTCTCCTTTGATCCTGCCATTGCCCCTGCTATTATTGCCCATCGCCACTTGCTGTCGGGGGTGGCGGCAGAACGGATTTCAGCAGAGCTTGATGCGACCCTTATGGGGACGTCTGCCCTTGAGGCCCTTGCCGGGATGGAGGATCTGGGAATTTTGGAACTTCTCTTGCCGGAGTTGTCGGACGGTCGGGATATTCTCCAGCCTGCTGCCCATCATCTTGATGTCTATGGTCATAGCTTGGCCTGTTTTGAGAAAATGCACTGGCTCCTTGCCGGTGGGGTGATGAGCTTTGTCTCCAGAGAGGAGTTGGATCTTGCCACTTTGGCTAAAAAAACAAGATTATGCCTCTGCTGGGCTGCCCTTCTCCACGATGTGGGTAAACCCGGATCGCGGGATATCCGGGCGACGGATGGGCGGATAACCTTTTATAATCATGATGAGAGAGGTGCTCGAATTGTCGCAAAGATAGGGACAAGGCTACGCTGGAGTAATGAGGTGAAGGATGCCGTGGCGCGCCTGGTGGCCATGCATATGCACCCCTTTCATCTCTGTGCCGTGCAACAGAGCGGGGAGGTGAGCCCGCGGGCGGTGCTTCGTCTTTATCGCCGGGCCCAAGAACTTCTTCAGCCCCTGTTTCTCCTCGCCTTTGCCGATAGTCTTGCCAGTCAGGGAGAGGGACGGCCTGCGGAGATGGAGCAGGATATTGCCCTTTTATATAGGCGTACCATGTCCGTCTACTATGAAAAAATCAGGCCGGTTCTCCTTGGCGAGAAGATCCTCACCGGTAGAGATATTTTGCGGGAATTTAGCCTGGATCCGGGCCCTCTTTATGGTGATATTTTAACAAAAGTTGAAGAGTTGCGGGTTGAGGGAGAGCTGGCGACCGAGGCGGATGCCCTGGCCTGGGTAAAAAAATATCTTCAAGGCTTGTCCTAAGGCCCTTAAAAATGGTATGTAGGCACTCAGAAAAGTCTTATTTGCCCCGGTTGGCCGCTCCTGTTTTGTCTGGTATAGAGAATATTATAGCAGAAATGCTCCCTGAGATATGCTTTATCCCTGCCAATGGGTATCGAACTAAATAATATAGTAATAGAAAAATGGATGTGACACCGTGCGTAAAATAAACGATTATTATGCTAAAAAGGCCAAAAAGGATAACTATCCAGCTCGGTCTATCTATAAGTTAGAAGAGGCTCAGAAGAAGTATGACATCATTTCGCGGGGAGATAGCATCCTGGATTTGGGTTGTTTTCCTGGAAGTTGGTCTATTTATGCTTCCGAGCTTGCCGGTCCTAAGGGGATTGTGGTCGGAGTCGATCTGCAACAGGCTGTAGGCGGCGGCCGGGCCGATGCGGCCCCAATCCACTGGATCTGTGAAGATATACGTGAACCTGCAATGCTTGAGGCTGTACGGAGAATTCGTCCGTCTTTTCGTGTGCTCATCTCTGATATGGCTCCGAAAACCACAGGTAATAGGTGGACAGATGCACAGCAGTCGCTTAATCTCTGTTACCAGACCTTGGAAATTGCCGAACAGGTACTCCTCAATAAGGGAAACTATATCTGCAAGGTTTTCCAGGGTGGTGATTTTCCAGATTTTGTTGATGCGGTAAAAAAGCGTTTTGAAAGCGCACGGGTGATAAAACCGCAAAGTTCTCGAATTGAGAGCCGTGAAGTTTTTGTGCTGGGACTGAATTATCGAAAGCCACAAAAATAGTCATGTGTTTTGTAACTAATAATATAAATAAATAGGTGTACTTATGTCGGGACATTCTAAGTGGTCAACCATCAAGAGGAAAAAAGGCGCAAATGATGCTAAGAGAGGTAAGATCTTTACCCGCCTTATCAAGGAGATAACCGTTGCAGCCCGTGGTGGTGGTGGCGATCCCGAGGGTAACCCAAGACTTCGTTCCGCTATTCTTGTGGCAAAATCAGAGAATATGCCAAAGGATAATATCACCCGCGCTATCAAGAAGGGTACAGGCGAGATTGCCGGTGAGGTATATGACGAGATCCTCTATGAGGGTTATGGCCCCGGTGGTGTTGCGGTGCTTGTTGAGTGTATGACCGATAACCGTAACCGTACTGTTGCCGATATTCGCCACTATTTTGCAAAAAATAATGGTAATCTTGGTGAGGCTGGTTGTGTCTCTTGGATGTTTGAGAAGAAGGGTTTGATTTTGGTTGATAAGGCCACTATCACGGAAGATGAGTTGATGGATCAGGCGCTTGAAGCAGGTGCTGAAGATGTGGTTGAGGACGAGACTGAATTTCAGGTGCTCACCAATCCGACAGAGCTTGATGCTGTTCGTGGAGCCATGGAGGCTGCTGGGATTGCCTTTGTCGATGCCTCTATCTCCATGCTTCCTAAGAATGTTGTTGATGTCACCGATGAGAAGGTTGGAAAAAATCTTCTCAGACTGCTTGAGAGCCTTGAAGATCACGATGACGTACAAAATGTTCACTCTAACTTCGATATTGATGAAGAGTTGATGGAACAACTCGCTGAATAGTGGAGAGAGGCATTTGGGCGAAGCGATACCGCTTTGCCTTCTATGTCAGGATGGGGTTCGTCCCCATCCTCTTTTGCCTCTGGTCTTCACCTCGGGGCATTGTCCCCTGTTGATCTACCTTATACCAATCCCTAGAAATTTTTGAGGATTCCTGTTATGCGTAAGACCGTTGTGGATATTATTGCAATGAAGGCCGCCGGGCAGAAGATAAGCATGCTTACCGCCTATGATGCCTCCATGTCTGCCCTGCTTGATCAGGCTGGAATCGACATCCTCTTGGTTGGTGATTCTCTTGGAATGACCGTGCTCGGCTATGATTCGACGGTTCCTGTCACCATGGCTGATATGGTTCATCATATGGCAGCGGTGCGTCGCGGGGCCCCAGATGCCTTTGTGGTGGGCGATATGCCCTTTGGCTCCTATCAAACAGGGGCGCGTGATGCTGTCCTTAATGCCATGCGTTTGCTGAAAGAGGGTGGTTGTGATGTGGTAAAGCTTGAAGGTGGTGAGGTCGTCTGTCCTGTGGTTAAGGCCATTGTTGATGCGGGGATTCCTGTTATGGGCCATTTAGGGCTTACTCCTCAGACTGCGGCAGTGCTCGGTGGTTACAAGGTGCAGGGTCGTGATATGGAGGCTGCCAGAAAACTCTTTGCCGATGCCAAAAGATTGGAAGAGGCCGGGGTCTGTGGGCTGGTTCTGGAGTGCATTCCTGCAGGTCTTGCCGAAGTTGTTACAGCATCCATAGCGGTGCCCACCGTAGGCATTGGGGCGGGCAAGGGCTGTGATGGCCAGGTTCTGGTTATTAACGATATGCTGGGACTCTTTGAAAAATTTACTCCCAAGTTTGTCAAACATTATGCCCAGCTAGCTCCTCTGGTCCGGCAGGGAGTAGAAAACTATATCGGCGAGGTTCGTGCCGGTGCCTTTCCGGAGGCAGAGCATACCTTTACCAGTTCCTGTGATTATAAGGTTCTCCTCTCCGGAGATGATCAGTAAACTCTGCAATACTCTCTGTAGGCATCTTGGTGGTGCCCATCCAAAAGATGTTTGGCTTGGTGTTTTCTGGCCTCTTTCTCCCCCCTCTAGGTTCTTGTCTTAATCTATCTCCGTTCAGGCTCAGTGTTTAACGCTGAAGGCCCTTTCTAGGCCTCTTTATCTTCTAGCTCTTGAGTGGAGATAAGTCTGCGTATTATATCATTCTCCTCTTGTTCTTGATTTGTCAGGGTGGTATTCTCTTTTAGGTTTCAGGTAGTTGCCCTGTTTGTTGCTGGACAGTGCTTGCTCCGGGAGTGAGCTTTTGTCATGTTGATGAGTCATATCCATGGCAGAAATTGAGATAGTCGCGGTGTCTTTATAGGGTAGGCGATTCTGTCCAATAAAGGCCGTATATTGATAGGTAGGGCTTGCAGGCGTATGTGGAAGATATCTGGTTTTTGGGTAATAAATTATTAAACTATTATTCCTAATATTTACAGTGTTGACATAGATGACGTCGGAGTTGTTTCGGTCTGTCTATCACGTAAAATTGTGTGTTATACAGATCTGTATAATGCCTTGTTGTGCGTTTGGTGCATTTGCATCTAAAGAGGAGTGTTATGAGTAACGAATTAAATCCATTTCCAGAGAATGAAATCACACCTTTTTATGATAGTTCAGGCCATGCTTTGTTTTATCTGCATAGTGACGGAAAATATTTTTATCACTATGATGGAACGCCTATAGCGTATTTATATAATCACCAATGTATTATTTCTTATTTAGGTCAATATTTAGGTTGGTTACATAATGGTAGCATTATAGATTATAAAAATGGTAGGTACGCATTCTTTACCAGCCATAGCTCTGATGGTGTTTCTCGGCCTGGTAGAAAATCGAAACCTAGTAGATCATCCAGGCAAAGTCGGCCTGCTGAATCCAGTCGGATGAGTCGACCATCACGTCCATCCAGAAGCTCCGGTTGGAGTGAAAATAGTAATATGACCTTCTTCCCCAATTATTGATTGGCAGACAAAAAATGGCTGATAAGGAAATTAAATTGAAGAAAAAACAGTTGACTATGTTCGTTTCTCGCTCTGCACCTTTGTAAGGTCGGTGAGTAAAGCCTTATCCCAGCCCTTGCAACAATCTGCTTTTCCTGTCACTGCCTATCCTCAAACAGAACAACAGTGTCGCCATATTTAGGTCTGCTTCTGCTCTGGGCAGTTAAAGGGGTATTCTCTTTTATTAAGAGAGCTGCTTTTTTTTGCCGGCCTTTAATCTTGACATTTTGGCCTATTTTGAGTTCTGTCAATCCTTTTTTACCCTGAGTTTGTCTTAACGAACATGTTGTGGTATTGTTGACTCTAACAGGGTGGCTACCAGGTGGGTGTAAAGTAGTTGTTGAGTTGGGGGTACGGGGATGCGCAAGGTTCGATTTCGAAGCAGAACAGAGCACACATTGGATACCAAGGGACGGTTAAACTTCCCAAGGCGCTTCTCTGATGTCCTGGAAAGTTTTGAAAGTCAGGACCTTATTATAGCTCCTTTTAAAACTCATCTGCGAATTTATCCCCTTGCCGAGTGGGAAGAACTTGAGACGAAGATGCACAATCATGGTGGAGAACAAAATCTTTCCGGCTGGGTACGCTATGTTGTGGGTGGAGTTGTGGAGGCAGCTCTGGATAAACAGGGACGGCTACTTATTCCGCAGACACTACGGCTTGATGCCGGCCTGGAAAAAAATGTGGTATTGAACGGAATGTTAAGTTGGATTGAAATATGGGATGCGACAGCCTGGGCCAGTGAGCAGCAGGCTGTCCGAGATGGTTTTGAGGATTTTTCAGAAGGTCTTCGCAATATGGGTATTTTATAGGGGGCCAAGGATGGATGCTGAAAAAATTCATATCTCTGTTTTGCTTGAGGAAACCATGGAGTTTCTTTGTTTGCAGCCAGGCGGTATATATGTTGATGGGACGATGGGGCTTGGAGGGCATACCTCTGCTATTTTAGAGAGGACGGCTCCAGATGGTCGAGTGGTTGCCTTTGAGTGGGATGAAAATGCAATTAAGGCCAGTAGGGAGAGACTAGCTCCCTACGGAGAGAGGCTGACTCTTGTTCGCCGTAATTTTGCAGAGATAGGTGTGGGGCTTACCGAGGCTGGAATTTCTCATATTGATGGCTTGTTGATTGATATAGGTCTCTCCTCCCTGCAACTTGATACGGGGACGCGGGGCTTTAGTTTTCAGCGTGATGATGACCTTGATATGCGCATGGACGAGCGTGGGGAGATGACCGCTGCGACCATTATTGCTACCTGTACAGAGGAGCAGTTGGCGGATCTTTTTTACTGCTATGGAGAGGAGCGCCAGGCCAGGCCTATTGCCGCAGCCATCGTTGCCGCCAGAAAGTTGGAACCTATTCAGACCACAAAACAGTTGGTGAGGGTGGTTGCCAGGGCTATTCCTAAGCGTTTTCACCCTAAGAAGATACATGTGGCCACCAAGGTTTTTCAGGCCCTTCGTATTGCAGTGAACACCGAACTTGAAAATTTATCAAAAATAATTGATGACGCAGGTGAGTTTTTAAAGCCAGGGAGCAGATTTTGCATAATATCCTTTCATTCGCTCGAAGATAGGATTGTTAAGCGTAAATTTCGGGAAAATCCAAACTTTAAGGTGATAACCAATAAGCCCGTTAAGGCAGGTGAGGAAGAGTTGGATCGGAATTATCGTTCCAGAAGTGCGCTATTACGGGTAGCGGAAAAAGTGTAGGCCTTTTATTGTGGTGAAAACCACCCCAGAGGGCCTGTTCTTGTGGTTATTGGGCCAATTGTTTGATAAAAAACGTATTGCTAAAAAATAATGGGGAGGGGGCGGTATGGCACTGTATAATTTATTTCAAGTAGCTGCTGGGCCCAAGGAGATTCGTCGAAGGGCGGAGGCAGGGGAGGAGGCAGGTTTATTGGAGTCTCCGTTACTCAGGGCTTTGACTAAGGTCTTTCTGCTGATTAGTTTTTTGGTATGTCTGAGTTCTGCTCTGCTCTTTTCTATGAATGTTCGTGCTATCGGTGCTACAACCCAGGTTGAAAATATTAACTACGATCTTCTTGGCATAAATTTACAGCTCAAGAGTGAAAGACGAAAGCTTATGAGTTCGGTTGTGCTTCAGAAACGGGCGGAAGAATATGGACTGTATCTGCCCCAAAAAGGGCAGCGCCGTGTTTATAATTCTGCGAAAAATTATTTTAGCTATAGGTAGTGATTAAGGTGTGAGAAAATCTCGTCTTCGTGTGAGAAAGAAAAGGGGATGGAAGAAGTGGTTGTTTTTTATCATGCTTTCCATATTGGCCGTGGCAGGGAGAGAATGTGATGTTCGCTATCACCTTGTTGACAGGATACTTGCAGCTAAAAATCAGTTAGACGGTGCTGAGGGCAAGGCCTTTCTGACGCGTGGCAATGTTTACGATAGGTACAATACTCCTTTGGCTGTGAATGCGCAGAGGGTGGCCCTTTTTTGCCGAACCAGAGAATTGGAAAATCCCGACACGGTATCCAGGATACTTGCGAAAATTTTATGCATCGACCAGGAGACCTTACGGGCCAGATTGGATTCGGAGGCCCTGCGTGTCTGGCTGGCAGAAGGGTTGAGCAAAGGGCAGGTGGCGGAGATAGAGGCAGCCGATCTTCAGGGTGTATATTTTGACAGGAAGACGGTGAGATACTATCCGGAGACCAGTCTTGCCACTCATTTGATTGGTGTTGTGGAGGATGATGTTAGCGTTTCAGGTGTAGAGTGTTATTTTGATAAATTGCTGCGTGGGGATCTGGAAAAAGATTATTTAGCAATTTCTCTATCGGGTGTACAGGATCTTGTTCTTACCGTAGATGTAAAGAGTCAGCGTCTTCTCGAAAAAATGCTCCAAGGTATTGCTGCGGAGGGGAATATAGAACGCGTTGCCGCCTATGTGGTTGACGCTAAAACGGGAGGGGTGCTTGCCGGTGCTCAGTGGCCGACCTGTAATCCCAATGAATTCAGGAAGTGCCCCCAGGACCAACGTGCCAATTTTTTCCTTCAGCCTATACCTGTCCCTCAGAGTTTTCAGAATCTCTTTGCTGACGCCTCTCTCCTTTATGGGTCCGCTCACGAGAAATATTTCCTGCCCTGGTCTGTTATAAAGACTCAAGAAAATATTGTAAAGGAGAACTTGGTCTGGCGTTGGTTGGGTTTTGGCGATGGATGGAAACCTGATTTTGCGGCTTCGAATAAGGTGATGAACGGGCAGAGGGATTATTTTACTCGGGCTGAAACCTACAAAAATTTTGCCACGCCTCCAAGGAATATTTCTCCTATTCATCTCCTTATGGGACTGTCAAGTCTTGCAAGTGGTCGGGAGAGTATTCGCCCCCATGTGGTTGAGAAGATTGTTGACCAGCAGAGTCAGGAGAGTGTTTTTTTCTCCCATAGTATTGATTTTCCCTTGGATGCCCGTTTGACCTTTCGTCTTGGTTCTAAAGAGGTAAAGAAATTTGTCTTTAGTAGGGGTGGTGGTAGGCGCGTCTCATCCTTACTTTTAAGTGAAGCTCAGCCTGTCTTCTTTGAGGAGGGCAGGGGACTTGTGCAGCAGGAGCTTGTCTTTGCACTTCAACCAAGCCTGAAACGTAATTTTGCCATGTTACTGGTTGTGGAAAGGAATTCCGCGGTTACCAAGGGGCGGAAGAAAAGCCTTGCCGGAGCTGTCGATAAGGTATTACGGCGAATTGCCTCCCTGCAGCAGGTCTTTGATAGCTTGCCTGTCGTTGCTCCACTCTTACCCGAGCAGAAATTTCTGCCTTTTCAGGAGGGGGTGAAGGAAGGGCTCGTAGGGAGAACTGCCCGGAAGGAGAGAAAGGCTATGATGCCTGATCTTATGGGACTCAGCATGCGTAAGAGTCTGCAAATTTTGCAGGACTATGATTGTCAGCCTCTTGTTGAGGGAACAGGTTGGGTGAGTTCTCAGTATCCGCCTAAGGGCGCGAGCATGGAAGCTATAAAAACATGCCGGATAAGTTTGCAGAATCCAGACAGTATGCGTCGCAAGAGATATGCTAAAAAGCGTTTGTAGTAGGAGCTTTGTTGAGATTAAAGTTCCATATAATTGGTGAAAACTCAGGGGGATGTAGTGGAAGGTAACTGTGTTTTGGAAAAATTATTAGAGGGCCTTGAGTGGTTACAACTTCCCTCTCGGTCTGAGCTGGACCCTCAAACCCATCTGGTGGCAGATGTGACGGCAGATTCTCGTCAGGTTGCCAGTGGATCTCTTTTTATTGCTCGGCGTGGTGGTATTCAAGACGGTCATGCCTATGTTGAAGACGCTCTTTTGCGGGGTTGTCCGGTAGTTATTGTAGAGGCAGGCTCTGTTTCTCAAAACGCCTATGCCCATTGTCCGGCCCTTGTCATAGAGGTTGCGGATAGTCAGGCGGCCTATGGCAAAATTTTGGCTAATTATTTTGCTAATCCTGCGGAAAAACTCTCACTTGTGGGTATAACAGGCACCAATGGTAAGACCACCATAAGCTATTTGCTTGAAGATATGCTGACTCGGTTGGGGCATCAGGTGGGTGTTATTGGTACCGTTAATAATCGTTTTTATCGTGCCGATGGTTCTCAAGAGATTATTGCCACATCTCTGACCACCCCGGATGCAAAAATAGTTCAGCAGCTTCTCCGCCGGATGGCCGATGCAGGTGTTGATACTGTTATTATGGAAGTTTCATCCCATGCGATTTCCCAGGCCCGTATCGGTGCTCTTAGGTTTGATCTTGCCATCTTTACTAACCTCTCCCGTGATCACCTTGATTATCATTTGCAGATGGAGGACTATTTTTCGGCAAAACTGGGACTCTTTTCCCGCTATCTCAAGGAGGATGGCATTGCCGTTATCCCCAGTGATAGCAGGCAACTGCAGACCGAATTTTTACAGAGGCTGCACCGACAACTGGCAGGGCGAAACAGATTTCTCTCTTGGGGGGAAGAAGTGGGCTCTGATGTGCAGTTGCATCACTATCGGGTGGGGCTTACCGAGACAGACTGTGCTGTTCGTTTAGCAGACTGTCAGCAAATGCTTGAATTTCAAAGTGGTCTGGTGGGTCGATTTAATATTGATAATCTTTTGGCGGTTATTGCTGCCTGTCGGGCATTGGCCATATCTGGACAAGATATTGCTGAGAATATTGGCCGCCTGCAGGGGGCACCGGGGCGGGTTGAACGTGTCTTTGCTACTGAAACTCCCGCTAATGCTCAGCCAGTTGTCTTCGTTGATTATGCCCATACTCCTGACGCCTTGGATAAACTGCTCTCCACCCTTGGAGATGTGCCCCATGGAGATCTTATAGCCGTTTTTGGCTGTGGGGGTGACCGTGATAAGGGCAAAAGGCCCCTGATGGGTGCGGTGGCGGCAAGGCTTGCCGATGTTGTTATTGTGGCGGACGATAATCCTCGCACCGAGGCGTCTGAACCAATTTTGGCAGAGATTGTGGTGGGTGTTGCCGAGCAGGCAATGCCTCTCAGGAACCCTGATTGGCTTTTTGAGCGAAAGGCAAATGAACGTGGTTGCGTGGTTGTTGGCGACCGCAGGCGGGCCATTGATCTGGCTGTCCATATGGCCTGCTCCAAAGATATTATTGCCATTGCCGGTAAGGGGCACGAACCCTATCAGCTTGGGGCGACAGGTAAGAAGTTCTTTGATGATCGTCTTCAGGCAGGTCGAGCCCTGGCCTCCTGGACCCCTGATAAGCTTGTGGCTGCCACAGGCGGTTCTCTCATAGGTGGAATGCTTACGCCTCTTCTCTTGGGTGAGGTGACAACGGATAGTAGATCTGTTGGCCGTGGCAGTATCTTTGTTGCCCTGCGTGGGGAAAACCACGATGGTCACGCTTACCTCGATCAGGTGGTTGCCGCAGGTGCAGCCTGTCTTGTGGTGGAAAAGGCCCGTCCCGATTTGACCTGCCCTCAGGTCCTTGTAGCTGATACTCGCAGAGCTCTGGGAGATATGGCTGCTGCCCGTAGGTGTGCCTTTGCTGGGACGACAAAACCCGTGGTGGTGGGTATTACGGGAAGTTCAGGTAAGACTACCATAAAGGAGATGACGGCTAGTATTCTTGCTAGCCTTTGGCCCGCCGGAGCTGAATATCCGGAAAATGTGGTCTTGAAGACAGAGGGTAATTTTAATAATCTCATTGGTCTTCCTCTTTCCCTCTTGCCTCTGGATAATATGCACAGGGCGGCCGTGCTGGAAATGGGGATGAACAGTCCCGGTGAAATTGCCCGTCTTGCCGAAATTGCCCAACCTGACATCTGCTGTGTGGCCAATGTTCATGCTGCTCATCTCAGTGGCCTTGGCTCTATTGAAGGTGTGGCCAGGGCTAAGGAGGAACTCTTTGCTCATGCTCCTGTAGACAGCATCTTGGTGGTGAACCTTGATGATCCCCATGTGGTGGAGATGGCCAAGGGTTATGAACAGAAAAAAATCTGCTACTCTCTTTCGGCGGCAGGTTCGGCGGATATCTGGGCTTCAGACCTCTCCTCTGGCGAGGCTGGCTCCATAGATTTTAATTTGCATCTGGGAGCAGAGTCGACATCTGTTCAGTTAGACACCCTGGGTGAGCATAATGTCAGTAATGCCCTGGCAGCGGCAGGCATCGCCCTTGCCGCCGGTGCTTCCCCGCAGCAAATTGCCCTGGGACTTGGGAGCTACAAAACGCCTTCTAAACGACTGGAAAGGATAAGGACATCATGTAATTGGACAATTATTTCAGACTGTTATAATGCTAATCCTGCTTCAATGTCAGCCGGTTTGCGAACTCTTGCCACAGTTGCAGGAGAAAAAAAGATAGCTATTGTCGGTGATATGCTTGAGTTGGGTGAATTTGCCGAGGAGGCTCATCGACAGATTGGTAGCCTGGCGGGGGAATTGTCTCTTGACTATCTCCTGATAGTGGGGGAATTTGCCTCTTTTTTGCAACAGGCAGCCCTGAATTCAGGAATGGGGAAAGAGCAGGTACTGGTTTTTCCCTCAAAGGAGGCAATTATTGATTGGCTTCAGGCATATCAGGCCGATGGTGGGCTTGGCGAAAAAGATATTGTTTTTATAAAGGGCTCCCGGGGAATGCAGTTAGAAACCCTGATCCCCCCCTTTGTTTAAGGGGAAAGAATCCCCTTGCTCTACTTTTAATCCTTTGTAACAGGAACGAATAAAAAAAATGTTTTACCACCTCCTCTATCCGCTTCATACAGCCTTTGCGGGCTTTAATGTCTTTCGCTATATTACCCTTCGTTCTATTGGGGCGGCGGTTTGTGCCTTTTTGTTGGTGCTTTTTCTAGGGCCACTTTTTATTCGTACCATGCAACGCCTGCAGATTGGCCAAGTCGTCCGAGAGGATGGACCGGAAACGCATTTTAAAAAGAAAGGGGTGCCCACCATGGGAGGGTTGCTTATTCTTTTGTCGGTCACTGTCTCTACCCTGCTTTGGGCTCGTCTTGATAATCCGCTTATTTGGCTTGTTCTTCTGGTGACGCTCTTTTTTGGTATGATTGGCGCCTATGATGATTATAAGAAGATATCAAAGAAGACAAGTGAGGGGCTGAGCGCCAAGGGTAAGTTGCTCTTGCAGATAGCGGGAGCGCTTATCGTGGGTTTTTTTGTTTATCTGCATCCCGGTTATGATGGTCAACTGAGCATTCCCTTTATGAAAAATGTTCAACCTGATTTAGGTTGGTTTTATATTGTTTTTGCCGTCATCGTTATAGTCGGTGCCTCCAATGCGGTGAATTTAACAGACGGTCTTGATGGCCTGGCCGCAGGGCCTATGGTGGTCTCTTCTGCTGTTTATCTGCTCTTCGCCTATCTTGCCGGTAATGTTGTTTTAGCAAATTATTTACATATTCCCTATGTCGCCGGTAGTGGCGAATTGGCTATCTTTTGTGGCACACTCTTTGGTGCCTGTTTGGGATTTTTGTGGTTTAATGCCCATCCGGCTCAGATGTTCATGGGAGATGTTGGCTCTCTTGCCCTTGGTGGTGCTCTTGGTTCTATTGCTATTATCATTAAGCAAGAATTTTTGCTGGCTATTGTCGGTGGGGTTTTTGTCATGGAGGCCCTGTCGGTCATGCTTCAGGTGGGCTATTTTCGAATGAGCAAGGGAAAACGGATATTTTTAATGGCCCCCTTTCATCACCATTTTGAAAAAAAGGGTTGGTCAGAGCCTAAGGTTGTTGTCCGTTTTTGGATTGTCTCAATAATTCTGGGACTTTTTGCCATTGCAACCCTGAAGTTACGCTAAGAGGACAGTTCGATGTTGAAAAAAAATCCCTATATAGATGCCCACACCACCTTTGCCATCATTGGCCTTGGTGTTTCAGGCAAGGCTGCCCTGCGCTATGCCCTCGGTTTCGGGGCTCATCTTCTTGTCTCTGATAGGAGAGATGAAGAGGCGCTACTTGCCCAGTTGGTTGCCCTGGCAGGAGATGTAGTCGTTGATTATGAGGCCGGTGGACATACTTTTCAGTTTTTGTCGCAGGCGGATGTTATTTTTGTCAGCCCGGGCTTTGCTGACGGTGAACTCCTGGCGCGATTACGGAGAGCGGGGGTGCAGGTGCTTGGAGAACTTGCCCTGGCGGCTCCGGTTCTTGATCGGCCCGTTGTGGCCATTACAGGGACTAATGGCAAGACCACGGTTACCTCACTTGTGGGCGATCTTTTGCGAGCCTCAGGTAAGAGGGTATTTGTCGGTGGTAATATCGGGGTGCCGCTCTTGGATCTGCTGAGCTCAGGTGATGAGGTGGATGTGATAGTGCTTGAGGTGTCGAGCTTTCAGCTGGAGCTTGCCGGAGATTTTTCACCCCATATTGCCCTGCTTCTCAATCTGAGTCCTGATCACCTTGATCGGCACGGGGATCTGGCAGGCTATCGGGCAGCTAAAATGCATCTTTTCCAGAAGCAGGGCATGACCGATATTGCCATCGTTAGCGGTGATGATCCCCTCTGCCTGCTCAGCGATGGTTGCGGAGAGGCGAGCAGGTATCTCTTTGGTTTCTCAGCTGCCAGTGATATTTCCGTCGCTGCTGGCCACTTTGAATTTGACTTTGCTGGTCAGCGTGAAATTTATTCTCTGCGAGACAGTGCCCTTGATAATAGAACGGGCTGGCTCAATGCTGCCCCGGCAGCCTTTATTGCCCGTTCGCTTGCCTGTGCAAAGGCAGATATAGAGAGGGGCATTGCGGCCTTTACCCTTGATGCCCATCGGATGGAACCTGTGGCCAGTATTGCAGGGGTTCAATATTATAATGACTCCAAGGCAACAAATACCGGTGCGGTTATAAGCGCCCTGCAGCAGCTGGTGCGAGTAATACTCATTGCCGGCGGGCGTGATAAGGGTGATAATTATAGACTGTTGCGGGAAGCTGTGGCGGGTCATGTTCGTACACTTATCTGTATTGGTGAGGCGACGCCTCTGCTGGTTGCGGCCCTGGAGGATGTGGTGCAAGTTTATCGGGCCACCTCTCTTGCCGAGGCAGTATCCCTTGCCGCTTCGTTTGCCGAGGAGGGAGATAGTGTCCTCTTGTCTCCTGCCTGTGCAAGCTTTGATATGTTTGCCAACTATCAGGACAGGGGCGAGCAATTTCGTCGGCAGGTTTTGCAATTACAAGATGTTGGATCCAAATAAAATCAGAGAAAACCCATTATGAAAGAGACCAGACGCAAAAGAATTCTTTTAACAGGTGGGGGCACCGGAGGACATCTCTTTCCAGCAATTGCCGCTGCCCAACAGTTTTGTCGGGAATATCCCGGGGCCGAGGTGCTCTTTGTCGGAACCAAGAGAAAGATGGATGCAGAGACTTTGGAACGTTATGGTTTTAAAGGCGTTGCCATTAATAGTTATGGATTGAAGGGAAAAAATATGCGGGAGCTTGTAAAGGCCCTGCTTGTCTTGCCAATATCCTGCCTGCAGGCTCTCTTCATTCTGGCCCGTTTTCGTCCGGATCTTGTCCTTGGGGTCGGTGGTTATGTGACTGGCCCCGTGGTTGCCATGGCCAAGTTATGTCGTCGTCCCACCCTTATCCATGAGCAAAATTCAGTGCCGGGCCTTGCCAATAGAAAACTGGCTAAATTGGTGGACAGGGTATGTGTCTCTCTGCCCGCCAGTGCCTCCTGTTTTCCTGCCGACAAGGTTGTCTTTACCGGTAATCCGGTAAGAGAAAATCTTGTTGCCCTTGCTGCTAAGGCAAGAGAGGTGAAGGAGGGCGTGACCCTATTGGTGCTTGGTGGTAGCCAGGGGGCAAGGAGTCTCAATCGTCTTATTGTTGAGGCTTTTGTTGGTGTAGGCAGTGAGTCGCTCGCCGGGATAAATCTCATTCATCAGACGGGGACAAAGGATCTTGCCTGGGTAAAACAGGCCTATGGGGATGCGGGTAGGGACGTCTGGGTAGAACCCTTTTTTAAAGATATGGATGCCGTCTATTCACAGGCGGATATTTTGGTTTCCCGGGCCGGGGCAACCACCCTGGCAGAGCTTGCCACCTTGGGTAAACCGGTGATTCTTGTGCCCTATCCCTTTGCAGCAGATAATCACCAACAGAAGAATGCTGAGTATTATGTTCAGGGTGGTGGTGCTCTCCTCTTTAAGGAGAGTGAGCTTACAGCTCCGCAACTTGTTGAGGCAGTTATTTCTATTGCAACGAACAGGGAACAGCGAGAAAGAATGGAGTTTAATCAACGCAGGCTTGCTCCTACCGATGCCGCTGGTAAAATTGTGGCGGTATGCAGGCAATTAATTAACAGAGACGAGTTATAGAGCTATGTATAGAGAAAATCATCATATTCATTTTGTGGGCATTGGTGGCATTGGTATGAGCGGTATAGCAGAGTTGCTACTTCATTTGGGGTATTCTGTTTCCGGCTCCGACCTGCGCAGTTCGGCCACCACCAAACGTCTTCAGGATTTGGGCGCTACTATTTATGAGGGGCATCAGGCCGCCTCATGTGCCGGGGCCAGTGTGGTGGTTACCTCTTCTGCCGTGGCCGAAGATAATCCCGAGGTGGTGCAGGCAAGAGAGGATAAGATTCCCGTTATCCCCCGGGCTGAGATGCTTGCTGAACTTATGCGCCTGAAGACATTTGGTATTGCCGTGGCAGGCAGCCATGGTAAGACCTCAACGACCTCCCTGATAGGCTGTCTTCTTTCCCAGACGGGTTTTGATCCTACCATTGTGGTGGGCGGTAAGGTGGATAGTTTTGGCGGAAATGCCAAGTTGGGCGAGGGTGACTTTTTGGTGGCTGAGGCCGACGAGAGTGATGGCTCTTTTTTAAAGCTCTCCCCCGTCCTTGAGGTTGTTACCAATATAGATCTTGAACATCTCGATTATTATACTGATATTGAGCATATAAAAGAGACTTTTTTAAGTTTCATCGATAAGATACCTTTTTATGGTGCTGCAATTGTCTGTCTCGATGATGAAAATGTGGCAGCCATTCTGCCTCAGGTACAAAAACGACTGATTACCTATGGGCTTACTCCGCAGGCCGATGTCTCAGCGGACAATCTACGCTTTGCCGCTGGTCGTTCCACTTTTAGGGTACGTGCTGCAGGTGAAGTTTTGGGCGAAATATCTGTCTTTCCCTCTGGAACCCATAATGTCTACAATGCCCTTGCCGCTGTTGCCATAGGGCTTGAGCTTGAGATTCCTTTTGGGAAAATTGCTACGGCTCTTGCCTCTTTTGGCGGTGTTCAGCGTAGAATGCAGCATAAGGGAGAGGGGAAGGGGATTACTGTTATTGATGATTACGCTCATCATCCGACAGAAATACGGGCCAGCCTTAAGGCAATTAAGGAGACCTGGCCGGAAAAACGATTGGTTGTCCTCTTTCAACCCCATCGCTACTCTCGAACCCAGGCCCTGTTTGAGGAGTTTAAAACCTGTTTTCATCAGGCTGATTGTCTTATTATGACAGATATTTATGAGGCAAGCGAGAGTCCTATAGAGGGGGTCAGCACAGAAATATTACTCGAGGCTATTAAGGCCCATGGGCAGCGCTATACCCGACATATCCCTGAAATTGCATCTCTTGCGACGGAGGTGATGCCTAATCTGCGAGAGGGCGATCTTGTTGTGACTCTGGGGGCGGGAAATATTGTCCAGGCGGGAGAAGAAATATGTCAACTACTTGGTCAGGAGTAATGGTTTTGGTAATTATATCTTATAGGTTGGTATGAAAGAGGAAAAAAAGAGAGCTTTATCCCGTTTGGTTTTGACTCCCGTGCAATGGGAGAGATCTCTTGCCCTGCATACCTCCTTTGCTATAGGTGGACCTGCAAGGGCCCTGGTTCAGGTGGTGAACGAGGAAGAACTGGCTGAGGTGGTGCAATTTTTACGAGCAGAGGATATTGCCTGGCGGGTCATAGGACGGGGGACAAATCTCGTTGTGGCTGACGAGGGTTATATTGGTGTTATTATCCTGCTTAAGGGGGATTTTGCCACCATCAGTATCTGTCCGCCAACGGGAAAGACTGTTGCAGCTACGGTTGGTGCAGGTATAAGCCTGTCTCGTCTCTGTAAGAGCTGTCAGGAGCGGGGACTGTCTGGTCTTGAATTTATGTATGGTATTCCGGGTACCTTGGGTGGAGCGGTTATCATGAATGCCGGCGCCTGGGGTGGTGAAATTTCAGATGTCCTGCTTGGGGTAAGCCTTTTGAGCGCAGATGGAATTGTCGATATCTCTTCGGCGGAGATGAACTTCTCCCATCGAGCCTGGCAGGATTATGAAGAGAGGTGGCCTAATGCTGTGATCTTGTCGGCGCGTTTTCTTCTCAGACCTGTGGGGCAGGAGGTCGTAAAGTCTCACTGTGATAGTGTTATGGCTAAACGCCGCTTGGCTCAGCCGATAAAACAGCCCAATGCTGGCTCTTTTTTTAAAAATCCGGTGGGTGAGAGTGCAGGCAGACTTATTGACTCCTGTGGTTTGAAAGGGTTAACCTTTGGTAAGGTGATGGTTTCTCCTGAGCATGCCAATTTTGTGGTTAATACAGGTGGTGGCACATCGGCTGACATCAGGAATTTGATGAAAGAGGTTCAGGGCACTGTCTTTCGTGAGACAGGGATAAGTCTTCAACCGGAGGTGCATTTTATTTAATTATTGTGGATATGAAAAAGATAAAAACAGGCATATTGAGGTTTGTGCGTTCTCGAAAAAAAGAGAAGGGGGATCCCTTTGCCTTTAGCTTTTCTTTTAACAATAATCGTTTGACCTCCACCAAGAGGACGATTTTGCAAAATATTTGTCGTGGTCTATTTGATCATTTTAGGGGGATGCTACGGATGAGGAGTTGCTCCTGTTCTGTAAAACGACAACTCTTCTCACCGATACAAAAATGTGTCGTAGGCCTTTTGACCTGTTCTCTTTTGGCGGTAATATTTTTATGCAGTGACCCTCATACCGTGGGCAGGTTGCTTGGAAAGATACCTTATTTTCGAGTGGAGGAGGTTAAATTTTCCGGCCAACATCGAATGTCATCTGCAGATTTATATCGGCAGACAGGTATTCTTCGTTATCAAAATAGCCTGTTCTCTGTGGATGCCGACGTTGTGGCAGCGAGGCTTGAAGATCTTATTTGGGTGGAGAAGGCCTCGGTTAGTTTTGATTGGCCATCGACGGTAAATATAAGAATTAAGGAGCAGGTGCCGGTTGCCCTTGTTCATACTCCGGGTGAAAAAGAAACTTTTTTTTATTTGAGTAAGTCCGGCGATATATTCTCTTCACCAAGGAGTGGAGATAGTTTAGACTTTCCCATTATAACAGGTATTCATCTGCTTGAAGATGAGGCCTTTGAGCAAGCCCTTAAAAATGTGGTGCTCTTTATGGACAAGGTCGTGCACAATAATCCAAATTTGCCAGTGCATGCTATTTCAGAAATTTATGTAGATGAACAGGGAGAGTTGACTTTGTTTCTTGTTGATTACTCCTTTCCCATCTATATTGGAAGTACAAGCGTTGGAAAAGCGTATAAATACTTAGTGAGAATTTTGGCAGACATTTATAATCATCCGCGCAGAAACTCAATTGCAAAAATAGGCTATATACAGCTGGATTATATGAAAGACCGTGTTTTGGTCGCAGAGAGTGAATCGAGTTGAGACAAATGAGAGAAAAAAAAGAGAATATATCCCTAGAGGCTGAACCTGAAATGGCTGAGCAGCAGGAGAGTTTCGGGGAGTTGGAGATTAAAAAGAGAGAGACTCATCCGTCCGAGATAAGAGAAGATCGGGATCTGGGTGAAATTGTTATTGGCCTTGATATAGGCACAACAAAAATATGTTGTGTTGTCGGTGAGTTGCTAGATGATTCTCTGTATATTCTTGGGGTTGGAACGGTGCCCTCTTCGGGCTTGAAAAAAGGTGTTGTCTATAATATTGAAAGCACCGTTCAATCTATTCAAAAGGCTCTGAGGCTTGCTGAAGAATCTTCAGACTATGAGCTGAAAAATGTTCCTGCCTATGTTGGTATTGCCGGGGATCATATAAAGGGTTTCAACAGCCCGGGTATTGTTGCTATTAATGATCGTGAGATTAAAAAGTCTGATTTAGAGGCGGTTCGTAGGGCTGCTCAGACGGTAAAAATTTCCCAAAATCAGAATATAATCCATGTACTGCCCCAGGAGTATATGGTGGATGATAATGTTGGTATTCAAAATCCCGTGGGGATGACCGGAGTGCGGTTGGCGACAAATGTGCATATTGTGACTGCTGATGTCGGTGCTATTCATAACCTTGTTACCTGTTGCGAGAAGGCGGGGGTGAAGGTGGCAAGCTTGGTTCTGGAATCCGTGGCCTCTGCCCATGCCGTCCTTACCCGTGAGGAAAAAGAGAATGGGGTTGCCCTCGTTGATATTGGGGGGGGAACCACTGACACTGCAGTTTTTCATGGGGGAACTGTTCGTCAGACCAGCCAGATAAATTTTGGTGGCCATAATCTTACCAATGATATTTCTGTTGGTCTCTTGACCTCCCTAGGGGATGCTGAGTGGCTTAAAGAAAATTACGGTGGCGCTATAGCCTCTGTTGTAAAATCGAATTATGTTGTCGAAGTACCTAAGCGTGGCGATAAAAATCCTGTGAAAACACCTCAAAAATTTTTGGTTGAAATACTTGAGGCGCGGACGAAAGAGATCTTGGAGATGGTCGACGAGGCGCTTATAGAGTCTGGGCAGAAGACGAATATTGGTCATGGCATTGTCCTTACAGGGGGAACTGCCCTCTTGCCTAATATTGCCGACCTTGCCGAACAAATTTTTGATTTACCTGTGCGTGTAGGCTATCCAGAAGGCCTTACAGGTCGTGTTGAAAATGTTTATACACCCCGTTGCACGACGGCCGTGGGTTTGGTTCTTTTTGGTCGGGAAGAGCATCAGGGAAAGGGATTGGTTGATCATTCAGTTTTTACTAAAATATGTCGATTTTTCAAAAATATTATGTAAAATCTAGACTTTTGTTTATAGTGCCTTTTTGCTACCATAGTATAGTTATAATAACATTAGATGAAAGATTTTTGCAGTATAACAGCAAGAGTAATAATGAGATGGGGAGGAGAACATGGCGTTCAGAATTGCTGAGCAGACAGGTATTGCTGTTATCAAGGTTTTTGGCGTTGGTGGTGGTGGTGGTAATGCCATTAACAGTATGGTGCGCAATGGTTTGCAGGGGGTGCAGTTTATCTCGGTCAATACCGATTTGCAAGCACTTCAGGAATCGATGGCAGATGTCGTGTTGCAGATGGGTCCTGGTATTACTAAAGGGCTTGGCGCCGGTGCTGATCCTGAAACAGGTAAACTTGCCGCTCTTGAATCACTCGAAGATTTGAAGGCTGCCGTTGAGGGATGCGACATGGTTTTTGTGGCAGCAGGCCTTGGTGGTGGAACAGGGACAGGGGCCGCTCCTGTAATTGCTAAGATAGCAAAGGAAGCGGGTGCTCTTACCGTGGCTGTGGTTACCAAACCCTTCAGCTTTGAGGGTAAGGTGCGGGCAAGGCATGCCGAGCAGGGTTGGCAGGAATTGCGCGCCAATGTGGATACCATTATCACTGTTCCCAATGATCGACTCCTTTCTCTTGGGCAAAAAACGAGTAAGTTGGCGGATATGCTGCTTATGGCAGATACCGTCTTACTTCAGGCAGTAAGGGGTATTTCAAATCTCATTAACGTACCTGGTCTTATTAATGCTGATTTTGCGGATCTTCGTACCGTTATGAAGGAAGTGGGCCCTGCCATTATGGGAGTGGGTAGTGCAAGTGGTGAGAATCGTGCTATCGATGCTGCCCGTATAGCCATTGATAATCAACTGCTTGAGGATGTTGGGGTGGATGGCGCTCGAGGGGTTTTGATTAACGTTTCAGCCTCTTCAGAATCCTTAACTCTGGAAGAGTTAAATGAGGTTTCTCTTCTTATTCAAGAGAAGGTTGATGAGGATGCGGTTATTGTGGTTGGTGCCCTCTATGATGATGAGCTTGGCGATGAAATTCGGGTGACTGTTGTTGCCACCGGTGTTGGTGGAGTGCTTGCCTGTAAGGAAGTTGTGGCTAAGCCTAGAGTCCTTAACCGGGCAGAAACCTCGGGTAAAACACCAGGGTTGAATTTGGTTCCCCCCGGTCCTGAAGCGGTTACCCATGGCTCACCTGCCCCTAAAAATGTTCAGCATCGAGCGACCAAATTGCCACGTTCCAGTTTTGATTCATTGGAAAATCTTGGTATTTCCGGTGGAAGTGGTCAGGCAGGCAATGCGAGTTCTGCTACCAGTGGCACTAAGAGGGATTTGGAGTTGTTAGAGACTCCCACCTATTTGCGAAAAAATGCCAATTAGATGTATCCCTGTAAAATATTTTTATCTGGAGAAGTACAATAAAAAAAAAGAAAAACCAGCAGAGTCGATCCCGGGGAGTTCATGCTCATCGCCAGGAACTTTTGGCAGGAGAACGCGGCAGCTATTTGAAAAAATGGACCGGCCGTAAGCCCGTTGCTTTGCTGTATCCCAATGTCTATAGGGTTGGCATGTCCAGCCTTGGTTTTCAGCTTGTCTATAATATGCTCAATGAGCAAGAAGATTTAGTTTGTGAACGTTTCTTTTTGCCGGAAGAGGGTGGTAGCTTGACTTCTATGGAGTCGGGCCGACCTCTGAGCGATTTTTCCCTAGTTTATATATCCATTAGTTTTGAGCATGATTATATCAATCTCGTTCGGATGCTTATGGCTGGGGGGATTCATCCTCTTGCCGACAGGCGTCCCGTCGAGGTTGGTCCAGGTTCTCCTCTGGTGATTTGTGGCGGGGTTATCAGTTTTATGAACCCTGAGCCCATCGCTCCCTTTATCGATATGTTTTATGTGGGAGAGGCGGAAGAATCACTGGTTGAGGTTAATGCCGAAATCTTTGCCTCCATCGCCTTGGGGCGGGGTGATCTGCTCAAAAAGGTATGCACCGAGTATGATGGTTGTTATGGCCCGCGTTTTTATCACCCATTTTATGGAGATGATGGCAGACAGGCCGGCTACGATGTCGATGAAGGTCTGCCTCGCCGGATAAAAAAGCTGACCCTGTACCACAGTGATCGTGCGGCCCATTCACAACTTCTCACCAAGGAGGCGGAATTTTCAGATCTTTATCTGACAGAACTTGGACGGGGTTGTTCCCGTGGCTGTCGTTTTTGTACTGCAGGATTTATCTATCGTCCGCCACGCCTGTGGGATGCAGATGCAGTGGTTGCAGGGCTCAAGGAACGTTTTGACGGGGTGGAGCGTGTGGGCTTGCTTGGAATGGAGATGGCTGCTACTAAGGATCTTGATGCCATAGCGGAATATCTTCTTGGCAGTGGTTGTTCCCTCTCCTTCTCCTCCCTACGAGCCGATAGGATCACTTCAGATCTGTTGGATCTCCTTGGTAAGAGTCATCTTAAGAGTGTGGCTATTGCCCCGGATGGTTCATCGGAGCGTCTGCGTCTGGTCATTAATAAGGGCCTTAAAGAGTCTGATCTGCTCAGTGCTGCGGAAAATTTGGTTTCAGCAGGTATCTTTAAGCTTAAGCTTTATTTGATGGTTGGTTTGCCGACGGAGACGGAAGAGGATCTGCAGGAGGCAGTTGACCTTGTGGGTAAGATAAAGGCCAGGATTGATCCCATTGGTAAATCTCGTGGTCATCTCTGTGATATTGTTGTCTCTGCTAACTCCTTTGCACCTAAACCCTGGACACCCTTTCAGTATCATGGCTTTGGTGTGAGCGAGAGGCTTTTTCCGGGTGAGTCTGTATCCGCCCAACGGGTGGTCAAGACATTAAAGGAGCGGCTAAAATTTTTGAAAACGGGATTTGCTCAGTATGACAATGTGTCAATGAACTCTGATAAACCGGAGCATGTGCTTTTTCAGGCCCTGCTTTCCCGTGGCGATAGAAGGATTGCTGATGTCTTACTTTCCATGATTACAGAGGGCTGTAACTGGAAGCAGGCAATGAAACGGCATGGTCTGCAGACCGAGGACTATATTATATCCTGCTATGATGATAAAAGCTTTTTGCCCTGGTCCATCATTGACCATGGAATCGCCCCTGAATATCTGTGGCACGAATACCTGAAATCTTTTAAGTCCCTGCAGACGGCTGCCTGTCTTGTGGGAAGCTGTCGGAAATGTGGGGTGTGTGGTGAAGGAAAAAACTAAATCAGAGCAAAAGGTTGATGCTGTCCGGAAACAAAAAATTGATGCAGGAGCACAACCGTTTAAGCTTGTAAAGTTTTTTTCTTTTTCCAGTCTTGTTGTTATCCTGGTCTTTACCCTTCTTCTCTCCTGGTTTCAGTCGAAATATTCCCAGAAGGTTATGTTTGAGCAGAGTGAAGCCCATACTCTGCTCCTTGCTGAGAGTATAAATCAGCAGGTTTTTCACCGTTTTGTTCTGCCTACGGTGATTCGTTATGGCAAAATTTCTCTGCGGGAGCCGGAGCAGTATACGCTTATTAATCGAATTATTACTGGACTGATTCATGGAATGGATATTGATTCCGTGAAGATCTATGATTCGAGTAAGAATGTTATCTCTTACTCAACAAATAGTGAAATTATAGGACAAGAGGACCAGGGTGGTAAAGGCTATACTCTTGCCCTCACAGGGGAGACAAGCTCCAAGCTCATCTATGGGGGATCCTTCTCGAATTTGGTTGGTGTTGGTAAGTCCATTTCCTGTAGTTTAACCACCTATATTCCCTTTCGCCAGGTTGGTAAGAGCGGGGAGAGTGATGGCGAGATTCTCGGGGTTATCGAGATAGACAAGGACCTCACCAAGGAGTACAGCAAAATACTCCTCCTTCAGGTGAAACTTCTGCTTGGGTCAAGTGTGGTGATGGCGGTACTTTTTTTAGTACTACGGTCTATTGTTGCCAGAGCTGATAAGATAATGGAGGCGAAGACTCTGGAGAGACTTCGTCTTGAAGATAAGCTTAATCAGGCAGAGCGTCTTGTTCATCTTGGCACCATGGTGGCGACGGTCTCCCATGAAATTAAGAGTCCTTTAGGTATTGTTCGAAGCACTGCGGAACTTTTGCAAAAACGGATAAAAAAAATTGCTCCCGGAAACGAGATGTTGGCTGGAATTATCATAGATGAAACGACTCGTCTTAATGATATTGTTATTGAATTCCTTGATTTTGCCAGACCGCAGAAGATGAATTTTGTGGTGGCTACCGTTGATGAGATTATTACTAAGGTGCTCACCTTTGTTACCCCTCAGTTAAAGGCGCAGGGGGTTAAGCTTGTCACCGATTTTGCCCCGGATCTTCGTGCAACTATGCTTGATCAGGATGCCTTTTACCGGGCCCTTCTCAATATTGTTATGAATGCCCTGCAGGCCATGGAAGAGGGTGGGGAGTTGCAGATAACAACTGCTAACCTGGATGATGGTGCGGTACTTCTCAGGGTTCGGGATACGGGTCGTGGTATCAGTGAAGAGAATCAGGCCCAGATTTTTAATCCTTTTTTTACCGACAGACACAAGGGAACTGGTTTAGGTCTTGCTATTACATCCAATATTATTGAAACCCATGGCGGTACTGTGACGGTTACCAGTGAACCTGGTCTGGGCAGTTGTTTTGCCATAAAGCTACCACGGTTGGCTTAAGTATTGAAAATGAATTTATACTGTGAGCTCACCTCATGGCGATGAGTTTATTTAGGGGATAAATTGTTTGTATGCTGTTGTTGGCCGGTGCCTTTAGGGCCTGGGCAATGATGCTTGTTAGCATAGGAATTATTATTAAAATACTCTTGGAGAAAAGAATGGGAGAACGTATCGTCATTATTGGTGGTGTTGCTGCTGGCCCTAAAGCTGCCTGTCGCATTAAGCGTCTGTCGCCTAGAGCGGAGGTTGTTGTTATTGATCAGGATGCGCTTATTTCCTATGGCGGTTGCGGTATCCCATATTATGTCTCTGGTGATGTAGCGGATGAGAAGGAGCTTCGTTCAACAAGTTTTCATATGTTACGGGATGAGTTCTTTTTTGATAAGGCGAAGAGGGTTACGGCAATGACCTCAACCCGAGCTATTTCTATTGATCGGGCAGAGAAAACCGTCTTGTTGCAAGATGTAAAGACGGGCGCAGAGGAGACAGTCTCCTACGATAAGTTACTGCTTGCCACGGGTAGTCAGCCCTTTATCCTCCCTATTCCCGGGGTAGACCTTGATGGGGTCTTTACCGTCACTGATATGCATAAGGCCATTGAGATAAAGGCAAGAATTGCCAAGGGACAGGTGGGTAAAGCTGTTGTTATCGGTGGTGGTGCCATTGGTATTGAGATGGCTGAAGCCCTTAAGGATCTTTGGGGTGTTGAAACTTCTCTGGTGGAGTTCCAAAAACAACTTTTACCCAATATCCTCGATTGGCCCATGGCAGCTATGCTTGCCCAGCATATGGATGACAAGGATGTTCACCTGTATCTTGGCGAGAGTGCGGCTGAGATAGTAGCAGGTGATGCTGACCATGTGGCTGGGGTCCGTCTCAGTTCCGGTAAGACGCTTGACTGCGATATGGTTATCATGGCGACGGGTGTTCGTCCTCGTTCAGAGCTTGCCAAAGAGGCCGGACTGCACGTTTCCAGTAAGGGTGGCATCGTGGTTAATGAGAGGATGCAGACCTCTGATCCTACAATTTATGCAGCAGGTGATTGTGTAGAAATTCCTCATCTGGTATCAGGTCGTTCTTTTTATGCCCCTCTGGGTAGTCTTGCCAATAAAGAGGGACGAGTTGCAGCTGATAATATTGTTGGCATTCCCACGATTTTCAAGGGTGCCATTGGTAGTTTTATCTTAAAGGCCTTTGATTTTTCGGCTGCATCAACGGGATTGAGCCTTGAGTCCGCCCTGGCAGAAGGTTTTGATGCCGATGTCTCCCTGACTAGCTCATCCGATAGAGCTCATTTCTTTCCGACCCAACAGGTGCTCTGCCTGCAGCTTGTCTTTGATAGAAGAACCCGAAGGGTGCTTGGCCTTCAGGGCATTGGTGGCGCCAGTGATGCCCTCCTTGCCCGTATAGATGCTGCTGCTGTTGCCATTACGGCAGGTGCTACGGTGGATGATTTTGGTAATATTGAAATGGCCTATGCCCCGCCATTTTCAACAGCCATTGATGCGATTAATGCTGCGGGATATGTGGCCGAGAATCTTATAGATGGACGTATGCGGCAAATGCGTTTGGAGCTATTTTATGCCTGGATGGAGAATGTGACAAGTCAGCCCGATTGGTTGGTGCTTGATGTCCGTCATCCAAAGCAGGCAAAGCCTTTTATGGAAAAATATGGTGATCTCTGGTTGAACTTGCCCTATGAGCAGGTACGGGATAGATATGCGGAGTTGCCCACCGATAAAACATTGGTGATCTTTTGTAACGCAGGATCCAGGTCATTTGAAATACAGAGACTTTTAGATTCTGTTGGCCTGGAGAATAATATTGTTCTGGCAGGTGGTTATAATTTTATTAAACGGATGGGAGCTGACTGGTTACCGGTCTAAGGTCTATTCGTTGTCTAAGGTTGG
Source organism: Desulfotalea psychrophila LSv54 (assembly GCF_000025945.1). Classification (GTDB taxonomy): domain Bacteria; phylum Desulfobacterota; class Desulfobulbia; order Desulfobulbales; family Desulfocapsaceae; genus Desulfotalea; species Desulfotalea psychrophila. The sequence goes on along the minus strand of NC_006138.1, from coordinate 3,264,319 downwards.
CGCGTTGAGACCAGCTTTTTAAGGAGATGCAGTGGGATTTGATGTAAAGCATATGCTAGAAGAGTTGGTGGAAAATGTTAGAACAGGCGATGCCTTAAAGGCGCGTCTTGTTTTGGCTTATATTGATAGAGTTGATTCTCCAACTCAGGGAAAGTTGCTCTATATACTTTCTCGTGCTGAAATAGAGTTTCAAGTGCCCCTTCTTGTGTACCTTTTGACAGAGCATGGCCATGTTGACATGAAAGGTGGGGTTGTCCGTAGCACTCTTTTCTCCTGTTTTATGGCCTTTCCTGAAAAGTTATCGGGTTTTTTGGAATCGTCTGTAATCGCCGATAAGATAGAGTTAATACGTATTGCCGGAGAACTTAAAACTCTGGAGACGGTGCCTGCCCTTCTGGGCTTGATTAATAAAACTGAAAATGTTGCTGAGATCGCCTGCATCATAGGGACACTGGGAAAAATTGCCGATACTCGTGCTGTCCCTGTGTTGACAGACTATCTCTATTCGGCAAGTCAGGAGCTTGTCATGGCAGCGATTCATTCGCTCGGCAGGATTGGCGGTCCTGAGGCCGTAGATGGACTGGGTCGCAGGATGGATAGTGATACCGAGATAGATCTCGCTATTCTCTCGATTTTTGTCACCCTGCAGGATCAAAAATCAATAGAGTGTCTCTGTCAGGCCCTTCGTTCCCGTGAGGCATATTTACGTACTTTCGCCAAACAGAAGCTTATTGATATAGGGGGGAAATCTGTTTCAGCCCTTATTTCTCAACTAGCGGATGGTGATTCGGATTTTATTGTTCATGTTCTCAACGTATTGGGTGATCTGGGTGATGGTCAGGCCGTGTCGCCGATTCGGCAGCTGCTCTCTCATCTGCCAGCTGACCCTAACGTGCGTTTTGCCGCCTATGAGGCTCTTGCCCTTCTCCCCATGGACAAATCTGCCTATAGCCTGACGGAAGGACTCAGTGATGGTGAGGAACATGTTTGCCTGGCAGCTGCCAGGGCAATTGAAAAAAATTATTCTCCCTTCTTTGTGGTCGGTATAAAAAATCTGTTACGTGGGTCTCTGGAGGATGCCTCTCGTATTGTCCGGGCTATTATATCTGCTGAAGTTGACCGCCTTTTTTTGGCTCTTGTGGTTGATGAAATCTTTTGGCGCATTGCTATAGGGTATTTGCCAGAGAGTCATCTTGATATAAGAGAGCGTTATCGTGGTCTTCTCTTGGGAATAGGCAGGGATGATTTAGCCCAGCAGGTGCTTGGCGGAGTGGACAGTCTGGTTCGGCAGAAGGTTGTGGCTGTTGATGATTCGAGGATGGTTCTTAAGATTTACAAATCAACCCTTCATGAATTGGGCTATGAACCTGTTCTCTTTGAGTTTCCTGAAGCTGCTCTGCAGTGGTTGGAGAAAGAAGAAAAACCGTTTATGGTGCTTACTGATTTGAATATGCCTCTTGTCACCGGGGTTCAACTCACCGAGAGGCTTCGGGAAAAATATTCTCGGGATGTTCTTCCTGTATTGATGGTCACCACCCAAGATGAACAGAATGATAACCAGTTGGCAAGAGAGGCGGGGGTGAATGGCATACTACGTAAGCCATTTACCGCAAAGACCTTGAAAGTTGCCATGGAAACTGCCTGTGGAGTTGTCTAGGTAGGGAATCTGTCGAAGTAGCGGCCAACATCTTTCGGGCTATGGGCGTCGGATCCTGCTACAAAGAGGACGCCCATTTCCTGGGCAATAGCTATGATGCTGTGGGCAGGAAAGCATTCGTTGCGGTAATCAAATCCAGAGGTGTTTATTTCAAGGGCAATGCCTTTCCTCTGGATGATGGCTAATAGTTGCCTGACCTTTGCCAAGTGGTGTTTGGCAAAGCTAATTTCAGGGATATGGCGTAGGGCGGCATCTAGATGACAGACGGCATGGACGGGAAAAATCTCTACCGCCTTTATCAGCCCATCGAGATATTGTTCTGCTATCTTATGTGGACTTCGCTGGCGTACCCTGAGACTGTGTTCTGGCCTGCTGCTCAAGAGATTGATATGCGGTTCATTTTTTACGGGGAGAAAGTGGTATGAAAGGCCAATCTTATCCCATGCTCTTGTTGATAATCGATGCAGAATTTTTTCGGTGCAAGCAGGATTATATCCTACTTCAACGCCGATTTTTACCGCTATTTGGCCACGATACTTCTCCTGTAGCCTCTTACCCTCTGCAAAATAGAGATCAAACTCATCTTCACTGAGCCAGGTGGTCCGAGAGGTAATGATGCCCTCCTCCATGTGTTCAAGAAAGATTATTTCACGCAGGCCACGTTGGAGGCCCTCTTGGACATAATCTTCCATCTCTCCTGTTGCATGTCGACACCATTTGGTATGAACATGTCCGTCGGAACGACTGTCTACAATAAGAGGTCTTGGTAAAGTTTTAAACATGGGAGGAGTTAGGCGTTTCCTCTGGGGAAAAAATGGATAGTACCGTCTATGGCAGAGGTGTCGCAGATATGACCAACTTCAAGCTCCAGATCTACGTAGGCTTCAATCCCACTTATACTTAGAGAAAGTGCCGGACCGTCGGGGAGATGGTAGATGACTGTATCGGCATCACTTAAATCAACTGGGGCAGAGAACAATTTCATATAAAAAATCCTTTACTACATGGGCCTTGGTTGAAGGAAAATCTTTATTATATTAACACGTAACAACGTTTGAGATATACGCATATTTAGACAAAACTGCAACAGTTAAGATAGGCAATTGGGGGCCAAGCGGAATTTGCCTGGACTTATCAAGAGTTTCTCCTGACAAAAAAAGTCGGTTCTTAATTGAGTTTGACAGTTTTGCCTAGGCCGTTTACTATGAACGTCTTCCCAATGAAATTCACTCTACTTTTCTAAGGGGTAGAGACAATTATATTTTTTTACCAGAGGTGATGTCTTATGAGTAATGAGCAGAGAAGTGGTAAAGAGAAGACGATTTTTGGCAAGGAGAAAAACCCTTCGGCGATTCTCCCTCAGAAGCTAACCCTTGACAGCAAAATTAAATTTCGCTGTCATCCCGGGGTTAAGTGCTTTACAGCTTGTTGTCGTGGAATTAAGATTGTTTTGACCCCCTATGATATCCTTCAGTTGATAAAACGCCTGGATATCCCCGCTCATGAATTCTTGCACACCTATACCCAGCCAACTTATCTGGAAAAAACAGATATGCCTGGCGTTATGATTAAGCTGAACGATGAAGACGAGCATAAATGTCCCTTTGTAACTCCTGAGGGTTGCACCGTATATGAGGATCGTCCTTCGGCATGTCGTTATTATCCCGTTGGTATGGCAGATTTTCACGAGGGTGGAAGCCGTGATGCCGATGGTAATGAGACCCTGGGGGATGAGGATAAGTTTTTCTTTATGGTTAAGGAAGATCATTGCAAGGGCTTTGAGGAAGATAAGGAGTGGACCGTTCGTGAGTGGCGGGCAGATCAGGGTGTTGATGTTCGGGATGAAATGAATAAGGAGTGGTTGCGTCTTATTATGCGTCGTAAGTCCTATGGTGTGCAGGCAACTCTTTCAGAGCAGGCTAAGAGAATGTTCTTTATGGCCTCAACGGATCTTGCCCATTTTAGACGTTTTATCTTTGAGAGTAGCTTTCTTGATACCTATGAGGTAGACGAGGAAACCCTAGCCAAGGTAAAAGAGGACGATGTGGAGCTCATGTTCTTCTCCTTTAAATTTCTTGCAGCGACTCTCTTTGGCGCCCAGACAATGACCATCAAGCCGGCCAAGGTTGAGGCTAAAATTGAGCAGATAAAACAGCGTCAGGACGAGTCTGTACTCAACTCCGTTCGTGAGTATGAAGAACTTATGGCTGCTCGGGATTAAGCGTTTGTAAGCTTTGTGCTGTAGTTGTCTTTAGCTGGATAAAAAAAGGGGCCGTGGAAAATTTTCCACGGCCCCTTTTTTGTTCTATGCCCCTGGAGACCAGGGACATATCTTTCAGTGTGAGTAGTGACTACTCTGCTGTTTCTGGCTCAAGTGCCGCAGCACGACCCTTGAGGAACTTCCATGCCTTGTGGTTATCCTTATCAGCGAGTTCCATAAGGGCATCCGCTTCAGTAGGGTTAGCCCGCTTGAGCATGCGGTAACGGTTCTCGTTCAGTGCATAGTCTGCAAAGGCGATGCTAGGCTCTTTACTGGAGATCTTAAAAGGATTTTTGCCTGCCTCTTCAAGATCAGGGTTGTAGGTGTAGAGAGGCCAGTGACCACATTCTACAGCCTTCTTCTGTTGATCCATACCCTTTTGCATATTGATACCGTGGTTAATGCAGTGTGAGTAGGCGATGATCAGAGATGGTCCGTCATATGCCTCAGCCTCAGCAATTGCTCTAACGGCCTGGGCAGGGTTTGCGCCAATTGCAATTTTAGCAATAAATACATTGCCGTAGGTGGAGAAGATCATGCCGATATCTTTCTTGGCTCTCTTCTTGCCGCCCGCTGCAAACTGAGCAGTTGCTGCCCGTGGGGTAGATTTGGACATCTGACCACCGGTATTGGAGTATACCTCGGTGTCAAGGAGAAGAACGTTGACGTTCTCGCCGGAGGCAAGTACGTGATCGAGTCCGCCATAACCGATATCATATGCCCAACCGTCACCACCAATGATCCAAACAGATTTCTTAGTGAGGTAGTCAGCGATGGAGAGGAGACGTTTTGCGGTCATTCCCTGGGCGCCCTTAAGAAGCTCTTTGAGCTCTTCAACACGAGCGCGTTGCTCTTCGATAGCGGTTTGGTTGCTTTGATCAGCATCAATCACACTTTCGGCGAAGGCACCGTCTATCACACTTTCTTCTACTGCCAGTTTAAGCAATTCGGTTGCCTGCTCGGCAAGCTTATTTGCCGTGAAGCGCATACCGATACCAAATTCAGCATTATCTTCGAAGAGAGAGCTTGACCATGCTGGGCCACGACCATCTTTGCGTTTTGCATATGGTGTGGTTGGCAGGTTACCACCGTAAATAGAAGAACAACCTGTGGCATTGGCCACAAGCATTCTGTCACCAAAGAGTTGGGTAACAAGTTTTACGTATGGAGTCTCGCCACAACCAGCACATGCACCGGAGAACTCAAAGAGAGGACGGAGCAACTGGCTTCCCTTGACGGTTGCAGGGTTGATGTCTGCAGGATTGACCTCAGGAAGGTCAAGGAAGTATTGAACCTCAGGACGATTAACAACAGCGAGCTCTTCGCTGTTTTTGATCATCTTCAACGCTTTGGTTTTGGCAGGACAGGCGTCTACACAGAGGGTACAACCACAGCAGTCTTCGGTGAAAACCTGAAGAACAAATTTGGAACCCTTGAAGTTTTTACCAACGGCATCAAGAGATTTCACACCTGCTGGGGCATTGTCAAGATTTTGTGCAACCTTGATGCGGATAGCAGCATGAGGACAGACAAGGGAACATTGACCACATTGGATACAGTTCTCTGAAAGCCATTCAGGAACATTAACACCGATATTACGTTTCTCGTATTGGGTGGTGGCTGTAGGCCAGGTACCGTCGTTAGGCATCTCGGAAACTTTTACCTGATCGCCCTTACCCTGAGCAATTTTAGCGGTAACATTTTGTACGAATGCAGGAGCGTCTCCTGCCATAACTGGCGGCAGATCGTGTCCGTCGGTGTTGGTCCCAAGGGCTACTTCAACGATGTTTTCTACAGCACCGTCAACGGCATCGTAGTTCATCTGAACAACCTTGTCGCCTTTTTTGCCGTAGGTTTTGTAGATTGCCTTCTTGATTGCTGCAATAGCTTCATCTTTCTCAAGAATTCCAGAGATAAGGAAGAAGGCAGTTTGCATGATCATGTTGATGCGGGCACCAAGACCAAGCTCCTGGCCAAGGCTTACTGCATCAATGATGAAGAATTTGGCATTTTTGGCAATAAGATCTTTTTGTACCTGTTTTGGCAGGTGATTCCAGATCTCGTCTTTGCTGTGTCCGGTGGTAAGAAGGAAGATTCCGCCATCGGCCAAGTTACCCACCATGTCATACTGTTCCAAAAATGTTGGATTGTGACAGGCGATAAAGTTTGCCTTCTCAATAAGGTATGGGGCAGTAATTGGGTTTTTGCCGAAACGAAGATGACTGGTGGTGATGGAGCCAGATTTCTTGGAATCGTAAACAAAGTACCCTTGGGCATAGTTGTCGGTTTCTGTACCAATGATCTTGATGGTGTTTTTGTTAGCACCTACTGTACCATCGGAACCCAAACCGTAGAACATGGCGCGGTAAACATCATCGCCTTCGATGCTGAAATCTTTATCGAAGTCAAGGCTGGTGAAGGTTACATCGTCGTTTGGTCCAACACAGAACTTGTTCTTTGGAGCCATGGCGACCATATTTTCAAATATAGCTTTAACCATGGTAGGGGTGAACTCTGCAGAACCAAGACCATAACGACCGCTGAGGATCAGTGGTGAATAGGCGCTTGGGTTTTGCTCAACCGCTTCGCTAACTGCAGCGCGTACGTCAAGATAGAGAGGCTCGCCAATGGCGCCACACTCTTTGGTTCTGTCGAGTACGGTGATGCGTTCAACGGTGCTTGGCAGGCTGTTAACCATGGCAGCAGCGTCGAATGGGCGGTAAAGACGAACGATGACCAGACCAGTTTTTCCACCTCGGGCGTTGAGGTAGTTAACGGTTGAGGCAACGGTCTCACAACCGGATCCCATCATCACAATAACATCTTCAGCGTCAGGGGCACCAAGGTAGTCAAAGAGGTGATACTGACGACCGGTAAGCTCTGCGAATTTGTCCATGGTTTCTTGAACAATTGCAGGGGTAGCGTCGTAGTATTTATTTACAGTTTCACGACCGGTGAAGTAAACATCAGGGTTTTGAGCGGTACCACGAAGCATGGGGCGATCAGGGGTGAGGGCACGATTTCTGTGGGCAAGAACCAGATCTTCGTCAACGACCTCTGATATAACTTCGTAGGGAACCTCTTCTACTTTTTGGATTTCGTGGGAGGTACGGAAACCATCGAAGAAGTGCATGAATGGGATGCGAGAACGGAGGGTAGCCTGAGTGGAGATCAGAGACATATCCATGCTTTCCTGCACATTCTGTGAGCAGAGCATAGCCCAACCAGTTTGACGGGCAGCATAGATATCACTGTGGTCGCCAAAGATGGAGAGACCTTGGTAGGCAAGGGCGCGGGCAGTTACATGAAAGACGGTAGGGATGAGCTCGCCTGCAATCTTGTACATATTAGGGATCATCAAAAGGAGTCCCTGAGAGGCAGTAAAAGTGGTACAGACAGCACCTGTGGTCAGTGATCCATGGAGAGCACCGGCAACACCACCTTCAGATTGAAGTTGGGTTACAACGGGTACAGATCCCCAGATGTTCTTTTGCTTACTAGCAGACTTGGTGTCCGCTTCAGCAGCCATTGGCGATGAAGGAGTGATGGGGTAGATTGTTATTACTTCACTTGTGGCGTAGGCAACATGAGTACAAGCCTGACAGCCGTCAATCGTAACCATTTTTCTCGACATATAAGTTCTCCTTGGGATAACAAATTGTTGTTTTTTGATGATATTTAGACGAAAAAAGAAGCGGGATCTAGCCTTTTTCTCTATATCGTCTTGTAAAACCCTATTATAGGTTGCTCTTTATAGGCTATCAATGAGGGGACTTTGAAAAAAGGTATTCTCTCTTGGTCCGTGATAACCCTGTCTTCACGTGGAAGACAGTAAAAGTATGTTTTCTAGTGAGTTATTGCTGCTTCCTGCTCAGGATTTACCTGTACAGGTGGAATTATTAGATTGTATGTACCTCCAATTGTTCTAACAGCTGTTATGAAATTTGAAGGTAGAGGTACTTCGCGTTCTTCCAGTAAGAAACCAAAATTATTTGCTTTCACCAGGACAGCTGAACTGTCTTGGCCTTCCTGGCTGTCACAGAGCGTCTGGATGCGTAGGGCATCCGTTAGGGATGGAAGCAACAGGGGAAAGTTTTCTTTAAGGGTAAGGAGTTCTTGTTCTATAATTGCCCAATTTTCTTTATGGAAGTGGACAAAGGATTCTTCTGGGTTTGGTGTACCAAAAATTTCATTGGTAATGGTACTGGTGAGGGTTATATTATGTCTTTTGCTCTTGTCAGAATAGTTGTTTGTTAAATGTGTCCGTAATTCTTTGAAAAAAATCATTTGGACCAGGGCAACGCCCTCGCGAAGAGAGACAATGAGACGAGATTTTTCTGCATCATTTTCTATTTGGCTATCTGACATGTTTCCTCTATGTTGAAGAGTTAGAGTACCATTTTAAGAGATGGGTGAGCCTTGAGAGATTCAAAAGTTGAAAGTCGCATTGCTTCACTCTCTACCTTAATACTTGCATTAAAGCTGTGGTATTTTCCTCCAGAGCTGGTATGCGAATAGGTAACTTCCAAGCTTGTGTCTGTGCAGATACTGACGATGGCGTCTTTTACCAGGGTGGCATCTTCGCCAATTACCTTATATTGCCATCTGCATGGATATTCGATTTCAGGATGTTTTTTCTTTAATTCGTCTGTATTTTGAATGAGCATATTTTTTATAGTGATGATTTTAAATCAGTTTTTTTGAAAAAGATAATTTACTGTTTTCAACAGCACTAATAACTATTGTTTTAAGGTGAGTCAAGCAAAAGGGAATCGTCTAATGAATTGAATGTTTATTTGTTGTTTTGTCGACAAAAATCGTTAATAAAATATATTGAAACTTAATAGTTAAGATGGTGATATGACATGGACCTGATGGAAAAAGTAAATTGCGTTTTTTCTGAGTCAAATAGTCAGTTGCAAGCTATTGTTAATGGCTTTTCAGGGATGCTGATATATGTCAATAAAAAGTTAGAGGTGATTTGGTCGTCAAGGGGAGGGGTCTTCCTGGCAGCAGATGGTAAAGGTGCTAATTGCTGTGATTTGCTACGAATAAATACAGAACATTGTGTCGGCTGCTCCGTTGCCAAAACTATTGTGGATGCATCTGTTGAGGTGGGTGTCAGTGCAGGTCTTTTAAGGGGTGAAGGTGGAGAGGATGAGGATGTTATTTTTGAAATAACCTCCTCGCCTGTGCAGGAAAAAGGCCATGTTGTTGGGGCAATGCTATTGGTAAACAATATTACCGAGCGTTTTCATTTAGAGAAGAGGTTGCGACAGACACAGAAAATGGAGGCCATTGGTACCCTTGCCGGTGGCGTTGCCCATGATTTTAATAATGTTCTCACTCCGATCTTGGGCTATTCAGAGATTATTCGTCTGAGGATGGAGCAGGAGGGACTACTTGATTCAGCCATGGATGGTTATCTGGGGGAGATATTGTCTGCTGCCGGAAGGGCTCAAAAGCTTGTGGAACAGATACTTACCTTTTCATGTAGTGCTGAACAGAAGATATCCTTGCAGTATGGTCAGCCTGTTATAAAGGAGGTCTCCAGACTTATGCGGACGATGTTGCCAGCGACTATCAAGATCAATCTTGATCTCGATGAAGATTGCGGACGTATCTCCATAGATCCCGTTCATCTACAGCAAATTATTGTTAATCTCTGTACAAATAGCGGCCATGCAATGGAGGGCAGGCATGGCACCTTGACCATTAGCCTGGTGAGTGAGGAGAGGGATGAGGGGGGGGAAGAGTGGTTGGAGATAATAGTTGCAGATACAGGCTGTGGTATAGAGGATGTTTTGTTGGAACGTATTTTTGAGCCGTATTTTACCACCCGCGAAAAAGAGCAGGGCACAGGGATGGGACTTGCCGTTGTTCATGGCCTGGTGCATAGTTATGGCGGGCGTCTCAGGGTGGAGAGTGAAATTGGCTGCGGCACTTCATTTCATGTCTCTTTTCCTGTTTCAGAAAAGGCGGTTTTGGTTGAACAGGTGGTGAGCCTTAGTGAGTTGCAGTGTGGCAGTGCTGATATTTTATTGGTTGATGATGATGAGCAGGTAGTGGACGTTTCTGCCGCTCTTCTCGAACGACTTGGTTATCGCGTTCTTCCCCTTACCTCTGCCCGCAAGGCCCTTGTTCTCTTTCTTCAGGATCCTAGCAGGTTTGATCTGTTAATTACAGACTTGACCATGCCGGATCTGACGGGGGTGGAGCTCTGCGGGGAGGTGAGAAAGGTGCGCCCTGATCTTCCCGTTGTTCTTTGTACAGGCTATAGCGAGAAGATTTCAGAGGCGGCCCTTGGTAAGGTAGGTATAAATCACTGCTGTTTGAAGCCTGTCTCTTTTAAAGAGCTTGCCAGGGTTGTTGCCACCGTCCTGGCTAAGGGGGAGTTTCTTTTATAAAGAACCTTGAGGCCTATAGGTTGAGCAGGTTTTTTATTGCCGTTCAGCGAGACCGTTTTTAATACTTATCTGTTCGTTGAGGGTCCATAGGTCATAGATATAACCAAGGCCGCCTAGTCCCAGAGTGAGCAGGTAGATAATGCCCGTTATCCATTTCCCCATATACATGCGATGGGCTCCTAGCAGGCCAAGGAAGGTGAGAAGGACCCAAGCAAGATTAAAATCAATGTCACCTTGGTTATAACGAATATCGGCCTCTTCGTTCATACCGGGAATGAGGAAGAGATCCACTATCCAACCAATGAAAAAAAGACCACAGGTGAAGAAGTAGATGGTGGCGGAGATTTGTCTGCCATAGTAAAAACGGTGGGCGCCCAGAAAACCAAAAATCCAGAGAATATATCCCATGGCGATGGAATGGGTTGGTTTGTGGTAGGTTTTGTGCATTATTCTCCCTTATGGAGTTTATTTTTTAGGCCTTGAACTCGTTGCCAGGCTTGATCCACTCTGGCTTCACTCAGAAGTCCCTGGTCAATGGAATTTTTTAAGCTGTCTGTTATCTTTGTCACTATTTTGGGGTCAGAGGAGATGTTGTTACCAATGATCACCATGTCGACTCCAGCACAGATAGCTCGGCAGCAGGCCTTTTCAAGGCCATAGTATTTTGTTATTGCCCCCATTTGCATATCGTCTGAAATAATCAATCCCTGGTAGTTCATCTCCTGGCGCAGGAGAGAGTCTATTATTCTTTTGGAGAGACTTGCCGGGTAGAGTGGGTCGAGATTTTTGTGGAAGAGGTGCCCCATCATGATGGCATCGATCTCTGTCCGTTGGTGGATTTTTTTGTAGGGGAGTAGCTCTTCTCTATCCCAGCTCTCAGTTATATCGACAAAGCCCCGATGCGAATCAGCGAGGGAACTGCCGTGCCCGGGGAAATGTTTAAGGCAGGAGAGAATGCCGGACTTCCTATGGGCGCTCATCCAGCTGAGTGCACACTCAATCACTGTCTGCGCGTTATCACCAAAGCTTCGCTGGTATTTGCCGATGATGGGGTTTAGGGCGGTGAGGTCAAGGTCAACTACCGGTGCGAGATTGAAGTTCACTCCAGCATCTTTGAGCATTTGACTGGTCTGCTCTGCCGCCTCCCGGCATTTTTCTAAGTCGTCCTGTTGCCCGAGCATAAGGGCGCTCGGGCTGGTGGAAAAACCGTAGGCCGACCTAAAGCGACTTACCATTCCTCCTTCCTGATCTACGGCAATAAGAAGGGGTTCTGCCGAACAGCTCTGCAGGTCGGAGGTGAGTTTTGCCATCTGCTCAGGCGATGTGATGTTGTTTTTCCTGGAACCTGTTGCCAGACATTTGTCAAAGAGAATAACTCCGCCTAGGCCATGCTCTTTGATATCGTTAACTGTAGAGCTGCACTGGCTGATTTCCTCGCCGATAAAACCTGTCATCAAGAGAGAGCCGAGTTTTTTTTCTGTTGATATAGGCATGGTCAGATTTTTGCTATTGGAGAAAAGGTTGAAGGGAATGCGCTGTTTTGCGGAAGGGGCTCTTTGGGTAGCGGCAGGATCAACCAATGGCCGAGGAGAGATTGGGCCTTTGGTTGATCTTTACGCAGCCTAGATGGTTTTAAGGGATATTTTCAGTGGAATAACATGCATTGCTGCGCTGCGTTGTTCTGTGTGTCCCAAGCTCCATTCACCACACTCAAGGCTGTCGCCCAAAAGACTACCCAAATCTTTGACCACACCGGCAATGTTCAGCAGGGGATGACGTGAAAAAACCTGTGGCAGGCCGTGGGTAAGGTTGCAGGCCAGGCAACGGCCTGGTCGCTGTTGAAGCTGAAGGGCCATCTCTAATTGGTTTTCGTTCATAGCGGCAAAGGCGAGTTGGATATCGTAGGCGCCCTCACTGGCATCGCCAAAAAGGGCGTCGAAAAATTCGTCGGCTTTTTTGGCTGGGAAAATTTTATTTAAGGCCTCAGGTGTGAAAGTGCTACTCATTTCGGTGATGTTCATATCTGATAACTTTTTATTATAATTGATTATTTTCCGTGTACCCCGGATGGGTAACATCTTGTCCTAGAGTAGGCACTATAGCTATAGGCGTTATTTTGTCAACCAAAGTTGCCAGCTCCGGTGGGACTGTGGTAAGTTGCTCGGCTATGAATATTGATAAAACAAATTTTGCAACAGCTGATCCCTCCCCCATTGATCTGAGTGGTCTGAATCCAGCCCAGCATTTGGCTGTGACCACCACCGAAGGGCCTGTTTTGGTCATTGCCGGTGCCGGAAGTGGCAAGACCCGCACCCTGATATACAGGGTAGCGCACCTCCTGGATAAGGGAGTGGCCCCGGAGTCTATCCTTCTTTTGACCTTTACCCGCAAGGCATCCCAGGAAATGGTTTGGCGTGCAGGTGAACTCCTGGGGGAAAACTGTTCCCGGGTGATGGGGGGTACATTTCACGGTGTCGCCAATATGTTACTTCGCCAATATGGCAGTCATATGGGTTGGGGCAAGGGTTTTACTATTATTGACCGGGCCGATGCAGAGGGTATCATTAATTTGCTGAAATCTTCTCTTGAGATGGGCAAGGGAGATAAGCGTTTTCCGGGAAAGCGGATCATTATTAATATAATCAGTGGATCGATTAATAAGTCTACCCCGATGGAAGAGTTGATCCATGATCAGTATGGACATCTGGCTGATCACTGCGCTGATATTTTGAGACTTGGCAGACATTATCATACCTTTAAGAGGGATAATGTCCTTATGGATTATGATGACCTGTTGGTTAACTGGAAGCTCCTGCTCCAGGAGTCGCCCGAGGTGCGTTCCATGATGTCCCATCGATTTCGTTATGTGATGGTTGATGAGTATCAGGATACCAATCTTATTCAGGCCGATATTATTCGATTGCTTGCCTCGGAACATAGCAATGTGATGGTGGTGGGGGATGATTCCCAGTCCATCTACTCCTTTCGAGGGGCAGACTTCTATAATATTATGCGTTTTCCCAAGGAGTTTCCTGGGGCCAAACTGATAAAGTTGGAGGAAAATTATCGTTCGACTCAGCCCATCCTCTCCTTGACCAATGATCTCATTGCCAATGCCTCGGAAAAATATACCAAGTCCCTCCACAGTAATATAAAAGGTGAGCAGCGGCCGATTGTTTATGGGGCTCGTGATGAGCAGGCCGAGGCAACGTTTATTCTCGCCAGGGTTCAGCAACATATTCGGGATGGGATTGACCCCTCGGAAATTGCCGTGCTCTTTCGTTCGGGCTTTCACTCCTATAAACTTGAGATTGGTCTGGGAGCAGCAGGCATTGAGTTTGAGAAACGTGGTGGGCTAAAACTTACTGAAGCCGCCCATATGAAAGATGTTCTCTCCTTTCTCCGCCTCTTGGTTAATCCCCGGGATAATCTCTCCTGGAATCGGGTTTTGCTCCAGCTTGACCGTATTGGTCCCAAGACAGCACAGAAGATTACCACAACTATTGTGCCCACCTTTGACCCCTTTCTTAGCCTGAAGAACTATCCTGCTAGTAAGGCCTCCGTGGATATTATTGCAGGTCTAGCCGATCTCTTTCGGGAGCTCCGGGTTACAGAGAGGACACCCGCGGCGCTCTATGAGTTGGTTTTGAACTACTATACACCTCTGTTTGAGCGCCTCTATAGTGATGATTATCCCAAGCGCGAGAAGGATCTTGAGCATTTTAAGGGTGTTATTGCTGGCTATGATGACTTGCAAAAATTTATCGATGATACCACCCTTGATCCGCCGGCACCCACAGCAGATAAAACCCCTGACGGTAAGCGGATGGTGCTTTCAACTATTCACTCTTCAAAGGGTCTGGAGTTTGATGCTGTCTTTGTTATGGGTCTTGCCGAGGGACGTTTTCCCCACGCTAACACTGTCGGTTTTGGCCCACAGTGGGAGGAGGAACGCCGTCTCCTCTATGTTGCCGCAACCAGAGCAAGAAAACATCTCTATTTGACCTATCCACGACAGATGATGACCCCCGATCGTCAGTTTAAGAGGGTGGGGATGTCTCCCTATTTGGTTGAGCTTAAGGATATGCTCTATGAGAGAGTGGAGGGCTCATCGACATCCTCTTTGAGCAGACCCTCCCGTTTTGCGGAGAGTAACTCTCCCCGTCCGGTGGGCATACCTGCAGGGAGGCGTTCAAGACCTGCGGGGTTGAAGAGGGCTGATTTGTCCCTTGGCACTCGGGTAAAGCATCCATTTTTTGGGGAGGGAACGGTGAAAAAAATGCCGGGTGGCCCTGCCATTGAGGTGGAGTTTGAACAGTATGGAACCAAGGCGCTCCATTTGGATTATGCAAAACTAGAGCTCGTCTAAGATAAATATAACAGGTACTCTTTTTATAAAAATATGTCTGATATTTCCGATCAAGCGACCATTGAAAGTCGCTACCAGGATGCCCTTGCCTTTCTGGATAGTTTGCAGTTTCATAAAATAAAACTTGGGCTTGCCCCCATGCGTGACTTTTTAGCTCTCTTTGATAATCCAGAGGCTAAGATGAAGGTTGTTCATGTAGCCGGGACAAACGGTAAGGGTTCAGTCTGTTCCTCGCTGGTCTCTGTCTTGGCAAAAGGTGGCTATCAGCTTGGCCTTTATACCTCGCCGCATCTGAGCTCCCCGCGAGAGAGATTTCGCATTAACGATGAGTATATCTCTCGCGCAGACTTTGCCTGTCTTACTGACCGAATTAGGACAAGGCTTGCCGGGCGGCCGATAACCTATTTTGAGTTTACCACTGCCCTTGCCTTTCTTTGGTTTTATGAGAGAGGGGTGGATCTTGTCGTCTTGGAGACTGGACTTGGTGGCAGGTTGGATGCAACCAATGTGGTGCGTCAGCCTTTGCTAACGATCATTACCAGTATTAGCATTGATCATGTGGCCTATCTCGGTGATACCATAGAGGCTGTTGCCTCTGAGAAGGCGGGTATTATCAAGGAGGGTGTGCCTGTCGTCTGTGGTAGCTATGACCCGAAGGTTGTTGCGGTGGTGGCGGGTTTTGCCCGGGAGAAAAAGGCCCCCCTCTATCTTGCCGGGCGGGATTTTGATGCCCATTGGCTGGCAGGGGCCAGCTGGGATTACCAGGGCGAGGGTTTTTTGGCAGATGCCAGTTTGCAGGCCGTGGAAAATGCCAAGCCAGGCCGCATTCAGGCAGAAAACGGTGCTCTGGTGCTCACTACCCTTTGCCTGTTAAAAAGGCACGGCTTTGTGGTTTCAGAGGATGAACTGCGGTCCGGGCTTTTCTCTGTCTCCTGGCCGGGCCGGTTAGAGTATTTGCAGCTGGATCGTAGCCCTGCTCCATATCTTTTGGATGGAGCTCATAATCCTGCCGGTATTGCCAGTTTGGTGGAGGCTCTTGCTCTCTATTCATATAGGCGACTTATCTGCGTCTGGGGCGCCATGGCCGATAAGGACATTGCCACGGGTTTGAACAGGATTGTCCCCCATGTTGACCTGCTCTGTTTGACAGCTGTTGACAGTGAACGAGCGGCGGAGCCAGCCGCCATGTTTGCCCTGCTCACAGAGGATGACCGGAAAAAGACGACCTGTTTTACCTCATCCTCATTAGCCCTTGAGTATGCGGAGAGGATGGCCGGCAAGGATGATCTTATTCTGATAGCCGGTTCTCTCTATCTCATGGGTGAATTACGGCCAATTCTTGTTGGAGAACTTGTTTAAATGATAGAAAATTTTGATTTTGATGCGGTGGATGAGGCGACCATACGCAGGGAACGGGCCAAGGCCCGTGATTTGCGGAAGACCCGTTGGTGGCAGCAGAAAACCTCTTCAGGACTCTGCTATTACTGTAGTAAAAAGGTGCTCTATAAGGATGTGACCATGGATCATCTGGTGCCCCTTGCCCGTGGTGGCAGGAGTTCTAAGGATAATCTGGTGCCCTGTTGTAAGGATTGCAATAATAAGAAAAAAAATATGCTTCCTCTGGAATGGGAGGCCTATCAGGAGGGTCTTGCAGAGAAAAAATAATTTACCTTTTTGTCTTTACCAGAATTAGGGATGGTAAGCCCCCCATGCCCCTCAGCCCTGCCGTGAATATCTTTTATAAGACATTTACTGCAGGGCTTTTTTTATGCAAAATTAGAGGGGTGTTGGCGTTTTTTTTTCTATTATATTTTCGAATTCCTGGCCAAGGATGATGGAGATGATGGCAGGGGAGCTTATTTTTTTTCTGGGTGTCGTGGGGACAAGATAGGTCTCCTCTATGATATGGATGGCTGTACCGCGATGCAGTTTTGTGATGGTCTCTTTTATGAGTTCTGCTGAGTAGTCAGTCAGTTTGCCTTCTATCTCTGTTATGGCCAGTGGATTCTTGTGGACGAGATTTATAATATCAAAGGCTGCACCTAGCTGAAGTGCGGGGGAGCTGTTGTCGGGCCGGAGGGAGTAGCTCTTTCTGTTTTGGATGGCAAAGGCAAATTGAGCCCCAAAGAGGATGAACACCCAGCCCAGATACATCCAGATAAGAAACAGTGGTACTGTTGCGAAGGAGCCATAGATGGCGTTGTAGTTGCCCACCCCAATTTGTAGACCTATGTAAATGTTTTGCACGAAAAACCAAAGGCTGCCGGCAAGGAGGGCGCCGAGCGCTGCCGGAAGGTTTTTCACCTTGGTGTTTGGGAAAAAGAGATAAATAACATAGAGAGTCAGGGCTATAAAGAAGACGGGGATAAATTGAAAGAGGAGTGTCTGTAGCCAGGCAAAGGGGACAAAAATATCAATTTTAGAGTTGAGTGTGGGGCTTTTGAGGAAGGCGCTTGCGGCAAAGGCTATATTTATGGAAATAGGCATAAGGACTAAAAGGGTGACGTAGTCTGAGAGCTTACGCATTATAGACCTGCTACTGTGTACCTTCCAGATGGCGTTCATTGCCGTTTCAATATGGCTGAAGACCAGGATGACACTGAGGATGATGCCGGCCATGCCAAAGGAACCCAAGGTGGCAAAATTTGTTCTGTCCACATAGTCAAATACCTGCTTTACCGCTGAACGGAGATGGGTGGTAAATGTGGATTTGTCGCTCCCCTGGTCCGTCGGGGCAGCGGCAGGCGATGCCTTTTCCAGGGTCTGGATATAGCTATAGGCAACATTTCGTAGTTGGTCGCCTCCGCCTAAGCCCTTCACTACAGCGGTGCTCATGGCAAGTATTGGTACCAGAGAGAGTAGGGTAGTGTATGTCAGGGCACTTGACCGAAGGGAGAGTTTATTTTGTTTAAATCCCCGTGCGGTACTAATAATTATGATGATGGTTTGCTGCAGAAGGTAGGTGCCGATTCGCTGAAGTCTTTGGGCGGAGAGTATTTTGTTTTGCATATGTTTTATTGAAGGGGGGAGGGGGGCTTACTGCCGAGGCCCTGTGGACTCTGGCAGTAATTGTAAAGGATATTATTCGAAAATTTCCCTCTTCTCAATGGCTTCACTCTTTATTCTGTTGAGGAGGTCTGAGAGAACCGGTTTGACATTTTCTCGGATATCCCCTGCTACAACGATGAATAAAAGATCATCTCCAGGGTAAAATTTTCCTGAGTGAGATTCTACCAGTATTTCATAAATACCCTCGTGTTTAAGGTATTCTTGGCGAAGAGCCTCTATTTTATTTTTGTTGGCCCTTACCTCAAGAACATTTATTTTTCCTTCCTGGGCTCTGGACCACTTCCTGACTACGCCATTGTGGGCAAGGATCATTCCCACGTTCTCTGCAAAGTCAGGTCGTTTTTTTAATTCGGCTATTTTTGCTGATATATTCATATGTGCTCCCTGTGCTTTTTGTCAACCATCTGCCTATGGCATGTTGAGTTCGTTTGGGTAAAATGTTTTGACCTGCATATCTCTAATGCCTGGATACAATGTTGTCATTGTATTAATTGTGTGTAAAAACACAAGGCTTATAAGATGGGCAGTCTTAGTTTTTGTTTACGGCGGATTGTGGCATCTTCATCCAACTTGTTGGCCAGGATCAGGCTTGTGAGAGAAACTTCGTGCTGGATGGCGATGGAGCCTGCCGTTTCTCCTCTTTGTACGATGTGAAAATTGTCCTTTTTTTGCCTTTTTCGATAGGCAGAGGGAGGAATCTTGTTCAGGCGTTTGCTGATCAGTGGAGTTTGGGGAAGGCGAAGGATGTAGCCGGCGGGAATGTACTTATCTCCGCTGAGGATAAAATTGCTCAGGGCCGGGTTCAGTTCTGCTATAACCCGTTCCGGTAATTTAAAATGCCGACCAATGCTGGCGGTACTTATGAAATTTGATATCTGCAGATATCTTGTCCGTAGGGCTCGTTCTTTTTTTATACTGCTATTTTGTTCTATCCTCCGGGCAACATTGTAGGCGGCAATGAACTCTGGATAGACATTTCGCGAGGCAAATTTAAAATGGCCTTCACTGTAGGACTCGAACATTTTAGGATAGCTCCCCTTGGTCTTGAGGGCTCGAAGCATTCCGGCTCTACCATAATTATATGAGGTTAGGGCGAGGGGCCAAGTGCCCAATACTGCAAAACTCTCTTTGAGATAAGAGGCTGCGGCCTCCGATGCTCGTATGGGATCACAACGTTCATCGATGAGTCTGTCGATTCGTAGATAGTCCCTTCCTGTGCTCTTAGTGAATTGCCACATGCCGCGGGCACCATATTTGCTGTGGGCCTTGCTATTGAAGCTGGATTCAACGTGGGGTAGGTAGGCAAGCTCCATGGGCAGGCCGCGGGAGATAAATACTTTCTTGATTTCATTTATGTATCTACCGGAACGAACGACTCCCTGTTCAAAGCGTTTTTTCAGGCCTGTTTGAATACGGATATTTTTGGCAGCTTGGCGAAGTCGTTTTTTTCTGTTTTTTCCTCTGAAATAGCTTGCCACCCTCTTTTCGTTAAGAGTTCTTGCAGGCGTCCCTGTGCTGAGGGCAATGAGGAGAGTTTTGTATTTTTTAAGGACCCTTTTTCGAGTGTTCCGGTTTATTCGAGTCGCGGCTGGAAGGGTGGGGTCGATGAGAGGAATTATCTCGTAAACGAGGTTAAGCTGTTCCCTATCATGGACAATCCCCTCTCCCTGGCTATAGATACCGTATATTTTTTCCCAGAAATCGATATTGACCTTTATTTCAGGATAATATGGAAAGTTAAGCTGATGAGTTGCATGGGCACTGCTAGAAAGTAGTAGGACTGTAAAAAGACAGAGGAAAACTTTGAGGAATTTCTTTTCCTTTATAATAAATGCAGTGTATACTTGGGCATTTTGTTGTCTTTGATTAATGCGTAGTCTTTTCATGTCGTGATTATATCATACTCTGGCAGGCTGCAAAATAATATGTTTGTCTATAGGATGTGTTAAAAATCATGTATACACCAATTATTGGCTCTCTTGTCTATATTATATCTCCGAATGGCAAGCAGACCTTGCTTGTTCATCGTAATAAACGGGAATCTGATCAGCACCTGGGGAAGTATAATGGCCTTGGTGGTAAGATGGAGGCCAGTGAAGATATTGTGCAGTGTCTTCGTCGGGAAATACATGAGGAGGCGGGAATTGTTTGTGAAAACGTGACACTTCGAGGTACTATTAACTGGACAGGCTTTGGCCCGAATGGAGAGAATTGGCTCGGATTTATTTTTCGTGTTGAAGCTTTTAGCGGTATCCCCTATAATTCTAATGAAGAGGGGGATTTGTTGTGGGTAGATATCGATCGCCTCCAAGACTTGCCTATGTGGGAAGGAGATCGTTATTTTTTGCCGCTTGTTTTTGACGATGATCCGCGTACCTTTCATGGTTATATGCCGTATAATGGCTCCCGTCCTTTGAGTTGGAGTTATTCTCGAATATAGTTTTTGTTGTTAGTGAAGCAAATATATGAATTTTTTACTTAAAAATGAGATTATTTTTATAAAACGTTATTGGGTTGAGAGGCGATTACGATGAGTGAAGGAAATGAATTGCAACGACTTGAAATATTTGTAGGAAAGCTTTTGAAGGATTTTGAGACCTTGCGGGTTAAACTTGTTGAAAAGCAGGCTGTTATCGAAGAACTCAATGATCAGCTTGCTATGCAACAGTTAGAGAAAGAGGATATTTCAGAGCGTGTGACTCGCATTGTTACCCAGTTTGAAAGCTGGGAGCGTGATCTGACTGGTGGAGGTGTATCTGCAGAGAGCCCTGTGGTACAGGAAGATGTGGTTCAAGAGTCTTCTTACCATAATGGCTAAGGTATCTGACAAAAAGCTGGGCGTCAATTTATGAGAGCAAGCTTTTTTGTTGTGCAGAGGTTATGTCTATGTCAGATAGTGAGCGATTAGTACAATTTGAGCTTCTTGGTCAACAATTTTCTTTTTATACGGAAGAGTCCGAAGAGGATATGGAGCACATCCTCTCTTTGGTTCGTGATGGCATAAGGGAGGATAATGATGGACCAAAGGGGTCTTTATTGGTAGCAAAAATCGCTGTGCGTGCCTGTTTGAAGATGGCCTCTGATTATGTCTGTCTGCAACGCGATTCTCGTCAGTATCGTGAAGACTCTTTGAGGCGCATTAGCCAGCTTAGTGAAGATATAGCAGGTCACTTGGAAAAATAGTGCTGGAGGACCTTAAATAGGTTTTCGTTTAAGCAAAAATTTGCTATCCTAGTGAGTGTAAGTTTAGAAGAAAAGATGATATTCCCCTGTGCTGTTGGTGATTGCTAAAGTGTGTTGAGCCAACTCTCAATAAAAGGGCGTTGTCTCTTGTCAGTAAAGGTGAATCGGTGACGAATTGGCTGAGCTGATAATATGATGCCCACCTATTAATTTAGGTTTAACTATCTTAGCGACACGGCAGTGTGGGGGATTTTTATGATTTTTCAGAGATCTTGTTTGGATCCTGTGGGATATAGTTTTATCTCAAAATATAAATGCAAATAAATGTGGAAGCAAGAGTAGATCGTTGTGATAAGACTCTTGCTGGTGCATTAAAATAATTAAGAAGATTGATTCCAACAGAAATTCTGTTGAGTAATATACGGATGTTGAAAGGTTGGATATGGGTTTTCTCTTATCTCCTCTTTTCAGTGAGGATAACGGCATATTGGGGAGAAGGTTTTTTTGTTTGTAGGGTGACTGGTGGCTTTTGTTTCTATGTTGCTGTGGAGTAGAACGGGTCTTCAGTCTAGGCGGTAACTTTCTTGTTTAATAGCTTTTTCTTGTGGCATATTCTATGTCATATCTTGTTGTGCCTCTTCCTGTGTTTCTGTAGTGTCAGTCGTGTATATAGGCGAAATCTCTTATGTTTTTTATTGAACATCCATTTGTTTATCTGGGGCTTGACTTAATTGTCGGTTGCTTGATTGGTTTTTTCCTGAGGAAACAGCTTGTTGAACGTCAACAGCAGAATATTCAGGCTCAGAGTAAGCAGATTATTGAAAATGCTATTATTGATGCCGAGCAGTTAAAGAAGGAAGCCTTGTTGCAGAGCAAGGAAGAGGTGTATCAAATAAAGCAGAGCTTAGAGGCTGAGGTAAAGCTTGAACGTGATGATCTTAAGGATGAACATCGACAGCTGAAGAAGCAACGTGATAATATAAAACGTGAAAATGAGCGTTTTGAAAAACGTCAAAGTCGTCATGTTGTTGCCGAGAAGGCCCTTGAACGTCGCCTGCGTGAGGTAGATGTAAAACATGAGGAAGCTGATAATGAGATCCTCAAACAACGGGACGAACTTGCTCGTATTGCCGGTATTACCCAGGATGAGGCGAAAAAGCTCTTGATGGAATCCATTGAGAGTGAGGCCCAGATGGATGCGGCGAAACGGCTCTCTAAAATTGAAAATGAGATGAAACTTGAGGCAGATCGCAAGGCGCGTAGTATTTTGGCCCTGGCAATTTGTCGTTATGCCGGTGACTATGTCGCCGATAAGACAGTTTCCATGGTACCTCTGCCAAGTGATGAGATGAAGGGCCGTATTATTGGTCGAGAGGGTCGCAATATTCGTGCTATCGAAGCAGCAACGGGGATTGATATTATTATTGATGATACTCCGGAGGCTGTTATTCTTTCCGGCTTCAATCCTGTCCGTCGTGAAGTTGCCCGTCTTGCTCTCATTCAACTAATCAGTGATGGTCGTATTCATCCAGGTAGAATTGAAGAGGTTGTTGAGAAGGTGTCGAAAGAGCTTGATGAAGTTATGTGTGAGGCTGGTGAGCAGGCAACGTTTGATGTTGGTGCTCATGGCGTCCACGTAGAGTTGATCAAACTTCTTGGCCGTTTGCGTTACCGTACCAGTTATGGGCAAAACGTCTTACAACACTCTCTTGAGGTGGCCTTTCTCTGTGGCATCATGGCAGCCGAGTTGGGTATTGATGTGAAAATGGCTAAGCGGGCTGGGCTGTTGCATGATATCGGCAAGGCTGTTGATCATGAGGTTGAGGGGTCCCATGCTGTTATTGGTCGGGATCTGGCTAAGAAATATGGCGAGCCTGATGAGATTGTCTATGCAATTGGTGCTCACCATGCCGATCAACCTCCCAAGAGTGTTTTGGATATCCTGGTTCAGGCAGCGGATGCACTTTCTGGCGCCCGTCCCGGCGCTCGTAAAGAGATGCTTCAAAGTTATGTTAAGCGTTTAGAAGACCTAGAGGCGATAGCTAATAAATTTCCTGGGGTAGATAAATCCTATGCAATTCAGGCGGGTCGTGATTTGCGTATTATTGCAGATGCTCAAAAGATAAGTGATGCCGAGGCGACGCTTTTGAGTAGGAATATTGCTGCAAGTATTGAAGAAAAACTTACCTATCCAGGTCAGATTCGTGTCACAGTTATTCGTGAGACAAGGTCGGTAGAGTACGCAAAATAAAGGATGGGGAGGGCAGACCCTGCGCCTCCCTGGCTTACAGATAAAAAAAAAGTAGAGTGTGGATATGCCTTCTCTTGAAGAACAGATAGAATTGATAGAACGGGGATGTGTTGACTGTATTTCCCGTGATGAACTGGTGAAAAAGCTCAAAAAATCAGCTGAGACCGGTATTCCCCTAAAGGTAAAGGCCGGCTTTGATCCAACTGCCCCGGATCTTCATCTTGGTCATACTGTGCTCCTGCAGAAATTAAAGCAATTTCAGGATCTCGGGCATCAGGTTATCTTTTTGATTGGTGACTTTACCGGTATGATTGGCGATCCCACAGGCAAGTCAGAGACTCGTAAGGCTCTGACCGTCGAACAGGTTGCTGAAAACGCCGAGACCTACAAGAAGCAGGTTTTTAAGATTCTTGATCCAGAAAAGACCACCGTGGCTTTTAACAGTACTTGGCTGAGTAAGTTGACCGCCCATGAAATGATTCAACTTGCCTCGGAGCTGACTGTTGCCAGAATGCTTGAGCGAGAAGATTTTAAAAACCGTTATGAATCAGGTAAGCCGATTTCCATTCATGAGTTCATGTACCCACTTATTCAGGGATATGACTCTGTTGCCCTGGAGGCAGATGTTGAGATTGGTGGTACCGATCAGCGCTTTAATGTGCTCATGGGCCGTGACCTGCAACGATCAAGGGGCCAAGCGCCACAGGTTGTCCTCACCCTACCCCTGCTTGAAGGTCTTGACGGGGTCAACAAGATGAGTAAATCTCTTGGTAATTATATTGGTATTACCGAGGACGCCGATTCTATTTATGGCAAGGTCCTCTCGGTATCCGATGATCTTATGTTTCGTTATTATGAGCTCTTAAGTGATTTGACGACGGCTGAAATTGCGGATCTTCGTGCTCAAATGGAAGCAGGGACCCTGCATCCTAAAGAGGTTAAGAAGCAGTTGGCTCGGGAGCTTACAGCTCGTTATCATAGTGAGGAGGCAGCTATTGCCGCCGAACAGAATTTTGAGAATGTCTTTAAAAAAGGTGGAATTCCGGAAGATTTGCCGGAGTATCAGGTGAGCTTGGACGAGCCTATCTGGTTGCCTAAGTTGCTCGCCGATGCAGAGATGGTGAAGTCTACCTCCGAGGGACGCCGTATGATTAAACAGGGTGCTGTTTCCCTGGACGGAGAGAAAGCCGTTGATGAGAGCATGCTCATCTCTCCCGAAGGAGAGGTGCTTATTAAGGTTGGCAAGCGCCGTTTTGTTAAGGTGATTTTTGCATAAAGACTGGTAAGCATAGGGCAGGTAGTTAAAAAAGGGGGCATGGATTCATTCCATGCTCCCTTTTTTTGTCTTGTCGTTTTTGTTCCCTCCCTGATAGAATTGACAGGGCGATGTTTTTTGCAGGAGAGTGGTGGGTACATTTTCCTGAAAATTGATCTGGGTGATGGGAAAGGACTCTTATGTCGAATCATTATGAACACTTCATCATAAAATATCATAATTGGTTGCGAGTATTTCGCGTACTGGTGGCCTTTACAGCCATTCTTACCATTGTCCTTTTGGCTGAGGTGCCCTATGGAACCTGGGCTCTTATCACTCCTATAACCTTGATGGGGACCGTGCCCTATACCGGCGGGGTACTCTTTATTGCTAAACAGAGAATATTGGGTACGGCCATTGGTGCAGCTGTGGGCCTCTCTCTTTTTCTTATACCTGTCAAATTTGAACTGCTGCACTATATTTCTTTTGTGTTCACTGTTGCCGGAGCCATCTATTTTGCCCAAAAAAAATATCCCCATGCGGCTGTTATTGTTGCCCTTACAATAGTTATTATTGCCGGTGCCGGTCCCTATGACCTCTCTTCAGCTTTGTGGCGGACATTTAATATATTTTGGTCAGCGCTTATCTCTCTTGCCTGTGCCTTTTGGCTTTTGCCTTCCCGGGCGATATACCACTATTTCGATTCTATAAAGAGTTTTCTTTCTGCATGTTTAGATGTCTACTGCGAACATAATCAGCAGATGAAGGATGGTACAGCAGAGCCCATCTTGCTTGAATCACTCTCGGCGCGTCTTGGCGAGCAGCGCAAGTTGTTACAGCATGTTAAAGAAGAGCGACCTGAGCAAAAGGAGATCTTCCTGCAACTCCTGGTCATAGAACGACGTATTTTGACCATGGTGGAGATACTGGTTTTAACCCGTTGGAGTAGACAGAAAGGGCGGAGGAAAATAGAGGAAATGGAGGGTCTTGTTGATGCAAAAAATCAACTGGCAGGCCTTTTAGATGGGCTTATCGAGGGTGTGGAGGGCAAGAGCGTGCGGATCATTGAGTGGGATGATATTGCCCTGCTGCACGTTGTCCCGGAGGCGGAAGGGGGGGGAGATGTGGGCAGTGATATCAGTTGGTTTGGTTATCTGTGGATAAATCGTGAACTTGCCCGGCAACTGGCAGGCCTCTCCTTGCAGCTGAAGAGGTTTTACGACAGCACACATTAACAGATCTGGGGAATTGTAGTTAAAAGAAAAATGGCCATGGAGCCCTCCATGGCCTTATCAGACTGTTGCTCTGGCGCTGACAGAAGTTTTTCAGGGGAGAGATTAATTTGCCTCTCTCTTCTGGCACTCCTGGCAGATACCACTAAACTCGATATGGTGGCTCAAAACAGTGTAGTTTGTGGCAGCGTTAGCCTTGACGTTAATCTCTGTCTGGACGGGAACATCAATATCGTCAACCTTACCACAACCGATGCAGCGAATATGGTAGTGGGGGGTGGTGGTGGAGTCAAAACGTTTTTGGGTTCCGCCCACCTCAAGTTTTAATATGATGCCACCTTCTGCCATCAGCTCAAGGTTGCGATAGACAGTGCCAAGACCAATGCGTGGCAACCTCTTTCTAACCATATCATAGACTTCGTTTGCAGTAGGGTGAGATGTAACTCGCGCCAGTTCTTCGAGGATTATCTGGCGCTGAGTTGTCAGGCGCATATTAGGCAGGGAATTCATAATCAAACCAAATTATTGTTTTGTCTGTTTTATATAACACTAAAAATAATAGTATTATCATGTTAATAATAAAAATTATCACTTAGGGTAAAGTAAAACAGACGAAAAATCAATAATTATCAAATGGCCTTTTTAAAATTCCGGCAAAAATGGGTTGAAATAACCAAAACGAAGTTTGGGGAATTCTTTTTTCAGGGCAGCTAACCAATTTGGGATGCCCATTGTTTTGGCATTTTTGTCAAAGCCAATTTCAGAAAGATACCACTCAGGATCCATATTCAAATTTCGCAGTTGAATAAAGTCCGGCTCTTTTTCATGGAGGAAGGCGCAAAATGCCTTAAACTCGTCTTCTGAGTCGGTGATTCCAGGTAATATGAAGTAGTTAAGCGAAACAAATCGACCAGCATTTTTCATATTAACGATGGACTGTTTAACATCGCTAAAAGTGTATCCCTTGGGGCGATAGTAGTTATTATAGTATTTTTCCTGAGCTGAATTCATGCTCACCCGCAGGCTGTCAAGACCACACTCTATCAAATGCTGTATGCTGTCGGGAAGACTGGCGTTGCTATTGAGATTAATGGTACCAAGGGGGGTTGCTGCTCGGATACGTTTAATAGCCTTGCCGATGGTATCTGCTTGCATCAACGGTTCACCTTCGCATCCCTGTCCAAAGCTGACAATGGGTCGCTCTGCTGCGATGATATGGGCAATGGCCAGCTCACTTATCTCGGCAGGGGTGGGGACAAAAGAAAGTCTGTCTTGGGTTGATGGGCACTCACCTGATTCTTGCAGGGATATGCAACCAAGGCAACGGGCATTACAGACAGGAGATGTTGGTAGTGGCGCTTCCCATCTGCCCAGAAAATAATTTTTTGCAGCTGGACATCCATAGGTGAGACAACATTTTCCTATGTGCTGTATCAGCCTATTGTCCCTGCTTTCCTGAAGTTTTTTCTGGGTTTTTTTCTCAAGAGTAACCTGCTTGACATTTTCAAAATCTTGACGAGTGTCGGGGTCACTTCGAAAGGCAGCTACCCAAAAGCGATCATCGAGCCAACCTACCGCCGTATAGGCAAAGAGGGGAAGTGTCGGCGCACCCTCCTCGGTTTGGTAGGCACTGGTGTAGATGGAGGTATGGGCAGGTGACATAAAGGCGGCAACGGCCTGTAAACCCTCCTCAGGGGTATATGGGTTTGCTTCCAGGAGAACAGGCTCGCCCTCATCCGGCTCCCAGGCAATGGGTAATCTTCCCGGTAGGGCAAAGAGCTCACTACCTTCGGGGAGTGGAATGATATCTTCAAGCCTTGGTTTATAAAATTGACCGTTACTCATGCCAACCATTTTCAGGTCGTCGAAGTCAGTAATCTCGCCATTCTCATCAGCAAAAACTAAATTGGGTAGTGTGTGTGGATGTATCATGATGCACGCAAAACCCGAAAAATTGAATCTACTGCTCGGTAAATATCGAGGTCATCTCCGTAAACATCAAAGACGGCAGGGTTTTTGATGAGGTCTTCAATGATATACTGGGTGAAGTAGAGGCTCACAATATTTGGGTCTTGAGCAATGGTACGGACTGGCGCAACTTTGAGCGTAATATCATATTCATCGAGACGCTCAAGCAGTTGTAGCTGGTCGCGAAAAGTGTCCTGAATAGCCTGAACAGCATCAACTTCAATGATCTTGTGATCGATAAGACGTTGGGTAAGTTTTACGGCAAAATCATCGGCGTATTCTTTAACGGCACGAAACATACGTTTGCGCTCTTTTTCTCGTTTTCTATCTATTGCTCGAATTGTTTTGTCTGTCGTTCTGTTGGGACTAATATGTGCTTTTGCCATGGTTTTCTCGCCTCGATTATGAAATGCCCCCCTTGTCAGGGGCAGGTGAATTTTAGAGTATCATATTTTATAAACCGAAAAGTCAAATAGCACTATAGGAAAAATGTGTCAAGGTTGCTTTCTGATCAAAAAATCACAGGAGGTGGCTGGCAACCCTGTTTTTAAACCTAAATTTAACATCAAAATCACTCTTAGAGAAAGTGATGATTAAAAAAATCTTGAATTTGCGTCCTCTGGCAGATATAAATAAGTATATTTGTGTATCAGTTGCAAATAGTTCTCTTTATTTGTTAAATGGTAAAGCATCCTGCAAAGGTGATTGATTTTTCTGTGTTTGCAGATTTATGCTTTTGCCTATCGTGCTTGTGTTGCTTAATAAGCTGTTTGGTGACGAACAGTATATACCTGAGGAGGTTCCTGTCATGACTTTAAATGTGAAATTGTTGTTCCCTGCACTTGTTGGACTTTCTGTGTTGACTCTGGCTGGTTGTACCTGTGTAAAACCAGGTGAGGAGTGTGCTGATCCTGTTTTGATGACAGAGGTTGTTGAAGAGGTTGTGGTAATTGAAGAACCCCTTGATACCGTTGTTGTTCCCTTGGGTATCGGTGAAGCGCGTACCACTGAAGGAATGCTTCCTGTTTATTTTAACTTTGATTCATCTGCTGTGGGCGAAGATCAAAAACCACGCGTACAGGTAAATGCTGACTTTATGGATGCAAATGTTGATTATATGGTACGCATCGAAGGTAATACCGATTCTCGCGGTACCGATGAGTATAATATGGCCCTTGGCGAACGTCGTGCCCTTAGCGCCCAGCAATACCTGATGGATTTAGGTGTTGAAGAGGCTCGATTGACCACCGTAAGTTATGGTAAAGAGCGTCTCTTGCTCAATGGACAAAGCGAAGATGCTTGGAGCCAAAACCGTCGTTGTGATTTCGTTGTTGCTAAATAATATTAGTTGACTGACGCACAAATTTATTTTGAGGAAGGTATGAATTATAAAAAGTCACTCTTTGTGGTTGTTCTATCCGTTTGTGCTCTTTTTGTTTCATCTGCCTACGCTGCCGTAACTAAAATTGGCGTGATGGATGTGCAGAAAATTATTACTGAGTGCAAGGCGGGTAAGACCGCTTCAGCTCGCGTTGAGGCAAAGGTAAAGAGTGTGCAGGGAGATCTCAAGGCTGATCGGCTCGCTCTTGATACTTTAAAGACAGAAATTGATAAGAAGAGCAGTGTTTGGAGCGAAAAGAAGGCTGCTGAAAAGATCCGTGATTTTCAGGTGAAGGTACGTGCTTTTCAAGTCAAGGAAAATAACAGCCGTATGATCTTGAAAAAATTTCAAGACAAGGAACTCCAACCTATTTTGGGATCCCTTGAAAAGGTGGTTTCTGCCTTTGGTGAAAAGAATGGTTATGCTGCCATTCTAGAGGCGAAGTCAGGTGTCTTGTATTATGATGACGGCATTCTGGTTACCTCTACAATTCTCAAAAAGCTTGATGCAGCTATGGCTAAGTAGTTTTATTTGAGATTACTTTGGGTAGCGTTATGCTAGCCTTGAAAAACGATACAGAGGATTTCCTCTGTATCGTTTTGTTGTTTTATGCCTATCTTTGTTGTAAAGGGTAGCCTGAGGGCATTTTTTTGCCGCCCCTAAAGGGATCATAGCTTCAAAATCAGAGCGAAATAAAAAATAACATAGAGAGTGAAAACTATGTCAGTTAAGAGTATGACGGGATTTGGCAGAGGGGAAGCGGAGAACAGTACTCGCACTTGGAATGTCGAGGTTCGCAGTGTCAATAATCGTTATCTGGATGTGAAAATAAAATTGCCAAGGGGCTATGCAAGTCTGGAAGATCGAGTGCGCAACGCCGTATCAGAACATTTTCAGCGTGGACGTGTGGATCTGCTGGTTAATGTTCAGGGTGATTTTTCTGATTTGGTAGAGCTCTCGGTGAATACCTCTCTTGCCCAAAAGTATCAGGATGCCCTTGGTGGAATTGCAGAGAGCTGTGGCTGTGCTTCTGAGCTGACAGCACTCCAGTTGGCAACGTTCCCTGAGGTCTTGGTTCGGGAGCAAAAGAGTGAGGATCTTGAAGAGGTTGTCTGGCCTGTCCTCTCTGGAGCCATAGAGGCTGCCCTTACGGGTTGCGATCTTATGCGTCTTCAGGAGGGAGAAATTTTAATGGAGGATCTGCTTGGCCGGTTGAGATTTTTTTCAAAGACCGTTGAAGAGATAGAGCTCCATGTTCCTGCGCTTGTGGCTCAGCGTCATCAGGCTCTTCAGGAGAGACTGCAGAAGCTGCTCGACAATGTTCAGCTTGATCCTCTTCGTCTTGCCCAAGAGATAGCTCTCTTGGCGGATAAGACTGATGTGACAGAGGAAATTGTTCGTCTCCGTAGCCATATCGCTCAGTTTTCCCGTTTTGTGGAAGAGGAAGGGACCGTTGGTCGTAAACTGGATTTTTTGATTCAGGAATTTCTGCGCGAGGTGAATACCATTGCCTCAAAGATCAACGATGCAGATATAGCCCATCTTACGGTAGCCCTTAAGAGTGAGTTGGAAAAGATACGTGAGCAGATACAGAATATCGAATAATTTTTTACAGGTAATATTTTCTCCAGACCCTTAAGGGGTTCTGGGGAAGGTGGTTACCGAGTGGAAGAATTTTTTCAAAGGGTGCTGTATGCAACTTCTCAATGTTGGTTTTGGCAATACGGTGATGGTGGGTAGGGTTGTTGCGGTTGTTAACACAGGTTCATCGCCCGCTCGCAAGATACGAGAGATTGCCAAAAAAAATGGTAAACTTATTGATGTAACAGAGGGGCGTCGGACGAGGTCTATGCTTGTTATGGACTCCAACCATGTTGTTCTCTCGTCGGTTCAATCCGATACAATAAGTCAAAGGTTACAGGCTATGAGGATAGATTTACAGCTTGGAGAGTGTAGGGAACAGGGGAAAAAGGTATATAATGAAAATGAATAAAGGGAAGCTTTTTGTTATTTCTGCCCCGTCAGGAGCTGGCAAAACGACAATACTTGGAAGGGTTATGGCAAATGTGGGGAGGCTGAATTTTTCTATCTCACACACAACTCGGACTGCCCGCCCAGGAGAGCAGGACGGGGTGGACTACCATTTTGTCGAGCAGGAAGACTTTATAGAGATGCAGGAAAAGGGCATTTTTCTTGAATCGGCCTATGTGCATAAAAATTACTATGGTACGAGCCGTGAAGCCGTGATGGCTCAACTCTCTGAGGGTGTTGATGTTGTTCTTGATATAGATGTACAGGGTGCGACTATCTTAATGGAGTCAGCAAGCCTGCCTGCGACCTATATCTTTATTGCTCCGCCTGATCTCAGTGTTCTGGAAGAGCGACTGCGTAAGAGGGGAAGTGACAGTGAAGAGACAATTAAGTTGCGTATGGGCAATGCCGCAGGAGAAATGCTGTCGTCTCGTAAGTATGACTATTTGATTGTAAATGATGATCTTGCCCAGGCGTCAACACTTCTTAAATCAATTATTTGGGCAGAAAGAGCAAAGTCTCGCAGAACTCCTGCAGGCTTACCTATAAAATTAGTTGTTGAGTAATAATGAAAAATAAAAAAACAAACCAAGCTGGATCAGGTGTTCAGGCAAAGGCAGATCGTGGTGCTCCTCGTCGAGATAATAAATCTGCCGGTCAGGATAAAAAAGCTGCGACCCAAGATCGGCGCATTCGCTTTAGTGAAGATCTTATCTGGGGCATTCACCCCATTGTAGAGGCACTTAAGTATGAGCCGAATCGTATTAGTGAGATTATTGCCCAAAAGGATAGAAGGGGCGCCAAGTTTGATGAAATTGTTGAGCTTGCCCGAGCTGCTAAGGTGAAGGTAACCTTTATTGATTCTATCTCACTGCAGGGAGATGGGGCGGCCAGTGCCCGTCATCAGGGTGTTATCGCCAAGGTTACCCAGGCAGATCTGATGGATTTTGCAGATTTTTTGCAGAAATTTAAAGATGCCGTAGATCGGGGCGAAAAACCACGTATTATTGTCTGTGACTCTTTGCAGGATCCACATAATCTTGGCGCTATTGTTCGCTCTGCCCTGGCCTCCGGGGCCATCGGGGTGCTGTTGACCCGGGAGCGTTCAGCCCCGCTTGGTGGTACTGCGGCAAAGTCCTCTGCTGGCGCTATTTCGCATATGGATATTTGTCAGGTAACAAATCTGGTGAAATCCCTTGCCGAGTTGAAGAAGGTTGGCGCCTGGGTTTTCGGGGCCATCAAGGATGCCGATGCTGTTTCTCTCTTTGATGCCGATTTGAATGTGCCAGCCTGTATTGTTGTTGGTAGTGAGGGAACAGGTATTCGTCCCCTTGTTCGACGTGAATGTGATATCCAACTTTCAATTCCCATGGTTGGTGAGCTGGATTCTTTGAACAGCTCTGTCGCTGCCGCGGTCATCCTCTTTGAGGCCATGCGTCAGTCACTGGTGAGCTAATTTTTTACCCAGTAAATATTCATCCTGCTCCTCTCGGTGCAGGGTGAATGTTTTTCACGCCCCCTATTTCTTCGCCCCCTCCTCTCCTCTATATCTTTCCCCAAAAAGCTGCTCTTAATGTAAGGCTAAACTTCCTTGAAATGTGTGAAAAACATTGATATAGATATGCTTTTTGTATGTAGTGCTTGGCCCAAAACTATACCTTTGCGATCAACTATTTGAAATCCAACAAGATTGTTAGATATATTCCTCCGATGGGGCTTAATGCCTTTGTCTTTGGTGGTGTTGTCCGGGTTGAAGAAATATTTAAGGGTCTTATTCCCTTTCTCTTTTGTGATCGTATGCTTTTCATCTGGTAGCAGAGAGCGCTCTATCTCCCCATAAAATGTTTTAGGAGGTTTTATGTCTGAAAAAATTCATCGGATACTAGAAGAACTGGAATCACGTTTGGTTGAGTTTGGTCGCAAACTGCATAATCATGCAGAAAGTGGTTGGACAGAATTTTGGGCCACTGCCTTTATTGCCGATATTCTCATTGAGGCAGGTTATCATGTCAAGATGGGGCGTGAGGTGCTTGATGCCGATTTCCGGATGGGACTGCCCGACGATGAGGCCCTGCATGCGGCAGCGGAGAGGGCAATAGCACAGGGGGCAAATCCGGATCTCGTAGAAAAAATGCGCGGTGGATTTACCGGTCTGGTAGCCGATCTTAAGGCTGGCCCCGCCGCCAGGATTGCCCTGCGTTTTGATATTGATTCAAACACCCTGCAGGAGTGTGAGGAGGTGGGACATCGCCCCTTTGATGAGGGATTTTCCTCCAGGAACAATGGCTCCTGTCATGCCTGTGGTCATGATGGTAATGCCACTATTGGTCTTGGTATTGCCTTGGCTCTTGCTCAGCTGCGGGAGTCTGTATCGCAAAACATTCGCCTTATCTTTCAACCGGCAGAAGAGGGGGTGCGTGGCGCCCTGCCCATGGTCAGGGCGGGCGTGGTCGATGGTATAAAGGCCCTTGTCGGTTGTCATATGGGTTTTAAGGCATTTCATACCGGCGGATTGATCCTTGGCGCTGGTAAGTTTTTGGCCACCAGTAAGTTCGATGCTCACTTTACCGGTGTCTCCTCCCATGCGGGGGCCTATCCGGAAGAGGGGCAGAACTCTCTTTTGGCGGCGGCCACTGCCTCGCTGAATATGCATGCCATTCCTCGTCATTCAGGTGGGGCCACCCGTATAACCGTTGGTCGCATGGAGGCGGGAGAGGGACGTAATATCATCCCGGCTCAGGCAACTCTGGTGTCAGAGACTCGTGGGGAGACTACGGAACTCAATGACTTTATGTTGGAAAAGGCCAAGAAGGTTATTAAGCATAGTGCCGGGATGTATGATCAGGCCTGGCAGATAAAGATGATGGGTGGCTGTAAGAGTGGTGAGAGTGATGCTGAAATGATTGCCCTTCTGCGCCAGTCTGCCGAGAAGGTCTCCTTTTTTCAGTCTGAACTTATCGAGGACTATGTGGAATTTGGTGGCAGTGATGATGTGACCGAGTTCATGGCCGCAGTTCAGGAGCAGGGTG
Organism: Desulfotalea psychrophila LSv54; assembly: GCF_000025945.1. Lineage (GTDB taxonomy): Bacteria > Desulfobacterota > Desulfobulbia > Desulfobulbales > Desulfocapsaceae > Desulfotalea > Desulfotalea psychrophila. The sequence goes on along the minus strand of NC_006138.1, from coordinate 3,230,227 downwards.
GCATTGCCTCCTACTGTCTGGCGGGCACCGAACTTGTAGCAGGTCATCACAACTACCGCTTTGACTTCAACGAGGCGACCCTTGCCCCTGCGGCAGAGTTCCTCACCAATGCTGTCTTTGCCATGTGTGAGCTTGATTTGTAGTGATTGATAGTGCTCCTCTCCTCTCAGTAGGGAGGAGCCTTACATCGAGTAGCAGGCGGGTCATACGTCCTGTTACTCTTTTCCTGCTCTATAGATCCTTGAGCATCCAAACATCGCAACCGCTGTGGATGGTACCCTCAAGTGGTCTCTGCAGATGTCTGAATCCCAACTTCTCATAGAGGGCTATTGCTGGTTTCATATTGGCAAGGGTATCCAGATAGCACTGCCTGTAGCCATTTTCGCGGGCAAAGGTTAAACATTCATCGGTTAATTTTTTGCCCAGCCCCAGGCCACGACTCTCCGCCAGTAAAAATAGTTTTCGCAGTTCACAGATCTCAGCACTGCCATTGAAGGCAGCAATACCACTACCACCGACAACTTGACCATTAACTGTGGCAATAAGGTAGATACTCTTCTGCTCTCCCATATAGAAATGACTCATTCTCTCTACTTCTGGGTCGGAGGGGCCAAAACCTTCGCCGATGGCTCCGTGCTCAGCACCGACGGCTTTAATGATTCGACAAACTGCCTCGTCCTGCTCGGCCTGAATTTCTTTAATACCATATTGCATTGTCAGCTTTCCTTCTGAAGTTTTCTGTAAAATTTTATAGCTCAAATTCTGTTACTAATAATTGGGACCGCACGAAGTCCTAATCCCTTGGAATATCGTCTAAGCCGTTGGCTGCCATTGGTTTCATGCTTACAAGGTATTGTGAACTGCACTGCAAATAGAAGGTTTTTATGCAGAAAACTCAGACACGACAGCAAGCAGATAGGCGTGCAAAGCCTGACCTAGATATAAAATTATCCTTACAGGTCTCTGCAAACGCTATCTCAGCACTAAAGTAGCCTTTGCGGGTTCGTGCAAGAGCTGTCTACTCAAGAAAACAGTCTTTGCAGGTTCGTGCAAGGGTTGTCTACTCAAGAAAACAGTCTTTGCAGGTTCGTGCAAGGGCTATCGGAGCAATAAAATGGTCTTTGCGGGTTCATGCAAGGGCTGTCGGAGCAATAAAATGGTCTTTGCAGATCCCTGCAAGGGTCATTTTATTGATTTAGGGCTTTGCGAGCTTCTGCAAGAGGGCGACCGCACGAAGCTCTATTCCGCTGTAAAATCGTTGCAACACTGTCTATCTCCTCTTTGCTTGTCAGTGCTTAATTGCTTTTGTCATTTTGAATTGATGATGTACCAGTAAGGCTAAAACGACTTTATCCGAAGCTTTAAGCATTATACTGTCCTACTCCTACAATCAGCATAGAAGCTTCGTTCTTTTTCTGGTACAAATAGGCTATGAATCCCAAATACCGAGACATAATAGATGCTGCTTTTTTTTTCCATCTTGACCGGCAAAAAAACTGGCAGGAACTCCACAAGCGGGATCGAGCTCTTTTCCTGGAATATGTGCCAAAAGATGGACAAGAAGATTCAGCAAGACTGCTCTCAATATGGTTAGCCGCTCAACGAGGCAAGCAATGTATCGATACAGAAAGCATCGGTACCATTGTCTCAAAGGCTCTCAGTCGCATCCATCTCATCCTCTTGGTCATCAGTTTCTTCGTTGGTATTTCTGCCACTACTACTTTTTTATATTATTCCGGCACTACACCTATCAATATATTTTCATTTATAATTATCTTCATCGGCAGCCAGCTATGCACCATAACGCTTGCCCTTCTCGTCAGGCTCATTCGCTCGCTTGGCCAAGGGCAGAAGTCACTGTCACCGCCACTGATACGATATTGCCTTGCCCTCTTCACCTCGTTTTTGGCAGGGCCATTAATCGCAAAATTTCCGGCAGAGAAACGATTAAACTATGAACATGCACTGGGGATTCTCAAACAAAATAAAGGCTATTCGGTTGACCTCTCCTCTCTCTTTAATCGTATACATCAGTCAGCTAGCATAAGCCTCAACATCGGCCTTCTTTTTGGCGCTCTGTATAAAATTATCACCTCAGATATCGCTTTTGGCTGGCAATCTACTTTGAGACTGAGCACTGAATATATCCAGACCATGGTGCAAATTGTCTCTGCCCCCTGGAACTGGAGCAGCCTTCTCGCCCACGCCAACCCAACCCTTGAACAAATTGCCGGTAGTCGGATTATTCTAAAAGATGGTATCTATCACTTAGCAAATCAAAACCTCTCATCCTGGTGGCCGTTTCTTATCCTCTGTCTCTTGACCTATGGTCTTCTGCCCCGGATACTTCTCTTTTTAATTGCCCTCTTACAAGAGAGAAAGAGTCTTCAGTCATCCACCACGCGAAGAGCAGAATACCAAAAACTCTTTCACCGGATGCGCACCCCCATCTATGAGCAAAAAAGTGAGAAAGAGCCGGGACAAACCATCGGTGCCGATGCAACAGATAAGGATCGTCGGTTCTCTCATACAGGCGACGAGCAATCGCAAACTGGCCACCAGGCAACAGTTACAGTACTGATTGCAGCAGACATCAGAAATGCCCGCCATGATAATATACTCAAGACATTGCTCCTCCAGCATGGATATAGAGCCGAACGGTTGATCACCTTTATGGCCGACTACGCTTCTGACCAAGAGATTGTCGACCAACTTGCTCTGCAGAATAGCAAGCAGCACTGTCCTATCTTCATTGTAATGGAGGCTAATATGGTTCCCCTCACCGAGTTCCTCTCCTATGTGCAAACAATAAGAGAAAAAACCCAAACCACAGTTGAGGTACTACTTGTTAATAGTTTGGCAGATGGTTCACTGGTCAGTCCAAAAGAGACGGAGACCCTGCTCTGGCAACAAAAGATCGCCGGACTTGGTGATAGTTTTATCCAACTTTTCCCAATTACATTAGGTGAAATTCAATGATTCCTGAATTTGCCATCATGGGACATCCCAACGAGGGGAAGTCATCGGTTCTATCAACTCTGGCAGAAGATGATTCTGTACGCATTAGTAGCAGCCCCGGAGAGACGACTCTCTGCCAATCATTTGTCATCAATATTGACGATCAGGATATTCTTCGTTTCACTGATACACCGGGATTTCAAAACCCTAATAGAATCCTTTATGAGCTCAAACAGTGTACTGGCTCGCCGGCCGCAAACCTCAAAACTCTGGTAAGATCATTACAGGATATTCCCGAACTGAAACATGACATTGAGTTGCTCAAGCCACTTTTACGGGGTGCTGGTATAATCTATGTTGTGGATGGATCAAGACCAATAAAAAATGTTGATCTGAGCGAAATTGAAATTTTACGCTTAACAGGGAGACCACGAATGGCGGTAATCAACTGCAAAGATAACCGTCAGTACCTGGAAATATGGAAAGATGAGTTCAGAAAAACTTTCAACTCATACAGGGTGTTCAATGCACACCATGCCGGATACAGAGAACGGATTCATCTCTTTGAAGCACTTAAGTCCATTGAACAGGACTGGCAGGAACCGCTACAGCGAGCACTCCTTGCCTTTAAGCAAAACTGGCAGGATCGCACCCAGCGCGCAGCTGAACTTATCAGTACGATGCTTGGAGAATCTCTGAGCTTCTCTTTAGAAGGTAAGATCGGAGGAAACGAAGGAGAAGATGTTGCGCGTCGCCATCTCTTTGATCGATATAAAAAGCAGTTAGAGCAGATGGAGAAAACTGCGCAGAGCAGATTGCGTGATCTTTATAAGCATAATATTTACAACTACACTCTCCCGCCTAACCCTTTACTCAGCGATAATCTTTTCACTGCGAAAAATTGGCAGTTATTAGGGCTAAGCAAAAAGCAATGTATGCTCCTGGGTGGTCTCAGCGGTGCAGGTTTAGGCGCTGGAATTGACCTTGCCTTTGCCGGACTCACCTTTGGGATTTTTACCGCAGCGGCTAGTGCAGGTGGGGCCGTGGCTGCTCTCTTCACCGGACAAAAGGCAATAGAAAAAAGTTCCACCATAAAGGGTATACGGATAGCCAATGAAACGATCTCAATAGGTCCTGCTAAAGACATTAGGCTTCTCTTTATTCTGCTCAATCGTTCTTTTCTTTTTTACCAACAGATTGTCAACTGGGCCCATGGCAGACGGGACTCTCTGTCATCTGAAAGCAATTTACCAGAACTGGCAAAGCATAATTTCACCCAAGAGTGGTCAAGGGCAGAGCTTACACTCTGTAAGAAATTCTTTAACTGCACAACAAAGCAGAAGATAGATCAAGGTGAAGCAGCGCAACAGGCCTTTAATGAACTGCTTCTTACCATGCTTGAAAAGTTACAAAAATAGTTCTCCGACACGCTACTCTTCTGGTTGTAGTTCAACCCGAGAAGAAGCCGAACCATCTTCTAACCTGGTGACGGAAAGTAGCACCTTTCCTGCAGCAACGCCTTGTTTCTCCACCAGATACTTTTGGATAATCTGTGCTCTGAGCTGGCCTAGTTTAAGCATTTTTTGACGCTGCTCTTGAGATAAATCGGCCACCAATTGACCTTCTCGGCCAAGCTCAAGGGCAACATTAGTCACGGGAACAACCTGAAGGTCAGAATTTGCCTTGCCCTCTTTAACGATCTTACCGATTCTCTGCAGATAATCTTTCTGATCCACGCTCAGCTTCTCTTCACCCTTAACAAAGTTTACCGGTGGCAAATGTACTTCTAAGATATTCTGCCCAATCTTCATCCCCACATAGGCAAGAGCGCCGTAGGGCCCAAGGGCATACATCAGATAAGAACTGGCGGCAGGCACAACAGCCTTACTGAGGGCTGTTATAAAGATGTTAGTGAGGTTAAAATCCAGTTTGTCAATGGGTCCACTGATCGGAATACTGAGCGCGATATTGTCATCACTATCTCTCAACAAACCAAGAGCTGTGTTTAAGGGTACGGGAAGTTTATTGTCGAGTTGCTTTGCCAGTTCTGGTGCCACGGCTTTAGTAACCAACTTTTTAAAGAGCAGTTTATTTTCAATATCAACCTCACCCTTTTCCAATTTAAAGGTACCTTGCAACTTCAACTGTCCACTCTCCAGTCCCGTACCTACCGCCTGCACCAGATAGGGAGAGAGGTTACGTAAAGGATAATTTCGTAACTTGAATTGCAACTGGGCAGATACGCTCTCTTCAGGCTTTTTTGTAAATGGTCGTATTTTACCTGAAAGGGTGAACGGGGCACGTTTTTCGAGGAGTGCCTCCACCGTTATCAAGGTATCCTGCTTTGCATTCAAGGTATCGATATTTTCAATAAGGAACTTCTTAAAGACTGTTTCACTACGATAGGGAACAAGTAAGGTATGGTCGGTGAATAGGATCTTGTTGTCGCCCACTAACTCAATTTTATCGACCTTAACGCCTGGAGTAGATTTCTGGATTCCTTGGGCAGGGACTTCCCTATGAACTTCTTCGCCAGTCTGACCTCCATCTACTTTACTCTCAATATCTTTCAGACTTGCTATCAACTTGGCTAAGTTAAGATCTCCCTTTGTATCCCTCTCCAGTTCAAGAGACAATGCCTGAGCAACCAACCCTTTTAGCTCAACTCCGGATTGAGGAGACCAGGAGAAACCAGTAAAGGTTAAGGCTTCCAACTCTCCATTATGCTGATCTTTTTTGTCAACAGGAAACAGCTGGAACCCGGCAAAGCTTCCCGCCCTTGAGGAGACCATATATTTTGGTGTGACAGTACTTTCAGTGAGTGTAATCTTTTGCAGTTCCAGTGCCATCCTTTTGGCAATAGGAGAGTAGATGCTAAGGCCGTCTATGAGTGAGGTGCCAAGATGCACACCATCACGTCCAACCGATAAATCATTGCAGGCAATACTTGCAAGGCCTATATCCAGAGGCATAGTGCCAGGGAGAGCATATGCAAAACCCTTGGCGTTTACCTTGCCGGCAAGTGCCAGGGAGGCAAAGATATCATCTTGCACTGGAGAATAGGAGAGGGTCCCAGCCCAACTGGTGTTCTTGAGATGCACCTTGAGCGGGGAAGCTCCTGCCTGTGAGTATGAAATATTTTCGAGTTGAAGTGTGCCTTTGCTAGAACTGGTCGTAAGGATGCCATTTTTATGGCTAATGTTCCCCTTCCAGGTGAGCTGGTCATGGCCATAATCCATTTCACCTACAAGAACCTTAAACCCTTTACTGACAAAACTTCCCCTATGAGTAATCTGCAAGGCCGAACTCAAATCAATATCGGTGGAACCAGCAAACTGAACATCTTGATTGGTAAGTGCCAAGCCAGAATCAGCCATTTTAATATTCATTCCACCAAGGGTGAGATCGCCATCAATAAGATAATGTTGCGCATCCTGCTTATTTCCCAGTGTACCCTGCCACTTTAAATGTTTATGTCCATAAATTGTCCCTGTCTGTTTTACTATTATACCATCTGAGATCAGGGTTGAATCGCTGGTAAGAACGACACCTTTCTCAACGAGATGGACTTTTGTTTTACCCTTAAAAGAGAGATGCTTATTATCCACAGAAAGTGATTGTTGGGTGAGATCCAGGGCAATGCCATCAAGAAGCAGTGCGCCATCTATAATAAACTGGCTCCATTCGTTTTTCGCATCCACAGTTCCTGACCAATGGGTATGATCAGACAGGTAGTTTATATCCTTCATTTTCAGATGAGTTTTGGCTAGATTAACATCACCATCGTATCGAAAAGCTGTCGTATCACTCTTCATCTCAAATTTAAACTGACCAGCCATGGAGAACAGCCCTGCAATCTTTTCTAACTGTCCTACTAATAGGGGTGATAAGCTTGCCGTATCAAAATCCAGCAAATTAATCTGCCCCGCCACCATCAGATCAGGTAGAACCCGTAACTTTCCAGCTTCGAGAACAAGCGGTGTCTTATCAATTTTACCCTTGAAATGAAAATCAGCGGGAGCAGCAGCCGCTGCTGTTGAAAAATTTGTCAGTTGCGCATCATCAATGGTGACTACTGTTGAAAAGGTGGGGCTTATAAATTCAACTGAGGAGTTGGTAATATGCACATCATCGACGAGGATGGTCCAATCCGACCCCTTACTCTCCTCGATTGGTTTATTCTCTTTTTGTTCGGGGGTTGTGTATGAGGCAATTTTCCACTGCCCATCTTCCTCCTGTTTTACCTGAATGGTGACATGGTCATAATAGGTCCTTTCGATATGTATCTCTTTACCAAACAGGCCTAAAATGTCAAATTTAAGCCCCGAACCATCGGTTGCAAAAAGCATCTTCTGTGCACCCTGTACGTCCACGCCTTTAACATGTAAGGTGCCGGTGAAGAGATTAAGCGAAAGTGACGAGATGACAGCCTCCGCTGCACCATTTTTCACCAGCCACCACTGTACGCCCTGTTTCACTGCAAAGGGCAATAGGAGTACAAACAATAAAAAAACAGTGGCAATAGAAACGCCTACACGGACACCCCGTTTTCCCCATGCCGTAAGTAGCCTTTCCTTGCTCTTCTTAATAGAAAAATTCATAAGCACCTGACTCGAAAAATATATTTATAAGCGGAAAACATAAGGGTTCTGAAGTTTATGATAGCTTAAATTCTGCTACTTTTAAGCTATCATGCCAAGCAAGGTTTTGCCGAAAGATTTTTTTGGATTTTTGCGCTGGCAATGGGCAAATCGATTGGAAATCCTGGTCTGATGCTACTTCAGCTTTCCTAAAGGCCCCTTGTATACTGGTGACAGGTTGTGGGGGAGATGTTCCTTTTCAGTATTTCTGCTGAATCGGCCTTATCATTGAGATGATCTGCAAAAAGCCTTATCAGGTCGATCTTATCCACCGCCCTCTCTGTTTTGGTCTCTATGTCCCGCAGATCAATAAAGAGACTGGTAAAGAGCCCCTCTGTGTCAGTTGCTATATCCGTATTGAGGAAATGAGTCTCATGGTAGGCATGGTGGTAGTTGCCCTTTGATTTTTCAATGAAGATGGTGCCATCTTTCAGATTGGAAATCGAGGCGGTTTTTTCGCAGCCCTCTATGCAGCTCTCGTCCATCCTCTTTTTTGCACAGCCCGTGATCTGTTGAAAGAGGCACTGTCTGCTGGTGAGGAGGAGGATGGGGTGATAGATGCTGTAGTAGAGGTCAAATCCCTCGGGCCTTTTTATGGCTTTTATCTGTCTCCCGTTAATCTCATTTGAGATAAACGCCCCGGAACAGTTAAACTTTTCCTTTAAAGAGAGGAGGCTAAAAGAGTTCACCGTATTGAGATGGGGGCCTGCTACCCACTTAATCCCTCGCTCATAGGCGGCAAGGGCTATTCCTGTATTATCCGTGACAATACCCTTTGGTTTGACTCGCTCAAGAAATTCCACCGCAGTACGGTAGTCATCTCCTATCAGGATGGAGGGGAACCAGGGGATCAGTTTATCGTTTTGGCAAAAGAGATCAATAAATTTTACCAAGCTGTTTTTGAAATTACTGGGTAGTTGAAAGTAAACATCCGCCGAAGTCTCCCGGCAGAGATGGATATCCTCTGCGGAGGAGATCAAGAGGGAGAGGCAGGGCCTCTCTGTTTTGTCATCATGTTTTTTTAAGCGGGGCAGATCAATGGGAGCATGATGCGCCCGTTCTCCATTGAGTTTGAAGAGGAGCTGGCTCTTAAGGGAGGTAAGTTCCTTGAAGGGGACAAAGAGATTCTCTTCAAGCGCGTCCAGTTCCAGGGTTTCAATGAAATATTCCGTATCGTTTACTGCCTTGAATCTGGAGAGTAATATTTCGTAATCAAGAACCTGGTTGGCCCTGCCCTTTTTTGTGGCTATGGCCGTGATGGCCCTGCCAGTCTGGGCAAGCTCAGTCGTTGAGTAGAGGGTGAAACTGGTATCAGGAGTCGTGACAGATACCTTTAATTGGGCTCCAACCTTTCCGGAAACGCTTATTGTTAAGGGCGCCCTTTCAATGCTGAGTTGATCTATTCTCGTCCTGACATCATTTATGATCTCTGTTTTCAGATCATAGAGTTCTTTCTTGGCCCTTGTTACATTCTCATCGCTGGCACCGCCGTATATCTCCGCAAGATGGAGGGCAGAGTTATCTCTGGGGTTATCAATAAACATATTCCTATTAATATCCCCTTTAAGAAAGGCATTGGAAAAGCCCCGATTAAAGACCCTGTGCAGATTTTCATCGTCTTTTAGCAGTTCTTCCTTGTTGCTCAGCCTCCGGAGCTGTTGCCGCCAGGAGTTGACCACCGTGTGCACATAGTGAAACTTTTTTATTCTTCCCTCGATCTTTATGGAGTCCACCCCGGCCTCTGCCAGCTCCGCCAGGTCAGCATATGCTGAATTATCCTTAAGGTTCAGGGGAAAGTTTTTAGCCCTGACGGTAGTTAGATATTGGTCCCTGCATGGCTGACTACATCTGCCCCGATTGCCGGAGTTGCCGCCTAGAACGGAGCTGAGGTAGCAGATACCTGAAAAGCAGATGCAATTTGCTCCATGGACAAATACCTCTGTTAAGAGGTCGTGCTCATGTCCCGTTCTGGCTAAGCTTTTTATCTCATTCAGGTTCAACTCGCGGCAGAGATTGACTCGGGTAGCCGTAAGCCGCTTTAGAAATTTTATCTGCCCCTCATTATGGCTTGTCAGTTGGGTGGAGGCGTGGATCTTCAGGCTGGGGAAATATTTTTCGAGCAGGTAAAAGGCTCCAAAATCCTGGACAATAATACCATCTAAGCCGGTGTTAACCAGTTTGTTCAGGAGGTTTATCAGGGTGGGTATTTCACTCTCGATGATGATGATATTGAGGGTGAGGAAGATCTCACAGCTGTTCTTATGGGCAAGCCTTAAGATTCCATTCAGCTCTTCAATGCCTATATTTTCTGCCCGGTTTCTGGCGTTAAACTTGTCCAGACCACAGTAGATAGCATCTGCTCCGGCTATAATGGCCGCCTTGATGGAGTCAATGTCTCCGCCCGGTGCCAATAATTCAATTTTTCTTTTCATGACTCTCTTCTAACCTGCCGGTGCTCTGGGTGGGGATAAGTATAATGCATTGAAAACAAACAGTTTTGTTGTGAGTGGGGAATATCGATAGCCTACTCGGGGAACAAGATACCAGATTTCTCCACTTCCTAAAACAGCAATGATGGCCCCGCCCTGGCCGCGAAGTATTTCCTTCTCAGTAAGCCTGAGAATCGCTCCTTCACGGGAGGGTGGATTGGAAAGAAGCTGACAGCTTATAGCTTACAGCTTGGTGTACTCTCCTTTACGGGAGCGTGGATTGAAACCTCGCACCTGTTGAGGTAAGGCCCGGAATTTTGCTGAAACGGACAATATCCAGATGGGCAAGGCCTGAAAACCTGAGTAATCGAGCAATATATAGAGAGACAAAGGGCAAAACATTGAGGGGGCGGGGCGTGAACAAACGTATAAAGCTCAAAAACTTGAGTAGTCGAGCAAGATACAGATGTATAAAGCCTGAAACTCCGAGGAAAGAGACAATATACAAATGTATAAAGGCTGAAACACCGAAGCAAGAGACAATATACAAATGTATAAAGCCCGAAACACCGAAGAAAGAGACAATATACATATGTAGACGACCTGAAAACCCGAGTTGGCGGACAATATACAGATGTAGACAGGGCAAAACCTTGAGGAGATGGTGAATTCAGATCCATACCAAGGGGAAGCCCATGTACTAATGGCACTGAATTTGGTTGGGCGATCTCCATTGGTCCGGAGCTGAGCAGCGGGAAAATTTGCGCGAGAGGAGTTTGACTTGTTTGAGCGAGCCATCTTAACCTCTCGTGGGACTTGAGGCGCACTGCCGAAGACCGTAGTGGCAGGGCTCCTTTCTTTTGAGTAAAAGAAAATGAATATTGGCCAATGAATGAGTAAAATCGAAACAATTCAAACCGAAGGTTTAACCCTCACGGGAGCTTAGGTTAAAAAGCAGCTGATAGCTGAGATCTTACAGCTGCTCTTTTTTCTCTGTTTCACCAACAAGGCCTGATGCAACCGTCTAAAAGGTATATAGAAAGTTGATATTAGCACCTAAGATGCTGTTGATATTTTCTCCAGCCATTAGATTAGCACCAACTTGTAGGCTGAAGTTCCCATTTCGTGCGCTTATTCCAAGACCAAGCTTGGCGAGATCACGACTGTCATAGGCTGACTCCTGGCTTACTGATATTCCGTAAAGTGAACCCGTACTCGTTACATTCGAGGTATCTAATGCCCGTTCATAGCCTATCACTGCGGAAGGCTGGAAGACCCAATTGCCAAGTTGTCGTCCATTGAGATCGACGCGCAGTTCGGCTAATAAACTGGGTATTGTTTCGGAAATACCATTGACCTTAAGAGCCAGTTCGCTCCCCTGCTCATCGAATCTGTCAAGGTCGATATGGGCGACGAGCAGGCCAAGCTGTGGTGTGATCGTAAAGGTACCTCTCTCAAAAATATTACCAAGGTCAATACGGCCACTATAAGTTTTGCCATCGGTTTTACCCGTTGCCGTGCCAAGGCCATAATCCAGGGGCCGGGTACTCTTATAATCAAGGGCGCCGGCACTGAACCTGACCCCCATATAGGGTCCCGTTTCAAGTTTTGACAGGGCATAACGTCCACCAAAGACGACAAGATAGTTGTCGATGTCAGCGTCGGCGCTGGCACTTTCGACCTTGTTTGAAATATAGCTTGCACCTGCATAGGCGCTCGCATTCTCATTAAAACGATGTGTCCCGCCAACAATCAAACCAGAGCTGCGACTATCACTGCTTGCTATCCCAGAACGGCTTGACACCTCCTGGTTTTCTGTAAGACCTGATAGCCATGCCTTGCCTTCACCGAATTTGAGATTTTGACCACTGGCAAGGGTTGTTAAGGCATTATCGATTAATTGTGGTTGGCGCAAGAGATATGCAGCTGCATCGGCATGCACCTGACCACCTACTCTGGTTTCTACGCCACTCAAGGTGCCAGCATCAATAGCTGCCTGTAGATAATAGTTGTAGTTTGAGTATTGCCCTGAAAGAGGTGAGTTCTGTAAACTGTTGAGAAAAGTTGCGCCTCTAGCAGCATTACCGGAAAACTGAGCTTGGCCGGGTAGGCTCTGGTAGTAAACCATTTTGGCCCGGAGGACATAGATATCAGCCGGTGTTAAATCCAAGCCCTGGAGCAAATACGCTTGCATTGACCCATAGGAAGTGACCACCTGCTCAAGTGCCGCCTGCAGATAGCTCGCTTCTACTCCCAAACGCAATTTAAGAATAGGCCACATTGATTCAGGATAATCTTTTAGAAATTTATTAACAGCTGTCTCCATATATAGATTGGTCGCGAGATAATCATTCATGATAGTCGCATCTGAGACGCCGGCAATACTTTGCAGGACGGCACTCACCCAACCTGTTCTATCCTTGCCACCAGTGCAATGGTATAGGGCTGCCTTAGGAGTTTTGGCCAAGTCGAGAAAAATATTTTTCAATACCTTTCTCTGGCCTTCCTCGGTTATGTATTCCCGATAAGCGTTGTGGAAGCTCACCCTAACATCTTCTGGGGTAATGTAGGACAGATGGGGAGTATCTTGGGTACCAAAGATATTATGATATACTTCATTAATACCAAAAGACATGTCTGGAGCGTCTTGAATTTCTTTAGGAGTTCTTAAATCGATAATGAGCGAAAGCCCAAGGCCAGAGATTGTATTGAAATCGACCGAGCTAAGGTTAAAGAGCTTTGGAGAACGATAAAATACTCCTGTTCTCATGATGCCTTCATGGCTGGTATCATTTACAAAACCGGTTCCACCATAGTTTTTTGATATTCCTGCAATGTCTCGAAAGTTACTGGCACTGGTTAAGTATGGCGTCGAGATCTCATTTTCTGCCCAGGCTGGCGAATTGGACAAACAGGCAAATAGTATTGAGCCAATAATAAATCGTCTTTTTGTAGCCCTGCACATCTAACAACCTCCTGGCTTAATATGGATATGGGTGTTTTTTTACTGATGAACAATGCCCTAACAAGGCGATCATTAATAAATCAGGGCAGTGGCTTATGAAACGGGGCCACTTCTGCCACCATGCTATATTTTTTGGTTTTGATAATTACACTCCCACATGTCTCCAGCATTTGCCAAGAGGGAGTGTTTGAGATCAAGAATCTATTATTGTGTTTCACCACCAAGGCCTGATGCAACCGTCTAAAAGGTATATGAAAAGTTGATGTTAGCACCTAAGATGCTGTTGATATTTTCTCCGGCCATGACATTAGCCCCAACTTGTAGACTGAAGTTCCCATTCCGTGCGCTTACCCCAAGACCAAGCTTGGCGAGATCACGACTGTCATAGGCTGACTCCTGGCTTATGGGATATCCGTAAAGCGAACCCGTACTAGTTACATTCGAGGTGTCTAATGCCCGTTCATAGCCTACCACTGCGGAAGGCTGGAACAGCCAATTACCAAATTGTCGTCCATTGAGATCGACGCGCAGTTCAGCTAATAAACTGGGTATTGTTTCGGAAATACCATTGACGTGAAGGCCCAGTTCACTGCCCTGTTCATCGAATCTGTCAAGGTTGATATGGGCGACGAGCAGGCCAAGCTGCGGTGTGATCGTAAAGGTACCTCTGTCAAAAATATTACCAAGGTCAATACGGCCACTATAAGTTTTGCCATCGGTTTTACCAGTTGCCGTGCCAAGGCCATAATCCAGGGGCCGGGTGCTCTTATAATCAAGGGCGCCGGCACTGAACCTGACCCCCATATAGGGACCAGTTTCAAGTTTTGCTAAGGCATAACGTCCACCAAAGACGACAAGATAGTTGTCGATATCAGCGTCGGCGCTGGCACTTTCGACCTTGTTTGAAATATAGCTTGCACCTACATAGGCGCTCGCATTTTCATTAAAACGATGTGTCCCGCCAACAATCAAACCAGAGCTGCGGCTATCACTGCTAGCTATGCCAGAACGGCTTGACACCTCCTGGTTTTCTGTAACACCTGATAGCCATGCCTTGCCTTCACCAAATTTGAGATTTTGGCCACTGGCAAGGGTTGTTAAGGCATTATCGATTAACTGTGGTTGGCGCAAGAGATATGCAGCTGCATCAGCATGTACCTGACCACCTACTCTGGTTTCTACGCCAGCCAAGGTGCCAGCATCAATAGCTGCCTGTAGATAATAGTTGTAGTTTGAGTATTGCCCTGAAAGAGGTGAGTTCTGTAAAGCGTTGAGAAAAGTTGCGCCTCGGGCAGCATTACCGGAAAACTGAGCTTGGCCGGGTAGGGTCTGGTAGTAAACCATTTTGGCCCGGAGGAGATAAATATCAGCCTGGCTTAATCCCAAGCCCTGAGTCAAATACGCCTGCATCGACCCATAGGAAGTGACCACCTGATCAAGTGCCGCCTGTAAAAAATCTTCTTGCACTCCAGCAAGTATCCTGTAGGCAATCTTTTTATTAGGATCCGTGATCTTAACCAGGAATTCATTTATATATTTTTCACTATATAGATTGGTAGCCAGATAATCCTTCATAATAGTCGAATCGGAGACGCCGGCAATACTTTGCAGGATGACACTCACCCAACCCGTTCGATCCTTGCCACCGGTACAATGGTATAGCCCGGCCCCTGGAGTGTTGATCAGATCCAGGAGAACTAATTTAAATTCAGCACGCTGCTTATAATCAGTGATGAATTTCCGATAAAAATCGTGGAAATATTTTGTCATCTCTGTTGTGGAGTCTATTAGCGGAGGGGAGTCACCAGGAATTGGCGGAGAGACTGGAGGATTAATGGCGTATATATTATGATTTACTAAGCTGGCTCCAGGTAAAGGTAGGTCAGGAGCCAGCGAAATCTCATAAGGACTCCGTAGATCGATAACCAGCGAGATTCCAAGAGCAGAGATTGTGTTGAAATCTTTCGAGTTGAGCTCCTGGAGCTTTGAGGAACGATAAAACACCCCTGTTCGCATAAGGCCTTTATATCTGGTATCATTTACAAATCCGTTTCCGCCATGTGTCTCTGATATTCCGGCGATATCTCGAAAATTGTTGGCTGTTGGCAATAATGGGGTCGAGATCTCATTTTCTGCCCAGGCTGGCGAATTGGACAAACAGGCAAATAGTATTGAGCCAACAATAAATCGTCTTTTTGTAGCCCTGCACATTTAATAACCTCCAGGTTTGATATGGGTGTCTTTTCCTGACGGACAACTCCCTAACAAGGCAGTAAGTTTAGCTTAACTGCTTTTGGTTGTTAAAGTCTAATGAAATAAAGAATCAATGTAGATAAAATGACACATTATTAATCTCTTCATGGAACAATTTTTTCTGATCGTAACAGGGGTAGTGTTGCAGGTGATCTGGAGATGTGTGTATTGGCCAAGAACAATTATGGGGTGGATGTCGGGCTGGATGAGTACAATAATTGGAACAGGCTGAACGTTGAACAGTGAGTGGGAGGTGGATCGAAAAGAAGCTGTAAGCTGTAAGCTGATAGCTTACCACGCCGCTCCACCCCAAAAGGGGAGAAGAGCGGCGCGGTAGTTCAGGGCAGAGTTGGAATTACTTCTTCTTTGCCAGCATCTTAGCCTTGAGGAGTTGGCCAAGGGAACCCATATTGCTGCTCTCCTTGGATGACTTTTTCTTCTTGGCGTACTCCTTGAAGGTAGCCTCTTCCTTATCGGCTTCGCCTTCGGCAGAGACAAAGTCAGATGGAGCAAGACTGATTCTTTTGCTATCGCTGTCAACGCTCTCTACCTTCACCTCGATCTCCTGACCCTCTTCAACAGCCTCTCGGGGGTGGTTGATGCGACGGCCACTGCCAAGTCTGGAGATATGGATAAGGCCATCAATACCTTCGGCGATATTGACAAAGGCACCAAATTGGGCAAGGCGAACTACCTTGCCAGTGAGGATGGTGCCGGGAACAAGCTCTTTTGCTGCCTCTATCCAAGGATCGGTGAGGGTGTCTTTATAGCTGAGGGAGATGCGATCCTTCTCCCAATCAATGCTCTTGACCACGGCCTGCACTTTCTGGCCCACGGCGAAATACTCTTCAACTCGCTCGACCCGGCTCCAACCAATCTCGGAGATGGGGATAAGTCCGTCGATGGCACCGATATCAACAAAGGCACCAAAATCACGAATAGAGGTAATAACACCCTCCACGGTTTGGCCTTCAGCCAAGGTTGCCACCAGCTCATCCCGCATTTCAGCGCGTTTTGCCTCTTCAAGGGCGCGGGCTGAAACCACAATATTGCGACCGCTCTCTTCGATTTTGCTGATCAAAAAGGACATGGTGGTATCTACGTACTCCTTAGCAGGATCGGCAACACGTCGAAGCGACATCTGGGAGAATGGACAGAACGCGCGAGTCTTACCGCCGAGGCTGATCTCAAAACCGCCCTTGATCTCTGCCTTGACAATTCCCTCGACGGGAATCGCACTGCGCCACGCCTCTTCCAGGTGGCTAATGTCAGCGCCGGATCCTATCTTGGTGGTGAACAGTGGGCCGGAACCCTTGCCCTGTAGAAAATAGACCTCAACCTTGTCACCCATTTCAACGGTGAGATTACCTTCGCCATCGATCATTTCAGAGCTATTGAGAGCGCCTTCACTTTTTCCGCCAACATCAAGGAAAATGGTATCAGGGCTGATTCCAACAACAGTTGCTGTGAGTTTTTGGCCAGGAGCTAGTTTGACTATTTTTTTGGTTTCTTCGGCTTTAAAGAGGTCTGCGAAACTTTCTTCCATTGTTTTTCCCGTTTTTTGTATATGTGTTAATTGTTCTTGCTACTACGGCATTTCACTGTTTGATTATTTCAGTGCCCACAGGGGGAGTAAAGCTAAAATCTTTTAAAGATTCAATCGTATCGGCAATACTGTCAATTTCTATATCGCTGAGACTGAGCACGGTGATTGTTCCAAAGTGATCACGAATCTGCATTCTGGTAATAAGCGAATTTGTATTTACCCAAACATGGATATCCTGTACCTGAGATTGTGTTTTTTTAGGTACCAGTTTGATGATTTGTCTCTTCTCCGATTCCACCAACTCTGCTGCGATATTGGCGTCTGCCGGGTAGAGAAAAAAATCTTTCTTGAGGGTGCCCTTGCCGGTAAAAAAGGAGTAGGTGATATCTGATTCGAGGTTTTTAGCAGGGGTGACAATCATCTGCCTCAGCTCTTTAAAATACATGCTGAAAAATTCGCCATCGCTGGTAAGTACCTGCTCTTCAGGAGCCAGGTAGTCCCAACGCATAAACGCTGTTCGAGTGGATTTAAGAAATCTAGCCTGACCTTCGCCCACTTTAGGTCGTCCACCCACACCTGCCGTGGTGTGCTGATAGAAGTTGAAGGAGAGGCTTTTCATGCTATCGTAACGTTGCTGTAGCCGTTTTGCCACTAACATCTCGGTCTTGTTCTCGATCTCTTCTGCGCAGGCATATGTGCTGAAAAGGAGGGAGAAAAGAAATGCGAAGATGATGAGAGGGATGGAGTATGTCGGACGCGGTACCTTCTGGTGCGAGACTAACAGCCTATTTTTAAACATGGAATCTACGCCCTCATCATTTTGTGTTAATGGGTAAAGCTGCCCCACTCATTAGAGCAGAGAAGACCTACACAATATTATAAGTGCGCCAAATAACCAATTGAAATATATTTGACGTAGATTTTGTTATACCAGACTTACCGGCCTACAACAAGGCATGGGATGTCTCTTTGCCCCCATGCCTTGCGACAGAATGAATTTAGGTGAAAAAACCTAGGCTTTTAGGGGGGGTTAGAGAGCGTGCCCCGGAGCTTGGTCAGGGCAATCATGCCCCTCCTTCTTCATCCAACGGGCAAGGTAGAGAAAGGGTGTGTCAGCGGCTGCCACTACCCATTTGAGCAGATAGGTTGTCCAGAAAATTTCAACAAGGACACTCCACTCATACATCCCCCAAAAGGCGATAATGATAAAGACTATGGTGTCAATTGCCTGACTGACCATGGTGCTGAGACAATTTCTCAGCCAGAGTTTTTTGCCCTTGGTCTTTTCCTTTATCCAGTGAAAGGCCCATATATCATGGGACTGAGAGATGATATAGGCCACAATACTTGCCAAGGCGATGCGGGGGATTAGGCCAAAGATTGTTTGCAGGCTCTCCTGGCTGAAGTCGTTGGCTGAGGGAGTGAATTTCAGGGCCATTTGCATCAGGAGGGTAAGGGATAAGAGGGAGAGAAAACCTATCCCGATTGCCCTCTTGGCATCCTTTCTGTCATGGTTCTCCGAAAGAATATCCGTGGCCAAAAAGGAGGATGCATAGACAATATTACCCAGTGTTGCCTCAACGCCCATGATTTCAACGAGTTTGAGCACCTGAATATTGGCAATAATGGTGGAGATGGGGATCCACAGGTAGAGGCCCATTCTGCCATAGATCTTGTAGCATATGAGGATTAGAGAAAAATTGGTAAGTAGCATTACTACCCACATGAGCTCATTCATTTTGTTTTTTAGTCTTAGGTGGATAGCGCGAGCGCTATATGAAAAATGGTAAAAAATATTGTCTCTCCGCCTATAGTCTAAATTATACTAAGGTGCAAGGGGGGCGAGGGGGAGAGTCCCTCTTTGTCTCTCTGTCGTTAGTCTCTGCTCGGTGGAGGCAGCTAGAGGGGCTTTTTTCAGGAGGGGCAATCGATCATGTTTTATAATGATTTTTGTACTGTAGACTGGCGCCTTTGTTGACATATTCGATGATGGGAATTACAATAAGTTTTGCGAGAGGCTTCTGGAGCTTTTCGGTAAAAGACCTGTATAGAAATATATTTCCCTGAGTCGGGAATCAACCAAACACGAGGGGCAGGGCATGTTCCCCGTTGTCCTTCTGCTATTGTTTTGTCTTTGAGGTGAGTAAAATGCCAGTTTATGAGTATGAGTGTAGTAAATGTGAGAAGGTCTTTGAGGTACAACAACGTATGAGTGATGATCCATTGACCGAGTGTCCTGAATGTCATGGCGCGGTGAAGAAATTGATGTCTGTGAACTCTTTTCAGCTCAAGGGCGGCGGTTGGTATGCCGATGGTTATTCTAGCTCTACCAGTACCTCGGGCGGTGGCGAATGTAAGGGATGTTCGTCGGCCTCTTGAGCATAGAGTAGTTGGAAAAAATAAATGTTAATGCCCCCTGCAGTAGAAATTGATTGCAGGGGGCATTTTTTTTATTCGCCGCTGATAACAGCCATGGCATCGCCATAGGAGAAAAAACGATAATCTTCTTTGATTGCCATCTGATAGCACTCCAGTAGCTTTTCCCGGCGACAAAGTGCGGATACCAGGAACATAAGAGACGAGTCAGGCAGATGAAAGTTGGTGATGAGGTTGTCAATGACCTGAAACTTGAACCCTGGATAGATATAGAGAGCACACCATCCTTCGGTGGCGGCAATTTGCCCGCCGTGTTGGGCAGCGGCAAATTCCAGTGAACGTACTGTTGTGGTGCCCACGGCCCAAATTTTGCCACCAGCCTTCCGGGTTGCAATGATTTTGTCCACGGTCTCTTGGCCCACGGAGACAAACTCCTCATGGATATTGTGTTCTACGATATTTTCAGCTCGAACAGGGGCGAAGGTGCCATAGCCCACATGGAGGGTTACTTCGCCAAATTGAATGCCATTTTCTCGCAGACTTTGCAGAAGCTCCTCGGTGAAGTGGAGGCCTGCGGTGGGTGCTGCTACGGCGCCCGGCACATTGGCGTAAACGGTTTGATACCTTGTCACGTCTTCAGGGGTTGTGCCCTCTTCTCTTTTTATATAGGGAGGAAGTGGGATTTCACCGATCCCTGCCAAAATTTCTGTAACATCGACATCTTTGTCGTAGTGCAGCTGCAACCGTGCCTTGCCCCCGGCAAGTTGCTCCGTTACCCGGCAGCTCAGGGCCTCATTTATTGTTAATGTGCTTCCCACCTTCGGCTTTCGTGAAGATTTGATAAGAGCGATGCTTTCAGAGACACCTGGGCGGATATAGGTTGGCAGTTCAAGGAGAAAAACCTCTACTTTTCCACCGCTTTCCTTGTGTCCCGTAAGGCGGGCAGGAAAGACCTTGGTGTTGTTGACAATAAGCATGTCTCCGGGGTTTATGTACTCTAAAACATTGTTGAAAATTTTATGCTCGACCTTTCCCGTAGAGGTGTTGAGCACCATCAACTTTGAGTGATCGCGTTTGTCGGCAGGTTTTTGGGCAATGTTTTCTTCTGGCAGATGGTAGTAATATGCTTCTCTACTGAGATCTTTTTCCATGATATTCGGCTTAAAAAGTATGACGTTATTTAGGTGGTAGGACCTTTTGCTTCCAATGTTTTTCTATCTTTTGAAATCGCGTGGGTGTATAACATGCTAATGGTCTAAGTGCAACGTAAATACCTTGCTCATCTCTGCCATAAAAGCCATCCTATTAAAATTTTAAGGTATCTACGGAAATGGATCAATCCCATAATAAACCTGTTCTTGTCTTTAAAGAGGAGAGGATCGATCTTTGCCTGGAGGCAATGGTCATGCTTCAGGAGATGCTTCTTCTGGAAAATATTGATGCCTATATTTTCAGAGGGGATCGCTGGCAGGATGTCTATGCCCTTGAAGCCTTTCATCGGGCAGATATTGTCCTTACCCGTCTGCAGGACCTGCCCCGGGATCTTAACTTCTGTGAGGTGGTGGTCTCCTCCTTTGCCATGGATGGAGAACTCTATTTCCGAGTAGGAGACTGTGACTATTTAGCCCGGGATTTCTGGCATCTCTATGAAAAGTTACAGAGGATGTATGGGCCTCCTCCTCTGGTTGGCTGTGTCTTGATTGGCGGTAAAAGCTCTCGGATGGGACAGGCGAAACATCTTTTGCAATCAAGGGACGGACAGACCTGGCTTGAGAAAACCGTTGCAAGACTAAAACCTTATGTGACAGAGGTTGTTGTCGCCGGTGCGGGCGATCTTCCTCAGAGCCTTATGGGCTTGAGAAGAATTGCCGATGCGGGAGGTATTGCAGGCCCTCTCGGTGGCATTGTCGGGGCATGCCGAGCCTTCCCACGCAATTCTTGGCTCTTGGTGGCCTGTGATATGCCTCTTGTCTCTGATATGGCCATAGAGTGGTTGCTTACTCATCGGGCTCTGGGGCGTTGGGCTGTGGTTCCCATGCGTGAGAGTCTTGCTGCAGGAAAAACTTTGGGCTTTAAGCGGGTGGAGCCACTCTTTGCCTGTTATGAAAGTCAGAGTGGCTTTTTGTTTGAGAGACTGGTAGAAGAAAAAACCTTACAGATTAGTGCGGTTGCTGAGGACGAAAAAGTGCATCTGCTCTCTATTCCCCCTGAATTAGAACTGGCCTGGACAAATGCAAATACGCCTGAAGATGTAAGCTCTTTATGAGAGCTTACTCTGTTTTCCGCAGCACCCGTTGTAATACCTCGCAATTATAGCAGATCTCTATCTTTTCCCGCCATGTTTTTTGCTTATGGCCATGGCAGATGGTGCCATTAATAAGCCAACATTGGGTTCCCGATTTAAATTCCCAGGCAGGACAGTGTTCTCTTTGTTCCTTGGGGCAGGAAAGCATCTTCCAGCACTTTTCAAAGGGAGCGTTGGGGTGCTGTTTCAGGCTGATAAGATAGAGAATATGCCGCTCTATATGGGGCGGAACTGCTCGTGTGTTCTGCTCGTAGCTACTTACCGCCCCGAGGGAGACGCCGAGGAGAGCGGCAAGTTCTTTTTGGGTCCTGCCTAATCTCTTCCGGAAATCTAAGAAATTTTTGCTTTCCATACATCTGTCTCTTTGGCTGTAAAATATAATCATTTATAAGTAAAAGTTATATCTAATTATATTTAGTAAGGATTAGGAAATGTTCATTAAAAATATATCTTAAATTATTTGTATCTTACAGGAATATTTTTGTCAAATTTATCAATATGTTCCGTTTGTTAGATGGGTTTTGTTGAAAGATATCGCATAAACAGTGTGTTGAGGAATATTGCATAGGATAGATTGATTAAAATTGGCTATAAAGAGTTTAAATAAGATCTTATTTTTTCAATAAACATTCTGTGGGAGGATAGTATGGGCATTGATCCCAGTAAGATGATACCTGCTTTTGACCCTCACTTTAAGGTGTTTCATGATTTGATGCCCTTTAAGGTGCAGGAAATTCTTCTTGTCTCAAGTCTCTATGACGCTTTTATCCTTGAGGAGGATGGAAGTCTGACGACTCGCCTTATCGAGGAGTATAAAGGGCTTAATTTGAGCAAGCCCCCAAAGATTACCAGGGCATCAAGTCCGGAAGAGGCCTTTGAACTGGTTGCTGCCAGGCGCTATGATCTTGTTATAACGATGCCTTATCTGCAGGGAATGAATGGCTTTGAGCTGGGTTGTAAGATAAAGGAGATCCGACCATTAATACCCGTCGTCCTTGTTGCCCATAATGTGCGGGCAACCCTTCCCCCTGATGAGGAGTACAGCCATGGTATTGACGGTGCTTTTCTTTGGTGCTGTGAGGCTGATCTGTTTCTCGCCATAATAAAATGCGTAGAGGATTTTTTTAATGTAAGTGCCGATACCAAGAGTGCCATGGTTCGGGTTATCATCTATGTGGAAGATTCTCCTACATACCGTTCCCGGTTTTTGCCACTGATATACCAAGAGCTTGTTGGCCAGACTCAGTCAGTATTGGATGAGAGCCTCAATGAGCGGCATCGCATACTGCGTATGCGGGCCCGACCTCGAATTCTGCTGGCAAAAAGCTATGAGGAGGCCCTTGAACTCTTTGAAAAATATCAGCCCTATGTGTTTGGGGTAATCTCGGATGCACGCTTTATGAAGGGGGGAGAGGTTAATTCAAATGCAGGTGGGGCCTTTCTCTCTCATGTTTCTATCCAGGCTCCTGATGTATCGCTCTTGATGGTCTCTTCGGAGGAGAGGAATAGGGCTGTAGCCACGGATCTAGGTGCTGTTTTTATTAATAAAAATTCACCTGCAACGGCAGAGAGAGTGCATAATTTCTTTCTTCGCTATTTGGGTTTTGGTGATTTTGTTTTTCAGTTGGAAAATGGAGATACTGTTTGCCGTGCTACAACTTTGGGCGAATTTCAGAATTGTTTAAAGGTGGTCCCCGACGAGTCTCTCTGCTATCACCTCCTCAGTAACCATTTTTCTAACTGGGTTATGGCCAGGACAGAGGTGGTTCTTGCCCGTGATCTGCACCGGGATTGCTTTCAGTCCATGGGTGATCTCGGTCAAATACGTGAGGAATTAATAGCCAGGGTTTTTCGTCTTCGCCGTCTGCGCCAGCGAGGGGTTGTGGTGAACTTCTCCCGCAGGAACTATGACCCCAATATGTTGGATTTTGTTAAGATTGGCAAGGGGTCGATGGGAGGAAAGGCTAGGGGGATGGCCTTTATGTGGGCCTGTCTGCAGGGGGCGAAAACAGATCTTCTTTCTTCAGAGAAAGTCACCATGCCGAAAACCTGTGTGATAGCAGCGGATGGTTTTGACACCTTCATCACTGAGAATAAACTACAGTTTGCCAAAAATATGGGAGATGACAAGGTGGTGGGGCTCTTTTTAGATGCCGAACTGCCCGGCTGGTTGAAGGGGGATCTGCGTGCCTTTTTGAAAAAATGGGATCTCCCTCTTTCTGTAAGATCGTCCAGTTTGCTCGAAGATGCCCAGTTTAAGCCTTACGCAGGTCTCTTCTCCACCTATTTTCTGCCCAATAATCATAGTGATTTTGAAGAGCGGCTGAGTCAACTGGAATCGGCGATCAAGCTGGTCTATGCCTCCACCTGGTTTGAAGGGCCGAGGGAGTTCTCCAAGGACTCTATTCAGGGGCGTGGAGATTCCATGGCGGTAATTATTCAGCAGTTGGTGGGGCATGAGCATAATGGCTTTTGGTATCCCTCTGTTTCTGGAGTTGCTCAATCTCATAACTACTATCCCATAATGAATATGGCTGCTGCAGATGGTGTCGCTCATATTGCCCTCGGTCTTGGTAAGATGGTGGTAGAGGGTGGTAGGTCTCTTTTGTTTTCTCCCGCCCACCCTAAGAAGTTGGTTCAGTTTTCTTCGGTGGAGGATATTCTTGCCAATAGTCAGCGTCAATTTTATGCCCTCTCCATGCAGGAAAATTCGTGTCTGCGTCTGGAGCATTCTAATCTTGTCCTGCGTGAAATACAGGAGGCGGAGCATGAGTCTCCTGTCATGGTTCTTGCCTCAACCTATATTGCCGACGAGCATCGGATTCGTGATGCTTGTCTACCCGGAGTAAAGGTGATGACCTTTGCCCATTTCCTTAAATATTCTAACTATCCTCTCGCTCAGACCCTGCAGGAGTTATTGCATATTGGCAAGACTGCAATGGGCTGTGAGGTGGAAATTGAGTTTGTCGTGACCTTGTCCGAAGATTTAAGTCGAAGTACCTTCTACCTGTTGCAAATACGACCGATGATTGCCGGTGGAGAGTATGGTGAGGTATCGCTCTGTGAAGACGATTATGCAAATGCCTTTTGTGCCTCTAGTCAAGTGTTGGGACATGGCAAGATTGAAGGTATGGTTGATATTTTATTTGTTGACCCCAATCTCTTTGATTCAAGTAAGACCCAGCAGATAGCCTCTGAAGTTGGCAAACTTGCTAGAAAAATTTCCTGTCGTGACTGCTCATTTTTACTTATTGGTCCAGGTCGTTGGGGAACGGCGGATCCATGGCTTGGTATTCCTGTGCAGTGGCGAGATATAGCAGGCGTTGGTGCCATTGTTGAGGTACAAAATAGTTCTATTCGGGCAGAACCATCGCAGGGCTCACATTTTTTTCAGAATATAACGTCTCTTGGTATTCCCTATATTACGGTGAATGAGCTTGGCGCTGATAAGGGACGGGGTAAAGACTATATTGATTGGCAGTGGCTTCGTCAGCAAAATGTGGTTGAATCGGGTGATTATGTCCGTCATGTGCGATTATCACAGGCTTTTGTTGTGAAATGTGATGGAAAAAAAGGCGAAGGCGTTATTTCAGTGCAAAATAAGGGCTTATGTGGTTGATATGATATCTCTAATCCATCTATTGAGAAGTCGACAGGAGGTGGAGATTGTCAGTCAGATTTCTGTCTGACTGAGGGTAGAGAGTGTTTACTACAGTGAAATAAAAAATTTAGCCTAAGGATCGTCAATGGACCCCATAATTCAGCAATTACATGCCAAGGATCAAGACCAACATGAATTTCATCAGGCCGTAGAAGAGGTTTTAGAAAGTGTAAAGCCGGTGCTTGATAGAAATTTATGGTATCGTCAACAGGGTGTTTGGGAGCGCCTTATAGAGCCTGAACGTGTTATTATGTTTCGTGTTCCCTGGGTGGATGATGAGGGTAATGTCCGTGTTAACAGAGGGTTTAGGGTCGAAATGAACTCTGCCCTAGGACCTTATAAGGGGGGGCTTCGTTTTCACCCTTCAGTAAATTTGAGCATAATAAAGTTTTTGGCCTTTGAGCAGACCTTTAAGAATTCCCTGACTACCCTGCCCATGGGTGGTGGCAAGGGAGGTTCTGATTTTAATCCAAAGGGGTGTTCGGATTTTGAGGTAATGAGGTTTTGTCACTCCTTTATGTTGGAGTTATACCGCCATATCGGTCCTAATACCGATGTGCCAGCGGGCGATATTGGTGTTGGCGCCCGTGAAATTGGTTATCTTTTTGGCATGTACAAAAAGATAAAGAATGAGTTCACCGGGGTGCTTACCGGTAAGAGTCTTGGCTGGGGTGGTAGTCTTATTCGTCCCGAGGCAACGGGCTATGGTAATGTCTATTTTGCCTCCGAGATGCTGACTACCCGGGACCAGACCATAGAGGGTAAGAGCTGTCTTGTCTCCGGTTCTGGTAATGTGGCCCAGTTTACCATCGAAAAAATACTTGATCTTGGTGGCAAGGTACACACCATCTCTGATTCCGATGGCTATATATATGATGAGGAGGGTATTGACTGTGATAAACTTGGCTGGATCAAACAGTTAAAAAATATCCGTCGTGGCCGGGTTGCTGAATATGTTGAGACCTATCCTCAGGCTGTTTATACACCTATTGACCCGACTCTTGGCTATAACCCTCTTTGGGATCACTCTGCTGATTGTGCTTTTCCTAGTGCTACTCAAAATGAGATTAACGAGCAGGATGCAAAGAACCTTGTCAAAAATGGTGTGTTTCTTATCAGTGAAGGCGCCAATATGCCAAGTAGTCCTGAGGCGGTTGCTGTTTTTCATGATGCGAATTGTCTTTATGGTCCTAGCAAGGCGGCAAATGCCGGTGGTGTTGCTGTCTCCGGTCTTGAGATGTCACAAAATACCATACGGATGTCTTGGCCACGGGAAGAGGTGGATACTCGTCTTAAACAGATAATGCACTCTATTCACTCTACCTGTGTTGATGCTGCTTCGGAATATAATTATGGGCAAAATTATGTTGCAGGTGCTAATATTGCGGGCTTTGTTAAGGTTGTTAATGCCATGTTGGATCAGGGCGTTGTTTAGAGAGAA
Organism: Desulfotalea psychrophila LSv54; assembly: GCF_000025945.1. Taxonomy (GTDB): domain Bacteria; phylum Desulfobacterota; class Desulfobulbia; order Desulfobulbales; family Desulfocapsaceae; genus Desulfotalea; species Desulfotalea psychrophila. Next base: position 3,203,653 of record NC_006138.1, on the reverse strand, counting down.
ATTTGCAAAATATTCCAGGGCAAAATTTATTTGTTTTTGTTGCAGGAGAGGTTTTGAGGCAATGTGAGTAGCAGGCATATTTTCTTGCCGGGAAGCGGATATAATTTATTATGAATAGAGAAAAAAGTCTGAATGGAACCCTGTCTGCCTATGATCTTTGGGCAGCCGAAGAGTTCTCTTGTATCGAGGAAAAGCTGGAACAAGTTTTTGTTGATGTAGAGACCGATTGTCCCTATGGGCTGCCCCAGCAGGCAGTTTTCCATCAGGCTTTTTTTGCCCCTTTGGAGGAGCATGTTGTCGGCCTCTTTTTGGCTGCAGGCTATCGTCGTAACGGCAACTGCCTCTATACCATGCGCTGTCCTCACTGTACGGCCTGCCAGCCTATTCGTCTTCAGGTAGAGCAATTTTCTCCGAGCAGGAGTCAAAAGAGAAATAGAAAAAAGAACGATGATATAGCTGCCTCCTTTCTTCCTCTGGTACGGAGTCAGGAGCACCTTGATCTCTGTGATCGGTTTTTACAGAATCGATACCCTTCAGATAATAGTGCCGAAAGGTACTATGCCGATTTCTTCGAAAATGGCCTGACCCATACGGAGCAGCTAGAGTTTCGTCAGGGTGGGCGTCTGTTGGGTAATGCCATTGTCGACCATGGAGAGCACTGGCTGAATGCCGTCTATTTTTTCTTTGATCCTGAGGAGAGTGGCCGTGGTCTGGGCACCTATAATGTCCTGCGTTTGATTGATTTTTGCCGAGAGCGGGGGATTATCTATCTCTATCTGGGCTTCTATATCAGAGATGTGCAGGCCATGAACTATAAGGATACGTTTAGGCCCTATCAGCTCCTGGAAGATGGCGTTTGGTGCAGCTATTCAGGGGCGTCGAGTAGGGATCTGTCAAGAAAATAGCCATCCTCCTTTCTCTCTTTCTCCTTCTCTTTCTCCATTTTTCCTGTAGAACCTATTTGTGAACCTTGTCTCCTTGTGTGCTGATAAGGGCTTCGCTTCTTTGTCTCTCTGCCCTGTAGATGAGGGCCATGCCAAGGCTTGCAATGGTTGCGATGGTAATGGCCGGAATATAAAAGGCCCAACGGAGGCCAATGCTGTCCATGCTGTAGCCGGCTAGGAGGGCACCGGTGAACACCCCTCCACTCATGGCCAGGTTGAAAACGCCCATCATCGTCCCATGCCCATAGTTTTCTCGTCCATCCAGAGAGGCGTAGGCGGCAAGGGTCGGCCAGACGATTGCCTCCCCACAGCCAAGTAAAGCGTAGATGAGAAAAAAGCTGGTGATCTTCTCAGCCTCGGGAATGAGGCTGGTGGCAATGACCATTACCCATACCCCAATAAAAAGCAGGGTAAGTTTATTGTACCTGTCTGCCAGTTTACCACAGGGAAACTGCAGGGCGGCATTGACCAGGGTACGACAGGCAATGACCAAACCCACCAAGGTGCCGCTACTGTATCCTGATTCTGTCATGATAAATGGTAAAAAGGCCATGGAGGGGACTAGGGCTGTCATGGTTGCGTAGCGGGTAATAAGGACACCCCGAGTGTGTCTATTTGCGACCATTCTTTTCATTGAAGAGAGGAGGCTTGCCTGTAGTTTTATGCTCTTAGTTTCTTCTCTGTTTGGGAGATTAGCGGTGATGAGAATGGCAGCCAGAAAGCTCATGGCAGCCATCATATAAAAAACTGCTTTAAAACCGAGGGTATCAAAGAATATACCGCCGATGATTGGTCCGCAGCCCATTCCAGAAAAAATAGCTATATTAAGAAAACTCATATATCTGCCCTCATGGCCGTAAGGAGCCATTTGACTCACATAGGCCATGGCGATGGGGACAATCATGGCTGAACCCATTCCGTGGAGGAGGCGGATGAATATCAGGCTTTGGATACTTTCTGCTTCGGGGATAAGCAGGCCGACAAGGGCGTAGATAAGAAGCCCGGCAATAAGAAATCTCTTTCGTCCCAGGCTATCGGAGAGGTTGCCTATGATTGGCTGGAGGATGCATCTGCTTACCGAAAATGAGGCAATAATCATCCCCAGAGCAAAGCCACCGGCGCCCAGAGTCTCTGCATAGATGGGCATGACGGGGACAATAATCCCTATGCCGAGCAGGGCGATAAAAATAGAGAGTAATAGGGTAATAAGAGTTCTGCCTGGCATTGAATGTACCCTCCTTACATATCTGTGGGGAGCCTTGAAAATGTCCTTTTTTTATTTCAATTTAATAAAAAATATCCTCGCAGGTAAGTGCAGACTCCGCTTTTAGAGTCAGTGGTACATATCATATGCCTCGTAGTCAGGACCTCGCCATTATTGAACGTGTCAATTTTCAAGCGAGCTCTTATTCCATCTCAGATGAGATCTTTTTTGGTTTTGGCCCGAATATCTTGGCTGAGAGTGCCCTGCCATCTTCGATTAACATGAAAAAGCAGGGAACCAGCCATAGGGCAATGGCTGTTACGAAAAGAATACCAAAGCCCAAAGAGATGGCCATGGGAATCATAAAACGTGCCTGGCGGGATGTTTCAAATATCATGGGGGCAAGGCCGCCGAAGGTGGTCAGGGTTGTGAGCATGATGGGGCGAAAGCGTCTCTGACCTGCCCTGCGTATGGCTTCTAGGGGGCTGTCCCCTGCAGCCATTTTCTTGTTGGCGTAATCAACGAGGATAAGTGAGTCATTGACGATAACTCCTGAGAGGGCGAGTATGCCCATCAGGCTGATAATGCTAATGTTGTAGCCCATGATGATATGTCCTGCCAGTGCACCCACCAGGCCGAAGGGGATGGCGAACATCACTATCAGCGGTTGGGTGTAGCTACGAAATGGGATGGCTAAAAGGACATAGATGCCTAGTAGGGTGAAGAGGAATCCGGCGATAATGCTTGACATTGAATCGGCTCGTTCGGCTTCACGTCCCTCAAAATCATAGGTCAAACCAGGGTATTTTTCCAATAGCTGGGGTAGTATTGTCTGCTTGAGGGTAGCAGAAATTTGATTTACCCGGCCGATGGGTTCAACATTGGCGCTGACGGTGACGATTCTTCGCCCATCTCGTCTGTCAATTGTAGTATAGGCTCGACCTCGTTCAATATTTGCAATCTCCATAAGAGGTACAAATGTGTTTTTTGGGGTGTGAACCATCATATTGTCAATATTGAATTCACTTAGCCTCTCTTCTTCGGGCAGGCGTACCCGAACCCTCATCTCATTTCTGCCGCGTTGCTGTTTCAGGGCTATGGCGCCTTGAAAGCTATCTCGCAGTTGTCTGCCGACAGTACTTGCGCTTAGCCCCAGGGCCTTACCCGCTGCATTGATTTGGAAGTCTATCTGCTGCTTACCTCGGGCAAAACCCTGATTAACATCGGTACTGCTGGCAAATGTTTCAATGCCTGCAGCAAGGTCTGCGCTTGCCCTGTCAAGAACCTCGATATCACGATGGCTCAGCTCTATTTCCAGGGCTGCTCCCCTGCCGGGGCCGCCACGATCTGCTTCATAGATAATTGATTGTAGGCCGACTAATCTTCCTGCCTCATTACGCCACTGTTTGGTGACCTCTTTGGTGGAGAGGGGGCGGATACCGGGGGGGGAGAGATAGGCATCTATGCTCAGGGTATTTTCGATGATCTTGGCAAAGACGCCCTCTACCAGCTGTTTGCCGCCGTGTTTTTTTGCTACCCTGGCAATGGCATCTTCCAGGAGCTGACGAGTTTTTTCCACCTCTCCTGCGGGGGTGCCTAGGGGGAAGGTGGCCGTTACTACGGCGCGGTTAGACTCAACCCTCGGCATGAGGATCATATTGATTCTTCCTCCCTTAATATAACCAATGGAGAGGATGAGGATGGCTATGCCAAGGGCCAGGGTCAGGCCTCGACGGTGCAGGCAGAAATCGAGGCTGGGGGTGTAGATGCGACTGATAAAGAGTTCGAGTAGGCGGGAAAAAAAACGTTGGTGGTGTCCGATAACCCGTAATATGCCCTGCGCCTTCTTAGGGTTGCCGTGGGCAAGGTGGCTTGGCAGTATTAGCAGCGCTTCGACCCAGGAGATGACAAATACGGTGATAACAACGGTGGGGATGACCCCCCAAATTTTCCCCATTGTCCCCGGGATGAAGAGCAGTGGGGCAAAGGCAACAATATTTGTCAGGATGGCAAAGGCAATGGGGATGGCCACATCCTGTGCCCCCTTGATGGCTGCCTCGATAAAGGGCAAACCCTTTTGTCGATATTCATAAATATTTTCACCTGCCACAATTGCATCATCGACCACTATCCCGAGTGCGACGATAAAGGCAAACATGGAGATCATATTTATCGAAACCCCAAAGACGGGGAGAAAGAGCAGGCCGCCGAGGAAGGAGATGGGGATGCCCATGGTTACCCAGAAGGCCAGACGGAACTCAAGAAAGGTGCCGAGCAGAACGAGGACGAGAACAAGACCCATCAGGGCGTTTTTGAGGAGCAACTGGAGGCGCTGCTGGTATATGAGAGAGCGATCTTTACCGGTCGCCCACTGTATTGAGGCTGGATAGTGTGATTCTATCTCCACCATGGCATTGCGGGCCGCCTCTGCCACCCCAATGGGTGTTTCTTTGCCGATCCTGGCAATGGCCAGGGCAATGGAGGGCTCTCCATTATATGTGGTGGTTTTGTCGGTATCTTCAAATGCCTCTCTGACCTGGGCGATATCCTCCAGATAGACGATGCTGCCCGTAGCCGTGGTGATAATGGGGATTTTGCTGAACTCTGAGGCCCAGTCGCGGCGATCCTTAATTCTGAGGAGAATTTCTCCACCTGTGGTTTTGATCTTGCCGCCCGGGAGTTCCACCGAGGCCTCTTTTATTCGGGTGGCAACATCTCCCAGGGTGAGGCCATAGTTACGGAGTGTCCCTTGGCTTATCTCAACGGATACCTCAAAGTCCCGATTACCGACAATTTCTACCTGACTAATACCTGGGGTCTGCAGGAGTTTGTCCCTGGTGAATTCGGCAAGTTCTCGGAGAGAGTGCTCGCTTGCATTACCAAAGAGGGTGATCTGCAGAACATCCATTTTAATGGCAACGAGTGAAACCCTTGGTTCTTCTGCATCTTCTGGGAAGGTGGTAATATTGTCAATTTCTTGCTTGATGTCCTGGAATACCTGTTGGCGTTTGGCTCCTGTTGTCAGCTCTATGCTCACCTGAGCAATACCCTCTGCCGCAGTGGAGTTGTACTCCTTGATGCCATCAAGACCTTGGATGTTTTCTTCGATGGCCAGGATTATGCCCTTTTCTATCTCAGCCGGGCTGGCCCCCGGGTAGGGAACAGAGATGGAAACAATATCGAGGACGAATTCGGGAAAAACCTCCTGTTTGATTCTGTTGGCGACAAAAAAGCCACCAATAAGGAGAACGAGCATCAGGAGATTGGGGGTAACTCTGTTATGTACCATCCATGATATCACGCCGCGGCTTTTATTTGGCTCGGTACTCATTACTTTTTCTCCGCTTTTGTCTTGGCTCTACTCAGCCCCTCATCCTTGGTCTGTAGTAACATTTCTGTGATGGGTGCGGTAAGGGTGGAGGTGATGTAATGTTCTCCTGCCTCAAGACCCTTTTCTACGATGATTTCGTTTTGGTTTTTAAAGAGCACCTGCAGGGGACGAATTTCAAGGGTCTTCTCCGGGGTCATTATCCAGATATTGTTTCCATCTTGCATATACTGTCGCTTAATCTTTACGACCTGGGGGAGGGTGCTACAATCTATCTTGCCCCGGACATAGGAATTTAAAAGCAGAGGTGGTTTGTGGGCGTTTTCTGCTCTCAGTGCCAGGGGGTCCATGATTCGGACAATGAGAATGGCTTGGCGACCATTCTCTTCAAGATTGGCATTGAGGCGGATTACTTCGCCCAGACGATAGCTCTCTGTTGGCCAGACATCGTCGTAGAAAATTTGTACCTGTGATCCTTTTTCGCCATTTTTTTTGGGAATGGTAATCCAGCGGAGCTGATCTACCGGTACTGCAGTTGTATCCAAAACTCATCTGTTCCAGTGAAACTGGCAAGGCCTGTGCCATTGGTTACCAGTGAGCCAATATCGCTACTGAGACTGTCAACGGTTCCGTTGAAGGGAGCTCTTATCTTGGTGCGAGCCAAATTCAGTTTTGCCTGGTCGTAACGGGCCTGATCCGAATTCAGATTATTATGTAGTTTTTTGAGTTGCGGCCCTCGCAGCATCAGGTGCTTTTCTTCGGCAGACACAGGTTCTCCGAGGAGCTCAAGCTCTTTAAGGGCAACAAGTTGATTACCTGTTTCCAGAACAAGTTCACTTCTGCTGCTCTTGAGTTCTGCTTGGCGTTGTTGCAGGATAAACTGATAGTCTCGGGGGTCTATCCTTGCCATGACAGCATCTTTTTTTAAAAAGCCACCGGGTTGAAAATTGGGGTCAAGGTGAAGAATCTTTCCTGTTATCTGGGTGGTAATGGTAATTCTTTTACTTGGGCCAACGACTCCCCTTGCCTCTATATAAATATGCTCAGGGCCTCGTTCTACTTGTTGAACTTCGACGATGGTACTGAACTTTTTCTGTGGCTTTTGCTGTGCCTCAGGTTTGGTCTCGATAAGCCAAAAGGCAATGGCGATGGCACAGGCAATGATGGCTATGGGAAGTAGGAAGTTGCCTGTCTTGGTCCAAAATGTATTTGTTGGATTACTCATAGGGTCCTGAAATAGGTGATATTTTTTTATTTTTCATTGTTCTGCCAACCACCAGCAAGGGCTCGGCAAAGCTCTATTCTGTTGTTGATCAGGTTAAAGCGAGCGCTGATCTGTTGCTGGGCAAGGTTTTGGGTAGAGACGAGGGCTGTGAGTACCCGCTGATAATTTTCGCTGCCATTGAGATAATGATTTTTTATCTGTTTCATGGCCTTGGCAGAGAGGACAAACTGTCTGTCTACCTGGGCTATATATATATGCTGTTGCTTTTCTCTGATCAGTGCCTTTTCAACTTCACTGAGGGCCTCAAGAGATTTTTGATTATAGTTATTGAACATTTCCTGAACAACTGCCCTCTGTTTTTCGACTTCTGCGACCCGTTTACCTCCGTCAATAAGGGGAGCGAGAAGATTTGCTGCCAGATTACTGAACCAGTTATCAAAAAGATCTCTGGCCGATTCAGCCGATGTGTTGATGTCCGCGCTGATACTGATGGCTGGGTAACGTGCCGCTATTGCTGCCCCAAGACGTTTGTCCGCTGCTTGAACGGCCAAAAAGGCGGATTTAAGATCGGGTCGTCTTTGGATGAATTCAAGTGGCAACCCTGTTTTAGGGAGGGCGGGTAATTCAATGAGTCCCGTTGATTCAGGGATTGTCCCGGACTGGGCGGGGGGATTGCCCACCAGGGTATTCAGGCTATAATAGCTGAGGCGTATTTCCTTTTCCAGCTGGGTCTGTTCGGCTCGATTTGACTCGATGAGTTGTTGTTGTTGGAGCACATCGGCGATGGAAATTTTTCCTGTTCGAAACTGCAGGTTAATGATATAGAGACCTTTCTGGTTGGTGGCTATCTGATCTTTGATAATTAGAAGACGACTACGTTGTTCGCAGAGTTGGTACCATATGACGCCTATTTGTGAAGAGAGGCTTATTGCTGCTGTCTCCAGGTCCATGCTGCTAGCGTTCAGGTCAAGTTGGGCGGCATCGTTCAGAGAGCGAATCCGTCCCCAAAGGTCAAGTTCGTAGGAGGCTGTCAGTCCCAGAAGCAGAGATTGATTCCCCGTGCTCTCACTCTGTGCTCGTGTCCGTCCTGTTTCAGCCTTGGCTGTACCATCCACCTTGGGAAAGAGTTCAGCGTGGCTGATACCATAACGGGCCTCTGCCTGTTGGAGGCGATTGAGGGCTGCCCGGAGTGAAAAGTTGTTGGTGAGTGATCTTTCTATAAGAGCATTGAGCTTGGGGTCGTTGAAGTCTTCCCACCATTTTTGCGAAAGCTGTTTCGTCCCCTGCTCTGAAAATTCTGTAGGTACCTGAAAAGAGACTGTTGTAATATCAGTCTTATCCATCGAACAGCTACTTATTATAATAGCTATAAACAGTATGAGTGAGGCTTGTTGTGATATTCTCATAGAATATTTTGTTGATCTGTTGGTTAGATGTCTTTTGTCTTAAAATAGAGACAGTTTTTTTAAGGTTGTTAACATAATTAAACAGCAACAAACATGCCAATGTAAAACAACAGAATAAGCGTTTGACTTGCGGATATTTACAAGGTGAAAAATAATGAATTCCGCAAAGAATTTGGGTGTTTTTTACCCATTGGCTAAAATTAGCTGGGGAAAATATATACAACCTCTCTTTTCATATTGAGCTAAGCGCACCAGATATTGACTCCTTTTCGCTTGCTGATTCTTTTATAAATTTGCTTTGGGTTGATGAGACTCTTTTAGAGTATCCATTGGCGTTAAATGCTTCAATGTTTTTTGTGGGAGGTTAATTATAAACTGTTTTTTATTGCTCGCAGAGAAAAGATTGATTTAACATGTTTGAAAAAAAATATGTAAATTGATATCTGTTTTATGAATTTTGCTTGTAAAAAAAAGGAAAATTGGCACTATTACGGTAAGAAAAATGAGATAATCATAATTATAAAATATAGGGAAGCTATGTTTACGATTCGTCAGCTTGAAATTTTTTGTGCCGTGGCCAGGTATCAAAGTATCAGCCATGCTGCAGAGCTTATCCCATTGTCAAAGGCAGCAGTGAGTCAGGCAATTAAGGAGTTAGAAATACAGCTTGGTCATGCGCTTTTTGTGCGTGAAAAAAAGCACTTATTGCGAACGGGTGATGGAGATGCTTTTTTTGAACAGTCACAAAAGCTTCTTAACCAGGCAAATGCCCTCTATCAGACATTTGCTAAGGCGGAAACCCTGATGCAACTGCGTTTTGGCGGAACTGTAGGGGCCTGTAGTCTCTATGCTCCTTCTCTTATGCACTACTGGTCACAAAAACAGCCGCAAATGGATGTTCATTTTTTTGCCGGAAACACTGCGAAAAATTGTCATGAAATTAGTGACTTTGCCATTGATCTGGCAATTGTCGAAGGTCGTCCCTCCGCTGATGTCTGTTCTCAGAGCCTGATAAAAGACGGTATGTGCTATATTGCCTCCAGCAGAGAGGAGGCAAATTCCATAGAAGAGGTGACGGATCGTACCTGGTTTATCAGGGAGCCGGGCTCGGGGATGGCCCAATACTGGCATGCCGTTGTTGCCCCCTGTATTGATATAGGGCATGTGGTTGAAATTCCGCAAAGCCTTGTCCTGCTTGAGCAGGTGGCTTATGGCATGGGGATAGCCTGTGTGCCGAGGATACTTGCCCAGGCATATTTTCGATCGGGTCGGATAAAGGAATTAACGGGGCCAGTCCTGCCTCCACGGGATATTTATTTAATTTGGCATTCGTCTCTTAATGCCAATTCTGCCCTAAGGTATCTCATCGATCAGGCTGCGGATTGGGCCCGGGACCTGCCCGTTGATTAAGAGGCTTTGGGCTTAGCCAGGCTCTACCCTGTCATCACTGGTTAAAAAGGTATACTCCGACGCCGATGACTGCCAGCCAGATATTGGTGATATTGGATACGACAATATTGAGGATTGCGGCCAGAGGATTGTTGCGCTTGAGTAGGGCAAGGCATGATTTGAATTCAGGCCAGCTTGTCAGGGTTGCCAGGACGATAAAACCAATAATGTTTTTAGGAGCCTTGGAGTGTTCAGCGGTAAAACTCACTATGGGGTCAAGGAAGTATCCTGCCATGCAGAGAATAAGAATTGCTGGAAGAATCCACAGCCTGGGGCTGAAGCTATAGCCTGTCTCTTCCTCCCCCTCTTCCTTTGGCCGAAAGATAAATAGGGGGACGGTGACGATGAGGACGGTAAGGCCCCAGAAAAGATAATACTGGGTAGGTAATAAAAAAAATGTCCCGGCTAAAAGTGCTGTTGTACCGATTGAAAAAATTGTGTATATGGGGTGAATTTTGCTGATTGTAAAAAAATAACCACAGGTCAGGGTGGCAATAAGGAGCAATATCGGATTCATAAAATTTGAACCAAGCGGGGTAGAGGCTGCAAAGATAATGTCGCCTGCCACCAGCCCTACAATAAGGGTGATTGCCTCCGGGCCGTTGGTGATAAATCCGGTGAGCGTACCTATTCCCTTGGTGTTTTTTAAACATTCAATAATTATTTCCACCGCCATGCCGATAAGGAGCATTTCAAAAATAATACCGGCGGCGCCAAGGAATGACATGGGTAAATCGCCGTTAAAGAGTACTGCTGACCCCAGAAAAAAGCTTATTACCAAAAGCCATACTACTAAGTCGATACGGGTTACTGAGCTTATTAAAAAATTTCTCATTATTTTTCTTTTTATTGGTTGTATCGGTATTCTTCTTTGAGAAAGGCATGAATTTTTTCTTCCGGTAAGAAAATGCCGGAGAGCGTACCGCTTCTGCCCTGAATACTTGGAATCATAAAGACACCAGCCCTTACTGTTTTAATGGGAGCTGTGGTGACTTCAATATATTCAATCTCTAGCTGTGGAAATTCTCTCTGCAGTTGCACTAGGTGCTTTTTTGCCTGTCTACACCGAGGGCAGAACCTGCTGCCATAAAAGGTTATTTTCATAATTATCTTGTTAAAAAAAATATATATTCATATAGTTTAGAGTCGTTCTCTTGGCACTTTATGCCATAGAACCTTGTTCGTCACAATGAGAATATACTGAAAAGAGTCCTTTCTACAACCGTTGTTTATTTGGTACATATGAAAATATAACATGATTTCTCTGCCGTTACTTACTGTTATAACAGATTTTGACTGTCTAAAACATGATACTGGGGGAGGGGGACATCCTGAAGTTCCCGCTCGTCTTGAGGTTATTTTGAAATGTCTTGAGGAGAGTCCCCTGCTCCCTCATCTTAAATTTGTTGCCTCAAGGCTTGCCCGTCGCGCGAGTCTCCTCTTGGCCCACGAAGAAGATTGGCTTTTTCGTTTTGAAGAGGCTGTTCTCTTTGGCAAGTCTCATATTGACCATCTTGATAATCAAATTGGTTATCATACGTATCAGGTTGCCGCCCTTGCTGCAGGCGCAGGCCTGAAGGGAATTGACCTGCTTGAGGCCGGGGACGCAAGGCAAATATTTTGTGTTATTCGCCCGCCGGGGCACCACGCGGAAAAGGGAAAACCATTTGGCTTTTGTTTTTATAATAATGTCCTGATTGCCGCTCGATATTGGCAGGAAAAATATGGTCGCAGGCGGGTTGCTGTTATTGACTTTGATGCTCACCATGGCAATGGCATTCAGGCCGGATTAGAGCGTGATCCGAAGAGTCTCTATATTAGTATTCATGAACATCCCAGTTTTAGCTATCCGGGCACGGGCTTTGCTGAAGAGATCGGTACTGGTTTGGGCAAGGGGACAATTCTGAATCTGCCCCTGTCACCCGGTGCTGGAGATGACCAGTTTTTGGCTGTCATGAGGGAAAGAGTGGAACCATTTTTAGAGGAGTGGCGGCCCGATTGCCTGTTGGTTGCGGCAGGTTTTGATGGTCATAGGGCCGATGATATGTCGGGGCTTGGTTATTCTACTGCTCTTTTTTATCAAATAGGAAAACAGGTGAGTAGTTGGGGGAAACGCTTTGCAGGTGGTAGGGTTGTCTCTATTCTGGAAGGCGGTTATGAGTTGTCGGTTTTAGGAGAATCTGTTGAACAGTATGTTGCAGGTCTTCTTGCCTGTGAGCTAGATATATAGAGTGTTATTTCTTAGAAAAGAGGTCTGCCTATGTACATATCTGAATATATGACCCCTGAACCACTGACCATTTATCCCCATACCCTGTTGCCGGAGGCACGAGGTATTTTGGATGCCTTTAAATTCAGGCATCTACCCGTTGTTGATGATGGGCAAAGGCTGTTGGGCATTATTACCGATCGTGATTTGCGTTCGGCCTACCCCTCATCTCTTGAGAGTGGAGAGGAAAGCTCAGGGAAGTTTCTTGGGGTGGAAAAGACTCCTGTCTCTGAAATTATGACGGTGAACTGTGCCACTATTCATCCCCAAGCCACCTTGGATGATGCCCTTTTTCTCTTTGATAGAGAGAAGGTTGGTGGGGTGCCTGTTGTCAATGATCAGGATTTAGTGGTAGGTATGTTTTCCATTCGTGATCTTATTGCCGCTTATAAAAATCTCTTTGGTGTTGCAGATAAGGGTTCTGCGTTGATTGGTATTGCCGATAGCGGTGAAATTGGTATCATGGGGACCATTGTAAATATATTGGAAAAGAATGGTATTGCCTTTACCCGTCTTATTCGTATGCCCGCGTCGGATACAGAGGCAAAGATTTATGTGCGAATTAATACATATCGGCTTGCAATAGTCTATAAATTGCTCGAACAGGATGGTTTAACTGTTTTAAGGCCAAGGTTTATGTAGAGCAATCATTATTGGAGAGAAGTATGGGTCTGCAGCAGAGTTGTAAGAGGTGTGGCAGTTGTTGTAAGGAAGGAGGTCCGGCTCTGCATACGGCAGATTTGCCTTTGCTTGAAAGTGGTAAAATTGGCATAGATAAGCTTATTACCCTGCGCAGGGGAGAGCTTGTTCTTCATCCTGAAACAGGGGAATTACAGCCTGCAAGTACTGAAATTGTTAAGATTAGGGGAAAGGGAAGGAGTTGGAGCTGTTATTTTTATGATGAGCAGGCGAATGGCTGTGGCATCTATGGATTTCGGCCTGTGGCCTGTGAAGCGCTGAAGTGTTGGGATACTGAAAAAATCCTGGGCATGGTGGAGAAGGATACCCTTACCCGTTTTGATATTGTTGACTCCCCTCTCAGGGATGTAATGAGGGAATATGAACAGCTCTGCCCCTCACCGGACTTTGCCTATATCGCAGAAAATAGGCAAAATATCTCAGCCATCCTCAAGAAAGAGTTGGAGGAAATGGTGGGTGCTGATTTGCAGTTTCGAACGCGCCAGGTCAAGCTTCATCAACTCAAGTTGGCCGATGAACTCTTTTATTTTGGTCGCCCTCTTTTTCAACTGCTTCAGCCCTTTGGGGCAAGAGTCGTGGAAAAGGCCATGGAAATTACTCTCCTCTGGGACTAAAAAAAATAGGGAAACAGGCGTACAGACCTGATTCCCTAAAAGTTGCCATCTCTCTGTTTGTTACCACTTTTTACGTTCGAGTTCTATACCCTGCCGGGAAATGGTGATCTGCTCAATGGGGACAGTTTTCGTTGCCTGCTCCACTGCCTGCTTGAGGATGCTGTTCATTGCAGAGCAACAGGGGACTTCCATGATCAGTACGGTGATGCTTTTGATCCCTGATTGTTCTATGATATCGCGAAATTTTTCTATATAGAGCTCTGCATCGTCAAATTTAGGACAGCCCATAAGGACCTTTTTTCCCTGTAGGTAATCTCTTTGGAAGTTAACTGCGGCAATGGCGCTACAATCGGCTGCGATGAGCAGGTCTGCGCCTCGCAGAAACGGTGCCGTTGGTGGTACCAGACGAATTTGGATCGGCCAGTGGCTCAGGGCAGACTCGCTGTTGGCTTCCATTTCAGCAAAGGGCTTTGGTGCCGCTGCCATGTCGGCCATTTTTGTTATGGACGAGGGAGTAAATGTCTCTAGCTGAGCTGAAGGACAACCGCCCCCCTTGTTTACCTGTTTTTGTTGATGGAGAAATACCTCAACGGCCTCTTCATCAAACTCGTCGGCTGTCCGTTCAATGATCTGTAGTGCTCCCGTGGGGCAAGAACCAAGGCAGGCGCCAAGGCCATCACAGAGTTTGTCTGCCACAAGCTTTGCCTTGCCATCGATAATTTGTAGTGATCCTTCTGCACAGTCAGGTACACATTGACCGCATCCGTTACAGAGTTCTTCGTCTATTTTAATTATCTTTCGTGTTATTTTCATCTTGCCCTCCGGCAGCTATTTTTATTTCTCGTTTTGACCAGGACTGCTTCAATGGTGTCAATGTAACCCGAGGAAGCATTTTACACTTTGACCTAGATCAAATTCTATTTCTTTTTATCTCTTTGGCAATAGCTTTGCCGGCAAAGGCTGCAATTCTGCCAAGGATAAGTGGTGGGACAAGAGTGATTGTTGCTTTATTTTTTGCTTGGAAAATGGTTTGGCGGCTCTCCTCTTTTTCAGTTGCTGATAAAAGAAAGAGGGCGGCGCTGGTTGTTTATTCTTTGAAAACAGTTGCAAAAATAAATAAGTTCTGAAGCCGAGGGGAATAGGGGGTTAATGGTCTGACTGTCCATATATGGCGGTTTTGTTGTTGAGCGCCCCCTGCGTATGGTGTATACCCACCCTAGATATTTTTGCTGTCTTCTGGGGTTATATGGTGTTCTTGTCATTGAACAGGAAAGGATATCCTGCAAACTATTTCTATTTAATTCAATATAAAAATGATATTTACAAAGAGGTAATTATGGCTCCTGATGTGATGGAACAGGTGTTGACGACGACCGCTGAGACTGTACTTGCTCGGCGTTACTATTTAAAAGATGATGCTGGAAATTCGTTGGAAGATTGGAAGGCCTTGGCTCATCGAGTAGCGGAGGCTGTAGCTCCTGAGGACGCTACAGGTAAAAATGAAGTCACAGGGATCAAACAGCTTCGTGATGATTTTTTTACTATGATTTATCAGTTGGACTTTTTGCCCAATTCTCCCTGTTTGATGAATGCGGGAACCGAGATAGGTCAACTCTCCGCCTGTTTTGTTTTGCCGGTTGAGGATAGTATGGATGGTATTTTTACCGCTATCCGTAATGGAGCCCTCGTTCATAAGACGGGCGGTGGTACGGGCTATTCTTTTTCTCGGATTCGAGCCTGTAATGCCTCGGTTAAATCAACTCATGGTGTTGCCTCCGGGCCGCTCTCTTTTGCTGCAGTTTTTGATGCTGCTACTGAAACTATCAAGCAGGGGGGGAAAAGACGGGGGGCAAATATGGGCGTTTTACGTGTTGATCACCCTGATATTATGGCATTTATCAGCGCCAAAGAGGATCAGGACAAGTTTAATAACTTTAATTTTAGTGTTGCCATTACAGATCTCTTTATGGCTGCCCTTGAGGCAGATAAAGAGTATGATCTTATTGAACCCAGCACTGGCGAGGTTATGGGCCAGCTTAATGCGGTGGAGGTTTTTGCTAAAATTGTTGACCTAGCCTGGCATAATGGTGAGCCAGGGGTTTTGTTTATTGATGCGGCCAACAGGGATAATACCACTCCTCAGCTCGGTGATTTTGAGGCAACCAATCCCTGCGGTGAGCAGTGGCTTTTGCCCTATGAGAGCTGTAACCTTGGGTCAATTAATCTTGGCAATTTTGTAAAAAATGACGAGGTTGATTATTCTCGTCTTGGTCAGATCGTTAAGACGGCCACCTGTTTTCTTGATAATGTTATTGACTGTAATGTTTTTCCGATTCCTGAAATAGGTGAAATGACCCTTAAGACGAGGAAAATAGGTCTGGGGATTATGGGGCTTCATGATCTGCTTATCCAACTTGCCATTCCCTATGGGAGTGAAGAGGGGCGTTTGCTTGCCGCTGAAGTTATGCAGTTTATTCGTGACAGGTGTGAAGAACAGTCTCGAAAACTTGCCGAAGAGAAGGGTGCCTTTCCGGCCTACGATGCAGAGATAAATTTATATCCTGCCCGTCGTAATGCCGCTCTGACCTCCATTCAGCCAACGGGCACTGTTTCTATGATTGCCGATTGTGCCTCTGGCTGTGAGCCCTATTTCTCCATTGTTATGATGAAGCACGTCATGGATGGTGACAGGCTTCTGATGGTTAATAAGCACTTTGAAAAAATTGCCAGGGAGCAGGGCTTTTATTCCGATGATCTGATGGTAAAGGTGGCTGAAAGTGGTACCGTTGTCGGTCATGCCGAGATCCCAGAAAAATGGCAGGAGGCGTTTCGTACAGCCCAGGATATTTCTCCGGAAGATCATATTCGTATGCAGGCGATATTGCAAAATAGCGGTGTGGATAGTTCCATTTCTAAGACTATTAACCTGCCCAAAACTGCCACTCGAGAAGATGTGAAGTACTCCTATATCAGCGGCTATAAGCTTGGCTGTAAGGGGTTGACCGTCTATCGTGATGGTTCCCGTGATGATCAGGTACTTAATACAACGGAACAGTCAAGGGCCAGTGAGAAATCGGCTATGGTTTCAGAGACAGGGTTTGTCGGCAAGCGTAATCTTCCTGATATCCTTGATGCAAAACGTTATAAGCTTAAGGACCAAGACCAGAAATCTGTCTATATCATTGTCTGTTTTGATGAAAATGAGATGCCCATGGAGGTTTTTGCTAAATTTCCATTTGATAACAGGGTGGATCTCAAGGATAAGTCAACCATGTGGACAACCACCTGCCGTGTTGTCTCTCTTGCCCTTCGTTTTGGGGTGCCAATGGCTGAAATTATTAAACAACTTGATCGCTCAAGTGGACATATGCTTGACCTCCCAGCTCAGTTGAGTAAACTGTTCAAATCGTTCCTGGCAGGTACGCAAAATGGATTCGCAAGTATCTGTCCTGAGTGTTCAGGAACACTCCGTTTTGAAGAAGGATGCGAAACATGTCATGACTGTGGCTACAGTAAATGTTCGTAGTTTCGCATATGAATAATCGTCCAACTATTTTAACCTAGGTGCACTATGGCAAAAATTGGTAGAAATGAGCCCTGTCCCTGTAGAAGTGGCAAAAAATTTAAGCACTGTTGTGGCTTAAAGGTAGCTGAAAAGCAGGTTCCACTCACTCCGGAGCAGGCCCTGAAAATAACCCTGATGGGTGGGGTCGAAGATGTTCAGCTTGCGGCTGAAAATAAGAAAGTCGTCCAGAAAGAGCTCGGTGTCTTCTATTTTTACTCAACGGCTGCTGGCGATGCCTGGCTACTTGAGATGACAGAATGTGATTGTGTGCAGCTGGCAAGGGGTGGTGAAAGGTTAGAGCCACCCATTGATGAAAATCCGGAAACCATTGAGATTAACTGGAGCCATACCTTTGCCATTCAGGACAAACAATTTGAGATGACCGCCTATGCAGATAAGGTTGTCTCGGTTCTTGCCGATGCCCCAAGTCATGAGATCAGTGCCGCTGTCCGCAGAATACGGAAGAAATTTACTGCAAGTGAGCTCCAACAGGTACATGTTACCCAGCCTAGTGAATAGGCAGATGCCTAGCCTTGTTGTTCGAATGGTTCCCATGCTCTTTGTTATGGGAATCATTTTCTTTTTGTCCAACCAACCAGGCGACAGCCTCCATCTTCCAGCCTTTGCAGGCGTTGATAAGGTGGCCCATTTTGTTGCCTATGGCACCCTGGCCTCGACCATTCTTATTGCCTTTTTCAAGAGGTGGAGAGATGAAAATGTGCTCAAGGCCTGTCTCTATCTTGTCTTTATTGTTCTGCTCTATGGTATTTCCGATGAATTTCATCAGTCCTTTGTCCCCGGTCGTGATGTCAGCGCTGGTGATATTATAGCAGATCTCTTTGGTGGGATAGTGGTGGCGCTTGGCTTTTGGCAGGGGAGGAGGTGGCAGGAGGTGAAGCTGATGGAGTCTGAAGGGTGAGAACTCTCCAGACTCCTTGGAGCTCTATCTGCGCTCTTTTAATATCTTTGCCATATCCTTGGCAAAATAGGTGATGATCATATCGGCACCCGCTCGACGAAGGGAGAGCAGGGTCTCTTCCATAACCTTGTCACCGTCAATCCAACCTTTTTCTGCGGCGGCTTTGATCATGGCGTACTCTCCGCTGACGTGATAGGCAGCAATGGGTAGATCAAATTCGTCTCGTAGTCGGCTGATAATGTCCATATAGGCAACTGCAGGTTTTACCATCAGGATGTCGGCACCCTCGTCAACGTCAAGGGTGGCCTCGCGCATTGCCTCGCGGCTGTTTGCCGGGTCCATCTGATAGGTTTTTCGGTCACCAAATTGGGGTGAGCAGTCCGCCGCATCACGAAATGGACCATAAAAGGCAGATGCGTATTTTACCGCATAGGACATAATGGGGATAGAATCAAAATTATGTTCATCCAGGGCCGCGCGTATCTCTGCGACTCTGCCATCCATCATATCCGATGGTGCCACCATGTCGGCTCCTGCCTGGGCATGGGAGAGGGCTGTCTTGGCAAGAATCTCCAGAGTGGTATCGTTATCAACATCGTTATCTATGATACAGCCACAGTGACCGTGGTCGGTGTATTCGCAGAGACAGACGTCGGTTATAACAAGCATTTCGGGAGTCTTGTTTTTGATTTCCCGGATGGCTTTTTGGATAATACCATTTTTATCGTGGGCACCGGTGCCCATGGCATCCTTTGTCTCTGGCAGGCCAAAGAGAATGACACTTTTAATGCCCAGATCCAGACAGTCACGGCACTCCTGACCAAGCATATCAACGCTTACTCGAAATACTCCAGGCATAGAAGAAATTTCTTCACATTTGTTTTTGCCTGGCATAACAAAGAGGGGGTAGATAAGTTGGTCAGAGTTGAGTTGGGTTTCACGTATAAGACCACGAAAGGTGGCGCTTTGGCGCATGCGACGTGGACGATATTCTGGGAAGACCATGGAGTTCTCCTATAGTGTTGTAAGCTATGTTTTTAATGTTGGCCTAGTCTATTATTTCAAGAGACTTCAGCTTTTTGTGAAGATGGCTACGCTCAAGCCCTACCTGCTCTGCGGTGCGGGAGACGTTACCATCGTTTTGTTCCAACCGTTCTTTGAGATACTTTTTCTCAAAGATTTTTTTGGCGGTTTTATAGTCCTGGGAAAACCAGCTGGGCAGATCCGTCTTACCTGTGGGCAGTTTGCTAGACCCTCCCATGAGAAAGAGCTCGGTATCACTGCCGGAGATGACCTCTCCCGGTGTCATAATAACAACTCTTTCTATAAAATTACGAAGCTCTCTGACGTTTCCGGGCCAATCGTGGCTTTGCAGGGCCCGGTAGGCGTCTTCGCCAAAGGTCTTTTTTTGTAAACCCTTATGGATAAGCTGTTCGAGCAGGTTTTCAACGAGGAGAGGAATGTCCTCCATTCTCTCCTTGAGTGGGGGGACATGAATAGGTACCACGTTCAGTCGCCAGAAAAGATCTGCTCTGAAATTGCCCGCCTCTATCTCCTCTTCGAGATTTTTGTTAGTGGCAGCGAGAACGCGTACATTGACCTTGATCGTCTTATTTCCGCCCACCCGCTCAAATTTCTGCTCCTGGAGGATGCGTAAAATTTTTGACTGGGTGGTCATACTCATGTCGCCAATTTCATCGAGAAAGAGTATGCCGCCATTGGCCTGATCGAATTTGCCTCTTTTACTGTTATGGGCACCGGTAAAAGAACCTTTTTCATGGCCAAATAGTTCGGATTCAATTAACTCTTCCGGAATAGCGGCACAGTTGATTTCTACCATGGGCTGATTGCTGGCACGCGAGAGGCTATGGATAGATTGGGCAACCAGCTCCTTGCCGGTGCCATGTTCTCCGCGAATAAGAACCCATGCCTCTGTTGGTGCGACCGTTGCAATCTGCTTTTTGACAATTTGAATTGCGGCAGATTTTCCTGTGAGGTTTGTCTGTTTGTGGCGATTTTCCCGAAGAAGAATATTTTCCTTTTCGAGGTTAGCAAAACGAAGGCCGTTTGTGATGGCGACCAGAATTTTTTCGTAGGAAAGGGGCTTTTCTATAAAATCAAAGGCCCCCTTTTTGGTGGCTTGTACGGCTGTTTCTACATTGCCGTGGCCGGAAATCATGATAACGGGAAGAGAGAAGCGCTCGTGGATTATTTCAAGGGCGGTGAGTCCATCCATGTTATCACCCAACCAGATATCGAGTAGGACAATGTCAATGATCTCTTTTTCAAGGAGTTCAATTCCCTCTTCAGCCGATGCGCAGGCGAGAGTTTGAAAGCCTTCATCTTCAAGAATACCCTGAAGTGTTATACGAATACTTGCCTCGTCATCAATAATAAGTACGCGCTTTGCCATAGAGGATCCTGTCCTGGTAGAGTTCTAACGTTCTGGGACGCTTGAAGGGTTCAAGTTATTTTGGGGGATTATTTCGTTATCTCTTTTTCGCTCGTCAGGGGGAGTTCTATTATGAACAGAGAGCCCTTCGGGGTATTTTCTTGTACCCGGATATAACCATTATGGTCGGCAACAATGGTGGAGACAATGGCCAACCCAAGCCCCGTGCCGGTTTTTTTGGTGGAGAAATAGGGCTCAAAAAGTTTACCTCTATTTTCCTTTGAAATACCGGGGCCATCATCGGCAACTTTGATAAGTACAGTTTCTGTTTCTTGGGCAAGAGTGAGCTCTATATGTATTGTACCTTTGTCCGGTAAAACTGCAACCGCATTATCGAGCAGGTTGATCAGGCATCGCCCTATTTGTTCAGCATCGAAACTGAAGATTGGAATATCCACATCGGCATGGCAACTAAATTCTATATGTTTGTGGGCTTCCTGATAAAGAATAAGCGTTCTCTTGGTTAGCCTATAAATATCGGCGGGGTTTTTTTGAATCTTAGGCATTCTGGCAAATTGAGAAAATTCGCTGACCAGGGTTTTTAGCTCGTCAACCTGGGAGATGATTGTCGAGGTGCATTGATCAAAGATGCTATTTTCTTCCTTCAGTATTTCCGGATATCGTCTGCGCAGTCGTTGGGCAGAGAGCTGTATGGGGGTGAGTGGGTTCTTAATCTCATGGGCAATGCGCCTGGCAACTTCGCGCCATGCCGCCATGCGTTGCATTTTTTCCAGTTTGGTCAGATTGTCAAAGACCAAAACAAAACCAAGTGACCTGTGGTTTTCATCTTCCAGGTGAGTGAAATTTATCAACAGTGAGTAACTCTTGCCCATCACCTGAAGTTTTATATGCTGCTGGAGTGAGGTCTTGCCTGTCTCCCGTAACTCGTTAATAAAGCCATTGACGATATCTGTTTGGTTTGCGGGAAGTACCTGAGAAAAGGTAAGTCCTATAAAATGATCCTTGTTGATGTTGAGGAGTTTTTCTGCAAAATGGTTAACGGTGGTGATGCGTCCCTGGTCATCGAGGGAGATAACGCCTGCGGAGACATTTTGTAAAATTATCTCTGTATATCTTCGACGTTGCTCAGATTCTTGGGAGCTTATCATCAGGGCCTGGTAGGTTTTTTCGAGTTGATCATTGCTTTCATAGAGATCACTGGTCATCTGATTGAAGGAGTCAATCAGCATACCCATTTCGTCATTGGAGTCATTGCTCATGGTAAACTGAAGGTCACCGTCGGCTACCCTCTTGGTGGCATCAACAATTTTTTCCAGAGGAGTGGTGATGCCTCGGGCGATATAGATACCAAACCAGATAGCGGCAAAGATGACCAGTAGGGTGACAATGAGAAGGATGATCAGGAGCCAGAATTTAAAGGGTTCTTTGAAATATTTGAGCTGTCTATATCTCTCGATACCGTCGGAAATGGTCTCCATGCGTTCGAGTTGTACCTGTTTAATTAGGATGGTGGTAACAAGTATCATGGGCGCTTTAGTCTCTTGCCCCCATTCGATTATTCTGACACTACGAATAAGATCTCCTTCTTTGATTTCCTGGATGGAAATTTCCTGAACGTGCTGTTCTCTCACCTTTTGCAGGGTAGCGATGGGGATATTGGGTAGAGAGATGCCGGCAAGATCTGCACTAAGAGATTGGACCTCTGTCTTTTGTTCATGGCCTATGAGGCTGATGCTATCTGGGCCCTCGATGCCATTGTAGGAGGTAGCACTGTTAAATATATGCTGAATATCTTCAGAGCTCTGTTTTTGCCCCTCTTTTTCCTCAAGCGTTTTGGCTATTGCTCTTCCTATGTCACCCGCCTGCTCTTTTTTATCCTGATAAAGTGATTGGGCCAGTTTAAGGGACTCTTCAAGGGAATTTTCGATATTTGTGTTGAACCAATAATCCATGCTGGTGGAGACAAACTGTAGGGCAACAAAAAAAAGAAGGATGGTTGGTATGAGGGAGAGAGAGAGAAAAGAGGCAATGAGTTTTGTTTTAAGTGTTCTGCCAAGTTTGCTGATTCGTCTTTCAAAGAGGAGCTCGGCCAGATTACGTAATACCAGAAAGAGGACAAAAAGAACCAGCAGTACGTTTATATTGATGAGGGCAAATATCAGGATATTGTTATTGAAGCTAGACTCGCCCCTTGAGGTGACGAGATAGCTCTGTACCCAGATAAAAAGGGGGATGAGACAAAGACAGAGAACAATTACCCGACGGATTAATTTTTGTTTATGTCGGCGTTGTTCCTCTTCGGTGAATTTGCTGCTGTTTTTGTCTACAAGATTATGCATTGATCGTCCGTAGTTTTTTTGAGCTAGTATTTAAACTCAATGGGATACCACTTTGTCTTTATATTTGAACTTGTCACAAAGGGAAGAATGTTTGTCACTCCGGGGGGCAGAGATTCTTGGCTAAGCTCAGCCCTGATACGAATGGTGTACTGCTGGTCTGGGATGAGTTGCGAGAGTGGCACTACCTGTACATCGTTGAGTTGCTGGAATATTTTCTGGGCTTCATGGAGGGATGCGGAGCGAATATTGTGCTCTTTTTTTTCCTGAAGCTTAATGACGTAATCATCTTTAAGGGTATTGTAAGATATGGAGTGTTTGAAAGTTTTATTGTTGATCAGTTCGTCCGGCCAGTTGGGGGCCGTCTTGTAGAGCTCCACGAAAAAATCACAGTGTAGGGCTATGCCATTTTTCAGGCTTGCAACTGCCCTTTCATTAAAGCTGTTCTCTAGATTACCAAAAAGGAGAAGATCTTTTTGGGAGTTGGCAGCGGTGAGTTGAGAGAGTATTGCCTGTTTTTCCGGATCCTGAGCCTGAGCCTGGGGTAAAAAAAGGCTAGAGAGGGTCAAGAGTAAAGTTAAGAAAGCAGGGAGTGATTTTTTCGACATAAAAAGGGCAATTATTTGTAAGAATTGGTGAAACTATGTGTTGAGATTGGCTATAATGTAATGCATAGATCTGCTTATGTCTATTTCTTGTTGGTAGTTTTAATGCCTTGGATTACTCTGGAAATTATATTGACGGTGTGTACCGGTTTGTCTGTCTTTATGCATAATACCCGTTCTATAAGCTCAGTAACAGAAATACCATCTGACCTGCTACTCCTCATAGTAAGTTTGGCGGATTAAGGCCAGAGTAATTCAATCCCAAGGCCTGTTTTTTGTAATCGATAGAGATTTATAGAGCTGGTGCCTACTGTTAATCGCTGGTCTGTTCACGGACTTGTTTGCCTTATATGCCTAGGCGGGGTATAAAAAGATCTGTATTCAGGAAAGAGTAGGCCAGAGCGGTAAGAGCTCTTTTACTAAAATGTTTTTAGAGGCATCTGTAGCCTCTTTTGAGTAGCGTTATTTCTAAATTTGAGAAGATTTATGTCACCACGACCTAAAAAAATTCGATATTGCCAGAGAAGTTTTTGTCGCCGAGCCTTTAAACCTACTGGTCGGCCTCTCTCTGAGATAGAACAGGTTGAAATTTATCAGGATGAGCTGGAGGCACTTCGGCTCTGTGATGGAGAAGGTCTTACCCAGGAACAGGCAGGGGAAAAAATGGGGGTTTCCCGGGGGACAATTCAAAGAATTATTTCAGGTGTCCGCAAAAAGGTGGCACTTGCCCTTACCGAGGGGCATGCCCTTGTCTTTGCAGAAGATGGGGAGGATTTGTAGGTATCTGGAGAGTTTGGAATACAATCTCTACTCCTCGAATTTAGAGAAGTAGAGATTTTTTTTAAGGCTCAGCTTTTCAAGCGAGTCCCTAAATGTTTTCTCGGGTCTTATGGAAGTCGATATTAGGCCATTTTTCCATAAAGAAGTTGAGCATCCAGTCGCTTTGGGCAAGATGGGTGAGGAATCCCTCTGAGTCACGGGCCAGAGTTGATTGATTCTTCTTCTCAAATTCAGCCAGGGCCTTCTTATCTTCACAGCTCACCCAACGGGCAGCCTGATAAGAGATAGGCTCGTAGATAGCATCAACACTATACTCATTTTTGAGTCGTGCCATGGTTACCTCAAACTGCAGTACACCAACTGCCCCCATGATATAATCAGCACCAATGATTGGACGAAATACCTGGATAGCACCCTCTTCAGCGAGCTGAATAAGGCCCTTTTGCAGTTGCTTCATCTTTAGCGGGTTTTTCAGGATAACCCGTCTAAAATGTTCTGGCGCAAAGTTGGGTATGCCGGTGAACTTAAGGGGCTCTTTTATAGAAAAGGTGTCACCGATCTTGATTGTGCCATGGTTATGAATGCCGATAATATCCCCAGGCCATGCCTCTTCTACGTTGGCTCGTTCCTGGGCCATAAAGATGGTGGCGTTGGCAAGCGATATATCTTTGCCGAGACGGTGGTGATGTACCTTCATGCCTCGGGTAAATTTGCCGGAACAGATGCGGAAAAAGGCAATACGATCCCGATGGGCAGGATCCATATTGGCTTGTATCTTAAAGACAAAACCGGAAAAATTTTCTTCGCTTGGCAGCACTTCACGGCTGACAGCCATGCGCGGGCCGGGAGCAGGAGCCATGTCAATAAAGGCGTCAAGCATTTCCTGAACACCAAAATTATTAACGGCACTTCCAAAAAAGACAGGTGATTGGGTGGCACTGAGATACTGGTCATACTCCAAGGGGGTGGCTGCCCCTGCCAGAAGCTCAAGGTCCTCTCGGAGTTCAACTGCCTGACGGCCAAGGAGTTCATCGAGGAGGGGGTCGTCAAGGTCTTCAATCATCTGCCCCTGACCATCAATGCTTTCTGTGCCCGGTGTAAAGAGATGCAGGCGCTTTTGGTAGATATTGTAAACGCCCTTGAAGTCTTTTCCCATACCGATGGGCCAGGAGAGAGGAGCGCATTCTATCTGAAGTTTGTCCTCGATATCAGCCATGATATCAAGTGGATGCATTCCTTCTCTGTCAAGCTTATTGATAAAGGTTATAATCGGAGTATTACGCATCCGACATACTTCCATGAGCTTTTCTGTCTGAGCCTCAACACCCTTGGCGCTGTCTATGACCATAATTGCGGAGTCAACAGCCGTCAGTACACGATAGGTATCCTCTGAAAAATCCTGGTGACCCGGGGTGTCAAGGAGGTTTATCTCATGTTCCCTGTAGGTGAATTTCATTACAGAGGTTGTAACTGAAATTCCACGTTCCTGTTCAATTGCCATCCAGTCACTGGTTGCCTTGCGCTCAATCTTACGAGATTTTACTGCTCCTGCCATATTGATGGCGCCACCAAAGAGGAGAAGCTTTTCTGTAAGGGTTGTTTTACCTGCATCGGGGTGACTGATGATACCAAAGGTTCGCCGTTTGGCGATTTCCTGCTCAAGTTGTTTACTCATAGGATTTTTTTGTTTTTTATCATTAAATTAAAGAGAGAAACTCTTTATTAAAAAGCTTTCATAGGCTATCAAAAAATAGGCTTTTTTTTATATATTGCAAATAGAAAGTATATTTTTCTTTATTCAGTAATTATCAAGGACGGAAATCTTCGCCGTTATTATTTACTGTGCCCGTTGTTTGCGGTGCATTATAGGCAGAAACCTTCTCATGCAGTAGAGGCCGATCAGTGGCCCTGGCAGGAGGAGCAAAAAAAGGTGTTCTGTTATCATGAACTGCGACATCCAGTCCACAAACTGGATAGAGACTATGGTGAGGAAAAAGCCAATACTATTGACGAGGGTGAGGGCGGAACCTACCAGGTTTTTGGGTGCGTTTTGGGCAATAAGCGTTGAATATTGCGGCGAATCACCAGCGGCGCAGATGCCCCAGATCCACATGATAAAGAGAAAGGCTGGTAGAGGCAGTGCGAAAAATAGTGGTGAGAGCAGGCAGCAGGTGCCGGAGACGGTAAGCTGATAGCAGGCAACGGGGCCACTGCCTCTTTTTTGTGAAAGCAGGCCGCCCACAGAGCCACCTATAAATCCAGAGGCGATGACAATAAATGTCCATAGGGGAATATTTATGTCAGCCTGCGGATGGAGGGTGTTAAAGGCACTCAAAAAAAGAGGAATAAATGCCCACAGGGTGTAGAGCTCCCACATATGACCAAAATAGCCAAGGGCTGCGGCCCTCATGGCCTTTGCCTTGATAAGGGTAGAAAAGGCACCTCGGGCAAAGGGGATTCCCTGGGGGGCGCCTACCTCATTGGGGACAAATAAGAGCATGGCCAGACCACCAATGATGGAGAGGGTGGAGGTGGCGAGTAGTACGAGCTGCCAGGCAACGTGAAAGTCTGTTGTTTTTAGTAGGTGGGGAAATGCTGTGCCGATGGCCAGTGCTCCTACCAAAAAACCCAGGGCCCTGCCAAGGCCCTCCTTATAGATGCCCGCTGCAATTTTCATTCCGACAGGGTAGATACCGGCAAGGAAGAAGCCTGTGGCAAAGCGAAGGATGATGAGGCTGAGAAGACTATTTGGCAGAATGACAATAAGGCTGTTGAATAGGGCGCCAAGGAGGGAGCAGGTAAAAAATATTTTTTTAGGAGGGTATCTGTCAGCGATGGTAAAGTAGGCAAAAAAGAGGGTGCCCAGGATAAATCCAAGTTGAACGGATGAGGTAATATAGCTAGTTGCATGCGGGCTTATCCCCCACTCTTGAACGAGGTCGCTTACAATGGCATTTCCTGAAAACCAGAGTGATCCTCCGGCAAATTGTGATAAAACAATTATTGGTAAGGTCCAGCTTGATGTGCGCATAATTTTGGTGCCATCCAGAACAAATTTATACCTGACAGAGCAGGCTTTTTAAGTGTAAGTCAAAGTTTGACTGCCTTATTTACAGGAGGGGGGTATATTCGTCAATTGAGAAATGTGCTTTTTATCTCCCTTAATGCTGCAAAATATTGAGAAGAAAAACTCGTTGTTGCAAATATAATTGACAAGGATTGGCTAAGAGGCTAGCTTTGCAATTTTTTGCTTGAGAGTTTCAACCTTGAACTCAAAGGACCTATGTATCTATATAAAAATCTTTTGCTGAAAATATTTCTGGCATTTTATAGTCTGCTTTGGCGAATTGCCTTGCCTGTTTTGCGCTGTTTTCCCCGGCTTTCCAACGGTTGGCAGCAGAGGACCTTGCACGAGGTCCATGCGGGGCCCTTTGACCTGTGGCTACAGGCAGCATCTGGTGGTGAGTCGTTACTTAGTCTCATGGTTTTAAGGCAGCTGCAAAGGGATATGGGGCCAGTGAGAGGATGTCGAATACTCCTGAGCGCGGGAACCAGTCAGGGGGTTGGGATCCTCCTGCAGGGAAAAAAAGAGATTGAAGCGGTCAGTGATATTGAGGTTCAGGTGGTATATTTCCCCCTCGATGCTCCCTTTATAATGCGATCTGCCCTAAAAATATACAGGCCCAAGGTGATTGCTATTATAGAGACAGAGCTTTGGCCGGGCCTCCTCTATTGCGCCCGGCAGGCCTCTGTCCCTGTTCTTATTGTCAATGGCAGGATGTCTGCTGGTAGTTATCGATCCTATAGACATTTACGTCCGTTTTTTCGAGATTACGGGCCGAAAAAAATATTTGCCATTGCCGGGGATGATCAGCGCAGGTTTGCCGATGTATTTGGTATTGATCGAGTTCAGGCCATGCACAATATGAAGTTTGATAGGCTGGATACTCTGCTTGAACCGGCAGCGAAGAAGTTTGCGTTTTTGGAGAAGAAGAAATTTGTTGTTCTAGGCTCTATCAGGCGTCAAGAGGAAGAGGAAATTGTCCTTGCTCTGAAACGGTTTCTTGATGAAAGACCCGATGTTGTGGTGGGCATATTCCCTAAACATATTGAACGGGTAGCCTCTCTTGCCTCTCTGCTTCGGCAAAATGGAATTGAATTTACTCAACGTAGTGATTTAGATGTGGCAGACCTTCACCCGGAGGTATCTGTTGTTCTCTGGGATCTTTTTGGTGAGCTTGCCTCAGCCTATGCCTATGCCCATGTTGCCTTTGTTGGTGGCTCTTTGGCTCCTCTCGGTGGACAAAATTTCCTTGAACCTCTTGCCCACGGTGTTCGGCCCATCATAGGCCCTCATTGGCAGGATTTTGCCTGGGTCGGGCGTGGGGTTATTGAGCATGGTCTGGTGCGGGAGGTGGCGGACAGTAGCGAACTTGTAGCTGTTCTTTGTGAAGAGTTGGAGAGGGAGTGTTGCAGGGAACGCTTTCGGGAGCAGATAGAGGAGTTCTTTGCCGATAAAAAGGGAGGCACAGGGCAGGTATGTGCTGAGATAGGAAGATTGATCTTCTCCTAAAAAAGAGGGGCCCACAGGCTAGAGTCTGTGGGCCTCTCTCTATTTAGGTCTCTTTATTTACTATTGGCAAGTTTTTGTACTGTTTCTCTATAGGATATGCTCGCAGGGTTATTGACAGATTTTGCGATGAGAATGTCACTGGGAGAAACGGCTTTCTTGTAATATGCTTTGTCGAGGGCGTCGCGGACAGCTATAACCGAGCCGTCAAGGCTGAGTCCACCAAAGACACCCTTGGATTTGGAGTAAGCGATTATGTCAGCCGTTGAGGCCTTGGCACCGGCTCCTACGGGGCCTGCTGCAACACTTATATCGGCACCGAGCTTAAAGGAGGTAGTAAGCAGAGAGTCCATGCCTTTTTTGCTCATGACCAGCATGACAACCTGTGAGGCTTCAGCTCCAGCCTGTAGTCCCAGAGAAACACCTCCCATTGTATAAAAGGCAGGGCCAGTCCAGCTACCGTCTGAGTTTTGGCTGATAAGTGTGCCGGTACCACCCGAACCACCAAGGATGAAGCCTCCTCGAAGGCGTTGGGGAACGACCATGACAGCCTTGGCATTTTTAAGGTTATTGCGCAGCCATTGATAGTCATCATTGCTACAGAAATCTTTAAGGACAAGGGAGCACTGGGTGACAAGTGTTTGAGCCTCTTGGTACTGGTCGCTTTTTGCCCAGGCCCCGCTAGGACTTATCATAAGGAGAGTTATGATGGCTAAGAGAAGCTGGCTGAACTTTTTTGGGAACATAATTCTTACCCCTTGCTTGAAGCTTTTTTCGGGAAAAAGGACGTTTTTGCCCGAGCGCTACATTAAATAATGGTCAGAAACGTTTTTGGAAATCAAGAGGTATTTTTTTTCTTCTAGCCCTGGAAAACTTTTTGGTAGATACCTTCTATGCGCGAGAAGACATTGTCCCATGAGAAGTATTCGATATCATTTATAGAAGATTGGAGGGGAGATGTGCTGTTACCGATGAGCTGTTGCAGCGATTGCCGGAGGTTGTCGGTAAAAATATCTTTCTGGCTTTCCTTTATCTGGTCAATGGCAGAAAGCTCTGGCAGAGGGATCGTATAGAGGTTGGGAGATTTTGTTTTGCAGAAAATTTCGCATACTCCGGGAAGTTTGGTGCTCAGGACCCTGCAGTTAGAGGAGAGTGCTTCGAGCACTACCAGGGGCATTCCTTCGTAGAGGGAGGGCAGGATGAAGATATCGGCTGCCTTCATCTCTTGGGCGAGTTTTTGTTGGCTTATTGAACCCCGCAAGGTGGCCTTCGCTCCAAGGGCTTCACTGAGATCTCGGCAATGCCTTGCCTCTTCTCCTGTGCCACTGCCAACGATGGTGATGTGAAAGGGTAGCTCCACGAGTTCGCGCAGAGCCCTGAGTAAATATGGTACTCCCTTGGCGTAGCTTAACTTTCCTGCATAGAGAAGTTTGACAGGTGTCGTCTGTGCCTGTCTGCTCTCGGCCTTAAAGAGTTGGGTATTTACCCCTGCGCCCACAACCGTTATTCTCTCTTTTTCAATGCCATAGAATCTACAGATCTCGTTTTGCTGTTGCTCACTGAGGGCGAGGATATGGTCAATTTTCCTGCAACCCTTGACTACCCTCTCTTGAAAATGAGGGCAGGACTGATACTGGCGTAGGTCAGATCCATGGCAACTGGTGATTACGGGAATTTCCCCTGCCAGTTGTTTGATAAGAGAGCTGACCAACCAGAGATGATGGCTATGGATTATATCTGGCTGAAAGGCAGCTATGGCCTGCTGGATAGTCTCAGTAAAAACCTGTTGGTATGCCCGGATCTGTTCAGGTTGCAGGGCCTTGAACTGACTGCTGGGGTAGGGCATAATGTCGCTCATTCCGGGTAGGGAGAAGTTGAGCTGTTTTTTTTCAAAGGAGACAAAGCTGTGCCCCGCGGTAAGTGCCCCGAGCCAGTCTGGGGAAATTGCCTGTGGACCACTTCCTGCGATGAGAAAGTTTTGATATCCCCTTTTCCTGCTCTGGCGGAGCATCTCCTGAAGATAGATGCCACTGCCGGTAAAATCAGGATATTGGCTAAGGATGTGAAGTATGCGCATTGGCCTATGCCCCCTCTTTTTTTTGTCGGGAAAGATGGATAAGGTCTTCCAATACGGACATTCGTGAATTTTTTATCTGATTGAGAAATATAACAAATGGATAGAGCTTTTCTCCCCTGGGTTGAAATCCAGCAAGGCAGTAAACACCCCGGAGGGTACCCGTCTTGATGAATGTCCGTGTCTGGCTATTATAGGGGAGTAAGCTGTGATATGGAGCGAAATTTTCAAGAACCGTGATCATTGCCCTGGGGCTTATATGATTGTCACGTGAGAGGCCGGAGCCTTCAACGAGTTGCAACTGGCTCTTCTCTATACGCAGATCATTTTGGATAAAGGTGTTCAGGGCTCTCCTGCCCTTTTCCCAGGTGGCCGGTGCTCCATATTGGTGCAGACCAATCTGTAAAAAAATCTGGTTGGCAATGAAATTATTAGAATATTTCAAGCATTTACCAATTGTCTCTTGGAGGTTGCAGCTTGACTGCCAGTGGAGTACGAGCTGGCTTTTCTCTACTGCTTTCCCTCTCGCTATCCGTGCATCTTCTGTATTGATGCCGTTTCTTTTCAGGAGGGCGAGGAAGAGTTCCCCACTGTAGCGCAGAACCGGTGGCAGGTCATCTGCTACCATCTGGTTGACATTGATGCGGTGCTTGCCCGCTTCCAATCCCACTATATCTTTCATCAGCGCTAACTGTGGTGTTTGCTCTTCGGCGGATAAGACAATGCCAGTTTCATCCACCCTCACATTAATACTGTTGAAGTTGACAACGAGGGCTCCATTGTGGGCGTCGTAGGGTTGTTCTGTCTGCTCTGTGCCGAGTGCGGGCTGGGGAAGGTGGAAGAGTGAGGTCTCAAGACGGAGGGTGTGCACCCTGCTTACGCCTCGGAGTTTTAAGGCCCGGCAAATTTTGTCGATCTCTTCTGAAATCAGGAGGGGATCGCCACCGCCTATAATGGTGAGCGCCCCCTTTCCGTCATATAAAAAATCGGTGCTGAAACGATAGTCGCTCCCGAGGATACGCAGTCCTGCCAGAGCCGTGACCAGCTTGGTGGTGGAGGCGGGAATAAAACCTGTCGTTTCCTTGAGTCTGAGTGGCTTACTGGTAGTTGTAAACCAGTAGCCTCCATGGTCGATATCCTCCTGAAGGCTACTGCTACTGACCCATCCTGTTGGCAAAAACACCCATGCGAGGAGGACGAGAAGTAGCCTCCTCGTTATGGGTGTTTTTTTGAGACAGCATTTAATCATGGCATAGCTCGTAGCTTGGCATTTAATATCTGTTCTGAGATTTTATGGGGTGCCAGCCCGTTTTAAGGAGCTTGAGGCGGAGACTCTCCTCTGCATTGAGGGCAAAGATAAGGGCCAGGGCCTCAATGGGCTTTATGCCGGGGACGCTTGCACAGTTGATCAGATCCAGGGCAATGGTGTTGTCGCCAGTCATCTTTATGCTCTCGATGAGCGGTCGGGCATTGATGGTCTTTCTCTTGCCCTTACGAAGCCTTGACCACTCAAATACCTCTGCATCAGCAAAAGCTTGCAGTTTCTCCTGTTCTTCCAGGCCGAGGGCTTTAGGAAATGTCACCTGATAGCTGGTGATTATCTCTTGTGGAATCTTGCCATTATGAATCTCAACCCCGGTAACATCAATGCCAGGAGGTAAATTGTCGCTTAATCTGTCTGTCGCCTCGGCTAAATTTTCAAATGGAGTGGGGAGGTCGAGGATGAAATATTCTGCCAGACTCTCCGTGCCTACGGCAAGCGCTGGTCCAAAGGAGACCTTGGGACTTGGGTTGAACCCTTGGGAGAAGTTGGTCTCAATATTTGCCCTGCGCAGGGCCCGAAATACAACCAGTAAGATTTCCAGATGACCAAGAAAGCAGATATTTCCCTTACGAGAATAGTGAACGATATATTTGAAATGGTGATCCTTGTTGTCCACGACCCTTTTTTCAGGAACTGGTCGTCGCTCAGGCTCTTCTAAGAATCTTTTTTTGTTGAAGACAATTGGGGCCACGGTTTTGAAATCACAGACACCGCATTTCTGGCATTTGTTATAACGACAATCTGGAGTATAGGTTTCTGCTACTGCCCTTTCCAGTTCGTCCTTGAAAAAATCTGTGGTAACCCCGGTTTGGATGTGCTGCCAAGGGAGCACCTCACTTAGATCACGCTCTCGGAGATACTGATCCATGTCAATCTCGACAGCCTTGGCAGCTTCGCGCCAGAGATAGAGGTTGAAATGCTCGGACCAACCATCAAGGCGAGCGCCCATTTCCCAGGCCTTAATAAGGAGGTTCAGTGATTTTCGGTCACCCCTTGAGAAAACACCTTCCAAAAAGCTCTGTTCCGGGGTGTGCCATTTAAACTTACAGCCCTTTTTGGGGAGGACCTCTTTGAGAATTTGGATTTTTCTCTTACTCTCTTCGATGGTGAGCTGGGCAGCCCACTGAAAAGGCGTATGTGGCTTGGGAACAAAGGTGCCAACGCTGACATTAACCTGACTCTTGCGTGAATTGCCACCAGCATCGCGGAACTGTCGAACCTTATTGGTGAGTTCTCCTATCGCCTCAATATCCTCATCTGTTTCGGTGGGTAGTCCGATCATAAAGTAGAGCTTCATTAGGGTCCAGCCAAGGGTAAATGCCTCCTTGCAGGTGTCGAGCAGGGCCTCTTCGGTAATGCCTTTATTTATAACTCGGCGTAGACGTTCGCTACCGGCTTCCGGGGCCATGGTAAAGCCTGTTTTACGCACCCTTTTTATCTGATCCATGATGTTTTGTGACAGGGTTCCCACTCGCATGGAGGGCATGGCCACTGAAACAAATTTTTCAGAAAATTCATTCATTAGGTCAGGTAGCAGCCCATCAAGGCAGGAGTAATCACCTGTTGACAGGGAGAGGAGGGCCAGTTCATCAAAACCGGAATCCTGGATGGCTTCTTTGGCAAGTTTTTTTATCTGCTCAGGACTACGCTCCCGTACGGGACGGTAGGTAATACCGGCCTGACAAAATCGACATCCTCTGGTGCAGCCCCGTGCAACTTCAATTCCAAGACGGTCGTGGACAATCTTGGCATTGGGTACAATGGGTTTGAGCAGGTGAGAAATTTCTTCAAAGTCTTTAACAAAACACTTAAGGACTGTTTCCTTGGGTCCTGTTGCCTCTATTTTGGTCAGGATGCCCGCATCATCGTAGATGGGGGTAAAATGGCTGGGGACGTAGATGCCATCAAGCTCGGCAAGTTTTGTTAGGAGAGTCTCTTTGGGCCAATCTTCTTTTTTTGACTGTTGCACCAGTTCAGAGATGAGAAGGATAACATCTTCGCCATCACCAACAACAATTGCGTCAAATATTTCAGCAACGGGTTCCGGGTTAAAGGCTCCTGCTCCGCCGGCAATGAGCAGGGGAGAGCTAGAGTCACGATCCTTTGCCCTGAAGGGGATGTTAGCAAGGTCCAAGATGGTCAGGATATTGGTGTAGCATAACTCGTAGGGGAGGGTAATACCAATGATATCAAAGTCTTTGAGGGGGGTGCCTGACTCAAGACTGGTAAGGGGCAGATTCTTCTCCTTGAGCAGTTTTTCAACGTCTCTCCCCGGACAATAAGATCGTTCGGCGAGAAAGTTGTCCGATGCATTGAGAATATGGTAAAGAATCTGTAGTCCCTGGTGGGACATACCTATTTCATAAAGATCTGGGAAAATAAGAGCATTGCGTACAGAGGTGTCTTGCCAGTTTTTTTGAGTAGAGTTAAATTCTTGTCCGAGGTACCTGCCTGGTTTACTTATAAAAGGGAAGAGGCTACAATCTGTCATGATTTATTTTTTATTATAAAGGTTCTATTGTGAGACTAGGCAATATGGGACACATCCCATAATAACTTTATGCACCTAGGTGATATATTGAATATAACTATTATGCTCTCTTCCTTTACTGAAAATTGTTTGACTTTTCAAGTCAGGAGAAAGGCAAGGAAATGTTTGGTTGTTGCTTTTTTATCTTAATGGCTTGTTATGAAAAAGAAAGACCTTGTTTTAGGGAGATTTTGTTTTTTGCTGGTATTGTCAATCTTATCGCCAATATTTGCTTTTAACCCCTCCCCTGCCGAAGCTGTGACCGTGATTCACGCGACACCCAAGGCCAGAAAGATACGTATCCCTGTTGATCTTTCTCTTGGAAGTTTAAATAAGAACAGTACTTGTCAGGTTCAAGACGAGAGTGAACAGGCTAGTCCTGCTAAAGAGAGGAAAATAGAATATCCTCTTATCAGGGTAACTCGTTTGCCACGTAAGAAAAGCCAGACGCCAGCTCCTACCATAACAGAAAATACGCCTAATGGTCGGGGAATATCCGTCTATTCACCTCGCCTGAAAAGAATTGGCAGGGGGATGAAGAAGGTACTTCGTCAGGAAAAATATTCAGTTCAGCCCTCTCCTGTAGGTCTTGTCCTTCTTGGCATAACACATTTAAAATCTTCCCAATCAGAAGAGATTGTCTTTTGTCTTGATAAGTTCGTTATGCCCGTTGTGGGGGCAGAAAAAAATGGGAAGTTACGTGTGTTTTGCCAATTTACAGCCGTTTCCCCGGGGGATGATATACGGGCTGTGACCCTATTGGATGGAAGTAAGTATATTGAAAGTATTTACAGCCCTCTCCAATACAGTTCGGAACAGTTCGAAACCATTATAACCTTTAAACCCAATTATATTTACAACATAGGGCAGTCTGTTAACAGACAAGGTAATACCTTTTCTCTTATTGTCACCGGTGAGGCGAAAAACGTCTCCAATGATCAGGAGCTTTGGCGAAAGCCCGGTGGGGGGACTATTTGAAAGCTTGTTTTCTGCAATCGTGGTTGAGCAATGATCTCTGTTAATATGATTTTTATTTCAGCTCCATAGGAGAGTCCTGAGATGGTTATAAGGCTAGGGATTTCATAACCGTCAATGACTGTCCAGTCATCATAGAGAATCACAATTTGTTGTTTCTCTGTGGATCCTATTGTCCTGCCAATAATTTTTCTGCCGCGATAATCAACGAGAATGTGTTCAGCTGTTGTCCCACTTAGAGGTGCGTACCATATGCCGCGATTCTTCTTATCATCTTTAAGAGCCCATGGAGGATTAAAGCCTCTGCCTATTTGAGCGGAGAGAATATTGGCTAGGCCAATTTGGGCTATCTCCTTCGGCAGATCTTGATCCCTTAGAAATTGGCTTATTTTATCTCGTTGATAGCTCTTGCTTTGGGTGTTGATTGTTTGCCAGTTTTGCCCGTCACCTGTTGCAACCACAAGAGGCTGGCCCAGGGGACTTGAAAGAACAAATTTTATATAAGATGGTGAGAGAATGGCCAGATAGCCTGCGAATTTTTTGTTTTTAAGGCTACTGGTGATTTCAATACGGGCCTCGGCATCAAAGCTTGGATTTATTGCCCTCTGTGCCCGTTGTATATCAGCAAATTGTCTCTGGTACTCCTCATAGGCTGGGTCTAGTTTAAGGATTAAGGTCTTGCTCTGCCAGGGGACACTACTACAGGAGCTTAGGAGTAGGGGGAGTAACAGGCAAAAGAGGATCGATGACTTTGGCAGGCGTGGGAAGAATATCATGGTCTGTTTTCTTGAGCTTGGCTGAGGATGTGCCCTATTTTTTCTTTGAGGAAGATTTCTTTTTGGCGGATGTCTCTCTCTTTATAGAGTTTGAGCGCAGATCTGTATATTATTATCGCATTTTCGTAATCCTGCAAGCGGAGATAGGTATCGCCCAGATGCTCGGCAATAAAGGGATCCTGAGGTTCTATTTTGTGGGCTTTTTGCAGTTCGGTCAGGGCCATGTCCCATTCGCCTAATTTATAATAGCACCAGCCCAGACTATCGTGGATAAAGCCATTCTCGGGCAGTAATCTGGCAGCCTTTTGTAGGTATATTTTTGCTTGGGGGAGGTTTATTTCGTTATTTGCCCAGGTGTAACCAATAAAATTAAGGGCCTGCACATTTGCACTGTTTTTTTTCAGGACCTCTAGCATGAGGTCAACCGCTTCAGAAAAGCGTTCCTTTTTATCGAGAAAGAGGGCATAGGCATACGAAATATCCGGATCAACGGGGAACTCCTTTAAGCCATGACGATATGTCTGTTCTGCCATTTTCTCATTTTTACTTTGGCTGTAGGTGGCTGCTAGTAACTTGTACCAATAAGGAGTGTTCTCTGCTTTTATTTGAGCGTTTATGATTTTTATAGCCTGAGAAAATTGGTTTATTTGGAACAAGATTTGCAAACGTAGATGGATAGACTGTTCATAGCTTGTATCGTTATTTTTTATATAGCGAAGCCATTGCAATGCTTTATTATACTGTTGTTTTTCGTAGGCAAGGATAGAGAGGGTCAGTGCGGCCTTACCTGAGGAGTAGCGGGGAATCATCTCTTCAAGCAATTTTTCTGCCTGAACTGTCTGTCCTTTGGCCAGTAGGGTCTGGCTGACCAGCAAATCAAGATACTCCGGGTTTTCGCTATAGCTCCGTCTATTATTGAGTTCTTTGAGGGCTTGCTCTGTTTTTTTTATTTGCAATAGAGAGAGTAATTTCAGGGAAAAGGCAAGCTCTTCGCTCTGGTCTGTCAGCAAAATTTTATTATAGAGGGCCAGGCTCTGTTCATAGTCGCTTAACTCAGTGTAAAAATTGCCCACCTCATAGGCCAGAGGTATTGACCACTCCAGTTTAAGAGCCTTTTCATAATGGGTTGCTGCCTTTTGTAGTTGATTGTCGGCGAAGAGATTTTGGGCAAGATAGAGATGGGCAAGATAGGAGTCATTGTTGGTATGGAGAATTCTATAGTAGACAGCCTCGGCCTGTCGATATTGGCCAAGGTTGTGATAGAGAAGGGCGAGGCGAAGAAGTATATTTGTAGTCTCTTTTTCTTTGAGAAGGTGATTATATATATCTGTTGCCCGTTCCGGATTTCCTGTTTCGCTATAGAGTCTGGCCAAGAGGAGAGAGAGAAAAATTTTGTCCTGCTGGGTAGTCATATTGTTTTCTATCCAGATTCTTGCCTCTTCAAAAGCTCCCATCTTGATCATCATTAGAGGCAGTTTGTTTTGTATGTAGATTGATCCTGGATCACAGATCAGGGCCTCTTGGTAGTACTGGAGGGCATTTTCGTAATTAGAGTTCAGCTCTTCTGTGTGTGCCTTCAAAAAGGAGGAATAGGCGCAAATCTGCCCATTCTCCTCTTGGATACTGGCTGGTGTCGTTGACCTTTCCGTAGTTATTGCGCTACAGGAGATCAGTAGGGGCAGGGCGCAGATGATAAGAAGAGACCGTTTACCCATAGAGTTATGCCATTTTTAATAATTGTTTGACCTGCATTATGATATCTCTTTGGACATTATCTATGGATTGGCAGGCGTTAATGTGGCGTATATAGGGAAAGGAGAGAGAATTGAAAATAGTAGATACCTTTTCAAGCATCTCCGCCTTTTCGAAATCATTAGTTTCTTCCCCTCGTGAACTGGTAATACGCCTTCTGCCATCCTCTACGGGAATTTGCAGAAGAAGGGCCAGATCAGGGGTGGGGGCAAAGCTGTTACGCTGAAGTATCTCTTCAACATCAAAACCTAGTGCGCCCTGATAGGCCGCGGTGGAGAGATAGTATCTGTCACAGAGAACTATTTTTCCAGCACTGATTGCGGGGTTGATAAGTTTATTGACGTGTTCTCGGCGGTCGGCTAAAAAAAGCTCCAGCTCTTCGTTTCTGGTGACCTTGTTCCGGTCTGTATAGAGCTGTCGTATTTTTTGCCCATAGGGCCCATTTGTTGGTTCGAAGCTGGCTATAACATCAAGACCTTTACTACGAAGGTAGTTGGCAAGCATCTTTATCTGGGTAGATTTCCCAGCGCCGTCTGTGCCCTCAAAGATAATTAATTTTCCAGGATTGTTACTCATTTTATACCGTAAAACCTATAAATTTTGTTGTCTATGGATGGTGATCTGTTCTGCAAGTTCAATTGCTGCGGCTAGGCTACTGTGGCTGGCAATACCCCTTCCTGCAATGTCATAGGCAGTGCCATGGTCCACAGAGGTGCGAACGATGGGGAGACCCAAGGTAACGTTTACACCATCTTCAAAGTGGATGAGCTTGAAGGGAATGAGTCCTTGATCGTGGTACATACAGACCACGGCATCAAATTCTCCGGCAATGGCCTTAACAAAAACGGTGTCTGGGGGTAAAGGCTCACTTACCTTTATTCCCTCTGCTCTGGCCTGTTCTATGGCAGGCATGAGGGTTGTTGCCTCTTCATTGCCGAAAAGTCCGCCCTCACCGGCGTGGGGATTGAGTGCTGCCACGCCAATCCGAGGCATTTTAAAACCCAGATCATCCTGAAGACTGGTATGGGTTATCCTGATCATCTCCAGCACCCTGGGCACGCTCAACTGGGCGGCCACTGTCGCAAGTGGACAGTGAAGGGTAACAAGGGTAACTCGGAGTCGGTCGCCTGCCATCATCATGCCAACTTTCTCTGTGCTGGTCAAGGAGGCGAGCATTTCTGTATGGCCGGGAAAATGGAAGCCTGCCTGATTCAGAGATGCCTTGGATATAGGGCAGGTAACGATGCCTGAGAATATTCCTGCCTGGGTCATCTCTACAGCCTTGGTAATATAGGAGGCCATTGCCGTTCCGGAGGCGTGGTCGGGTGCTCCCCATATATGCTTTTTAATATTGGAGAGAGGCATAACGAGAAGGGACTGTTGCTCTATCTGTTCTCCTGGTTGCCAGGCAGTGATGGGGACATTGAGGCCTAATTCCTGAGCTGCCTTTTTCAGAATACCTATATCGCCAAGGACAATATTTGCCCGTTGTTCTGTTTTGTGAAGGAAATTTTTTAAGATTATCTCAGGGCCGATACTAGAGGGGCAACCCATTGTAATGGCGAGGGGCAGGGGAGCTTGGTTTTGCATATTGGTTACCTGTTTGCAGGTGATTTATCAGAAGATGCCATTGAATTTTTCTAGCTCAAAGGCATTATGGATAAGTTCAAATATTGGTGGAGAGTTTTCATCTAAAATAATTCCGATGACATCAAAACGGATTGCCTCATCAAATAATTCTGTTTCGGCAAGATATGTTTGAGCAACTCTGATGATTTTCCGTTGTTTTTGTTTGGTAACAGCGGCAACAGGACTTCCCCAATCACTGTTTGATCTTGTTTTCACCTCAACAAAGACAAGATCTCCACCTTCTTGGGCAATAATATCAATTTCCCCATATTTTTTCCTGTAGTTTTTTTGCAGAATGACATAACCCTGTTTTTTTAGGAAGCGGCAGGCGAGGTACTCACCCTCTGCCCCCTTTTTCTTGCGAAATATCGACATACTCTTTTACTCCCTTAAAAGATCTGCGATGATAACAGGTGATGCCAAATTCCCCGATTGCCTCACGGTGTTTTTTGGTGGGATAGCCACTATTGGTATTAAAACCATATTGGGGATATTGGCTATGCAGATCTTGCATGTATCTGTCCCGGGTCACCTTGGCCACAATACTTGCGGCGGCGATGGAGGCACTCTTGGATTCTCCTTTGATCAGAGCAACTTGAGCGAGATCAATGGGCACTTTAAACTTGCCGTCAACAAGAAGAAAGCTCGGCCGTGAACAGTTGGACGCAAGGTCCTCGATGGCCAGTTTCATGGCTAAGAGAGATGCCTGAAGGATGTTTATCTCATCAATAATTTTTTCAGATACGGTGCCGATACCAATGAAGGCATCTATTTCCGTGAGTAGTTGAAAGAGATGAACTCGTTTTTTGTGGCTGAGAATTTTTGAATCCTGAAACAGATGATGGTCGCAGTCTGCCGGCAAAATCACAGCCGCGGCAATGACAGGTCCAGCAAGGGGGCCTCGACCCACTTCATCGGTGCCAGCTATGATATCATAGCCAAGATTATGAAGAGATCGTTCAAGAAAAAAATTGTCCTGCGGGAGCTGGGATAAAAGAGGGATGATGTCTTTCATAAAGACTCACTTGCAATGCAAAAAAAAAGCACCTGTAAGTGCAAAACAGGATGGAGGATCCACCTGGCTGGGAAAAAATATGAAGAGTTCAAAACAGTGCTCTCCTCAAAGAGAAAAACACTGTTTTGAATAATGCTATTCTTAACGTCTGAGACTGCGCTCACGAATACGTGCAGCCTTACCGCGAAGATCACGGAGATAGTAGAGACGTGAACGACGTACACGACCACGGGTGATAACCTCGATCTTCTCGATACGTGGATTGTGCAGTGCGAAGGTCTTCTCAACGCCAACACCGTGGGAGATTTTACGTACGGTGTAAGAAGCATCCATGGTGCCTTTTTGACGTTTGATTACAACGCCTTGAAAAAGCTGAACCCTTTCTTTACTTCCCTCAATGATGCGAATATGTACTGCTACGGTGTCACCTGGACGAAAATCTGGGTGATCTTGACGCATCTGCTCTTGATTAATTCTGTCTATTATTATGCTCATAGCGTTTTTTATAGTGGTTATATTTTTTGGTAAATACCAGTTACTTGGTTTGTTAACGACTATTCCCAGCCAAGCAATCTGTCCATGATTATAGCAACGGCAGCTCGTACAGGAAGGTGATTATAATCTGTTCCACCGTCAATAGGTGGCAGAACAAAATCAACACGATTCATCACTTCAGGAGCGAGGCCATGAGCCGTGCCAAATAGGAGAAGTATGGGCTCGTTAAGGCCTAATTTCTCCCGAACTTTATCATAGGCAAGTGTATTTTCACTTACCTTTGCACTGGTAGCAATAACAGTGGGTTTACGCCCATGTTGCTGCTCTATTGTTTCAATTACAGCATCAATTGATCCAGCCATTGAAACAATGCTCAGGGCCTCTTTGCGAGCAGGATTATAGGTTCCCCCATGTCCTGTTTGCCAGTGAGCAATGATTTCACCAATGAGTTTTTGTTGATCCTCGTAGGGGGTGGTTAAATAATATTGGCCCACACCATACGTCCGCGCAACTCTGGCTATATCATGAAGATCCAGATTTGTCACGGCAGAACCGATTATTTCTCCAACTTTATTTACAACTGGGTGGTGAACCAGAGCAATTGAAACATTTTTTGCGCCTAAAGTAACCATATCAGTCAATATCTTGCAAGGCAACTATTTTGGAGTACAAATTATGTTGCTTGAGCAATTTTTTCTCTCTTTTGTTGAAGATCTCTTTTTTTAGCAGACCAGGTCTTTTATGAAAAGTTCGTTCAACAGAAGCAATAAATCGATAGTCTTCTATTGCCTGATGATCACCGGATAAAAGTACGTCCGGAACTTCAAGCCCCTCAAAAATGCGAGGGCGAGTATATTGAGGATGCTTGAGGAGGTGACGGCTAAAAGTGTCATTTGTGACACTTGCATCACAACCAAGCACTCCTGGTAATATGCGACTAACTGAATCGACTACCATTAAGGCGGCAAGTTCTCCACCAGTTAAGATGAAATCTCCAAGGGATATTTCATCATCAATATATTTTTCACAAAAACGCTCGTCAACACCCTCATAACGGCCACAGACTAGAGTAATACTTGATTCTTGAGCAAGTTCTTCGGCAACTCTCTGTGTATACTTTCTACCCTGAGGAGTGAGGAAAATTACTCTGCCTGCATCTTTCTTTTTGATATCTTGGACAGCAAGGCTGAGTGGCTCTGCCTTCATAACCATTCCCTCACCACCGCCATAGGGGCGAGCATCCGTGGTGGAATGTTTATCAGAGGCATATTGCCTAATATCAACAATGTTAACGTCTATACTTCCCGAATTTTGTGCTCTTTTCAAAATGCCCTCTTCAAGGGGAGAAGAGAGGAGATTGGGGAAGATAGTCAATATGTTAAATAACATACTGTTATGTTTCGTTCATATTAATGAGGCCCTCAGGAGGGTCAATGACAATATATTCTTCACCTGTTTCAACAACAATGTCTGCTATTATCGGTATAAGAATTTCATCACCATTTGGAGCTGAAACCACCATGATATCTTGGGCTCCATTGGAAAACATTTCGCGAACCTTGCCAAAACTATTTCCATCCAAACCAACAACCTCTTTGCCGATAAGCTGGTGCCAGTAATATTCACTTGCATCAATTTCAGGAAGGGAATCTCTTGCTACGAGAACCCCCCTTCCCTCAACATGTTCAGCTCGATTTCGATCAAATATTGTTTCAAATAAGGTAATAGCCATTTTGCCCTGGGGGCGACTCTTATTTACCTGAAGCGAAGGTGACAAGACACCTTTTTCATCAACAAGGAATACCTGTTGATAATCAGAAAGCCTTTCTGGATGGCCAGAGTAAAGAAAAACCTTTACTTCACCTCGCATACCATGAGCTTTTACTATCTTACCGATGAGAACAAATTTGTCCTCTGGGAAATTATATTCAGAACTCATAATATTTATTCGACGATATCAAGCCGAGAACGCATGTCTTCTTTAGCAGCTGTTGCTGAAAGAATGGAACGCATAGCTCGTGCAGTTCTTCCTTGTTTGCCAATACCCTTACCGAGATCGTCGGGTGCTACCGCGAGCTCCAAGGTGATGGTATCATCTGTAACAGATTTAGATACCTTCACCTCTTCAGGATGATCAACAAGTGATTTGGCTATATGTGCTATTAGTTCCTGCATATCTTACTTGTTTGCAGCAGCTTTTTTCAAGAGACTCTTGACTGTGGTAGTAGGCAAAGCACCACGTCCTACCCAATCTTGCAACTTCTCATCGTTGATGGTGATAACTGCTGGATCTTGCATAGGATCATATGTTCCTACGATATCAAGAAATTTACCATCGCGTTTAGCCTCACTGTCAGCTACAACAAGACGATAAAAAGGCATCTTCTTTCTTCCAAGTCTGGTTAGTCTAATACGTACTGCCATTCCGGTAACTCCTCCGGTTATTGTTCCCGCGCCATATTCGGCACATCACAGATCATAAATAATATCTTTGTCGTGAGACAAAGTTATCTTCTCTTTTTCATACCTTTTGGTAACTTCCTGCGTTTTTCGCCTGTAATAAGTCCTGGCTTTCCACGCATTTTTTTCATCATCTTCAGCATTTCTGAATAACTTTTCAACACTCTGTTTACATCAGTTATACTTGTTCCAGAGCCGTCTGCAATACGCTGACGTCTACTGGTATTGATGAGCTTGTGGTTTCTCCGTTCCTTGAGTGTCATGGAACGAATAATAGCTTCTGTTTTGCCGAGCTCTTTCTCATTTGGTTGTGGGGCATCTTTAATTTTCTTGAGCTTATTAATGCCTGGAACCATACTTAAAATTTGGTCAAGAGAACCCATTTTCTTGATTTGTTGAATTTGGTCAAGAAAATCTTCCAGCGTAAACTGATTGGTTTGTAATTTGTGCGCAAGCTTATTGGCCTGGTCTTTATCTACAACGGCCTCTGCTTTTTCGATAAGGGTAAGGACATCACCCATACCTAAAATACGAGAGGCAACCCGTTCAGGATGGAATACTTCAAGGGCATCAAGAGCCTCGCCAACACCTACAAACTTAATTGGCTTGCCAGT
Organism: Desulfotalea psychrophila LSv54; assembly: GCF_000025945.1. Lineage (GTDB taxonomy): Bacteria > Desulfobacterota > Desulfobulbia > Desulfobulbales > Desulfocapsaceae > Desulfotalea > Desulfotalea psychrophila. The sequence goes on along the minus strand of NC_006138.1, from coordinate 3,159,683 downwards.
AACTGTCTTAATAGACAGGGCTGCACCGCCTCTTGCATCACCTTCCATCTTGGTAAGGATAATACCAGAAATTTCTAAGTCTGTGTTAAATTTATCGGCAACAGTTACCGCGTCCTGTCCTGTCATTGCGTCGGCAACGAAGAGGATCTCGGAAAGCTGTACTGCTGCTTGAATCTCTTGGAGTTCGCCCATTAGGACATTATCCACATGCAATCGACCGGCGGTATCAATTATGACGGTATCATAATTTTTTATCTTCGCCTCGGCAATTGCCTGGGTACAAATATCAACAGGCTTTGTCGCTGTTGTTGATGGGTGCACCGGCACATCTAGTCTGTCGCCAAGCACCTGAAGCTGCTCAATTGCCGCAGGTCGATAGACATCGGCGGGGACAAGATAAGGTCTGCGTCCCTTGTCTTTGAGCATTTTTGCCAGTTTACCCGAGGTGGTTGTTTTACCAGAGCCCTGCAGGCCTGCCATCATAATGACAACAGGTTGACGGCCATCAAGCTCTATTTGAGCTGTATCTCCACCAAGGAGACTGACAAGTTCTTCATGAACTATTTTGATTATTTGCTGTCCGGGCGATAAACTTTTGCCAACTTCACGTCCGATGGCCTTTTCCGTCACAGAAGCAACAAATTGCTTAGCAACTTTAAAGCTTACATCGGCATCAAGTAGAGCAATACGCACCTCACGCATGGCATCCTGAATATTGTCTTCAGTCAGTTTACCATGGCCACGAAGTTTTTTAAATACGCCCTCTAGCCTGTCCGTTAAATTTTCAAACATAGTTCGTGTAGCCCTGTATTGTATTGTGTGGCAATTATGAGTTCGGCAGAAAAAATGAACCCACCACTTTGCACTTATACACATAAAATGAATATGGAAATAAAATCACCATATCTTCATTACATAATAAAATAAATGCAATGTAACTAGTACAAAAAACAGCCATCTTACTTTGTGCTTACCGATAAGTCAAGCAGTCAGCACTCTTCTTTAAAAAAAGTAGTCCCCCTTTTTGTGTGAGGAAAAGACTAAGATGTTATGTTTTTTTGGAATCCGTATAGTATCAGGTAAATAATGCTAGCCGGCCAAATTATCAGGATAAGTGCAATCCAAAAAAATTTATCTTTTTGTCTGAAGTTACTTTTGCACATTATGTTGCGTAATACAACAAACATATAGCCAATGTTGATGAAAAATCCGGTGCTGGCAAGGATGAGCATTGGTTTCAGTTGGCGTAGCTCCGGATTCAGGGCGAGTGCTGCGGCAAGGCCGAGCACGAAAAAAATAGAAAAGAGGCTGTAGATTTTTTCAAAAGTTGTCATCGGCAAAATTTTTGTTAGATGGTGTCTCTGTGAATTTGATAGAAATCTTTAAGGAATTCTTTTCGCCAACCAAAGGATTGTCTCATATGGGTAGTCTTGCCCTTATAAAGTGTCTGGATGATTTTTTTCAGTTCGTTACTGTTACCAAGTAGAGCCGGGTCGATGCCCAGAATGTCGCATTTAAGGGTGATAAGCTCTTTGAGCTGTGCCAGAGCACCTTTTTCCTGGGAGGAGAGTTGGCTTCTCTTCTGTTGGTGCGGAAGGTCGACCTCTTTCTTATTAAGAGCTCTGGCTGTTGCCTGGCATATATCGTTGCCATATCTCTCTGCTGCTTTGGTGCTGATTGCCGTGTTGGCAAGTTCTTCTGGGCGTGTTGGTCTTATTGCTGCGATCTCAAGCAGGATGTCGTCTTTGATTACATGGCCCCTTGGCCGGTTAAGTTCCCGTGCTTTCTGTTCTCGCCAGGTGGCAATCTCTTGGGCAACGCCTATGGATTTTCTGTCTAGCTTGTTGACGCCCTTTACTTTCTTGTAGCGGCTTTCGTCGGCTATGGTGCTGTAGTTAGCTGGGTTATTTAGTAGATTGAGCTCTTCTTGGAGCCAGGATTTGATCTTGGGGCCAATGATTTTGCTGAGGAGAATTACTCGTGTTGCCCGTAGGTAGCGTACGTCGTTGAGCGAGTAGCTGAGCTGCTTTTCTGTGAGAGGTCTTTTCAGCCAGTTTGTTCGGGTCTCGCTTTTATCGAGTTCTGTTTCAAGTTGTTCGCTGACTAGCTGGAGTAATGATATGGTTGAGATGGAACCGGCAAATCCTGCCGCAAGTCTTGTGTCAAAAATATTTTGTGGTGTCGCCCCCGTTGCCTGGCTCATGATTATTAAGTCCTGAGGCGCATCGTGTAATATTTTAATGGTGTTTCTATCTGCCAAAAGCTCTCCTAGTGGGCTGAGGTCTTTTATGGATAGAGGGTCGATGGCATAACATTCTTCGTCGGAGAGGGCTATCTGGATCAGGCCTAGTTGCGGGTAGTATGTTCTCTCCCAGACAAATTCGGTATCGAGACCTACGGCATCGAGCTTAAGGGCCTTGTTTACTATTTTTTTGAGATCTTCAGTAGTGGAAATAATATTTTCTTGCTTCATAGTTGACCGTTGTAAGTTGAATTAGAGTATCTGACCATCTTGATTTACAGGATTTTTTTGTTATTGTACAGACACATGACGAATAGAAGCTTTCTTTATTGCGAGATTTGTGCTTAAAAGCTTGTGATGAGAGGATAATAAAATAGAGGTAAGCTTTTGTCAGTAGTTTTTCCCAGAGACTGTGAAACGTGAAAGAGGAAAGAATCTTTTTTCATATGTCATTTTTTTCTGGTCATTGTTGGGGAAATTGATTATTTTGTTAGTCTTTGTCTTTTATCATAAAGATTTTTGAGTTGTTTTGAGGGAAAATGAAACTTGATTTTAGTGAAATAGTAGGTGCTTCTCGTGTTTTTTCTTGTGAAAATACGGGATGGTATAGTTGGCCTGAAGAACTGGTCGGTGGGGAACTTGTTGCTCACTACTCGGTTGTTCGTCAAAACAATGAAGCGGTTGTACTGGCAGGTAGCTTAACAGGATGCTGTGTCGGAACATGTGTTAGTTGTGGTGAGAAGGTTAATCTTGCTATTCAAAGTGAATTTGCCTATACCCTTACAACTAAAGAAGAGATCATCTCAGACTTAGCAGAAGTCGAGTTTGAAGTGGATGATCTTATGACTGTTTATCTAGAAGAACCGGTTGTTGATGTTGAAGAACTCCTGCGTGAGCAGGCTGAACTATCTTTGCCCTTGCGGGTGGAATGCAGGGAAGATTGTAAAGGGATCTGTGCTGGTTGCGGAGTTTTGCTTAATGAGCAGAAGTGCCAGTGTAGCCCCTATGATTCGACATCGCCGTTTGCTGTTTTAAAGAAACTTTCACAGCGCTAGTCGCTGGATTTACTAGAAGTAGTTGCTAATTGGAGGAAAACCATGGCCGTACCTAAGAGAAGACATTCCCGTTCACGAACTCGCCTAAGACGTTCACATGATGCCCTGAGTGCACCAGCACTTTCTCTTTGCTCTGAGTGTGGAGAGCCAAAAGAGCCGCATCGTCTTTGCGGAAGTTGCGGTAAGTACAACAAGCGCGAAGTATTTAGTCTTGAAGCTGAAGTAGAGTAGGGGTCTGACGTGCAAATAGCCCTGGACGCCATGGGCGGAGACCATGGATCGAAGGAACTGATAGCCGGGGCATTGCTAGCTGTAGAAGAGGCAGATGTTAAGGTACTTCTGGTCGGAGATGAGGCGAAGCTTCAGTCTGCCCTGGATGTACTGTGCCTTCTTCTAAAGCGCTTTCACGGATAGATATTGTTCGTTCATCTCAGGTTATTGAGATGAACGAACATCCTGTTGATGCTATTCGTAAAAAGAAGGATGCATCCATTGTCGTAGCCTTTGATCTGGTTAAACAGGGCAGGGCTAATGCGGTGGTAAGTGCCGGTAATTCAGGCGCTACCCTTGCCGCAGGCATGCGTAAACTTGGTCGATTAAAGGGTGTTGCTCGCCCGGGAATCGCCTCGACTTTTCCTACCTTGAAAAAGCCTGTTGTTCTTATGGATATCGGAGCCAATGTTGACTGTAAACCGCTTCATCTGTTTCAGTTTGGTGTAATGGCCTCTGCCTACTCCTGTATTCATGGTATAAAAAATCCAACTATTGGTCTTCTCTCTAATGGAGAGGAGTCAGGAAAGGGCAATGCCCTTGTGAAGGAGACACATCAGCTACTTGCTGATAGTTCCCTGAACTTTATCGGTAATGTTGAAGGAAGAGACGTATATCAAGGCAATGTAGATGTTATTATTTGTGATGGTTTTGTTGGTAATGTCTGTTTAAAGATCAGTGAAGGATTGGCTGATGCTGCGATGCAGATGTTGCGTGATGAAATTATGAAATCGACGCTTGCCAAAATAGGTTATCTCTTGGCAAGACCTGCCTTTAAGGCCTTTAAAAAGCGAGTAGACTACACAGAGTATGGTGGAGCACCGCTTCTTGGCATTAATGGTACTGGTATTGTCTCCCATGGTAAGTCCAATGCCCGGGCAATTAAGAATGCTATTCTTGAAGCCATAAATATGGAACGTCATCATGTGGGTCAAGCCATTCTTGAAGGCCTCGCATTAGAAGAACAAAACAGTGGTGGATGTAGCTCATGAGTGTAGTGATTCTTGGAACAGGCTCTTGTTTGCCAGAGAAGATTGTGACCAACAAAGATCTTGAAAAAATTGTTGAGACCAATGATGAGTGGATCAGAACAAGAACAGGTATTTGTGAACGTCGCATAGCAGGCCCTGGAGAACAGGCTTATATTCTTGCCAGTCGTGCTGCCAAAAATGCTCTCGACGCAGCCGGGCTTGTGGCCGAAGATCTTGATATGATCGTGGTGGGAACAATCAGCGCTCATATGGTTATGCCTTCCTGTGCCTGTATGATACAGCAAGAAATTGGTGCTAAAAAAGCATTTGCCTTCGATGTGAATGCCGCCTGTTCCGGCTTTTTATATGCCATGGAGGTTGGTTCAAAATACGTGGCGACTAATCCTGCCATGAAAGTGCTTTGTATTGGTACTGAGACTCTTTCTGCGAGAACAAATCAGCAGGATAGAAACACCAGTATTATTTTTGCCGATGGTGCCGGAGCTGCTGTTATCGGTTATGAAGAAGGAGATAGGGGGATTCTTGCCTCTAAGCTCTTCTCCGATGGTTCTTTTGGTGACATATTGTTTCTCAGTGGTTCCGAGAGCACGAACACTGATCTGCGATTAGGTGAGTATGAGGGAAGCCATATTCATATGGAGGGCCGTGAAGTTTTCAAGCATGCCGTGCGGGCGATGGAAGGTGCGGTTAATACCATAATGGAAGAGGTTGGTGTCTCTCCTCACGAAATTAAGTTACTTATTCCCCATCAGGCGAATATTCGTATTATCAAAAATCTTGGTGAGCGTTTAGGATTGAGTTCCGAGCAGGTTTTTGTCAACATTGCTAACTATGGAAATACCTCTGCTGCCTCTGTGCCCATTGCCCTTGATGAAGCGGTACGCGGTGGTAAAATTGAATCAGGCGACCTTGTGCTTCTTTGCTCATTTGGTGGAGGATTCACCTGGGGTGCGAGCCTTATTCGTTGGTAGTTCGCTTTTCTAGCGACTATTTTTGCAAATTCCATGCGTATAGCTGTCTGTATAAAACAGGTTCCTGATACCGAAAAGATTCGTCTTGTTCCAGAGACGGACACTCTTTTATGTGATGGGGTAGAATTTGCCGGTTCAGACACCCTTGCAACTTCCTATGCCCTTTCAAAAACACTTACTTTGCGTGGTCCCTACGATTTAATTCTCTGCGGTAAACAGGCCGTTGCTGGAGATACAGCTCAAGTGGGTCCTGCCTGCCTTTCATTTGAGCATAGTCTTTGCTAGGCTGGCTACCAGGATAGAGATCGGTGAATCTGGTCGTCTGCTTGTGGAGAGAAAGATGTCTGTTGCTTACGATCTACTGAAGGAGCCCCTACTGGTTATGCTCTTTGTTGGTTAGGAAGTAGCTGAACCTGTTGTCTTCCCTGTTTCTTTCATAGAGAGTGAAAAGAGCTCCTTGGGAGTAGCTGATCTGAGTGATTGCCGCGGGGTGCTTGTCTTTTTTGAATTGGATGTTGAGGTCGTGGCCTCGGTTGCCCTGAAATTTCTCGGGGTGGGCAGAGAGCTGGCTGACAAGGCGGGGACAGATCTTATGGCAATTGCCATGGGTGAGATTACTGTTGCTGATCAAGATAAGTTGATTCGTTATGGTGCCGATAAAGTTTTTGTGGTAAACGATCCACATATTCGGTATTTTAATGAGGGAAATTATCGTATTATTTTAACTGAATTTATTCAGGAATATAGGTCTGCAATTGTCCTTGCTGGGGCGACATCTGCTCGCCTGTTAAAATCAGTGCGTTTTTTTCAGAAAGGATTATCTGTAGAGGATAGCGATATTATTGTGCCAGCTGGTGCTGGATTAAGAAGTGAAAAAAATGCCAAGCTGGTGTATATACTGTCGGCGGCAATGGAGGCCGTGGTTGGCGCTTCCCGTTTTGCTGTTGATAATGGCTGTTTTCCTGCCAGTGTGCAGATAGGTCAGACGGGTAAAACTGTTTCTCCTAAATTTTATTTAGCCTGTGGTATTTCTGGCTCTATTCAACATGTTTCTAGCATATTAGGTGCGGAAAAAGTTGTGGCAATAAAAAGTGATAGGGATGCTGTCATATTTACAGTGGCTGACTATGGCATTGTTGGTAGGGTCGAAGAAATCTTGCCTGAGTTGATTAGAAGACTTGAAAAAAGAGGAAAATCTTGTGATTCTTGACGGAAAAATAGCTGTAGTGACAGGTGGCAGTCGAGGAATAGGTCGTGGCATAGCCCTGCGTCTTGCCGGTATGGGAGCTCTTGTGTATATCAACTACGTGAGTCGCCCGGATGCTGCCATTGAAACAAAAGAACTGATAGAAAAGGCTGGTGGTAAGGCTGAGATCATTGGCTTTAATGTTGCCGATGGGGAAAAGGTTCAGGAGAGTTTGAATCAAATTGTTGCCGATGCCGGAGCCATTGATATTTTGGTAAATAATGCGGGTATAACCCGTGATGGTCTTCTTGCCCGAATGAAAGAGGCCGATTGGGATGCGGTGCTTGATACTAATCTCAAGGGTGCGTTTCTTTGTTCTAAGGCTGCTGCCCGTTTTATGATGAAAAAGAGATGGGGCAGAATTGTAAATATATCCTCTGTGATCGGTTTTGCCGGTAATGCAGGACAGGCAAATTATGCCGCTGCCAAGGCAGGACTTGTTGGTTTTAGTAAGTCCATGGCACGTGAATATGCTGCTCGAAATATTACCGTTAACTGTGTTGCTCCCGGTTATGTTGTCACTGAAATGACAGAAGAATTAGATGAGAAGATTCAAGAGAAAATTAAAGCAGAGATTCCTCTTGGATCTTTTGGCCGCACGGAAGATATTGCCGCTGCTGTTGCCTACCTTGTCTCAGAAGACGGTCGCTATCTCACGGGGCAAACGCTCCATGTGAATGGCGGCATGTACATGTAAGACTATACAAAAAGTCTATATTTTTTTATAATTGAGACTTGCTTTAATTAAAAATTTGAGGAGAATGGTAAGATGGCTTTAGATGAAAAAATGGTTGATATTATCGTAGAACAGTTGAGTGTTGAGAAAGAGAAAGTTGTTGCCAAGGCATCTTTTGTTGATGATTTGGGTGCTGATTCTCTTGATCTTGTTGAGTTGATCATGGCAATGGAAGAAGGTTATGATATTGAAATTCCTGATGAAGATGCAGAAAAAATTGCGACTGTTCAGGATGCAATTGATTACGTAAGCAACAAGTAAGGTTGCTATTTTCAGCAGTAATTTTATGAGTTCATGCCTTGGGATGCTTTAAAGGTCGTTTGTAAAGAGATAACGAGGGTAGGAAAATATAAAAGGAGTTCTTATCGTGAAGCGTAGAGTTGTTGTCACCGGTGTGGGTCTTGTTACGCCTCTTGGTACGGGGGTTGAGAAAACCTGGGAAAATTTGTGTGCAGGAAAGAGTGGTATTGATACTATTACGCGTTTTGATACGAGTGACTTTGCCGTTAAAATTGCTGCTGAAGTAAAAGATTTCCAGGCAGAAGATTTTTTTGATAAAAAATCAGCCAAACATATGGATCTTTTTGCTCAATATGGTGTGGCAGCTGCTGTTATGGCCCTGAAAGACAGTGGCTTTGAGATAACTGAGGAAAATTGTGAGCGGGTAGGTGTTATTACCGGTTGTGGTATGGGAAGTTTGCCTATGATTGAAAAATATCATCAGGTGTTTATGGAGAAGGGACCGCGTAAAATTTCTCCATTTTTTATCCCCATGGCCATCCCTAATATGCCTTCAGGCCATATATCTATGCGAATTGGGGCTAAAGGGCCAAATCTTGCTCTGACCACAGCCTGTGCGGCTGGAACTCATGCCGTGGGTGAAGCCTTTAATGCGGTGAGCTCAGGTAAGTGCCTTGCTATTGTTGCTGGTGGAACTGAATCCGTTATCTGTCCTACAGGGATTGGGGGGTTTACCGCCCTTAAGGCTCTGTCGACCAGAAATGATGATCCTGCTGCTTCCTCCCGTCCCTTTGACAAGGACCGTGATGGTTTTGTTATGGCAGAGGGTGCAGGAATGCTTATCCTCGAAGATTATGAACACGCCATTGCCAGAGGTGCTCGGATTTATGCTGAGATGGCGGGTTATGGTTTGAGCAGTGATGCATATCATATAACAGCCCCTCCGGAAGATGGAGAGGGTGGCGCTCGGGCAATGAAGATGGCCATTGAAGATGCAGGTTTTCAGCCAGAGGATATTGATTATATCAATGCCCATGGTACATCGACTCCCCTGAATGATCGTTGTGAAACTCGGGCAATAAAGAGTGTTTTTGGAGAACATGCGTATAAGCTTGCCATTAGTTCGACAAAATCAATGCTTGGCCATATGCTTGGGGCAACAGGTGGTGTTGAAGCTGTCTTGACAGCTCTGAGCCTTGATAAGCAATTTGTTTTGCCAACGATTAATTTGCAGGAGCCAAGTCCTGAGTGTGACTTGGATTATACTCCTAATGTTGGTCGTTCGATGAAGATGCGTGCCGCAATCTCCAACTCTTTTGGTTTTGGTGGTACCAATGCTGTTGTGGCAATGAAGCAGTATATTGGTGAGTAGGTTCTCGCCCGCTTCCATCTTGAATTAGAAAAGGAATAGTTGTGAATATAATAATTGCATCGGACCATGGTGGCTATGAGTTAAAAGAGTTGCTTAAGAAAAAGATTGTAGCTCTGGGGCATACCATTGAGGATGTGGGCTGTGACAGCCTTGACTCTGTTGATTATCCGGATTATGCCCAGAGGGCAGTCGATGCTCTTGTGGAGCATGGGGATAGGGGCGTTTTGATTTGTGGTACAGGCATTGGTATGTCCATTGCCGCAAATAGAAATAGATCTGTTCGAGCGGCTCTCTGTCATGATGAGTATACCGCTGCCATGAGTCGTGAGCATAATGATGCTAATATACTTTGTATGGGGGCGCGTGTCCTTTCACCTGAACGTGCTCAGCAGGTTCTACATACCTGGTTGACTACTGAATTTGTTGGCGGAAGACATTTACAACGTATTACCAAGTTTAGCGATATTTAAAAGAATTGCTTTTCTCTCTTTGGGCCCATATCGCTTCTGTGATATGGGCCTTTTTTGTTTTTTAAGGTATAGTAGTGGGTTACAATAATTTATTTGTGCCCGTAGTTGCACATTGCTAACCGCTAGAGTGAGGATGAAATGAAGTGTCCGTATTGTGGCCACCTTGATAATAAAGTTATTGATTCACGAATCAATAAAGATGCAACTATTACCCGGAGAAGGAGATCTTGTCTCGCCTGCGATCAGCGTTTTACGACCTATGAACGGCTTGAAGTGATGTTTCCTATGCTGGTGAAAAAAGATGGTAGAAGAGAGGCCTGGGATAGACATAAGCTTGTGGTCGGTATTGAGAAGGCCTGTGAAAAAAGAGCTGTCAGCCGTGATAAGATCGATGAATTTGTTGATGATATCGAGCATATGTTGCAGGATTACGGGGCTAAGGAGATTTCTTCAAGTATTGTAGGTGAATGGGTAATGGAGCGTTTGCCAGCCCTTGATGAGGTGGCCTATGTGAGATTTGCCTCTGTTTACCGGCAATTTAAAGATGTGGATGAGTTTATGTCAGAGCTTAAAAATCTTCTCGATGCTCGTGGAGGTGGAGATGATTAATGAGACTGGACAGATAGAGCTTGATCAAAAATACATGCTTCTTGCTCTTGCCGAGGCCCGGAGGGGGCAGGGACGTACCTCGCCAAACCCCTGTGTCGGTGCTATTATTGTGGGAGATGGATCTGTCGTTGGCAGGGGTTATCATAAAAAGGCAGGGACCCCTCATGCGGAGGTGCATGCCCTTCGTGATGCCGGGGAGAAGGCCGCAGGCGCAACTGCCTATGTGACCCTGGAACCCTGTAGTCATACAGGCAGGACTCCTCCCTGTTGTGTTGCCCTGGCCAAGGCGGGGGTATTAAGAGTTGTTGTTGGTATGACAGATCCCAATCCTTTGGTGAACGGTAGAGGCGTTCAGTATCTACGGGATCATGGTATTGAGGTGAGCACGGGGATATGTGAGGCAGATTGTAGAGAGATAAATAGACCCTTCATAAAAAAGATAACGACGGGGACGCCCTGGATGATCATGAAGGCAGGGATAAGCCTTGATGGTCGCATGAACTATAAAGAAGGCGAGCCTGGTTGGATTACGGGCCCGGAATCAGGGGCGCTGGTTCATCAACTGCGTGATTCTGTTGATGCGATTATGGTTGGTAGCGGTACGGTAATGATTGACAATCCCTCTCTCACCACCCGTTTGCCGGGGGGGGGAGGGCGGGATCCAGTTGCCGTCATCCTTGACAGCCAGCTAAAAACAGATCCTGATGCTCACGTTTACTCTGCTGCTTCCGGGAGGTCTGTACTTGTCTTTTGTCAGCATGATGTGGATGAGGGACGCAAAGAGGTCTTTGCAGAACGTGGCGTGATTGTCTTGCCTGTCTCCTCCTTGCCAGAAGGGCTGGATTTAGGGGAGATTGTGGCTGTTTTGGGGGAAAGGGATATTTGCTCCGTGCTGGTTGAGGGTGGTGCGCAACTGCATGGTCAGTTACTGCAGAAAAGGCTCTATGATTACCTCTACCTGTTTCAGGCCCCTCTCTTTGCCGGGGATGGCGGTGTTTCTCTTGTTACAGGTTGTCCTCTGGCCGGTCGTGAAGATGCTATTGCTCTGCGTGGAGTGCGCCGGAGTGTGTTGGGTGCACACCTGCTGCTGGAGGGAGAGATTGAATACCCCTGATCAGGTATCTGAAACTCCTACCCTCTTTTTGCAAATCTCAACCTCATAAAAAATTTATTCTGAAGGCAGGTGTTGACTCCGATAGCATCGATGTTTTTGCCAGGTATCATATGTCTTGCATGCGGGCTTGCTTTTTATAGAAATTGCCAGTTTTCAAGATACCCTATAAATACTGCCTCATTTGCCCTGAGCAGAGATTTAACGTTGAGATAGGCCTTCACTCAAGAGTGGAAGGAAGCGTGCGGCTGCGGGGGTCTCGTTCCTCTCAAAGGCGAGCTGTGTTCGCCAATCTTGACGAAAGTTGTGACTGTGGCTGGAGGAGATGGTCCAGGAACACTATTTTGAGGTATCTTGGCGGCAAGGAGGGGGGGGACCTGAACCTGTCTAATCTTATTACCCTGCAGGCATCCTTTTCGCCCAGAAACAAAAGAGTTGTGACGAGTTAGAAAAATTTGTTGTTTCTGAATTATCTCTGATAATTGTTGTAATTATTCTATGGCTCTTACTAAAATAAAAAAACACCGTTACAAATGAATGTAACGGTGCATGTATACTTCTAAAATTAGCCTGTTAAAAACAAAAATAAGGCGTAATGCTTTTGGCGGCAATAAGATTTTATTTAAGCATTAATTTTATCGCGCAAAATTCCCGAAGGTTTAAAGGTTACAACCCGTCTTGCCTCAAGGGTAAGCTCGTCACCAGTCTGAGGATTTCGCCCTCTTCTTGAACTTTTGTCTTTAACGTTGAATTTCCCAAAACCACTTAGCAACAGGTCGGAACCAGAGATAAGTGCGTCTTTGGAGATTCTTAGAAAAGCTTCAACAGATTCTGTCGCTTGAGCTTTTGTGAGACCTTCATGCTTTTTATAGACCTGTTGAATCAGGTCTGCCTTAGTGAGCGTCATTTTCTCCTCCTCCTGTATATAGATGGTTACTGGTATAAGTTTATGCTTAATAGGGAGAAAGTCAATATTATCAACGAAAAAAGTGATAAAAGAGACGTGATTTGGTAAAAAAAATTGCGAAAAACATGTTCATGCCCTTCCCTGTCAAGTTGGAGGGGCAACTTATTGCTAATAAAGGTGATTGTTTGATTTTTGTGAAAATCAAACAACAGAGGCCATTTTAAAGATAGGCAGATACATGGCGACAACCAAGCCACCAATCATGCCGCCGAGAAAAACCATCATAAAAGGTTCGATCATGGCAGTAAGGTTATCAACAGCCTGATCCACCTCCCCATCGTAAAAGTCTGCAATTTTTTCCAGCATTGCATCGAGTGCTCCCACCGATTCACCTACATTAATCATTTGGGTAACCATATTGGGGAAGACACCGCTCTCTTCAAGGGGTTCTGCCATGGGGCGTCCTTCGGCGATACCATCTGCTACCCGAAAAACGGCCCGTTCAATGATCTTGTTGCCGGCGGTTTTGGCAACAACCTGAAGTGCTTCGAGGATGGGGACACCGCTTTGCAGCATGGTACTGAGGGTTCTGGTGAATTTTGCCACAGCAACCTTGCGTAGAAGTGGCCCTACAACAGGTGCCTGAAGAAGTATTTTGTCTATTGCGATTTGCCCCTTCTCGGTCGTGTATATTTTTTTGACAGCGGCCATGAGAGCAAAGAGGGCGATAAGCATGTATATGATATTGTTTTTGAAGAAATCACTCATATTGACAACTATTTGCGTGGGCAGGGGCAGGCTGGAACCAAAATCGGCAAACATTTGTGAAAAGACGGGTACGACGAAAACCAGAATAATGATGAGGATGAGAATGGATATAGCAAGGCATATTGTAGGGTAGGTCATGGCTCCTTTTATTTTTTTCTTCAGGGCCATAGACTTTTCCATAAAGGCGGCAAGTCTTTGCAGGATGGTGTCAAGTATACCACCTGTTTCTCCTGCTTCAATCATATTGGTAAAGAGCTTGTCGAATATTTTTGGGTGTTTTCGCATAGAATCGGCCAGGGTTGTCCCGGATTCGACATCGCCCTTGATTTTGCCGATAGCCTTTTTAAAGGTGGGGTTTTCCTGTTGTTGTTCCAATATCTCTATACCCTGTACCAGAGGAAGGCCTGCATCGATCATGGTCGAAAGCATTCTGGTAAAAATAACAATATCCTTACCTGTTACCTTAGGCTGAAAAAAAGAGATACTTGCCAATAAATCTTTGGGCTTTTCCTTGATAACAGGGGCGTTTATACGTAGACGTTTAATTTGGTTAAGTGCGGCAGTCGCATCTACTGCCTCCACCTCACCTTTACGTTTATCGCCGTAGGAGTTAACTCCTTTCCAAGTATAAATAGGCATGGATCATCTCCGCTTCTAGGGATATAGTTGTATGGTCTGCGATTTTTTTTGTGATATTATCAGAGCGTGGGCCTTGATATGCGTGCTTCTTGTAAAATATTTTTATATGGCATGTTAAAAGTCACATATTTCATAATATCATCACCAAAACATAGAGAACAAGCTATTTATCTAGTTTGTTTTCTTATCAATATTTTAGAAGCTTTTTTTATCAACAAATAATAGGGCATCTTCTCTGTGTGGCGAAAAGTTCTTGTACCGTATCAACACATGTAGTATAAAGCATGGTTCACTGGATAGATATCATTTTTATGCTGTTGTAGAAATGTTGATTTGCCGATTGCGAATCGGATGGATATATACCTGTTAAAAGAATTGGAGGACTTAGAATGCAAAAAAACGCTGCTGTGAATTATAATGATGGTTGCTTTAAGGTAGTTGTTGAAAAGTGTGAAGGCTGTGATAGGATCGTAGAGCAAGAGGGCAACAAGTTTTGCTCTACCTACCTCAACCCTGAAGCAAAGTGGAAGCTTGGGATGTGTAACTTTGCAACTCACGCAAAAATTGAGATTGCTGTAAGCAAAGTACGTATCAACCCACTGAAAGCAGCAAAAAGAGCATCAAAGGGCAAGTAAATTTTATTTACAGTCACTTTTGTTTGGTAAAGGTCGTATTTCTTCATGGAATACGACCTTTTTTTTTAGTTTACTCTGGTTCCAAAAATTGCAGTTCCTACCCGGACGATGGTAGCGCCCTCTTCTATCGCTATATGATAGTCGCTTGACATGCCCATGGAAAGCTCTACCCTGCCGTCGCACTGGAGAATATTTTCGGACACCAACTTTTCGGCGAGCGTGCGTAAATTGCGAAAATGTGGTCGTGAATCCTCTGGCTCTTTGTGCAGGGGGGGGATGGTCATCAGGCCACGGATGCGTAGAGCCGGGAGTTTGTTTATTTGGCGGATGAGTTCAGCTGCCTCTGCCTTGTCTGTACCTGATTTGTTCTGATCCTGACCGATATTTACCTGGACCAGGATGTCCAGTGTTTTGTCTAATTCTAGTGAGTGTTTGTTCAGCGCCTTGGCAATCTTAAGGCGATCGACGGTTTCGACCATGCTACAGTAGGTAGCGGCCATTTTTGCCTTGTTGCTCTGTAGGTTGCCGATGAAATGGAAACGCGCCTTGTCTCCGATAAGTTCTTTTTTTTCCTGTACCTCTTGAATGTAGTTCTCACCGAATTGCTGTTGTCCACAGGCAATGGCCTGGAGAACGGTCTCTGCGGGAAGCCTCTTGGAGACAGCGACCAGTTGGATATCTTCCGGGGCTCTACCTGCTTTTTTTGCAGCTTGAGCAATACGTTCTTTTACTTGGGCGATGTTTTGGCAAATCATATCTACTCCTAAATGTGAAAAAGATTTTGGGCATTTTGGGTGGTCTGTAGGGCAACTTCAATAATAGATATTTCTCGTAGATTGGCAACCTTTTCTAATGTGTAGAGGACGTAGGCGGGTTCATTGCGTTTGCCGCGATATGGTACCGGGGCGAGAAAGGGTCCGTCGGTTTCAAGGAGCAATCTCTCAAGGGGAACCATTTGACACACCTCTTGTAGTTCCTGGGCATTCTTAAATGTAATGATTCCTGGAATGGAGATATAAAAACCAAGTTCAAGGACAGCATGAGCAAAGGCCTTGTCTCCGGAAAAGCAATGAATAACTCCGCCTTGAGGCAGGGGGGCAATCGCTCTTAATATCTCTACCATATCCTCCTGGGCGTCCCGGCAGTGGATGCTGACGGGTAACTGTAACTCCTGGGCTAATTCCAGTTGTTTTGCGAAGTGCTCTTTTTGCAGCTCTGCGGGTGTATGGAGCTTTGCGTAGTCAAGTCCAATTTCACCGTAGCCAACGACCTCGGCAGGATGTGTTTTGGCCAGTTGAGTGAGTGTTTCATAGGTCTTCTGATCCATGCTGTCGACATCGTGGGGGTGGACGCCTATGGTGGCAAAAACATTGTCGTGTGCCTGGGCCAGTTTGATGGCGGCAATGGAGCTTTCCAGATTGGTACCAATGGTGATGATTTTGCTTACCCCGTTTTGCAGGGCATTGGCCAGGACCTGGGCAAATCCGTCTTCCTGATAGGCGTCCATGTCGAGATGACAGTGAGTATCAATTACCTTAATATCTTTCGGTAAAGTAGGTAGGCTATGTTTTTTCAAAAGAGACCTCTGTTTTGTGTGAGTTTTGTAGCTATGTTTTTCTTTTATCTATGTTAGAATATTATTAATTCGTTACTTCTTAGAGTGAAAGGATTTTTTCGATGCTCTTTTTGTGGAACAGGGGCTGGGGAATTATTGAGATGCCCAGATGAGAAGAAGGTCATTTAAAGCTCTTCTTTTTCTCCTTGTCGCTGAAGTTTTGTATTGTTACTTCTTGAAAAGCAGGAGTTCGGGGGACGAAAAATTATCATTTGGGCTTGTCCGTGCTGAGTCCTTCATAAGGCTTTACTTAGGCTTGTCTGTGGAGTCATTGAGGGAAATCAATATTTTATAAAGAGGTTAAATGTATGAACTATGGGATCGTCAGCCAGGAGCAGATTGAGCAAATCGATCAGATAATAACGACCAAGTTGATTGATTTGGGTGTCGACTGTGTTGTAGTTATTGATATGGCAGGAAATATTATAACGGCTAAGGATAATACTGAAAGTAAGTATGATGTTTATTCTTTTGCAGCTCTTGCGGCAGGAAATTTTGCGACTGTAGATGCGATGGCGAAACTTGTAGGAGAGCAGGAGTTTTCTCTACTCTTCCACAAAGGTCAGGATTCCAGTATTCATTTTAGCAAAATAGATGATGAGTTACTTCTTATCTGTATGTTTGGTAAAGATATTTCTCTCGGATTTTTAAGGCTTAATGTTGTTGATGTCATTGAGGGGATAAGAACGATTTGGGGTTCTAAGGAGAAGTAGAGGTCGTAACCGAAATATTTAAAATCGGAGAGACAATTTGTGGGAGGTTTATCTTGAGTTTCATTAACCTAAAAGAGAAAATTGTTCAGGTCAAGATTGTTTATTATGGTCCTGGCCGTTGTGGTAAGACAACGAACCTTGAGTATATTAATAAGGCGTATCGCAAACAGATATCATCGGAAATGGTCAGCCTGAAGACTCATGGCGATAGAACCCTGTTCTTTGATTTTTTGCCCTTTAATATGGGTAAGGTCAAGGGCTATGACGTAAAAATACAACTTTATACGGTACCTGGGCAGGTGAAGTATAATGCCACGAGGAAGCTTGTTCTGCGTGGTGTTGATGGGATCGTTTTTGTAGCCGATGCAATGGAAAAACAACGGGAAAAAAATATTCGATCCCTGAATCAATTGCATGAAAATCTGCAGTCGTATAAAGAAAATATCTTTGATATTCCCCTTGTTTTACAATATAACAAGGTTGACCTTGGCCAACATGGCATCCCCATTTTACCAACTTCTGTTCTAGAACAAGATCTTAATAGCCGGCTTAAGGTGCCCTCATTCGAGGCAAGTGCAATTACTGGTTATAACGTGGCAGCAACCCTGAAGAAAATCATTTCCTCAACGGTGGTTTCTATACAGAAAAAATTACTTTAGAGATCAGTTATGGTAGAGCATTCTAAGGCAGGGCAGTACGATGACGATTTGACAGTAGACATGGATAATTTTGCTGATTATCACCAGCAAGATGACTTTGACTTATTGAAAAACTATGCCCCGGAATCACCTTTGACTCAGTTGAAATCTTTGGTTGTTTCTCTTGATTGGGACATAACGGATGAAAACCTTCTTCAGTTTAATCAAGAGATTCTTCTCTTGCGTGATATGTGGGCTGAAGACCAGGTGAAACTGGTTTATCTGCAGATTCTTGAGCAGATGAGTAAGTATATATATCAGAAAAAAGTAGACGCTTATCCTCGTTCTGTCACCATGCTTCCTCATTTTTTTAATAGCCTGGAAAAAATTGTTTCAAACCATGAGATAGGTGGCGAAAAGGAAAAAGAGCTACTCTATGGAGATGTTGAGCTTTTTAAAACTCTTAAGCAGGATATAGTCTCCTGGCAGAGAACAAAAAAGAGCCGTGATTTTTCCAATGATAGTTCGGTCTTGCAGCGACTTAAAACACTTATTATGGGGGTGGACTGGGAGATTAGCATAGGCGAACTTGCCGATTTACGGCAAGAGGTCTTGCGTCTGGAAGGGGTCTTTAAGAAAAATAAACCCTGCCTCCTCTTGCTTCAGGGTATAGGAACCCTCATTGCCTATATTGCCCACAAGGCAGGTGATGCAGATATCGAAGTCTTTACGATTCTCCATAATTTTTTAGAAACCTTGGAAAAAGTAGCATTTTCTTCACTTTCTCGTGCAGAAGAAAAGGATATTTTGCTAAAACAGGTTGAGGAGTTTAATCTTTTTAAAGAAAAAATAGCCACCACCCTCTCTCCTGAGGCTCTGGATATGGATAGAGCAGATAAGCCTGAGGAGGACTCTGCTGAGGAAACTACTGGGGTCGCAGAAATCCTGCCCGCCTTTGCCGATATGCCTGCTGACGCGGTGCATGGCTTTGATGAGCATGCTACCAGTAGTGTCTTGGCTGAGGAGGAATTAACGGAGCGCCTGGACAGTTTTTTCGCTGAAGAGGTAGGCGATGATCAACAGAAGTGGAATTCTGCCGAGGATCCTGCCGCTCCAAATTCTGATCTGGATGCTGCTTTGCAAGGAGTTTTCGTGGGGACAGAGGATGATGAGGAAGAGGCTTTGTCTCAGCCGATTGCCGCCCTCTCTCATATTGTTTCTGCGCCATCTCCTGTGGAGGAGTTGGATACAGACCTTGCCCTGGAGCAAACCCTGGCTCCTGCGCTCTCCTTTCTTGATGAAAAACCAGATTCTGCAGCTGAGTTTGAGCGAGGAACTTCTCCCGCAGCTGTAGTGGCTGTGCCCACAGGCATCTCCGCTGACCTCCCTCCCGTAGGACTGGTGGAGGAAAAGGATGTCTCTGCTGAGACCACAGCTCTCTTGGATGAGTTTTTTGCGGGAGATCTTCCCAGTGGAGATTTTAGCTCAGTTGACCGGGAGGTACTTCTTGGTGGGCTTGATGTTGAAGGGGATGATGAGGAGGTTGTGGGTGAGAAAACAGTCCCACTCTTTGAACCGATTGCAGGCCTTTCCGATGTTGCTCCGGCTCTAGCTTTACCAGAGAATAAGGAGGTGGTTGCTTCAACAGACCTTGTTTTAGAGAAGGCATTGGATCCAGTGCTCTCTTTTCTTGATGAAGAATCTGCCCCGGTTGAGATGGGCGTGGTTGATGCATCTGTGGAGGAGGCGTTTCCTGTAGGAGCAGTAGAGGATAAAGAAATGGCCCGGTTGGATACAGAGGGGCTTGTCCTTCAGGAAGTGGCAGAAGATACTCCTCAGGATTTTGTTATTGCTGCAGAGCAGCCTGAGTTGAGTTCCTCTCCTTCTATAGATCCTCTCTCCCTATTGGCGCTTAAGGGGGATATAGAGTCTCTGGGGTTTGTTCTGGATAAAAAAATTACTCAGGGTCTGGTTGCTGATATAAATGAGCTGAGGCAAAAAAATCCCCAACATATTTTGTTGAAGTCATTTTTGCAGTTGATCTCCACCCTTGCTCAGCATATTGATCGTTACCTCTACTTGGCCGATGACCGATCCTATCATCTCCTGCAGTCTCTTGTTGAATCCATGGAAGAGGGCTGTCTCCTTCGCCGCAGTGCTGGTGAGGAGATACTCTGTCAGCAGACCTATGCTGTGCTGCAGTGGCAACAGGACCTTATCTCCCGTTATTTTGTGATGGGTGCCGTAGATAAACAGGGAGAGGATATTGCCACAAGCCCTGTGCCAGCAGAAGAGTTATCTGTTCAGAAGGAAAATGATGAGTTGCTCTATGCTGCGATGGAAGAGGAGGCTGGGAGAGAACTATCGCTTACGGAAGAGGTCAATGCAATTAAAGCAGAGTTGGAAGAGTTGCGAAATGGTCTGGGTGAAGAAATTTCCCAATTGCGGTCAGAAATTAATAGCAGGTAAAAAAAATGCTGTGGTAGCTACTACCACAGCATTGCTAGGTCTTTAGGGCCTATACTTCTCCTCAAGTAACCTCTCCACATGTTTTGGAACTAAATCGCTTATATCACCGCCGTTTTTAGAAACATCCTTGATTAGGGACGAGCTGATATATATCCAGCGAAAGGCAGTCATAAGAAAGATACTTTCTACCTCCCGTACCAATTTTCTGTTCATTAGGGCAAGCTGAAACTCGTAGTCAAAATCGGAGACTGCCCGTAGGCCACGAATAATTGCCCTTGCCCCCTGTTCTACGGCAAAATTAACCAATAGTCCAGATGGGACAATCTTGACGATTATCCTGCCCTTCTCTTTTTCAAAGCATTTCTCAATCATCTCTTTTCGTTCCTCACCGCTGAAAAGAGGTTGCTTTTGGCCGTTTACGGCAATGGCAACAATAACTGTGTCAAAGAGAGCTAGGGCACGCTCTATAATGTCTATATGACCATTGGTGATAGGGTCAAAGGTACCTGGGTAAACTCCGATGGAGGGTTGGGAGTTTTCTGTATGCAGACTCATAATATTTTGTGTGAAAAATAAATTTGTAAATCGGCGAAATTTATTGCAGGGGCGTATAGAACCAAAAAGAGGCTTCGCCGTAGGTGCGTCTCTCCTGGAGGAGAAAGTTCGTGGTTTTCTCCGGTAATATTTCGCTTACTCTTTCCTCAATTACAACAATACCAGTTGATTGTAATAACTTTGTTTCTCCCAATTGGTCAAGGAAAAGTTGGCCTAAACCCTTGGAATAGGGAGGGTCTGCGAAAATAATATCTGCTTTGCCGAAATTTATCGACTCTAACTTACGCAGAGGAAGAGATTGAGCGAGGTTATGTTGGATGACCTTGATCATAGGAGAATCAAGATATGGGTAGACTAATTGGATGTTTTTTGCGGTATTTTCTAAAGAGTCTTTAGAGTTATCGATAAAAACTGCGGATTTTGCACCACGGCTGAGGGCTTCAATACCAAGGGCTCCGGTTCCTGCATAGCAATCAAGTATACAGGAACCTTCTACACGTTCACCAAGGATAGAAAAAAGAGCCTCTCGTGCTCTGTCGGAGGTGGGGCGAATACTATTGTTGCGTGGCGGAAATAATTTTCTGCCACGCGCATTACCACTAATAATTCTCAAGGTGAACCTATTTGGATAGAGGGAACTATTGTTTTGATTTATTTGTGAGCTTATGGCCAAGAGAGCTTTTTTGGGCCCATTTCCATAAATCGGTGGCCATTCCAGAGGCAATATAGAGAACAAAGATTGCAAAAAACATTATCTGTGGCTCAGCAGCTACAAGGATGAAGAGCAATAGGGCGCCAACAAGTATCGGAAATGTTCTTCCTTTATGCTGCATTTTTTTGAAGCTACAGTAGCTGTGGTTGGAGACCATCAGGTAGGAAAGCAGATATACTAAGAAGAGCAGAGATATATGCTTTACCGGACCTTCAATGCCAAGGCTATGGCAAAAGAGGACAGCTGAAGAGATCATGGCTGCTGCAGCGGGACAGGGCAGACCGATAAAATTCACAGAGTCAGTCTGTTGTGAGTTAAAACGGGCAAGGCGCAGGGTGGTGGTGGCAATATAGAGAAATGCGGCCAACCAGCCGTAGCGTCCGTAGGGCTGCAGGGCCCAGAAGTAGGCGAGTAGACCTGGAGCAACACCAAAAGAGACATTGTCACAGAGTGAGTCAAGTTCAACACCAAACATACTTGTCTTACCTGTCATACGGGCAACTCGGCCGTCAAGACCGTCGAAAACGGCGGCCACGATAATGGCAATTGCCGAAACAACAAATTCTCCCTTGGTTGCCGAGAGTATGGCGTAGAAACCACAAAAGAGGCTACTGAGGGTGAAAAGACAGGGAAGAAGATAAAATTTAGTACTCATTTCTTCTTGTGGATGTGACATAGATACTCCGTTAGTTAAAGTCAATAATTAGAAAGGACTAAATTATTTGACCAAGAATGGTCTCACCAGCTCGAACCTTGTCACCTACGGATACACTTAGGGCTGTATCGGTGGGTAAATAGAGATCGACTCGAGAGCCAAAACGAATGAGGCCAACACGTCTGCCAGACTGTATCGTGTCATTGGGTTCTAGCCAGCACACAATACGCCGTGCAATGAGGCCTGCAACCTGGACAAAGGCGATTTTTTTTCCTGAATTGGTGGTTAATACAATACCACAGTTCTCATTATACTCCGCTCCTTGGCTACTGTCAGCAGAATAAAATTTTCCAGGGGTGTAGATAATTTTATCTACCTTGCCGGCAATGGGAGCCCGGTTGACATGGACGTTGAAAACATTCATGAAAATAGAGATCTTGAGCGCTTCGCCTTCGATAAAATCTTGCTTGTCTGTCTTTTCAATGACAATGATCTTGCCGTCGGCAGGAGAAATAAGTGCCGATGGGTCATCGGGGACAAAACGCTCTGGATCTCTGAAGAAGTAGAGAGTAAAAGCGGTCGCAAGCAAAAAAATAAATGTCAAAATTTCACACTCTGACGCTGCTGAAACAAGGGTGAGAAAGGCAGCAAAGCCAATAAAAGGGACACCTTCGCGAGCAACAGGAACCTGTGGCTGTAACATTTTGTTTACCTATTTGTAACGATTTTTTTTTGTTATGGGCCAATACAATGGCCCTCTTTATAACCGCTTTTGTTTTTTGTTACTTGTTTTTATTTACCCGAGCCATGGCGATGGTGCCAGTTCTGACAATTTCTTTTATGCCAAGGGGACGGAGCAGGTCTGTTACCGCATGTATCTTTGAGGTATTACCCGTTACTTCAATAGCATAGCTCTTTGCGCTGACATCTACAACTTTTCCTCTAAAAATATCAACGATACGAAGTACCTCAGCTCGAGTATGTACCTCTGCATTTACTCTAATAAGGACCATCTCCCGTTCAACATACTCGTGTTCACTGATGTCAGTTACCTTAATAACATCAATGAGCTTATGTAGTTGTTTGGTTATTTGTTCTATAATTGCTGCATCGCCCTTTGAGACAACGGTAAGACAGGATATCTTGGGGTCAAGCGTTTCGGCCACACAGAGGCTCTCAATATTAAAACCACGACCACTAAAGAGTCCTGTTACCCGTGAAAGTACACCGGGTTGGTTTTGAAGAAGTACTGAAATTGTATGTTTCATCATCGTTTCCTTTGAAAATAAAAATATCCGTTATACAAGAAGCATTTCAGTATTTGCTTTTCCTGCGGGAACCATCGGGTATACCCCTTCCTCTGGAGCAACTAAAAATTCCATAATAACAACATTGTCGGTGGCAAGACCTTCGGCAAGTACAGATTCAACCTCTTCTTTTTTGGTGGCTCGTAGCCCTACTGCACCGTATGCCTCAGCGAGTTTGACAAAATCGGGGGCAACATCCATTACAGTTGAGGCGTAGCGTTTATCGTAAAAGAGTTCCTGCCATTGACGAACCATGCCCAGATAGCCGTTGTTCAGAATAACAATCTTAACATTACAGTTGTTTTGTCTTGCTGTGGCCAGCTCCTGGATGTTCATCTGGATAGAACCATCGCCTGCAATATCGATGACTATTTTATCAGGAAAGGCCATTTGGGCGCCGATGGCAGCAGGCAGGCCAAAGCCCATGGTTCCCAGGCCGCCTGAGGTAACAAAATGGCGGGGGTGGTTAAATTTGTAGAACTGGGCTGCCCACATCTGATTTTGCCCTACCTCGGTGGTGATAATAGCCTCCCCCTTGGTCAGTCGGTCAATGGTTTCGACAACAAACTGTGGCTTTATCTCACTGCCGTTAGAGTTATAGCGCATGGGGTGTTCTTTGGTCCAATTATGGACGGTGTCGATCCATGGTTTGTGAGCGTCCCTTCGTTCTGCAATCTCCTCTTCAGGGCACTTTTCAAGCCAGTCGTTGATGGCTGTGAGAGCTGCGAGGCAATCGGCTACAATGGGTACGTCGACCTTAACATTTTTACTGATGGAGGTGGGATCGATATCCACATGGATGATTTTTGCCTTGCTGGCAAAATCTTCAAGTTTACCAGTCACGCGGTCATCAAATCTGGCACCCACGGCAATGAGGAGGTCGCTTTCGGCAACGGCCATATTGGCGGTATAGCTGCCGTGCATACCAAGCATGCCCATGGAGAGATCATGGCTCCCGGGAAATGCTCCGAGGCCCATTAAGGTCATGGTGACAGGTATCTGTAACTTTTCAGCCAGAGCAGAGAGCTCTTTGTGTGAGTTGGAGAGAATAACTCCACCACCCACGTAGAGGACAGGCTTTTTTGCCTGCATGAGAAGCTTACATGCCTTGGTTATCTGGCCTTGATGTGGCTTGTAGTTTGGTTGGTAGCTGTCCAGTTTGATAGGCGCAATTTGTGGATAATCAATAAGTGTGGCGAGAATATCCTTTGGCAAATCAACCAGTACGGGGCCAGGTCGTCCTGTCTTGGCCACATGAAATGCCTCGCGCAGTACGGGGACGAGGTCTTCCGGCTTGCTCACCAGGTAGTTATGCTTGGTGCATGGGCGAGTGATACCAACAATATCGACTTCTTGAAAGGCATCGTTGCCAATAAGGGCACGGGGGACTTGACCTGTGAGTACCACAAGTGGGATTGAGTCAAGATATGCTGTTGCGATACCTGTAACGCCGTTGGTGGCGCCAGGGCCAGAGGTGAGCAGGGCAACGCCAACTTCACCTGTAACTCGAGCAAAGGCATCGGCTGCATGAACAGCGCCCTGCTCGTGACGGACAAGAACATGCTCAATGTCAGTGCTATCCATTAGGGCGTCATAAAGATCAATGACAGCTCCTCCGGGATAACCAAAAATAGTTTGAACGCCTTCTTCTTTGAGACATTGTACAATAGCCCGGGATCCGGTTATTTTACCCATTAATCCATTCCCTTGAATAGTTGAAACATTTTCATTAGTACATAAAACCAAAACTCTATGGAGTTCGTGGTTTTTCTTATTGCCATATTTAAAGCTGGAACAACAAAGTATATATGGAGTAGGTGGCTCTGTCAATATTAGAAGGCATAAACAGAACGAATGTCATTTTTAGAGGGGGCAGGGCGAAAGAATAAATAGTTTTTAGAGGGGAAAAATGATTTTGTCTATAGTGGATGGGCTATTTGTCGGTTTTTTCAGATAAACAGGCTTGACAATAATGGTTAGGAGGGTTTAAGCTGTATTTTCTTAGCCTGTTGTTGGGCTTAGGCAAACAAATTGCCCCTGTCGTTTGCTGTTAATTAATAAGATTATTAAACAAGAGCTGTGAAAATGAACTTTATCTCTCTCCTCCTACTAGCATGCCTATTATTGCTCCGCCCTTGCGCGGTCTGGAGAGAAATTTATTAGTTTTGTTTGTCTACTATATAAGTTGATCTAAAGGCCGCGGTTGAAAAACCGGGGCCTTTTTTTTTGTTACGGGATTGCCAAAAGGAGAAAGCATGAAAAGTATACAATTACAGAAGTATAAGCCATATCCTGCCGTCGGTTTGTCCGATCGTGTATGGCCCACAAAAACCATTGAGAAGGCCCCAGCCTGGTGCAGTGTTGACCTGCGTGATGGTAATCAGGCTCTTATTCAGCCCATGAACCTTGAGCAGAAGGTGCGTATGTTTAAGCTCTTGGTGGATATTGGCTTTAAAGAGATAGAGGTGGGCTTCCCCTCAGCCTCAGAGGTGGAGTATCAATTTTGCCGAAAACTTATAGATGACAATCTTATTCCAGAGGATGTGACGATTCAGGTGCTTACTCAGGCCCGTGAACATCTCATCGTTAAGACCTTTGAGGCCCTGCGTGGTGCGAAAAAGGCCATTATTCATCTCTATAATTCCACCTCAACCCTTCAACGCAAGGTCGTTTTTGCTAAAAGTCGTGGCGAAATTGTGGATCTTGCCATAGAGGGGGCAAGGCTCGTTCAGGCAGAGGCTTTAAAATATCCTGCAACAGAATTTCGCTATGAATATTCGCCTGAAAGCTTTACCGGTACAGAGCTTGATTACGCCCTGGAAATCTGTGAAGCTGTACTTGCCGTTTGGCAGCCAACATCTGGGAATAAGGTGATTATTAATCTTCCGGCAACGGTAGAGATGTCAACGCCGAATGTCTATGCCGATCAGATAGAGTGGTTTTGTCGCAATGTCTCCTGTCGGGATGCTGTGCTTATCAGTCTTCATGCCCATAATGATCGTGGTTGTGCCGTGGCGGCCACGGAGCTTGGCCTGATGGCAGGTGGTGATCGTGTTGAGGGAACGCTTTTTGGTAATGGTGAGCGCACAGGTAATGTGGATTTGGTTACCCTGGGGCTCAACCTCTTTACGCAGGGGGTTGACCCTAAGATTGATTTTAGTGATATTAATGGACTGATTGAGGTCTATCAGGAGGTGACGAATCTTGAGGTCCATCCTCGTCATCCCTATGCTGGTGAACTGGTCTATACCGCTTTCTCAGGATCTCATCAGGATGCCATTAACAAGGGCATAAATATGTATCGAGAGGCAGGTGCTGATCTGTGGCAGGTGCCATATTTGCCCATTGACCCAACGGATGTCGGACGTAGTTATGAATCCATTATTCGTATCAACAGTCAATCGGGTAAGGGCGGTGTTGCCTATATTATGGATCAGGAATATGGCTATAAGTTGCCCAAGGCCATGCGCCCAGAGTTTGGTAATGTTGTTCAGGCCGTTACCGAGAAAGAGGGTCGGGAGCTACGCTATCCTGAGATCTTCTCGGCCTTTGAGGAAGAGTATCTCAGTCGCCAGGCAGCCTATAGGCTGAAAGATTTTCAGGTGGTGAAGCGTCATGTGGATGAGGATGCGGAGAAATCCAGTGCCGAGGTGGTGGCGACCCTGTTGGTGAATGGTGAGGAGCAGATGATCTGGGCTAATGGTAATGGTCCCGTAGATGCCTTTTGTGCAGCGGTGAATAAGTTGCTGCCAGAGGAATTTCACCTCCATAGTTATCACGAGCATGCCCTTAAGGGTGGTTCCAGTGCCCAGGCGGCAGCCTATGTAGAAATTGAGATGAATAGTAGCAATACGCGACGCTGGGGGGTAGGCGTTGACACCGATATTATTATCGCCTCTATCAAGGCTGTACTGAGCTGCTTGAACAGACTGTAGGGAACCTTGAAAAATAGTCTTTTCTTCAAGTCTCTGCGTTGCATGAAAAATTTTATCCTCGAAATATCGTATATATGTCTGTGGTAAAATTTTTCATGCGCCTTGATCTTTATTGAAAAGTCTTAATTTGCAAGTCACCCTGTAGGAAAATTGCAGGAGACAGAGCCTTCAACCTGCTGAAGGCTCTGTTTGTGGCGGTGATTGCTAGGCGAGATCTTGCTGGGCTTATTTTGCGCAGTGTTGCAGGACGATATTCAACATTCTGCGTACCGGCTCTGCTGCACCCCAGAGAAGTTGATCTCCCACGGTAAAGGCCGTCAAGTATTCGGGACCCATGTTCATGTGACGAATCCTTCCCACGGGAATATTGAGGGTGCCGGAGACCTTAGCCGGAGTGAGCTCGCAGCAGGTGGCTTCACGTTCGTTGGCAATGACCTGAACCCATGGGTTATGTTCGCCGATGATTCGTTCGATCTCTTCCAGGGGCAGGGCCTTCTTCAGTTTAATGGTAAATGCCTGGGAGTGGCAGCGCATGGAACCGACGCGTACGCATTGACCATCGATGGGTACGATATTTTCTGCCTGGGCGCTGTTACCAAGAATCTTGTTGGTTTCAGCAATTCCCTTCCACTCTTCCCTGGTCTGTCCATCTGCCACGGCCACATCAATCCATGGGAGAAGAGATGCCGCCAGAGGTGCCCCCCAGTTATCTGTGGTGAGGGTGCCGTCGTTGAGTTTGGCGGTGACGGCCTTGTCAATATCAAGGATGGCTGAAGATGGATTGGCCAGAAGATCCTTTACCTCGCCCTGAAGCTCACCCATCTGGGTGAGGAGCTCGCGCATGTTTTTTGCTCCTGCCCCACTTGCGGACTGGTAGGTCATGGAGGTTGCCCATTCGACGAGGTTGTTTTCAAAGAGGCCGCCCAGGGCCATCAGCATAAGAGAGACGGTACAGTTACCGCCCACATAGTTTTTCACTCCGTCTACCAAGCCCTTATCGATAACCTCCCGATTTACAGGATCAAGAACGATGATGGCATCATCTTTCATGCGGAGGGTGGAGGCTGCATCAATCCAATATCCCTGCCATCTGCTGCGTAACTTTTCATAAACTGCGGTGGTATAGTCTCCCCCCTGACAGGAGAGGATGATGTCCATTTCGGCAAGTTTATCGAGATCCATTGCATTTTCGAGTGGCTTGGCACCTGCGCCTACATCGGGTCCTGGTTGGCCAGTCTGGGATGTGGTAAAAAAAACGGCCTCGTAACTACCAAAATCTCCTTCATCACGCATCCTCTCCATCAGGACAGAGCCCACCATTCCACGCCAGCCAATGAATCCAACCTTAAGCATATCTAACTCCATTATATTTGTGCTTGGGCAAAACGCCCTTGTAAAAAATTCTATCTGGACTATGTCATAAAAATATTAAAAAAGCACTGCTAAAAAAGATTCATCGTTTTTTTGTGTGAAAAACAAGTTTTATGGCAATAAAATGGTGCGGAAGGAGAATAATCATAGGGGAGATGTCCTCTTTGCCTGTTTAGATCTTCCTGGCTAGGAGAAAACCCAGACAGAAGCCACCTAACAGTATATAGATATCGGCTAGATTGCACTGGCCCGTGTGGGAGCTCCCCCAGGAGAAACTGATAAAATCGACTACCCCAATCTCCTGTATGAGTCTGTCAAGCAGATTGGAGAAGCCTCCGGCCAGGAGCATTGCCCAAAAAACAAGTGCCTTCCCTGCGATAGTTCTCCGGTAAAAACAGAACCAGCAGCTTAGTGCCAGGGCTAGGGTTACCCCTCCAAGAAGGAGGAATTCACGGATGCCTGCCGGCAGATGGGTCAGTATCCCTAGAAATCCGTAGGGGTTTTCTATGTAGGATAGGCGAAGATGGCCGCCGAAGAGTTCGACTATTTCCCCTCCCGATAGAACCTTTTGGGCCCAAAGCTTTGTGGACTGATCGCTTATCAGGCAGAATAGAAAAATGGGTAGGAAAAGGCTGATTCGGTTGAGCTGGGAGGAGATAGGAATGGATATATCTTTAGGCATGGATGTCTCATAATGGGTCTTTGTTTTTGGCTATTGCCTTGCCTCCTGCAAGTGACTATCGTGCAAGGCGGTGGATTGTATTAAACTCTATATTCGGGATTTTTATGGATACTCCTTTTCAACTTGTTTCCCCGTATACACCCTCTGGTGATCAGCCAAAAGCCATCGAGGAACTGGTGGCGGGTGTACGTCGTGGTGATTGTGATCAGGTCTTACTGGGGGTAACCGGCTCAGGCAAGACCTTTACCCTGGCCAATGTGGTGGCAGAGCTCCAGCGGCCAGCTTTGGTGATAGCCCCCAACAAGACTCTGGCCGGGCAACTCTTTGCTGAGTTTAAGGAGCTTTTTCCTCATAACGCCGTCGAATATTTTGTCTCCTACTATGATTACTATCAGCCAGAGGCCTATATTCCTGCCTCGGATAGCTATATTGAAAAGGACTCATCAATAAATGATGCCATTGATAAGATGCGTCACTCGGCAACCAGATCCCTGCTTACCCGTCGTGATGTATTGATTGTGGCCTCTGTATCCTGTATCTATGGTCTTGGCTCACCTGATGAGTATAAGAATATGCATCTTCTTCTCGAGCGCGATAAAGATTATGCCATGGAGAAGATTCAGCGTCGGCTTGTCTTTATGCAGTATGAGCGTAATGATACCTCCTTTCATCGAGGAACCTTCCGGGTGCGTGGTGATGTGGTTGATATATTTCCCGTTCATGAGGAGGAGAGGGCAATCCGTCTGGAGTTCTTTGGTGATACCCTTGAAAAAATTTCTCTTATTGATCCTCTGCGGGGGAAGACTCTGGAGGAATTGGCTGAATATACGATCTTTCCCGGTAGCCACTTTGTTACCTCAAAGGATCGTCTGCAGGTGGCTACCGAGGAGATTAAAAAAGAGCTGAAGGAGCGATTGGACTATTTTCAGCGAGAACACCGTTTGGTGGAGGCGCAGAGAATTGAACAGCGTACCATGTTTGATCTGGAGATGATGACAGAGCTGGGGTACTGCACGGGGATTGAAAATTACAGTCGCCATCTGACCGGGAAGGAGGCAGGCGCTCCACCGCCGAACCTGCTGGATTATTTCCCCGATGATTTTCTTCTTCTCATTGATGAGAGTCATATTGGTATTGGTCAGCTCAACGGCATGTACAATGGCGATCGCTCTCGTAAGGAGACCTTGGTTAAATATGGCTTCCGCCTACCTTCGGCCCTTGATAATCGACCTCTGCGCTTTCAGGAGTTTACCGAGCGAATTCATCAGGCAATCTATGTTTCCGCAACTCCCGGCCCCTATGAACTGGAGCAATCGCATGGGGTGGTGGTGGAGCAGGTGATTCGTCCCACGGGTCTGCTTGATCCGAAAATTGAGGTGCGTCCTGCTAGCAGCCAGGTGGATGATCTACTGGAAGAGATCCGGCTTCGCACTGAGCGGGACGAGGCGGTGCTGGTTACCACTCTGACCAAGCGTATGGCTGAAGATCTCACCGAATACTATGAACAGTTGGGTATTAAGGTCCGTTATCTTCATTCAGATGTGAAGACCCTGCAGCGTATGGAGTTGATTCAATCTCTGCGCAAGGGGGAGTACAATGTCTTGGTGGGCATCAATCTCCTGCGGGAAGGTCTTGATATACCGGAGGTCTCTTTGGTGGCCATTCTTGATGCCGATAAGGAGGGCTTTTTGCGTTCAGAACGCTCTCTGGTGCAGACCTGTGGTCGAGCCGCCCGTAATGTTAATGGTACTGTTATTATGTATGCCGATCGTATCACCGGCTCCATGGCGTATACCATTGCCGAGACCGAGCGTAGGCGAAAAATACAGGAGGCCTATAATAGAGAACATGGTATTGTTCCTCAAACTATTATCTCGCCGGTGAAGGATACCCTGCAACGCCATCTTAGGCAGACGGGATATCAGGCTGATAATTATGATGGAAAAACTGCCAAGATGGCTGAGGATCTACCGGTTTATGCCAGTATGCAGGAGCTGGAAAAAGAGATAGGCAAACTTGAAAAAGAGATGCAACAGGCTGCGGCCGATCTGGCCTTTGAAGAGGCAGCAGCCCTACGTGATCAGATAAAGGCTCTGCGACGTTTAGAGTTGGAGATAGGCTAGTGAGAGAAGAGAAAGAAAAATTGTCGAAGAGGATAGTCAAATACTGTGTGCCCAAACTTGCCTCCTGGCTCTTGCGACTGTGGTTTGCCACCTGTCGGGTGAAGGTGCATGGCAGTCAATACCGAGAAACAAGCCTTGATAGTGGGCAAAATGTGGTGGGTCTTTTTTGGCATTACTCTATTTTGTTTATCCTCTCTCAGCTCCGTAACGACTCGGCAACGGTGATGGTCAGTGCCAGCTCCGACGGTGATTATATTGCCAGCTTGGCGGAACTGTTGGGCTATAAAACTGCCCGTGGTTCGCATAATTCTGGTGGTATGCGTGCCCTGAAACACGTGTTACGAGATGTGAAAAACGGAGGGAGTGCTGGAATTGTTGCCGATGGCTCCCAGGGTCCGGCTCTGAAGGTGCAGTCGGGTGGGGTTCTCATTGCCTCAAGGACGGGGGCGCCCATGTTGCCCCTTGCCTGGTCGGCATCGAGTTATATTGTCTTTAACTCCTGGGACCGGATGGCTCTGCCCAGGCCCTTTAGTAGAGTGGATTTCTTTTATGGGGAGCCTCTCTATGTGCCAGCTAAACTGACGGGAGAGGAACTTGAGCATTGGCGTCTGCTTTTTGAGAGGCGATTGCTGGATTTATATGGAACTGCGTGGCAACTTTACGGGCAGGCAGGACATTAATTAAAACGTTGTGGTTGAGAATATGAAAGGGACAAAAGGAATTGTGGTGGCAGGTTTATCGGGTGGTTCCGGTAAGAGTATTGTTTCTGTTGGGCTAACGGCTGCTCTGATAAGGAGTGGGGCCGAGGTGGTGCCCTTTAAAAAGGGGCCGGATTATATAGATGCCGGTTGGTTGCAGGAGGCGGCAAAGGGAAAATGCTATAATCTGGACCCGTTTTTTATGGAGGAGGAGGCAATACGCAGTTCTTTTGTTAGCCGTGCAGCCGGGGCGGACTATGCCATTGTCGAGGGCAATAGAGGGCTCTATGATGGCGTCAATGTTGAGGGTGGCTTTTCCACGGCAGAGCTTGCCATTAATCTTGGCCTACCCGTTCTTCTGGTGGTAAATTGTACTAAAACAACCCGTACCATTGCTGCCCTTGTCCTGGGCTGTAAACTCTTTGATCCCCGGGTAAATATCTGTGGTGTTGTCCTTAATCAAATAGCCACGGGACGCCAACGTAAGATCGTGGTTGAGGCCGTTGAGAAGTATACGGGAATTCCTGTGGTGGGGACGATTCCACGCACCCGTCGTGAGGTCTTTCCCATGCGCCATCTGGGCATGGTGCCCCATCAGGAGTATGGTGACAGTGATGCGGCCGTGGAATTTCTTGCCGATTTGGTCGAAGAACATCTTGATCTGGAGCAGGTAAAAGAGATGATGGTGTCGGTTGAGGCCAAAAAAGACTCCTGTTTCCTGCCTCCAGTCGTGCCACCTTCCCTTCGCATTGGCGTGATTCGTGATGCCGCCTTCCAGTTTTACTATTCAGAGAACCTTGAGGCCCTTGAACGAGGCGGGGCGGAACTGGTCTACCTTGATGCTATTCATGATGCCGTCCTGCCGGAGCTTGAT
Organism: Desulfotalea psychrophila LSv54; assembly: GCF_000025945.1. Lineage (GTDB taxonomy): Bacteria > Desulfobacterota > Desulfobulbia > Desulfobulbales > Desulfocapsaceae > Desulfotalea > Desulfotalea psychrophila. The sequence continues at coordinate 3,127,073 of NC_006138.1, read as the reverse complement.
GGGCTCTATATTGGTGGTGGTTTTCCCGAGACAAGTGCTGCCGCCCTTGCCGCTAATACGGCCTTTCTTCATTCCCTCCGGGATGCCGTCGAAGCGGATATGCCCGTCTATGCCGAGTGTGGCGGCCTGATTTATCTGGGTCAGACCCTGGTGTTGGGTGAAGAGGAGTTCACCTTTGCCGGGATCTTTCCCAGCCGTTTTGGCATGTCAAAAAAACCTCAGGCTCATGGCTATTCAATCTTTGAGGTGGAGGGAGAAAATCCCTACTATTCCCGGGGACTTGAGGTGAAGGGGCATGAATTTCGCTATTCCACCGTTCTTGGCTGGGATGGTGATGTCGCCGATCTCTGTTTGAAGATGACCCGGGGAACAGGTTTTAGGGATGGTCGTGATGGCCTCTGCTATAAAAATGTCTTGGCCATGTATACCCATGTCCATGCCGATGGTACTCCGCAGTGGACGGAGGGCTTTCTGGCGAGGTGTAGGCAGGCAAAGAAGGCATAACTATCTCCTTCCTTTTGCAGAGGGAGGTTGGCTGTGTCAATCACAAGGAGAGGTTCTGACGTTTACCAGCCTCTCTTGCAAAACCCTTTGCTCGCTAACTAACATTTCCGGGCAAAGATAAAAACATCCTTGGTGGTAGAACCATCCCCCTCTTTATAGTCATCGTCCAATATTTCCACGGTTTCAAGATCATTTCTAGCAAGTAACTTTACCAGTTCGGATCGTTCATAGTAGTTAAAGAAGATGTCCTCCTTAGAGAAGCTTGTGCTCTCGAGTCCCGCTACTTTTCCCTCCATAAAGCTGAGGTAGAGGTGGCCATTCTCTTTGAGCATTTTTGCAATCTTCTCTATTAAGGAAGAGGTTTCTTGGTCCGCGAGGTGGACTATGCAAAAAGAGGCAATGATGGCATTGTACATCTTATCAGAGGTGATGGTGCGAATGTCCTGTACTCTGAAATTGGTATCGGGCGCATTTTTTTTGGCAAGCTCTATCATCTGGGCAGACAGATCCACCCCCTCGATTTGGTAGCCTCTGTCAGCCTTAAGTAGAAAATTGGCATTGTTTCCAGGTCCGCAACCGAGGTCAAGAATGCTTGAGTTCTCTGTTAGGAAATTTTCTTGAAAGAGCTTGATCTTTTCTTGGTATGGTATGAATTCCATGAATTTATTGGCATATTTACTGGCGTTTATATCATATGCCTCAATGGTGATTTCTGTATTTGTTGGTTTCATAGCTCCTGCTGTTCGCGTATTTTAGATTTAACATGAATGATGATCTGTTTTCTTAGCCTAGCACTGCTGATATTTCTTTGCAATGATTAAGCGGGCATTGTTTGTTCTGTTTACGTTGTCTTGTGAGGGGTTTTCGGTAAATATGGATACTGTGCTGGCTGTATAGGCAGTATATTTAGGGGGAGAGAGTGGCTAATGTCGTTGTTTTGTCTTTGTATTATGATATTAAGTGGTGAATGTGGAGTTAGGTGTTCACTTCGTTCATATGGTAGAGGGGCATTTTTCGATGGTGAGTTGTGAGTCTCTTTATTCCGAGATGGATCTTGTGACCGGCGACAGTTGTCGGGTCGGCTTCTCTTTTTTGTTGAATTGAAAGGGAGATGCGTGTCAGCTCTTTTCTGCTCACTATACTTTTGGGAAAATGTTATTTTATTTGCTGATGTTTTGGTACAATGTTTATATCGTCTTTCCTGTAAAATTGTCTGGAGCAGGCGATGGCAACTGGTAACGATATCCCAATAGTGTCTGGATATTGTTTTGTAGATCAATGATGAGAGGCCTATACGCATTCGCCCCTAGGCTTTTTTCCCACTCTTGCCTTGGGTGATAAGATCATTGTTGGTTTTCAATGGCAAGGAATAGAGATTTTGTAGCCAGACTCTTTGCAGCCGTAGATTCGGTGCAAGGGGGCGATGGGATCTCGATTATTTTATGGAATTCACGAGGGGAGATCATGAAACTTGCAGAGTATTTTGAAAACACCAGAGGGACCGCTGTCTTTGCCACCGCAGATGCTAATGGCAGGGTGGACAGTGCTATCTATTCTCATCCACACTGCCTGGCTGATGGCATATTGGGTTTTGTCATGGCTGATAAGCGATCCCATCGCAACCTACTGACCAATGGTCAGGCGGCATATCTTTTTATTGAAGAGGGCGATGATTATCGGGGCGTTCGCCTACAATTGGATCTTGTTGAAGAGACAAGCGATCCTGAACTTGTTAATAAGTATCATCGTCATCCCGCAAAAAACTGTGAACTACCTGTTAGTGACACCATATACTTTGTTACCTTTAAGGTAAAAGAGGTGCGTGAGCTTGTGGGCGATGATGATCCTGGTTTTACTCTCTAGGCTCTGCCTGAGAGGAGATTGTATAGCTGTTGTCTGAACTAGGGGGTGTCCTTGGCACGCCCTATTTTTTTAATCTTCTTTTGGAAAATAGAACTGCGGCAAATATGAAGATTTGAGTTGATGCAGATGCCTGCCCTGTTGCATGTAAGGAAATTCTATATAAGGTTGCCGATCGTCTGCAACAGGAGGTTCTTTTGGTGGCAAATAGATACCTTGCCGTGCCAAAATCGTCGTGGATTTTGTCGTGGATTTTGTCGTGGATTTCGTCGCATCGAGTCGGTTCGGGGCCTGATGTGGTAGATTCTGAAATTGTTGAACGGATGCAGGCAGGAGATCTGGTGCTAACAGCGGATATTCCTCTGGCAGTTCGGGTGCTTGATAGCGATGGATATGTCCTCAGCCTCGGGGAGAGGTTTTCTCAAGGGAAGATATTGCCTCTCGTTTGAGTATGCGGGATTTTATGGAATATCTGCGGGCAAGCGGGGTAGAAACGGGTGGTCCGCGGCCTCTGAGCTCGGTTGATCGACAAAAATTTGCCAATCAACTGGATAAATTTCTTGCCAGGTACCGCTGTTCAGCTACGAAAAGTCCCTTGTAATTGCCTATACTCCTTTGTATAGAGCAAAGCACAAAATGTTCTTTGTAGTCTATTTGGTAAGTATTTCTTGCCTGTCTGAAAATAAAAGAGATGAATTATGGAAACGAATAAGAAATTTAAGGCCCCTCCCAAGAAATATCAGCCAAGGGGCTTACCCATTGTCTATGAAGACAATGATATTATATTGGTGGATAAGGTAGCAGGTCTTGCCACCACCAGTAGAGATAAGGACAACGAAAATACTGCCTATTTTCGTCTGACAAATTATGTGAAAAAAGGTGTTGCCAAGTCTAGTAATAGGGTCTTTCTCATCCATCATGTGGACAAGGAGGCCTCGGGGCTTCTCATCTTTGCCAAGACAGAAAAGGCCAGACGTCATCTACTCGATAATTGGAGTGATTTTAACGTCTCTTATGTGGCGGCTGTGCATGGGGTGCCTGTGCAGACAGAGGGGGTGTTGCGGGCAAATTTGGCAGAAAACATGATTCATAAGATGTATGTGACGGTTGCCGGTGAGAAGACCCGTCCTGCAGAAACAGAGTACAGCCTGCTTCAGCACTCTGCTAACTATAGTTTGCTGAGTCTACGACCGAAGACCGAGGTGAAGCATCAGGTGCGTGTTCAACTTGCCGATAAGGGACACTCTATTATTGCCGATAAGATCTATGGGGTTAAGAGCGATGAGATGAAAAGACTTGCCCTGCATGCAGCCCATTTGACCATAACTCATCCGCATACAAAGAAGGAGATGAGCTTTGAGAGTCGAGTTCCCGGTCATTTCTATGCCCTTACTGCCGCTTTGAAAAAAGCGTAACTCTTCTCACTGTTCCAGCAAGGATGCACCTCGTCTGGTTGGAGGGGCATCCTTATGGCGGATCTTAGTTGGTCGGTGCTGAGCCTAATACCTTGAGCTCGATCTCTTTTTTTTTCTTATCGCTTGGTTCTGGCTCTACCCAGTGAATAAAGGATTCGGTCACCCGCATAAAGGCGCCATCATCTTCCTTGCACTTATCACAGATGCTGGTGGCTCCATCTCGGTAAATGATCACCTTGGATGCCGGTTCGCCATCTTTGGCAATAGCGGCCATTTTACGACAGCCGCAGCCTATACGAATGATTACAACGCCTATAGCATCAGGGCTTCCCTCAAGAATTCCTTCAATCATCGCCTTCTCGCGTTTTTCTGCCTTGTACTGTTTTTTCTTTTCTGGTGCGGTTTGCTTAGCCATAAGTTTTCTCTGCCTATATTTTATTTGAAGAATGTTAAATGAAGTTATTGAACATAATTTGAAAGTCAGCTGAGGGTCAACAGTAAAGTGAAAAAAAAGGTAGAAGGACAGAGCTATGCTCTTTTCGTAGTCTGTAATTTTTCTTTACTAGCTTGGAATATATGATATTTTCAATTGTTTTATTAAGGTTGAACGGCTTTGATGGGCAGGTTGTTTCTTATTGTTTTTTTGAGGTGGCCCTAACTTTTCCTTTTTTCTTGACAAAAACTGGGGGGTCGGATAATGGAACATTACACGAAACGCGTAAGCGTAAGCGTTGGCAAATTTGGCAGGTAGAAATTCTGCTTTTAAAGAAACTTTATGGAGAAATTATCATGTTTGAAGTAATCGTAGACGTAGACAAGTGTAGTGGTGATGAAGAATGTGTAGCAGCATGTCCAGCACAGGTTTTTGAGATGGTAGATGGTAAAGCTAGCGTTGCTGAGCCTGATGAGTGTCTTGGTTGTGAGACCTGCGTTGAAGTTTGTCCTGAAGGCGCAATCACTGTAACTGAGATGTAATTCGGTCTTTATACAGTTTACAAGCCCATCTTTCTCCTGGAAGGTGGGCTTGTTTTGTTTGTAGAGATTGCTGTTATATTGCTATCTTATAAAGTTGTTGTGTCTGTTCTGCTGAAGCGGTATCCTTTGAGATGAAGTTATAGATTTGGTAGTGTACAGGTAAGAATTTTCGAAGGAACCATTTGAAATGGCCAATTCTTTTTTATTGCGTTTTAAACCAGGAGTTAAAAGAAAAGTTCACCTAGCCGTAGCTGCAATGTTATGGACATTTATGGGGGTTTTTCTTTTTTATCGTGGCATGAGCTATATTGAAAAGGGACATTCGTCTTATCTCATCATTATCCTGGCAATTATATCCGGAAGTTTGAAATCGTATTTGATTCTTGATCGTGCTGCCCGTAGGAGCATTCAGCGTATACTGTTGCTCAATGACGGAACCTGTCTGGGCGCTGTATATTCTTGGAAAACATGGGGACTTGTTTTCTGTATGGCTTTCATGGGTATTCTGTTGCGTATGTCACTTTTGCCTTCATCATATCTGGCATTTTTTTGTTGTACCATTGGTTGGTCTCTATTTTTCTCTAGCCGTTATGGCTGGAGGGCCTGGTTACAAAATCGTTAGTTGCACAATTTTCATGCGTCATTTGTTGGTGTGTCGGAGTATGTAACTTTAACTTTTATATGTCGGATGCATTCGTGTATTCTGGCCTGGGAGCTATAAGATTATGAAACGAAATTCCTTTAATAATGTGACTGTATGTCGTTCTGCCTTAAGAAAAAATTTTAAGACCATGCAGGACAAGATGGGCCAGGGTGGGAAGCTGATGGCTATGGTCAAGGCTGATGCCTATGGTCATGGCGCAGTTGAGGTGGCAAAGGCCCTGCAGGATGTTGCCTGTAGCTCTTTTGGCGTAGCTGAGATTCGAGAGGCTGTCCTCCTGCGAGATGCTGGTATTACCGGTGATATCTTTGTTATGCTTGGCTTTGATCTGGATGCGGTCGGCCTTATGTTTGACTATAGGCTAACCCCCGTTGTTCACTGCTATGAAGATATTGTGGCCCTTTCTGTAGAGGGGGTGAAACGTGGTTATGAAATAGGTTGTCATATAAAGGTCGATACAGGTATGAGGCGTCTGGGCTTTGAGCCTGAGCAGGTACTTGGCGTAGCCCATAATATTTCCCGACTTTCAGGGGTCTTTGTTGCCGGAATGTTAAGCCATTTCCCCGAGGCAGATGTTGTCAATTCTCCATCAAGTCGTGATGGTATTCGTCGCTTTGCAAGTTTAGATGTGGTTTTAAAATCTGAATTTTCAACTGTTTGTCATCTTGCAAATTCCGGTGGCGTGCTTAACTTTCCCGAGTCTCTTTTTGATATGGGCCGTTCGGGTATTAGTATTTATGGTTATCATCCTGCAGGTGCGATAGAGGGTGGAGGCACGAGTCCCTTTATTCCTGCCATGAGTTTTCGTAGCAGAATTTTACAGGTTAAAAAGGTGGCCGCCGGAACAGGCGTCAGTTACGGTCATAGCTATATTACCAAAAGGCCAACACTTCTTGCTGTTTTGCCAACGGGGTATGAGGATGGTTATCGTAGGTCTCTGTCCAATAAGGCCGAGGTTTTGATTCGTGGTCAGCGGGCTCCTGTACGTGGGCAGATATGTATGAATGCCTGTGTTGTGGACGTTACCGATATTGAAAATGTGACGGCAGGGGATGAGGTCGTACTCCTCGGTGAGCAGGGAAATGAGAGAATTACAGCGGATGATATTGCCGAATGGGCAGATACCATTAGCTATGAAATACTTTGTATGCTGGGGCATACAAACAATAGATTGTATGTAGATTGATTTTAAAATGTGCTTTCACGTAGTGCTTTAGATAAGGTGTATTATTTATGATTCGTTCACAGTTAAAAGAGCTTTTGGATCGTTGTTTTCAGGAAGGTGTAGACAATGGATCGTGGAGTGATCGTGGTGCTGGCAAGTATACCGTAGAGTTGCCAAAGCATGAGGGGCAGGGCGATTTTTCGACCAATATAGCTCTGGTGCTTGCAGGTATTGAAAAACGCAATCCGCGTGAGCTTGCGGGCATTGTTGCCGAAAAGCTTGGCCTGGAAACTGCTATTGTTGCAGGGGTAGAGATTGCAGGCCCGGGCTTTGTCAATATCACCATTCAACCAGCTGTATGGCACGGGGTATTGGCTGAGGTCTTTTCTGCAGGAGAGAACTTTGGTCGCAGTCAGGTGGGCGCCGGTCGTAAGGTGATGGTTGAATTTGTCAGCGCTAACCCTACGGGCCCTCTCTCTATTGGTCATGGCCGTCAGGCAATTCTCGGTGATTCCATTGCCCGTTTGCTTGAGGCTACTAACCACGATGTTTTTCGTGAATACTATTATAATAATGCCGGCCGTCAGATGCGTGTTTTGGGGGAATCTACCCGGGCCCGCTATCTTGAGCTTATTGGTGCCGAGTTCTCTTTTCCAGAGGATGGTTATCAGGGTGAGTATATTATTGATATTGCTCAGAGCCTTGTTGATGAGCACGGAGAAAAATTAAAGGATGAACCGGATGTAGAACCCTTTAAAGATCAAGCTGAAAAGGCTATCTTTAAGGATATCTCTGGTACCCTTGAACGTATGGGCATCCATTTTGACAATTACTACAATGAGCGCTCTCTCTATGAGAATGGTCATATTGATTCTGTTGTTCAGGAGTTGCGTGATAAGGGACTTGTCTACGAAAAAGATGACGCAGTATGGTTTGAGACTACAAAGTTAGGTCAAGAGAAAGACCGTGTTATCATTAAATCCACCGGCGAGCCCACCTATCGTCTTCCCGATATTGCCTATCACCGTGAGAAGTTTAAGCGGAACTTTGATTGGCTGATTGATATCTTCGGCTCTGATCATATTGCCACCGTACCCGATGTTCTCTCAGGTGTTGAGGCCCTGGGATATGATGCTTCTAAGGTTACCGTGCTTTTGCATCAATTTGTTACTCTGACCCGGGATGGCAAGCAGGTGAAAATGTCGACCCGTAAGGCAAATTTTGTTACTGTTGATGAGCTTATCGATGTGGTAGGGGAAGACGTATTACGTTTCTTCTATATGCTTCGTAAGGCAGATAGTCAGCTGGAATTTGATCTCGATCTTGCCACCAGTCAAAGCCAGGATAATCCTGTTTATTATGTGCAGTATGCCCATGCCCGTCTCTGCTCTATTCTTGCCCAGAGTGGTGAGAGGGGAATTGTGCCGGCAGAGGTAGGATCAAGCCTACTGCAGAGGTTACAGGAGCCGGAAGAGTTGGCTCTCCTGAAAACTCTGTCTGGTTTTCCGGCGGCTATTGAGGGCAGTGCCCTGGATCTTGCCCCTCATAAGTTTATTCATTATCTTATGGAGTTCGCTGGTCAATTTCATAGCTATTATAATAAGCATAAGGTGATAACAGAGGACCTTGAGTTAAGTCAGGCTCGTCTCTGCTTGATTCAGGCTCTGCAGTTGACCTTGCAAAATGGCTTGCACATTATTGGTTTGACTGCACCAAAGAGTATGTAGGTGTGAATAGAGGTGAAGCTGTAAGGGCGCTGACCTTTGAAAAAAGGTCAGCACTGTGGTTCTGAGTATAAAAGTCGTATGGGGCGCAGATGCCCCCAGAGCTGAACCTTGAGGTGAGCGGGCGGTCTGGGTTTCTGCCTCCGGGCCTGTCACTCAGTGCTTGCCAAAACAGCACATCTCTGGTTCAGCACCTCTTTTATTGAGTAACAGGGTAACTAAAGTTTTTAACTCCATGTAAAGAATGGGTATAGAAGGAACGGGTATGATACGTAATGCCACAATGGCAGATGTGCCACATATTCATAGTTTGTTAAATGATTTTGCTGAACGAGGGGTACTTCTTGGCCGGTCGATTAGCTCTCTTTATGATAAAATACGTGATTTTGTTGTTTACGAGGAGGATGGAGAGGTGGTCGGCGTTTGTGCCCTGCAGATTTCCTGGGAAAATTTAGCCGAGATCAGATCGCTTGCCGTGGTAGATGGGGCGCAGGGTAGAGGGATTGGGCGCCAACTTGTCGAAACCTGTTTGGCTGAGGCCCGTGCCTTTAAGATAACAAAAATTTTCACCCTCACCTATCAAGACGCCTTTTTTCGAAGACTCGGTTTTTACGATATTGATAAAAAAGATCTACCCCATAAGATATGGAGTGATTGTCTGCACTGTCCTAAATTTCCAAATTGTGATGAAAATGCTTTGGCATTTGACCAGGTGCTAACAGAAGGATAGATCTGTTTTTATTGGCATAATAGTTTATGGTAACCTTATAAAAAGATATTTTCTATTAACTCTACCTATACTGAAAAATTATGATTGGAAAGATGCTCACCAAGGTTTTTGGTAGTAAAAATGATCGAGTTCTTAAGCAGATACGTCCATTAGTAACTCGAATAAATGATTTAGAGAGCACGATTAAGCCCTTAGGTGATGCAGCGCTTGTGGCCAAGACTGTTGAGTTTAAAGAGCGTATAGCAAAGGGTGAGTCTCTGAAAGATTTGTTGCCAGAATCCTTTGCTGTTATGCGTGAGGCTGCCAGTCGGGTGCTTGGTGAACGTCATTATGATGTTCAGTTGGTAGGTGGCATTATTCTTCATAAGGGTAGAATTGCCGAGATGAAAACGGGTGAGGGTAAGACCCTGACCTCAACTCTTCCTGTCTATCTTAATGGTCTATCAGGTAAGGGTGTTCATGTTGTTACCGTAAATGACTATCTTGCGGCCCGTGATGCCGAGTGGATGGGGCAGGTTTATGATTTTCTTGGCATGAGTTGGGATAAGATTATCCATGGCATGGATGATGTAGAGCGTCGTGCCGCCTATGCTGCAGATATTACCTATGGTACCAATAATGAGTTTGGCTTTGATTATCTTCGGGATAATATGAAGTTTGAGCTGGATGATTTTTGTCAGCGTGGATTTAACTTTGCCATAGTCGATGAGGTGGATTCCATTCTTATTGATGAGGCCAGAACGCCACTGATTATCTCTGGCCCTGCAGAAATGTCCACTGAGCTCTATGATAATATCAACAGTATTATGTATAACTTCAAGGTAGAGGAACATTATACCGTTGATGAAAAGGCTCGGACGGTCTCTCTTACCGATGATGGTATAGGACTTGGTGAAGAACTTTTAGATCTTGAAAACCTCTGTGATCCAAGCAGTATAGAACAGCTTCATCATCTTAACCAGGCGCTTAAGGCCCATGTCCTCTTTCAACGTGATGTCGACTATATCGTTAATGATGGCCAGGTGGTTATCGTTGATGAATTTACTGGCCGAACCATGGAGGGGCGTCGTTATAGTGATGGCCTGCATCAGGCCCTGGAGGCAAAGGAAAATGTAAAGGTTGAACAGGAAAATCAAACTCTTGCTGCCATTACCTTTCAAAATTATTTTCGTATGTATGATAAACTTGCGGGAATGACGGGTACTGCCGATACCGAAGCCGCCGAGTTTAAGAAGATCTATGATCTTGATGTGGTTCTGATGCCCACCAATCAGCCCATGGTTCGTGATGATTATGCCGATGTTATTTTTAAAAACGAAGATGCGAAATATCGTGCTGTCGTTAGAGAAATAGCTGAAATGCATGAGAAGGGCCGTCCTGTTCTGGTTGGTACCATCTCTATTGATGTCTCAGAAAAAATTGCCGATATGCTGACCAAGGCTAAGGTTCCCCATGAGGTGCTTAATGCCAAGCAGCATGCCCGTGAAGCAGAAATTATTACTGCTGCAGGTCAGGTTGGCAGGGTAACCATTGCCACCAATATGGCAGGTCGTGGTACTGATATTAAGTTAGGTGAAGGGGTTCGGGAGCTTGGTGGCTTGCATATTGTTGCTACCTCTCGTCATGAATCCCGTCGTATTGATAACCAGCTACGTGGTCGTGCCGGTCGTCAGGGTGATCCCGGCTCTTCCCGTTTTTATCTCTCCCTTGAAGATGATCTCTTGCGTATCTTTGGCTCAGGCCGTGTCTCCGGTATAATGGATAAGCTTGGCATGGAGGAGGATGAACCCATTGAGCATGGTATGATTTCCCGGGCAATTGAAAATGCCCAACGTAAGGTGGAAGGTCACAATTTTGATATTCGTAAACATCTGCTTGAGTACGATGATGTTATGAATAAACAGCGTGAAATTGTTTATCAACAGCGCTATGAGGTGCTTGCTGGCGCGGATGTTTCTGCAGAAATTCAGGAGATGGTAAACGATATTGTTCGTAATCTCGCTTCGGAATTTTCAGATGAACGTCTTGACTCTCTTGACTGGGATTGGGCTGGGTGCCTGGAGCGTCTTCAGGAAGCATTTTCTGTACAACCGGAGTGGAGTGAAGAGACTCGTACCGATATTAAGTTTGAAGAGCTCAGGGACCTCATTGCTGGTGTTGTTGCCCAAAAATACCGGGAACAGGAAGAAGAAAATGGGGCAGATACTCAGCGCCAACTAGAGAAGATTCTTCTCCTTCAGGTTGTGGATGGTCTTTGGAAGGATCATTTGCTCTCCATGGATTATCTGAAAGAGGGTATTGGACTTCGTGGTTATGGACAGAAAAATCCGCTTAACGAGTATAAGCGCGAGGCCTTCCAACTTTTTGGCCATCTGATGGAGACTGTTAAGAGTCAGGTTGTTTCTAGTCTGATGCGAGTGCGTGTTGTTCATGAGAACGATGTTGACCGTATGGAAGAGGAGCGTCGTCGTCGCCATGAAGAGGAGATGCAGAGAATACAGGCTCTTGTACCAGCCGGTAATGCGGATGAAGAGCATCAGCAACCGGCTCATGTGGATAAGATTGGCAGAAATACTCCCTGTCCCTGTGGCTCAGGTAAGAAATATAAGAAGTGCTGTGGTAAATTAAGCTAGGTCTTGCGATCTGATTTTGTGAAAAAGGGGGCATTGAGATATTCTCAATGCCCCCTTTTTTTTGATTTTTTGTTAAGAAAATTTTTGTAAGAAGGCAAACTGCTCTTCAACCTCAGCAGGAGTTTTTTGCCATAGGCAAGAATCTGGCTACCTCCCTCCCCTTTCTTCATCGGTAAAAATAAGCATAATTACCATCAGCTGTTGACATATGTAGCAAACCGTTGAAGTATGTTTGGAGGCTTGTTCGGGAGAGGGGGTTGGCTCTGGTACTTGAGGTCAATGGCTGGACCAATGTCAAGGTGATGGAAGGCTGTGTTTTGGTCTGGCCTTATTCCAGGGAGAGATAGGCATTCTCTAAGATGAAATATGAGGTTTTATAGTGAAGAAAGAGGCTGTTATTCAAAGTCCCGGTAGTCATGATGGTTGTGTTGTCTGTGGTAGGAACAATCCATTTTCTCTTGGCCTGCAATTTTATTCTACTGGTGCCGAGGGGGTTGAGGGCAGTTTTGTCGGAGGTCCTCACCTCCAGGGTTACGCGGGAATTTTGCATGGAGGCGTTATCTCTGCGGTTCTTGATTCCGCCATGGTTCATTGTCTATTGCAGAGGAATATTAAGGCTGTGACTGCTGATCTGCGGGTACGATTTCTTCACTCAATACCCTGTAGCAGCCAGGTCACCATCAGGGCATGGTTGACATGTGCTGTTTCTACCCTCTATGAGGTGAAGGCCGAGGCCTGGGTAGATGGTCGGAGAATGGCTAAAGCGCAGGCAAAATTTATGCAGAGTGAGGATGTTGAATGAAAACGTTACGTTTTACCATTGTGGTGGATAACAGGGCGGCTGAGGGATTGATTGCAGAACATGGTTATGCCCTGCATATAGAGACTTCTGCTGGTAATTTGCTTTTGGATACCGGTAACAAGCTTGCCTTTGTCGCTAATGCAGAGGCCTTGGGGGTGAATTTGCAGGAGGTTTCTGCCCTGGTGCTTAGTCATGGACATTATGATCATACCGGCGGAATTGCAGATATTCTGCAACAGAATAAAGATGTGGAAATTTATCTGCATGCAGGTGTTTTTCAACCACGCTATAGCCTCCACGGTGAGGATGCTTCAATTGTTAAAATGCCTCTTGCTGCCATGCAGGCGGTGATGCACCATGCCGATGAAAAGGTGAACTGGTTAACTCAGCCTGTTTCCTTGCAGGATCGTGTGGGCTTGACGGGGCCTATTCCCAGAGAGTGTTCTTTTGAAGATACAGGTGGAAGTTTTTATCTTGATCCGGCGGGTAAGGTAATTGATACCATTGAGGATGATAATGCCCTGTGGTTTCATGGTCCGGAGGGGCTGGTCATCTGTCTTGGCTGTTGTCATGCCGGTATTATCAATACTCTGAACTATATTATGGATTATAGCGGGGAGAGAAAAATTGATACGGTAATAGGAGGTCTGCATCTTCTCCATGCCGATGAGAGCAGGCTTACAAAAACAGCTGAGGCTCTCAATGGTCTTGACCTCAAGAGGATTGTGGCATGTCACTGTAGTGGGGATGAGGCTGTGCAGTATTTGGCAGATCATTTGAGCTGCGAAGTTGTCGCTGGCTATGCGGGGATGCAATTTAATATCTAGTGCTCTGTAAAACTTTATCCACCGTATATTGTTTGCCCTTTTCTCGCGCTGACTTCGTTTCTCATTCGTGCCTTGTAGCGCACCAAAATGGCTAAACAATATTTACGACATCTAAAGCTCTACAAAGCACTAGGACAATGGGGGCAGCTGCCTGGCTGCCCTTTCCTCTGGTGCCTACCTCTTTATAATGAAGTTTTTAACCTCGTATAGGCCTGTTAAGAGTGGGATAAGTACTGCGCTCAGGGCAATGTATATCAGTGCCTCCCAGCCATACTGCCTGATAGATAAAGCCAAAGCTGGTAATACCGATCCAACCGCCCAGATAATAAAAGAGTACATAGAGGGCGTTGCCATATCCCTGGCCACGGCTGAGCTTATAGTTTAACAGTCCCACGGCAACGGAGTGGATGGTAAAAAAACCTGTGCAGAGCAGGAGGATACCGGCGGCCGTTATCATGAGGTTATTGCTGAGGGTAAGGAGGAGACTCATGCCTAAAATTACACTGCCAATAACAATGGTTCTTCCGGCCCCGATGCGGGTGCTTATCTGTCCTGAGATAGGGCCCATGATAATGCCCATGCTATAGAAGAGGTAGAGAGAGGTCATCTTCTGGGTTGAGAGGGCAAAGGGGGCATGGGTGAGCCTATAGGGAAAATAGGTAAAGGATGCCGAGAATATGGCAAAGACCACGCTGGCGCAGAGATATATACGTATCAGGTCCCATCGATTGAGAAGAGAGATCAAGGGGACGGAGGTTTCCGCTTTTTTGGGGGAGCACCGTGGAAGTTTCCTATATACAAAGGCCGAGAGGAAGAGGGTAAGGAGGGCCATTGTCAGAAAGGCATAGCGCCAGTGTGGTGCGTATATCCAACCACAGATAAGACGGCCGCTCATTCCTCCCACCACCGTCGCTGAGATATAGATGCCCATTACAACCTTGAGGTTCTTGATGGGAGTTGTCTGGGCAAGATAGGTGGCAAGGCAGGTGGATATAAAGGGGACGAAAAATCCCTGCAGGGCGCGAGCGGCAATGAAGAGCCAAAAATTATGGGTGAGACTGCAGATGAAACCGGTGCAGGCAATGCCGCAGCCACCTGTGAGAATGATCTTTTTAAGATCGATCTTTTCGGCGAAAAAGCTGAGGGGAAGACTGGCTGTGGCCAGGCCAAGGACCACGGCTGAGACGGTCATGGAGGCCAGGATAATGCTGACCTGAAATTCCTCTTGGAGCAGAGGCAGTATTGGTTGAGCAATATAGATATTTGACATTGCACTTGCGATAAGGGCAAAGATGGGGAGCTGGGTTCGCCAGGAAGAATTCATAGTGCACACTGATAGAATGAATGTAAGGAAGATTATCGTAAGGCTCTATAATATATACATTAGATTTTTTTGCAGAACATTTCTGCCCGGGAGGACAAAAGTTTGTAACCTGAGCTTGGCCTGCCCCAGCAAGGAGAGCACCTCATTGCTGGGGGCATGGAGTCCCTAGATGATTACCATAGAGATGAGGTAACCGGTAAGGCAGGCGGTTGGTACAGCCACAAGACCTGGCAGCATAAAGCTGTGGTTAAAGTAGAACTTGCCAATCTTGGTGGTGCCCGAGGTATCAAAGCTTATGGTCGCAATATCAGATGGGTAGTTCGGGATAAAGAAATAGCCATAGGATGCCGGGAGGATGGCTATAAGCAGGGCAGGAGAGAGTCCCAGACCGATGCCAACGGGGAGCATCATTCTGCAGGTGGCGGCCTGGCTGTTAACTACCACGGAGACGGCAAACATGGCCAGGGCAAAGGTCCATGGCAGGGTCTGTACCATCTGGGTGATGCCCTCCTTAAAGCTGGGCATGGCATAGTGAAAATAGGTGTCACTCATCCAGGCAATACCAAAAATAGCAATCGCTGCCACCATACCGGATTTAAAGACGACTCCTTCGGGCACCTTTGAGGCCTTGGTTCCCGTGGCAATAAGGATGATACCGCCAAAGGCCAGCATCATCATTTGAATAATAACTGACATACTGAGGGGCTTTGTCCCCGGCTGCAGGGTGCGTATCTCGGGAATCATGGCAATGATAACAATGACAACGAGGGCGAGGAGAAAGAGCAAAACGGCATTTCTGGCAGAGGTGGGAAGCGTCTCATCAAGGGATGTTGCCGTGGTCGTCTCAACTCTTTCACGAAAGGCAGGATCCTCCATTCTCTTTTGAAATCCTTTGTCATCAGCCAGGTTTTTTCCTCGTCTCCAGGTTACCGCCACCATGGCCAGCAGGCCGATAAAGGTGCCCGGTACCGTAATGGCCAGGATGCTGAGCAGGGTGATATGTTCGGATCCTCCGCTAAGTTGAGAGAGATAGTAGACAACGGCCGCCGAGATGGGGCTTGCTGTGATGCCCAGTTGAGAGGCAACCGAGGCCGTGGCCATGGGTCTTTCTGGTCTGATATTATTTTTTAGGGCGACATCGCCAATAATGGGCATTACGGAGTATACGGCGTGACCTGTTCCCAGCATGATCGTCATGATGTAGGTGACAAGGGGGCCAAATAGGGTGATTCTCGTTGGGTGAGCCCGGAGGAATTTCTCTGCTATCTGGAGCATATATTTTAAACCACCGGCCGCCTCCAGGATAGAGGCGCAGGTAACAACAGCAAGTATGATCAGCATAACCGTGATTGGCGGGCTCGTCGGCGGCATCTTAAAGATAAATACTTCGATGGTGAGACCTATGCCGGAGACTACCCCGAGGCCTATTCCCCCGTACCTGCTACCGGTGTAGAGCATCACTAATAAAAACAAAAATTGCATATAGAGCATATTAATACCTCATCTATGGATAGAGTTTATGACAAGCCCTGGTATAGGGCTTGTCCAGTGTCTGTTGTGTCTAAGTAGATGGTATAGGTGTATGCTTTTAGTATATTATTATGAAATATATTAGCAAGGTGAAATGCCCTTTCCTGACAAGCATCAGTCGCTAATCTTTTTGAACGAGAAAATTAGGCAAGTACCAGCGATACTTAATGGCAAGGCTGCGGAGGATGCTGATCAGTAAAAATGAAATAACGATAGCCCAGGTGCTGCCAATTCTGGGCTGAAGTATGGCACAGGAGGCGGCACCTAAAAATGCAGGGGTTATATAGAATGTTCTGCCCAGTATGATAGGTTCGCGGTTCATAATGATATCCCGTATCATACCGCCAAAAACACCGGTTATAATTCCCATGGTGATAACGACGCTGGGGGAATAACCCTCTTGGCTGAGACTGGAACTTACCGAGGAGACAAAGAGAGCCAGGCCAATGCCATCGAGGTAGTCGATGATGTTTTCGATCCTACGGAAAAAGGGAGGCATATAAAATATGATGATGCTGCCGATAATGGGTATCAGCAGATAGTTGGTGTCGTAGAGCCAAAAAACTTGACGATCAAGAAGGATATCACGTAGGGTGCCTCCACCGATGGCGGTGATCGTCCCCAGTATGATAACACCGATCAGGTCATTTTTTTTTGTCTGGATAGCGAGGACGCCACTAAAAGAAAAGATCATCATCGCGAGCATGTTGCTGTGGTAAATAAAGCTTTGTTGAAGTTCCATTGTGTTTCGTTTACAGCTTAAAAAAGCATCAAAAATTGTTATATAGTAATTCAGTTTTTTTATCCAAAAAACAGTGTTATAGCCGCTCTTCCCATATAGTAAAAAATTATATGGTAATAAAAGCTTTTTTTACAGTGAGATTAAAAAAATATTGCTTCAAATATTTCAAATGAGCTGTGCTTGAGGTCTTTACTCTGTTAGGTGGTATGAATTTAATTCTCTTTTCTTTAGTTGGAGGGGTGTTTTTTGTTGTTGGTAAGTGCTTGTTTTCCTTAGCATGGTGTCTTTTTTGAGTATGGTGCCTGGAAATATTTTATAAAAAAGTTGTGATCTCTTTTGTTAGAGATGGAGTAAAAATTATGTCATCAAATATGCATATAAAACTTGTTGCGATTAACGCTCGTTATACCCATTCCAGTCCTGCCCTCTTTTATATTCGTCATGAGTTAGAAAAACATTTGAATTCTCCTCATATTTCTTTGCATCAGTTTTCAATTAATGAAAATTATCACGAAATGGTACTGCGTCTGGGGGCGGATGATCCAGATGCGATATTTATTTCAGCCCTTATTTGGAATAGTGATATTGTTGAGAGGTTAGTTGAGGATCTCAGCTCCTGCCTGCCTCGTTGTCAACTTGTGGTGGGTGGCCCCCAGGCCCAGATTATTGCCGATAAGGTGGGGGAAAACTGTACCGTTGTTGTTGGTGAAATTGAGGGTATTGATCCGGCCTTTTATCAGGCCCTGCAGGGTGGCTCGCTGGAGAAGAGATATCGTGGTCATTTTCAGGTGGTTCGGGAAGAGGGACTTGCCTCTATTTATCGTCAGGAAGATTTTGCAGAATATCTGCAGAATAGACAGATATATTATGAGACATCTCGTGGCTGTCCCTTTGCCTGTTCTTACTGCCTTTCTGCCGCCGAGGTTGGTGTTTATCATAAGCCCCTGTCGCAGGTGCAGGAGGAGTTGGATTTGATTCTTGCCCATGCCCCGAAGACCCTGCGTTTTATTGATCGTACCTATAATGATAACTGGCGTCGGGGACTTGCCATCTGGAAGATGCTGATGGAGTATGACTGTCAGACCCTCTTTCATTTTGAAATAGCACCGGATTTTTTCACGGAAGAGATTTTTGACTTTTTAAAAACAGTACCGGCTGGCAGGTTTCAGTTTGAAATAGGTATTCAGTCGACCAATGATCCCACCCTGGATGCCATCTGTCGTAGGATGAAAACTGAAAAGGTCCGGCAGATTGTTTCAAGACTGGCCTCCTACAGTAATATTCACCTGCATGTGGATCTTATTTTGGGGCTGCCCTATGAAACTCGGGAGACCTTTTTGCGTTCCTTTGAAGACGTATTTGCCATGGGAGCACATTACATTCAGATGGGTCTGCTTAAGATGTTGCCCGATACTCCTCTCTTTCAGCAGAGAGAAGAGTTTGGCTATGTTGCCTCAAAAATTCCGCCCTATTCGGTATACCAAAACAGCTGGCTGGACGCTGATGCCATGGCCGATCTCTACTGGTTTTGCGAGTGTGTCGAAAAGTTTTTGAACAACAGGTTTTTTGTCTCTCTTTGGCGATACCTGCAGGTCACAGGAGAGTTTGTAGCCCCTGTCTTTCTTGATATTTTGCATATCGGCAAGGAGGAGGGGCTCTTTGAGCGGGCAACAACCCAGGAATTGCTCTCTTCAATTCTGGTTAAGTGGGCAAGCGGTCGTGAGGATGCTGTTTTTCTCCGTCAACTTTTGCGCTATGACTGGTTGCGCTTGGGCCATAAAACTTTTCCTGAGATGTTGCTTCCCGTCGGAGAAGAGACCCTGCTGCAAACACGGGATCGTCTCTATCGGCAGATGCCGGATGATCTTGAGGGACTCTATGTGAAGAGAGAGAGAAATCGTTTTTTTAAGAGAACAGTTTGTTGGTCCTGCGGCCCAGAATTACTGGATTTTCTTCAGTTGGGGGATGGGCAGTATGATTGTCTCTGCTTTGTGGCAGAACGTGAGGAGAGCGTTCATCGGCATCAGCGAGTTTATTGTCTATAAAGTTTGTAAGGCAGGATGGTCCTGCCTTACGTTTTGGCCAATCTGGCCTAGCCGCGTAGACTTTTGGGCTGCATCAGATTTTTTTCCATATGGCGGAGTTCATCGATGCCGGAGATAATGATTTTAGGATCGGGTTGGAGGTCTTTTTTGCTGATCTTGCCCTCATAATCCATGGAGCTGAGAATATGTTTGATGCAGTTGAGTCGAGCGATTTTTTTATTGTCCGAACGAATAATTGTCCAGGGAGCAAGGGTTCTGTTGGTTTCGGTGAGCATCTGAAATTTTCGTACAGAGTACTGATCCCAATATTTTTGGGCAAGCTTGTCCACCGGAGAGATCTTGTAATGTTTGAGGGGGTCCTCTTTTCTGGAGTCAAAGCGCTCTTTTTGTACTGATTTTGAGACAGAAAAATAAAATTTAAAGAGTTTGATTCCATCTTTAACCAGCATTTCCTCCAACAGGGGTGCATCCTTTAAAAAGCGCTTGTTTTGTTCATCACTGCAAAAGCCCATAACCGGCTCAACCATGGCCCTATTATACCAACTTCGGTCAAAGATAATAAATTCTGAAGATGCGGGAAGATGGTTTGTATATCGCTGGAAATACCACTGGGTTTTCTCGGTCTCGTTGGGTTTTGGCAGGGCAATAACCCGGGCATAGCGTGGGTTGAGGTGAGCGGTGATACGCTTTATCGTTCCACCCTTGCCTGCTGCATCTCTGCCCTCAAAGATAGCCAGCACCCTCTGACCACTTTTCTGCATGGATGATTGGAGCTTCATGAGCTCTATCTGCAGTTTTTTCAGCTCCAGCTCGTATTCAATTTGGCTGTTCTTTACCCATAGGGAGGTTTTGTTCTTACCATTTTTTTGTTCCAGGCTCTTGAGGGCGGTGTCTTCCAGAAGCTGGATCTTTTTGGCAGCTTCTTTTACAGATTTTTTTTTCATATTTTCTTCCAAACTTAGGGGTGAAAATCTATAACTGTTGCGCTGAACAGTTGTTGGGGTGCGTTATAGTAGTGGGTGAAACCAGTAGTGCACAGTTTTCTTTGAGTTTCTCAAAGAAGTGACGACGGTGAAAATGGCGGAGGTCAAGAGGGGCTGATTGTCGTAGGTATGCCATCTGTGCCCGTCGAATGTCCTGGGTTGTCTCTCTGCAATAGATCACCAGTGTTACCTCGAAGTTAAGCCAAAAACTTCGCATATCAAGGTTTACCGAGCCAAAGAGGGCCAGATCACCGTCAACGGTGATGGTCTTTGAGTGGAGGAGTCCGCCATTAAAGAGCATTATTTCCACTCCGGCGTAGGTGAGGTCATCGTACTTTGCCCGGCTGGCATATTTGACGAGTTTTGAATCATTGCTCTGGGGAATTATTAAAATAACCCGGACCCCACGCAGGGCAGCAGCTTTTAGAGCAGTGAGCAGAGACTCATCGGGGATGAAGTATGGTGTTGTCATAATAAGCTCTTTGCGAGCGGAATAGATGACGGTGAGGAGTAAGCTGTGGATGGCATCCTGAGTAAAACCGGGACCGGATGGTACCAGTTGGACGGCGCTTGTTCCTTGGGCAGTTTGTGGGTATATGTCGCCAATATGGCGCAACTCCTGTACGTCGTCTATCTGCTGAAATGTATCCTGCTCTGCCTCCAGGTACCAGTCGCTGGCAAAGGTCGCGGCAAGGGTCTCTACCACAGGGCCACGAATACGTGCGACTATGTCAACCCAGTGACCTACGCCGCTCTCTTGTTTGAAGAAGATTGCGTCAACCATATTTTGGCTTCCCGTATAGGCGATTTTGCCATCAATGACGATAATTTTTCGATGGTTACGGATATCCATTCGAGCAAAAATAGCCCTGTATATGCCAGCGGGAAGGGATGCTTGAATTTTGATTCCTGCCTGCTCCATTCGTCTGGCCGAGGCGGAGCTGAAAAAACCTCTGCTGCCAATGGCGTCCAGTAGTATTCGGCAGATGACCCCTCTTTTCCTAGCTCTGATCAGGGCCTCGCTTATCTCTTTAATACGGCCGCCAGCTTCCCAAATATAAAATTGGAGATGACATGTGGACTGTGATGCCTCTATGTCTTTGATAATACTGTCCAGTATATTGTCCTGACTGTGGAGCAGGCTGATGTTATTGCCAGCCATGGCGGGGATGCCAACGAGGTTTTGGGTGTGCAGTTGGATGGGGGCAAACTCAGGGTTGAGCGCAGACCAGTCTACCTGCGGGCCTTCGGCTAGTTGTTGCAACCACTTATAGTAGTATTTTTTTGCCTTGAGTATTCTTTTGATTCGCCGTTCGGAGAGTCGATTTTCTCCGAAGCAGAGGTAGAGCAGGCCGCCGAGAAAGGGGACAAGAAGGACAACGACCAACCATGCGTATGAAACCCCATAGTTTTTTTTACACATGATTACCCGTAGGGAGAGACCAATGCGCAGGATGAGATCTGCGGTGAAAAAAACTGTTGAGATCAGTGGGGAGGTCCAGTGCAGCGCTTGTATTTGCATGTGTTTGTTTGCTTTGTAGTAAAAAGTATGTAGACTGATGCAGTTTAGATTAGTAGAATTTAGCGAGAAGATAGTAAACTATTTTCTGTTATCTCGACTGGTTGAATTATTCTTGCTTTTGTTCCTTTTATCAAGGCAAAAATTTTTATGGCAGGATTGAGAGGTTGTGGGCAAGGTTTTTTCCCTCTTCTTGTTGAGGAAGGAAATTGGTTTTTATAAGAACAGTAAACTAGGTTAAATAAAAGAGCAGGTGCTTTGTGGAAATTAAGGGTTTTTCTTTTTCAGCGGTAGAGGCGGGTATACGGTATCAGGATCGACTTGATTTAGGTTTGATCTATAGTGATCATCCGGTGGTAGCGGCGGGTGCCCTTACCACCAGTTTGGTTAAGGCGGCGCCTGTGCTGATTGATATAGATCGTCTTGAAGATGGTTGTGCTCAGGCGATTTTGGTAAATAGTGGTTGTGCTAATGCCTGTACGGGAGAAGCGGGGATGGAGGTGGCCTTTGTCACAGGTGAACTATTGGCTAAAGAGCTTGAGATTAAACCGGAAAATATTCTTCTCTCCTCTACAGGTGTTATTGGCGAACCCTTAAATGTTCGGGCCTTTCGGGACAATATTTCACCACTGGTACAGGGACTCGCCCCGGATAATTTTGAAAAGGTTGCGCAGGCGATTATGACCACCGATACGGTGCAGAAGGTCTGCTATCACTCCGTGGAAATTGATGGGGTGGACGTGCATTTTATGGGGATGGCCAAGGGCGCTGGCATGATTATGCCGAATATGGCCACCATGTTGAGTTTTGTTATAACAGATGCTCAGATTGGCTCTGCCCAATTAAAAGAGGCTCTCACCCCCGCTGTGAAGAAGACCTTTAATCGAATTACCGTCGATGGTGATACCAGTACCAATGATATGGTGTTGGTTATGGCCAATGGTGGTGCGCAAAACAGCTCCATTAAATCAGGTACGCAGGCTGCTGAAGATTTTCAAGGCGCCCTGCAGTATGTACTGATGGATCTTGCCCTGAAGATAGTGGCCGATGGTGAAGGCGCCAGTAAGATGATTACTATTCGGGTTTGTGGAGCAAGAGAAGACGCCGAAGCAGAGCAGGTAGCTCGCACCGTCGCCAATTCCAGCCTGGTAAAGACGGCATTCTTTGGTGAAGATGCCAACTGGGGCCGTATTCTGGCGGCAATGGGCCGAGCCGGGGTGCCCTTTGATCCATATCAGGTGGATATTTCCTTTGGCGATGTTACCCTTGTTCGTGATGGCCTGGCAGTGGGCAGGTCGGCCGAGGATACGGCAACGGCAATTTTGAAAGAAAAAGAGATTACTGTCTGTATTGATTTAAAAAGTGGAAAATGTTGTGAGGAAGTTTATACCTGTGATTTTTCGATAGATTATGTGAAAATTAATGCGGATTATCGTAGCTAAACAATTTTGAGTTTTTTGCTATTTTGTCTTGTTTGTGCTTTAGGGATAATAGGTACTATTGATAGTATATTCATATAGTTTTTACTCAAAGGATATTTATGAAGACTCTTTATCTTATACGACATGGAAAATCGAGTTGGTTGGATCTTGAGTATGCGGATTATGACCGTCCCCTAAGTAAGAGGGGCAAGGAGAATAGTCGTGAAATGGGGCGTCGCCTGCGTGGAGCAGGCCTGGCCTTTGATCTTATTATCTCAAGTCCTGCCAAGAGGGCCCGCTCAACTACACGCCGTATAGCAAAGCGGTTGGGTTATCCGCGAAAAAATATTGTTTTTAGCTATAACCTTTATCTTACAGATGTTGAAGAGTATAGTAAAAACTGTTTAGATTATCTTCGGCAGGTGGATTCTGTTGCCCTGGTTGGACACAATGGGGTAATCACTGACTTTGCCGAATATCTTACTGGGGCTGGGATTGAGAATATTCCTACAGCAGGTGTTGTTGCCATTGAGTTAGAAAGTTTTCAAGATGTGCAACGGCAGTCCGCTGGCAGGATGGTTTTTTTTGATTACCCTAAAAATGTGGACAGTCCCCTTCTTGTTTCCTGAAAATAATAATGAGCTATGTCGCAAAACCCCATATGTAATCGATGCATACATTTTTTTCTGACCTATGATTATGCAAAGCCTTACGGTTGTAAGGCTTTGAATTTTAAAAGTAAGAATCGCCCGAGTATCGTGGTCTATGCCTCTTCTGCAATTCGTTGCCAGCTGTTTACCCCTAAAAATCAGAGTCCATCTCCGCCATTGCCGACAAAGCGTTATGCCTGATCTGCGTGCTCCCTGCGATAGTTTATGAGAAAAAATGTAATCAAGTGGCTCCTGCAACTTTCTGTCTGCTTTTTCTTTGTTTTCACATTTTCTGCCTATCTGGTGGCTGACTGTGTTGAGGGTGACTGTCAAGGTGGGCTGGGGGCCTTTCAGAGTAGCGATGGAGGGCTTTATCAGGGGGCATTTGCAGATGGCTTACCCCATGGCGAGGGCCTATTGACCTTCTCTGATGGGAGCACCTATCGGGGGAGTTTTGTTCATGGCTTTATGGATGGCAGTGGTTATCTGAAGAGTGCCGATGGCCGGGTCTACAGGGGAAGCTTTAGGAATAATCTTATTGACGGTCTCGGTGTATTGACCTATCCAGGTGGTGGTCAGTACAGTGGAGAATTTGATCTTGGTCGGTTGCACGGTGACGGTCTTCTGTTCTTTGCCGATGGCAGAAAATACCGGGGGACTTTCCGTGATAATCTGATTGAGGGAAGGGGCAGCTTGGTCTATGTCGATGGGGCAAGGTATAATGGCGAGTTGGTTAAAGGTTTGCCCGAAGGTAGAGGCGTGCTGAATCTTGCCAATGGCGATCGTTATCGAGGTGGATTTTTAGCCGGCAAGATGCATGGTCAGGGGCTTTATCAGGCGGTGGATGGTAGTCGGTATCAGGGCGATTTTGTGGCGGGGGAGAAGATGGGCTGGGGGCAATGTACCTTTGCCGATGGCAGTCGTTATCGGGGGAATTTTGTCTCTGGGCTGATGCAGGGAGAGGGAGAGTTGATTCGTGTCGATGGAACGATATTAAAGGGGCTTTTTGGTCGTCCCTCGGCCTCTGGCTTATCGTCTGAAGCCCATTCTGTGGATCTGTTAGGGGAGTCTCCGTTATCAGGAGATGCCTCCTATAAAGTTATTGGTGATATTGATAAGAGGGCAGGTGGAAAGCTTGAGGGTTTTGCCAGGGTCCAATTTGCCGATGGCCGTTATTATGAGGGGGATTTTGTCCAGGGAGAGATGACTGGGGAGGGCCGTCTTATTTTAGTAAACGGTGATTCTTATTTTGGTAGCCTTGTCGATGGGCTATTTCATGGTCGTGGCGTTCTCACCTATGGTGATGGGCGCATCTATGAGGGCGCCTTTGAGGAGGGTTATCAGCAGGGAGAGGGCCGTCTGTTTGATCTGGATGGTCAGCATTTCCGAGGAATTTTCTTCCGTGATAAATTGATAAAGACAATACCCTGAGGGGTATTGTTCTATGATAATGGTTGGATAGGGGGGATGTGATGCAGTGGGAGTATAAGACCATTCATTGTGGGCTAAAGAAGGAGGGACTGCTTGGCAGCGCCTTTCTGGATGAGAATGACATTGAAAAATCCCTTAACGAATATGGGCAGTTGGCTTGGTAGCTTATCTCTCTTTTAGAGGTACGTGATGGGGTTATTACTGTTTTGAAGAGACCGGTACTTGAGGAGAAAGATTTATCGCAGCAACCTGTTCAGGAAGAGGTGGAGGCATCAGCTTCTCTGGAAGAAATTTGCTCTGGCAAAGAGTCTTCGCAACTCAGCGAGACGGATCTGCGGGCGATATTTGCCGATCAGGATCAGGAAGAAGATGAAGTGGAGGCCGGAGATGGTCGGCCTGTCACTGACCCTGTTGCGTCTGATTTTTTTGAGACTGTCCACGAAAAGAGGGACGAGGAAACAGACGAAGAGGCCTCTTGTCGGGACATAGGCGCAATACGGATAGAGTAGGAGCTGGAATGAGGAGGCGGGCTGGGCTGTCCCGATGCCCGCCTCTCCATATCTATCTATTTGTTGATCTTGGCCCAGGAATCACGCAGGGTGACAACCCGGTTGAAGACAATATTCTCCTCTGTGGAGTCCACAGAATCTACGCAAAAATATCCCTGTCGCTCAAACTGGACACTCTCTCCAACGGGGAGTGTCGCCAGGGCAGGTTCCGCCTTGGCATGTCGGAGGACAAGCTTGGAGTCTTTGTTAAGGTGCTCAAGGAAGTCAACTTCCTTGTCCGCATCGGGATTCTCCACGTTAAAGAGACGATCGTAGAGGTGAACGGTACAGTCAAGAGCATGCTTGGCAGAAACCCAGTGGATGGTGCCCTTTACCTTACGGCCATCGGGTGAAGAACCACCTCGGCTTTCAGGGTCGTAGGTACAGTGGATCTCTGTGATTTCCCCTGTTGTCTCGTCCTTTAGGTGGGATGCGTACTGTATATAATAGCCGTAGCGCAGGCGAACCTCTTTGCCTGGTCCGAGACGGCGGAATTTTCCTGGAGGGTTCTCCATAAAATCATTACGTTCGATATAGAGTTCTCGGGAGAAGGGCAGGGTCTTGGTACCCATCTCTGGATTTTGTGGGTGGATTTTGGCAACCACCTCCTCTTCCTTCTCTTCAGGATAGTTGTCAATGATTAGTTTTATTGGATCAAGGACACACATGGCCCGTTGGGCGCTGGGGTTGAGGTCGTTTCGTATCTCGTTCTCCAATACGCCCATCTCGATCCAGCTCTCTCTCTTGGCAAGACCAATTTCTGCACAGAAGTTACGGATGGATGCAGGGGTATAGCCTCGACGACGCAGACCGGAGATGGTCAGCATGCGGGGATCATCCCAGCCACTTACATAGTTTTTCTGAACCATCTGCAGGAGTTTTCGCTTACTCATTACCGTATAGGTAAGGTTGAGGCGGGCAAATTCTATCTGCCGGGGGTGGCAGGGGGTCGCCAGGGTATCCAGTACCCAGTCGTAGAGAGGGCGATGGTCCTGGAACTCCAGAGTACAGAGGGAGTGGGTTATTCCCTCGATGGCATCGGAGAGGGCGTGGGTAAAATCGTACATGGGATAGATCTGCCACTTATCGCCGGTACGGTGGTGCTCTATCTTGAGGATGCGGTAAATAATGGGATCCCGCAGGTTGATATTGGGTGAGGCCATATCAATCTTGGCGCGGAGCACGTGACTGCCCTCGTCAAACTCTCCCCTGGCCATGCGCTCGAAAAGGTCGAGGTTCTCTGCAATGGCGCGATCGCGGTAGGGGCTATCCTTACCCGGCTCGGTCAGGGTGCCTCGGTATTCTCTCATCTGCTCAGCATTGAGCTGGCAGACATAGGCCTTACCCATTTTGATCAGCTGCAGGGCATAATCGTATATCTGCTCAAAGTAGTTGGAGGAAAAGAACAGGTCTTCGCCCCAATCAAAACCGAGCCAGGAGACATCCTTTTTGATGGAGTCAACGTAGATGCTCTCCTCCTTGCTTGGGTTGGTATCGTCAAAACGAAGATGGCAGGGGCTGTTATTCTCCTGGCCAATGCCAAAATTGAGGCAGATTGATTTTGCATGACCGATATGGAGAAATCCATTGGGCTCAGGCGGAAAACGGGTCACCGGCTGTTTATGTTTTCCTGTGCGCAGGTCTTCTGCAATGATCTGTCTGATAAAGTCGAGAGTCTTTTTGTGTTCCTCTTCGCCCTTTTCTTCTATACGCTCATTTGTAGCCATAAAATTATTCTCGTTTGTGCTCTATATGTTGATGTTGCCGATAGGTTTATGCAAACAGTCTTCCTGCTTCACGGAGTCTCTTGACCATGCGTTCCTGGCCCAGGGTGGTGACAATATCAAACATGGATGGACCTGCAAGCTGGCCTGTTACCGCGGTACGCATACCGTTAATGATGACACCTGGTTTTAATTCAAGCTCATCGGCGAGTTCGCGGGCAACTCTTTCGGTCTCCTCTGCGGAGAAATCATCAAGGGAGGCATATCGCTCGCCGAGAAGAGGTAACCACTCTTTAAGACCTTCAAATTTAAGAACATTTTTCTTAAGAGGCTTCTCTTCCACCACGTAGTCTTCGCCAAAGTAGGCACGGCCGAGGGTGGCAAAATCCTTTAGGGTGTGGAATCTTGCGCGGATCATATCAATGGTTGCCAGATACCAATCTGCCTTTTCGTCTGCGTAGGCGGTATCCCACAGGCCATCTGCCTCCAGCTCTTTTTGCACCAATTTACCGAGTTCGGTAATATCCATGTTGCGAATATAGTGCTCGTTCATGGAGATTGCCTTGGGGTCGGTGAAGAACTTTGGATCACCCTTGCGGTAGTTGAATATTGAGCTTGATTTGTTGATGCGCTCAAGAGAAAAGGCCTTTAGGAGCTCTTCCTTGGTGTAAAATTCCTTGTCATCACCTGCAGACCAGCCAAGCATGGCCAGGAAGTTGTTCAGTGCCCAGGGGAGAAAACCGTGATCACGATAGAATTGAACGGCAACAATTTCTCCATGACTCCGCTTGGAAATTTTTGCCCTCTTGTTGTCCAGGGTAAGGGGCATATGGGCGAAAACAGGAATTGGCGCATCAAGGGCCTCATAGAGAAGAATCTGCTTGATGGTATTGGTCATGTGATCCTGGCCACGAATGACATGGGAGATGCGATCGCGAATATCATCGACTACATTGCAGAGAAGATAAAGAGGGGCACCGTTGGAACGGACAATAACAAAGTCATCTATTTCGGAGCGGGCGACGCGGATGGTGCCGGCAATCTTGTCTTCGTAGGAGACAGATTCACACTCAGGTACACGAAAGCGGAGTACATAGGGGGCTCCAGCTGCCTCTTTCTCGGCAATCTGCTCGGCGGTGAGGTTGCGGCAGGTGCCGTCATAGCCCAGGCTCTTCTTGGCAGCGAGGGCTGCTTCGCGTTTTTCGTCCAGTGATTCCTTGCTACAAAAGCACTTGTATGCCTGTCCTGAATCAAGAAGCTTCTGGGCAGCACTCTTGTGATCACTTGCAAAGTCGGTTTGAAAATATGGTCCCTCATCAAAGTCAATTCCCAACCAATCGAGTCCGTCTACGATGCCCTTGATGGATTCCTCGGTGGACCTTTCGGTGTCGGTGTCCTCTATGCGAAGGACGAGTTTGCCACCATGCTGTTTGGCATAGAGCCAGTTGTAGAGTGCAGTTCTGGCACCACCGATGTGGAGATAACCTGTGGGGCTGGGGGGAAATCGTAGTCGTGTCTCTGTCATAACATACTCCTTGGAGCTTCCCCGGCTAGGCAAGAGGCTCTCTATTCAGTAATATATTTATCGATGATGAAGAAAATGTTGTCCAGTGCTTCTGGCGTGAGCTTTTTCTCATCTTATCGTGTTTATGTCGAATATAACAAAAAATCGCTGTTATATGGTGTAAGTTTTTTTCTTGCAAAGGTTCTTGTAAAACAAGGATAGAGGTTTATATCTTTTTCACATTCAATGTTCAATATATAATGTATAGCTTGAGGCTCTTTTGACTCACGCAGATATTTTTTTATGGGCAATGATAGCTGTTGTCCTCAGTTCGGTGAAAAGGTATATTTTGTTTTGAAAAAAAGGCAACTTTTATTGTTCTTTTCAATGAGTATTTTTATTAGGTCAGGTTTTAAAAGGGGGAGATGATGAGCGAGCAAAAAAAAGCATGCGGATCAGCAGAGGCAACAGGGGGAAGGTGTAACGGTAATGGCAATGGATACTGCAAGATGCCGGAGGTCACCTTTTCGGCCTTTATTATGTCTCTTAATACCTCTGTGTTGTATCATCTTGGCGAAATTCCAGATCCAAATACGAAACAGAAAAATATAGATAAGGAACTTGCCCGTCATACTATAGATACCCTTGTCCTGCTTGAGGAGAAGACCAAGGGCAACTTGACAGAGGAAGAGGCGGAGATGCTCGGGGAAATTGTCTACGATGTTAAGATGCGTTATGTGCGCAGTATGAAATAGTAATAATGGGGCTTTGGTAAATGGATAGAAATGAAGGTGAGTTGGCTCAAGTGGCTACCCGTCTACATATGCGTGCACCTGCGAAGGTCAATCTCTCTCTGCAGGTGCTCAGTCGGCGTGCGGATGGCTACCATGATCTGGCAACTCATATGCAAAAGGTCAGTCTCTATGATGAGCTGGAGCTCTGTTTGACGAAGCAGTCTGGGGTGAGTCTTGTCTGCAGTGATGGTGATATTCCTCTTGATGAAAAAAATCTTGCCGTGCGTGCGGCCCTTGCCTATCTCGCCAGGAGTTCCCGGGTGGGGCAGCGGGGGGTGCGCATAAGTCTTGAGAAAAATATACCCGTCGGGGCAGGTCTTGGGGGTGGTAGCAGTGATGCCGGTACTGTGCTCCGAGGCTTGAATCAGCTTTTGGACAATGAGTTTAGCGAAGAGGAGTTGATTGAAATGGCCCGTCCTCTGGGGGCCGATGTGCCTTTTTTTGCTTCGGAGATGTCGGCGGCATTTGCCACAGGCATAGGAGATATTCTCCAGCCCCTTGAATCAACGAAAGAATTTGATTTTATTCTAGTTAATCCTGGGATTTTTATTTCAACAAAAGAAATATTTGAAAGATTTTCGTTGACATTAAGTCCAAAAAGAAATATCTTTGCGCGTCCTTTCAGGGTGCACGAACGAGCCTCTTTGCTGGATTACATGCATAACGATCTTGAAGAGATTGTTAGTGATCTGTGTCCGGCTATTGACGAGATGAAAAGTCTCTTGGAAGCCAATGGTGCTTCGGCGGTGATGATGTCTGGAAGTGGTTCTACGGTTTTTGGGGTTTTTCAGAGGTCCGTGGGGCAGAAAAAAATTAACCAGGTTTGTAAGGTTCTGTCTTGCAAGTATGGTGAGAAGGTTTTTGCAGTACAGGCAGTTTGATGGTTTGGGGCGTCGCCAAGCGGTAAGGCACCAGGTTTTGATCCTGGCATGCGTAGGTTCGAATCCTGCCGCCCCAGCCACTTTTGTTACCTGTTTTTTAACAGGTGAACAAAAAATGCTTGCAACTGCTGCGTAGATTTGGTACATTACTTCGCGGAAATGCTTATGGCTCCGCGAGGGTCAAAAAGATTTTGCAGGTGTTCTTGGAATTATTCTTGTTCTTTGGGCGGCTGTAGATGTTCGTTGCGAAAGCAATTTGTGAGGATGGGGCGTCGCCAAGCGGTAAGGCACCAGGTTTTGATCCTGGCATGCGTAGGTTCGAATCCTGCCGCCCCAGCCAATCTTTTCAATTAATTAGTTTTCCGTTCTCTTCTACGTAGATTACCATGCCAAATATAATAAAAATTTTCTCAGGTAACGCTCATCCGCAGTTGGCCGATGAGATTGCTGCCCATTTAGGTATGCAGGTTAGCGAAGCTGACGTGCGTAAATTCAGTGATGGCGAGATTTTTGTCGAGATCAAGAAAAATGTTCGTGGTACTGACGCGTTTATCGTTCAGCCCACCTGCACCCCTGTAAATGATAACTTGATGGAACTGGTGCTCATGGTCGACGCCTTGAGGCGTGCTTCTGCTCGACGAATAACTGCTGTTGTTCCCTATTACGGTTATGCTCGCCAGGATCGAAAAAGTGCTCCCCGTGTGCCTATCTCCGCAAAAGTTGTTGCAGAGATGTTTATGGCCGTGGGTGTGCGTCGTGTTCTTTGCATGGATCTGCACGCAGGACAAATTCAAGGTTTTTTCAATATTCCCGTTGATCATCTCTATGCTGCGCCCGTTCTTCTTAAGCATATTAAGAAGGAGTTTGGTGAGGATGTTGTTATGGTCTCTCCCGATGCCGGTGGCGTTGAGAGAACTCGTGCCTTTGCTAAACGCTTGAATACCGGTCTTGCTATTATTGATAAACGTCGTGATCGTCCCAATGAGTGTGAAGCGATGCATGTTATCGGTGATGTGAGGGGTAAAGTAGCCATTTTGATGGATGATATGGCGGATACTGCGGGTACCATTTGTAATGGTGCCAAGACTCTTCTTGAGAACGGTGCTAAAGAGGTTCATGCCTGTTGTACTCACCCTGTTCTTTCAGGGCCTGCCGTAGAGAGAATTACCAATTCTGATCTGAAGAGCTTTGTGGTAACTAATACTATTCCTTTAGGGGAAGAGGCAAAGAACTGCCCGAAAATTAAGCAGTTGTCTGTTTCAGCATTGCTTGCAGATGCTATTGAAAGAATCCATAATGAGGATTCTGTAAGTTCTTTGTTTGTTTAATAATATTTTATAAATTCTTTTTGTTGGCAATGGTACCATGTGGAAATGCATGGGAGAGTAGCCGGAGGAAAAATACATGTTTCAAGTAGAAATGACCGCTTCTGTAAGAGAAGCTTTTGGTAAAGGCCCTATGCGTCGTCTTCGTCAGCAAGGAATTACTCCTGCCGTTGTTTATGGTGCAGGTAAAGCAGCCTTGCCTTTGCAGATGGATGCGAAGATCTTGATGACACAACTTTTGGAATTTTCTAGAGTTAACACTGTTGTAAGTCTTAGCGTTGATGGCCAGGACGCGAAGAATGTTGTTATCGCTGAAATACAAAGTGATCCTGTTACCGATGCCTTGGTTCATGTTGATTTCTGTGAAATTGATCTTGATCAGGCGCGTGAGTTCACCGTACCTGTGACCTTCGAGGGAACTCCTAAGGGTGTTGATCTTGGTGGTCGTTTGGAAAGCCATCTTACCAGTGTTATTCTTAAGGCTAAGCCTTTGGATATTCCAAACGAGTTTGTTATTAATATTGCTGACCTTGCAATTGATGAGCAACTCACCGTAGCAGATGTTGCCTTGGCAGAAAATGTTGTTATGGTAACACCTGCAGCTAGAGTTATGGTTGCTGTTCTTAAGTAATTTTCGGAATCTTGCTATGTAGTTTGTGGCTTGCCTCTGTAGATTTTGAATCCGAGAAAGGTTTGTCCTTTCTCGGATTTTTTTTATCCAGGAGAAATCATGGGTGTAAACGAATATCTTCTTGTAGGCCTTGGAAATCCAGGGCGTGAGTATCAGGATACGCGGCATAATGCCGGTAGTCTGTTGCTTGATGATCTTTCCTCTCGTTGGTCCGGTAGTAATTCAATAGAAAAATATAACTCTACTTTTCGTAAGGCCAGGGTGGCGGGCAATTCTCTTGCCCTTATGCAACCGCTTACCTATATGAATCGGAGTGGTCTTGCCGTGGCCGAGTATGTACGTTTTTTTAAGATTGTGGCTGAAAATATTATCGTTATTCATGATGATATTGATATGGCCCCGGGGCGAGTGAAGTTGGTCCGCGGTGGGGGAGCAGGCGGGCATAATGGTATCAAGTCAATTAATTCCTCCCTTGGCTTTGTCGATTATTATCGTTTGAAGATAGGGGTGGGGCGACCAGGAAAGCATGGTATTCATCCCGAGATACCCGTTGATAAATATGTGCTGGCGCCATTTTCAGCTGAGCAACTTGATATTATTGTTGGACGATATGATGCCATAGCGGCAGGCTTAGAGACATTTTTTCGGGATTCTCCTGCTGCAGCTGCAACTGTTTTGAATAGTTTAAGGTAGAGATCCCCCTTGGTAAGCGCTCTTATTTGCTTCTAGCTGGGCAAAACGTCGAAAAACCGAGAAAATTTGCGCTAAATATGGTATAGTAAACGAGTGTCTTGTTAGTTGGGGGCGTTTTTTATGCCTTCAGGAAACAAGCTCAAGGGATGTAAGAGACAAGTTTAATTGACTGTTTCTTGTAAATTTTGCCGAATGTTTTTCTTGTTTTCGGTGCTTTAGTAATCCCTGTAAATGTTTGTTTTTTAGCCTGCCTTGTTGTTCTGGGCCTGCTAACCAAAGTTGTCCGGATAGTGCGGAGCTGTAAAAAATGATAGGGAGAGTATCAGTGTTTGTTGCAGGTGATATGGCTGTATATCCAGCCCATGGTGTTGGTGTTATTAAATCTGTGGAAACCCAGACCGTTGCTGGAACCGATCAGTCTTTCTACGTTATGGAGATTATGGGGAATAATATGACTATTATGATCCCAACTGCAAGCAGTGAGAAAGTCGGATTGCGTGCCATAGTCAGCGAAGAGCAGGTAAGTGAGGTCGTTACCATTCTCGAAGATAGAGATGTGGAATTGGGCTCTCAGACCTGGAATCGTCGCTATCGTGATTACATGGAAAAAATTAAGACTGGTTCTGTGCATGAAGTTGCTGCTGTTCTTCGTGATCTCTTTCTGCTCAGCGTTGATAAAGATCTCTCCTATGGCGAGCGTAAAATGCTCGACACAGCCAAGGGCTTACTTGTTAAAGAGCTCTCTCTTGCTAAAAAAATTGAAGAAGTGGCAATGAGTGATCAAATAGACGCAATTTTTTCTTAGTTTGTTTTTTTACCAGTACTTATCTGTCGAAAAGAGAGTCTCTGTATTTCGTGAGAAATATGCAGGCTCTTTTTGATTCTTAGTTATTATTCCCCCCCCATCTGTCTATGCTTCCCTTGTCTTCAGAAAATATAGAAAATAGTGTGTCCGATCAGCAGAAGTTTGAATTTTCTGTTTCGTATAATCAGCGTGGAACGCGCCTGGATCAATTTCTGGCCTTTTCTCTGCCCGATGTTTCTCGGGCCCTCATAACTCTTTCCAATAAAAAAGAGTTGGTTCTTGTTGATGACGAGGTGAAAAAGAGTAGCTACCGTCTGAAGGAGGGAGAGACTGTTACCTGTGCTCTGTGGCAGGCGCCTCCTCTGAGCTTGGAACCTCAGCAGGTTGATTTTGAGTCTATCTATGAAGATGACTCTCTGCTTGTTCTTTCCAAACCACCGGGGATAGTTGTGCATCCGGGTAATGGTAATACCGAAGGGACCCTGGTTCATGGCCTTCTCTATCATTGTCGGGAAATTGGCGGTGTTGGAGATGCTATCCGTCCAGGCATAGTTCATCGCCTTGATAAGGATACCTCGGGGGCGATGGTGGTAGCCAAGGATGAAAGGAGTTTGCGCACCCTGGTGGACTCTTTTAAGGAGAGGCAGGTATATAAGGTCTATCATGCCCTCGTCTGTGGCATTCCCAAAAAATATGAAGGACGTATTGTTGCCCCCATTGGTCGTCACTCAGTGCATCGGCAAAAGATGGCAATAAGTGAGCGAACAGGTAAGTTTGCCGCAACAAATTGGCAGGTAGTGGAGGTCTTTGAAACCAAGGATGGTCCCTATTCCCTTCTCAGAGTACATATTGAGACAGGCAGAACTCACCAGATACGGGTGCATATGAGCTCAATTGGTTGCCCCATTGCAGGTGATCAGGTTTACGGTTCAAAGAGACAGAACCCTGCCTTTGCTCGACAGATGCTACATGCCTCGCGTTTGCGCCTCCCTCATCCAGTGACGGGAAGGACGATGAGCTTTACCGCTCCGTTGTGGCAGGACTTTCAGGAGGTCCTTGAGGATATGGACTGGTCTGGAGCTTTGGAGTAGTTTATGAAGATTGCTGTGACAGGTGGTTATAGTTCAGGAAAGAGTAGCGTCAGTGCCGTATTAACGACTCTGCTGGACTGCTTTTTTATCTCTGCCGACATTGCCTGTAAGAATGAGTTGCAGGTGGGGGCTACGGGCTGGCAACAGCTGAAGGAACTTTGGGGCCCTGACTATTTCTCTGAGGATGGAGAGGTGGATCGGGAGGCGGTACGGGAAAAAATTTTCCTTGATCCGGCCAGTAAAAAAGAGTTAGAGGCCATCCTGCATCCCCTTGCCCATAGGCAGATTGTCGATGCTGGTTTGCGGGCAGATGTCTGTGATAAACATTTGGTTGCTGAAATACCGCTACTCTTTGAGAGCGATCAGTCCTATGATTTTGATATGGTCATTGTGGTATCGGTAGCTGAGGATATTGCCATAAGCAGGGCTATGCGTAGGGATGATGTTCGGGCCAGTTTGGCCACGAGCATCATAGCCTCTCAACTGCCGCTTGCTATTAAGGAGGCCCGTGCTGACTTTATCATTAATAACGATGGGCTCTTTGCGGCGACATACAGCCAGATTCTGTTTTTCGTGGCGGACAGAATAGAAAAAAAGAAGTAATTATGTGGCTAGCATTTTGTTAGCCGGTGAAAAATAGCTAAAAGCCTCTTTGTATGATGAAAGTGCTTGACACCGCAAGCTGTACTACGTATAAGGAACAAGATTGTTGAAAATCAAATTCGGTTATTACCGACTCAACTTGTTAACCGCAAACCACTATTCTTCATTTATATAAGCCTGCATCCCCTTAGGAAGACCCGGAAATTTTTCTTTCCAAACCAGCAGAAATTTTTTTAGCGTGTTTTTTTCCGAGCTATCTGTGTGTCAGCTTCTTCCTTATTTGCTAATAAATGTGCTTGAATACGATTTATATCGATAGTCTTTGATATATTTCACTAAAAAAATATCTCTGAAGTGTAAATAAAATGTCTGATCGTATGAGTGATATGTATCCTGCCAATGCCTTTAGAGGAGAGGAGAATTAATGAATCTGGCGGAATTAAAGCTGAAAAAAATTGGAGACCTGGTACAACTTGCGCGCCAATTGAATGTTGAGGGTTATAGCATATTGCGTAAGCAGGAGCTGATCTTTGCAATTCTGCAGGCCCAGGCTGATAAAGAAGGCAAGATGCGTGGAAGCGGAGTTCTGGAGATTCTTCCAGATGGCTTTGGCTTTCTCCGGGCTCCTGATTATAATTACTTGCCAGGTCCAGATGATATCTATGTGTCTCCATCGCAAATTCGCAGGTTGAATTTGAGAACAGGTGATACCATTGACGGTATGGTGCGTGCCCCTAAGGAAGGCGAGAGATATTTTGCCCTTTTGAAAGTCGAGAGTGTCAACTTTGATTCTCCCGAGGCAGCTAAACAGAAGACTCTGTTTGGTAATCTCACCCCTCTTCATCCCGACGAGGCCTTTGATCTAGACTGCGATTCAGATAATTATTCCATACGGGCAATGGATCTGTTTGCCCCTATTGGTAAGGGACAACGTGGCCTGCTTGTAGCTCCTCCCCGTACTGGTAAAACTGTTTTTATGCAGAAACTTGCCAATACAATTGTACGCAATCATCCAGAGGTGTACCTGATAGTACTGCTTATTGATGAGCGTCCGGAAGAGGTTACCGAGATGTCCCGTTCGGTTAAGGCTGCAGAGGTTGTCAGTTCTACCTTTGATGAACCACCACAGCGACATATTCAAGTTGCTGAAATGGTTATTGAGAAGGCCAAGAGATTGGTAGAGCATAAAAAAGATGTTGTTATTCTGCTTGATAGTATTACAAGACTTGCGCGGGCATACAATACCGTTACTCCTGCAAGTGGTAAAATTCTATCCGGTGGTGTTGAGGCTAACGCCCTGCATCGTCCAAAGAGATTTTTTGGTGCTGCTCGAAACATCGAAGAAGGTGGCAGTCTCACCATCATAGCTACGGCCCTTATCGAGACCGGAAGCCGCATGGATGAGGTTATCTTCGAAGAGTTCAAGGGTACGGGTAACATGGAGTTGGTACTTGATCGTAAGATGGCAGATAAGAGAATTTTTCCTGCCATTGATATTCGACGTTCTGGTACTCGTAAAGAAGAGCTGTTGATGAAGCCGGATAAGCTAAATCGTATCTGGATTCTCAGGAAGATTCTTAATGCCATGAATCCCTCAGATTGTATGGATTTTCTTATGGATAAGTTGAAGCATCATAAGACAAATGCAGAATTTATTGATAATATGAACGGGTAATTGGCTGTTTTTTTGATAAAAAAAGATAATCATCCTGTTAGTTGTAAGTTTTTTAGTTGAAAAAAATAAATGTAAGGGTATTATGCGTGATTATCGTTTAGGTAATTATTGTTAAAAAAATAATATCACATTGCTGAAAATTGAATATCACATTGATGGTGTGTTGGAGGATAAAGGGTTATGAGAAAAGATATACATCCAGAATATCACAAGATTAACGCGGTTTGTGCCTGTGGCAACGAAGTAGAACTTGGTTCTGTTGAGACAGAGATGAAGGTAGAGATTTGTTCTGCTTGTCACCCTTTCTTCACCGGAAAGCAAAAGCTTATTGATACAGCAGGACGTATCGAGAAGTTCAAGCAACGTTATGCAAAGCATTTCGAGAAGAAAGCCGAAGCATAAGCTGTTTGCAGTTTGTTGTACCACTAAAAAAGTCCATGCTAACGTTGTTGGCATGGGCTTTTTTCTATGTTACCGCTGTTAAAATCTGCTTTTTGGGCAGAGAATAAATCTTATTCTAGCCAGCAGTGATCTTTTTTGTTGTTGCTAATTCCATTGCTACGATACCTATACCTCTAGCGTATAATGACAGGATCTAGCCTTGGCTTCCATTAGCGCTATTCTCCGAGGGCCCCATGTTATTTGATAAGTTTGATGATCTAGATAATAGAATTGAACATCTTGAAGGAAAGCTTTCTGATCCGGAAATTGTAAATGATCAGAAGGAATTTCAAAAGGTGGTTCGTGAGCATGCCCATCTGAGTAAGCTCAATACGGTGTACAAGGAGTATAAAACCGCCTGTCAGGATGTTGAGGATAATAAGGCTATTCTCCATGATGACGGGGAAGATCCAGATCTCAAAGAGCTTGCCAAGGCGGAACTTGAAGAGTTGAATGTCAGGATTGTTGAACTTGATAAAGCGATCAAGATCATCCTTCTGCCTAAAGATCCTAACGACGAGAAGAACACCTTCCTGGAGATCCGTGCTGGTGCTGGCGGTGATGAGGCGGCTCTCTTTGTTGCTGATCTGTTTAGAATGTATACCCGTTTTGCTGAGACCATGGGTTGGAAGGTTGAGGTGATGAGCTCGAATCCACTTGGTATTGGTGGCTTCAAGGAGATTATTGCCCTTATTTCCGGTGAGCAGGTCTTTTCAAAGCTCAAATATGAGAGTGGTGTCCATCGCGTTCAACGTGTACCTGAAACAGAGACCCAGGGACGTATTCATACCTCTGCTGTTACCGTGGCAATCTTGCCCGAGGCAGAAGAGGTCGAGCTGCATATTGATATGAATGAGCTGAAGTTTGATGTATTTCGTTCTTCGGGCCCGGGTGGTCAGAGTGTTAATACCACAGATTCTGCTGTTCGTATTACTCACCTTCCCACTGGTCTGGTGGTTATCTGTCAGGATGAAAAGTCTCAGCATAAGAATAAGGTCAAGGCTTTAACCGTACTGCGTGCCCGTTTGCTTGATAAGCTGGAAAGCGAGCATAACGCTAAGATTTCCGAGGCTCGCAGGAGCCAGGTTGGTACCGGTGATAGAAGTGAGCGTATTAGAACTTATAACTTTCCGCAGGGCAGGGTAACGGATCATCGTATTAATCTGACCCTCTATAAGTTGGAAACTATTATGGGCGGTTCCCTTGATGAGGTTATCTATCCTCTTATTACTCATGATCAGGCAGAAAAGCTTAAAGACCTCGAGTAAATTTCTATGGGCCTGGAGATCATTTTAGATCTTCTTCAGGCCCATATCTTTTTCCAGAACATCAAAATTTTCTAATAAATCAAATGCATGTTGCCCAATTGATGCAAAGAGCGGTTCTTGTCCTCGCTGAAGCCGGTGTTGAAAGTGCTTTGGTGGATGTGCAGTTATTACTTGGACACTGTTTGGGTAAGACACGTACCGAGCTTTTTCTTTATCCGGAGAACCCTGTCTCTTCTGGGTCTGAGGCTGCCTTTAACCTTTTGTTGGCAAGGCGTGTGCAGCGTGAGCCCTTGGCCTATATTCTTGGTGAGCAGGAATTTTGGTCCCTGGATTTCAAGGTAAATTCCCATGTCCTCATTCCCCGTCCTGAAACAGAGTTTATGTTGGAGAAGGTTCTGGCAAGCGCTGGTGCCTGGCG
Organism: Desulfotalea psychrophila LSv54; assembly: GCF_000025945.1. Classification (GTDB taxonomy): domain Bacteria; phylum Desulfobacterota; class Desulfobulbia; order Desulfobulbales; family Desulfocapsaceae; genus Desulfotalea; species Desulfotalea psychrophila. The sequence goes on along the minus strand of NC_006138.1, from coordinate 3,087,731 downwards.
GGAATCGGTAACTCCTGTCCTTGACCTCTGTACCGGCAGTGGTGTTATTGCCGTTGTCCTGGCCAAGGAGTTAGGACGACCTGTTGTGGCCGTGGATATTTCCGAGGAGGCTCTGCAGGTTGCCCGTTTTAACGCCCATCGTCACCATGTCGCCATTAATTTTATTCGAAGTGATCTCTTTGCAAATATTGAGCCCCTGCATCAGTTTGGTCTGATTGTTTCTAATCCTCCCTATGTGAGTCGCGGGGCCATCGCCCATGAGCTGGAACCTGAGGTCGCCTCCTATGAACCCCATCTGGCACTTGACGGTGGCGCAGGCGATGGTCTTGACTTTATCAGGCGTATGCGGGATGATCTTCCCAAATATTTAAGCCTTGGTGGTGAGGTCTTTATAGAGTTCGGTGCAGATCAGGGTGCTGCCATAGCCGATCTCTTTGCAGAGCCCGGCAGCGATGGATCATCCTTTACAGATGTGCATGTTTTGCAAGATTATGCCCGGCGGGATCGAGTGCTCTACGCTCGTTTGCTATCCCATAACTAATCATATACCGATATTTTATTTATAGAGAGAAGGGTTGAAAAATGGAAAAATTGTTTATTGAGGGTGGGCGCCCACTCCACGGTTCTGTGAAAATTAGTGGTGCTAAAAACGCAGCTCTGCCCCTTATGGCAGCAACTCTGCTTGCTCCTGGTAAGCATATTTTGCGCAACGTTCCCGAACTTCGTGATACTAAGACCTTGCTTCAGGTCATGGCTGAGCTTGGGGTGACCAGTCAACGTGATGGGGATGTTCTTACCATTGACAGCACCCACCTGAAGCACTGTGAGGCCTCCTACGATCTAGTCCGCACCATGCGTGCCTCTGTGCTTGTTCTCGGCCCTCTTGTCGCCCGTCTTGGACAGGCTCGTGTTTCTAAGCCCGGTGGATGTGCCATTGGCGACCGACCCATCAATCTCCACCTCATGGGTCTTGAAACCCTGGGGGCAAAGTGTATCCAGGAACATGGTTATGTGGATGTCGAGGTGGACGGTCGCCTGCAGGGAGGGACAATTTATTTTGATGTGCCTTCGGTAACGGGAACCGAAAATTTGCTTATGGCTGCAACACTTGCCGAAGGTACTACCGTACTGCAAAACGCTGCCCGTGAGCCTGAGATTGCTAATCTGGTGGATATGCTGGTGGGTATGGGCGCTCGTATCGAAGGTCGGGACAGCGACGAGCTGACCATTCATGGGGTAGAACAGCTTGGCCAAGCAGATTGTGTTATCATTCCCGATCGAATCGAGGCAGGCACCTATCTCATCGCCATTGCTGCAAGCGGTGGCGCAGGCAAGGTAACTCATTGCCAACCTGAACATCTCTCAGCCCTTTTGACCAAACTTCGGGCCACAGGACTCTTGTTGGAAGCGGACGAGAGCACTATTTCTATATCCTTTCCCGAGGGGAAAACTGTTTCTGATCTCTCCTGCGTGGATATTAAGACCATGCCATATCCGGGTTATGCAACGGATCTGCAGGCACAGTTTATGGCCCTTATGTGCCTTGCCACCGGTAGTTCCGTGGTTAACGAGACTATCTTTGAAAATAGATTCATGCATGTTGCCGAGCTGGAAAGGATGAATGCCGATATTAAGATTAACGGCGGCAGTGCTGTGGTTACCGGCAATGGTGTCGCGGGACTTGTTGGTGCTCCTGTTATGGCAACGGATCTCCGGGCAAGCTCCTCTCTGGTTATAGCAGGTCTTGCCGCCACCGGCCAAACGGAGGTGAGACGTATCTATCATCTTGAGCGTGGCTATGAAAAGCTTGAGGAGAAGTTGACAGGCCTTGGTGCTCGGGTCTGGAAAGAGCAGTCCTAATGTCTCGCCGCCCTTTAAGATATCTGTTTTCTGGCCGATAAAGTCTTATTATACTTTTGCAATCTGGGAGACAGATAAGATGAAGTTACGCGGCTGGATGAAGAGAAACAGAGAATTTATTATCATTGTCCTGGTATTTTGCTTTTTTCTCGCCTTGGCCTTCGTTGGCTATAAGCTGGGCGGCTCTTCTAAGAAGGACAAGCAGGGGCCTGCTGATACCGTTACAGAACTGAAAAAAACGGAGCAAGGCAATGGTCAGGAAGGGGGAGAGGGTGATAAGGGAAAGAGTAAGGGCTCGGCTAAGGGCTTTTATACAGAGATAAGTCCCACTGAGATACTGGACCGCATCCGGGCATATGGAGATATGCAGGCTCTACCGGCAGGTGAGCAGCCAGATCTGTTGCCCGTGGGTTGGTTTGTCTATTTCTTTGCCATTGATTCTGTGGAAGGTGCTGTGGCCAAGGTCTCCTTTGACACCTCGGAAACGGGCTTTGGGGCAAACATTATCTGTGAGCTTGACCTGGAAGGATATCCCCAATTTCTGAAGATGAAAACGGGGGAAAAGGTTTGGCTTCAGGGGATGCTTCAAGGGGTTCAGCCCGAGGGGACAGGTACCTTTTATGTCCGGCCGGAGTATTTTCGTTTCGATGGTAAAAAGGGTAATTTTGTTTTTCCGGAGGAGGATTAGTACTCTTCTCTGTCTTTATTCAGGCGGCTCGGGAAGGGGGAGGCTTACTTGGAACTCCGCCCCTCCCAGCGGACTCTTCCCTACTGCTACTCTGCCCTTGTGGGCGCTCACATATTGGTGGACAATGCTCAGTCCCAGTCCTGTTCCGTCCGCTCGGGTGGTGTAGAAGGGTTCAAAAATTTTCCTCATCTCTGCCGATGCCACCCCCGTACCATTATCGCCGATATTTATTTGGACGAATTTTCCCGCTCCGATCGAATATTCATGGGCCTCTATTCTTATCTTTTCCTTACCTCGGGGGCAGAAACAGAGGGCATTATCCAGCAGATGGTTAAGGGTGGTCTGTATTTGGTTTTTATCGGCCCAGAGATCAAGCTGTTGCTCTATTTTTACCTCAATGAGACAGCTCTCGGGCCAGAGAGGGTTGGTTCTGTTGCTTGCCAAAATTTCCTTCACGCATTTTTTCAAAGAAAACCAATTATATTCGGAATGTTCAGGTTTAGCAAAGATAAGAAAATTTGAAATTGTCTCCAGTAATCTGTCTGATTCTCGCAGTATTATGGCGCAGAGTTCATAGCTTATAGTTGTCTCCCCTGCTTGGTTTATCAAATCTTCCTCCAGTATCTGGGCAGAACCGGAAATTGCGGTCAGGGGGTTGCGGAACTCATGGGCGATGCTAGCGCTCATGGTGCCTATGGCGGCAAGTTTTTCTGCTTGGCGGAGTTGTTTTTCTAATCTTTCAACCTCTGTGATATCACGGAAGGTAATTATTTTATCTTTCTCTTCCCTACTCTTTTCTGCGTCTGTAGAATTTTCTAAAAACATGGCTGAATAGCCAATACGAAGAAGATTTTCTCCCATGGGGTAGTCAAAACTTTTTCTCTGCTTACCGGGAGTTAAATCAATTTCCGGTAGCACTGTGAATATATTTTTCCCGGAGACCTGAGCGGCTTTTTTACCTAAAATTTTCAGACTTGAGTTGTTGGCAGAGGTGATGCTGCCACGGGGGTTTATGGTTATGATTCCCGTGGAGACGTTGTCGAAAATTTGCTTATAGAGATGGGAGAGGCTTTCAAGTGTTTCTTCAGAGTCCGAGAGAGCTGTTTCTGTTTTTTGCAGGCGAAGGGCTAGAAGCATATTGAGGCTGCCAGCAAGGAAAAAGGTGAGACCATGGGTTGAAAATTGGTTGAGCATGGTAATGGCCGTTTTGCTGGTAAAGAGAGAAAAATGATAAAAATACGCAGGGACTATGCCTATTGCCTCAAGGAGGAGGATGATCGTATAGGAGAATGTGGCGGCTGCTGCTGGCGCCAGACTCCTGATTCCGGGGAGTAACAGTGCTCCTGCGATAATGGGGAAAAAGAAGACCGAGGAAAAGGTTGAGTAGGATGCACCTGTAAAGTAGATAAGTATGCTGGCAAAGAGAATGTCAAAAGAGACTTGGCCGAGAATAAATCTTTGGGGGATAATGGTAAAGTTTTCCAGGTTTTTTCCGTAGTAGATGCTGCTAGAATATACGGCCCCGAGCAGGAGCAGGGCCAGGGGGTAGGGCATTGTTATTGTCTCAGCCTTGCTTTGTAGGAAGAAGTTAATGGCCAGCAAAAAGCTATAGAGTACAGCGCGAAGGAGGAGAACCCACTGGAGCTGTTTGGCAGCAAAGTATTTAACGGTTAGGCTTTGGCTTGTCATAGGGGCCCTATTCAGCTGGTTCTATTTTATATTTTTTAATTTTATATCTCAGGGAACGAAAGCTTATCTGCAGGAGTTCTGCCGCCCTTATCTTAGAGTTATTGGTCTTCTTCAGGGTATGTTGGAGAAGATTTTTTTCCAGACGGGTCATGATATTTTCAAGACCAAGGTCAAAGAGCTCCTCTTCGCAGGAGAGGGCTTGGAAACCTCTGCTATTATCTCTTGCTCTCTCTTCCCGCAGGATATTGGGGGCAGAAAAATTAAGATTTTCCGGGAGGATAATATTGGATGATTCCAGGGCAACGGCCCTCTCTATGATATTTTCTAATTCCCGGACATTGCCGGGGAACTCATACTTCATTAAAACCTCCAGGCCATAGGATGATATTTCCTGGACCTTCTTTCCCAGAAGGCGTGAGTATTTTTTAAGGAAGTGTTGAGCTAGAAGGGGAATATCACTCTTACGTTCTCTAAGAGGTGGTACTCGGATAGGAACAACGGCCAGACGGTAGAAGAGATCTTCCCGGAAGCGGCCGGCCCTTATCTCCTCTTCAAGAACTCTGTTGGTGGCGGCAATGATCCGGACCTGGATGCTCTGAATCTGATTGCCTCCCACTGGCTTTATCTCTCTCTCTTGTAAAACCCGGAGCAATTTGATTTGGATGTGAAGGGGGAGTTCTCCTATTTCATCAAGAAATACGGTGCCACCATTGGCCTCGGCAAAGAGGCCTGTCTTGGCGGTAATCGCACCGGTAAAGGCTCCCTTGACATGGCCAAAGAGTTCGCTCTCCATCAGCTCTTCGGGGATTGCACTACAGGTGATGGGGATAAAGGCCTTTTGGGCAACCAGACTTTTTTGCTGGATAGCTCGGGCAACGAGCTCTTTGCCCGTCCCGGATTCTCCATGGATAAGTATGTTTGCCGGAGTGGGGGCAACTCGGCTTATTATATCGAAAATTTTCTGCATTTCCCGACTTTCACCAATAATTTCTGGAAAGTGACTGGTGACCATTCGGGGGGCAGAACAGTTGCTTTTTTGTAGAGCAGATTTTACTACAGACTTAATTTCTTCAATATTAAATGGTTTGCTAATATAGTCAAAGGCACCATTCTTCATGGCCCGGAGGGCATCATTGGGTTCGGTGAAGGCGGTAATGAGAATAATGGGAATGTGAGGGTTTTCTTCCCGGATGTTTTCAAGTAGATCAAAACCACTGCCGCTGGGCATGCGGATATCAGTGATGATCAGATCGATTGGCTCTTGGGAAAAGATCTCCCTTGCCTCGTTAATATTAGCTGTGGTATAGGCTTTATATCCCTCTTTATGGAGGAGTATCTTGAAAAATTCACGCATGCTCCGTTCATCATCGACTACCAGTATGTTTGCCATTGGTCTTTCTACTGTCCTTTTATGCTATAACTAGGGAAATATATTGCTGAAAACCCTTTTTCGCTTGCCTTAACCAGGGTTCTTTTTCGGGTGGGGGAGAGCTGTTTGATTGCATACTCCCGTTTGCTGGCTTCAGAACGATCCCTGCATGTCTCCCTGTAGACTAGCATCACTGGTCTTCTGGATCTGGTGTAACGGGCTCCCTTGGCGGAGCTATTGTGTTCAGTAATACGCCTTGCTATATTGGTTGTGATTCCGGTATAAAGAGTGCCATCAGCACATTGAACGATGTAGACAAACCATGCAGGCCTGTCGGTCTCGGGCCTCTGGATGCAATTCATTGCAAAAAAAGGTAGTCAATGGTATTTAATGGATAGTTTTTCTGTAGAAGAAGACCTCTGCTAATAGAGCTGACACGCAATTTTAAATCCCCTGAAAATGAAAAAATTATTTGTCCTTTTTTTTCTGCAAGGACATAGACTAATATTTCCCTATGAACTCCCAGAATACAAGTGAAAATTTTGAATCTCAGGCCCTGACCGAACATCTGCGGGAACTGCGTTCCTGTTTGGTGATCTCTTTTCTTGCGATAATAGTGGGCTTCGGCCTCTCTTATTCGGTGATAAAACCGATTGGTGTTTGGTTCTTTGCTCCTCTGACTGCGGTGCTGCCGGGCGATACCTCTTTGATTTTCACCTCATATCAAGAAGGGTTTTTTTTTACCTAAAGCTCGCCCTTGTTTGCGGCGTTCTCCTGGCCAGTCCGGTTATCTTCTCACAAATTTGGCGTTTTATTACCCCAGGTCTCTATAAACACGAAAGACGTATCCTGATTCCCTTCTCCTTTCTTTCAACGCTCTGTTTTATTGGCGGTGCGGCCTTTGGTTACTTTGTGGTATTTCCTCCTGCCTTTAAATTCCTGGTCGGTTATAATAATGATTTCTTAACATCCCTTCCCGGGGTGAGTGAATATTTCACCCTTGCAACCCGTCTGCTCCTTGCCTTTGGCTTTATCTTTGAAATGCCGATATTTATGCTTTTTTTGGCAAAGATAGGGGTGGTTGATGTTGCCTTTCTCAATAAAAATAGAAAATATGCCATTTTAATTGATTTTATAGTGGCGGCAATTTTGACTCCTACTCCGGATGTGGTTAATCAGCTGATGATGGCAGTGCCTCTCATGGTGCTCTATGAGATAAGTGTGGTGGTGGTATGGCTTTTTGGCCGTAAAGGTTTTAAAGGCTTTGGTGTTGCCACAGAGGATAAAATAAATTAAAGCAACAGGATAGTTTAAAAGATTGGCAATTTCGCTAATGATCAGGTAAGCCCTGACTTCGAGGAGCTGTGGAATTTTATTACAGTCAGCGTTGCCAGCGGAGTTTTTGCTTATCTTTGGGATGAAATTCATCCTGGTATGTGTAGTAGGGGGCATTTGCAAGGCCCCTAAATGGTGTGTGGGTGTTGGGGAGGGCTTAGATATCTCCCCTACCTGTCGTCTAAGCAGGTTAAAATTATTTAAATGAGTTCAATTTTATAAGGAGACTTAATATGTCAGTGGATGCATATTTTGAAAAGGCACTGGAGGTTGGTCGACCACCAAATATAGTACAGTTGTTCCCTAATTCTGAGGCATTACTGGTGAGTGGCAAGGTTGTTGATCGGGCCCTGAAGGCTAAGGGAAGTGCGATGACCATTGCGGCTAATGGCCGGAATCACATTATTATCCGTGGCGTTTTAGAGGCAGCTCAGCGTGCCGATGCTGCAGTGATTATTGAGATTGCCCGTTCAGAATGTAACTACTGCCCGACAAATTTTTATAATATTGCCAGACAGGTTGATGCCGTTTGTAATGAGCTTGGTGTAACCGTGCCCGTTGCCATCCATGCTGATCACTATGTGATCAAATCCGAGGCAGATCTACCCTATGCCCGTATGGAACTGCCCTCTATGTTTGAGGCAGGTGTGACCTCCGTTGCCATTGATGCCTCCCATATGGCTGACGACCTGAATCTGTTGGCTAATATTGATCTTTGCCAATATATTCCTACCTGGGCAGGGCTTGAAACAGAGGTGGGTGAGATTAAGGGAGCCCAAGGGCTTTCCACCGTTGATGATGCCACTTTTTTGATCAGGGGCCTCAATGCTCATGGAATATTTGCCGATTGGATCGCACTTAATAATGGCTCTACCCATGGTATTGAGTCCAGTGGTCAGGGAATTCAGGTGGAGCTTACCTCTCAGATTCACGAGGCCTTGGCACCCTATGGCGTGTCCGGTGCTCAGCATGGAACCTCTGGTAATAACTCTGAAAAGCTTCGTGCCATTGCTGCAGGTACTCATACCACCAAGGCCAATGTAGCAACGGCCCTGCAGATGGTTGCCTGGGGTGTTGAGGTCAATGACTATGGCAATGCCATTATTGACGATGCTGGTCACTTTAAAAAGATAGAGGGGGCAGGACTCTCTGAAGAACTTTGGGAGGAGATGGTTGCCTATGCTGATGCCGATGGTGTCAGTGCCGATAACTATAAGTGGCTCAATCTTCACTTTGAGAAGAAGATCATGGCCCAACCAAAGCCCATTCGGGAACGAATGATTAAGTTGGTAGCCGATTTTTCCTATGATCTGCTGACAAATGTATTCAATGCTGCTGGAACTGGTGCCATTGCCCGTAAGCTTCTGGTTGAAATGGATACCTATGATTTAGAGGCCAAGGCAGAGCAAATTGAAGATCCGGCAGAGTGGACCAAGGAAAAAATTATTGCCCGAGCCAAGACCCTGGTGGTCGATAAGGGACCGGAAGGGGATTTCGACGATTGATCTCCGTCGGAGCTCTTTGCATGTTTGAAACAGGGGAACCCCGGAACCTATTTCCGGGGTTTTTTAATGGCCCCATTGGGCTGAGAGGAGAGGGGAAATGGTAATAAGAAAAAAGGTCTTGGTCACGGGGGCAGCAGGTTTTATTGGAGCGCGTCTTTCAGGTCAGTTACTTGCCGCCGGAGCCGAGGTGGTGGGGCTTGATAATCTTAACGATTACTATGATCCTCAACTCAAGCGTGACCGGATGCAGACCCAGGCCGTGGGGGAGGGCTTTACCCACTTGCAGCTGGATATTGCCGATCGGGGCGCCATGGAAAAACTCTTCAGTGACCACTCCTTTGATGCGGTGGTAAACCTTGCCGCCCAGGCGGGGGTGCGTTACTCCCTGAAAAATCCCCACTCCTATGTGGACAGTAATATTGTCGGCTTTGTTAACCTGCTTGAGGGATGCCGGCATAGCGGGGTGAAACACTTTGTCTATGCCTCTTCCAGTTCGGTCTACGGTGCCAATACCAATATGCCATTTTCGGTGCATGATAATGTTGATCATCCCGTCTCTCTCTATGCCGCCTCAAAGAAGGCCAATGAGCTGATGGCCCATGCCTATAGTCATCTCTACGGCCTGCCCACCACCGGTCTTCGCTTTTTTACCGTCTATGGCCCTTGGGGTCGACCTGATATGGCCCCATTCCTCTTTACCAAGGCGATTCTTGAGGGGAGAGCCATCGATGTCTTTAATAATGGTGATATGGAACGGGATTTTACCTATATTGATGATATTGTTGAAGGTGTCTGCCGGGTTATAGAGAAACAGCCGGAGGCAAACCCTGATTGGTCTGGCCAGAATCCAGATCCAGCCACCTCCTACTGCCCCTATAGGGTCTATAATATCGGTAATAACAATAAGGAGAAACTCCTCTACTTTATTGAGCTCATAGAGGAGGCCCTGGGGAAAAAGGCGATTAAGAATTTTATGCCTATGCAACCGGGCGATGTCCGGGCCACCTATGCCAATGTCGATGATCTGGTCCGTGATTTTGCCTATAAACCGGCCACCTCACTCCGGCACGGTGTTCAGCAGTTCGTAGCCTGGTTTCGCGACTACTATCACCTTTAGTTTTTTGTCTTCCTCGACCATTTCTCCTTCGGTGGAATGGCCGGGGCAAGTAGAATCATGTCTCTATACCCCGCTGAGAGAGCAATCAGCCCCTTCTTGTAGCTTGCTGAATGGTAGATCTGCTTCAGCAGTGCAGAGTCTGTTTCTGCCGGATCGTTTTGCCCGGTAGAGGGCGGTGTCGGCAAGGTCGATCAGTTGGCGGGGGCTTCTTATGGCTGGAGCATACTGAACCTGTCCAAGGCTTATGGAGAGGGAAAGCTCGTCACTTGAATCCAGGGGAAAGGTCATGGCTGCTATGTCTTGGCGGATGCGCTCTAAGACTAAGCTGGCCTCGGAAATGGAGGTATGGGGCAGGAGGATGCAGAACTCTTCACCACCATAACGTCCCACCCTATCCGCCTTACGAATGCCTCTTCTGATGGTATCAGCCACATATCTAAGAACTGTATCTCCGGCACTGTGCCCATGAACATCATTAACCTTCTTGAAGTGGTCGATGTCCACCAGACAGAGGGTCAGGGCTGTCTTGTTGTCTGCGGCCCTTTTGATCTCTGTATCAAGAATTTCCATTATCTTTCGTCGGTTAAGCAGTCCTGTCAGTTCGTCCCGGCTGGCAAGCTCCATAAGGAGTTGCTCTGCTCTTCTGTCTTCGGTGATATCTATGCCCGTACCCCAGGTGTACCAGCCGGGGATGGGGGCTTCACGACTGGTATTTGACCAGGAGATGGTGCGCGTTGTACCGTCTTTGCAGAGGAGGTCCACCTCCCAGTCACGGTAGCTGCCGTTGAACTGAAGGAACTCTGCAAGGTTTCTGGCGCGCTGAAGCCGATCTGGGTAGAAGAGCTCCAGGGCATGGGGGTTGCCGACAATTTCTTCACTGCTGTATCCGGTAACCTTCTCGCATTCCCGATTCCAGAAGAGGACCACCCCGTTTTCATCCACAGCATCAAACATGATGGGCATATCTTCAACTATTTTTTGAAATACTGGCCAAGAGATCTCCCTCTTCGCCGGGCTTGCCTCATGGTCCCTGTCGGCCAACTCTCTCTGCCGATGATGGAGGTAAGGTACGCCGCTCAGCAGGAGGGTGAGGATGCAGTTTGCTAGGACGAGGAGTTTGAGCCCGTCGCTTTCAACTAAGAGTAGGAGAAGGCATTGAGAGAGGAGGAGTATGATGTATAAAATAATAGAGCACCTGAGCATATTCACCATTGTCTCTTCCTTTCAAAATAAAATTACATAAAAATCCTTATCTACAGAACAATCGATATGACAGGGAAAATGAAAAATAGGCAACAGTAAAATTTTAGAAAAAGTAAGGCCTGTTCATTGCTAACAGAGCCATTCAGTAGTGACTATCTGCTCATTGTGTCGTTGCTAAATACTGTTTGTCTGGACAAACATTTGAAATGTAGAGATAAAATTTAGACCAGCCCCTTTTTGAGTCAAGTTTTCCTCCCATATTTTCGCCCTCATTGCCTCCCGAACCTTTTTTTTGTGAATCGCGCACTTTCTCTGCTTCCACCTCTCCCTGTGCTACTAACCCCCTCTTGTCAATATCCTTGCGATGGAGTAATGGTGGTGCTAGTATTTTTTAGGTTTTAAATAGTTGGGGTAGAGAGGCTGTTGGTAGGTGTAGATGGACATTTTCTGTAAATTGATTTATCGCAAAACATATAAAAGAGGAAAAATAATTTCTTGTCACTCAATAATACAATTATCTAATCGTCATACATAAAAATATGAAAATAATTGAAGATATAATTGAATTGCTTAGCTCAGGTGAGTCTAATTTGTCAGGGGCTTTGCTAAAAACAAAAGTGTTGCTTCATAAACTTGGAGAGAAAAAATTACTTGAATGGGTAAACGGGGAGCTTCAAGGATATCCAAACAAAGATTTGCTACCTGAATATAGAATTCTGCGATTAACAGTACAAGGCAATATCAGTAATGGTTTTTGTCGAGCCACAAATCATATTCTTCCAACTTTGCATTTAGAAGATGACCTCAGAGATAAAATTGAAACAGCATACATGACAAAAAGTATTGCTGTTGTAGAGGAGTATTCTAGGGGAAGTGATATTAAAATGACAATAGCCCCTGAAATGTATAGTTATATAGCTAACGGGCTGGCTGACAAATTCTATGTGGAATCAGCTTGGGGGTGTTATTCAGCTGGTGCAATGACTCAAATTATAACTGAGGTGACCTCGAGGCTGCTTGGGTTTATGCTTGATGTTTCTGAAAATTTTACGGAAGAGTTAGATTCTCAATCTATGAAAACAAGGTCAAAGGAGGTTGGTGTGTCCGAGCTATTTAATAACGCAGTATTTGGCGATAATACTACAATAGTTGTAGGTAATTCTAATTCGCAAAATATAAACAACGTTGTTAGTAAAAAAGATTTAGAATCTTTGAAGTCATTGCTTAGAGAAAATGGTGTAAGTACTAAAGATATAAATGAATTAAATGATGCTATAGTCTTAGACAAGGATTGTGAAGAACATAAAATAAGAAATTTCGGTAGCAATGTGTCAACTTGGGTAAAAAAAATGATTTCTAAAACGGGTACAACTGCGTGGGATATAAATGTGGGTGTAGCAGGCAGCCTTCTTGCGTCATCTATTAGTAAATTCTATGGGTTTCTTAAATAGAAAATATACTAATTGCACTACAAAATGCTATTCAAGAATTGCTCAACCTGTGGGTATATACCCTCAGATACAACGCTACTAAAAAATGTGAGGAACTGCGCACCGCATATTTATTTTAATATTTCTCCCTGTTTTTCTTCTCTGTCCTCTGCCTCGGCAGGTGATTTTCTTTCTTCAAAAGATTAGGCGGGTGAGATGGTAGTTCAGGCGGGCAGGGATGGTTTGATGAGAGATTCCTCCTTGTGGGCACAGTCTGTAGGATGGGCAAAGCGGAGCGTGCCCATCAAAGCCTGCCGATCTGCTAAGGTGTTGTTGAAAAGGGCGCAGACTATTTTTGTTAAAATTCAAAAAATAAGTCTGTCTTGGCGATGAGCAGAAGATGGGCACACTCCGCTTCGCCGTTGCACTGCTGCCCAGCCTACATCAATGCCTATTGCAAAATCGGTGGTAATCCCGCCATTTTGCCAAGCCAGACCCTTGAACCACCAATTTAATATAATCTCAAAAAATCATAAATCACATAAAGGAAAAACATGCTAGGAACTATCCACCGCAGATCTCTTTTAATCTCTCTTTTATTGATCCTCCTCTGCTCCGCCCCGGCCCTGGCAGGAAATTTTCTCTTCTCAAAGGATCAGGTTGGGGAGATAGGGCCTCAGACAGGTAGGTCTGACCTGATAAGGATCTATGGAGAGGAGGCCGTTAAGGATACGCCCATAAGCCTGGGGGAGGGTATGTATGAGACAGGCACAGAGGTTCTCTTTGCCGACTCCGGTGACTCTGTCGAGATACTCTGGCAAGATCAGGGACAGACGGCTCCGGCTCGGCTAACTCTTAATGGCCGTCTATGGAGATCAGTCCACGGCATCGCCATGGGTAGCAGTCTGCAGGAGATAGAAGAGCTGAATGGCAGGCCATTTAAGCTGGCAGGATTTGGCTGGGATTATGGTGGAACGGTGCTTTCCTGGAAAAGTGGTCTTCTTGAGCAGGCATTTGGCGGGACTGCAAATCGGGTAATTATCAGGCTCCGCGCCACAGGAGATAGGGATGGGGAGGATTACAGGCAGATCATGGGAGATGGGGGATTCTCCTCGGACAATAAATATATGCAGAGACTGAATCCACAGGTATATCAGATTATGGTAGAGTTTAACTAGCCTGGATTAGCACGATTCTACGCCCTCCTTATGGGCACAGCCCGTAGGATGGGCAACAGCGAAGCGGTAGCGAAGTGGCGAAGTGGCGAAGCGGAGCGTGCCCATCAAAGCCTATTGCAAAATCGGTGTTAAACGGCAGGATCACCAGATCAATCAACAAAACATAGAAGAGGGGATGAGGGATGAAGAGTGAACAGAAGCCCAAGGGGCCGTGGATAAATCGTTTTGCCACCCATTTTTTTACCCTGAGTCTGGCCGTTCTGATCTTCTGGTCTCTTGGTTTTCTGGTGCAGGATATCAAGTCCATCAGGGGGCCGCGTTATGTGGAGATTGAGAAACAGCATATAGATTCTGCTCTGGTGGGGAAGAGCACAACCCTTAAGGGGGAGATAACCGATCTGGGCCGGCGGATTGTCAGCATGAAGGAGGATCAGCGGGTTGTCGGCGATAGCTCCCAGAACCTTCAGCAGACCATCCAGCAGCTTATTGAGCTGCAGAAACTGAGCATTCAGAAGGGAGTTGCCCTGCCGGATACGGAGCAGAGTGATCTCTCAACCACCCTGAGCAAATTTCTCCAGAGTCAGGAAAACTATCAGGGCTTTAGTACGGAGCTGTCGAAGTTGATGGCCGAAAAGCAAGGGCTTGAAGGGGAGAAGAGGGCCCTGGAACAGAGCCTGGATAAGCAACGCAAACCCGCTCGGGCAGAGTATAATAGGCTCAATCGGGCCCATAGGTTGAAGCTTGCGGCTCTGCAACTCCTTATCCTCCTTCCTCTTCTCGTTCTGGCCGCCATTTTGATCCTTAAAAAACGTGGAAGTATCTATTTCCCACTTTTTTTCGCCTTCGGGGGAGCGACCCTGCTCAAGGTCACCCTGGTCATCCATGAGTATTTCCCTAAAAAATATTTTAAGTATATTCTCATCGGCGTTCTCCTTATTGCGGTGGCCAGACTCCTTATCCACTTTATCAGGGTGGTGGCCTTTCCTAAGGCACAGTGGTTGACAAAACAGTATCGAGAGGCCTATGAATGTTTTCTCTGTCCGGTCTGTGAGTATCCCATCCGGCGCGGGCCCCGTAAGTTTCTCTACTGGACCCGAAGGACAGTGGGTAAGGTAGCCCTGCAGAGGGAGTACCTCGGTGAGGATGAGGCATATACCTGTCCTGCCTGCGGTACCTGCCTTCATGAGGAGTGTCCGGTTTGCCATAAGATTCGTCATGCCCTTCTGCCTCACTGCCAGCACTGTGGCGCTGAGCGGGATTAGCGTTGCCAGAGGGTGATTTTTTAGCCCTTTAATTTTTCATGTTAGAAGGACCTTTTGTCATATAGTGACAGTTGAAGAGGAGGAGAGAGATGGGTAGACATAAAGAGTATGATACCCAGAAAGTTCTGGACGCAGCTACCTTAGAGTTTCTGGATAAGGGTTATAAAGGGGCCTCTGTTAATGACTTGGTTAAGGCGACCAAGCTTAATAAGCATAGCATGTATCAGGAGTTCGGTAGTAAAGATGGTCTTTTTAGTGAATGTCTTGATAATTATGTCCGGGCCATTGATCAGGGGGGGGGGCATGTGCTGCGTCGCCAGCCCCTGGGTCTGGCAAATATCGAGGAGTTCTTTCGTTATCGGCTTGATTATGCCTACGCAAGAAGCGGCAATGGTTGTCTGTTGGTCACCACGGTGGTTGAGAGGTCGCAGCTTGGTGAGATGGCCCTAAAGCTGTTAGAGTACCACTGGGATTTGCAAAAGGCTGATTTTGAGCTCTGCCTCCGCGCCGCTCAGGTCCAGGGGCATATCCCCAAAGAGAAGCATATTAAGGGCCTGACAAACTACCTTTTTGCCCTCTTGGTTGGCGTGCTTGTTATGGTCAAGGGCGGCGCCGATCGGCCATCCATTGACGAGGTGGTTGGTCTGGCCATGGTAAGTGTAAGGCGATGATCGCTTCAGGATAGCTGTTCAGCATTAGAGCAGGTATTCTCTCTCAGAGAGGATGCTTGCCTTTGCTAACGGTCTCTCCTCGGCCTGGATTTGAGCCTGCAGGGACATCGTGATATCATGGGGGAGGTATACTGAAAGAGAACGAGATGACCAGCTGGATTCTGGGCAATGAGCACAGTAGGGGGATTCTTTGGCTTGTCTCGGCCGTGCCATTCTGGCGAAGCCAGTTGAGAAGAGATTAGACTAACTCTTAAGCAGAGGACAGTTCCATGAAACTACAAGACAAACTTGACGCCATCCGCACCGAGTTCGCAGAGAGTGCATCTGTAGAGGTGATTAAGATCATGCACCGAGTCAATGAAGATCTGAAGCACTCCGGTATCCTCGGCAAGGTGCTGAAGGTTGGAGATCAGGTGCCAGATTTCACCCTTGCCGATACTACTGGCAACGCTATCCCCCTCTCCTCCTATTTGGAGAAGGGGCCTCTTGTGCTCACCTTTTTCCGAGGACAGTGGTGACCTTACTGCCTTGCAGAGCTGGAAGCTCTGAACGGGGTCCTTCCGCAAATTAAATTGGAGGGAGCAACCATTCTGGCCATCTCTCCCCAGAGGCAGCCCTTTAGTCGGCAAATTGTCCGGGACTCGGAACTTGGTTTTGAAATCCTTACCGACACCGGCAACAGGGTAGCCGGACTCTTCGGTCTTGTTTACCCCATCCCTGAAGATCTCAAGGAGATTTATCGCTCCTTTGAGGTGGATCTGGAACGTCTCAACGGAGACGACTCCTGGACTTTGGCCATGCCTGCCCGCTATCTTATCGATCAGGATGGTGTCATTGCCTCGGTTGATGTCAACCCCGATTACTCTTACCGTACGGAGCCTGAAGAGACTCTGCTCGCCCTAAAAAAAATTAAGGGCTTGAACTAATGACGTCACTGTTTGGCCACCTTCATCGGTAATCTGGCGTTGCAATAATCGCCTTGTCCGTTCGGACCCCTGTCAGACCATTGCCGATACTGATGTTACCCCTGGACTTACGAACTACCTGCTTGCCCTGATCCATGGGCAGGTCGGTTTGATCATCAGCGGCCATGCCAATGTGGAGAGAAGGGGCTGGGGCGGCTCAGGGCAGAATTTTTGTATATATGATTTTTCTATTGTGCTGGGGCCATTCGACCCATAGAGAGATTTCCTATATTGACCCTACTGTTACTTTTCAGGGCCAAATTGACTATGAGCCTCACCCCATATAGCCATTGCATCTACTATTGGTGTCAGTGAATGGCCATGTTTCGTCAGTGAATACTCTACTTTGGGCGGTACAACAGGATATACTTTTCGATGTATTATTCCGTCACATTCTAATTCCCGGAGTTGTTTGGTCAACATTTTTTGGGTAATGGCTGGAATGATTTTTTTTATTTCCCCGAATCGCTTCTTCTCGTCTCTGATAATATATAAAATAATGAGTTTCCATTTCCCACCGATGACAGAAAGAGTTGTTGTTACTGGGCAGGGGCTTTTTATTATCATTTTATCCTCTAAGTTTCCTTTTTGATACTATAGCACAAAATAGTGCGTACTTGATCATAACGCCTATAGTGTTATCCTTGCCATGTAAAGAGCGTTCCTGCAAATAAAAACACCCCATGCCAGGAAGATAAGTGGACGAGTTTATCTGTAGTAAGGTAGCTAGGATAAAATAATCTAAAATGGATTTAACACGTTAGTAAACTTCATAAAATTTTGTGGTATCAACGTGTAATCAAACAACTAAGGAGTAAGAATATGGATTTGAATTCTATTAAAGAGTCTATTGTGGAAAATGTATATCATATCCCCTCAGAAAAAAAAGTTCCTCTGCATAAACACGCGAAACAGGATGAAATATTTTATTGTATAAAAGGCTCCGGCTTTGGAGTTTTAGAAGATGGAGAAGTAGAATTGAATGTAGGAGAATCTTTTATTGCCCCTGCTGGAACAATGCATTCTCTTAGAAGTGAAGGAGATCTTTATGTAATTGCTTTGCTTGTTCCTGTTGTAGATGGCAGATGAGTTTGGGCCTGATTCTGCCTGACTTGGTTTGAGGGCACCGGGTTTGCCCCCTAAAAAGAGATAACTTTCCCTGTTCTATATGGGCAGGGATGGTTATCTCAGGGCAAATCCCATGAAAGACCAAAAATTCCTCAATTGATTGGCAGGGACAGGCCTCAAGCTTGACACCTCTCTTCATTTTGTGCGACGCTTCTTATGAAGCATTTCCGCAGATGATCAGGCTACAAACCTCGATAGGCGTAGTGGCTCTGACGTTTGCTAAACCAGCCAAAGGAGAGAGGGATAGAGATGAATTTTCAAGAGATAAGCAAAAAGAGGCGGGCCATAAATTTTTTTGACAGTGATAGAGACGTACCAGAAGACCTTTTGCGGGAGATGATAGATGCTTCAGCAGACACACCTTCCAGTTTCAATCTCCAGCCCTGGAATCTGATGGTGCTACGAAATGTGGAAGAAAAGGAAAGGCTGAAATCCCTGGCCTGGGATCAGGCCAAGGTTGCTGAGGCACCGGTTGTGCTCATTGTCCTTGCTGATAAAAGTGGTTGGCAGGAGGGATATCCGGTATTTGAAAAAAACTGGGAAGAGATGGTCAAATCCGGCGCCATGCAACTGGAACAACGGGATTGGTTCCTCGGTGCCACAAACTCTCTCTATAACTGGAGTCCCGACGCAAACCTTGCCTTTGCAGCCAAGAACGCCGGTTTTTTTGCCATGAGTCTTATGTACGCAGCCACAGCTCTTGGCCTGGAAACACATCCCATGGACGGCTTTGATCATGAGGCTGTTCGTAAGGAGTTCAAGATCCCCAATAACTATTGGGTTCCTCTGTTGTTGGCCGTAGGTTATAGGAAGCCAGGTTTGGAGTTACAGCCAGCCAAGTGGAGAAGAAACTATGATGAAATCATAATTTCATTTTAAACCTTATTGGCAACCGTCATTGATTGGAGGGGGAACATGGGCTCCATGTGTAATAACAAGGGTGGATTTTTCGAAATTTGTCTGGATGGCTGGCCGGTGTCCAAGGGGGCTGGACACCGGCTCTGGCATTAACTCATGCTTTTTGCAGTGATTGTACTACGCTTAATGTCTATACCTTGAACTGACTAACCATCTTCTTTAGCTGGGTCGACAGGTCGGAGAGTTCTTCTGCGTTTCTTTTAACATCGGAGCTGCTGTCGGCTATCTCTTCGGCTGCCTGATGTACGTGCCCGACGTCCTCTGAGATCATCTTGGCTACATTGGAGCTCTGGGCTACATTGTCGCTGACCTCTTTCAGGCCGAGGGATGCTTGGCTTATACTCTCGGATATCTCCCGGGTGGCAGCCGATTGTTCATTTACCTCCTCGGCGATGGAGGAGACAATTTCATTTGTGCAAAAAATTACCTCGGAAATATGTCCTATCTCCGTGACAGTTTCATCGGTGGAGGTCTGGATGCCCTCGATCTTTTCTTTTATTTCCTGGGTGGCTTCGGCGGTTTGATATGCCAGATGTTTGATCTCGTTTGCCACCACGGCAAAACCTTTACCCGCGTCTCCGGCCCGTGCCGCCTCAATGGTGGCATTCAGGGCAAGAAGATTTGTCTGGGCGGATATCTCGGTGATTACCTCCGTCACCGTATTGATTTCGTGGGCTATGGTTCCCAGTGCCTTTACCTTGGCCGAGGATCTCTGGGCGCTGAATACGGCCTCTTTGCTGACGTTCCGCGCCTCTTCCGAATTGCGGGCGATTTGTTCAATGGCCCCTGTTATTTGTTCCGTTGCCGCCGCTACCCTGTTGATGTTCTGGAAGGACTGCTCGGCACCTGCTGCCACACAACTCATATTGGTGCTCATCTCTTCTACGGCCGCTGCCACACTATCTGTATTTTCCGTGGTGTCATGGGCACCCGTAGACATCTGAGTGGAGACCGCGGAGAGGTCCGCCGATGACGATGAGAGCTGGGTCACGTCTGCCGAAATATCCCGGAACATGGAGCTCAGTCTTGTTACCATGTTGTTCAGGGCCGTAATAAGGGTGCCTATCTCATCCTCTCTCCGGGTGGTAATGGTCTTGCTAAGATCACCCTTTGCTACAGTCTCGGCAAAGGTTATGGCCCTTAGAATTGGTCTGATGATCTGTCCTGTGAAAAAGTAGACTGTTATCATAAGGACAATCATTGAGATGATGGCGACGAGAATGCATGTGTTCTTGATGGCGTGGGCATCTTTTAAGACCTCCTTCTCGGGAATATTGATGATGGCCGCCCAAGGGCTGTCGCTTCGGCCAATAGAGATTGGGGCACTGATTCTGATGACCCTGTCGTGCAGGGTTTTTGAAAAGTTCTCTGTTATAAAGGGTTTTCCGCTCTTAATCTTCTGGCGAAACTCCTTTGCCCATGGATCCATGGCAAAGAAGTCCTCTCCAAGTCTGTCCCCATTGGGATGGGAAATATACAGGCCGCTGTTGGAGACGATGGAGAGATATCCCGTTTCGTAGATCTTAATTCCAGCGAAGGTTTCTTGGAAGGTTTTCAGGGCGATATCGATACCCACCACGCCTAAAACTCTGCCGTCAACTATGATGGGAACGGTTACCGTGGCCATCAGATAATCCTGGCCGGCGACGTTGAAGGTATAGGGCTCGGTAATAGCCTCTTTTCCTGTTCTCTGCGGAATAAGGTAGTAATCGCCTTCTCCTTCATGCTCATACTTCGAACAGATCCTCGATTCTGGCCTGCCTGAGTATCGATCCCAAATGGGTACAAATCGCCCGGTGCTGTCATGGCCCTCTGTATTAGCAAAGACCTTATCTCTGCCATCCAGGGCATTGGGCTCCCAAATCGACCATACTCCATAAAAATGTGGGTTTTTAACAAGAACCTGTTTCAATAGTTGATTCATGAGCTGTCGCTGGGGGAGCGTCCTGTCGTTCTCTAATCCTGCCGAACTGGTTTTTATCCCCTCAAAAACCTGGGCCAGGGTGCGGGCCGCATTTGCTGCGATGTTCACATCCGCCCTCACAGTTCCACCGTAGCGGTAGGCCATCTCCTCCGCCTTTTCGAGGGCCTCTTGCTTTGCCAATTTTCCGGACATGCTGGTCACTATACCGATGGTGGTGGTAAGGGCCAGGGCCATCACTGTGCAGATGATGAGCAACATTCTGGTTTTTAACTTCATTTTCTTCAACACGTCGTATTTCTCCAGTATATAGAGCAGGAAGTAGTTCCAGCTTTCGTTTCTTCAATCTTTATGGGGGCTTGATCTATCTTGCTACTGACAGATTAGTCAGGGTGCTAGTTACACGATTTTGTTGTATATGTCCACTGTTTTTGGGGAGATGGTGCTGTTTCTGTGGCGAAGGTTAAACTCGAAAATGATGGGTGATAAATTTTATGGTATCAGCTATGTCCGCTCTGTCATGGGCGAAGAAAAAACCGCTAGCTTAACGACATGTCTCATTATGATGCTGATTTGCCAGGAGATTTCTGCTGCAAAGGGAGGCTGATTGTGGAGGCCGCCTTGGGCAAGGTTGTATCGTGAAAAACTGGGTAGGGGTTATTGGTTAACAAGGCCTGTTGGACTGTCTCTTCTTCAGACCCTATGCTATTTTCAATTTCTAACAGATTATTCCTATAGCTTAACAGTAGGCCTTAATCTATTCTCCATTTTGAGCACCCAATCATTAGGGACCCAACATCTATGAAGCTGAACTTTATAGAACTCGGCGTGCCACGATAGGTGGAATCTGCCCTATAATTAGGATTTCAGGTGAGGATATCATATCGGTACATGTTCTCTTTAATCACTGATTGTGGCATAGCGACCTTGTAGAGGTCAAATAGTGGGTATGAGAAGAGGTAGAAGGCAAGATAGATTCCAGCCATAGCCCATACGGTATGACGCAATTTGTAGGGGAGCGCTAGACCTATTCTCTTTTGCTTGTAAAGCGCTGTGTTGGCGCTTATCTTAAAGATATCATGGTCTTTGGTAGACTCTGTATAATCCCAGGTACAGCTTTGCGCATCTTTCGCCTTTATCAGTTTTCTCATTAGTCCGATATTCTGCCCAGTGAAGAGTTTGGGGGCTCAGTCAGTAATATTCAAGACCCTCCCCTCCCGTGCATTTTGTTTCCATATGGAGTAAATAAGAGATCGTATGAAACTTTTGTTGTTTACCTTAAATGGAGTTGAGTTGGATGAATTTTTTAAAGACAGTTATAGCTGGTGGGGCTGGCGTTTTGGTCTCTAGGCACCTGTTACATCTGCAGGGCCTGCAGGCCTTTCTTGCTTTTATGGCCGTTTTTCTTCCCGTATCTTTGGTGCTGGGTTATTTTATCAATAAAAGAGCGGGCAGTGATCTTGAGGGATCTGAGCTTGAATAGAACCCTGATGAGTTAGCACCTTATATTTTTTTCTTGGAGGAAAAATGGTTGAAAATACCTTTAGGGCATTTGTTGTCCGCGAAGAGGCTGATGGCTTTGTCGGTCGCCTGGAGACAAGGTCTCTTGGTGATCTTCCCGACAATGATGTATTGGTTAAGGTCTGTTACTCTTCTTTGAACTATAAGGATGCCCTCTCTGTCTCCGGCAACAGGGGGATTACCCGTAATTATCCCCACACTCCGGGAATTGATGCGACGGGAAGCGTTGTCTCTTCAAAATCGTCCCTTTTCAGGCCAGGGGATAGGGTGGTGGTCACCGGTTATGACCTTGGCATGAATACAGCTGGTGGTTTTGCCGACTATATTAGGGTGCCTGTCGATTGGCTTGTCCGTCTACCTCAGGGCCTGACCCATAGGGAGGCAATGATTCTTGGCACAGCAGGCTTAACGGCAGCCCTATCTGTTTTCAAGCTGAGTCAGTTTGTTGCTCCCGAGGATGGACCCATTGCTGTTTCCGGTGCCTCGGGAGGTGTGGGCTCTCTGGCAACGGCGATCCTTGCTCAGCTGGGCTATACTGTTTTGGCTGTTTCAGGAAAACAGGCAGAGGAGGCCTTTCTCTTGTCTTTGGGAGCCGATGCAATTATTCCCCGGGTGGACCTTGAATCAGCCAGCCCGCGTCCTCTGTTAAAGGGGTGTTTTGCCGGTGCCGTTGACACTGTTGGCGGAACAGTCTTAAGCAACCTTATCAAGCTGACCAAGGCAGAGGGGGCCGTGACCTGTTGCGGTAACGTGGCCTCGGCTGATCTTGATATAACCGTTTATCCCTTTATTCTCCGTGGTATCTCTCTTTTGGGTATTGATTCACAGAACTGTCCGCTACAGACCAGAGAGCTCCTCTGGAATAGGCTTGCCACGATTTGGAAGCCCGCAGGTCTGCTGGAAATCTGTAGGGAAATATCACTGTCTGAGCTCAATGATGCCATTGTTGGGATGCTTGCCGGCAGGCTCAGGGGCCGAACCATTGTTCATATAGCGGATTAATTTGTGGAGATATTTTTGAGGCGTGTGGTCACCAGATGACTGGGGCGTGACAGAACTACTGTCTAGAACTGATAGTCCAGGGAAAGGGTAAGTAAGAGTGCTCTGTTATCGCCTCCGGCAGCATCTCCGCCAAAAAACACTTGTTCCCCGGTGACCATATTGGTCATGGTTGTTGTGCCCAAGGCCTCTTGGTAATATTGGTATTTAAAGGCCCCGATAATCCCCCATTGAGGGTCAATTTTATAGTTTGCTGCCAGATCTATACTCCACATAAAGCTGTTGTCAAAGTCCTCCTCAAAGAAAAGGTTTCTGAGATGATGCATGTCCTCATCCCTTCCCTGGACAAAGGGCGAAGCGATAAGGCGTCCCGAAAAATCCCAATTGCTTAAACTTGATGCAAAACCAAGTCCGATATAGGGTACTGTCCACCACTGTTCATAGCTTATACCAAGCTCATCATCGGGAAAGGTGCCGGTAGAGTCTCGAAAAGCATTATGGGAATAGATGTAACTTCCTCCGTAGGAATTCCACTTCCAGTTATCCTGTTTCAGCCCTAAAAATGCGGAGAAGGTGGTTCTGTTTATATGGTAAAAGGGAATTTCAGCGTTAATGTCAAACATAATACCTCTATCAAGGGGGGTATCCTCATCGTGTGACCAGTGGGTCCAGTCCATGCCCTGGGCAGTCCAGTCATAATCATCCATCTTGCCGCCGCCATTGCTGACGGCAAACCAGATATCTGCATTGAGCTTTAACCACGAACTGGGCTGTACGGAAACTCCGGCGTTGAGCATATAGACGTTGTCCAAGGGCCAGATTAATTCGCTGACCTTTCTGTTCTTTTCATATACCAGTTCCCTGGATTCTCCCCAGATCCTGCCAAAACCGAGTCGACCGCTTACCTCAATCTGCTCTTTACCGAGCTGGACGGTTCTGTTTCCTTCAATCGATTGATTCGTCGGAAGAGGGGTGGCACTGGTGCCGGTTACTATGCCCATAAGGGCAATGACAGTCCCGGCCGTAATCAAAATACCCTTGCCCATACCTCTCCTCTTGGCTTTCTTTGTAAGCAGTCTTGATAAAAAACAAACGTACCGGTTGTGGCGGTGCCAACTTGAGGTTGGCCCTGCTGGGGTGACAGAATCTAACTGTCAGAAATTATATTGTATAACTACTTAAGGTTTTTTAAAAGCAAAAGATTGCCGTTAATATAGCGTTGTTTTGAATAAGAAAAGATTGTTGACTGTTTTTATAATGTGTCCTTCCTGTTGTTGCAGGAGCAGATGAACCCATGTCCCAGCTCTAAAACGGCTCAGGGTGATTTTCTTCTGTAAATCATGAATTATATTAATGTATACTGATGTTATTGGTTGTGTTGAGCTTGTCAGGCTTTTTTTTTGGTGCTCATCGGTGCAATAAAACAGGGCTAAATGGGGTTTGTTTGATGGATGAGTTTGAGAATAAATCCAAACAAGAACTTGCGGAAGAGATAAGACATCTCTTGGAGAAGGTTTCAATCTTGAAAGGGACCTGTGCGCATGCATATGATATTTCCAAGCGGGCCCTGATTGTATCTGAAGAACTCATTAATTATTATTATGATAATATTCCTGCCTATGTCTATATAAAGGATTCTCAGAGTAATTATTTTTTTGTTAATAAGAGCTGTGAGCGCCTCTTTGCTATGAACAGGGAAGATTTATCTAAGAGGGAATATAATGATTTTGATTTTTTTGATGTCAAAATGGCAGAGCGACTCAGAGAAAAGGATAGATTTGTTTTAGATACTGGTGAGAGTATTGAATTCGAAGAGGTGGGGCAACTTTTAATGGCTAAGGGAGCAGAAGAACGTCATTATTTGCTTCTTGCCTTTCCTCTCAAGGATGTGGAGGGCAACACCGTTGGTGTCTGTGGCTTTTCCCACGATATTACCCGGTTTAAGCAGGTGGAAAAAGAGCTCCAGCTGATGAATAAAAAACTTCGGTTAAGCCAGGAAGAGTTGGAAAAAAAGAATGAAGAGCTCTGTCGCCTCTCTTTGACGGATAGTCTTACCGGTCTGTTAAATCGGCGGGCCATTGAACCTCTTGCTGAAAGGGCGATGGCGAGGAGTAGGCGTTCAGGATATTCTGTTAGCCTGCTTATCTTTGATATTGATTATTTTAAGCAGTTTAACGATCAGTATGGGCATGTTGCAGGGGATAGGGTACTTGCTGCCGCAGCTAAAGAGGTTGGGAATTCGATTAGGATCACAGACAGCATTGTTCGTTGGGGTGGCGAGGAATTTGTGGTACTTGCCACGGACACAGATCTGGTTCAGGCGGTACAGCTGGCAAATAAAATACGTCAGGTTGTTGCGGCCATCTCTTTTGAGGATATGGGCGGAATAACGGTGAGTGTTGGCCTTGCTCAGTATAATGGCAAGGGTGATTTCCGGCAGTGGCTTAAATGTGCGGACAGGGCCCTTTACCAGGCAAAGGGGAGGGGGCGCAACTGCACTGTGGCCTATTCCGATCCTCTCCTTGGTGGTGGTTAGTCTGTTGAGACCCGGTAAGGTTAGCGGTATTGGTAAATGGGGGAGGGGGCTTATGCTCTCTCCCCTATTTTTATTCGTTTGCTACTGAAGGGTCTGTCTCTTTTTGGAGCAGATCGAGTGCCGCCATGATAATGCCCCGGCTAGTGATGCCGCTGTTCTCCCACAGTGTTTTTTGTGGGCCGTGTTCAACAAAGGCATGGGGATGGCCAAGAATTTTGGTCTTGATACCGTAGAGGCTTTTTTGGCTGAGAAGCTCAAGGACGGCACTGCCAAAGCCGGAGCAGAGGGTATTGTCTTCGATGGTAATAATTCGGCCCGTTTTTTTTGCCTGTTGGCAGATAAGCTCTGCATCTAGGGGTTTGATGAAACGAGGATTAATCACCGAGGCAGAGATGCCCTGTTTGGCCAACTCCTCTGCTGCTCTCATTGCCGGATAAACACGGTTGCCGATGGGGAGGAGGAGGATGTCGTCGCCTTCCCGTAGCAGTTCGCCCCTGCCTATTTCAAGGATGGGGATACTCTCTATTTCTTGACTTGTGCTTACATCTTCCCCGGCACCTCGCGGATAGCGAATTGCCGTTGGGCCATCATGGCCGGTTGCGGTAACCAGCATCTGTTGGAGTTCGGCCTCATCTTTTGGCGCCATGATGGTTAGATTGGGGATAAATCGTAAAAAAGAAATATCAAATATGCCGTGATGGGTTGGCCCATCATCGCCGACCACTCCTGCCCGGTCTATGGCTAGGGTAACGGGCAGATTGGGGATGCAGACATCGTGGATAATTTGATCCATGGCCCGTTGATAAAAACTGGAATAGATGGCCACTACGGGGCGCATTCCCTGCGAGGCAAGACCTGCTGCAAAGGTTATGGCATGCTGTTCTGCTATGCCTACATCGAAAAAACGATCGGGGTAGGCCTCAGAAAACGGGGTAAGACCGGTGCCGGCAACCATGGCGGCCGAGATAGCCACAATGTTTTTATTTTTTTTCCCCAGCTCAAGCATGGTCTGGCCAAAAACAGTGGTGTAGCTTGCCGGTCCCTTCTTTTTAATAATCTTGCCTGTCTGTCGGTTGAATGGGCCAACACCATGAAAGGCGTCGGGGTTTTCTTCTGCCGGCAGGTACCCTTTGCCTTTTTTTGTGAGGACATGGATGAGGGCAGGGCCCTTTGCTGTATCGCGAACGGTATTCAGGGTGGAGATCAGAGCGTCAATATCATGGCCATCGATGGGGCCGATATAGTCAAATTTAAAGGCCTCAAAGAGCATTCCTGGGGTGAAAAAGCTTTTAAAGCTCTCTTCACTCTTACGCAGGACGTTGAGGATGTTTTCTCCCACATCCGAATCCTGTAATTTTTCTACCAGATGGGATTTTACTCGGCGCATGGTCTTACCGGTAAGTTTTCTGCTGAGAAAACTGGAGAGGGCGCCGACGTTGGGCGAGATGGACATCTCGTTATCGTTGAGGATAACAATCAGATTCTTGTCGAGATGGCCTGCGTGGTTGAGTGCCTCAAAGGCCATGCCTGCCGTCATGGAGCCATCACCGATAACAGCAATAGCCTTATTGTCCTGTTGAAGCAGATCCATAGCGAGGGTCATGCCCAAGGCGGCAGAGATAGAGGTGGAGCTATGTCCTGTCTCAAAGGCATCGTAGTCACTCTCTCCCCTTTTGGGGAAACCACTCATACCTCTGTACTGGCGCAGGGTATCAAATTGTTTCCTGCGCCCTGTTAAAATTTTATGGGCGTAACTTTGGTGTCCTACGTCCCAGACCAGTTTGTCCGTTGGGGTATTGAAGACATAGTGCAGGGCGAGGGTGAGCTCAACAACTCCGAGGCTTGGGGCAAGGTGGCCACCAGTTTTGGAAACGGTGTCAATGATTTTTTCACGGATTTCAGCTGCAAGAATGATGAGATCATCATGAGTCAGTTGACGGATATCTTTTGGGGAGTCAACTCTGTCAAGTAGCGTGTTCCTGGAGGTGGTCTGTGCTTGTTGTAACATAGTTTTATAGCCTTGGGTTGTGGCTAGTTGGTTCGGGAATATATATAGTTGGCAAGTCCTCTCAGAGGATCTGCCCTATGATCAAATAAGGTGAGGGCTTTTATGGCATTGTCAACGGCTGCTTTTGCTTTTTCCCGGGTCTTGTCGATACCGAAAAAGAGGGGATAGGTGGCCTTGCCATGTTCAGCATCACTGCCTGCCGTCTTGCCCAACTCCTCTGTGGTCGCCGTTGCATCCAGCAGATCATCGATGATCTGAAAGGCAAGACCAATATTATTGCCGTACTCTTCCAAGGCGTGGAGTTGTTTGGCATTTGCTCCGGCACCAATGGCCCCGCTCATTATAGAACAGGTTATTAGGGCTCCCGTTTTGCTGCGGTGAATGGTGGCTAGGGTGTCAAAATCGATCTCTTTGTTTTCGCTTTGAATATCGAGTTGCTGCCCTCCTACCATGCCGAGGGATCCTGCTGCTCTGGCCACCATATGGCAAATATCAAGTCGTTTTTCAGCGGTCAGGTTACCCTTACCTCTATCGGCGATCAGGTCAAAAGCCCAGGAGAGTAGACCGTCTCCTGCGAGAATGGCTCCTGCTTCGCCGTAAAGAACGTGGTTCGTCGCCTTTCCTCGGCGTAATTGATCATCGTCCATGGCTGGTAGGTCATCATGGATGAGGGAGTAGGTGTGAATACATTCAAGCGCGCAGGCAACGGGAAGGAGGTTTTCTTGTGTTCTCTCCTGCGCACAGATGCTGTCTGCTGCGGCTAGACAGAGTATCGGGCGAATTCGTTTTCCGCCTGCAAAAAGGCTGTAACGCATTGCCTCTATATGTTTTTTGAAGGGCCCAGATTCTTCGAGCATAAAACGATCCATGGCCTCTTCAACAAGGCTTCGCTTTTGCTCAAGATAATTTTTTATATTCAATGTTTTTCCTGGTTTGTAGGTCTTTAATTGCCAGAACAGGGATTACTCTTCTTCGAAGGGGACTGCCTGAACTTTGCCATCTTTTTTCATCAGTATTTCTACCTTTGCCCGGGCCCCTTCAAGTTGTTCATTGCAGAACTGGGCGAGTTGGATGCCCTCATCGAATTTTTTCAGACTTCCTTCGAGACTTAATTCGCCACTTTCAAGTTCTTCTGTGATTTTTTCAAGTTTGCTCAGTGAAGATTCAAAGGTTCTTTTTGCCATGACAGGGGGCGCTCCTCTTGTGAAAAGACGGTCGGGTCATCGGGAATTTTCGTTCAGAACAGGTGGCTCTGATCGAGTTCTTCTCTGTAATTTATTTTGTAGGTGAATTTTCAATAATATCAGTCAGTTTATCATAAGGTGAAAGACCACCCTCTATAAAAACGTTACTATAGCACATATTTTTATAAAGCTGCTTATCAGAATGAAAAAAAAGAGAGAAGTCTCGGGGTAGAAATTTGTCGTAGCAGAGTCTTCTGCTTGGAATCCTGCCGGTTTTAAGTCTCTTTCTCTGTTGGCTTTGCTTGATCTTTGTCCTTGCCATGGGGGGGAGTAGGGGGGGATGGAATAGTGGTCTCTTTGGTAAAGAAGAAATTTTGCCCATATGAGATGGGATAAATCGCATCTCCACTCTTGCTGAATTTGGTGGAAAAGATCAGTCATCTTGATTTCATAGAAGAAATGCTTAGGGTTGGCACAAGAGATAGGAGAAGGATTCGATTGGTCGCAGAGTTGTTTTTATTGTGATTATCCATTGAATCAATCTTATCTCCAGCCCTCCCTCCTATCTCTTTGATCTTGATGTGAGGGGGCTTTGCCAATAAATAATTGCAACAGAGGCAGGTCGGTTTATCTACCGCCCTGCAATAACAAGAGGATATGGGTTGGCCTTTGGCCGAACCTATCCGAGGATTGAAAAAAGGTATACTGTGAAAAACAAAAGAGACCAAGAAAAGATACGATCAACGACAATTCTGGCTATTCGCCATAAGGGTGAGGTGGTAGTTGCCGGTGATGGCCAGGTTTCCATGGGTAATACTGTGATGAAGCATAATGCTCGCAAGGTACGTCGTTTGTACCATGATCAAGTTATTACTGGATTTGCCGGTGCAACTGCCGATGCCTTTACCCTCTTTGATAAACTGGAAGAAAAACTTGAGCAGTATAATGGCAATCTGATGCGAGCAGCAGTCGAGCTTGCCAAAGAGTGGCGTACCGATAAGATGCTCAGAAAACTTGAAGCCCTGCTGATTGCCGCCGATAAAGATTATTCTCTGCTTCTCTCCGGAACAGGTGATGTTATAGAATCCGATACGGGGGTTCTGTCCATTGGTTCTGGTGGTCATTATGCCCAGGCAGCAGCTCTTGCCCTTGTTCATAACAGTGACCTTGATGCCTATGAAATTGCTAAGGCATCCATGAAAATTGCCGCAGATATTTGCGTATTTACTAATCATTCTACTACTATTGAAAAGATATGACAATTTCCTCATCACTTACCCCAAAAGAAACTCTCGCAGAACTCGATAGATATATCGTCGGTCAGGCAGCAGCCAAGAGATCCGTTGCCATTGCACTGCGTAATCGTTGGCGTCGTCAGCAGGTCCCCTCTCCACTGCGCGAAGAAATTGCTCCGAAAAACATCATCATGATCGGACCCACCGGTGTGGGTAAAACCGAGATTGCGAGAAGACTTGCAAGTCTTGCTCAGTCCCCCTTTATCAAGGTAGAGGCCTCAAAATTTACCGAGGTGGGTTATGTCGGCCGCGATGTTGAGTCCATGATCCGTGATTTGGTGGAACTTGCCATCAGTATGGTGAAGGACGAGGAGAAAAAGCGTATCGAAGGTCTTGCTGAGGCAAATGCCGAAGATCGTATTCTCGATTTACTTCTACCACCGACACCTGTTCACTCGGAGTCCAGTGTAGATCTTCTCCCGGCAAGTGCTGATGTGTCTGCCGCGGGAAGTTCCACCAAAGAAAAATTTCGTCAGATGCTTCGTGACGGTAAACTCGATGAGCGTGAGGTGGAGGTTGAGGTGACAGAAACCTCTCAGGCACCCATGGTCGAGGTAATGGGTGTTTCTGGTATGGATGATATGCAGTCAAATATCCAGGATGCCTTTAGCCGCATGTTTCCCAAGAAGACGAAGCAGAGCAAGATGAAGGTGCCCGATGCCCTTGATGTCCTCACTAAAGAGGAGATGGAAAAACTGGTTGATATGGAGATGGTCTTGAAAGAGGCCCTGCGTAGAACAGAGCAGTCTGGTATTGTTTTCCTTGATGAGATTGATAAGGTGGCCTCTAAGGGTGGCAGTAGCCATGGCCCTGAGGTTTCTCGTGAGGGGGTCCAGCGTGATCTCCTTCCCATTGTTGAGGGTGCCACGGTTTCTACCAAATATGGTATGGTCAAGACAGATCACATTCTCTTTATTGCCAGTGGAGCCTTTCATGTAGCAAAGCCTTCTGATCTTATTCCAGAGTTACAGGGACGATTTCCGATTAGGGTGGAGCTTGAGTCTCTGGGTAAGGATGAGTTTGTTCGTATTCTTACCGAGCCAGAAAATGCCCTTACCAAGCAGTATATAGCTCTTTTGGCAACCGAGGGTGTGACCCTTCGCTTTGAGGACGAGGCTATTGAAGAGATAGCTACCATTGCCGTGCAGGTAAATGAGAGTACCGAGGAGATTGGGGCCAGAAGGTTGCATACCGTGGTTGAGCGGGTACTTGATGTGCTCTCCTTTGATGCCTGTGAGCGTGAAGAGAGTGAATTTGTGGTAACTGCCCAGTATGTGCGTGACCAACTGTCTGAAATTGCAGAAGATCAGGACCTGAGTCGTTACATTCTCTAGTCTGACGGTTTGTTAGCATGATCCATAGGGCGATGTCTTAAGAAATCTCTTGGGGGGTTGCCCTATACTTTTTTTGGAGTGATTTATGGGCTTTCTAGCACGGATATTTGCCGGGGATAAGGCATCCTGTTCAGAGCAGGATGCAGTCCTGGCCATTGATATTGAGATGATGTACTGTCCGGTTTGTGATGAAGAGTATCGAGGTGATATGACCCACTGTGTCTCCTGTGATGTGGAGCTTATAACCGGTGAGTATAAACGCTCCTTACTTCAACAAAAGATGATTGGTAGAGCGCCGCGTTCCATGCTGCTCAGGGATGATGAGGCGATGCTTACCCTGCAGAAGGGGCCGATGAAGGAGATGAAACATCTCAAGACGCTTCTGGCCCGGGTAGAGATTCCCGCCCGTTTACTGTCCGATGATCCGGCCTTGGGTAAATGCTGTGGTGGCCCTCAGCTCTATCTACAGGTGCGAGAGACTGATAGGGATGAGGCAAGCCAGATCCTCCATCAGGATTTTCAAAAATCAACCCATCTTGCCAGCCATAATTTGGTGGGAATGGATAGGGCTATAGACGAGGGTCGCCGGGAGAACAGCTGTCCGGCCTGTGGCCATCTCTTTACCACTGGTCAGCCCTGCTGCCCGGATTGTGGTTTGGTCTTTTCTGCTTAATATTTGTCTGTCTCCTGTCCGTAAATAAAAAAGGGACCCTCTTCAATAGAAGAGGGTCCCTTTTTTATGTTTACGATACTGAGCTTATCCCTTAATTAGCCTTTAAGCAGGGAGAGGGCCAGCTGTGGTGTCTGGTTTGCCTGGGTGAGGATGGAAACACCCGCCTGCTGCAGGATATTATTCTTGGTCATGGCCGAGGTCTCCATGGCAATATCGGTATCAAGGATACGGGATCTGGCCGCAGAGAGGTTTTCGGAAACGTTACTGAGGTTACTGATGGTGGAGGTGAAACGGTTTTGCACCGCACCAAGTCCGCCGCGAATGGCGTCAATATCCATGATTGCCTCATCCACCGAGGCCATGGCGATGATGGAAGCCTCACTGGTGAGGACGTTTATCTGGTCGATGCTGATGGTGCTATTGCCCAGACCGGTCAGACCGGCAAGGCCAAGGGAGTCACCTTCAAGGACAATGTCTATCTTACTGTCAAGCTCCACCTGGCCGACAAAGTCCTTTGCCGTAGCCCCAACACCAAGCATGCCGGCGCTTGTATCATCGATATCCGTTCCGTTTTGTTTTATCTCTTCGGTTATTTTAAATTTTTTACCGTCGTTTCTGGTGATTTCAAGCATGCCGTCATCGTTTACCTTGGCAGAAAATTCCATGGTGGCCTTGATATCACTGTTGATTGCCTTGGCCACATCCTCGGCTGTTACCACTCCACTGGCCATGGCGGATTTGGTGTCAACGGTGATAACAGCGTCCGGGTCCACCTTATCGGGGAGGGTCAGCTTCAGGGTATAGGTGCCTTTGACTCCAGGAGCATTGACTCCCTTGATCATACCCGCCTTGCTGGGATCCTGACCGGCAATATCTATCTCTATATTACTCTTGAGCTGAACAGTGCCACGAAGATCGCGACCATCGCTCATACTAGCCTCAAAACCAGCGGTGGTGCCGTCATGGCGTTGCTTTATGGTGAAGTTCTGCCCACCTGCTCTGGTGACGACTACATTGGGGTTATCATAGGTAGCGGTGAATCCATCGGTATTACCAATGGCTGCGGCAATTTCCTCACCATCAATTTTATCATCTGCTGTCTTGATAATAATGGGTTTACCGTCCAGCTCCAGGGTGTAGGAACCGGCGCTGGTATTAACATCGCCCCAGCCGATGGTCTGGATATTTTCCGGGGTGGCAATGATATTGGTGTCCACCTCCTGAATGGCCGCGGCAATCTTGGTGGCATCCCCCTCCACGGCGCCGATATCCCTGCCGTTGATGGTCAGGTCGCCGGCCTTGAGGGCGCCGGTGACCGGTTTACCTGCTACGATGGCAGGGCCTGGGTATTTACCTGCCTCGATTTTCATTGCTTCGAGAGCTGCAGGTGTGTCGCTCCCCACGGTGAATGCTTCCTTGCTGGTCAGGGATAACTCACCGGAGTATGGCTTTTCAACAGCTTCGTTGAATCCCGTTCCGGTGGAAGATCCACCCGCTGTTAATGTATCTTTAATACTTAAATTTTCCCCGTTTTGGGTACTAATAACAACTTTATTGTTCTCAATGTTTGCGGTAACTTTAGGTGCAAGCGTGTTAATTTTATCTACAATATTTTGTTGACTAACAGCTGTGTCTGGAGCCTTAAAGACTAGGGGCGTAAGTGCGGCTAATGGTGTCCCTGTTTTTAAATCTAAGGTATATGTCTCAGTGCCTAATACGGTTATTGGGGTAAAGCTAAATTCCTGGACATTGCTGGCCGTGGCCTCTACCGCAAATTTTCCGTCAGTAGTTTGAGCATTAATTGCAGTTGCCAGTACCTTGGCATCGTTGGTGTCTACTGTTTTGGTGGGATCTACACCATTGATGGTGAAATTGGTGGCAGTTACAGGAGTAGCATTGTCAATATTTACAGTGAGGGGGAAGTCATCCTTTACCTCAAGCTGGCTTTTACTGAACTCAAATTGCTGATGGTTAATGGGGCGGGCGGTGACGGCCTCGTCGGCGGTGTGGATGGCAGCTGCCAGTTCGCTGTTATTGGTGGCGGCTCCTACCTCCTTGCCATTGACTACCAGGGAACCGGCCGGTATGGAGCCGCTCAGGGAGACGCCCTGTACGGGTCTGCCGCCTGGGGCCTTGATGGCCACCCCGTCCTGGCTGAGATCTTTTGTCAGGGAGCTGGCGACGCTAAAGGAGATACTCTCCTCCTTACCAGCATTTGGGCCCACTTGGAAGGTTGCATCCTTCATGGTGCCGTCAATGACCTTGCGACCGTTGAACTCGGTGGTGGAGGCAATACGGTTCAACTCTTCTTTGAGCTGTTGTACTTCAGAGTTCAGGGAGGCACGGTCGGAGTTGGTATTGGTGTCATTGGCAGATTGAACGGCAAGTTCACGGATACGTTGGAGGATATTGGTTGACTCTTGCAGGGCTCCCTCTGCGGTTTGGGCCATGGAGATACCATCGTTGGCATTTCTGGACGCTTGGTTGAGTCCACGTACCTGAGCGGTCATCCTGTCAGAGATGGCCAGTCCTGCGGCATCATCTTTGGCAGAGTTAATGCGCAGACCAGAAGAGAGTCGTTGCATGGATGTGGCGAGATCGCGTTGGGAGATACCCAGATTACGTTGCGCGTTGAGAGAGCCGATATTGGTATTAATTGTAAGAGCCATGTTTCCTCCGTGAAAGTAAAACTGCCGTGTAGATTATCTTTATGGCAGATGAAAATCCATCTATAGAGATCCAGTATGAATCCTATATCGGTGGAGACTGAGGAATATTTAGAAAATGAAATGAAAAAAAAAAGAAAAAATGAAAATAGCAAAAAAATGACTGAATTTACAAAAAAGAGCTAAAGATTTCAAAATCTTTGTTTTGTAAAAAGGTGATAAAATTGTTTTGAAAACAGGTTGGTGAGAGGGGCGTGGGGGTGGTGTATTGGTTAGGCGAAAGATTAGATAATCTTTCGCCTAAGG
Organism: Desulfotalea psychrophila LSv54; assembly: GCF_000025945.1. Taxonomy (GTDB): domain Bacteria; phylum Desulfobacterota; class Desulfobulbia; order Desulfobulbales; family Desulfocapsaceae; genus Desulfotalea; species Desulfotalea psychrophila. The sequence continues at coordinate 3,052,970 of NC_006138.1, read as the reverse complement.
AGGCTCTATTCGTTTACGACAGATCTTCGCTCATGTCTCTTTACGGTGGGAAGTGGCGTTTTAGTGGAGTAACCATCACCTCCGAGGATAACCTGAACGGCTCTGTTGTTTGTCGGGGTAAAAATAATTGGTGCCGCCAGATTAAGGGTAATCTTTTGATCGGCGGGCACGGTTACCACGGAGAGGATAAAGTATTCATCACTGCCCGAGATACCAAGGGTCGTATGCTCATCTTTTCCGGGTTGTATCTGGTAGTCAGGGAAAAAATTGTTCGGGTCGGTGAGAACAAAGGCCATATCAGGATCGTCAACGGACTGGATCCAGAAGAGGGGGCCTTCTTTTTTGTTGGGCATAACGATGAAATTGCGCAGATGCGGTAGGCCGACCAAACCGTTAGGGAAAAGTAGGAGGTTGGCTGGATCGTAGTCAATAACACCAAAACGGGTTTTAATTGTATTCATATCTCGTTATTTAGGTTGAGGTGAGATAAGTGACGAAATTGCATCAAGGTCATCAATGGACCATTGACTGGCCTCTTGGTTTTCTGCGATGATGCGTTGATATACTTCTTGGCGGTAAATTTTCTTATCCAGAGGAGCGTCGATACCGATTCGGATAGTTCCGCCCTTGATTTCTACAATTTTAAGAACAATATCATCGCCAATGACTATACCTTCACCCAGTTTTCTAGAGAGTACGAGCATAATTTAATCCAGTTACAATATGGTTTATAATTTAAAAAATTATTTAAATAATCAATTGTAGTGTATAGCGATGATTTATGAAATGTCTTTCTTCTCCTTATGGGGGTGGCGGTAAATATTTTGCCACCTCGTAAAATAAATTTTCTGCCTAGAGGTAGTTTAAAATTGAAAGTTTAGAGATCTTGCCACTTACCGACAGAGCCGCTTCGAGTGCTGTTGATTGAAGCATAAGATCATTCAGGGTTTTAATCATGTCAGCATCCTCATAGCGGGAGAGGGTTGATTTTACGTCAATCAGGAAGCCTTCTCGCTGGTCTGTTGATTGGGCGATACGGCTCGCCTTTACCCCGAGTTGGCTTCGTTTTCTTCTGTTTTGTTCAGCGGCAAGATCAATTTTACCAAGATTTTCCTGGACACCGCCGCCGGGTCCATCGGGGTCATCTATATTTCCAGCCCTGAGAGATTCTTCCAGGCGAGTCAGCACACCAAAGATATCGGTGGTAACAGATCCCTTGAGCTCGGTCTCCTTGAGTCCTGCCCCATTGAGTCCCTCCCCGGAAATGGCTACCTTTTTGTTACTATCGGTGGCAATGTCTACCCTGCCATAATGGCTTTTAGTGGTGGCAGGAGCGCCATTTAAGCTTGTGCTTAAATCAAGATCAGCACCATTTTCAGTTCCCGTTAGGACTAACTTTCCGCTTGAGGTGTCGTAGGAGACACCATTGCTCAGGGTGCCAGAGGTGGCTGTGGCATCTGCCGGAGAAAGTTGCTTGCCAAGGGCCATGGAGATATTTGCTATGTTCACCTCCTGCCCAGGAGTACCATCAAGGCCGATAGAGACGGCCTTGCCGCCGCTGGTAATATCCAGGGCATAAGCGGTGCCGCTGGGGCTACCGAGATCCGCGCTAGCGGCGACGACGGTGGCATTGAGGCCACTGTTGGGTTTTCTCGTCTCACCAAAGCCCTTAATCGCAGGGCTTACCTGATCGGTAACCTTTTCGCTGAGGTTTATTGCCTTGCCGCTGGAGTTGGCAAAGGTCAATTCGCCGCTGATATCATCAAGGGTGTAGGTGACACCGTTTTGCAGAGTACCCGTTTTGGGCGGCGGATTTACCGCTGGGCTGAGCTGTTTGCCCAAGGCCGTCTGGAGGCCGGCTAGGGTAAATTCCTTGTCGGCGCTGCCATCAAGATAGATGGAAACGGTCTCCTCACCGCTTTCAATTTCCAGTTGATAGGTATCTGCGTCGCCGAGATTGAGCCCTGAAAGTTTATCCAATCCCTCCACCTTGCTGCCGTCGGTGGATATAAAACCGGAGATGACTGGGCTTGGATCATCTGTCACCGTTTCGCTCAGCTCAATCGCTGTACCGGGGGTCTCCGAGGTGAGGAGTAGCTCTCCTGTGGAGAGATCATACTGGACACCGTTGGCCAGAGTACCTGAGGTTGCGTTAGGGTCTGGTGGAGTAAGCTTATTGCCAAGCTCTGCCTGAAGACCTGCAAGGCTAAACTCTTGGCCGGGGGTGCCGTTAAGTTCTATGGGGATGGTACTGCCGGCACTGGTAATATCGAGCTTATAACTGTCGCCTGTCCGGTAGTTTTGTAGGCCATCAAGTCCTGTCAGCTTTTGCGGAGGGTTTTCCAACAAACTGGCAAGTTTTGCCGCATAGTTGTCCCCGGTGTCGGTTAAGAACGATTGCGGAATAGTGCTCTCTTTCTCGCCCGTTTTGATAAGGATATCACCTGGCTTTCCGGGGTTAACGGGGCCAGATGAGGGAAGAGAGTCGCCTTTGAGGCCCGGTTGGTTTGGGCTTTCCCAATTGCTGTTTTCGATACCGGAAAAAAGTTCGTTGCCGGTGATGCTTATGTCGAGGTATTCGCCCTCTGCCACTTCAAGACTTGCTCGATTGTTGTCGCCCTTGTAGATGATCGGCCAGGTGCTGCGGTCGCCTTCGTCGTAGCGGCTATCCTCGTAGTCTGGGTTGGCAACAAAGGGAGCGTCGGTGACCGAATAGCCGGAGAATATGTACTGACCATCAACCTGGGCATTGGCAGTATCAAGCATCTGCTTTTTCAGTTCACCCACCTCATCAGCAAAAACATTGAGGTCTTTTTGGCTCAAGCTGGCATTTATGGTATTGACGCTAATCTCTTTGACCCGTTGCAGAACATTTTCCATGGCGCCCAGGCTAGTATCAGTAGAGGCCATTTGGTCGGCGGAACTGCCAAGGGTTGAGAGAAAACGTTCATTGAGGGTTATCTGGCTACGACTTGATAATACTGGCAAGATAGCGGCAGGATTATCGGAGGCTCGATTAAATTTAATACCGCTACTGTTTTGCAGGTACAAATTTTGAAGACTCTTCTGATTTCTGTTTATATTTGTCAGAAGCTGGCGATATGTACTGCTATTGGTAACTTTCATAAAAAACCTCTAATCTTTGCCTTGATTTTACGTCAACAGCCTATCGCATATTAAGGAGGGTGTCCATTAACTCGTCCACCGTGGAGAGAAATTTGGCGGATGACTGAAAGCTGTTTTGAAATTGAATGAGACTGATCATCTCCTCTTCAAGGGATACACCAGCAGCACTATCTCGTAAATTTTTCACCTGGACAAGGGCATCTTCAGCACCCTTAAGGTTGAGTTTGTTCTGGTTGCTGCCAATGCCGATTGTTGAGGTGATTTTGCCATAAAAAGAATTAAAGCTGTCTGTGCCGTTAACGACAAGGGCATAGCTTAAATCGGCAATCTTAAGGGCATTGGTGTTATCTCCAACCTTGGACGATGTCCCGTCGGTTGGCTTTTGAGCCGCTGCGACCTGAGCTGCTCCGGAGAGTGATACCTTCATTGCTCTTGCGGCATCCTGCCAATTATCTTTGCTTGGACCTGTGGCAGGATCTATCGGCACATCGTTTGTGTGGGGTGGTTCTTCAAAAAAGAGGTGCCCTGTGCTGCCGTCGAGGCCGGCGCCACCCTGGTGAAGCTCGTTGACCTTGGTAATTAAACTATAGGCAAGTTGGTTCAAATTGTCTTCCAAGGCGGGGATAACCTCATCCTGTAGATCCAACAGACCAGCGAATTCTCCACCCATGCTCTTGGTGCCAAGCTCTCTTGTTGCTCCAGTAGTGTGGAGTTTCAGGCCCACAGTTGGACCATTCTGTACGGTCTCGATGGTGGATGCTGAATTTCCGTTGACTAGGGGGAGGCCGGAGGGTAGTTGCACATTGACCATGCCGCTACTGAGTTCATAGGACTGGGCACCGATTGTTTGGGCCAGCTCTTGGAGGAGGGACTCACGAGAATCTCGGGCACCGTTTGCTGTTTGTCCGTTGTTTTCGATCTGATAGATACGGTCGTTTAATTCACCAAGTTGCTTCAGCTTATTATTGACCTCGGACACTCCTGATTTAAGCTGAGCCCCGATGTTTTTTTGTACCTGGTCAAGTTCGTTGGCGCTGTTGTTAAACTTGGCAGCAAGGACACTACCTTTTTGCAGGGTTATATCACGGAGGACAACGTCGGTGGGTTTGGTTGACAGCTCCTGCCAGGAATCAAAGAAATGATCTATGTCACCTGCCAGATTATCCTTTGAGACGCTGAAGATCCGTTCGATTTCTGCAAAGCTTGCTGTCTTGCTGTTTTCGTAACCGTAGTCAACGGATTTATTCACCAACTGATTGCTGATAAAGGTATTATGCTGTCGATCAACGTCAGTCACTTTGACGCCTTGACCGACAAAGAAGCCGCCAAAGTTCATTGCTGGGTAGGGACTAAGCTTGGCAGATTGTTTGGAATAGCCTTTGGTGTTGACATTAGCTATATTGTTACCTGAAATTTCAATCTGTTTCTGACTTACCTCAAGCGAGGTGCGTCCTGCATTGAGGGCATTAAATAAACCGGCCATATCAAATTTTCCCTGAGAGTATTCTGCCGTTTGTTCCTGCGGGAACTGTTACGGCGGCAGCTGAGTATGTATTCATTACAGTCTTCTTGCTAAGAAATTCCATGGTTGCACGAATCCAACCAAGGGTAGTCTTGAACAGGAAGGCATTACGGCGATTTTCGTCACGTACCTTTTCAGCAAGAGGCTTACTGCTGTCATCAATGGCTGTGCCCCCACTGAGTATTTGGATGAGGTCTTCCTTTTCCCGAACTACTGCCAACATTCCATTGATATTGAGTTTCTTGGCACAATCACGTTCCTCTAGCAGGAGCTCATGAAGTCTTTGTAGTCGTTGGTGGGTCGATCTCGGGGCCATGTTAATTTTCCTTGACTAAGAATTGAAGAAGAGAGGCAGAAACTTTTTCCATATCAGGCTTGTACGATCCCTCAGCGACCTGTGTTTTAATCGCTGCAATCCGATCTGCTCGGGTGGATTCTGCTGTATTCATTGCTTTTGTTGGTGATTGAGCGTTGTTAAGGGCAGAGGTAAACTGTCCATCTGTTACAGTGTTTTGTTCTGGTTGGGTTGGCAGACTCTTTTTTACACTGTTAATTTGGTTGAGATTGCCAGTTCCAATATAGTTAATCATTTTTATCACCTGAGATGTTTTTCGTAGAATCCGGGGGCAGATTTAGAGCTCTAGCCCATTTATCAAGTTGAGCGAATACCGCATGACGTGTTTGCTGTGATATTCGAGGAAGGGTTCCGCCAAAAGCAATTCTGGCATCGACAAAGCCCTTTTCTATTGCATCTCTTATAACAGTAAATTTGTCAAAATTCTTCCCTGATAAACTGATAGCTGTACTGGTGATACGGGATGCGGTTTGCTCGACTCCCCAATAATCTTTGTCCTGTAATGGGGGTGGCATGATGGCGACCGATGGGCTGGAAGAGCCCTTTTGTCGTCGTATTTCTGCGTAAGATTGAGCGCTTAGTCGGCTTATCGTGTTTGTTAAGCGAGCTTGGTCACGGCTCTTGTTATACTGTACGTGCAGGGTCGGAGATTGATCGTTTTCCGTCAGGGAGCTGTCTTCTTCCTGCTGCAGATTGTAAGTAGTTAATATATTTTGCGCAGTTGTTGTGTAGCTGAGTGGTGCCATCCAGATACCTCATCGTGTTTTGCCTTGAGGGCAAAGACATTTTTTTAAAAGTAGAAGAATCTCTTTTAAAGAATATCGGTGGTATGATCTGGAGAGTTTAGAGAAAAAAGATTTTGAGGCTAAAATATTAGCCGTTTACTCTTTGCGATCTTCAATAAGATGTGCCATCTGTTTATACATGGCGTTTGCTAGTCCCAGGGAGGAATTCTGTGATATTTTGCGGGCTTGTTCCATGTCAAGCATTCCTTCAAATATCTCTGTGCCATTGCTTTTTTCGAATAGGCCACCTTCCGGGATGGTTTTTCGTGCTGTTTTAAGCATTTCATTGACATAGATGCTCTCAAACTCCTGGCAGGATGTCTTGAGATTTTGCAGGTCCCGGCTTTTCTTGTTTGTTGGGGAGATCTTTGTTGCTGTATGTTGGGTGCGAATATCTACTTTGAAGTCCATGGGGGTACCTGTTTTGGGGCTAAGGAGAGAGGCTCTCCCCTTAGTAAGGATATGTTTACAGAACTATTAACTCTCCGTGCATGGCTCCTGCGGCCTTTATTGCCTGGAATATGGCAATGAGGTCCCGTGGTGTGGCGCCGATAGCGTTAAGGGCATTTGCTATTTCGCCGATGGAGACATCGTTTTTCATGTTAAGGACAACAAGCTGGCCCTCTTCTTCTGTGACGGAGATCTCTGTACTTGGCGTAATGACCGTTTCGCCATCGGCAAGGGGGGCCGGTTGGCTTACATCAAAACTTTCACGAATAATCAGGTTGAGGTTACCGTGGGAGACGGCAACCGTTGAAAGTCTCACATTTTGGCCCATGACAACGGTTCCAGTTCTTTCGTTAACAACAACCCTTGCAACTGAATCTGCTGTAATATCAATACTTTCTACGTTTGCAACAAATTGCACCACCCGTTTGGAAAAATGCGGTGGAATATTTATGGTAACGCTGCCGGAGTCAAGGGGATAGGCGGTATCCTTGCCAAACTTTTTATTGATTGCCCTTGTCATGTTGTTGGCTGTGGTGAAATCGGCATTTGCCAGCTGGTAGGTAAGGGTGCCATCAGCGCCAATATCAACCAGAACAGTATCTTCCACCGTTGCTCCGTCTGGAATTCTGCCTGCATTTGGGTGGTTTTTTTGGGCCTGGGCAGATTTGCCACCAAAGGAAAATGCACCTATGGCAAGTGGTCCTTGGGCAATGGCATAGACCCTGTTATCTACCCCCTTCAGGGGGGTCATGAGCAGGGTGCCGCCAGCTAGAGATTTGGCATCTCCCATGGAAGAAACTTGAATGTCAATTTTAGAGCCGGAACTGGCAAAGGGTGGCAGGCTTGCCGTCACCATGACTGCAGCTACATTTTTTATCTTAATGGACTTCATCTCAGAGGGGTTAAGGGTAATACCACTTCGGGTCATCATGTTATAAATGGCCTGTAGGGTAAAGGCAGATTTCTTCATATCATCACCTGTACCGTTGAGCCCTGTAATCAGTCCGTAGCCAATGAGTTGATTGCTGCGTACTCCGTGGAGCTGGGCTATATCTTTGATCCGTGATGCCTGTACGTCATTGCTGGTAGAAAAGTTTATGCCGGTGAATATGAGGCAGAGGGTGAGTATGAGGCTCCATCTGCGCTTAGGGGTAAGTAATAGTGATCTTATCTTTCTTGAAAAAAACATATTTACCTAGGGTTCTGCTTTGAGAGTGAAGATCTTAAAAGGGCCAGACGTGGTCTAGGCTACGTGTGAGCCAACCCGGCTCTTGTTTATCGCCTAGGGCACCTTTGCCGGTGTAGCTGATACGGGCGTTGAGGATTTTATCCGAGTTGATGGTGTTAGCTGCGGTAATATCAACGGGTCTTATGATTCCAGTAAGATAGATTACTTGCACCTCGTTGTTGACCATGACCTCCTTGCCACCTCGTATTTTCAGCTGGCCATTGGGGTATTTTACGATAACCTGGGTGCTGAGGGCTGCGGAGAGGGTGCCGCTGCGGCTGGTGCTTCCTGCGCCTTTAAAGTCGTTTTTAAAGCTTGCTCCGATAAGATTATTCATATCAATGTGGTTGTTGGCGATGATGCTGCTCTTTTCAAGTCCGAACAGGTTTGGGATCGAGGCGCCAATGCTGGAATCCTTCCCTGTCTTAGTGGAGGCATTTTTGCTGGCACTTGATTTTTCTTCGATGAGGACAGTGACAATGTCGCCTACATTACTGGCCTTTCTGTCGGAAAATAGAGAGTTTTGGTTGCTGTCCCAGAGTGATCCGGCTTGACGGGTGGCAGGACTCATGGTCTGCAGTTCTTCAAGGGGCTCCGGTATTTCCACCAGAGGTGGTCTTTTGCTGTTACAGCCGCTAAGGGCAAGGAGGAAAAGACAGCTCAGGTAAAGGGGGATTCGTCTATATGTCATTAGAGTTTAACCTTCACGATGCCGGGTGCTACCACCTGACAATATATGATTTTTTTTGAGTTAATGTTTTGTACTCGGATAAAATCGTGCACGCCTCCATCGGCTCTTGCTACACCGAGGGTAACTACCTGGAGATTACCCGACAGGAGATGGATTTTAACTCGATCGCCGCGATGAACAACGGGAACATGTTCAAGGGATGAGGCTCGGATGACGTCATCCTTTCTAATCCTGCGTCGAAGTCGTTGTCCTTCTGCCTGTCTGGCAGAAAAAAGAGGGTCGCTTATATTGCTTATGTCCCGACGTATAATAGAGAAATTATTAGGGGAAAGTTCTGTGTCTCGGCGAAGTGCTTCTCGGGCGACCAGAACAGGAGCTATTGCCTTAAGCTTTCCTCTGATGGAGAGGTTTTTCTGTACCTTGCCGTCTATTTTGAAAATGATTGAAAAACGAGAGCTCCCTAGTATCTCTGCCCGGGAAGGGATTATTTCCCAGGAGAGTTTTCCTGGCGGCAGGAGAAAGGGCAGGGGTAAAGAATTTGGCGAAAAAGAGAGCGCTATGTCTGGCATTTTTTTTGCTTTGCCGACAAGATAGGCGTCAATAATTTGAGATATTTTTTCAGGAGGGATGGTGACTCCCTGTCGCCTTATCTCTATCTCTTGCGCTCCCGACCAACGGATGTCGGGGGGCAGTATTCCCTGTGAGGCGAGTTGGCGCAGTATGGTTTGCTGGTTGAGAACGAGGCTCTTTCCTAGCGAGGGTGATTGGGCAATTCTTTGGCTGGTCAGAGCCGAGACGCGTGGGTCTTTTTCTGAAAAGGAGACCACATCACCAAGTCTTACTATTTTTGCTTTTACCTGGGCGTGGCTCTGAAATATAGCCTCAAGGGCCATTGCCGGTTGTAAAAAAATGCTGAAGAGCATCAGGGTTGTCAGTATTATTCTCATAGCCGGCTCTTAGGCAAGATCGTTGACGGTTTGCATCATTTGATCCGAGGTTTTCACCATTGATGAGTTAATTTCATAGGCTCTTTGGGTGCTGATCATGGCCGCCATTTCTGCTACCAGATTGACGTTGGATCCTTCAAGATATTGTTGGATAAGGGTTCCATAGCCCTCTTCACCGGGAATACCGATGGTGGCTGTTCCGGATGCGCCTGTCTCTTCAAAAAGGTTTTTACCGATGGCGGCCAGACCTGCCGGGTTGGTAAAACCGGCAAGTTCTATGGTGCCAATTTCTGTCTCGGTTGAGTCGCTATCGAGTTTGACACTGACAATTCCTGTTTCGCCGATGGATACTTGCTTGGCCCCGCTGGGGATGGTGATTTCAGGAATGAGTGGGTAGCCATCCGAGGAGGTCATGCGGCCATTGGAATCTCTTTTAAAGGCTCCGGCTCTGGTGTATTTGATGTTGCCGTCGGGGGCTTCAATCTGGAAGAAGCCGCGTCCCTGGATGGCAACATCGAGTTCGTTTTCTGTTTGGATAAGATCACCCTGGGTAAAAACCTTGGTAACTGCGGCGGGTTTTACGCCAAGTCCTACCAAGATGCCCGTGGGAGATTCTGTGTCCGGTGATGTTTGGCTACCTGGAACCTTCATGGTTTGATAGAGAAGATCCTGGAAATCAGCAGAACTTTTCTTAAAGCCTGTGGTGTTCACGTTTGCCAGATTGTTGGCAATGATGTCAATGTTGAGTTGTTGGGCTTGCATGCCGGTGGTGCCGGTCCAAAGTGATCTAAACATAGGGCAGTTCCTTGTCTGTTTATCGTGCTTTTAAGAGAAATTTATTAGCCAAGAGAGCCAAGCTTGTCTTGTTGGTCACTTATTGTGGAATAACTCTTTATAGCCTTGTTGAGTGTTTCAAAGGCCCTTTGGTTATCGATAAGCTGGGCCATGGCTGCAACCATATTGACGTTTGCCACCTCGAGGTTTCCCTGCAGAAGAGATGATTCCTGACTGATGGTCTCCTGCCCACCCTGCTCAAGGGAAAAGCTCGTATCGCCTGCATTTTTTAGAAGAGATGGGTCATCAATTTCAAAGAGACCGATCTTGCCGACCTCTTCCCGGCGGCCCTGTTTTCCCAGGATATAGATGGTACCGTCTTCGCCAAAGGCTATTTTCGAGGTTTCAGCATCGGGAATGGTGATCTCTCCACCTGCCTCACTGAGGATCGGTAGCCCATGTCTGGTGGTAAGGACATTATCTCCTCGAAGCCCAAAGTCTCCGCGTCTTGTGTAGAGGGCACCGTTTACTCCCTGAACCTTGAAAAAGGCCTTACCTTGGATGGCGAGATCCATGGGGTTTTCTGTTGGCTTAAATGTTCCCTGCTTAAAGTCGGTGCTGCTTTTGCCGACACGGCTGTAGTTAATTCCTTCGGCGCTGTTTTGCTGTTGATTATTGAGGATTGATTCAAAGCTGAGGGTGTTTTTTTTGAACCCCGTGGTGTTCACATTTGCCAGGTTGTTGCTGATAGTAGAAATTGCCTGTTGTCGTGAAAGCGCGCCACTCAGGGCACTATATTTTCCTGAGACCATATCGTTTCCTTTTTTGAGAGAGATTGTCGGCTCTGTTATAGGGATAAAATTTTAAAATGCCCTTTTGTATCGGCGGATTTAAATTTTTTCTTTACTAGTAATGGCCCGTTTATTGGCGATTTTTGTTAGTGCAACTAGCTGTTGTGCCTCTGCCAGGGAGATGGAGAGGAGGGAGGCAATTTCTTCAGGTGGCATACCCTTCTTATTAAGTGAATCGATATATTGGTATTTTTCAGGGATATGACTGTTTTTCTTCTCCTGAGCTTGTACCCGAGGCGCCTGGAGGCGAGTGGTGAGTTTGGCCTCTGTCATGTTTTTTTGGAAGCTTGACAGCTCCTCAAGTTGTTCTTTTGTATTGTTATGTTGTTGTTGTATCTCTTCAAGATCATGTTGAGTCTTTGCTAGTTGGCTGACAAGGTTGATTTTGCTCTTTTTAGTCCTCATTAGCCATATGATTGAGAAGATGCATAAAATCACAGAGCTTGCAAGTAGTAGGAAGTAGGATTGCATGGGAGTCATTTTTTTTTAAATCAATGTGTTTGTAAGAGCGACGTCTGTTAAAAAAGTTGGTTTTGCATTTTAAGCTTTAACTTAATAAGAGACTGGCTATGTAATTGGGAGATACGTCCCTCTGATACGCCGATTACCTCAGCAATTTCTTTTTGGGAGAGCTCTTCATAGTAGTAGAGAGATATAACCAACTTTTCTTTTTCTGAGAGTTGGTCAAGAATTTCTGCAATTTTGATATTGAGCTCTTGCTGTTCGATAAAGGCTGTAGGGGTATTGTTTTTTCGTTTGTCCACCAGAGAATCAAGAAAAGATCTGCCCTCTTGAGAGTTGTCCAGAACTTCATTGAGGCTTACACAGCCAAGATGGCTCACCTGACCAAGAAGGTTGTGGTAGGCATCAAGATTCATGTTGAGTGACTGTGCTATTTCAAATTCTTCCGGGTCACGGCCAAGTTTTAATTCCAGTGCTAAAATAGCCCTGCCTATTTTGTTGTGCTTATCTCTTAGGGAACGGGAAAACCAGTCAAGCTTACGCATCTCATCAAATATCGCTCCTCGAATACGGTATTCAGCAAAGGTTTTAAAGAGAATGTTTTTTGAGGCGTCGAATTTTTTAGAGGCATCAAATAGACCAAACATGCCGGCGCTACGCATATCATCTCGACTCATAAAAGAGGGCACCTGAGAAACCATGCGTGAGACCAAGATATCCACAAGGTAGAGGTGGTCGTCAACAAGTTGATTGGGGGTTGGCCCTGGAGGTGTGGTTGGAAAAATATCGATCATTCGCCTGTACCAAAGTTGAGAAGACGTTGCCAGAAAAATTGAACATTGCCCTTGTGATGACGGTTATTCGGTTCAACGCAGATGCGGCCGGCAAGTCTGCTAAATGAGGTGGCCACCTTGGATCCTGGTTGTAGTTCGCTGAGTACCCGCTGCCTGCGAATTGCGTCAATCATTTGTCTGTCCTGGGGGATGGAGCCAAGATAATCAATGGAGATATCGAGATAGCGATTGGAGACAAGGGTGAGTTTTCGATAAACGTCGAGAGCGTCGTCTTCGCTCTCGATTTGGTTGACAACGAGGTTGAATTTTTTCTCGTGAAACTGAGTAGAGAGAAGTTTCATCAAGGCGTAGGCATCTGTTATTGCCGTGGGCTCAGGCGTGGTGATCACCATTATCTCCTGCGCGGTCGTGTTGAAGTAGGTGACGTTGTCGGAAATTCCCGCCTCGGTATCTATGAGGACATAGTCAAAACGGCTGTGCATGGCATCCAGGCCCTGGAGGAGCCGCCGTTTCAGATCCGAGCTGAGGTGAGTGAAATTGGGAATGCCCGAGCCTGCAGGGAGAATCTGTATGCCAAGTGGTCCTTCAATGAGAATGGACTCGAGATCCTGCTCTCCTGCAAAAAAGTGATTGAGATTGTAGCGGGGGGTGAGTCCAAAGACAACATCAATATTGGCTAGGCCAAGATCGGCGTCAAGGATCAGTACTTTTTTGCCACAGAGGGCGAGGGAGTAGGCTAGGTTTGCCGTAATGGCGGTCTTGCCCACCCCGCCCTTTCCCGAGGTGATGGAGTAGACAGTGGTGTCTCTTGCTGTCAGGCTGTTTGGCTGCTGGGGGCTGATGGAACGTAGGGTGCCCGCCTGGTCATTTGTCTCTTGATATGAGGTCAGCATTGAGGGTCCTTTAGTTGGTCGACATGATAAGTTCTGCAATACATTTAGGGCTTATGTCAATAAAGTCCTCTGGTACACGTTGTCCGTTTGTCATATAGGAAATGGGTGTCTTGTTATGTAGTTGCGTATTGAGAATTACTCCGAGTTGTGAGCATTCGTCTATCTTGGTGTATACTGTGCTGTCAATACCAAGCCTACCAAATTGTCGAATGGTTTCGGCTAGTTCACTTTCTCTTGATGTGGTTGAGAGAACAAGGTGTTTTTCAATATTGAACTCGGGGCGGAGAAAATTTGCCAGCTCGTCTATGGAAAAGTCATCTTTAGGGCTACGGCCTGCTGTATCTATGAGGATAAGCTCGCAATCTCTATGTCTCAAGAGTGAGGATTCAAGTTGCTCTGGGGTAATAACAACGTCTACGGGGATGTTCATTATCTCTCCGTAAACTTTGAGTTGTTCAACGGCTGCAATTCTATAGGTGTCGATGGTAATCATTGCGATCGAGGCAGATCCTGAACTCAATTTGGCGGCGGCCAGTTTTGCCAGGGTTGTTGTCTTGCCAACTCCTGTTGGACCCACCAGGGCAATGCACTGTTGTTCGTTGATCTCTTTTAGAAGGGGGTTTACCTCTATTTTTCCCTTAATGTGTTGCTTGAGTTGGGAGAGTATGCTTTCGGCGTCATGTATCTCTTTGCTGTCGAAGTTCTTTTGACAGCAGAGGGTTATGTCGGTAGCCAACTCTTCACTGACGCCTCTGGCACAGAGCATATTGAATGCCGGGTTGCCATAAAGAGGATGATTGCTTGCTTGCAGGTGAGTGGTTTTGCCTTCCGGCTCTCTGCTTTGCAGTTTGCCCACCTCTCCTGCAAGGTTTCTTACGAGGTTTTTTAAATCATCCATCTCGGCCATGAATTTTTCTTCCGTGGCAGAGTCATCTCTTTTGGGGCTACTCTCTTTCTCTGCTTTCTCAGCTTTCTCAGGGGTGGAAAATATTTCGGGTACAGGGGCGCTGTCTGAGAACGGAGGGAGTTCGACCGGGTCGTCCGCTACATGATGAATGGTTGGCCTGTATTCTTGAGGTGCTCTTGCAGGTGGCACTGCTCTTCTGCTCTGTCTGTTTGCCAAGCTGCTGACGGGAGTGCTGTCAATGGACGCGGTAATTTCAAGAGTAGACTTGCTAAGCAAGCCAAGTTTGCCATTTTTTATGGTTCTTGTGGAGATGATAAGGGCATCGGGACCAAGTTCTTCCTTGATTCTTCGCAGGCCCGTTTTCATGTCTTTTGCTTCAAATACTTTAAATTGCATCCAGTGTCACCGTTCCAAGAGATTGCACTTTAAGGGTAGGGCTAATTTCGTTATGAGAGAGTACTGTCAGTGCTGGAAAATAGCGTTCAGTTAAACTACGTACATGTGGTCTGATCTGTGGTGCTACAAGTAGGACCGGCTGTTGCCCGCCCTGAAAAAGGGGTATTGCCTGGCTGACAGAGTCAAGGATTCTTTGGGCAATAACTGGGTCTACGGCAAGGTAGCTCCCCGTATCTTTGTGTTGGATAGCGTTTTGAATAGCGTCTTCTGCAGGTTTAGAGAGGGTGATAAGTGAGATGCTGCCATCTATTGAAATTTCTGCACTGATGGCTCGGGAAAGGCTGTGGCGAACATATTCCGTGAGAACCATAGGGTCTTTGCTGGTTGTTGACCAGTCAGCCAAGGTTTCAATGATGGTTCGCAGATCGCGAATAGATACGGCCTCTTTAAGGAGGTTTTGCAGGACGTGCATAATGGTGCCAAGGGAAACAACTGTCGGCACCAGGTCTTCCACCAGTTTTGGATAGGTCTTGCCTAAGTTGTCCAATAAGCCCTGAACCTCCTGGCGACCGATTATTTCATGGGCATGCTGTTTGATTACTTCACTGATATGGGTGGTCATTACGGTGGCGCAGTCAACCACGGTGTAACCTGCAATTTGAGCCCTGTCCATTTTGTCGTCGGTAATCCATAGGGCCGGTAGGCCAAAGGCAGGCTCAGTGGTGGCAATTCCCTGAATATCCTGGGTAACGGTGCCTGGATCCATTGCCATGAAATGGTCTGGTAGAATTTCTGATTCAGCAATGAGGACCCCCTTGAGGGCCAAGGTGTACTGATTAGGGCTGAGTTGCAGATTGTCTCTGATATGTATAGGTGGAAGAATGAAGCCTTGGTTGAGGGCAAACTGTTTTCGTATTGATTGGATACGGCTGAGTATCTCACCATTCTGTCCTGCATCAACATAGGGGATGAGGCCATAGCCTACCTCAAGTTGAAGCAGATCGACGTTGAGCATTGCCTCATAGTCTTCTTCCTGTGCTTCCAGTGCCTGTTCCGGCGTCTCGTCTCTTTGGGCCTGAGGATCATTCTCTTCAGCTTTTGCCTTTTTGTCTATGTGGTGAGCAATAAAGGCCAGAGCGATAGAGAGAATAAGAAAGGGAATAAAGGGGAGTCCCGGGATTAGGGCAAAGACAATAAGGATAGCTGAGACCACCCAGATAGCTGTCGAGTTTCTAGAGAATTGGGCAGCTAGATCCGAGCCAAAATCTTTATCACCGGTTGATCTTGTCACGAGCAGACCAGCGGCCGTTGAGATAATAAGGGCGGGGATTTGGCCAACAAGGCCGTCGCCTACGGTGAGAATGGTATAGTTGGCGGCAGCTTCGGCCATGGGCATGCCCTTTTGCAGAACACCAATGACAAATCCTGCCCCAATATTAATAAGGGTGATAATGATACCGGCGATGGCATCTCCCTTAACGAATTTTGAGGCACCATCCATGGCTCCGTGAAAGGCGGATTCTGCGGAAATATGTTCTCGTCTCTCTCTGGCCTGTTGCTCATCTATTAGGCCGGCGTTCAGATCGGCATCGATTGCCATCTGTTTACCGGGCATGGCATCGAGGGTGAAACGGGCGGCAACCTCTGCCACTCGGCCTGCACCCTTGGTGATAACCATAAAGTTAATCAGGACCAGGATGGCGAAGATAACAATACCGACAACATAATTACCGCCAACGACAAATTGACCAAAGGACTGGATAACAGAACCGGCGGCACCTGGGCCTTCATCTCCCCGGAGGAGGATGAGCCTGGTGGAGGCAACGTTGAGTGCCAGTCGAAAAAGTGTTGTGGTTAGCAGGAGCGAGGGAAAAATAGAGAAATCCGTGGACTCCACTGTATATACGCTGATGATCAGAATGAGCAGGGCAATGGTGATGTTCAGGGAAAGAAAGAGGTCAAGGATTATTGACGGCAGGGGGATGATCATGATCATCAGAATGGAAACAAGGCCCAAAGAGGCAGCGATATCACTGCGACCCAGAAACTCCTGAAAATGTTGCTTAGTAGCAAATTTTTTTAAGACATCAACTGCCATTGTTAACCCTTACCTTTAAGCGAGTAAACGTGTGCCAATATTTCGGCCACGACTGCGAACATTTCTTCGGGAACTGAGCCCCCTATCTCAATCTTATGCAACATGCGTGCCACAGGTGGGTTTTCGATAATGGGGATGCTGTTTTCTCGGGCTATTTCTCGAATTTTCATTGCCACAAAATCGACTCCTTTGGCGACGATGATCGGGGCTTGGTCCTGTCCTGCCCGGTAACGGAGAGCAATGGATATATGGGTTGGGTTGGTGATGATGACATCGGCTCCAGGTACGTCGGCCATCATTCTTTTTCTGGCCATTTCCTGTTGGATGGCGCGGATTTGTGACTTAATATGTGGATCACCCTCGCTCTCCTTAAACTCCTCTTTCTGCTCCTGTTTGGTCATCTTCATCTTTTCTTCCATTTCCCACTTCACATAGAGAAAGTCGATAAAGGCCAGAAGGATAAGAATGGCGCAGACCTTGGCTACAATGAGACTTGCTGTGACTCCGATAAAGACCAGAGTTGCCATGGGGCTGGTATCGGTTTGTACCAGTGCCTCGTTGAAATGTTCAATAATGGTGGAGAAGGCAAGCCAACCTATGAGGGTGACCTTGCTCAGGGACTTGATCACCTCGATGAAGGATTTTTTGGAGAAAAAACGACCAAAGCCGGCGATAGGGTTCATCTTGCTGAAATCTGGGCTGAGTGGTTTGGTGGTGAAGAGCCAACCGATCTGAAAAAAGCTTGAGGCAATGCCGACAATAACCACGAGAAGAAAGAGGGGCGCAAGTATGATGGCGCACTCCTTGATGACAAAGAGGGCAAGTTGCATGGTCTGGGAAGGCGTTGGGGAAAAGCTCTCTAGTGATTGCCATATGGATTGGATAAGGATCAGGAGCTTCCTGCCGAAAATCCCAATATAGAAAGACCAAAAGAGTAGGAGCAGGGTGAAGAGGGCAGCAGTCTGAACCTCCTTTGACTGGGCGACCTGGCCCTTTTTCCGGAAGTCTTCCCGCCTCTTGCTACTGGCGTCTTCCGTACGTTCGCCTCCTGTTGGAGCTTCCTCTGCCATAATGCCTCGTTAGGTGGAAATATTTTGTTGTTGTTGGGAGAAAGAATGCAAGAACTGCACCGCTGCCGGGGGGGGGGCGGCAGTGTTGTTTTTGTCTCTATTAGTTGTGAAGCAGGGTGAGTATATTTAGAATCCGTTCCGGGAGCTGGTCAAATTCCCGACTAAGGAGCATTGCCAACAGGCCTAGTGTCAAAGATATGACAGTGAAGGCCAGTCCTATGTTGATTGGAAAAGAGAGCATGAATACATTGAGTTGGGGGAAAACTCTGGAGAGAATACCCAGAATAAGACCGGATAGAAGCAAAACGGCCAGGACGGGGGCACTGAACTGGATGCCCATTTGGAACATATGAGCGGTGAGCTCTATCAGGTAGGGTACAGCTCCGCCGCTATAGTTGAACTGTCCTGGCGGCAAAAACTGATAGGATATGGATGCGGTGTGGATAAAGATATGGTGGCCATCAATTGCTAAAAATATAAGGATTGCAAAGGAGTTTTGAAACTGTGAAATCAGTGCGACCTGCCCCTTTGTCTGTGGGTCAAAAACATTGGCGGCGGCAAAGCCCATTTGGTAGCCAATGACGGTGGCGCCAAATTCGATGGAGGTAAAGATGAGTTTTGCGGCAAAGCCGATGGTGGTGCCCACCAGTACCTCGGCTACAATGAGCAGGGCGAAGCTGGGCATGGTGAGCTCTTTTATATGGATTACCGGGGACATGATGGGGAAGAGGACCAGTGCAACGCTACAGGCAAGGGCTATCTTTATCTGTTTGGGGCTTTGCACCGAAGAGATGACGGGAATTGCCCCAACGAATCCGGCAACGCGACTGAGCACGACGAGAAAGAGTTGGAATTGCTCAATTGGGATAAGTAGGGGATCCATGGATATTAAAAACTAGCTTGGGAAGGTGAATGTTTTATTAAAGGGTGAAGGCTTCGTGACATTTTGCCGGAGACATTATTGCTAGTGGAATCTATCCTCTTCTTAGGGCACAAAGTTTTTCGAAGAATGAAGGGATTTGAAGGAGAAAGCATCTTGCAAGGTTTCCTAAAAGCTGGCAATTGTGGTGAATACGCCAGAGGTGAAGGTCAGGAGCAGTTTAATTATCCAGGGGCCGAAGAGGAGCATGGTGACAAAGACGGCTATGATTTTCGGAATAAAGGTAAGGGTTTGCTCATTGATTTGAGTCGCTGCCTGAAAGATGGAGACAAAAAGGCCAACAATCATACCGGCAAGGAGCATGGGCGCTGCGCACATGAGGATCGTCTGGATAGCCTTGCGGCAGACATTGACGGCAAGTTCCGGGGTGAGCATAATTTTTCCTTAACCAAAACTTTTAACAAGGGAGCCAACGATAAGAGTCCAACCATCTACCAGGATAAAGAGCAGAAGTTTAAATGGCATGGAGATAATAACAGGTGGAAGCATCATCATACCCATGGACATCAGCACCGAGGCCACAATCATATCAATAACAAGGAAGGGGATATATACCATAAACCCCATGCTAAAGGCTGTCTTAAGCTCAGAGAGCATATAGGCAGGAATAAGGGTGGTGGTCGGGATGTCAGCCTTGTCCTTAGGCTCTTTTTCAATGGTTAACTCAGCCATAAAGCTCAGCTCAGATTCCTGCACCTGACTGAACATAAACTCTCGCATGGAGAACACGGTGAGATCCAGAGCTTTACCTTGGCTGATCTCTTTTGCCAGATATGGTTGAAGGGCTGTGTCGTTTATTTTGTTTATGGTAGGCGACATGATAAAGAAGGTAAGAAATAGGGCGAAACCAATGACAATTTGGTTTGGGGGCATATTTTGAGTGCCCATGGCCTGGCGAACAAAACCAAGGACGATGACAATGCGGGTAAAGCAGGTCATCATCAGGACGATTGCTGGGGCGACAGAAATTATAGTAAGAACAAAGAGAATCTGCAGGGCAGCTGAGACCTTTTCTGGTGAGTCGGCATCTTCCAGGCCCAGGGTGATATTGGGTAGACCAACGGCCCATGAGGGATGACTGCTTGTCAGCAGAGAGATAGTTGCCAGAAAGAGGATATAGAGATATTTGCTTTTGGCGCTATTGGGTGATTTCAAGGTCTTGTTCATTTTATTGACAGGCTTTTTCTGGAGCTTGATTTTCCTGGGCGTGGTTGAGCTCTGTTACGAAGGAAGGACGGTTCGTCGCTGTGTCGATCTCGGCAATGGTGGTAATCTGCTCTCCGCTGATAGCCAGAAGGAACTGTTGGTTTGCAACTGCAACTAGACAGAGAGATTTCTTCGGCATAAGTGGTTGTATTTCAAGGACGTTTATTTTTTTGCCTTCCCTGCTATGCAGAGGGGACAGGCGTTTGCGGATCAGGGCGTAAATGATGAGCATGAGGCCAAGCACTAAGGCAAGTGCCCAAATAACTCTGAAGTAGCCTTCCAGTTCCCAGCCCATCATTATTTGCCCAGCCTTTCAAGCCTATCGGAGGCACTAACGACATCGGTAAGACGTATACCAAATTTGTCCCCTATCATCACAGCTTCGCCACGGGCAATAAGCCGTGAATTGACATAGAGGTCCAGGGGGTCTCCTGCAACCTTATTCAGCTCTATGACATATCCTTCGCCCATATTCAATAGATCTTTGATGAGAATTTTGCTTCTGCCCACTTCGACGGAGACCTCAAGTGGTACGTCGTAGAGAAAGTCCAGAGAGCGGGCCTCATTATTTTCAAGAGTGGTATGTTCTTGTTCAGTGTTTTCCCGTTCCTCTTGTAAGAGCTCTTGAATCTCTTCGTGATTTGGTCGGCTGTTATTTGTTGGTACCATAAAAGATCCTTTTTCTCTTTCCGGCCCCGGAGAGGGGCGTGTCTATATTCTTTCTGTAAGACTTATTGCTTTTTTGCCGTTATGTGTGCCAGGGATACCATAAAACTTAGGGCTGTTTTCTACTAAAACCTTGAGGGGTTTACTGGGATCATAGTCAACTTCCAATATGTCTCCTACTTGTAGTCCCAGTATGTCGCCAACGCTGAGTTCCAGGCGACCTGGCTGGGCTGTAATATCGGCTGTCATCTTTTTGACTTCGGCGGCGATGGTTCCCTGCCATGTGGTTGTTCGTTTTGCACTTGCCCGGAGGAGATGTTGGAGATCTTCATGGAGAACCTCGAGGGCTGCCAGTGGGATGAGAAGGAGTATCTCTCCAGAGTCTTTTCCGAGAATTACTCGGAAGGTGCAGGCGATAACCTCATCGTCTGGGTCTGTTATGGACATAAGACGGGGCTTACTATCTATCTTGACAAGGGAACTATTCATGTTGACAAGAGGGCTAAATGCCTTGTCGAGACCCAGGCAGGCATGGTCTATGATAACCTTGAGGACGTTGAGCTCAATTGTTGTCGGGTCTCTATTAAGGCAGACAGTTTCCAGATCAAGAGAGGCTCCAAGCAATCGCTCTACCAGTGAGAAAGAGAGGCTGGGATTAAAGAGAATGAGGCCGCCCTGCTGGAGTGGAGGTAAATCAAGCATGCCAATGGCACCAGGGTGCGCTATCTTGTCAAAGACATCCTGAAAGTCAAAAGACTCCAGCTTAATCCGTTCAATAGAGATAGTTCTCTGTAGTTGGTTGGACAGTAAAATTGAGTAATGACGGGCGAAACTATCCATAATGATGTCAAAGTTTGGTATTTTAACCTTGTCATCAACAGGAGGTGTCAGTTCAAATAAATTAACTTTTTCATAGTCAATAGAGTTTACTTCTCGGCCACCATCAAGAGATATTTTCCCTTGGCGGATAGCTCTGAGAAGTTCGGCTATTTCTGTTTTGCTAAGAATGGGTTCCATATGTAATCTTTAGCAATTATTGTACCACAAAGGCTGTAAAATAAACCGCCACCACCTGTCCGGTTTGTAATATTGCGTTTATTCGAGAGCTTATCTCTGCTTTGAGTTGTTTTTTTCCCTGAAGATCCTGTAGCTCACGGTAATCTTTGTTGCCAAAAATCAAAATAATAGTGTCACGCATCTGTGGCATTCGCATGCCTACCTCTTCGGATGCGCTGCTATTGCTTACCTCAAGAGTGATGGCTGTTTTTACATAGTGGTTCTCTTCATCGCTGATAATGTTGACTACAAAATCTTGCAGATCGACCATGGGGCCCAGGTTTGTTGCATTTACCTGAGGGACGGGGACGTTTTTATCTGTTACCTGAGTGTCATCGCCCTTGTTGAGAAGCAGGTAAGCGATAATTCCGATGAGTATAATTGCCACCAGGGCTATACCACCGATGAGGAACAATTTTTTTTTCTTGCCGTTTTTTTCCTGAGGGGAAGCTTTTTCTTCTGCCATATGAGTGCCTGATTTTGTGATGAAGATAATTTATAAGGATTGAAAATTATTTAAATATTTCTGGCTTTTTCTTAGGGGGCTTAAGTCGGAGGACAAAGTCTACCCGGCGATTTTTTGCTCTATTTTCCTCTGTTGTATTTGGGGCTATGGGATGCATGTCTCCGTAACCAATGGCGGAGAGTCGATCAAGGGAGATAAGATTTCCGCGGTAAAAAAAACGGAGGGCAGAGACCGCCCTTGATGTTGAGAGGTTCCAGTTGGCGATGTTGTTGATACCAAGGGGGATGTCATCACTATGTCCTTCAATTCTGACATTTACGGGTAGAGGTCTGATTATGTCTGCAATATTACGTAGTAACATGTAAGATCTTGGGCTGATTTCAGATTGGCCTCTGGCAAAAAGAACCTTGTCGTCCATGCGTAATATTATAATATCTTTGTCTTTGTTAATCAGTTCTACCTCAGAATTAATCCGCAGGGCTTTGAGTTTGTTTTTGATTTTTTCATGGATTTTCTTTGTGTTATCTATTGAGACAGGTGAAAATTTGGCTATGAGCATTGCGGGAAAGATAGGTACTCTATACTCCGTGGGCACCGACTTGATAGGGATGCCAAAGGCATCCTTGATAGAGCTGGATGCCTGGCTCATGCGAACAGGGTCAACGTTTGACATGGAGAGGAGGAGGACAAAAAATGTCAGTAGCAGGGTTACCAGGTCAGAGTAGGTCACCATCCAGGCAGGGGCGCCTGCTGCGCATTTTTTTTCCTTTTTTTGCGGGAGTTCTTCAGCTGACATAATTTTGACTTATTTGTTAAAGGTAGAGTCACGTAGCTTAGGCGCAATGAATGCATGTAGTTTTTGTTCCATAATTCTGGGGTTTTCTCCAGATAAAATGGATTGCATTCCCTCGGCAATGAGAGTCTTTGTCAAGATTTCCGAGTCTGATCGATTACGTAGCTTGCCTGCCATGGGGGTACAAACAACGTTTGCTATGACTGCGCCGTAGAATGTTGTTAAAAGGGCAACGGCCATGGCTGGGCCAATGGTTGACGGATCATCCATTGTCTGGAGCATTTGCACCAGACCAATCAGGGTTCCAACCATGCCCATGGCCGGGGCATAGAGTGCCAGGGCGTTAAAGATGTCGCCACCCTTTTCATGTCTGACCTGGATGTAGTCAATTTCAGTCATCAGCATTCGGCGTAGGGTCTCGGGCTCCTGGCCATCTACTGCCATCTGTACTGCCTTGAGTAAAAATGGGTCCTCTATGGTGTTTATAGAAGCCTGCAGGGCAAGAATCCCTTCCTTTCTGGCCTTATTGGCAAAATCCATGAGCTGGTCAATCAGGGCACTGGCCGAGGTTTCCTTGTATAGGAACGTTTTTTTTGCCACGTTTATGGCATCAAAAACATCGGCAAAGGGGTAATGGACAAGAATATTGCCCGCAGTTCCACCAAAAACAATCATGATGGAGGGAATGTTTATGAAAATAGATAATGGCCCGCCTTGAAGAATAGCCATAAGCATCAGGCCAAAGGCAGCACATATACCAAGTATCGTTGAAAGATCCAAAAAAACCTCCTACAATTAATATCACCGAAAAGTCAAATGCCAACGGGGCAGTCCTGAAATATAAAATGCAATTTTTGTTCCATCCCGGGGGGCAGGATAAAGATATTACAGTAATATTTTGCTGCATAGACCATATTCTCCCGTAAAGAGAGGATATGGTTTTTTAATATATTAACCTTAGCGTTTAAGGTTAATTAATTCGCCAAGTAGTTCGTCAACGGTGGTGATGATTTTAGAGTTTGCCTGGTAGCCACGTTGAATGGTGATCATCCGGACAAACTCGACACTCATATCGACATTGGATTGTTCCAGCGAGTTTGTGAAAACCTTACCAAGCTCAGGTCCGGGTAGACCAACTCGTGGTGCTCCTGAGGTGCCCGTGGCAGCAAAAAGATTATTACCCTCCATGGTCAGTCCCGCAGGATTTTGGAATTTAGCCAGAGAGATTGCCGCAATGTTACGGTTTTTACCGTTGGAGTATGCGGCAATAACATTGCCACCTTCATCGATATTTACTCCGCTCAGGTTTCCTGCCCCATAGCCGTTCTGCTCTTGAGAGATAACCTTGGAGCTACTGTTAAACTGGGTGGTATCAAAGGTAACGGTGATAGGCGTTGGCTCAGAGCCGTTGCCCCAATCGATGGGCTCCTCGGTGGTTGCTGTTGGGGGGCCGTCAAGGGGGAGACCCGCTGAGTCAACGGGTTGGCCTTCAGAGCCAAAGCGTAACTGGGTAAGGGAAATGGCGTTGGGGTCTGCAGGAATGACGGAGCCATCCTCCTTTTCCAGTGAATAGTAGGTGTCCCAGGTGTTGTCGTCTGTTTTGCGGAAATATGTGCTGATTAGATGCGGGTTACCAAGACTGTCAAAAATTTGTACCGAGGCGGAATAGGTGAAGGTCTTGGGATCCTTGTAGTCAAAGGTGCAGATGCTTTTGTTTTCCCGCAGGCTCTTGTCTATTGACGACGACGGGCTTCCCGCTGTACTCGCCGTGACAGCCGTTGTGGTGGCTCCGGTGTCGTCCCAGGCTATACTGGTGGCAAAGGGATCAAAATTTGCTTTCGGGGTCGTGGCTGAGCTTGTGTCAACGAGGTTTCCTGCGGCATCTATCTCTACCTCTCCCGCCTTGATGGAAGCAGCCGTTGAACTGCCAGCTGTACCGTCTGCCATGGTTTCTTTTGCCGTGTAGTAGCACTCCCAGCTGTTCTCTGCGGTTTTTCGGTAATATGTTTGGGCTGTGATGGTGCTGTTGCTCGGAGGAACAGTCGCAGGAACGGTCGCGGGTCCCGTGAGGGTGAGCTCCTCGGAAAAATTATAGGAGTTGGTATTGCTGGCATCGAAGTCGATGGGAAATATCTTGGCGTTGGAGTCAAGATTGGTGTTCATTATCATTTCACTGGTGGCGGCACCTTTGATCATGCCAGCGCCATCAAGAAAAATATCACTAGGATCGCCACCTGCAAGTTCACCGTCTGCGCCGTAGGCTATTCCCTGAACCCGTAGGCCGCCGGGGTTTACCAGGTAGCCACCCTCATTAAATTTGAAGGAACCTGCTCGTGAGTAATGAATGCTCTGGTCGTTGCTTGGGCTGAGGAGAAAAAAGCTGTTTCCTTCAATGGCCAGATCAAGTCCGGAGGAGGTTGATTCAAATGTACCCTGACTGAAATCGTTGTCCACTCGGGAGAGGCCAACGCCACGGCCTACTTGAGAGGTGCCACCGGAACCAGTGACGCTGGAGGATAAGAGATCTGAAAACATTGTACGAGATCCCTTATAGGCAATAGTGTTGGTGTTGGCGAGGTTGTTGCCGATAACTGTCATTGCCTGGCCGTTGGTGTTAAGTCCACTGACTCCTGTGTATAATGCGCTGCCAATACCCATATCATTCTCCTGTCGCTTTTCGCTGAAGAGGTGTTTAAAAAATGTTATTTGCTCATTGGTATAGTTGAGGTACTAAACGCTCTATTTTTCTTCATCCTTGGGTGTTTCTTCACTCTCTGGCAGTTTCGGGCTGGCCGCCTGTTGAGGTATCTCGGAGATGCCGATAATCTTAGAATAGGAGTCTATTCCGCCCAAGGTGGTGGTGAGGGAGGTGGGAAGCAGAGGATCAAGATTAACACCGGTTACCTTTGACTTGATAATGGGAGGTGCAATAATTGCATTTTTTGCTCCTTGAGCGGCGACAACAATTTTGTATGCACCATGGGCGGCCGGGTTTCCATCTTCAGTCATACCATCCCAGGTAAAGGTGTGATCACCCTTAGAGAGTTCGGTGCTGTCAATACTGTGAACAGTTTCTCCGTTGAGACGTAGTTCTATCTTTACCGAGGTGGCATTTTCTGCAAGCATGTAACCAAATTCAACCGGATCGCCCTGGAAATCTATCTCGTCACCGTAATAAAGGACCTCTTTGCCAATCGTATTGAGAAGAGCAATGTTATCAGAGTTGCTTGTGGAGGTAATCATGTTCCCCATTCCTTTGTTAATGGACATGAGCTGCTCAAGGGAACTGAACTGTGCCAGTTGGGCAGTAAACTCTGTCCCCTCATCGGGGTTAAGAGGATCCTGGTTCTGTAGTTGGGCAACGAGGAGGGTTAAAAACTCTTGCTTACCCATGGTGCTGTTCTTGCCAGAAACTAGCGAGCCGTTTTTGGTTGTTGTTGTTCCCGTTGTTGCGGCTTTATTGATGGCTGCGAAATCTATAGACATTGGTTTCCTAAGCTCTTAAATTAACGACCGATTCATTGTCTGGTGAGGTCGATGTTACGGCCTCTTCTAGTTTTGCTTCAGCGAGATTTTCTGCAAAGTGACCCGTATTGTCCTTAAAGGTCTGCTGTCCTTGTTGAGAACTTCCGGAAAAATGTTCTCCAAAAAGATGGGACTCCTGAGGACTCTCTTCAGCCTGACTGATGGTCATTTCGCTTACTGTAATACCTTGTTTTTCAAGTATATTTTTAAGTTTTGCCATATTTTTTTCAAGGATATCATGGGCTTGCCTATTGTGGGTAACCACATTGACTCGAAGTGTCCCCTCTTTCATAATGAGGTCTACTTTTAACTTGCCCAGTTCTTCGGGGTTAAGGCGGAGATTAATCTTGGATTCCGTCTTGGCGTCGCTTGCCCGAAATTTTTCCGTGACCTGTTGAACCACCTCATCTTCATAGACAATGTTTCCACTTGGTAACAGAATTTGTGCCGGGCCTGTTTGTGGTTGATTTGCAAGAGGTGCTGTAGGCAGGGAGGAGCTGAACAGCTGTGGAAAGGCTGTTGTCTCACCACTGCTATTTGTGGCTGTGGTAAAACTCGTTCCTTGAGGCAATGAGCTATTCTCTTGTCTTGGATTTTGTCCAGAGAGATTCGTTTTTTCCTGAATAACTTGCTTGCCCTCTCCCTTGCCCATAAGAAGAGATGTGTCAGATTTTTGTCCGCCCTCTTTTTCAGGTTCTATCCGGTGCAGGTTGCCCTCTTTTTGTCTGGCAAAATTCTGGCGCAGTGATATTGGTAGCCCGTTGAACCCTTTTAAGGGGAGAGCAGATGTTGAAATTTCACTGGAGTTTTTTGTCTCCTGCTGGCGGGGACTTGTCTCACCGCGGAGAGAAATTGTCTGGGGCTGTTTTTCTCCATCAATAATTCTTTGAATTTGTTCAAGAAAGTTTTTTGCGCCATTTTCTTGCATGCCTGTTTTGGGGGCTATCTGGGTCGGTTCCAATAAAGATTGGTTAGCCTGTTTGTTGCTGGAGGTAGAGAGAGGAAGCTGGCCACTGGCAGGAGGAAGTTGGCCACTGGTAGGAGGACGCTGGCCACTGGCAGGAGGAAGCTGGCCACTGGCAGGAGGGAGCTGCTGTCCTTTCTGCTCAAGAGGGTTTTGTAGATTTGGAACGACTGTCGTGAGTGCTGGATTTAGCGGGACTGCGGGTGTTTTTTCACATCCTGAATCGATTTCTGCCAGAGATGGCGCTTCGGGCGCTAACAGGGGCAAGCCGATGAGCAGGGCCTTGTTGATCTCTTCCTGCTTCTTTCGAGCCTTCTTTTCCTGGCTCTCTTTGAGGCGGGATTTAAAATCTTCTTCTGGCCCTGCGGACCTTCTCTCAAGGTCTTTTTTGGGTGTCGGAGGTGTTTGCACCGGTGACTTTGTAGGTTGTGTGAACTGAAGAAGAGAGGTTGCCATTAGTCTGTATTATAGAGTTGTGTCCCAGATACTTTTGTGGTTAACTCGCCCGCAATTCTGGGAGGAAGTTGATCCAATATCTTTGCTGCAGATTTTGCCTTCATGGCAGCAAGAAGATTCGATGCGAGTTTTCTGTCGAGACTGGCGATGGCCCTAGCGGCCCTTGGAGCGTCCATCTTTCCATATATTTTGGCAAGAGTTTCCAGTTTTGCCAACTCCGTTGCTGATCTTTTTTCAAGTAGAGAGTCAATTGCAAGTTTGATTTTCTTTAACTCTGTAATCTTCTCCTCTACCTGAACAAGTTTTTTATCGACAGCCTTTTCAAGTATCTTTAGTTCATTTTTTCTAGCAATAATGGTGTCTAGTCTGATTTCTTCGTCTTTGGCGTTCTGGACGAGACTTGCCTCAAGGCGTCGCTCTTCCACTGAGCCATACTCCGTTGACTCTGCGGCTCGTGCGATGCTGTATGTCTGAAATAGGGAGAAAAAAACGATGAGAAGGGTGGTGAGTATCTCTTGGCGTTGGCTAGGCTTTTTCATGATTGCTTTTTGTTAGGACATTTTTTGGGAGTGGCGCATGATAGCAATTTCATCAAGAACGGCGGCCTCTTTTTTGTTGATAAATTGCCTCCAGGCGAGGTTTTGCTTCTCTTTGAGCTGACACATGATCTTATGTTCACGGGCGCAGTGGCTCAGGTTTTTCCTCTCCTGGTGAACAATTTTTTCCTTATTAAGCAGTGTCTTTTTTATTTCTGCTATTTCGTGTTTGATATAGTCTGCCCGGCCTTCATACATGATCAGTCTTTCTATGTTAACCCCCTGGAGCTGTATATTTTCTATCTCCTGCAGAAAATTTCTGTAGCCTTCCTCTTTTTCTGCGAGTTTTTCTGCAATAATGGTTCGATTTTTTTCAGCAGTTGTTAGTCGGGTAACCGTTGCATCTTTTCGTCTTTTTCTATGGCTGAGAACTGTTTCAAGGGAGAAGGGTTTTGTTGGGTCCATTTCTGTTCACCTGTCTGTTTTTAGAGAGCGAAAAGAGACTCCAGTTGCTCAAGGGTTTCAGTCATGTCAGTTGTCTGGTTATACCCCTGCTTCAAGAAGAGTTTTGCCTGCTCTATTTTTTCAATGGCAAGATCAATATTTTTGTTTGTTCCTTTGACATAGGCACCAATATTAATGAGATCTTCAGCCTCGCGGTAGTCAGCGAGTACCGTTCTTAATTTTCCGGCCAGCTCTATATGCTCCGGGGAAACAATGTCGCGCATAACCCGACTGGCAGAGGCTAGAATATCGATGGCGGGGAAATGGTTTTTAGCAGCTATTGCCCGTGATAGGACAATATGGCCATCAAGAATGGAGCGGACAGAGTCCGCTACGGGTTCTGTCATATCGTCACCGTCAACTAAAACTGTATAGATGCCGGTGATAGAACCCTGTCCCTTAAAACGCCCGGCCCGTTCAAGGAGCTTAGGCAGGGTGGCAAAGACAGAGGGTGTATATCCTTTGGTGGTGGGTGGTTCACCGATGGCAAGGCCTATTTCCCGCATGGCCATGGCAAATCTGGTGACTGAATCCATCATCAGCAGGACATTTTTGCCCTGTTTGCAAAAGAACTCGGCAATGGCCGTTGCCACAAAGGCCCCACGCATTCGTAGAAGCGGCGATTGATCGGAGGTAACGACCACGATGACCGATCTTGCAAGCCCCTCAGGTCCCAGGTCTCTTTCGATGAACTCACGTACCTCACGACCACGCTCGCCAATAAGGGCGATAACGTTGATGTCGGCCTGGGCGTATTTGGCCATCATTCCTAAAAGTACACTCTTGCCGACTCCGGAACCCGCCATAATACCCATTCGTTGCCCAAGTCCGCAGGTGAGGAGGCCATTAATTGCCCGAACCCCGAGATCGATGGGTTGGCAAATATTATCACGAAGCATTGGGTTGGGGGGGAGGGCGTAGAGCTCTACCTCTTCACTGAGCTCAGGTGGAGGGAGGGTATCCTGTGGAACTTCCATCCCGTCTATGACCCGGCCGAGGAGGTGGGGGCCAACGCGCATGGTGGCACTCTGTCGTATCACCCGGATAAGGCTGCCGGCGCCAAGGCCCCGGAGTTCTCCCAGAGGCATAAGGAGCACCTTGCCATCTCTAAAACCCACGACTTCGCCAAAAATCGGACTGCCATGGTCAACGGGTGAAATTTCACAGAGAGATCCTATGGATGCATGGGGACAGTGGCCTTCCACGACTAGGCCAACAATTTTTGTAACCTTACCCCATACTTTTATGGTATTGAGATCTTTTAGGTGCTGAGTGTTAAAGGGCATATGATTGGCTTAAAAAGGTTAGGATTGTTCAAGTTCTTTAAGGATAACTTCAAATTGACTGGCAATGGTGGCATCGACAATACAGTTGTCGGATTCCATATATGCTCCTCCCCTTTCAATTTTCACATCTTTTTTCAGGAAGACATGATCAAGGCCACTGACGTTAGAAATGAGATCTTCAGCCTTTTCCTTAACAATCTGATAGTCGTCTGGATGGAGATAAATATAGAAATCCTGAGACTTAATTGCTCGTTGCAGGGCCTCTTCTATGGTGGCGATAATCGTTATGTCGTGTTCTTTTACTGAATAACGAATGATCTGTTCCGCAATTGCTATGGCAAAGTCTTTCAGGGCCGCGCTACTGTTAACAACGAGGTTGGCTTTACTGGAGTCAAGTTGTTGACAGCTCGTAAGCAGTGCCTTGGTAGCCAGAGAGAATTCGTCCTTAAGAAGCCTTTTTCCCTCTTTGATACCTTCGATACGTCCCTCTTCTCTTCCCTCTTCAAGGCCGCTACTCTTGCCATCTTGAAAGGCTCGCTCTTTCTCTCTTGCAGCCTCATCTCGATCGACGTAATTGTCTGGGATGGGGGATGGCGGTGCTATTGTTTTTGAAATCTTTGGCTGAAGATGCTTGGCAGACTGTTTTGCTGGGGCCGGGAGGGCCTCTTTTTCTGCGGGTGCGGTTTTTGCCAGAGGCTCTCTTGCTCTTGTTTGCCCTGGCTGAATGCTCTCCAGATGTTCTTTTTTACTTGCATGAAAGATCTTTTTTTTCTGTGGGCTGGTCTGCTCTGCCTGCCATCCCGTGGCAACAGGGCAGGCGGTAAGGTTTTCCGGTTCAAAATTTGCTGAATCCTTAAAGATTCTAGACAAGCTCATCGCTACCTCCACCACCGAGGATTATTTTTCCCTCTTCTTCAAGCTTAATTGCTATTTTAACAATGGTCTGTTGCATGGCCTCGACTTCAGAGAGGCGGACAGGGCCCATGGCTTCGAGATCATCTTTGATCATGTCAGCAGCTCGCTCTGACATATTGGCAAATATTTTTTCTCGCATTGGCTCAGAGGATGTCTTCAGTGCCAGGGTGAGAGAGTCGTTGTTGATTTCACGAAGAATTGCCTGGAGGGCGCGGCTGTCAAGTCCCATCATGTCCTCAAAGGTGAACATACGTTTACGGATCTCTTCTGCCATAACAGGGTCGGTTTCTTCAATGCTTTCAAGTATATCTGCATCAAGGTTGTTTTTCATGCTATGGAGTAGGGAGACAACGGCATCAATTCCGCCAACCTGTTTTTGTTCTTTACTGGAGACAAGACCAATTTCCCGGTGTAGGGCATCTTCAATACGGTTAATGACTTCCGGGGAGACCTTTTCAAGTTTGGCTATTCTGTAGACGACATCCGTTCGCATCTCCTCCGAGAGAGAGGCGAGGATCTCGCTGGAGTGAATTATTGTTTGGGTGGAGAGAACAAGGGCCACTGTTTGTGGATGTTCCTGTTCAAGGATGCCGGCCACCATTTGTGGATTCATTTTGGCAATGGTTTCCAGGGATCGTGTTTCCATGTTGGCGATGAACTGGTCAAGAAGTTGACTTGAGCGTTCCTTGCCCGGTGTTGCCGCCAGGGCATTTTGGACAAACTCTCTGCCCTTAACGAATAGACCTGTATTTTCCTCATGGTCTTTGTGGAAGCGTTGGAGCACCTCCTCTTTTTGACGCTGAGGTATATGCTCTATATTCCCCATCGCCTGGGTGACAAGATGGATCTCCTCATCGCTCAAGGCACTGAAAATTTGGGCAGTGGGTTCTTCGCCAAGGCAAAGCAGAAGTATGGCGACACGTTCGATACCTGTTAAGCTACTTGCTGACATTTCTTATCCTTCGTGAATCCAGTTTTTAACGATAAAGGCGGTAGGAGTGTGTTCCTGCATCACCTCTTGTCTAATGTTAGCCAGGGCAATATCCAAGGGGGGCAGGGGTGTGCTCTCCTCTTTCTTCTCTTGGTTGCGTCGCTGTTGTTCCTTCTCCATCTCATCCACTGTTTTATTGTGCTGTAGAACCTCTCCCTTTACCGTTTTGAGGATGGGGCGGACAAGGAGGAAATAGAGAAAGAAGATGGCCAATAGGGCGAGGAGATATTTGACAAGGGGCATGCTGTTCCGGACCAGCTCCATGGTATCGTCTTGGTCAGTTTCAAACTCCTGTGGATCTTGGAAAAAAGGCATGGAGATTACATTGATAACATCACCTCTGGTGGCTACAAGGCCAATGGCACTGGCAACCATATTTTCTAAGGCCTTGAGCTCAGTCGTGCTAAAAGGCGTGTAGCTTGGTTCTTGGGTGTCAGGGTCAAGTTTTTGACGGTCTGCGACTAATACAGAAACAGAGAGTTTTTTTACGGTACCGACGGGATTAACAATGTGAGAAATCGTTTTGCTGATTTCATAATTTGTTGTTCTGCCGTTTTTTACGGCGCTGGGGCCGGTGCCGGATTTTTTTTGTGTTCCCTGCAGGTTAGATTCAACTCCCGGAATGCCTCCCGCCTCAGCGCCTCTGCTAGATTCGTTATTAATCTGTTCACTGCGGATGACAGGATCGTCTGCATCAAAAAATTCTTCTGTCTTTTCAACCTTGGCAAAATCTACCGTTGCCGTAACTCGTACCAGGGCATGATCTGCCCCCATGGTTCTGGTTAACAGATCCTGGGCGCGCATTTCCATTTGAGTCTCAATTTCTTTTTGAAAGGCGAGCATATCGCTGGAGAGTGCTCGATCTCCACCGTTCTGTTCTCTGTCTCCCAGAATAACTCCACTGGAGTCAAGAACCTTGACATTGTCTGTTTCAAGTCCCGGTACTGAGCCGGCCACCAGGTAGGCAATACCCTCTACCTGTTCTTGGCTGAGTGTTTTTCCTGGCACTAAAGAGAGAATAACAGAGGCGGTGGCCTGTTTCTGTTGGTTTTTAAAGAGTCTTTTTTCTGGAATAGCAAGGTGGACCCGGGTTGATTCAATCGGGGCAAGGGAACTGATGGTGCGGGCAAGTTCTCCCTGTAGGGCCCTGCTATAATTTATTTTTTGCACATAATTTGTCAGAGCAAAGTTCTGCTTATCAAAAACCTCAAAGCCAACGCCTCCACCACTTGGCAGGCCATTGGCCGCCAGATCAAGACGGGCCTGATATATCTTGTTGCTACCAATCCAGACACTCTTGCCGCTGTCTTTCAGGCTGTAGGGTATCTTTTGTCCCTTGAGCCATTCTGTTACGGCAGCGGCATCTGTTGCCGAAAGGTTGGCGTAAAGTAACTGCTGGTCGACGGTTCTGGTTTGGATGATAATTGTTGCAAAGGCGGCCAGGCAGAGTATCAGTACTGCTCCAAGGGAGAGCTGTCGCGAAAGAGGCCAGTCCCGGAGAAGGGTGAAAAAGTTTTTTTTTGCAGGAGTTTTCATTCCCTCCCCTTCCCTGACTGGTGCTTCGCTGCTCTCTGCTGATTGTCCTGTCTGTTGATCTGCCATTTTTTTTATGCCGTTTTAAGATTGTCTCATCGTCCTGCGAACCTGACTCTTTGTCTTTGCTTAATCGTCCTAAACTTGCATTCTCATGATTTCGTCATAGGCTGAAAGGGCCTTGTTTCGCACCTGTACCAACATGCGTAGAGAAATATCTGCCTCTTCCATGGAGATCATTACCTCGTGGAGGTTTTGGGCTTTGCCTGATTCTAAGGCCTGAATGGATTTATCGCCTACATCCTGGGCCTTGTTTGCCTGGTTTACAGTCTCTGCAATGACCTCAGCAAAGGTTCTTCCTGCCTTGCTAATGTTTTGGGGCATGGAGTCTGTGGCAGCTAAGGCGACCTGTTGGGCCCGTATTTCTGGTATCATTTTATCTTCCTATTTCAAGCGCTTTAAGAGCCATTCTCTTGGCTGATTGGATGGCGGTCACATTTGCCTGATATGAACGAGTGGCAGACATCATATCAACCATCTCTTTGAGGGTGTCGACATTGGGCATATCAACATAGCCGTCTTTTCCTGCATCGGGATGGCTTGGATCATATACCTTGCGTGGCTCAGATTTATCTTCAATTATGTTAATTACTTCAACGCCAGTTGTCTTGGCGTTAAGACTACCGTTGAGCTGCTCGGCAAAGGTCAATGGTTTTGCCTGGAAGTAGACAGATTTTTTTTTGTACGGCCCACCCTCCGGGGTAGAGGTTGTCTCAGCATTGGCTATATTGGAGCTGATTGTGTCGAGTCTGATAGATTGAGCTTTGAGTGCCGAACTGCTGATCTTAAAACTATTGAGAATGTCCATGGCTATCCGTTAGTAGAGGTTGGCGAAGGGCTTATTGACCACCTGAAATTGCATACTTGACCATTCCCAGCTTTTTTTTGAGCAGTTGAGCAGAGGTTTCGTAAAGCAACTGGTTTTCTGAGAGGGCAAGCATTTCATCTCGCATGCTTACGCTGTTGCTGTCTCCTATGCCGTGCTTGTCGGGGACAATAGTTGTGGTCCCTTCAAGGTCGCTGAAGGTACTCGCTCCAAGAGGTATGTGTCGTGGGTTTGAGGTGGTAAGCTCGGTCGAATTGAGCGAGAGGGCCTTTTGCAGGTCTTCTTCAAAGTTAAAACGCCTGGCTGCGTATCCGGGTGTCTCTGCGTTGGCTATATTGCTACTGATCACCTCTTGTTTGCTCGCGCGGAGGTCAAGTACTTTGCCAAGTAAACGAATTTGATTATCAAAGGGTTCTAAAAGTTTCACGATTTTTCCTTTTCCTTAACTATATTAAAGTTACTTAAAAGTTGTTTGCATTAACCGTGCCTATTCTTTGCCCATCTCTGAGATATTAAGTAAGACCAGCTCCTGTTGGGCCAGTTTTGCCCAACTTGTTTCGCTGGCATCTTCAGTAAGTTGTTGGAGTACTCTTCTTGCCCTGTTCTCTTGGTTGTTTTGCAGGAGAAATTCTGCCTGTCGATAGAGGCTTTGTCCGTTATACATGCTTGTCTTTTCTATTTGCTGAAAGAGGGAGTAGGCCGTGGATCTGTTTCCCAGTTGCCAGAGGCTTTCTGCTTGAAAGAAGAGGCTTTCCGGGAAATTGTTAGTTCTTTTTTTTGCAAGATCAAGCACTTTTTGGTAGAGACCATTATAAAAAAATACCTTGGTGGCGATTTTTTGCGCTGCGGCACTTTGAGGAAGTGGGTCGGGGAGGTTCTGCAAAGCAGCCACATTCCGACCAAGGGCAAGTAGGGCCTTGCACATGTAGAGGCGTATTTCTCTGTAGTCCTTGCCCTCGGGGTAGAAAATTTGATAGCGCCGGCAGTAGTCTGTTACCCGAATATATGCTCCTGCATAGTATGCTGAGTGGATAAGGGGGAGGTAAATGGTTTCATTGTGAGAAGGACCATTTGTCAGCAGATAAAGGAATACTTGATGTGCCTTTTGATAGAGCCCCAGGGCGTAGTATGCCTTGGCCAGTTCTTTGGTTACCTGGTCGTCGATCCAGCCATTGGCGAAACTTTCTTTGTTCTGTTCAAGGATGATGATGATCTGTTTGTATTTTTTTTCGCTGGCAAGGCGTTGAACCTCTTTGGGGATGGCCTCAAGCAATAGGGCCTGACCTGTTTCGTGGAGTCGGCCAAATTGAAGGGAGGAGTGCATTTTCTTGAGTGTCTTGAGACAGGCGCTGTTTTCTCCTGCAAGGTAGAAGGCAAGGGCGCCCTTGAAATAGGCCTCTTCGCTGACATCTCTTTGCGGTTCTTTTTCCGCAATTTCAAGATACTGACCTGCTATCTTGCCCATTGTTTCGGGGGATTTCGCGGCAGTGATGGCAAGATCGTAGGATCTTAATCTGGCTCGGATGCCTCCTTCCTGATTTGGGAAGGCCTCGGCCACCTGCTCAAAGGCCAGGCGTGCCGTTTGATTTTTGAGTCTCCCGGCTTTTTCCTGGCAACTTGCCCTGCGATAGAGAACCATGCTGAGTGAATCTTTTAAGTTGCTATAGCTGGCAAGTTTTCCGTAACAGTTTGCGCCTTTACTATATTTTTTTTGGGTAAAGAGTGTATCGCAGAAGCCATTTCTCGAGTAGGGTTGTTTTGTGAGTACCTTTTCCCAAGAAGCTATATTGTAGGCAGCTGCAGCCTTTATTGGTTGGTTGATGGCGTGCCAGTAATCTGCCTGTCTTACGGCCTTGGCGTTTTCGAGATCTGCTGGCAGGCCAATATTGTCCTGCAGTAGTAGGGTGTTCATTTTGGCAAGATCGTCGGCTCCAAGGGCCAGTTCTATTTGATTGATAAAGATATAGGGAAAGAGAGGGTTGCTTTTGGGGATACGGTTTGCAACCTGTTCTATTTCAAAATCTGCTAAAAATTTATCGACATTGTCTGCCTGGACATGGAGTAGCAGGTAGTGGGCCAGGGTCGCTAGGAATGTTTTCGGATAGCTCTTCTGTATCAGGTAAAATTGTCTGTAGCTCTCCTCATATCGTCCTGCTCTGGCGAGTACCTCTCCGTATATTAGGGCAAGTTTTCTCTGCTCCAGTGGATTTGTGCTTTTTTCTATAAGTCCTGGCAGGGCGAGTAACAATCCCGGCCATTTATTGTTTTTTCCGTCATTGAGCAGGTTTTTTGGGAGAAGGGCACTGTTTTCAGCAAACATCGGTGGCAGAAATTGGACCATGGGAAATGGGGGCCAACTGATTGATACGGGAAGCTTGATTTTTATTTCCGGTTGATATTCAGAAAAAAAAGATTTCCAGTTGTATCTGTATGGAGAAGTGGAAAGAGGGGTAAGGTAGTTGAGATTATTGCCCTTTCCCTGGCTGAGACCGTCGAGTTGCCGAGAGAGTTCTTTGAATGATTTGGTGTAAAGGCTTCCCGTGGTAATTTCGAGAATCAGCTGTTTGCCAGATGCCACCATTATGGCCTGCTTTTCAGGTAGATAGCGGAGTCCCAGAGACAGTGTAAGGTTGTTATTGCTTTTTATGGGGGCATATCGTATGACATTCTCGCCCGGGTGGGGTAATTTTGCCCTGGGGCCTAGGATGGTATCTTCTAAAATGAGGTCTATTCTTCGTCCCGTTTGGTCCAGGCTGTAAGCAGGGAGTTTGTCGAAGGAAAGATATAATTTTATCGTTTGTGCCTGTTCGACCCTATTGATTTCCTGCAATAATGCCGAAAAAGAGTTGACTGCACTGAGAAAAATTAATAAGAAAGTGGTCGTAATTGTTGTTTTTTTCATAGAGGTCCTTGAATTTAGCTAAGGTAAAGCAACTTTTATACCATTTCATATCGGCTTTTTTGGGTGTGGAATTAATTGGAAAATGTCAAAAAAACTGCAGTGTTGAGCTTGTGACAAAAAAAATAACATGCGATCTCAAAGGGTTGTTACTGTCAGTAATGGTTATATTATGGAGATAAAAAATGGGAAAAAACGTATTACTCGTAGATGATTCAAGTACTATGCGCAAAATTATTGGTCGTTCTTTACGTCAGGCTGGAATTGCCTTTGATGAAATATTTGAAGCAGCCGATGGTCTGGAGGCTTTGGCTATTTTGGAAAAAGAAGAGGTAGCTGTTGTTCTCAGTGATATCAATATGCCCAATATGGATGGTATAGCCTTTTTACGTGAAAAGGCTACCAGACCGGCGTTGAAAGATATTCCTGTGCTGATGATATCAACGGAAACAGGTGAGGATATTATTGGTGAGGCAAGAGGTCTTGGTGCTGTTGGCGCAATTAAGAAGCCATTTACTGCCGATATCGTTAACAAGGTCTTAGGGCCACTGCTATAGTAAGAAGAGGGCAAAATGGATTTAAAAGGCGATATAGTATCTGCGGTTGACGCAATTTTTTCTTCAATGGTAATGATGCCGGTAGAACCAAGCGATGTTGCTCTTGAGTTGGAGCCACTTACTAAAAGCATCTCAGCCATGGTTGGTTTTGCTGGGGCTCGTAAGGGGATGATTGCTGTTCATATGCCTCAGAACGTTGCCCTTGCGGTGACGAGCAGTTTTATTATGATGGATGTAACTGAGATTAACGAAGATGTAGAGGATGCCATCGGTGAGCTTGCCAATATGCTCGGTGGACAGATAAAGTCTGTCCTGGCGGAGAATGGCCGGGATATTGAGCTGTCAATTCCAACAACCATCTCTGGCCAATCCTATGACTTTCGTTCTACTGGGGACAATGATAGGACGGTGGTTTATTTCAAGGTCGATGCAGGGATTTTTGCTATTGATTGCCAGTTGCAGAAATAGAGGGGAATTTTTTTCTTAAAATCTCTGTATGTTGTCTTGGCGAGAAACAGGTAAAGAAGTCTCGTTATATTCCGATATTGTATTAAAAGGGTTTCGCTGTAAACATTTTGTAGTGGGTGATTGCCTGTTTCAGGGTATCGGATAATAAAAAATAACAACTATGAATCAACGAGAGCGAATAGAAAAAATTTTAGAAGAGGTTCAGGCGTATGTGCAAAAAGATGTTGCTGCAC
Source organism: Desulfotalea psychrophila LSv54 (assembly GCF_000025945.1). Classification (GTDB taxonomy): domain Bacteria; phylum Desulfobacterota; class Desulfobulbia; order Desulfobulbales; family Desulfocapsaceae; genus Desulfotalea; species Desulfotalea psychrophila. The sequence continues at coordinate 3,014,741 of NC_006138.1, read as the reverse complement.
TGCTTGGAGCCTCTTTTTCTCTTTCTGGCTTTGCCACGTCCCTGGTAACAAAAGAGGAGGTCCTTGCAGATCTTTCTGGGCGCTATGTGCTTTCTCATCTTGATCTTGTCGGTGAGGTTGAGGGTAGTGGTTGTCTCCTCGTTCGGGTGAAAGATGCCATTTTGCTTGGTGGCACCCTTATCATGTTGCCGACGGCAGAACTTGAAGAGGTGGTTGCTCAGGATAATTATAGCGCCGATGTTGGAGATGCCTACGGTGAAATAGCAAATATTATTGCCGGTTCTTATAGTAAGGCGTTTGAGGAAAATTATGCCAAAACCTGTCGTATGGTACGAAAGGATTTGGAGCTTATATCCCCTCTTAAGTTAGATGCTACGGGGGATGACGGCTTTTTATCACAGCTCTACTGCCGGGTTCTGGCCACTCCTACTCTTGGTGATAGGGGGATGGGACAGATGGTTCTATTGTTGCCTGCCGCCCCCCTTGAGTTAGATGCCGAGGAAGTACCTGCTGATAAGATTTCGCCTGTTATTGATCCCGAGGTTTCGTCATCTTCGGATGTCGCCCCGCCTGTTGTTGATCCAGTAGTTTCGTCATCTGCGGATGTCGCCCCGCCTGTTCTTGATCCAGTAGTTTCGTCATCTTCGGATGTCGTCTCGCCTGTTATTGATCCAGTAGTTTCATCATCTTCAGATGTCGCCCCGTCTGCTTCCCCCCCCGCTCCCCCTATGGATATTAAGAAAAACAAGAAGAGAATGGACGCTCTGCTCTCCGATTGTTTTGAGAAGATGACCAGGGAGCTCTCCACCTTGCTTGGGGCCACTGTTGTTGTCAGCGACCTACAAAATTCGTTTCTCAGTAAAGAGGCATTTTTTGTTGATGTTGTTAAGGGAAAGCAGGTTGTTACCGATTTAGAGATGTCGGGAGATATTGTTGGCCATAGTTATTTAGCTCTGTCGCTCAAGGATGCCATCTATATGGGCGGTGCCCTTATTATGCTTCCTCCCTCTGAGCTTGATATCGTTGTTCGAGAAGAAGATTTTGACGATGATGCTCAGGATGCCTATGGAGAAATTGCCAATATTATCAATGGGGTATATTCAAATGCCTTCAAGAATGATTATAGAGAAGACGTTCATCTTATTCGTCGAGAGATGGTTGAGGTTGCACCGCTTAAGGTTGATATATCTGCCGAGCAACCCTTTATGGATCAGCTCTACTATGTGACGAGCATGGCACTGCGGGTAAATGATCAGGGCCTTGGTCGTTTGCATGTGCTTTTTCCTGCCGAGGCCTTTGGGCTTATTGCTCCTGCGCAGGCTGAAGAGTCTGTTGCGCCTGTTGAGATCGGGGGCTTGTCGAGATCCGCCGCCACAGCTGCCCCTGAGAAGTCCTCTGCAGCCAGAGGGAGTGGGGTAAACACTTCGGCGAGCGCGGCAGCTGTACCAGAAGCTGTGTCAGCAGATGGCTCCTGGGGCGGGCAATCCTGTAGCTGTGATGTCTTGCTTATTAGTGATGAACGCCATGAAACAGAGAAGATTGCAAAGGTGCTTCAGGAACGGGGCTATGTGGTGTCTAACATCACCTTCGGAGATAATGTCTTTGACTATATCTCCGTCAAATTAAAAGCCGTATATCTTGTTATGTCAGAGCTAAGTGAGCAGGCCTTTGGCCTTGCCATTAAGGTGAGTACGGGATCTTCACTTCCCCTTATTGCTGCAGGGCCTGCCTGGACAAAATCTAAGGTGCTTAAAGCGGTTAAGTATGGAGTGAGTGACATTCTTTTGACTCCTGCGGGGCAGGAGGATATTTTAGAAAACATTGATAGAAATATTACCTCTCATGTGTCTTAGATGGCGGCTTTATTTAGTCACGGGGCAAGGTCTTTGTAATAAAGGCTTCTGTCTGTTAAATCGGTTCATTTCTAATGGACAAAAATTCCCTTCTTCTTTATTTTTTCCAGCAGCGTTGTTCTTTTCAGGCCCAGCAGTATGGCCGCCTCTTTTTTGTTGCCACTGCTAATCTTCAGGGCCCTGACAATGAGTTGTTTCTCAAAAGATTCTACGAGCTCGTTGAAGTCAATTTTTCCGTTTTCCCAACAACTAAAAGGACTACCTTGGCTGGAGGAATTACTTCTTGATGTTGAGGGGGCAGTAAGAGGTAGCGGTTTATTTTGGTAGGATTTTTCAATGGGTGGACGCATTTTTTTGGGAGGGGGGGGCTCTGTCCTCTCAGGTTCTATTTGCGGGGGTTTTTTTTCGGGAGGGACGTGGCTGTTAGCCCAGAGGGCTTGCCGTTCGTCTCTGCCTGTTTCGCAGGAGGAGAGGCCTCTATTTCTTATTTTTTCTGGGAGATCATCAAATTCTATGATGGCGCCCGCATGCAGAACACTCATGTGTTGAATCAAATTTTCCAACTCACGTACATTGCCCGGCCACTGGTGGCTAGCAAGGGTGTCTAGGGCCCTGCGGGAAAAGGAAAAGAGATCTCGCCCCCTTTTAAGGCTATAATTTTCCACGAACAGGCTGACGAGGTGGGGTAGATCCTCTTTTCTCTCTCGTAGTGGTGGAATATTGAGAGGGATGACCGAGAGTCGATAGTAGAGATCTTCCCGAAAACGTCCCTGCTCGACAAGTTTTTCAAGGTTGCAGTGGGTTGCGGCGAGAATTCGTGTGTCAACCGGAGTAGCCTTGAGACCACCTACAGGCTCAAATTCTCTTTCTTGAAGCACTCGGAGAAGCTTGGCTTGGAGAGACGGTTTCATATCACCTATTTCATCAAGAAAAAGAGTACCCTTGTCAGCGTATTGTATTCGCCCAATTTTGTTTGTTGTAGCCCCTGTAAAGGCTCCTTTGCTGTAGCCGAAGAGTTCACTTTCAAGTAACTCCTCGGGAATAGCTGCACAGTTTACCGGGACAAAATTACGTTTACGTCTTTTGCTCTGTTGGTGAATGGCCTTTGCCACCATCTCTTTGCCTGTCCCGGATTCCCCCCGGATGAGTACCGTAGAGTAATCATCGTCTGCAATGCGACTTATGAGGTCAAATAGTTGACGCATGGGGATGCTATCACCAGTCATGCCCTCAAAGCTGTGGGGCTTGGCCTTGATATTCTCTTGCTCCCTGTTGGCCCCTCGGTTGATGGAGTTTGTCTCCAGGGCTCTGCGTACGGTGATGCTTACCTCAGAATAATCCAGTGGCTTAGGAATATAGAAAAAGAGTTGCAGCCCTAAAATTTCCTTGACCAATATATCCATGCCTGCTGAGATAAGAGGAACGATGGTGAGGTGTGGAAATTTATGCTGTAGCTGGCCTAATTTGGTAATAGGATCTGTCTCTGAGGGGAACTTTAGATCATAAAAAAGAATATGAATGTCTTGATTGTAGGCTAATTCTTCTAATCTATCCTGATTATGGACATATTGTAGAGTACACGAACAGTCTCGTTGTAGCTGTTGTTCGAGCAGTAGTATGCCTTGGGGATCATTGTCTGCGACGAGAAATTGGTGAGGGCAAATCATAACAACCTTTGTAGCTATTTTTTTTAAAAGTATAACAAATGTAAGTAGTTTTTGCGTCCTGCCGAGGGGGAAGATAAGTCGTACAATTGACGCTAATATATCAAGGGCGTGTTAAAAAAACAATAATGTTTTAACATAAATAAGAGATGCCGGTGGAATGTAGGTTTTCTTGACACTATGATGAAAAAATAAGGGCCTTTCTTCTTAAGACAAAAAAATGACTTTCGTCATCTGGGCCTGTCTGGTAATGGCTCTATTGGTCTTTGGATAAAGCTCGATAGGGTAGGCTGTTAATTTGCGAGAGGAGGGGTGAGAATAATTAAGATCGTTATACTGAGAATTGTGTCGTATCTGTTTTTGTATCTCTTTTTTCTGCCCTCCTCTCTTTTGGCCTCTTCGGGTACTGTATTGAAAATAATTGATGGTGACTCTTTGATTGTGCGCGATAGTTCTGGCGCTCGGATAGAGATGCGACTTTATGGCATAGATAGCCCGGAGTGGAACCAAAAGGATGCTTTTTTGGCAAAAAAGTATTTGTCTCAGTCGATTTTACGGAAGAGAGTTTCTTACACTGTTTATGATTACGATCGTTATGGCAGGGCCGTGGTGCTTGTTAAGAGAAATGGTCGAATTATAAACGAGGTCTTGGTACAAAAGGGCTATTCCTGGTTTTATCCTCGTTACTGCCGAAAAAAAATCTGTGCTTCCTGGAAAAAATTAGAGAAAGAGGCCCGCAGGAAAAGATGGGGGCTCTGGAAGGAGAAAAATCCGGTGAGTCCATGGCGTTGGAAGCATAAATAGATGAGTAATTCATGGTGCTTTTGTGTTATAACTACTGTGCATTGTCTAAGTAAATGTTGGAAGTTTTATATACAATATAAATGGGGATTAAAGCGATATATGAAAGCAATAAATAGATGGAAGGCTCTGGCGGGAATTTGTATATTTGCTGTTTGCTCTGGGGCATCGAGCTGTTTTGCCCAGGGGGATACGGCAATAGAGCAACTTTTGCAGACGAAAGCCTGTCCGGGTTGTGATTTGGCCGGTGTCGATCTTACCCGAGCAGAGTTGGCAGGTGCTAATTTAGAGGGGGCTGATCTTTCTCAGACGAAGTTTTTCTTAGCAGATCTTTCAGGAGCCAATTTACGGAACTGTAATTTACAGGGGGCCATATTTGGCGGAGCTGATCTTGGTGATGCGGATTTAACGGGGGCGAGTCTTGCCGGGGCCAATTTTTCCGGGGCCTATACAGCTGGTCTGGTCTTTCCCGGTGATTTTAACCTAGCCGTTGCCGTCGAGCAGGAATCTGCTGAGGCGGGGAGTGAGGTTGCTGTTCAATCTAGTCCTCCTATTGCAACGACATCTCAGCCGCTTGCTGTGGCAGCCTCAGATGCTGTTGCTCTCAAGGATTCCGCCCCGGAAACAGAGGGCAGATCTGTGCAGGTAGGTGAGGAGGCAGTTGTACCTGTTATTGTTGCAGGGCAGAAATCTGTTGAGCTAGGAAAAGCTGTTCAATCAAATTCTGTGGCTGAGGTGACTGTTACTCCGGCGCCTGCAGCTCAACCTGCTCCTGTGCCCGAGCCTCTGAGAGAAGGGCGAACCGTGCAGGTAGATGCAATTGCTGCCCCCATAGCCGTTGTCGCTACGGGTGCTGCCGTTGTTGCAGATGGTGCCGAGGCGACTCCTGTTCAAAGTTCAGGGACTAGCTTTGTTGAGGAGGATATGGTTTCGACAAAAGAGCCTGTTTTGCAAGTAACGGATTCTGTTGTGGTAGAAACCCTTGCAAGCGAAGAGGTAGCAAGGAACTTTATTGAAAAGGTGGTAGAGGCTGGAGAGTGTTACCAGTGTGATCTTGCCGGGCTTGATTTCTCGGGAGAATCACTAACTGGTGCAGATCTGGAACAGGCAGATCTTAGTGGTGCGAATCTTGCGGAGGCAGACCTGGCAGATGCGAACCTGCGTGGGGCTAATCTGCGTGGGGCTAATTTGACCGGGGCTGATCTTCGTCGGGCGGACCTCTATAAGGGCGACCTTCGTGGGGCCGATCTTACAGGGGCTAATTTGGAAGATACTCAAATGGATGGTGTTCTGCAGACGGATGCTGTTGGGGTTACAGCGCCCTCCTTTATGCTTCAGAATTAAACTGGCTAGCATATCGGCCTGCAAGAGGTTAGATCAGAGTGGAGAGATGAGTCTTTTTGTTCTGGTCTAACTGTGATTAAATTTTTGCTTTACCTGCCTTTTCGTAGAAAATAGATCGCATGTGGCGTTTTGGTATAAATTGATCTGCAATTCCAGAGAGGGATTCAGTAGAGCCTATTACTAAAAAGCCATCATCTGCCAGAGACATTTCGAGCTTGGCAAAAAGTTTTCTTCTGTCTTCAGCAGAGAAGTAAATAGCTACGTTTCGACAAAAAATTATGTCGAATTTGCCTAAAGAGGTGAGGGGCTGCATGAGGTTAAATTTTTGAAATTTAACCATTGCCCGAATTTCATCTTTGATCTTCCAACTATCACCATCACTTACAAAGTATTTGTTCCGTTGGTTGATATCGAGCCCTCTGTCTACCTCAAACTTATTGTATTTGCCATAGGATGCCTGGCTCACTGCATTGTTAGAAATGTCGGTTCCAAGGAGATGGAAACGATATTTGCTCGAAGTGCCCAGAAGCTCACGTATTGTTATGGCGATGGAGTAGAGCTCTTGGCCTGTGGATGAGGCTGCACTCCATATTTTTATATAGGGTGGCAGGCTAGTACTTTGGGGGGAACGTGCATCGATTATTTCAGGTAATATCTTGTTCTTGAGAAGTTCAAAGGGGGCCTTGTCGCGAAAAAAGAGGGTTTCGTTGGTGGAGATAGCATCGATGATCTCTCTCTCTAATTTTTTGCTAGGGTCACGCTTTGCCTTATGGCAAAGATCTAGATAGGTGGGGAAGCCGTTCTTTTTTAAAATAGGGCTGAGTCGCGCCTCAAGGAGATATGCCTTACTGCTATCTAGAGAGATACCAGATGCGCCATGTATATATTGAACCAGGAGGTTCAGTTCGTTTTTCGTGATAGGTAACATATTATGGTGTCTGGTTGTGGTGTATGCTATCGGGATAATTTCTTATCCCGTGCAGGAGAGGTCATGTTGTGTAGGGGAAACATGAGAAAAGGAGAAAGTTAATAGAGTTTTACGGTATGAACTATCTCCTGGGCAATCTTGTTGAGTGGACATACCGTATCAATCAGTCCTGCATCTGCGACACTTTTTGGCATGCCGTAGACAACGCAACTCTCTTCGTCCTGACCAATAGAGTGTGCCCCCTTAGCCATCAGCACTTCCAACCCTTTGGTGCCATCTGCGCCCATTCCTGTCATAATAACAGCTGTTGCCCGACCAATAAAATAGTCGCCAACAGATCTGAAAAGGTAATCAACTGATGGCCTGCAAGAGTTCTCTGGTGGGTCATTTGTAATCTTAATGAGACGCTCTACTCCATTTTTTGAGGCAGATATCTTCATCTGTTTGCCACCAGGAGCAATATATGCAATGCCTGGTTGAATGGCCTCCCCATCTTCTGCTTCTTTTACCTCTATTTGGCATTTTTTGTTGAGGCTTGTTGCCAAAGAGGCGGTAAACACCGGCGGCATGTGTTGGACGATGAGTATGGGTACGCCTATATTTCCTGGTATTTGGGGTAACATATTGGTAAGGGCGTTGGGCCCGCCTGTGGAGATGCCAATTACCACAATTTCAGCCTTACCCTTTTTTATAGACCTGTCCGTTGTCTTTATTTCTCTCTTTATGGTGGTGCGTGGGCTTAACCTCGACGCAGGAGTTGTAGCCCTTGTTCTTGAGAAGCCTATGTTTCTTAATCGATATGTCTTTACGATCTGTTTAAGAGAATTTGCCAGTGCGGCCTTATTTGCCGCCGGAGTCTTCTCCTGAGGCTTGAGGATAAAATCAAAGGCCCCAAGTTCCAGGGCCTTCATGGTCATCCGACTTCCATCCGAGGTGAGAGTAGAGAGCATGACCGCCCCCGGAGCATCGGGGATGTCTTTGAGGTGTTCCAGTAATTCAATGCCGTTCATCACGGGCATTTCAATATCCAGGGTTATAAGATCAGGTTTTGAGAGCCTGATTTTATCGAGGGCGATTTTGCCATTGTGGGCAACGCCGATCACCTCTATTCCGGGGATTTCTCGGAGCAGGTCAGAAACGATCTTACGGTATAGTATTGTGTCATCGACAACGAGAACGCGCAAATTTTTCATAAACACCAATTAATCTTCAGAGCTAAGAACTTTTTCAATATCAAGTATGCCGATCAAGTTTTTTTCAGTCTTGTAGACGCCGGTAAAAAAATCTCCCTGGATGCCAGCCATATTGGCAGGAGGCATCTCTATCCTCTCCGTGTCAGCGGATACCACATCGCTGATTTGGTTGACCAGAAGGCCCACATGGCCACCGGGGGAGTTGACAATAATATTACGAGAATCCTGTGAGGAATCTGTTTTGCCAAGACCAAGTTTTTTGCCAAGATCGATAATGGTGACAATTTGTCCTCTGAGATTAAGGATGCCCAACACATAGTCCGGAGCCTGTGGCACCTTGGTCATTTGGTTGAGTTTGTTTATCTCCTGCACCATAAGGATATCCATGCCACAGAGAGCGTTGCCGATAAAAAATGTTGCAAGCTCTATTACGTCTTTGTTTTCTTTTTCTGCAGTTTCCATAACGATTTACCTTGTCTTATGGCATTAAAATATGCGTTTTATTATACCGTGAACAGCAGCCATCAGCCGCTCCTTGTCTAATTTGACGTGGTATTCGTCTATACCTACGGCCTTGCCTCGCTCTCTGTTTTCTTCGGAGGCAAGAGTGGTGAGGGCGATAACGGGTAACTCAGAAAATCTATGGTGGGCTCGGATTCGTTCGGTAAGGACAAATCCATCCATATTGGGCATTTCTATATCTGTTACCAGTAGTGATATTTCGTCAAAATGATCTTCAAGTTTTTGTAAGGCCTCTACCCCATCTTCACTTTCAATGATATGGTAACCCGCCTCTATCATGTAGCTACGAAGTTGGTTTCTAAAAAAATTGGAGTCTTCAGCAATGAGAATTGTGGGTGGCTCTTTCATATCTTCTGTTTCAATGAGCGGAGTGTCCTGCTCGCTATACCATTCAGGGAAGATGTTTTTAACTAACTCAAAGATATTTACCAACAGGGTGGTGTTGCCGTTAATGATAGATGAACCCATAATGCCAGGCTGTTTTAGAGTTTTGTCATCAATGTCGACAAAGACCTCTATGGCGTCAACGGGGCCTACGGCAAGTAGTCCAACCGTGGTTAGGGCAACATTGAAAACAATAACCAGTAGGTCGTCGTGGTCAGCAAGAGGGTTGACTACGGCAACGTCATCCACTTGAATCAGAGGGAGATTTCCGCCACGATATTGCATTGTTCTGTGGTTACCCACATCTTCTATGTCGGCCCGTTTGATCTTCTCAATTCGTTCGACCTGATTGAGGGGAACGGCGAACTGCTCTTTTTCGGCGTTGTGAAATATAAGAAGAGATTGTCTGTCCTTTTGAATTTGGCTCTCATCTTCTGCTATCTGGGCAAGCTCTGCCGCGCGCTGGGTTCCTTCCAGGCTGTTGAGGGTTGCCATTTTGGCAATATTTCCCAGATCCAGAATAAGGGCTATTCGGCCGTCTCCCATGATCGTTGCTCCGGCATATGCCTTGCACTGTTGGAGGTGTCGACCGAGGGGTTTGATAACGATCTCTTCAGAATCCTGAAGGCTGTCAACAATAAGTCCATATTTCATTGATCCAGTAGAAACCACAACGATATTAAGGGCGCTGTCGCCTGCTGTGTCAAGGGCTGCGGAGGACTGGTCCTTGTCCTGTTGGCCAAGGCCGATAACATCGGCAAGGCGAATAAGGGGAAGGAGATTGCCGCGAAGGCGAACAACCTCTGCATCTCCTACTCGCTCTATTCTCTCCTTAACCTGAGATGCGGAAATGCGCAAAAGCTCTTCTAGATTTACCTGAGGAATAGCGTATCTTTCATTGGAAAGGGTAATTATCTGACAGGGGATGATGGCCAGGGTCAGTGGCAATTTGATGGAAATAGTTGTGCCGTGACCCAGTTCAGATAAGATCTCGACATTTCCACCAAGTTGGTCAAGGTTGGTTTTTACCACATCCATGCCGACACCACGGCCGGAGACATCGGTTACCTTGGCTGCGGTTGAAAAACCGGGCATGAAGATAAGGTTTATCTTTTCCTTACCCGACATGAGCTGAGCCTGTTCTGGCGAAATCAGTCCCTTGCTTACTGCGCTGGCAGTGAGAACCTCTTCATCGAGTCCTTTGCCATCATCGCTTATTTCAATACAAACCTGGCCTGCTTCATGAAAGGCCTTGAGGATAATTTGCCCTCTTTCACTCTTGCCTCGTTTTAACCGTTCTGCCGGAAGTTCGATTCCGTGGTCAACGGAGTTACGCACCAGGTGGGTCAGAGGATCATTAATTGCTTCAATGATGGTCTTATCAAGTTCGACGTCCTTGCCAACAATATTGAGATCAATTGTTTTACCCAGCTGTTTAGAGAGATCTCGGACCACACGCGGAAACTTACCAAAAACATTGCCGATGGGTTGCATGCGGGTCAGCATAATCGCTTCTTGTAGCTCGGAGGTAATAAGGTCGATACGTTGGCCTACCGTGTCAACATTGTGAAGCTCAGGGGTAGAAATTGTTTGAAGTAGTTGGTTTCTGCTGAGGACTAACTCGCCGGCCAGGGTCATTAGGGAGTCGAGAAGACTGACGTGAACCCTGAGAGTGGTGTCCGACTGAGCCGTTGTTTTTTTGCCTTCAGCCTTGCTCTCTTTGGTGGCGGGGACCTGTGGCGCAATATTTTGCACCACCGTAGAAACTACTTCGATTGCTGTTTCTACTACTGGCGTTTCTATTACCGCTGGCGTTTCTATTACCGCTGGCGTTTCTGCTAGCACTGCCTCTGGCACAATTTCTTCTTGTTCTATGGGGGGTGTCTTTACGGGAGCTGCCTCTGCAAAGAGGACAAAGGCATCTTCTGCAATTTCTGCTTTAGGCGCCTCTGGTTCCACCGCAGGTACAGGCTTCGGGGAGGCCTGTTTATTTTTGCTATCTTCGGCAATAGCATTGAGGGCAGATACTTGATTGGCTATATCCGCCTCATTACTGTTTGCCACGTCTTCAATCATTGTCTGCAGTTGGTCTGCTGCAATAAGGAGAACGTTTATGATCTCAGGGGTAGGAATAATGGATTTATTACGCACCATGCCCAATATGTTTTCTGTTGCATGGGAAAGTTCTTGGATAGCAGTCAGTCCCATAAAACCAGCGCCACCTTTTATGGAGTGGGCTGCCCGGAAAACCTTATTTACAAGTTCTTCATCTATGGCCGCACCTCCCTCTTCGATAGCGAGTAGATCATTTTCTATACTAGAGAGGTGTTCAAGGGATTCTTCTACGAAGCCTTGGAGTATTTCGTCATCTTCAAAGTCCATCATATGCTCCAAGCAAGAGGATAGGTAGTCAGGAAAATATTACAATGTTTATATAAAAAGGTGAAATATTTCTTTTTACTGAAATATTATTTGATAATATATCGGTTCATTGCCAAAATATCTATATATATTGGTGTAAAGAAAAAGATTTTTGTTTTCTGAAAAGAAAGATGGGGTGCGGGGGGATCTGTAAATAACTCAGCAGGATGGAGAGGTTTATGTTCTGTCTCTTTTGCCCCTGTTATGGGTGGAGATTTTCATAACAGGGGCATTTTTTTATTCAACAGCTATAAGGGTGACATCGTAGGTAAGATGATGCCCTGCAAGGGGGTGGTTGTAGTCGACAAGAACGGTATCGCCGTTAATTTCCATGATGGTGGCAGGAACAGGGACTGGTTCTTCTGCCCCATCCTTTTGAGCATTAAGGGTGATAATCATACCTGGTTTAGGCTTCACCCTTTCGATAAATTCCTTATTTTCGATCTCTTGAAGGAGAATTTTCTGTCGTGGACCAAAGCCCTCTTCCGGCGGTACACGCACGGAGGTGCTTTCTCCAGGAGTCATGTTGCGTACAGCCTCCTCTACCATGGGGGGCAATTCACTGCTGCCAAGAGTTGCCTTTATGGGTGCTTCTACGTCTATTTTTTGAAAAATTTCACCGTTGTCGAGTTTGCCGATATAGCTAAGTATGACAACAGTATTGTCTTGTAAAGGGGGCATGGTTGTTTCCTTTATTGTCTAGGATGAATGTTGGTCAAAACAGAATTTGAAGCAGAATATAATGTTGGCGTCGTATTATGCAAGCTTCTCTTTTTATTTAATGGAGTCTTGTTTTCTCTTGTTCGTGTAAAAATGCTAAATACGTTTTTTTTAGCATGTAAAAAATATGATTTCTGTGCATCATTCAGGAAATCTCTTTTAATCTGTCATAATGTAAAAAAAATAATGGCTGTATCCTTGACTTTGCTTGCAGACCCCCGTATGCTACGTAGCTCTTTTAGCAGAAGGCTGAATGCTTTTTTGGGCTTTTTGTACTAAAAAACTATAATTGTTATAAATTTAACAGGAAAAGCTATGGTTGAACTTAATTTCGAAAAATCTGTGGACGGATTACTTCCCGCAGTGGTTCAGGACTATGTTAGCGGTGAGGTACTGATGCTGGCGTATATCAACAAACTTTCTTGGGAAAAAACTTTAGAGACAGGACAGGCGCATTATTGGAGCAGATCTCGTAACAGCCTCTGGTTGAAGGGAGAATCTTCAGGAAACGTTCAGGTTATCCACGATATCCTGGTTGATTGCGATAGCGACACTGTTGTTTTTAAGGTTGACCAAATTGGTGATGCTGCCTGTCATACAGGCCATCGATCCTGCTTTTTTCGAAGAGTCCATCAAGGGGAATTGGTTGTGGAGGGGAAACCACTTTTTGACCCTGCCCAGGTTTATGGCAGTAAATAGTCTGATTATTAATAAAAGAATAAAAATATATAATGGAGTGTGAGATGAGTCAGTTGAAACTGGGATTGCCAAAGGGAAGTCTTGAGGTTGCCACGATTAATCTTTTTGAAAAGGCTGGTTGGCTTATTAAGCCTGCTGCCCGTAACTATTTTCCTAAAATAGATGATCCTGAGTTGGATTGCTCGATCTGTCGTCCTCAGGAAATGTCTCGTTATGTCGAGAGTGGTATGTTGGACGCTGGTATCACCGGCAAAGATTGGACCATGGAGAATCAGTCAGAGATTGTTGTGGTAAGTGATCTGGTCTATTCTAAAGTGAGTAACCGCCCCACTCGTTGGGTGGTTGCCGTGGCTGGTGATTCTGATATCAAAACCCTTGAAGATCTTGAGGGGAAGAAAATTTCTACAGAACTCGTTGGCGTTAGTGAGAGATTTTTTAAGGATCTTGGTATCAACGTAGAGATCGAGTTTTCTTGGGGTGCCACCGAGGCAAAGGTAGTTGCAGGTCTTGTGGATGCGGTGGTTGAGGTAACGGAAACAGAAAATACTATCCGTGCCCATGGTCTCAGAATTATTTATGAACTCATGGAGTCCAATACCCAGTTTATAGCCAATAAAGAGGCTTGGGAGAACCCTTGGAAGCGTGAAAAAATTGAGAATATGTGCCTCCTGCTTCAAGGGGCCCTCAAGGCCGATAGGATTGTTGGTCTCAAGATGAATGTGGCAGCAGAGCAACTTGACGAAATTGTTGCAATGCTCCCCAGTGTTAATGCTCCGACTGTAGCAGGACTCTCCGATGCTGAATGGTTTTCCGTTGAGACTGTTATCTCAAAAGATATTGTTCGTGATCTTGTGCCCCGTTTGCATAAGGTTGGGGCCGAGGGTATCATTGAGTATGCTCTTAATAAGGTGATCTGATCATCTTTGCTGTTTTTCTTTAAACCGGTTTGTGGTAAACATGCTGGTTTAGCCTCGTAGGGGGCAGATTTATGGGATAAAACCAATTATGGTTTTATCCCTATTTTGTTTTTAATTATAATGAGGAGAAGAAACAGTGAATTTAAACGATATTACGTTTCTCCTAAGTGTTCACGGTTTAGACCAGTTGCCTGAAGATGGTTTGCCTGAGTTTGCCTTTGCCGGTCGGTCTAATGTTGGTAAATCTAGTCTGATGAATACCCTGTTGAGACGAAGTGGTTTTGTTAAGGTAAGTGGCAGGCCGGGAAAAACCCAGGGATTGAATTTTTTCCAGGCTGCTGAAGATTGTATGCTCGTCGATTTACCTGGCTATGGTTTTGCCCGGGTCTCCAAAGAAATGCAAAATAACTGGCAAAAGCTGATCACCAGCTATATTTCCGAAAGAGAGGCTTTAAAGTGTGTTGTGGTTATTATTGATATTCGCCATGAGCCTAAGGCCCTTGATCGTCAATTGCTTGACTGGCTTCGTGAGCAGAAGGTGCCTGTTTTACCGATTTATACTAAAATAGATAAGTTGTCAGGTAATCAGCTTAGCAGGCATGCCGCCATTCTTGACGCAGGTCATGGAATCAAAAAAGATGAGCGAATCCTTTTTTCTTCTAAGACAGGCCAGGGGCGTGATGAATTAATTGCAGTCTTGGAATCCTATCTAGCTTAGTCTTACCCTTACTTCTCGCCCCACCTGCCCATTCTCCTGTAACTTTTCTTATAATACAACACGATATGGTAGTATTTTCATACGTGTTGTATTAATCTTTTCTGTATGTTTTCTCACCTAACTTGCTAAACAAGACTTTATGAGGATTTTATATGGACCATCTTACCAAGGCGCAACGGTCTCGTAGGGCAATTGCTACATTTAAAACCATAGCCGATGCGATTATTATTCAGGGTTATTATCGACCAACCGATGTGATGGGGGAGAAGTTGGCAGAGGCCCTCATTCAGATCAGTCCTGAAATATATGGTTCCATGAATGATCCGCGTGTCGTTGAGCTTAAAGGCTTGGAGTACGTGATTAATCGTATGCCCCGTGGAATTGAGAAATGTGAAAAACTTGTCCTTACCAGTGTTGACGATTTTGCTCAAACATCCTTTGAAAAGAGGACGCCACTTAAACGACGCAGGCTCTCCTATGCTATTTCTGAGACTGAAATGTGCTTTATCGTCACCCGGGGCGAGAGCGAGGTTTATGACATTCTTACTCATATTGTTTTTTTAAATCTTGAGGCCTCTAAGATACATAATTTGATACGGGCGGAAGAAGACCCCGTAAATGGCGACTGGGCCAAGTTAAAAAAACTGATGGAGAGTGGGGTTCAGCTTCAGGGGGAAGACCTTGAACTTCAGGGGGAAGAGCTTGATCAGGCCCTCTGGGTTCTCTCGAAATTTCTTGGTCGCAGCTATAAGGAAACCAGGGATAGTTATGAGTATTTGGAGGGAACTCGCCTGCGGGATGGTGCCAATAGCAGTCTCTTCTCCTTTATTTATGAAATAGGGAGGAGGTGCCGGGGTGGGTGTGAGGTAAACCCTTCCAGTACCTTTCAGATAGTATGTGCCCCTTCCATGAACGATATGATAGCCGCCAGTAAGTATGCATCTGTTTGGGCAAAGTCTGTTATAGGGGCTATTGTTGAGGGTGGTTTAGCGAATCGGTCCCTGCATATAATTAGTGCTAATATGCATTCCTGTCGTAACGTGCTCTATGGTCCTGGCTATTTACAGAGGCAAGATCGAGAGGTACCCAGTGATCTGGCGGTAATGGTGCGGGAGCTTAGGGATGAAGAAGATGATCTGGAGGAGTATGCCCTGGCGCATGGTTTTCGCTTTTGGCATGATACATCTGGCTCCAGTATTGATGTTCAGTTTATTGATACCTCTAAAGTTGAGGTGCTCCATCCATCTATTGTCGGCGACCAATGGGGAGAAGATGCCCCTGTGCTTCTGGTGATTGATTATGCCTTTGGTACCCAGGCCTTTACTATTCTTGATGAGTTTTTAAGGGGCCAGGACGATTTTCCCCACTGTAAACTTGATGTGAAATCTATCTCTGTTATGGGTAAGGCGGGCATTCTTGCTGGTAAAAAAGGTGACATTATGTTGGCCTCCGCCTATGTGCTTGAGGGTACACCTGATAACTATATTGTAGATAACGATTTGGCACCGGAAGATTTTACCATCTGTAAGAAGGGCATAAGAGTTGTTACGGGTTCAATGCTGACGGTCCTGGGCACCTCCCTGCAAAACAGCGATCTGCTCAAAAGATTTTTAAAATCCAAGTGGGGGATGGTGGGGCTGGAGATGGAGGGAGCCCATTTTCAGCGAGCAATTGGTGCGAGCATAATACGGAAAAGATTATCTGCTGATGTCAAGGTACGTTGTGCCTATTATGCATCGGATAACCCGCTTATAAGTGGTCAGACCCTTGCCTCCGGCCCCATGGGCTCGGAGGGGGTCTTCTCAACATATCTTGTTACCCGGGTAATCTTAGGGAAAATTTTTCAAAGTAAAATTTTTTAAGAGGCCTCCCTGTGAGGCAGAGTTCTATGAAAAAGGGTCTTGTTAATGTCTCTCCTTGGATTTTTGCGGTAGCATGTTTCTTGCTCGCGGCTATTATTGCCGGCTTGGGGGTGAGTTCGCATAAGCGAGAGAGGGTGTTGTTGGAAAACGCCCTTTTTCAACAGACAGAGGCTGTACGTCGTATTATTGCCAGTGATATGCGTAAATCTTTGCGTCGTGCCGGTGGGACGATAGATAATACCCTTTTTAAGGGTTATCTGCTTCGGGCCATTGATCAGGCCCAGGAGCAGGCCGGGGTGGATTCTCTGCAGATTGTTTTGGCTGATGGTCAGGTGCTCTCCTCGGTGGTGGATGGTGAAGAGCTTGCTCTGTCCCAAGCGGACGAAAAATTTTTAAAAGAATCGGTAGTCGGTCAAGGGAGGAAGAGGTTTTTCTTTCGGGAACTTGCTCCTGAAGATGTCGACGGAAAAACTTTTCAGGTGCTCACTCTACTTGATCTTTCCCGGCAGGGCCGGCGTTCTGCAATGCGTCCCATGATGCATCACAGGAAAGATAGACCGTTTTTTGCAGGTCCCGGTACCATCTATGGCAAAAGGCTCTGGCTCTTTGCCGTCCTCGATCTCGATCAGTTTAATAGCGGTTTTAAAGAAAATCGTAATCAAATAGCCATCCTCTCCGTGGTCTTATTGCTTGTTGGTCTGGGTGGAGGGCTCTCTCTCTTGACCCTGCAGAGTTTTCGCCATTCTGAGTCAGAGCTTGCCAAGATGCGTGTGTTTACAGATCATCTTGTTGCCTCGATCCCCGTTGGTCTTGTCGGTGTTGGCCGTGACGGTGCTATCCGTCTGATCAACGATGCAGCCTGCTTTCTGCTGAGCATAAGGGATGAATCTTTTCTGGGAAAACCGCTTGAGGAGTTAATGGCCCACTCCTCGCTGGCTCTTGATCTCAGTCGGTGGCAGGAGGGGAAGGAGATAGAGGTTGAGGCGGATGATGGAAAGAAGGTACTTTTTTTGAATTTGGTTGAGGTGAAAAATGATCTTGGTGATGAGGATGGCTATGTGATTCTTCTCCAGGACCTCACGACTCAGAAGGCATTGGAGAGAGAGATGCAACGGCATGCCCATCTGGCCTCTCTTGGTAAGATGGCAGCCGGAGTTGCTCACGAACTGCGTAATCCACTCAGCTCAATTAAGGGCCTTGGTATGCTTCTCCACTCGTTTTTTGCCGGTGGTTCTAAGGGGCAGCAAACGGCTCAGGTCCTGGTGGATGAGGTGGAAAGACTCAATAGAAGTATTACAGAACTTCTTGACTATGCAAAGCCTGAGGAGGAGAGAGGCGAGATTGTCTATCTGGAAAAGGTAATTACCAAGGCCCTCTCTTTGGTCGCCTTGGACGCAGAGGATGCAGGTATTAGCCTTGTTACGGAATTTTCTGACACGTCCCTACGGGTACTCGGCAGTGCTGATAGGTTGAATCAGGTGTTTTTGAATCTGCTTTTAAACAGTTTTCAAGCTATGCAGGCAGGTGGGGAGATTGTTGTTCGTTGCCAGGTTGTTGCTGGCTTTTATCAGGTGCAGATCATTGATGATGGCCTGGGGGTAGAGAAGAGTTTGCTCGCTCATGTTTTTGATCCCTACTTTACTACCAAGGCAGAGGGAACTGGACTGGGGCTGTCCATGAGTGCCAAGATCATTGGAGAGCATGGTGGTAAGCTTTATCTAGAAAATGGGGTAGAGAGTGGTTGTATAGCCACCGTTTCTTTGCCTTTGGCAGCGTAATCCTTTCCCTGTTACCAACTGAGCGGCAACAGGGAGAGGAGTCCTATTGCATATTGTAGAGTAGTTGGTATTCGCCCTCAAGCTTTAGCAGTTCCTCGTGACTTCCCTCTTCTACTATTTTTCCCTTTTTGACCACCACAATTCGAGATGCGTTTTTGATTGTTGAAAGTCTATGGGCAATAACAAAGGTTGTTCGGTTTTGCATAAGGTTTTCCAGGGCCTTTTGTACCTCTCGTTCTGATTCTGTATCGAGGGCTGAGGTTGCCTCATCTAAAATAAGAATGGGGGCATCGGCCAGGAGGGCCCGGGCAATAGAGATTCTCTGGCGCTGTCCGCCCGAGAGTTTTGCCCCTCCCTCGCCGAGGGCGGTATCAAAGCCATTGGGAAGTTCCTCTATAAAGGTCAGGGCATGGGCTGCCTTTGCCGCCCGTCTGATCTCCTCTTCTGTACAGCTGTCCTTGCCGTAGGCGATATTGTTTCTGATGGTGTCGTTAAAGAGAATTGTCTGTTGGGTGACCATGGCAATTTGATTGCGCAGGGAGTTGGTGGTGACATCTCTAATATCGGTGCCGTCGATGGTGATTGAACCCTCTTGCAAGTCAATAAACCTGGGAATAAGGTTGGTAAGGGTTGTTTTACCCCCACCGCTGGGGCCGACAATGGCCAGGGCCTCTCCGGCAGGGACCTTCAGGTTGATGTGAGAGAGAATTTTTTCTGTTCCGTAGGAGAAGGAAACATCATGAAACTCGATGGATTCTTTGAAGGGGGCGAGGGACGTTGCTTCCGGCTTGTCCTCTATTTCCGGCTTAATATCCAATATGGCAAAGACCCGTTGTGCCGAGGCAAGTCCCTGTTGGATCGTTGAGTTGACTTGACTGACTCGCTTCACGGGGTCGTAGGCGGTGATCATTGCTGTTAAGAAGGCAAAAAAGGTACCCGGTGTTGCCGAGCCGTTAATGACTTCACTGCCGCCCACCCAGATGATGCCCGCTACGGCAAAACCACCTATTATTTCCATCAGGGGGCTTTGGAATACGCGGTATTTTGCATTCTTCATGGTGATGGTAAAGAGTGTCTCTACTTGCCTGTGAAAGCGCTCTACCTCATAATCTTCTCGGCAGAATGCTTTGACAATTCTGCTTCCGGAAATTGTCTCATGGAGCATGTTGGAGACTTCAGCAGTCTCCTCCTGGGTTTTTGTGCTCAGCTTTCTGAAGATTTTACCAAATTTGACGATGGGGATGGCTGCCAGGGGGATGATGAGAAAACATATCAGGGCAAGTTTCCAGTTCATGTAGAAGATGACGCCAAGCAGGAAGATCACTTGGAAAAAATCTCGTAGGAGCTGGATGATAACAGTGGAGACAGCCTGTTGCATAAGAGCAACGTCGGAGAGCACTCTGGATATCAAGGTGCCTGTCGGGGTGTTATGGAAAAAGGAGAGGGATTGGCGGTGTATGTGGGCAAATATTTTCAGACGAAAATCACGAATAATAGATTGACCAACCCTCTCAAGAATGATTGCATAGGTATAGTAGAGGACACCCTTAGTGAAGAAGATGGCAATAATAATAAGGGGAAGTATTTGCAGAAAAAAGACATCTTTTTCCATAAAGATTTTATCGAGGAGATCCTTCACCAAATATGCCTGAGCGCCCGTGAGGGCCGCTACGACAATCATGGCAAACATTGCTATAAATAGCGGGATTTTATAGGGAATGATCTCGTGGTACAATCTTTTTATAATTTCTTTGTTTGTCATAGTGTTTTATTTATAAGTCTCTCTGCAAGAGAATTGTTCGTTCTAGGTTAGTTATTAACTGCAAAACAAAACAGTCTACACCAGACAGCGATTTTGCTAAAGTAAATTTTATTTTTTGCTGATTGTGCCAATTCTTTTTTTTAGTTTTATTTGGAGCTTGGGGGCTTTTTCTAAGGATGATTTTTTTTGAGCACTTAGGAAAAAAAGAGTTGATCTGGCAGAGCGGGGAGAGAGATAGCGTTGGTAGAGACTGTGGCTATTAAATCGGGCAAAGGAGCAAGAGGGCCCCTTGTTGTTATAGAAAAAGAAATTTCTCATAAAAGAGAGTCCCTTCTCTCTAAGGGAGGAGAACTTCGGTGCAGAAATTTACTAAGATAGTATAGTTATCTTCGGCGAAGAGCTCTGCCTTTTGTAAGATTGTCAGGAGGCCTTTGAGCAGTAGAGATAGAAAATCGTTATAGCTGATCTATTACGCGTATCTTCAGATATTTGGAGGTGCACTTATGTTAAATTTAAATATAAGTGGGGACTTGTGTTTACAGAGTATCCTTTTCAATCGAATTATTTCGAAATAGGCGGTCAACGTCTGCACTATGTGGATGAGGGGCATGGCCCCGTCATTGTCCTGGTCCATGGTAATCCAACCTGGTCATTTTATTACCGTAGAGTCATCAGCCTTCTCTCTAAGACCCACCGCATTATTGCCGTGGATCATATGGGTTGTGGTCTTTCGGATAAGCCCCAGGATTATTCCTATACCCTGCAAACCCATCGGCAGAATCTTTTTCAGCTGCTGGAGCATCTTCAGATAGAAAAATATTCTCTGGTGGTTCATGACTGGGGTGGGGCCATCGGGGTTGGCTGTGCTGCATTTGCCCCGGAGAGGGTAGAAAAATTGGTGGTATTGAATACCGCAGCATTTCGTTCAACTCATATACCCCTGCGTATCAGTCTCTGTCGGGCTCCTCTTTTTGGTGAGTATCTTGTCCGAGGACTGAATGGTTTTGCCTGGCCTGCAAGCTTTATGGCCGTGCAGAAGAGATTATCCAAAGAGGTGGTGGCGGGATATCTTGCTCCCTACTCGAACTGGGAAAAACGGGTTGCTGTTTATGGATTTGTCCATGATATTCCGCTGAACTCAGCCCATCCCAGCTATGGAACCCTGGTGGAGGTGGAGCGGGGGCTAGAGGCCCTGGTCGCGCGGCAGGTGCCAACCCTTATCCTCTGGGGTGGAAAGGACTTCTGCTTTAATGATCACTTTTATCGGCAGTGGTGTGAGCGGGTTCCCTATGCGGAAAAGGTATATTACGAAAATGGCGGTCACTATATATTAGAAGATGAGTTTGCTGATATTGCTCCGCGATTAGAACGTTTTTTCACAGTTTGCGAGGAAGATTAAGGTGCTGAATATTGGTAGAACCCTGCAGGAGGTTGCCCAGAAGTATGGAGAGCAGAGAGGGCTTGTTGAGGCTGCCACGGGGCGTGAAATGTCCTTTGCAGAGCTGAATCGTCTCTCCGATAGTTATGCTCATTATCTCCGTGATTCAGGCGTTAAATCGGGCGATCGCGTCATGCTGATGGTCAAGCCATCGGCGGATTTTATCTGTCTGACCTTTGCCCTTTTTAAGCTTGGTGCTCCTGTTATTCTGATTGATCCGGGCATGGGCTATAAGAACTTATTGCGTTGTATTGCCCGGGTGACGCCTGCTGTTTTGATAGGCATTCCCAAGGCGCTTCTGGTCTCCAGGCTGTTTCGCCGTACCTTCTCCACCATCAGGCTCTCTTTCTGTTGTGGGAGTGCCTGTGGGATATTTGGGCCGGATATTCGCAGGGCCGGGGTGAAGAGCATGCATGCCTATCCAGCCCATCAGCCTAAAAAGGATGATCTGGCGGCAATTATCTTTACCACGGGATCCACCGGTGCCCCTAAGGGCGTCCGTTATGAACATGATCTCTTTGCCGCCCAACGTGAGCATGTGGGGAAATACTACGGTATCGGTGTAGGCGATGTTGATCAGCCTGGCTTCCCTCTCTTTGCCCTCTTTTCAACGTCTCTCGGGGCCTGTGCTGTGATTCCTGATATGGATCCGACCAAGCCGGCTCAGGTTGATCCGCAAAAGTATATCGCATCGATTGAAAAATATGGAGTGACCTACTCCTTTGGTTCGCCGGCTATCTGGAATGTGGTGAGTCACTACTGTGTGCAGAAAAAGATTGTTCTGCCCTCTCTGAAGAAGGTCCTCATGGCAGGTGCCCCCGTATCTGGTGAGCTTTTACAGAGGGTGGAGAAGATGCTGCCAAAGGATGCAGAGATATTTACCCCCTATGGGGCGACGGAGAGTCTGCCCATTGTCTCCATCACCGGCAGGGAAATTTTGTCTTCGACCTGGGAGAGAAGTAGGCGGGGGGCAGGCGCCTGTGTTGGCCGTGCCCTACCCGGTATGGAGGTGCGGGTTATTACTATTTCCGATGATCCTATTGCCTGTATAGAGGATGTGCAGGTCTGTGCCGCAGGAGAGATAGGAGAAATTATTGTCCGCGGTAATGTGGTTACTCGGGCCTATGATAATAATGCCCACGAGACCCGTCTGGCTAAAATAGAGGATGGGGCCACCTTTTGGCATCGTATGGGTGATACCGGTTATCTTGATGTGGATGGTCTGTTGTGGTTCTGTGGCCGTCGTGCTCATCGGGTGGTGACAGAAGCGGGAACCCTCTTCACCATTCCCTGTGAGGCCATTGTTAATGAGCATGATGATGTCTACCGTTCGGCCCTTGTGGCAGTAAAGGGGATTGGAGGAGTTACAGAGCCCGCCCTTATTGTCGAGAAGAAAAAGGGGGCCACTATTTCGGATGGGGATCTACTGGAGGATGTTCGAGCACTTGCGGCGGCTGACCCTCTTACCGCTGAGATAGAACACTTTCTTGTTCACAGGTCTTTTCCCGTGGATATTCGACATAATGCGAAAATATTTCGGGAGAAATTATCGGTATGGGCCAGTCAAGAGTTGTCACGGGCAAAATAGAGAGGGCCCTGGTCACAGGTGGAAATGGTTTTGTCGGTCGGGCAATTGTCCAGATGCTACTGGCCGATGGAGTTCAGGTGCGTGTTGTTGGCCGTGGTCTCTATCCTCAGCTTGAGGCCATGGGGGTTGAATGTTACCGGGGAGATATCGGTGACCAGGCCTTTATGGTGGGTGCCGTTGAGGGTATGGATGTGGTTTTTCATGTTGCCGCTCTGGCAGGTATTTGGGGTGAATGGGATGATTATTACAAGACCAATGTTCTGGGGACGCAGTCTGTTATCGCAGCCTGTCTAGGTCGGGTTCGGGCCCTGGTCTATACCTCGACCCCCTCGGTTGTTTTTAATCGACAGTCGATTGCTAATGGAGATGAGAGTCTGCCCTATCCGGAAAAATTTCTCTGTCACTATGCCAAAAGCAAGGTGATGGCGGAGAAGTCTGTGCTTGCGGTAGATCCCTCCCGCCTTGCCTGTGTTGCCCTGCGGCCCCATCTGGTTTGGGGGCCTGGCGATCCGCATCTCATTCCTCGTCTGGTGGCCAGTCGCCTGCAAAATCGTTTGAAGATTGTTGGCAAAAAAGATAATATTGTTGATGTATCCTATGTGGATAATGTTGCCCATGCCCATCTGCTGGCGGCAAATAATTTGCTGCGCGCTGGAACAGCTGCTGGCAGGGCCTATTTTATCAGTCAGGGCCAGCCTGTGAATCTGTGGGATTGGCTTAATGAGCTCTTTGTTCGTCTGGATGTGCCACCGCTTGAAAGATCTGTGCCCTTCTCTCTGGCCTATGCTTTGGGCGCCTTTTTTGAAGGTGCCTATAGAGTTCTTGGCCTGCAAAACGATCCGCCCATGACCAGATTTGTTGCGGAGCAACTGGCAAAATCACACTATTTTTCTATTGAAAATGCCCAAAAGGATTTTGGATATGCACCTATTGTCTCAATGGAAGAGGGAATTATATGTCTCGTTGCGTCTTTTAAAAAAGATTAAAAGGTATCACCGTAAATACACGGCTGTTCTTGTAGCTTTTTTCTTTATTGTCAGTATGCCGGCAACGAGCTCAGCCTTTAGTGTTAAGGAAGAGCAGGAGTTGGGTGCTAAGCTCCTCTATTCAGTCCGTGGAGCTTTTCCTCTTGTTGATGATCCTGATATTGACCAGTATATAAACTCCTTGGGTGATGAGGTGCTTCGTGTTGCGGGCATTCAGTATTTTGATTATCATTTTTATGTTGTTGATAGTAAGGACTTTAATGCCTTCGCTGCTCCTTCGGGATTGATCTTCTTTTATTCCGGCCTTATTGCGGCAATGAACTCCGAGGATGAGCTCGTCTCAGTACTTGCCCATGAAATTGGTCATGTTGTCAGGAGGCATCTTGCCGCCAGGATGGATAAGGGTAAGGTGAGTACTGTAGCTACTGCGGGTCTTGCCCTGCTTGCTCTTCTGACCGGTGGAGCCCTTGCTCCAGCCCTGTTAGTTGGAGCCATGGCCACGGGACGAAGTATATCCCTTCACTATAGCCGTATCCATGAGGAGGAGGCTGATTTGCTTGCCTATGATTGGATGAAGGCCCTGCACCGGGATCCGCAGGGACAGGTGAAGATGTTGGGTACAATGCGTCGCATTGCCCGTTATCGCAGTGAAAAACTTCCTCAGTATCTTGTGACTCACCCCAATCCAGAGGCTCGGCTTGAGTATGTTGAATCTCTTGTCATTATTGATAAGAAACGAGGTGGTAGAGGGATTGTTAAAGTTGATAATTTTGCTTTTTTTCGTTTTAAGTACAGGGTGCTTTCTCAGGTAACAGAGTCTGCCTCCTTTCGTGATCTGCTTATTAGTCTTCATACCTCTGCCCGCTCAACAGAGTTTGAAAAAAAGATGTCAGGCTATGGTCTTGCCCTTGTTGCCCTGCGAGAAAATGATTATCCAAGAAGTCTTCAGTATATAAACCAAGCAATTAAGGATTTTCCGGATAAGATCGCATTGATTGGTGACAGGGGATATATTCAGCTTGAGGCGGGGCAGCTTGTGGCGGCAGAGCAGGATTTGCGGGCGACCTTGGCCCGTGATGCTGGCAATCTCTTTGCCATTTTTAACCTTGGCAGGTTGATGGCAAGAAGGGGAGATATTACCCAGGCAGAAAAGTATTATAAGAGTGTCCTCAGTGCTATGCCTGAATATGATAAGGCCTACTATGAACTGGGGCGTCTTGCCAGTAGTCAGAAAAAAAAGGGTATGGCTACCTATTATCTTGGCAAATATAATCTGTATAGGGGGAGGCTAAGGCTTGCTCGTTTTAATTTTAACCAGACGATTAAAAATGCGAAAACGACTAAGAAAATAAAGGAGGAGAGTGAGAAGGCTCTGGAGTTGCTTGATCGTTTGCAGGGTAAGTAGGCATTGGTTGCAAATATTTTTTTAAAATATTTGCAACCAAAGAGAGTTTTAACCAAAGATACCCTTAAGGGTGAAGAAGAAGAGCATTGCCATAAATGCCCCTGCGGGCAGGGTGACAACCCAGGATATGACAATGTTGAGGATCACCCGCAGGTCAAGTGCTCCTACTCCTCGTGCCAGGCCTACCCCGAGTACGGAGCCGACAAGGATATGAGTGGTGGAAACAGGCAGTCCCGTACGCGAAGCAATAACAACGGTAATGGCTGCGGCAAGTTCTGCGCAGAAACCTCGGGAGGGGGTAAGCTCTGTGATTTTTTTCCCCACGGTAAGCATTACCCGGTAACCGAGGGTGATAAGACCAAGGACAATACCCGCACCACCTAGAAGAAGGATCCAGATGGGAAGCTGTGAGTCCTGCATAACTTCACCACCGGAGCTAATAATGCTATAGACGGCAGCAAGTGGTCCAATGCCATTGGCTACGTCATTTGAGCCGTGGGCGAAGGCCATGGAGCAGGCAGTGAAGAGCATCATGGGGGTGAATACCCTCTCAACACTTGCAAAGCTGAACTCTCGGTTGGCAGTAACATCCTCTTTAATGTCTTTGGTGAGATACCAACCCATAAGGGCGGTAAAACAACCAAAAAGAGCAGCACAGAGAAGACTTTGCCCTGAGGTGAGGTCGATGTTGAGATGCTTCAAACCCTTAAAGAGGGTAACCAGCGAGATGATAAACCCTACTAGAAAGACATAGAAGGGCGCATATCTTTTGGCATTTTTAAGAGGGTTAGCTGTGTCAAAAATAAGCTTTCTGGTGCTCATAACGAGCAGATAGGCGATGGTTCCACCAATTATAGGTGAGACAATCCAACTGGCAACAACACTGCCTATTTTTCCCCAATGCACGGCTCCCGGACCAATGCCAACTATGGCAAAGCCCACCAGAGCACCGATAATGGAGTGGGTGGTGGATACAGGCCAACCACGGGATGAGGCTATCATTAGCCATACTGCTGCCGCAAGAAGGGCGGCAAGCATGCCGTAGACGAGTATCTCAGGCGTGTTGACCAGGGTTGAGGGATCAATAATTCCCTTTCGAATGGTTTTAGTAACATTTCCACCTGCAATAACAGCTCCAAGGAATTCAAAAAAAATAGCAATTCCAATGGCCTGCTTTACGGTGATCGCTCCGGCTCCAACCGAAGTTCCCATGGCATTAGCGAGGTCGTTAGCGCCTATGCCCCAGGTCATATACAGGCCGAATATAACGGCCATAATGAGCATTGCTGTGCCATGTGCGGCAATAATTTCCATATTTCCCCCAGATTATTTAGACATGAATAGAAGCAGGCGGTCGCCAAGGTTCTCGGCTAAATCGGAAATCTTACCGAGTAAACCAAGAATCTCATACCAGAACATAACCGAGACAGGGTCAAGGCTATTTTCTACTTCAAAAAGGGCACGTCTAGATCTGTGTAGTATGTTATCAATATTATGTTCGCCACGTCGAACGCCAGCGATCATCCTTGTAACTTTATCAAATTCTCTTCCGCCAAAACCTACTTCCAGGAGTTCGTCGAGTTGTTCGATGATGGCCTTTGCGTCGGAGGAAATTTCTATGGTGGCCTCAAGGAGTTCGTCAAGGAGCACCTTCAATTCTTCTGGTACCGTCATATCTCGGTAGAGCAGTATTTGGGCAATTTCCTCCGTTGTATCTGCAATTGCATCTTGATCACTGATGAGACCGAGAAGATCTTTACGATCAACTGGAAGCAGGAGCGATTTAGGCATATTGAGACGAAACTTGCTTTTGAGTTTATCCGCTTCGGTCTCAAGATTAATTATTTTTTCAGCAAATATGGAGAGCTGAACGTCATCTTTGTGATATAGGGCATCAAATAATGGTGGTATCTGGCAAACGCAGGAAAATACTACTCTCATATGTTCCTGAATAGGTTTAAACGGCGAACCGCGAAGGAGTCCCGAGAGGGCACTGGTTGGTAAAAGAGCCATAATATAATACCTTACTTTTATTAGTTCGATAGGGATTAATAAAAACAGATTTCCACGGTTTTTATTGTATGACAGTAAGGCTGTCAAGAAAATAACCGTATTATCTGTCTCTCTATAACTACCTGTCAATATATTAGCGAATCTTATTTATTAATTTTATTAATGGTTCATAGGGGTAGCTGACCTGGATCATTTTTCCTGTAGACTGGGTAAATATTGATGGCCCCTGATTATGTCCGCTATAAACAATATGATGACTTCTGATTGTGCCCGCATCTGTCCATACACTGGCAAAGGGGTCAAGGGGGGTATGGCCAACAATAACAGCTGTTCTGGAGCCAAGATCCAGCAGTTTGCGAAAACGTTTTATGTCATTTTTATTGTAGCCATTCATACTCCCTGGTCGCTCTACCCGGTTAGAGGTGAGCTCTTTTGCCAGATCCGCTCTGTATCTTACATTAATAAGATCATTTTCGGGCATTCAGTCAGGGGCGGTCCTGCATGGCAGGCGGAAAAAATTGGTGAGCGGACGATATAGGGAATCTGCTGCCAAAAGGCGTTCATGGCATTTACGTATTCCAAGCCACGGATCTTAAGGAGATGCTCCTTGTGGAGTAGCCCCTGAGATATTCCATTCTTGCTGATGGTGGCATCAAAACTATCGTGATTACCCCGAATATAGTGGACATTTTTGGGATAGGCCAGTTTGAGACGAAGTATTATATCCATGAGTAGGACACTGCTGGTCATATCTTCCATCTCGCCTGCAATCTCGGAGTGGATGGCATCTCCCAGAATAATCAGGGTGGAGCGCCGTTTTCTCAGATTATGGATAATACAGTTTTCGGTGAGAATTTTAAGAAAATTGTCCACCTGGCCATGGAGGTCGCCGACAATGATGGCGTTGGCATCCTCTGTGAGGTCCAGGATGCCTCCCGGCTCACCGTTTTTATTGATGGGGCGGGAGCTTTCTCCTGCCAAAATTTTATTAATCTGTTGTAGGTCGCTCAGGGCTCTCTCTGTATCCAGCTCCTGGATGGGACCCTCCATCAGCTTGCGAAGAGCGATAAAGGAGGCATAGCGGTTGCTTTCCAGTTTTTCCCGATGGTCAAGGTCGTTTAGGCGCCGAATGGATGTTGTTGCCGTATTATCAAGGGGGGTGAGAACGAGATCTCCCTTGATGTTAGAAACGCTGACATGCCGTCCTGCTACAGATTTATCCAGTTGGACAATGTCAGTGAGGGCTTGGTTAAGGCGTCCCAGGATGGCGGTCTCCCCTACACACAAACGCAAAAAAGCGGGGCTGTTGGGCGCGGAGCAGTGGAGGCTGCTGCTAAAGGTCCAGTTCTTGGTCAGTTCTTTTTTAGAGATTCCCAGGGGGATTTCGGGTTGAAAGTAGAGAGACTGTTTGCCAAGGAGGAGTTTAAAACCGCGACCATCGTGGGCAATTCTGCCGGACTTGGTTAAGAGTTTGTTCTCATGGCTAATATGCAACCAATTGATGGGTCTGTGGTGAAGCAGTAGATAGCGCCAACCGGCGAGGGTGCGTAGGCTGGGGCGCTCCACCTTCTTCTCAACAGACCAGAAGGGAACCGTACCACTTCCCTTTTCTACAATGATCATTGGCGGTGAGTTGAGACCTTTGCGTACATAGACGTGCATTCCTGCCCTATGGAGATAGTGAGCCACCTCCTGATATACCAGCAGTTGTTCTTCGACCATGGAAAGGGTGAGATCGTCATCTACCGGGAAATATCCCTCGTCTTGTCGGCCTGTTCTCTGGGCGTAGACGGTCGCTGCATCGGGGATAAGAAATTCAAAAATATATCTGTCGTTCCAGTTGGTAACAAAGAGACCATCCTGGGCAGGGGGGAGTTTTATGCGTGACAGGTCCAGCCGTGGAGGGGTGGGGGCATCGAGCCATTCCCGGTCAAAAACGGTTATGGCCTCTTTATAGCCCTTGAAGGGGATTCCCAGATGCACCTCCCGTGGTCGATAGGTGAGGGATTGCCCTTTCCACCAACCCTTATGGGTGAGATCTATATAGCCCTCGTTGGGCCAACCGCCTATCTGGTCAATGTAATACGATTTGCCGGCACCGGGGGGGCCGGTAACAACGAGCTGGAGAAATTCCAAACCGATGGGGAGCTCAACACCACGAATATTTTGTGTCTCTTTGAGGGGGGTCAGGATCTTACGTAGGGGGTCAATCATTGCCATATAACCATGAAAGGTAAATTTTAATTAAATGATAACAGGCGATTTTTTTGAATTACCGCTTGATAGCTATGGCGAGTATACAGCAGTTTGAGTCACTATGAAAGTGACTTTTGTGAGAGGGAAGAAGGTGGGAGGGGGAAAGAGGGCTCGCCGTCTACGCCGAGCCCTCTTTGTCGGCTGAACTCTAGTAGGGGTTCATGACCCAGATACCACAGGGACAGGTGTCGGCGCAAAAACCACAGGCGATACATTTATCGTCGTTGGAGACATAGCGATACTCTCCGTTGCCCAGATCTTCCCGTGAAATGGCACCCTCTGGACAGATGGTTTCACAGAGATGGCAATCACGGCAGGAGGCACAGGAGAGACAACGGTCGGCCTGATTTGCCTCTGTTGCTTCCTTTGCTATCGGCGCGTAATGAGTGATGGTCAGGGCGGATTGGGCAATGAGTGGTTTGCTGAAGGGCTCCCACTTCTCGCCTTTTTCGGTGGCAAGAATGTACTCTGCGGCGTCTTTGCCAGCACCCAAGGCGTTGGTTGCAAGCCCTGGTCGTTTTACATCGCCTACGGCAAGTACCTTCTTGTTTGAGGTAACATATGCCTCGTTGGTGGTTACCCAATCTGCGCCACCAACGGTCATGGTCTCCACGGAATCCGGCAGGAAGGAGAGGGCGGGAACATCACCAATAGAGACAATAACGGTCTGAGCAGGTATCAGTTCGCCATCCGTGGTGATAATACCCTGATCCGTTACCTCCTTTGTGGTTATTGGCCAACGAAATTGAGCGCCCAGTGCTTCGGCTGCCTCTTTTTCGTTACCAAAGGCCAGCGGCTTTTGGATATCTATCAGGGTAACCTTTTCCGCGCCGAGGCGATAGGCCTCACAGGCTACATCACAGCCGACATTGCCTGCGCCGATGATCACGACTTCTCTGCCTACCTGTGGAGGGTGGCTGGCGTTTTTGGCATCCTTTAAGAAGTGGAGGGCCGGGATCACCTTCTCATGTCCTGGAAATGGAATGCTTCGTGGCTCGTGGGTTCCTACGGCTACGATAACGTAGTCATAATCTCTTTGCAGCTCGGCAAACTTTCCCTTGGTCATGGTGGTATTCAGGTGCAGTTCGATCCCCTCCATGGAGGTGAAACGATCGATTTCATACTGCCATGTTGCCTGTGGCAGGCGCTCCCAGGGGATTACTCCTGCCAGCTTGCCGCCGAGTTTGTCATCTTGCTCAAAGATATGGGCCTCAATACCTTTAAGGGCAAGTTGCCATGCTGCATTCATGCCGCCGGGGCCACCACCAATGATGGCAACTCTTTTGCCTGTGGCAGCTGCTGGTTTAGGCGCCGGAAAATGTCCAGCTGCCCGACCAAGAATTTGGGTGTCAATGGCCTCATCAACACCTTTTCTTGAACAATTCTGAATGCACTGGTTAGGACAAATAGCGCCGCAGACAGAGGCGGGAAGAGGCGTGTAGCGGAGCAGTAGTTCGTAGGCCTCATCTGCCCTTCCCTCTCGGAGAAGACGCAGGCGTTCCACGGTTGGAATGTGAATTGGACAGTAGTATGTGCAGGGAGCAGAATATTCGTTGTTGGCCCAGTAGGGCTTTTTGCGACGAAGTTCTCCGGTGGTGATGGCATTAATGGGACTACGGTCAAGGCCAGGGGCAATATCACGTAGGGGGTCACCGCCAAAGGTTTTATCCCAGTGTTCACGGCGAAATTCTGCCATGGGCATGGGACCTGCCCACATAAGAGCCCGCTCTTGGGTGGTAATGGAGCTCAGGACATGCCAATCTTCCCGGATGGTGAGTTCTTCACTAAGATCTTCTCTTTGGATATTGCCGAGAAAGGTCGGCATATTTTCAAGGAGCCACTGCCATTGCTGGTCATCTAGTTTGCAGAGCTTGGCATTAAGTCTTGAGTAAGAGTCATCTATTGGTCCACGGAAGTAGATCGAGCCGCCAACCATTCCGACACATGGTCGATAGCCGAGTATATTTTTCGGGGTTTTGGGCTTGATGCCACAGACGACAGCAATACCACCACAGTTGAATTCGGCAAAAGAATCGCCGGTGGAGCCAAGTACCCACAGTTCAGGTTTTTCATACTCCGGGTTCCACTTGGTCATGGTCAGACCACGGGCACCAATGGAGCCACCAATATAGACCTTGCCCATGGCCATGGCATTACAGGCACCGTTGGTGGCGTCACCGAGGACGGTGATTTCAGCACCAATATTCAGGTAGCCGACATCATCGGAGGTGGCGCCCTTACAGACAATCTTGGTGCCGGGAAGTCCCATGCAACCAAGACGCTGTCCAGAAGGGCCTTCAACGGTGATGTTGAGTCCCTCTTTGTGCTCTAATCTAATACCTATATTATGTTGCCCGTAGGAGTTGAGATGGATATTGGCTGAGCTGCTGGCAGCAGCCCGGACCATTTTCTCAAACTCCATAGAGCTTATTCGACGACCGTTTTCATCGAGGCCGTTTATCACAGTTCTTGTCACTGAAAACTCCTTATGTCATAAGATTGGAAATAATATCTGACATATCAGCTATCGTTTTAGCAAACGTATTTTATGTTGAGTCTATCTGCCGCTGCCTTGTCGGCAATACCAAGGGCATCTGACATACCAATAGGAAGACTTTGCGATCTACCAAGAGGAGCCATGATTTTTTTGACCTCGGTATTGATGGAGCAGAATACCTCGGCTACTCTCTCGGCCACCTTATCGGGGTCAAGTCTTCGGTAGAGCTTTGGATTCTGGCTTGTGATTCCCTTTGGACAGATACCAAGATTACATACGTTGCAACGGTTTTTTTCGTTACCGAGACAGCCGGCTGCGGCCTGCATGATATACTTGCCAATATGAACGCCCGATGCACCAAGCATTATCAGGGCCATACCGTTTTGGGCAACATTGCCGTTTTTGCCGATACCACCTGCTGCAAATATAGGAATTTCGTTCTGTTTTCCCTGCTTGGCCAACTCGAGATAACATTCACGTACGCAGGAGGCGATAGGGTGTCCTGTTGCATGCATGGAAACGTCATAGGCTGCACCGGTTCCGCCGTCAATGCCATCGATGGTAAGTCCGGCAGCATAGGGGTTACGCACCAGGTTGTTGAGCACGGATTTTGCCGAGGTGGAGGCTGAAATCTTAGGGTATACCGGTACCTTGTGATCAAATGCGGTGGAGAGTGTTTGAATCATCTTCATAACACTTTCTTCAATGGAGTACAGGGTTTGATGTACTGGAGGTGAAGGTAGATCAACGCCCTGAGGTACACCACGTAGTCGGGAGATGAGCTGACTTACCTTATGTCCCATAAGCAGTCCGCCGTCACCGGGTTTTGCTCCCTGTCCATATTTGATCTCAATTGCTGCTGGCATGCACTCCATTTCCGGAATGGCACGGATGATTTCATCCCAACCAAAATAACCGGAGGCGATTTGCAGGATAATATACTTGAGGTATGGGCTTCTCAGTACCCATGGAGGGCAACCACCCTCGCCGGTACACATAACGACTGGAATTCCCAGGACTTCATTGCAGTAGGCAACGCCCTGGAGCAAGCCAAGCCACATATTCGGTGAGAGAGCACCAAAGGACATGGAACCAATGACAAAGGGGAATATCTCCCTGGTGGGAGGTATCCATTCACCCTTGCGGGTACGATCAAGGAACTCCTTGGGGGCCAAGACCCGACCAAGAGTAGTGGTTACGTTGAACTCATGTCTGCCTGCGTCCAGGGCGGGATCGGTAAGCATGGAAATTCGGTTGAACATGATACGGTCAAGCAGGGTAGCTCCGCTTATATTGCGGCGTCCACCGCGTTTATATGGTTCTCCATTTATATTGTGGAAGAACTGGCTGCGGTGTTCGTTGTCGTTTGCGACCGGTGTTATGGCCTCGTTGGGGCAGACCATGGCGCACATGCCGCAGCCAATGCAGGCATGGGCAAGATCGGTGCTCTGGCGAATACCGGTGAAGGTGCGATAGTCACTGGAGCGTTTTTTACTGAAAACATCGAGCTTGGGTAAACGTTGACGTCTATAGCTCAGGCTGATAGCACCCTTTGGGCATATAGTTGTGCATTTTCCACAGAGGGTACATCTATCCTCTCTGTGCTCAATAATCCACGGGAGATCGCTGTATGTTAAGCTAGTGGGGGTAACTGGAATGGATCCTGTTGAGACCATATCTTCAACTCCTTTCTATCTGGTGGGACGATGATTGTGTGTTCACGCATAGGTTGAAAATCAAGGGATGGGTCACGGTCAGGCACCATGGCAGCAACGCCACAGAGTTCTGAGGCAATAGCCCATTCGCCTTCTCGGCCGCCAACGGTAGCAGGTCGAAGTTTTTTCTGATCCATTGCCAGGAGACAGGTCTCATCCGACAGGGTGCCAATGATAGCATTGGGGCCATCGATGATGAGGCGTCTACAGGTTTGCTTGAGTCCTTTAAGGAAATCACCCTGCGGATGAACGTCCAGCTCTCGTCCAGAGAGTGGGGTGATGATATGCTTATAGGCCTCCAGCGGCAATTTGAGCTCTCTGAGGGTGTAGTGCAGTATATGGGCAAAAACCTCAGAGTCACTTTGGTAGCCAACATAGCCTGGAAATTGTCTGGCCTGGAGCCATTCACGGATGGGCACAAAGGCGGTGTTTTCGCCATTGGTCATGGTGGCAATGCCTTGAATAAAGAAGGGGTGACAGGCGTAGAGGTTAATGCCGTAGTTGGTGTTTTGTCGTCCCTGGGCCATGCAGATACGGGACTTTATCTGGCCATCATAGAGGCGAAGGGCGTTGCCAATTTCAAGGGGCCAGCCAACCTCTTTGATTATCGCGACATCGGGCCAAAAGGAGAAGGCGGTTAAGTCGTTGCCATGTGCCTCGCCATTTTGGCGGAGGGCAAGTCGAGTAAGAAGTAGTTCATCATCTTTCTCTTGTTGGCTAGCATTTTTAAAGCGTTCCGGCATGCGATAGGCACGAAGGAAGTAGCGAAAACGACCTTCGGTCTGTGCGTATTTGGGGTCCATGGCAAAGCGATGGTCATACTTAAGTTCATAACCACGTTCGTCCATAAAATCATTCATCCGGGCCCATGCCTCTTCCGAGTGGGCAATACCGGACAATATGGGGTATTTTGAATTGTATTTGAAGTCCGCAAACTGCAGACCACGAAGGAGCAGGCCAAGGCCGGAACCGTCGTAACCCTCCTGCATAGCCTCCATGGCTTCAAGAACCTCATAGGGCGAAAAAGGTTCAGTTGCGGTTTTTAAAGCTAAACGACACATGTTTTCTCCTGTAAAAGAAAAAGGATAATACCTGTTTGGGCGGTAATGGTGTTTTATGAGAAGTAAACTGAAACGATATCACCGATAAAACAAACTTACTAAGAAAGTCAATTTTACAGGAAGGTAGGGGGAAAGTCAAGCGAGGAGAACAAAAAAAAGTTGCAAGGGGTACGGGGAGAACAATCTTCTGAATTGTCTGGATTGTGAGAAACAATCAATGCTGCAACGCCTCTGCTTGTCCGTTCTTCTCATGCTGTAGGGGACCTTTTTTTTACAAAAAGGCCTTTTATTCCTCTGGGATAAGATGTTTTGCCAGAAAAGAGGAGGCTCGGGAGGAGAAAGCTTGGTGACGCTGGCCGGGGAATCTGACTAGCGGGTCTTTTTCGAATAATCGTCTTAATGTTGAGTCGATTTTTCTGTTATGTTCTGTTTGTGAAGTATTTACCTGCCTATTTGAATATTTTTGTCACCTTGCCAAGGTTTTTCACCTGATCTACCTTCTCCTTGAGCTCTGTTGCCTCCTGGACGCCGGGGATGTCGCCCATAATGTCTTTGCTGCCCTTTTCAACGTCACTAACGCCCTGCTTAAAAGATTTCATTGCCTGACCAAGGCTTGAGCCAAGCTTGGGCAATTTTTTACCACCAAAAATTAAAATGACAATAACAAGAATAACTATAAGCTCAGGGGCTCCGAGACCGAACATATGAAAACTCCGTGGCTAGGGGGAACACCCAGCAAGAGGACACTGGGCGTTTGTGTAGGGATAGGCTTTGGTTGGGTAGAGCTGGACAAGCTTATTTATCTTCGGGCTTTTCCTCGGATTTTTCCTCGGACTTGTCAATTTTTTTGGCAGCCTCTTCGGATTTAGTGGCTTCCTTGAAGTTTTTTATTCCCTTGCCGATACCTGAGCCAATTTCCGGTAATTTGCCTGCACCAAAAATAATAACGATGATAACCAAGATAACAATAAGTTCCGGCATACCAAGTCCAAACATAATTATACCTCTATCAAAGAATAAACCTTTATCTGATAGGCCTGTAAATGCTATTAGGCCTATGATTGGTTAGTAGAATATTGTGACCCTTTGCCCTGCAGTGTTTGCACATAATCGCCCCATGGGGAGGCAAAAGGTCATCTGAATGTAGAGCACCTATTTGAGAAAGTCAAGCAGCGCTTGGGGGATCTCGGTTTGAATCTTATTGCTCTTTTTGTGCGGTTTTTGCGTTGTCTTTTATATATTGAACAATAACCTTGGCATCTGCGGCCAGCACCTGGCAACGAGATTCTCTTTCGAGAATGCCGTCGATGGATGGAGGAACTTCCGGGTCACGCCCAATAGCATCATGTACTGCATCAGGGAATTTTGCAGGATGGGCCGTAGAGAGACAGACCATGGGTACTCCAACTGTGTACTTGTCGCCTGCAGCTTTTACGCCGACGGCAGTATGTGGGTCGAGCACATAGTCGTACTTGTTGTAGAAGTCGGAGATCGTTTCAGAGACCTCTTCGTTGGAGACAGCGACACTGGAGAAGTCTCTACGGATTTGGTCGAGATAGTCAGAGAGATCGATCTTGCCTTCCTGGCTAAATTGTTCCATCAGCTCTTTGGTTTTTCCTGCTTCGCTATCCATGAGGTAGTAGAGATAGCGTTCAAAATTTGATGCCGCCTGTATATCCATTGAAGGACTGGTGGTCATGGCCACATCGCTGAGGGAGTAGTCGCCGGCCCCAACAAAACGGTTAAGAATGTCGTTTTGATTGGTGGCGAGAACAAGTTGGCGAATGGCGCCTTCGGGGAGCATTCTCTTGGCGATATAGCCTGCAAATATATCACCAAAATTTCCGGTGGGCACAGTAAAATCCATGGAGGGCATCTTTTCGTGGGTACGTACATGCAGGTAGCTATAGATATAGTATACAACCTGAGCAAGTACCCGGGCCCAGTTGATGGAATTGATGGCGCCAAGGGAGTATTCTTTTTTTAGGTCGAGGTCGCCAAATATTTTTTTAACGATAGCCTGACCATCGTCAAAAGATCCTTCGATGGCAATATTGAAAACATTGTCATCCAGGATGCTGGTCATCTGCTTTTCCTGGACAGGGCTGACTCGGTTGTGGGGATGAAGGATGAAGATACGAATTCGTTCTTTGCCCCTTACTCCATATATTGCCGCACTTCCTGTGTCGCCGGAAGTTGCTCCTATTATATTGAGCACCTTGTCGTCTTTTTCCAGCAGGTACTCAAAGAGATTGCCTAAAAATTGAAGAGCAATATCTTTAAAGGCCAGGGTGGGTCCGTGAAAGAGCTCAAGGATATGGAGGTCGCCATGATGCACCAGGGGAGCGACATCCTCTGCCTCAAAGCTTGCATAGGAGCGATTGATGAGGGCTTTTAAGTCGTTTTCAGGAATATCGTCGATAAAGCGAGACATTACCTCGAAGGCGAGTTCGGCATAGCTCAGGTTTTCCCAGGATGATAAGGTCTCGTTGCCGATCCTGGGGATTGTCCTTGGCAGGAGAAGACCGCCGTCTTCTGCAAGGCCCATCATTACAGCCTTTGTAAATGAAACAGGTGCTGTTTCGCCCCGTGTACTAAAATATTGCATAGAAACTCTCTTTAATAATCTTTATTTCCAGGTGTGGAGATAATAAAGTACAGCTCATGAGTCCATTTAGGGATTATGAGCTGTGTAGAATAATTGAGAAAGCGGTTTACCTATTTTTACTCGGTGATTTTCTTTTGGGGAGCCTCATTCCATAGGCCTTCAAGATCATAGAACTCACGTTGTTCATAGTAGAAAATATGGACGATGATATCGTCAAAATCAAGGAGAACCCACATGCCATCTTCGAGACCCTCGGCAGTGGATGCCTTTACCTTTTTGGAGCGAAAGGCAGCTTCTATATTTTCAGCAAGACCCAGGACGTGACGGGTGGAACGGCCACTCATGATAACGAACTGGTCGGTAAAGCTTACTCGGCCCTGTACATCGACGATGACGATATCTTCTGCCTTATTGTCAAGTGCAATCTGGGCACAAATTTCAGCGAGTTCAACGCTGCTTTTGTCACGGAATTCTTTTTTTATCTGTTTCATAGTGTTTGTTTGCTACTAATTTTTTTAGGGCAATAACTAGTTACCCCTTTATAATAAGCTTCTAGTTGCAGTTTTGTTCTATCTTATTGCAATATCTAGTCTTGTGGCTTATTTTTTGGTTTTCTGGGAGGAAATTCAAAAGTTATTTTTCCTTTTTTGTCCATTAAAAGATAGGCATCAAAGGGTCGTTTTCTTTTGGAGATAAATCCCTGTATAAGTTCTGTTTTTCCATCAGTGAGTAGCTGTTGGATATTTTCCTTGGAGATGGTTTTATCTAGGATAACTTTACTGATTTTTAAACCTTTTTTGCTCTCTCCGTCAAGAGCTGATTCTGACATATAGCCAACAGGTGTTTCAAAAACTGCCGTTTGGTCAACGGGTGAGAGTCCGAGAGGTTCCTGTTTTTTAATGCTATCAATGTCGAGATCGGCCGTTGAATCTGCAAAGATAAATTCAATCTTGTTGTTTTTGAGGCTGACCGTTGCGGTAAAATTTTTGCCACGTTTGGAGCGCCAGTCACTAAAGGGGCCGAGGCTCTTTCCTTCAAGCAGGGCCACTATTTCTTTGTTTGACATGAGTCTGCCACCCAGGACCTTCCTGATGGCAATTGTCCCATCTTCTGAGACCCAGGCTGTAGGGGTGGAGTAGATGACTGTCTCTCCCACGGGGCTGAAGGGGGCGAGGCTACGTTCTTCATCGGTGTTGAAGTCTCTTACCCTGTCGACTATTTGTTGGGTAAGTTGACGGATTTCTTGCATGAAATCATCTCTGGTCATCTCGCCCTTAAATATTTGATTAAGCTTATACTCCCATTCACCGGTCATTTCAGGAGAGGCGAGGGTGTCTATCTTCATTGCCTCGATAAGTGAAAACAGTTCAAAGGCCTTGCCTGTGGGGACGAGATCTTTTGCCTCACGCACCACGTATTTTTCTTTGATCAGCTTCTCTATAATTGTGGCTCGGGTTGCCGGTGTGCCTAGGCCTCGCTCTTTCATGGCGTCGGCAAGTTCTTCGTTCTCTATAAACTTGTCCGAGTTTTCCATGGCCGATAGCAGGGTCGCCTCGTTATAGCGGGCGGGGGGGGTGGTTGTCAGTGCTTCTTTTTCGATTTTGTTGCAGGTGACTGGGCTTCCTGTAGGGATGGGCGCAAGGATTTTATCTTTGCCGGTACTTCCGTCTGCCCCTGCGTAGACGACCTTCCAGCCAGCCTCCAAGAGTATTTTCCCCTCGGTTAAAAAGGTTTGACCTTCCACCAGAGAGTAGCGTTTGGTGTTGTGGAAGACTGCTGGTGGAAAGAAGATAGCAAGGAAGCGCTGGACCACCATTGTGTATATTTTTAATTCCGGCTCACTGAGGTTTTGTGGCAGGGTGTTTGTTGGGATGATCGCATGGTGATCAGAGATTTTTTTGTTATTGAAGATGCGGGTTTGTGCCTTTATGTAGCCCTCTTTCAGTGCTGTTTTGGCAATGGCTGCGAATTCCCAGCCTGTTTGGTTTTGGGTGATCTCTTTTACCGTGTCTACATAGTCTTCGGGCAGGTGTCTGGAGTCTGTTCTTGGGTAGGTCAGGGCCTTGTGCTTTTCGTAGAGAGCTTGGGCGATTCCCAAGGTGTTTTTGGCGGAAAAGCCAAAACGTGAGTTTGCCTCTCTCTGTAGAGCTGTGAGGTCAAAGAGCTGGGGGGCGCTTTGCCGGGATTCCTTGCTGTTCTCTGTGGCATTTGCTGGCTTTTGCTGACATTTTTCCAAGATAGCCAGGGCTTTTTGCTTGTCCCAGATTCTATCCTGTCTCAGGTAGCTGTTCTTGGGATCCTTCTTGAAGTTTGGATCAATCCATTTGCCAGAATAGCTTCCCGTCTCAAAGCTGAAGTTTGCCTGGAGGCAGTTATAATCTGTCGGGGTGAAGCCATTGCGGATGGCCTCTCTTTTGACGATGAGAGAAAGAGTCGGGGTCTGCACTCGGCCACAGGGGGTGAGGAAAAAGCCTCCCTTGCGGGAGTTGAATCCGGTGAGGGCACGGGTGGCATTAAGGCCAATGAGCCAATCGGATTCTGAGCGACAGAGGGCTGCGTCTTCAAGGCTCTGCATGGTGTCGTTTTCCCGCAGATTATTGAATCCCTTTTTGATGGATTCGGCGGTCATCGATTGCAACCAGAGGCGTTTAATTGTTTTTTTGGCAACGCTCGTATTCCAGACGTACTTAAGAATATATTTGAAGATGAGTTCACCTTCACGTCCGGCATCGCAGGCATTGATGATCTCTGTGACATCTTTTCTGCGGATAAGCTTTTTTAGGGCGTTAAGTTGGCTCTTGGTGTTTTCCACCGCCTTCAGTGGAAATGATTCGGGGAGGATGGGGAGGTTCGCCAAGCCCCATTTCTGATAGATCGGATCTATCTCTTCGGGGTAGCAGAGGCTGACAAGGTGACCGACTGCATAGGAAACTATATGGCTGTCACTTTCGTAATGTGTTTTTTGTTTGGTGAATTTTCCAGGAAGTACCTTGGCGAGGTCTCCTGCCACACTTGGTTTCTCGGCAATGATAAGTATTTTTGTGGTCATATTATATATAAATCCTTGTTTGGGCTACGGAAAATTTTTTTTGGAAAAATGCCTTGCGGCGATACAGGGTGCGTGGCTCTAGTCTTGTGATGGAGAAAACAAGCATACACAAAATAACACAAATTTATACAGTGCTGCTGTTTTTCAGAGAGCTAAAATGACCGATAGCTGACGACATAGAGCCTTGGTACTGAGCTTATTGATAAAAGTATATCAAATAGAATTGTCATATTGGCATTTAATAAAGAGCGAGCCCGTAAAAGTCAACGAGAATTTTTTTTGTGACCGGCTAAAAACAGCTCTTTTATTTGTTTTTGTCAGGGGTTGGGGGCTGGATAGAAAAATGTATATCGATGAAATAGCCGGTAATTCGTGGAATTCTTTCTCGCTCTTATTTCTTGACAAAGATGGGTGTTTATGGTTATTAAAGTATGTTCGGTAGCAGATCACATCCTGTGATTTGTGTTATACTTTTTCCAGATCTTGGGGAGAGCTTTCGGAAGTGGGCTTTGCCCGCTTTTTTTTATGCCTGCATGTAATTTAATTGTTATTATATAAAGACGTGTGGTCACTGCGTAGAGGTTGAATCTTGAGCGAGGCAGCTGTAGAGAAAATAGAAGGCTATGTTGCATCCGTGTTGCAGTCCATGGATGTAGAGCTTG
Source organism: Desulfotalea psychrophila LSv54 (assembly GCF_000025945.1). Taxonomy (GTDB): domain Bacteria; phylum Desulfobacterota; class Desulfobulbia; order Desulfobulbales; family Desulfocapsaceae; genus Desulfotalea; species Desulfotalea psychrophila. The sequence goes on along the minus strand of NC_006138.1, from coordinate 2,973,897 downwards.
TTGACATACAATTTAGATGTGAAGGACATGGCTGGGTTTTGCGTCTGTTTATTGACGTAGAAGGTGGCGTGACACTTGATCTATGCGCCCAGGTAAGTCGGGAAGTTGGCCAATACCTAGACGTTGAAGACGTCATAGAACAAGCTTACCACCTAGAGGTTTCTTCTCCTGGTGTGGAGCGTCCTTTGAAATCTTTAGCTAACTTTGAAAGATTTGCGGGTAAAAAAGCTCGTATAAAATTGCACGAACCTCTTAATGGCGAAAAGACCTTTGAGGGAATAATCGGTCCTGTCGAGGATGGAGAAGTATCTCTGCTTGTTGACGGAAAAATTGCTGTGAAGTGTGGGATCGAGCAACTGAATAAGGCAAGATTGGTATTGTAATTTACTGGGCGTAAAGACATAAAAAGATAAATCTCCCGATGCAGGAGTTGAACGTTAGAGTAACGGAGTGAGATATGCTGTCGGATTTAAAACGCATAATTGACCAAATTAGTAGAGATCGTGGAATTGATAAGGGAATATTGGTCAGCGCTATAGAAGAAGCTGTTGAGTCTGCTGCTAAAAAGAAATTTGGTAGCCGTCGTGACATAGAAGTTCGCTATAATGAAGAGTATGGCGAGGTTGATGTCTTTCAATTTAGAACCGTGGTTGAAGAAATAGAGGATGAGCAGACAGAGATTGCTCTTGAAGACGCTCGGATTCTTGATCCAGCCGTTCAGTTGGGAGATGATCTTGGCGAAAAAATGTCCAATATCACTGATCTTGGTCGTATCGCTGCTCAATCGGCAAAACAGGTTATTATTAACCGCATGAAAGATGCCGAACGAGATGTTATTTATGACATGTATAAGGATCGTGTTGGCGAGGTTGTCAGTGGTATCGTTCAGCGTTTTGAACGCGGCAATATGGTTGTTAACCTGGGTCGCACCGATGCTATTTTGCCAAAAGAACATCAGATTCCTAAGCGAACCTTTAAGCAGGGTGATCGTATTCGTGCTTATCTGCTTGAGGTCCGTCAGACCAGTCGCGATTGTCAGCTGATTCTTTCTCGTACATGTGATGAGTTCTTAGAAAAACTCTTTCAGATGGAAGTACCTGAGATGAGTGAGGGCATTGTTCGTGTTCTGGGTGTGAGTCGTGAGCCTGGTTTTCGGGCAAAAATTGCGGTGAGCTCTTCGGAAAGTGATGTCGATCCAGTAGGTGCCTGTGTTGGTATGAAGGGTTCTCGTGTGCAGAATGTTGTACAGGAATTGCAGGGAGAACGTATTGATATTGTTACTTGGAGTCCAGATATTGCCAAGTATGTTTACAATGCCTTAGCGCCAGCGCATGTAAGTATGGTACGTAATGACGAAGAGAGAAACTCATTGCTTGTTGTTGTGCCAAATGACCAACTTTCTTTGGCCATCGGTAGACAGGGCCAGAATGTACGTTTAGCCTCAAGGTTGCTTGGTTGTCGTATTGATGTAAAGAGCGAGCAACGCTATGCTAATTTGCAGGATCCTGGATACCAAAGTTTACTTAAAATTCACGGTATAGATGAAGGTCTTGCCGATCAGCTCTGGGCAAGAGGTATTGTTTCAACGGCTGTTCTTGCGCAGACTGAGATTGCTGATCTTACCGTTTTACGAGCTATAAATGAGGAGTTTGCGGCCGCTCTTGTTAAGGATGCGCAGGCAAATCCATTTGTAGCAGAGGAAACAGAGATAAGTTCTGTAGAGGCGAGTGAGGCTGAGAATATAAATGCTGATACTGTAGATGCTGAATCTTCTGAAGAGGCTGTTGTGGTTGAAGAGATCACAGATAATGCTGAAGCAGGACAGGATCCAGAAGAACCAACAACTCAGCAACAATAGGGTCGACTATGGTTGTGCGAACCTGCGTGAGTTGCGGTGTAAAACAGGAAAAGCAGACTTTGCGACGATTTGTGTGGCGTGGTGAGGCACCTTTTTTTGACGAAAAGGCTGTGCTGGAAGGGCGTGGAGCATACTGTTGTGATAAGGATAACTGTTCTGAACAGTTGATGAAACAGCAGAGGAGATGGAAAAGGATTTTTCGCCTGTAGTTGCCCGAATTGTCTGCTATAAGTTTAAAGTATATTTTACAGGCTCATGAATTAAGGTTGAGGTTTTGATCTTAATTTTATTGATGAATGGGAAGGATACGGGAGTAACGAATGAGCAGGATTAGGATTTACGAGTTGGCCAAAGAGGCAGGGATGAGCGGTAAAGCATTTGCTGATAAGCTGATCAAAAAGGGGTATCAAATCAAAGGTCATAGCTCCACCGTAGATGATGCTACCGCCGATGAGATTCGACGTACCTTCCTTGGCACAAAAGAGTCTGGGCAAGACACAGGGCAGGCGACAAATGAAGCTGCAGCCGCGCATCGACCTACCACTGTAATTGGGGGTAAGAAAGTAGATGAACCTGTCGTGCCAGAAAAAATTGTAGAAGAGGTACAGGCGGTAAGCGTCGAGGTACCTAAAGAAGTGGTGGCTGAAGAGGTAAAAAAATCGGAGCCTGTTAAGGCCGAGAAGAGTGAACCTGTGATACAAGAAGTTGCCCCGGTTGTAGAGGAACTCGTTACTAACAAAGAGGCTCCTACCGCCCCCTTAGAGAGAGAGGAAGAGTCTCAGTTGAAAGCACAGAAACCAACCATTGAGAAAGAAGAAAGTGCTGCTGTTGCTAAGCCAGAGGTAGTGAGTGCTGGCAGTAACGAGAAAAAAGCAGGTGCCCCAGAAATAAAACGAGCAGAACATACGGAAACCGTGGAAAAAAGCAAAACAGCAGTAGACAGTAAAAAGGTAGCAACACCTGCCAGTACTGATAAAAAAGTTAAACCCGCTCAACAGCCATATCGAAGTGGAGGTGTCCGTGTTATTGGTCGGGTAGAGTTGCCTATTCAGAGAGAAGAGCCTTCTCGCCCTCGCAGAAAGCCAACCAGGCCACCGGTTAATAGAAGCCCACGTCCAAGTACTCCGTCACCTAATCGTAGTGCAGGCGGACCTCCTAAGCCAGCGGCACCTGCTACACCTGCTCAGGATGACAGTCGTAACAGAAAGAAGAAGGGCCGTCGTGATGAGAAGCCTGCAGAGCGTGATAGCCGTCCAAAGGCTAAGGGGAAAAAAGGTGTAAAATTTACCCACTTCGGAACCGATTATCAGAACCGTGGTAGACGTCCGAGAAGAGGTAAGCGTGATGCTCAGACTTTACCACCATCGGAGATGAAGGCGAGTAAGAAGCATGTTAAGGTATATGACACCATCACCGTAGGTGATCTTGCCGGTCGTATGAAGGTTAAGGCAAGTGATGTGATCGGTAAATTGATGGGACTTGGGCTTATGGCCACCATCAACCAGTCTGTTGATATCGATACTGCGACCCTTATTGCAACCGAATATGGCTATGAGGTAGATCAGGGTATTACCGATGAGCTTGGTATTCAACTTCTTACCGAAGCAGAAGAGGGTGGTATAGAGGTAGGACGTTGTCCTGTTGTTACCGTTATGGGTCATGTTGATCACGGTAAGACCTCTATTCTGGATGCTATTCGTAAAACCGATGTAGCAGATGGTGAAGCAGGTGGTATTACCCAGCATATCGGTGCCTACCATGTAAAAGCTGCCTCAGGAGATGTTACCTTTGTTGATACTCCGGGCCATGCTGCCTTTACAGAAATGCGTTCTCGTGGTGCCCAGGTAACAGATATTGTTATCCTTGTGGTAGCTGCAGATGATGGCGTTATGGACCAGACCCGTGAGGCGATTCGTCACTCTCAGGCTGCCAATGTGCCAATCATTGTTGCTGTAAATAAAATTGATAAAGACAATGCTGATGTTGAGCGTGTTAAGCGTGAACTTGCAGAGTTGGATCTCTCCCCGGAAGAGTGGGGTGGAACCACCATGTATTGCGAGACTTCAGCTAAGCAGCAGATCGGCATTGATGAGCTGATGGAGTCTGTCCAGCTTGCGGCAGAGATGCTCGAGTTGAAGGCCAATCCTGATCGTAAGGTGATCGGACGTGTACTTGAGGCTCAACTGGATAAGGGTCGTGGTCCTGTTGCAACCATCCTCGTTCAGGCAGGAACCCTTGCCAAGGGCGATCACTTTGTTGTTGGTCAGCACAGTGGTAAAGTACGTGCCATGCTCGACTATCGGGGACGTTCACTTGCTGAAGCAGGTCCTTCTATCCCTGTAGAAGTACAAGGTCTCTCTGGTGTACCTTCCGCCGGTGATGAGTTTGTCGTGGTTACCGATGAGAAGATGGCTAAGGCCGTTAGTCATGATCGTGCCATGAAGGCGCGTGAGGCTGAGCTTGGTGCAAGTACCAAAATCTCTCTTGATAAGCTCTTTGAGCAGATGAGTGAGGGAGAGGTTCGTGAACTTCGCGTTGTTCTTCGTGCCGATGTTCAGGGAACACTTGAAGCCTTTGCTAAGGCTGCAGCTGATCTCTCCACCAAGGCAATTAAGGTACGTTTGCTTCATGAGGGAACTGGTACCATTACAGATTCAGATATCCTTCTCGCCTCGGCCTCCGACGCTATTATCATTGGTTTCAATGTGCGGCCGTCAGCTAAGGTGAAAGCGCTTGCCGATAAGGAACATGTTGATGTTCGTTCCTACGACGTTATCTATCATGCCCTCGATGATATCCGTGATGCAATGGTGGGTATGCTTGATCCGACCTTTGAAGAAGAGATTATCGGTGATGCAGAGGTTCGTGATATCTTTAGTGTTCCAAAGATTGGTGTTATTGGTGGTTGTTATGTTACCAGTGGCAAGATCCAACGTAATGCTGGTGTTCGCGTCCTTCGTGAAGGCGTGGTTCTCTACACAGGTAAGATTGGTTCTCTGCGACGATTCAAAGACGATGCCAAGGAAGTTGCTTCGGGTTATGAGTGTGGTATTGGCGTAGAGAATTTTAATAATATTAAAATAGGTGATGTGCTTGAGGCTTTCATTATGAATGAAGTCGCAGCAACCCTGGGTGAGTAGGTGAATTTATGAGTGTATGGGATCCTAAAGAAATACTTGATTCCATTGGTCTCGGAAAACGAACCGAAGTTAAGCGTTCAACACGGGTAGCGGATGCAATTCGCAAAGAGCTGGCCGTGTTGTTGCTTGAAAAGATTCGTGACCCGAAGCTGCAAGATGTGGGTATTTCCCGAGTGACAGCGACGGATGATCTTACGATTGTTAAAATTTATTACACAATCTATGGTCCTCATAAACATGTAAAGGCAGTTGATAAGGCCTTTTTGGCGGCAACTGGTTTTATCAGGAGTCACCTTGCTCGGACCTTGAATATGCGATATACACCTAATCTTCAGTTCTGTTATGACAAGACTGCAGAAAAGGTTGCAGAGATAGAAAATATATTCCAAGAAATCGCTAAGGAGCGCCAGGATAATGGTGAAAATTCCTAGTAATTTAGTTGAGGCAATTGAGCAAAATGATAAGTTTTTTCTTTTTGCTCATAGTCGCCCCGACGGTGATGCGCTTGGTTCTCTCTTTGGGCTTGCAGATATTTTGCAGGCCCAGGGGAAGAAGGTGTGGTGTTTTGTGGAGGCAGAGCTTCCGCTGACCTATGCCTTTTTGCCAGCTGCCGATAATTTGATTATTGGATCTGCTGCGGCCGAGGCCCTCCTCGTGCGGGAGGGAACGGATTGCCTTGCCATCGCCCTTGATTGCGGTGATGTTTATCGCCTTGGTATCTTTCAGGATATCTTTGCAAAATGCCAATACTCTCTTGTTATGGATCATCACAAGAGTCATTTACCCTTTGGTGATATCAGTTGGGTTGAGGCAGCTCTTTCTTCGACGGGCGAGATGGTTTTTGAGCTTGCAGCTAAGCTTGATATGCCGTTAAGCTATGAAGCTGCCCTCTGTCTCTATGTTGCCATCGTAAGTGATACGGGTGGCTTTCGTTACAGCAGTACTTCGGCTAGAACCCATGTCATTGCCGGAGAACTTCTGGCGCTCGGTGTCCTTCCGGATCAGGTTGGCAGTCATCTTTACGATAATTGGACCCTTTCCCGCTTGCAGTTGATGCAGATGGTGCTGGGTACTTTGGAGATGAACTGTGAAGGGCAAGTTGCCTCTGTCTATGTGACGGATGAAATGTTTGCGCAAACAGGTGCTAGCAAGGAAGATACAGGTGGTTTTGTTGACTATCCGAGATCTATTGCCTCCGTTAAGGTTGCCATCTTTTTAAAGGGTAGCGAGGACGGAAGTGTTTCTGTCAGTCTTCGGGCCAAGGGCGGTTGTGATGTTTCTCTTGTCGCCGAGCAGTTTGGTGGAGGTGGGCATTATAACGCTGCAGGATTTCGCTTAAAAGAGATAAACCTATTGCAGGCACGATCCAGAGTTGTGACGGCCCTTAGGGCCGCTCTTTCTTAATGTACCTCAGCTTTAAAAGAGACTAATATTGGAAGAACAAGATTTTACAGCAGGAATTTTCCTCATTGATAAACCAGTGGGGATTACTTCTTTTGGTGTAGTAAGCCGGGTACGTCGTATCTTGGGGATGAAAAAGGTTGGCCATGCTGGAACCCTTGATCCCTTTGCCACTGGTTTGTTAGTGGTATGCGCGGGACGTCCTGCGACCAAGATGATCTCTTCCTTTATGGATGGGGAGAAGGAATATATTGCCACCCTCTGTCTTGGGGTTGAAACTGAAACCCAGGATCCGGAAGGGGCAGAAATTGCCAGAAAGCAGGTGGGTTTTTTGCATGCAGAGACCATAGAGACCTGTCTTGCCGGTTTTAAGGGCACTCAGATGCAGGTGCCACCTGCCTATTCAGCTTTAAAGCATCAGGGAAAACCTCTCTACTATTATGCCCGTAAGGGTATTGAAGTAAAAAAAGATGCACGGGAGATAACCGTTCATGAAATTGAGAGGCTGGGCGAAGGAGATCTTGAAGGAGACCATCCTAGCCTGGTAATTCGGGTACGCTGCAGCAAGGGGAGTTATATCAGGACCCTTGGCTCGGATATCGGAAAGGTTCTGGGCTGTGGTGCCCATTTAACTGACCTTCGTCGCACCAAAAGTGGTTTTTTCAATGTTGAAGATGCCCTCACCGATGTCGACATGTTAGCTGAAGATGCTCATGAAAGATTCATGAAAAAAGTTTTATCCGTAGAAAGTGTAGGTAAATTGTTGCAATAATTTTGCGTTTTAGCTATTCTTGCTTCGAGAGTACCATGCGTATCTTAATACTTGGAAGGGACGCCACCTAACTTTGCATTTTCTGATCCGCATTGGCTCGCCCGCCCGCTTTTTTTTCAGCGGATAAATTATGACAGAAAATATTCGAATTTATTGAGAATATTATATTCTTATAATACAGTTTCAGGAGGATTGTCGTGGCACAATCAGCAGTTGTAAAAAACGAGATTATTGAGAAGTTCAAGACCCACGAAGGCGATACCGGATCATCTGAAGTACAGATCGCTCTCTTGACCGATCGTATTCAGTACCTGACCGATCACTTCAAGACTCACAAGAAAGATCATCACTCAAGACAAGGTCTGCTTAAGCTTGTTGGCCAACGCAGAAGCCTTCTTGATTATTTGAAGAAAAAAAATGTTACTACATATCGTGAATTGATCAAGGCGCTTGGAATTCGTAAGTAATTCCTTCACCTTACCTGCAACGTTTTTGTTTTGGGGTATGTGTATACCTCAGGTGATTTCTCCAAAAGAAATTTCCTGAGGTATTGCAGTTTAAGGAAGTCGAAAAAAAAAGAGCATAGGGACTGGTGGATAATCCAGTCATGAAGGGGAACATTATTTCCTTTCCCCGAAGCTGATAAACAGTTGGAGAAAATATGTTTAATAAAGTTGAAGCTGATATTGATGGCAAGCTTATTTCCATTGAAACTGGAAAATTAGCCAAGCAGGCATCTGGATCGATTGTGATCAGTTGTGGTGGTACCGTGGTACTTGTGACCGTGGTTGGCGCCAAGACCAGCAATCCCAATGTTGACTTTTTGCCACTCACCATTGAGTATCAAGAAAAGTTTTCTGCAGTAGGTCGTGTTCCCGGTAACTATTTTCGTCGTGAGATTGGTCGTCCTTCTGACCAAGAGGTGCTTACCTGTCGAATTATTGATCGTCCCCTTCGTCCGCTCTTCCCTGAAGGTTATAGATCAGAGACTCAAGTTATTGCCACCGTACTTTCGGCAGATCAGGTGAACTCACCTGATGTTCTTGCCTTGACCGGTGCTTCAGCGGCACTTTCTATTTCTCATATTCCATTTGCAGGTCCAGTGGCTGGTGGTCGTATTGCCTATATTGATGGTAAATATGTACTTAACCCAACATTCGCAGAGCTTGAATCTTCTTCCATGGATCTGATGGTTGCCTGTACCCGTAACGCTATTGTTATGGTTGAGGGTAAGGCCGACGAACTCAGTGAAGATGAAATTCTTGGCGCTATTTTCTTTGCCTTTGAAAACCTTCAGCCCCTTATCAATCTTCAGGATGAACTCCAACGAGCTAATGGTTTAGAAAAAATCGTTGTTGAGTCCCCTGTGATTGATGCAGAACTTAAGGCAAAGGTTGTTGAGATTGCTGCGGCCGGTATGCAAAAAGTTTATACCACCGTAGACAAGTTGGAGCGTGGTAAGGTTTATGATGATCTGAAGAAAGAAGTTGTGGCTCAGCTTGACACTGAAGAGGGTCTGCGTGCCTCTGAGATCAGCAGCCTTCTCTCTGATTTCAAGAAGACTTATCTGCGTGAAAAGACTGTAAACACAGGCGTGCGTATTGGTGGTCGTGCCTGGGATGAGATTCGTGATATCTCCAGTGAAACAGAATATTTGCCAAAGACCCATGGATCTGCTCTTTTTACCCGTGGTGAGACTCAGGCACTTGTTACTGCAACCCTTGGTAGTGAGCGCGATAAGCAACGTGTTGAGACCCTTAACGGCGAGACTTCTCGTCGTTTTATGCTTCACTATAACTTCCCTCCATACTGTGTTGGCGAGGCTCGTTTCCTTCGTGGTCCTTCCCGACGTGATATTGGTCATGGAACTCTTGCAACCCGTGGCTTAGAGGCTGTTCTTCCAAGTGAAGAAGATTTCCCATATGCAATTCGTGTGGTTTCCGAGATTCTTGAATCTAACGGATCATCGTCTATGGCTTCAGTTTGTGGTGGTAGTATGGCCATGATGGATGCGGGTGTACCCCTTAAGCGTCCTGTTTCCGGTATTGCCATGGGGCTTATCAAGGAAGGCGAGGGTGTTGCTATTCTCTCTGATATCCTTGGTGATGAGGATCACTTGGGCGATATGGATTTCAAAGTGGTTGGTACCTGTGATGGTATTACCGCTCTGCAGATGGATATCAAGATTGACGGTGTTAGCCGTGATATTATGTCCAATGCTCTTGATCAGGCAAAACGTGGTCGTATGCACATCTTGGAAGAGATGAGCAAGGGTATTGCCGAGGCTCGTGCCGAGGTGGTTGAGCATGCGCCTAAGTATTTCATTCATAAGATCAGCCAAGACAAGATTCGTGACATTATTGGACCCGGCGGTAAGATCATCAAAGAGCTTTCTGCACAGTACGATGCAAAAATCGAAGTTGATGACAGCGGTTTGGTAAAAATGTTTGTTGCTAACGGTGCACTTGCCGAGGCCCTTGTGGAGAGAGTAAAATCTATCACTGCAGAGGTAGAGGTTGGAGCGGTATATACCGGAAAGGTTAAGACCATCAAAGACTTTGGTGCCTTTGTAGAGATTCTTCCTGGTACCGATGGATTGGTTCATATCTCTGAGCTTGCCCTTGAGCGAGTTAAGGATGTGACCGATGTTGTCAACGAGGGCGACACCATAGAGGTGAAGGTTCTTGATGTTGATAATCGCGGCCGTATCCGTCTTAGTCGTAAGGCATTGCTCGGTTAATTGTAGCCTGCTGTTCTGAGATAGTTTTTGGGCCGATCTTCTTTTGAGGATCGGCCCTTTTTTGTAGGGGACTGTGATGGAAAAAAAAGTGGAATTCCTTTGGCTGGAAGGTCGGGAGACAGAGACGCTTTCTCTACCCGCATATGAAACAGAGGGGGCTGCCGGTATGGATGTGGCGGCCTGTTTGGATGCTGATTGTACCATTGAGCCGGGTGATATTGTCCTTATTCCGACGGGTTTTGCCCTTGCCATTCCCACTGGCTATGAAATTCAGGTGCGACCAAGGAGTGGTCTTGCCATAAAGCATGGGCTGACAGTGGTTAATGCACCTGGTACCATAGATGCAGACTATCGTGGTGAGGTCGGGGTGGGGCTGATTAACCTTGGTCGGCAAGCTGTAACCATTCATCATGGTGATCGTATTGCTCAGCTTGTCCTTGCCCCTGTTCTCCAGGCAAGATGGACTGTTGTCACGGAGCTTGAGGCAACGGAGCGTGGTGCCGGTGGCTTTGGCCATACGGGAGTATGAGGCGATTTCTTCATGATCTCTTAAAACTAAGGTTTTGTTACAAAATAAGATGGCCAAAATTTCGCTCAGGATTGGGTCAGATTTGGTTGCGCCGATTGAGCAAAACCGCAGATGTAGCAGGGCTACATCGAGGATTTTGCGATTGAGAAGCGGTCGAAGATGGCCCGAAGCTGAGATGCAAGATGTTCATATAATTTTCTGACAGGACCTAAGGGTAAAAAATATGCGTTTTTCTGTACTTGGCAGTGGTAGTCGGGGTAACTCTGTATATATCGAATCTGGTAAAACAGCTATTCTCATTGACGCGGGTTTTTCCGGGAAGGAAATAGAGAGGCGTTTAGCGGTAATTGGCAGGAGCACCGACTGTTTACGGGCCATCTGCGTAACCCATGAACACCGTGACCATGTTGGCGGGGTCGGGGTGCTTGCCAGAAGATGTAAGATGAGTGTCTGGGCAAATGAGGGGACCCTGCTTGGCAGTGAAGGGATAATTAAAAAAATAGATAATATCAGAGAGTTTGAGACAGGAGATATCCTCCAGATCGGTGATTTAGAACTGCGCTCTTTTTCGGTGATGCACGATAGTGCTGATCCTGTGGGCTATATCATAAGCAATGGTGAGAAGACCCTTGGCTACTGTACGGATACCGGTTATGCTACCCATCTCATGGCTAAGCGCCTCTCCGCCTGTGATGGACTGATACTTGAGGCAAATCATGATCCGGATCTCTTGCGTATGGGCCCATACCCCCTGCAGCTCCAGCAGCGGGTGCGATCTCGCCAGGGTCATCTGGCAAATGAGGAGAGTGCTCAGTTTCTTCAGGATCTCTGTCATGAAAAGCTTCAGTGTACGGTGCTTGCTCACCTGAGTGAAACCAATAACACCCCTCAGCATGCCCTGCGAGCAGTCGCTCCGGTGGCAAAGGCCTGGCCGCAGATGAAGCTGCATGTGGCCGATCAGCACCAACCTCTGCCCATGATTGATCTGGGCTGATAATATCGCTGTCACTCCCATCTCGATAAAAAGGGGTTGAGGCCTATTTTTTTCTCTCCTCTTTTCTGGCCAGGTTTCGTTTTCTGGCCAGCTCCCGCATATCATTTGCCTTATCGGATTCATCAACGATCTCCTGACCGACAATTTCCTCAATAACATCCTCCATGGAGATCACCCCTGTCATGCTGCCATACTCATCGACGACGACGAAGAGGTGTTGGTGGCGATCAAAAAAATCAATGAGAATACGGTTAAGAGGCGCTGTCTCCGGGACAAAATGGGCGGGTTTTGCCAGCTGCGAGAGTGGCAGTTCGTCCCTGTCGTCAGCTGCCGCCTGAAGAATGTCCTTTCGCATGATGATTCCTGTTATGTTGTTAATATTAACGTTATAAACAGGTATCCTGCTATGGCTACTCAGTCGTTTTATCATGGTCATGGCTTCACTTATGGTCAGCGTTTCGTTGAGGGAAAAGGTGACTGTCCGGGGGGTCATGATATTACGAACAATTTTGTGTTTGAGCTCAATGATATTATTGATGACCTTTGCCTCATTCTCCTCTATATCGCCGGATTTTTGGGAAAGAGTGGCTATGGTTTGAATTTCTTCACCGCTGATGGTGTCGTCTTCACGATTTGGCAGAAGACGGGTAACCCATCGACATAGCCAAACAATTGGTTTTAATATAAATATCATTATCTGTAGGGGATAGGTAATGACTGGGGCCAGTTTGTAGGCAAAATTTACCCCCATGGTTTTTGGCAGTATCTCGGTGAAGATAAGAATAGCCAGAGTAAAAATTGCTGAGAACCAGATAACATTTTCATCGCCCCAAATTTTTGCGGCAGCAGCCCCGGCAATGGCTGCGCCAATAGTATGGGCAATTGTATTGAGGGTGAGTATTGCTGTGATGGGTTCATCAATATCTGCCCGCATCTGTTGCAGCTGCTCTCCGGCCGGTGAGCCGCTTTTCTTCAGCATTTCAACCTGGCTGGCGGTGAGGGTGTAGAGCACTGCTTCGCAGAGAGAGCAGATTGCAGATATGAAAATGGCAAGGCTTACTGCGACAATAAGGGTTTGATGCACAAGAATTCTCCGCTATGGCAGAATGATTTTTCAATATCATCTCCTACCTGTTATAAAATAAGGGCTAAAAAAGAGAGCAGTACATTTTTAATGTACTCTATATATTATCTATTATCCGTGTCTATCTACTACATATTTTATTTGAGTCATGCTTTAAAGAGAATAGACACTGTTTCTTAGTTATGTAAGCTTAGTCGGCATAGCTAATTGATCTAATCAACTCTATTATGGAGTCATCATGAGTAAAACCCAGGTAGTACATTATGAAAAATGGCAGAGTTTTGCCGGAGATTTGTTGGTTTTCCCTCTGGGGGAGAAGCCTGAATTTAGCGGTGATATGAAGGAAATTGCTAATATTTATAATAAATTAGAGGCAACCGGAGATTTTTCGGGCAAAGATGGAGAGGCCGTCCTTCTCTACTCATCACAGTTGAAGAAAAGCATCTGTGGGGCAGAGCGTATTCTCTTGCTTGGTCTTGGTAAGGGGGATAAGGACTCTGATTTACAGAGAGATCTGCTTCGGCAAACAGGTGGCCTTGTTGCCCAGAAGGCCGCTGAGATAAAGGCTACTGAGGTGCTGGTGGTAATTCCCACCCTTGCAGGGAGAAAGAGTGCCGATACCCTTGAACCCTTGGTTGAAGGAGTACTCCTGGGCGATTATCGTTTCCTTAAGTATATGAGTAAAAAAGATGCCCCTGCCCCATACAGAGGATTGAAGGTACTTGCTCTCTCTTTTGCCGGTGCCTTTGATAAGGCTTTAGAAAGGATATCTGAACGAGCCCAATTGGCAGCTGACTGTGGTTGTGCTGCCCGTGATATGGCTCATGAGCCGGGTAATGGCTGGACACCAAAGCATTTTTCTCGTTATGCTAAAAAACTTGCCAAATCTCATTCCCTCGTCTGTACCGTTCTCGGTAAGAAGAAGATGAAGAAAATGGGGATGGGTGGTCTCTTGGGGGTGAGTCAGGGCAGTAAGGAGTCGCCTCAGCTTGTTGTTCTGGAGTATAGCCCGGAAAACCCACGTAAAACTGTGCTGATGGTGGGTAAGGGCCTTACCTTTGATTCTGGTGGAGTGAGTTTGAAACCAGGCGCGGGCATGGAGGAGATGAAGTATGATATGTGTGGTGGTGCGGCTGTTATCTGTGCCATGAAGGCTGTGGCAGAAGAAAAACCTGATGTTCGGGTCATAGCTATCGTTCCTGCAACGGATAATATGGCAGGTGGAGGTGCTTTAAAACCAGGTGATATAATTAGTCATTATGGTGGAATAAGCTCGGAGGTGGTGAATACAGATGCCGAGGGGAGATTGATTTTGGCCGATGCCCTGGCCTATGGGGTAGAAAAATATTGCCCCGATTATGTCCTCGATCTGGCAACCTTGACGGGTGCTGCTATTATTGCTCTTGGCCATCATCATACGGCCCTTGTCTCTAATAGTGATCATCTGGTAGAACTTGCCACCAGAGCGGGGGCCAAGGCCGGTGAACCTGTTTGGCGCCTGCCTCTGACCGAGGAATACCGTAAGCAGATCAAGTCCGAGGTGGCAGATATTAAAAATGTGGGTGGCCGTCCTGCTGGCACCATTACCGCCGCTGCCTATTTGGAAAAATTCATAGGTGATACTCCTTGGCTCCATTTTGATATTGCAGGAACTGCCTGGAACTTCACCGAGAAAAAATATATTCCCAAAGGGCCTTCCGGTACAGGAACCAGAACCCTGATTGAATTTATTCGCTCTCTGGGCTAAAGAGAAGGCCCCTATGTTCAGCTGAACATAGGGGCCTGTTTGCTATCAGGGACCTGACAAAATATTAATAAAATTCAGGTTCGTAGTCGACGGTATAGTCTCCTCCCGTACTGTTTTTGATCGAGAAGTGTTTGTTGCCCTGGGCAAATGGGCAGATGGGGAGCTCGGCCCACTGAAAACCAAATCGTTGAAAAAATCCCGGCTTGCCGAGGACAAATATTGTCTGGTCTTTAATCTCTTTTTGCCGTAGGGCAAAATGGAGAAGGTCTGTTCCCACTCCCTGACCCTGAAAATCGGGGTGAACTGCCATGGGGGCAAGGTGGAGGCCGCATTTTTCTCCATCCCTGTAGGCATTGCTGAAACCAATATAGGCAATGACGCTATTGCGGTGAATAGCCACCCACTCGTGAAACTCTTGCTCATTATCACGAAGATCTTCTGCCAAATCCTCTTCGCGTTTGCTCTTGGGAAATGCCCGGTGGAGGAGGGCGGCGGCTTTTTTTTGTAGCTCTGCGTCTTCTGGTTTACGAAATTTCATATTTTTGCTCAATGTCAGTTATAAGGGAGTGAGCTCTTTCGGGATTGCTCAGTTCGGTGATCATTCCCTTCAGTTCTAAAAAGGATGATGCGGTAAAGATAGCTGTGCGGAGCCTTGAGCTTCCCGGCATATCCTTGAAGTATTTGCTCATATGGTTCTTGATAAGGCCAAGGACGCGCTCTACGGGGTTGAATCTTTCCATGAGGAGCAGGTGCTGCAGGGCGCCTGCAGCAAGGCCATGGATGTTTGCCGGCTTGCCACTAGCCTGGAAGACCCATGGATTGCCGAGCGCACCTCGCCCGACCATGACCCCATCACAACCTGTTTCAGCCATCATATCCAAACCATCCTGGTAGGATAAGATATCTCCATTTCCTATGACGGGAATGGAGAGGGCCTCTTTGACCTCTTTGATGATACCTCGATCGGCCACTCCGCTAAATGCCTGAGCCCGTGTTCGGCCGTGAACGGCTACGGCGGCGGCTCCTGCCCTCTCTGTCATAAGGCCAAACTCTACACCGTTCAGTTCTGTGCTGCTCACCCCTGCCCGAAATTTTACGGTTACAGGGATGTCGGTATTGTCAACCACCGAGCGGATGACATCGTAGGCAAGTTCCGGGGTGGACATAAGGGCCGCGCCTGCACCTTTTTTGGTGACCTTACGAACCGGACAGCCCATATTTATGTCAATCATATCAGGCTGAAAATCATTGAGTATCAGAGTTGCCTTGGCCATGATATCTGGCTCCGCCCCAAAGAGTTGGAAGGAGACAGGACGTTCTTCCGGTAGTGAGGCAAGCATTTCCAGGGTTCTCTGTTGGTTATAAAAAAGTCCATGACAGCTAATCATTTCAGAGACGGTATAGTCTGCCCCAAATTGATGGCAGAGAAGTCGGAAGGAGAGATCTGTGTAACCTGCAAGTGGGGCCAGGACAAAGGGTGAAGAAAACTGATTGGGGCCAATGGTAAACATAGGTGTTATGGGCGGTAGAAAAAGAGGTCATACCCGTTTATGGGTATGACCTATGGAATGCAATAAAAAGGTGATTTACATGCTATTGAGTTTACGCAGGGTCTGCTGGTAGATCTTTTTGGAGAGATCGTCGACAATTTGTTTGATTGCTTGACTCTCCTTGTCGGGCGCTGAAGAGTTTCCCGCATAGGGATAGTACTCTTCCGTCCAGCTCTCTCTTGGCACTTCAATGAGGATTTTCCCTGTTGCCAGATCCTTTATCACATAGCGTACCTGGAGCACCACCTGTACTTCCGAGGCAGTTCGATCGGTATAGGACATGCTTGGCAGAGAAATAGAAATAATTTCACCGGCTAAAATGAGATCAGCCTCGGCTCCTGTCCGAACAACCTTGATTTTATCAGATTTTTGAAACCACTGTAAGAGAGAGCGGTATATATCTGAATTAAGAGAGAGGTTACTCGTCTTGTTTTGCCACTCTGTAAGAAAAATAGCCTTTTCAGGGCCAGAGTAAACATTGGCATTATGATAGCCACAACCGCCGATGACAAGAAGGATAGAGAGAATCAGAAAGGGGGCTATTTTTTTCAATTGTTTTCTCCTGCCCTACTGTTCCCCGAGGAGAACAGTAAGGTATGCATTATTTTTTAGATAACAATATTCACAAGCTTTTTCTTAACCACGATGGTTTTCTTAATAGGCTGACCATCGATGAACTTCTGACAGTTCTCATCGGCCAGGGCCAGGGCAACAATTTCGTCCTCTTCAATGTCCACCGGTACCTGAATCTTGGAGCGAACCTTGCCACGTACCTGAATAATAATGGTGAGCAGGTCTTCCTTGGTTGCCTCGATATCGAATTCAGGCCATGCCTGATTTTCGATGGGCTCGGTGTTGCCAAGTACCATCCACATTTCATTACAGAAGTGAGGTACCATCGGCGAGAGCAGGAGGAGGACACTGTCCACCGAGGCGCGCAGAACTGCCGGGGCGGCGATGGATTTCTCATTCTTGAATTGGGCAAAGAGCTGATTGACCAGTTCCATTACTGCACTAATGGCAGTGTTGAAATGGAAATTATGCTCAATGTTTTCGGTGACCCGCTTGATTGTTTGATGGTTCTTTCTATGCAGCAGGCGATCTTCTTCGGAGAGTTTTTTAGGAAAGGCCTCTCCTGCGGTAAGGGCCTCAAAATTTGCCGTAATAAAACGGTAAATTCTGTTGAGGAATCTTGAAGAACCTTCAACGCCTTCTGAGCTCCACTCAAGATCACGCTCTGGAGGGGCAGCAAAGAGACTGAAGAGTCTTGTCGTATCCGCTCCAAATTCGCTGATCAGGTCGTGGGGATCAACAACATTTCCCTTGGATTTTGACATCTTGGTTCCATCTTTAATGACCATACCCTGGGTGAGGAGCTTGATGAAGGGCTCATCAATTTCCAGATATCCCAGGTCGCGAAGTACCTTGGTGAAAAATCTTGAGTAGAGGAGATGGAGGATAGCGTGTTCTACGCCGCCGATATATTGATCTACTGCCAACCAGTATTTGGCCTTTGCCTTATCAAGGGGGGCCTCGGTGTGTCGTGGACTGGTATAACGGGCGAAGTACCATGAGGACTCAACAAAGGTATCCATGGTGTCTGTTTCACGCTTTGCCGGCTGACCACATTTTGGGCAGGTGGTGTTGATGAAATCAGGGCGCTGATGAAGAGGGGCGCAAACGCTGCTCTTGTCCTTATCTTCAGGGAGCTCGACGGGGAGCTGATCGATGGGCACAGGAACAATGCCACAGCTATCGCAGTGAATTATAGGGATTGGAGCGCCCCAGTAACGCTGGCGAGAGATACCCCAGTCGCGTAGACGGTAGGTGGTAAGAGGACTACCAAAACCCTTCTCTTCTGCATAGGCAATAATCTTGGCCTGGGCCTCTTGCGATGCCATGCCCGTGAAGTCGCCTGAATTTATGAGGAGACCGTGATTGGTCAGAGCCTCTTCCATATCGGCTGGATTGACGGCCTCACCTTCCGGTACGACAACGGGAATGATGGGTAGCTTGTATTTGCCGGCAAATTCGAAGTCACGCTGATCGTGGGCGGGGACGGCCATTACTGCGCCGGTACCGTATTCGATGAGAACAAAATTTGCCACATAGACAGGAACGCGGTCACCGTTAAAGGGGTTGGTGCAGTATTTACCGGTAAAGATGCCTTTTTTCTCTGGCTCTTGGGTGGGATCCTGACGCTGCTTGTCTTCAAGTACCTCTTTAACAAAGTCACGCACCTCCTGCTCGCGATCGGTTCCTGCGATCAGTTGCTCGACCAACGGGTGTTCCGGGGCAAGGGACATAAAGGTGACGCCGTAGATGGTATCCGGGCGGGTGGTGAAGATGGATATTTTATCATCCATATCTTCGAGTTGAAAGTCGCAGCTGAGACCGGTGGACTTACCGATCCAGTTACGTTGCATGGTACGTACCTTTTCCGGCCAGCCGGTGAGCTTGTCGAGATCGGCAAGAAGTTCTTCTGCATAGTCGGTGATCTTAAAGAACCAACCGTTCATCTTACGAGGATGAACCAGCTGGTCACAACGCCAGCAGGCGCCTTCGATAACCTGTTCGTTGGCAAGTACGGTTTGACAGGTATCACACCAGTTGACGGTGGTTACCTTTTCGTATATCAGCCCTTTCTCGAGCATTTCGATGAAGAGTTGCTGTTCCTGGCGGTAGTACTTAGGGTTGCAGGTGGCCATCTCACGATCCCAGTCGTAGGAGAGGCCTAGCTGTTGGAGCTGCTGACGCATATAGTCGATATTGTCGTAGGTCCAGACGGAGGGGTGGGTATTGTTTTTTTGTGCAGCATTTTCTGCAGGCAAACCAAAGGCATCCCAACCCATGGGGTGGAGTACGTTGAAACCACGCATTCTCTTATAACGGGCGACAACATCACCAATGGTGTAGTTGCGTACATGACCCATGTGAATTCTTCCAGAGGGATAGGGAAACATTTCAAGGAGATAGTATTTTTCCTTGTCTTCGTCCTCTGTTACAGAATAGGTCTTGTTTTCTGCCCAGTTTTTCTGCCATTTGGATTCAATAGTCTTAAAATCGTATCTTGCATTGGTTGGGTGTTGCATATATCCCTCGATAAGTAACTAAACAACTAGCTGATTTAATATTTTATTATTAAAATAATATGAAATTTTGTTCCTACCCTTTAAAACACTGCTAGACTTTACCGAAAGAGGGGAAGAGTAGCATTAAAAAAATTTGTTTCTAAGCTAAAAAGAGGAAGAAAAACGCTCTATTCAAAAGCTCCATCATCGGGCTCACTGTAGTAGCTCAAATTTTCGAACATGGTAATTTCTTTAATAAAGGCCAATTGAATTGAGCCCGTTGGTCCATTTCTCTGTTTACCAATAATAATCTCGGCCTGTCCCCGGGCGGGGTTGTCCTCAGACTTGTTATAGACCTCGTCACGGTAGATAAAGGCGATAACATCGGCATCCTGCTCGATTGCTCCAGATTCACGGAGATCTGACATCATGGGTCGTTTGTCCGGTCTGCTCTCCAGACTACGGTTAAGCTGGGAGAGGGCAATAACAGGCACCTTATGCTCTTTGGCCAGGGCCTTCAGGGATCGTGAAATTTCACTGATCTCCTGTGTCCGGTTTTCGGTGGCGTTACGTCCACGCATCAGCTGGAGGTAGTCGACCACAATAAGGCCAATATCGTGTTGGGCGGCAAGTCTTCGTATCTTGGCTCTCATCTCCAGTACTGAGATTGATGGGGTGTCATCGATGAAAATGGGCGCTCCGGTGAGCATGCCAACGGCACGGTTCAGCTTTTCAAAGTCTTCCGGTTGTAGTTTACCGGTACGAATGCGCTGGGAGTCGATGCGGCCAACAGAACTGAGAAGACGCATAACAAGTTGCTCTTTTGACATCTCAAGGCTAAAGACGGCAACCCCAATTTTTTCAACAATTGCAGCATGCTGGGCAATATTCATGGCAAAGGAGGTCTTACCCATGGAGGGCCTCGCTGCCAGAATGATGAGATCAGATGGTTGCAGGCCCGCCGTCATTTTATCAAGATCGGTGTAGCCAGAGGGGACACCGGTAATCATCTCTTTTCGTTTGAAGAGTTGGTTGATTGTGTCAAAGGCATCTGGCACAATCTGTTTTATCAGGGTGAAACCCTGTCCATCCTTTGAGCCTGCAATATCAAAAATAGCCTGTTCTGCCTGATCTACAAGCAGATCGATATCCCCCTGCTCCTCATAACAGCGAGCGGCAATATCTGTGTTGACCTCAATGAGGTGACGTAATATTGCCTTATTACGGATTATTTTGGCATAACTTGCGATATTGGCCGTAACGGGCACGATGGATGTGAGTCTGGCAAGGTAGAGCGACCCCCCAATTTTTTCCAGAACATTTTGGTCGCGCAATAAATTTGAAATTGTCAGCAGATCCTGAGGCTCGTTTTTTTCAAAGAGATCAAGCATTGCCTCATAGATAATACGGTGACTTTCAAGGTAGAAATCGCTTGGCTTCAAAATTTCCAACACATTACCAAAGGATTTTGCCTTGAGTAGTACGGAGCCAAGAACAGCTTGTTCTGCCTCTACGTTTTGAGGTGGAACTCGATGGGGATGGTTTGCAAAATCTGCCGGCGGCATATTGTCTGGTATATCGGAAAATGAATTCATCTACTCTTCTTCTGCCTATTCTTCAGGGACAAGAATGGGGGGATTGGTAAAACAAAAAAACACCAGAAGGAGTTCCCCCTGGTGTCTCTGCTCATTTGTAAGTCATAGGAAACTCTACCTATAGCTTACAATTATATCATCTATCCTGTCACAGGACAGGACAGAATACCTCAAAAGAGGCTAGCGGTTACGCCTTGGTGCTCAGAGGAACAACCTTAACAACTACTTCAGTTGCAACTTGAAAACCAACTTTTATGAGAACAGGGGTCTCGCTAACAGTCTTGATTGGATCAGGAAGAATGATCTGACGCTTATCAAGCACGATGTCTTGTGCTGCAAGAGCTGCACAGATGTCAGAGTTGGTTACTGAACCAAAGAGACGTCCATCATCACCGGCGAGTTGCTCAATAACAAGGTTAATAGCTTGAAGTTTCTCAGCAACCTTCTCGGCAATTGCGGTCTCTTTTGCAATTTTTGCTTGAATTTCAGCTTGGTTCTTCTCAAGTTCTGCAACGTTTGTAGCTGTTGCAAGTACAGCCTTGCCTTGAGGAAGAAGATAGTTACGGCCGTAACCCGCCTTTACGTCTATAAGATCACCCTCTCTTCCGAGAGTACTGATGGTTTCTTTTAAGATGAGTTTCATTTTTAAACTCCTTATAGTGTTTCTAAAACACGCCCTACAACTGGGCTTTTTTATTCTTGAATTCCCACATCATCGGATGATTTGCGAAAATTTAACCATGTGTCAGCAATTCCAAGCAAGAGGAGGATAATGGCACCAAAAGACTGGAAAACAATCATTACATACACAAAGGCACGAAAGATGATTGGCATTTTCCACTTGTCCATTAAGAAAACAGTAATACCAAATCCTTGGAAGCAATATATAATTGCCATGACAATCAGGATATTAATCCCTACGTATCGAACCAGGTTCAGAGGTATAAAGGTGACCAGTGCCGTAGCTATGGCCAGCCAAATAAGTTTTTCCGGTAACTGCCAATATTTAAAATGTGGCCAGATAATACGACCACATTTTTTTGCAATGAGCCAGTTTCCTGCAATGGTACTAAACCAGACAATAAAGAGGGCAAAACAGGCAAGTATGGCAGGGGTGATTATTGGAATAATGGCCTTCATTTGCAGAAGGGTAGATTCCAACATGATATTAACGTCCACTGAAATATCACTGCTTGCCCGGTAAAACTTTATCGCCTCATCAATTCCCGTATTTACGCTGAGTAATAGCTGCGCATACGGAGATATACTGCCAGGGCTTATTATACCACTGAGGAGTATAACCCAGCACAGGGCCAGGGCCAAAACTCCTCTGCCACCTGCTTGCACAGGACTTTTATTACGATTTGCTGAATCTGCCAGGACATAACCCACCGGTAGGAGGGATGCGGCAAACAGAAACAAGCTCATAGAACCGAGCAGGAAGGAACCTAAAAGCCCCAAACCTGTACCTATAAGTATGACCCTGTTTCCACCGTACATGCCCTGTTCGCTTAACACGAAAAAGACTAGGAGTGGCAACATGGGATGCAACCAACTAAAAACTGTCCAATCCACTCCTGGAAGGACAATGGTTGCGGTGATAAGAAGTATTCGAACCAGTATCTTCTTTATCTCAATTTGTTCTACAGCTTGTTTCTCCACGTAGACTCTCTTCGCTAAAAGCCAATTAGTTCTGGGCAGATCCAGAGTAGGGAAGAAGTGCAATTTGACGAGCACGTTTTACTGCTTCACAAAGCTGACGCTGATGAGAAGCACAGGTGCCAACGATACGACGTGGGATAATTTTACCACGTTCAGAAACAAAGTTTCTAAGAACTTTAACGTCCTTGTAGTCGATAACAAGTTCTTTGTCTGCGCAGAAGCGACAAACTTTTTTACGGGTAAACAATTTTTTTTGTGGTCTTGGGGCCATGTCAAACTCCTTTGGGGGTGCTATTTTACTCTTCAGTCTCTTTTACGGGAGCAGCTTCTTCAACAGTTTTTTCAGCAGCTTTCTCGGCCACTTTTTCAACGACTTTTTCAACAACTTCTTCGTTGGCAGCTTCTTCAGCTTCGGCAGCTTCTTTAACAGCAGCTTCGCGGGCAGCTATATCGCCAATAGCTTGTTGAATCTCTTCTGCGCTGATGTCCTCAGAGAGTTTAACTGTCATGTACTTAAGAACTGCATCTTCAATTCTGAAACGACGTTCCATTTCAGAAACTGCTGCAGGAGTTCCCGCATAGTCACAGTATACATAATAACCTTGAGAGCTCTTTCTTGATCAAGTAAGCAAGCTTTTTCATGCCCCACTTGGTTCATAGAAGATGATGGTTCCCGCATCATCAAGAATGATCTTATTGGTATTCTCAATGACGGTGTTGATGTGTTCTTCGCTCATGGTTGGGCGAAGAATATAGATTGTTTCGTCCCTACGCATAATTCCTCCTCGTGGAGTTATGGATATCGAAGCATAATGCTTCTGTTACGGCCCTCGCTAACTTTGTAAACGCAGAGAGCGAAGAGGTTAAAAAGATCTGCCCAGCAATTAGGGCAAACCAAATACTGATAAAGTGAAATTCACTTCAAAAAACAGGTTAAAATACCGCTAACATTTGCTTGTGTCAATTTTTTTATGTAAAATATTACTTAATATTACCTTTGTTGTTGTTTGTTGGCGCTATTTGTATTTTCGCATCGTGCTTCTCTTGTTGCTTGATCTTCTCCCACTGCTTTGCCAGATCTTCTTCTGTTTCATAGCTGGTGCCGGCAAAGACATGGGGGTGGCGGCGAACGAGCTTTGCGTTCACTTCGCGGAAGACGTCCTCGAGGCTGAATTGGCCCTCTTTTTTATTTATGGAACTGATGAGAATCACAATATAAAGAACGTCTCCCAGTTCCTCGCAGATATTTGGGTAATCTTTTTTCTCAAGGGCGTCGATAAGTTCCTGTGACTCCGATTTTAAATATTTAATGATGGATTCGTTGGTCTGCTTTTTGTCCCATGGGCAGCCCTCTTCGCCGAGTAATTGTTTGATTGTTTCCAGGAGTTCTGTAAATGTCTGCTTTGTTTTTATGGACATATGAAATTGATTCGGGAAAAGTGTTAAAGTTGGGTGGAGAGGAAAAGGCTTTTATTGTCTTTAACCCTTTTTTTAGCTATTTTACAAAAAGCAGTTGCTTTGTTAGTTTTTATACATTATGTAGCATCTCAATTGTGTGGCAAGGTGCCACGGTGTAGCACTTCTGCGGGGAATGGAGAGATGCTTTTTTTTGAGCTGGTTGTAACATGTCACAAATATGCTCTTTCTTCCTACTCCCTTTTGTATAAAAATAATATTACTTACAGTAAACGGGGCTATAATGAAAGAAGAGAAGAAACAAAAAGTACTGCTTGAAAAGCATAAAGACGTTGCTCGAATTGATCAGGAATCTAAGCGTACCCATGGCTGGTATGTACGTGTGCGCTTTCTTGGTAAAACTCATTCGAAGTTCTTTTCTGACCGTAAGTGTGGTGGCCGGGCCTCAAGTCTCTTATTGGCAATTGCTTGGCGCGATCAGACCGAAAAAAAATTGGGTAAGGTGCGGACCAATAAACATATGGTTACTGTAAGCAATTCCAGTACAGGTGTTGTTGGCGTACGACTTAATGACAAGCTTGGTCGGTATGAGGTGAGCTGGGTGACATCCAGTGGAAAGCAGGGCAAAACTTCTGTTTCTATTGCTAAGCATGGTAAGAAGGAAGCCTTCGCTCGTGCCTGTGCAATTCGCCAGGAAAAAGAAAAATCCCGTCTTGAGAATTCAGCCATTTAAGTGTAAGAATTGTTGATCGGACTGTTTTTGCGAAATTTGTAAAAAAAAATTGATTTGTCGGCATAAACACGTTGAATTGTGTTGACATTGTCAGGGAAAGTTGGTTTTATTGTCCCCTTTACAAATCTAACAGTTTTCGTTGAAACGCAATTTCAATTTATGAGGTTATATATAATGTATGCGATAGTACGTACAGGTGGAAAGCAGTATCAAGTTGCGTGTGGCGATCAGCTTCGCGTTGAGAAGCTTGAAGGAAATGTTGGTGATAGTCTCGATTTGACAGACGTTTTGATGTTGGTAGATGGTGATAACGTTCAAGTAGGTCAGCCTGTTCTTGAGAATGCTAAGGTTGTTGCTAAGATTGCAGAGCAGGGACGTGGTAAGAAAATCATTATTTTCAAAAAGAAGCGTCGTAAGGGTTATCGCTTGAAGCAGGGACATCGTCAGTCCTATACTGCCTTGAAAATTGAAGAAATTTCTGCCTAAATTTTAAATATAGTAAAGTGTTTTACGCTGTTTGAAAGGAGTAAAAAATGGCTCATAAGAAAGCAGGTGGTAGTTCCAGAAACGGTCGTGACAGTGCCGGCCAACGACGTGGCGTTAAAAAATTTGGTGGCGAGCCAGTAAGATCAGGTAACATCCTGATTCGCCAACTCGGAACAAAAGTTCATCCGGGAACCAACGTAGGATGTGGTCGTGACTACACTCTATTTGCAAAAATTGACGGCGTGGTGAAGTTTGAAGATTTCGGTAAGAATAAAAAACGTGTAAGCGTTTATCCTGCCGCCGAATAGTTTTACAGCTTTTGTATTTTGCTGCCAATGGGCGGGAAGATAGATTGAAACTCGACCTCAATGTGTATTGAAGGTCGAGTTTTTTTTTGTACTTTATTCACTGTCTCCCTGCAGATCGCTTCTGTAACTAAGGGACTTTGTAACTTTAGGATGATACATTATGGCCTTTGTTGATGAAGCGAAATTTTTTGTAAAAGCTGGAGATGGTGGCAATGGTTGTGTCAGCTTTCGCCGTGAGAAGTTTGTTCCAAAAGGTGGCCCCAATGGTGGTGATGGCGGTAAGGGTGGCGATGTGATTATGGTTGCCTCCTCCAAGGTTCAATCGCTGATTGATTTCCGCTATCGCTCCCACTTTAAAGCTGAGAGAGGAGTACACGGTCAAGGGCGGGATATGCATGGCCGTGGCGGTAAAGACTGTTATATGGATATACCCGTAGGCTCTGTCGTTAAAGACAGTGAGACAGGTAGAGTCCTTGCCGATTTGTCAGAAGAGGGAGAAGAGTTTGTTGTTGCCCAAGGCGGTAGTGGGGGTATGGGCAATCCGCATTTTTCAAGTGGCTCTAATCGTACCCCTCGCGTTGCGACCAAGGGTAAGCTTGGTGAGGAAAAATGGCTTCTTATTGAGTTGAAACTGATGGCGGATGTTGGTCTTGTCGGTCTTCCTAATGCAGGAAAATCAACTCTTCTCTCTAAGCTTTCTGCTGCCAACCCTAAAGTTGCCGATTACCCTTTTACAACTCTTGAACCACAATTGGGTATGCTTCACTTTCCCATGAGAAATTCCTGCATTATTGCAGATATTCCAGGGCTTGTGGAAGGAGCACATCAAGGTGTTGGCCTTGGCCATAAGTTTTTGCGTCATGTTGAGCGGACAAAGATTTTAGTCCATGTAATTGACGCCTCAGCTGATGATCCCTTTAGCGATTATGATATTATTGGTAACGAGTTGCGCTCTTACAAAGAAGAGCTTGCTGACCGGGCAAAAATTCTGGTGCTGAATAAGTGCGATGAATTTGACTTTGATAAAGATTTGCTTCCTGATTTTATTGAGGCCCGTGGTCTTGAACCTAAAAATGTTTTGTTTATCTCTGCAATCACGGGAGAAGGTGTCGATAAGCTTGTCAAGCTGATTGGTGATATCATTGATGACATGGAATATCAGGAATTAAAGCAGAAACGGGAGGAAGAGCGACTTCAGGACTTAAAGAAACAAAAGGAAGAAGAGCGACGTCAGGAACTAAAGAAACAAAAGGAAGAAGAGCAAGCAAAGGATGAGTAGTGATGGTGGACGTTACAGAGGAGTTGCAGCTTCGTCGAGAGATATTTGACAAGGCTCGTAGGGTAGTTGTTAAGGTTGGCAGTGCAATCTTAACTAATGTCGGTGGCATTCATACAAGTTTTATTGCAGATCTTGCCCGGGAAATTTCTTATCTCCGCCAAAGCGGACATGAGGTTATTTTGGTGTCATCCGGGGCTGTTGCTGCGGGACGTAAAAAAATTTCTTGGCAGGATAGTGCCCCGCTGGGCATGAAAGAAAAGCAGGCCCTTGCCGCCATTGGTCAATCTCATTTGATGAGGACCTACGAAGAGGCCTTTGGCTTTTACGAGCTGGATGTGGCCCAGATCCTGCTTACCCATGCCGATCTTTCTCACCGGGACCGCTATCTCAATATACGTAATACCATTCTTACCCTGCTTAAGTTTGGTGTTACCCCTATCATTAATGAAAATGATACTGTCTCGGTTGAAGAGTTAAAGTTTGGTGATAATGATACCCTGGCTGCTCTATTGACCAACCTGCTTGAAGCCGATATCTGCATATGTCTGACAGATGTAGATGCCCTCTATGACAAAAATCCCCAGAAAGATCCGACAGCTCGTCCCCTGCATATTGTCACAAAGATCAGTCCAGAGATTGAGGCAATGGCGGGGAATAGTAATAGCCTTTTTGGCACTGGAGGCATGCAGAGTAAAATACGTGCCGCCAAGATTGTTTTTTCAGGTGGTGGGACGGCGATAATAGGTCCTGGTCGTGCTCCGAGAGTGTTACAGCGTCTTTTTGCCGGGGAGGATATCGGTACCATTTTTCTTCCCTGCAAAGAACGGATGAAGAGCAAAAAACAGTGGATTGCTCATGTGCTTAAGCCAAAGGGGACTCTTTTGCTTGATGCCGGGGCCTGTAAGGCCCTGTTGCAGGGTGGTAAGAGTTTGCTCCCCTCCGGTATTGTTGGTATCTCCGGTGAATTTGATCGAGGTGATTCTGTGAATTGCTGTCGTCTCGATGGGAGTAGAATTGCCGTCGGTTTGGTGAACTACGCCTCGGTGGATGTGAACGCCATTAAGGGATTGCAGTCAAGGGAGATAGCCTCTGTGTTGAAGTGCTGTGATAACGAGGAGGTTATCCATCGGGATAATTTAGTTATTCTGTCTTAAGTAGCAGATCCTTATTAAAATAAGGGTAGTTTGAAAAATTGGTAATTTCGATAAAGATCAGCTAAGCCCTGACTGCGAGGCAGATGATATTTACCACTGACTCTAATATCGGAGTCTATGCTTACCTGCGAGGATAAAAATCATCTCATGTAGAGATTTGCAGGAAGGGATATTTTTCAAGGTTCCCATAATAGAGATGTGAGGGAAGTATGACTCTGGAAGAAACTATTGTCGAAGTTGGTGTTCGGGCAAAGGCGGCCGCGGCGGATCTGATGTCCTTGGCTACTCGCCAAAAAGATGCGGTGCTTTCCCAGGTGGGCGAATTACTTGTGGCAGAGAAGGCCTTTTTGCAGGAAGAAAATGAAAAAGACCTTGCCGCTGGCAGAGAAAAGGGGCTTTCCGATGCTATGCTTGATCGCCTTGCCCTCACGGATTCTGTGATAGAGTCAATGGTCAAGGGGCTGAAAGAGGTTATTGCCCTGCCCGATCCCGTAGGTCGGACCCTCGGCTCAGTAAAACGGCCCAATGGCCTGAGTGTTGGCCGAATGTGTGTCCCCTTGGGGGTTATTGCCATGATCTATGAGTCGCGTCCTAATGTGACCATTGATGCGGCTGCCCTCTGCCTCAAGGCAGGTAATGCCATTATTCTCCGTGGTGGCTCCGAGGCCATTCACTCCAATCTGGCCCTGGCAAGTATTCTCCGTCGGGCCCTTGAAGAGGCTGAGGTCAATCCTGACAGCGTCCAGGTTATCCCCATGATCGATCGAGAGGCTATTACCATTATGCTGGGGCTTGAGGATTCCATTGACCTTGTTATTCCCCGGGGTGGTGAGGGGCTTATTCGTTTTGTCAGTAAGAATTCTTCTATTCCCGTTCTTAAACATTACAAAGGCGTCTGTCATGCTTACATTGATAAAGACGCAGATCTTGCCAAGGTAGCGCCCATTGTTATCAATGCCAAGACGCAACGTCCCGGCGTGTGTAATGCCCTTGAGGGCATTTTGATTCACGAGGATATTGTGGCGGATGTGCTGCCTGGTCTTGCTACAGAGTTGGCAGAGCTTGGGGTTGAGATGCGTGGTTGTTCACAGAGCCTGCCCTTTTCTGAGCATATTGTAGCTGCCTCTGAAGAGGACTGGGGAACAGAGTTTTTGCGCCTCTGTCTCTGTGTCAAGGTGGTTCGCTCCTTTGAGGATGCCAAGAGCTATATCAGGAAATATGGATCTCAGCATACCGAGGCGATTATTACTGAGAACTATACCACCGCCCATAGATTTGTTGCCGAGGTGGATGCCTCAGCCGTTGTGGTTAATGCTTCCACCAGATTTAATGATGGTGGAGAACTCGGTTTGGGCGCAGAAATTGGTATCAGTACCACAAAGTTGCATGCCTATGGTCCCATGGGACTTGAAGAGCTGACGACGAAAAAATTTGTGATATTGGGTGATGGGCAGATACGTAGCTAGTATTTGAAATGGCTCTTGTCGGGAAAGGGCAGGAGCCAATGTTTTCTTGTTGTGGAAAAAAATGAAAAAGATAGGCCTTTTTGGGGGAACCTTTAATCCTCTCCATAATGGACATCTGCAGTTGGCTGAATTTGCAGCAGCCCAGTGCCAGTTGGATCAGGTTGTTTTTTTGCCTGCGGCATCTCCACCCCATAAAAAGGGGGATGAAATTGTGCCGTTTTCCCACCGGGCAGAGATGATACGTCTTGCCTGTTCCCGTAACAAGCGTTTTTCCTGTAACACCATCGAGCAGGATCTGGCTCGACCAAGTTATACCGTTGATACCCTCCAGGCCCTCAAGACCTCCCCCCTCTATAAGAGTGAAGCTCAGTTCTTTTTTCTTATCGGTGTGGACGCCTTTATAGAGTTGAAAACCTGGAAGGCGTATCGAGATCTCTTATCAGAGATAAATTTTATTTTATGTCCTCGAAAGCTTTTTTCCAGAACGCAGACAGTTCTGTTTTTGACAGAGCTTGGTTTTGTCCAGACCCCTTTGGGTTGGGAGCATAGCTCCTATCTTACCCTGTATGAGCTTGAGGGTGCTCCCGATCAGGTCTCTTCGACGGAGGTGCGTCGAACTTTTGAAAAATCGGGTGATCTTTATCAGAAATTACCGCCAACGGTGGCTGATTATATAATGAAGCATGGGTTATATTAACGATATTTTCATGAGTCCTCTCCCCTTCTACCCTGAGAATAAAAGTGCCTACGGAAAGTAATTTAGATAAAATCTCGGTTTTATTGGTTGATGACTCGCCCATATTTCGCAAACAGATAAAGGCCTTTTTAGAGACCTCCCCGGTAATAGATAAGGTTGTTGAGGCAGGTAATGGCCTTGAGGCCCTGGGGCAGGTGCTCTCCTCTCCTCCTGATGTGGTCTTGATGGACCTTGAAATGCCCTATATGGATGGGCTTACAGCTCTGGGGCATCTACTCTCACATCATCCCCTTCCTGTTATTGCTCTTTCTGAACTTGCCGAGGAGAGTGGGTATAGGTTCTTTGATGCCCTGAAGGTGGGGGCGGTTGATTTTATGGCTAAGGGGGCTCTGCTCTCTCTGCCAGATCCAGGCGAGAGCAGGCAGGTCCTGCTTGGGAAAATTCTTGCTGCCTCCGGGATGACGATTGCTCCTCGAAGGGGTTTTGAAC
The DNA here is from genome assembly GCF_000025945.1 of Desulfotalea psychrophila LSv54. Classification (GTDB taxonomy): domain Bacteria; phylum Desulfobacterota; class Desulfobulbia; order Desulfobulbales; family Desulfocapsaceae; genus Desulfotalea; species Desulfotalea psychrophila. The sequence goes on along the minus strand of NC_006138.1, from coordinate 2,943,726 downwards.
CCCAATCTTATCTTCATAGTTTGGGGAAGGCCAGTGATGTGGTCTTTTGTGAAGATTGCGGCCATCGTCAGGTGCTTGTTGATGATCTGCTAGAGGGTGGTGCCATTGTTTGCTCTCAGTGTGACGATTTGATACTGTTCGGAAAAGATGAGAGACATATCTTTAATAATTTTGCCACGGTGCTGGTTGGTGATGGCAGTTCCTTTGCCAATCTTTTGGATATTATTCCTAATCTGTCCCAGAAAATGCCAGGGTCTATTATTTGTGTAATAGACGCCCCCATTGTCTCTGTTGATTCCTTTACCCACTATTTGGCGTCGATGAGTCCCCTGCCTGTGCAGAGGGCGGTCGATGGTATCTCTGTTGCTGGTGGTAACTGTTATGTAGCCGCCTCTGCTGAGAGAATCTGCCTAAGATCCTCCGGCACCTCTTTGAAATTAGAGCAGCTGGCAGAACTTGCCCCGGGTATTGGTCCCATGGACGTTATGATAGCCTCGGTGAGCAAGGTCTTTAGAAAGAAATCTGCGGTGGTTGTTTTGTCAGCCCTTGGCGGGGATTCTCTACGTGGCGTTGGCCAGTTGGTGAAAAACGGGGGTAGCGCTGTTGTTCTTCGGGAGGCATCCTGTCTCTATGCTGATACGGCTCAGGCCGTGGGGAGTAAATTTACCTTGGCGGAAAAAACAGTAGAGGAGATAGTGCAATTGGTCTACTCCTTTCATTTGAGCAGTAAGTTGACGAGGATGGCCTGATGGAATCTTGGGAGGAGATGGTTCCGCTTTTGAGCTTGGGCTACCATAGAGAGTTGGCGGAGAAGGCCTATGGTGGTGGCGAGAAGGTTTTTCCTCATAAAGTTGATCTCTTTGCCGCCCTGGAGAAGACTTCGTTTTCCGAGACCCGGGTGGTGATAATTGGTCAAGATCCCTATTTTAATGAGCGTGATTTGGGACCGGAGGCCCATGGGCTCTGCTTTTCGGTTCGGCAGGGTCAGCCTGTGCCACCATCTCTGCGCAATATCTTTAAGGAGATTGGCTCAAGCGTTTATGGAGAGAGTGATAAGAGGTTTAATTCTGATCTGAGTCGCTGGGCGCAACAGGGTGTGTTGCTGTTGAATGCAAGTCTTACTGTTGTTGCTGGCCGGGCAAATTCTCATGCCCGACTTGGCTGGCATAGTTTGACCGATGACATCATAGAGACGATCTCACGCCAAAAAGAGCATGTGGTTTTTATGCTCTGGGGTGCCTTTGCTCAAAAGAAACAGTCGCTTATTGATGGTAAGAGACACTGCCTTCTTAGCACCAGTCATCCCTCCCCGCTCTCGGCCTATAGGGGATTTCTCGGCTCCGATGTTTTTGTTCGCTGTAATGAATATCTCGGCGAACATGGCTTAGAACCTATTGTCTGGTAGTCTTGCTTGGGTTTTTCGTCTCTTCCAGTTCTTTACGACAGAGGGGAATTGTTTTGGCAAGTTCGCTTGCCGTGAAGCCAATACCCCTTGTCTCTCGTAGCTTATCTCCAGCCATACCGTGTAGGTAGGCGCCAAGTTTGGTGGCATCCATTGGGTCCAGTCCCTGAGCGATAAGGCCTGCAATCATTCCCGCTAAGACATCTCCCATTCCGCCAGTGGCCATGCCGCTATTTCCTGTGCAGTTTATAAAAAGTGGCCCTCTCTTTCCCCTGATCAGGGTTGCCGCTCCCTTGAGGAGGAGGACAATATCTACCTTCACTTCGCTGAAAATATGCATAAATTTTTCTACCGCGGCTGCTCTGTCTGCTTCTACTTCTTCAGTGGAGATGTCGAGGAGCCGGGCCATTTCTCCAGGATGGGGGGTGAAGATGCGTGGTCCGGCAGCTTTTGTTAAGAGGCCTCTTTCAGTGGCTAGGGCATTGAGGCCATCGGCATCGATGAGCATTGGTAGCTTCAGGTTTTGATACAGTTTTTTTACCAGATCAAAACTTGTCCTGTTATTTCCCATACCCGGGCCAATAATCGTTATCTTCTTGCCCATGGCAGCCTGACATATTCTTTCAAAATGAGAGACAGTAAAAAAATTATCTTCGCCGGAGAGGGGGATGGTAATCACCTCGGCCAGGCGCATTTCAAAAATAGGATTGAGACTTTTGGTGGTGACAAGGCTTGTTAGTCCCGTACCCATGGCTAAACTGGCCTCGGAAGCGAGTATGGCGGCCCCAGTCATGCCAAGAGAGCCGGCAACGATCAGGAGGTGGCCGTGACTGCCTTTATGGGAAAGAGGGCCTCTCCGGATCGTTTTCAGGGTTTTACAGGCATCCTCTCTGCCGGTCGTAGCAAATGTGTTGGCTATCTTCGCCGCTATTTGCCGGGGAGCACCAATGTCCAGGATATGCAGGTCACCAACAAGAGATGCACCTGCCCCCTGCATCTGACCAGGTTTAGCGAAACTGTAGCTTGCCGTGTGGTCTGCCCCTATGGCCACGCCCATGATAGCGCCTGTCTCGGTGTGGATGCCCGAGGGCATGTCACAGGAGATAACAGGTGCCTGGGGCAGGGCCCGGTCCCTCTGTTGGGCGTTAATCAGGTTAATGATACGGGCGTAGTGGTCACCTATCTCCCGATCGAGGCCAATGCCGAAGAGGGCATCAACGAGGGCATAGCATCTTCTGCCTGCTCCAAGTTCCTGCTGGCAGATGGTAGTCAGTTGCCGGAAGTCTGAGTCGCTCTTGAGGGGGTAGGTGGGCAGGCCTGTCTTTTCAGCTATATGAAAGTTGAGTTTACTGTCCGGCGTGTATTTTTCTGGGTCGGAGAGGAGGAAGAAAATTGGTCTTCCCCCTAGCTGATAGAGGTGGCGGCCAACAACAAAACCATCACCGCCGTTGTTGCCGGGGCCGATGAAGATTGGGATAAAGCTGTTAGCGCAGGTTCCCAGGGCTTGTTGCATTAGACCTACTGTCTCCCGTCCCGCATTTTCCATTAAAACTGCTCCGGGAATACCGTAATCGTTGATGGCCTGATGGTCGATCTTTCGCATCTGCTCGGTGGTAAACAGTTTCATCTTTGCCTCTTAGGTATTTTTTTTGAGACGGGTTATTTTTCTCTTCAGTCTGGAAAAGAGTCTTGTCAGAAAAAGAGAGCACCTGGTAGGAAAAAGTCCCTTCTCATTTGTGGCTCGATAAATCCAAAAGATAGCGAGGAGAAAAAAGAGTACATTGGGAAGCCATAGGGCAGGAATAAGGGGTACAGTTCCTGCCTCAGCAAGCTCTTTGCCAACCGTATGCAGGATATAGTAAACAATAAATATTCCGAGTCCTACCGGGATGCCGATTGCCTTTTTTCCTGGTCGTGCCTGTAGGCCTAGAGGCAGGGCCAGGAAGCTGAGCATCAGACAACCGATGGGGAGGATGAGGCGCTTGTGAAATTCAATAAGATAGATTCTACCTCGCTTTTTCGATTCATTGCCCCATCTTTTTGCCTGTTCCAGTAACTCAGGCATGGACAGTAATCTCTTATGCAGCATAAAAATGTTTTTTCCACCGGTTTCGAGCGGCATATTGATGGTGTAATCTTTGAAGGTGATGATTTCAGTCCCCTGCTCTTCGGGGCGGTGCAGACTGCCATCTGTTAGTTTGATGGTAATACTCATTTGTTTGCTGTTGCTCTTCATGCTGCCGCTGCGTGCCATGGTTATGGTGGGTTGTTTCACCCCACGCATGTCAGAAACCCAGACATTGTGCCAATCGCCCGTCTCCTTGTCGACTTTGTCGACATAGATAACAATGTCTCCCATGGCATCGGTGAATTTATGGGCCTGAATGCCTTGGTCGATTTTTTCTTTGAGTATCTGGTAACTGAGCTTTTTCATTGCTAGCTCGCTTGCAGGGATGAGCTGGGTAGAAAAGTAAAAGGCAATGAGGGTAATGGCTGAGGCAACAAGAAAAACGGGTGGTAGAATTTTATATATAGATATCCCACCTGCCTTTAGGGCCAGAAGCTCCATATCAGTGGACAGTCTTGAGAAGCATATGGTTATGCCAAGCATTGAGGCCATGGGCAGGGTGTAGAGAAAAATATTTGGAAAAGAGGTAGGAGAGTAGGCGGACAAAATCTGTAAATCCGACATGGAGCTGGATAACGAAGTTTAAGAAGGGGATTAACTTAACAAGAAAAAAGACAGCGTTCATAACCAGAAAGGTTGCAAAAAAAGGTGCAAGCATTTCAGTTGCCAGATAGCCGTAGAGCAGGAAGGGTATTCTTGAAGTTATTTTCATTTTTTATATTATGTAGTAAGAAGTGACTAGCTGTAAATAAAGAAATCTTTTTCTTTATAATAAACTTTTTTAGGTTCTATAAAAATCTATTTAAGCAAATACCAGATAGGGAGAAAAAATGCACTTATTTGAAACAGAAGAGGGTGATAAATGGGTTTGTATCACCTGTGGTATCGAGAAAGAAGACATGATACGAGAGAAGAAGTGGGAGTATATCTTTGATAACGCAGATCAAACCCTTCGCTGTTCTATCTGTGGTCATCCTGACTATGAGATAGAAGATTAATATCTGTTTCACCAGCTTTTTCATGTTTATGAAAAAGCTGGTGAAAAGGGTGGGGCGACCTTACATTCTTGAGTCAAGGATCGGGTCGTCGATGTTCACCTTAATCCATTTTCTATCCCACCATTCACGTGGATTGACAAAGGTACCATGTACCAGTATGGAAAAGTGGAGATGGTCTCCGCCGGCCATGCCTGTTGCCCCTGTAAGGCCGATGGTAGCCCCCTTGGTGACGTCTTCTCCGACGGCGACGTTAATTTGGCTGAGATGGGAGTAGAGACTGAAAATTCCCTGGCCATGATCAAGCATGATCATATTTCCATAGATTCCCAGGTAGTCAGCATGGACAACCTTGCCTGTATTAGACGCCTTGACGTGGGCCCTTCTGGTTGAGGCCAGATCCATCCCCAGGTGTACCTGTTTGTCTATCAGTCTGTTCTTGTAGTAATAACTTCGGCGTTCAGCAAAACCCGCAGGGGATGATCCGGCCATTCTGCCAAATCTGCCCTGCCAGAGGCGATTTGGCTCAGATGTTTCACATATCTTGGCAATGGCAGCATTGTTGTCGTGACGCATCTGGTTGTTGATGAAGACGTATTTTGTTACCCTGTCACCCTCCATCTTATAGGAGGAGTTTTCTTCAAATTCCGGGATTTTTTTTGCAAGGAATCGATCGTTGATGTTGATTCGATCCTTTACCTTCGGACTTGCCTTGAAGGTGGTGGAAAAAACCATCTTGCTATAATTTCCGGCCTGATCCGTTGCACTGATGAAAATTTCAGAGATGCTTTCAGTATTATATGGGAGGGCGAAATAGGAGATGAAAACATCCTTACGGCCATCCTGGAGAGGGAATCCCTGATTGAATTTACCGTTGACGGTAACCCCGCTGAGGCTTTTTGCATCATCAACCCGGTAGATGACGATACCGGATCCACCGGACCAGATATATCCCTCGGTGTAGATTGGTCGAATCTTGGGAGCCTTGGTATCGAGAACAACCTTTTTGCTTATCGTTGTCTTATTTCCAGCTAGGAAATTACGGGCAGAAAAATCCTGAGCCTCAATAGAGATGGTGATCTCTCCATCTTTGAAGCCGGATTTTATCGGATCAAAAAACACCTGCTGGCTCTCTTTCTTCGGGCCAATTTCTCCTATATAGTTTGTTCTGGGGAATACCTTGCTATAGAGATCGCGATTAATTCCATTCTGCTCAGCGACAACCAGAAGTGAGCGAAGACCACTGTCCTCGTCGGTGACAGTGAAGCTTATTTCGCCTTTTTTGCCAAGGTACTGGAGGTTGCTGTTCAGGGTGATTTTGGGTGCTTGCTGCTCAAAAAAGAGGAAGTATGCGGCAAAGCCTCCGCCAATAAGAATGAAAAAGAGGAAGATTAAAAAAACCTTAGCGAGGGAGAGGGTTCTACGATTACGTCTTCTTACCATGGACGAGCCTATTTAGGTGATGGGGTAATGATTAGGGAATCTTAAAGCATTTCCTCTGTTAAGATTTCTGCCTTAGAGTAAAATTATTTTATAATTGCAATTTTGCCGCTCTACTGTTGCCAGATAATTTCATATTTCTCTATATGAAGATCCTTGGAGGAGGCAACGATAATTCTGCGGCCAATATCTTTTTCCACCGTACCCAAGGTTAGCTCTTCTTCGTTTTCAAGTATATCGGCAATGCGTGGATGAACCCGAAGGGTCACGGTGGTGCCGTGATTTTTGTTGGTGTGACGACTGAGCTTACGAAAAATGTCATAACAGATTGTGCGCCGGGACTTGATCATTCCCTCTCCTGAGCAGTAATGGCAGGATTCACACATGAGCTGATAGAGATTCTCACTGCTTCTCTTACGAGTCATCTGCACGAGGCCAAACTCTGAAAGTTTGAGGATATTGATTCGGCTCTTGTCTTTTTTTACTGCCTCTTGGAAGGTCTCATAGAGCTGTTCACGGTGCTCCGCTGATTCCATATCAATAAAGTCAATAATGATAATACCACCAATGTTGCGTAGGCGTAATTGGTCGGCAATTTCTTTTGCCGCTTCGATATTTGTCTTAAAAATGGTGTCGTTCAGGTTGTTTTTGCCGACAAAACGACCTGTGTTGACATCTATGACAGAAAGGGCTTCGGTGCTCTCAATGATGATATAGCCACCGGATCTGAGCCAAACTTTTTTCTCTATTGCCTTTGCTATTTCAACCTCAATATTATAGGCGTCAAACAGAGGTATAGGATCCGTGTAGAGGGAGATTTTATTGTGGAGCTGGGGGGCAAATGTTTTGACAAATCCCAGGAGCTTTTTATAGTCTTTTTCGTCGTCAATGATCAGTCTATCAACGTCAATGGTGAAGAAGTCCCTGACAGAACGAAGTGTTATGTCGAGATCTTCGTGGATGAGTTCTGGCGACTTGGCATGACTGATTTTTACAATAATTTCGTCCCAGAGGATGAGGAGAAACTCCATATCTGCCTCAAGCTCTTCTCGGGTCGCATGTTCGGCAACTGTTCTGACAATAAAGCCGACACCTTCGGGTCTGATCTCTTCTATCTGTTTCTTGAGCTCTTCCCGTAATGTCTCGTCATCAATTTTTCTGGAGACACCAATATGGTCTGTTTGGGGAATGAAGACAAGATTACGACAGGGCAGAGTTATGTGGCAGGTTAGGCGGGCCCCTTTGGTACCTATTGGATCCTTGGTAACCTGAACAATAATGTTTTGCCCTTCAGAGAGGAGGTCTTCTATGCGAATGCCCTGGGTACGCGGGTTGGTGCTGGCGTTGCGGGCCGGACAACCTACTTCGAGGTTCTCAGGTAGAAATGATACGTCGTCTACATAGAGAAAACCGGTTCTCTCCAGGCCAATGTCAACGAAGGCGGCCTGCATACCAGGGAGCACACGTACGACCTTTCCCTTGTAAATATTTCCCATCAGACCCTTTTCTGTAGGGCGCTGCATATGGAATTCACTGAGATTTCCGTTTTCTACAAGAGCAAGACGCACCTCGTAGCTTCTCGAATTAATTAATATATCTGTAGACATGCCAATCCAAACTATTGAATTACTATATTCTTTATGAAGCCTCTGCTGCGGATAAGGCATCATGCTTATTTTTCATGTTTTTGGTTATCTAGGGAAAAGGGGCGGCGAATGTTTTACGACGTGGTTGCTGTGGACGATAAGCTTTTCACGTCTCCTTTAGACTAGGTTACTCTTGCATCCTTGAAGTATAATGTCTATCTTTTGTCGGAGCAAAGAGCTGTGCTAACTCAAACAGCAGTATAATTAGATGAGTCCCGAAAAGCTATAGAAAATCATTATTTTAAAAACAAATAGCCAATTTATGAATTTTGCCCCAATTTCAGTTGTTATCCCAACTTATAATAGAGATCAATATCTTGTCCGTGCCATTGATTCTGTGCTACGTCAGTCCCTTAGGGTCGCGGAGATTGTCATTGTCGATGATGGCTCCACCGATGGGTCTGAGGCCCTTATTCGGCAAAAAAAAGCAGAGCAGGGGGTGCCGATTCGCTATATTTATCAAAAAAACCAGGGTCCTGCTGCCGCCAGGAATAATGGCCTTCAGCATGCCTCCTCTGATTATATCGCCTATCTGGACTCCGATGATCACTGGCATAAAAAAAAGATAGAAAAACAGTATGGGGCCCTGTGCGCTCAACCAGAAATGCGTATAAGTCACACCTATGAAAAATGGTTGCGGCGAGGGGAACATCTTAATCAAAAGAAGAAACATATTCCCGGGCATGGCGATATCTTCGCCCACTGTCTGCAGCTCTGCGCTGTGGGGATGTCAACGGTAATGCTCCACAGGTCAATTTTTAGTGAGGTGGGGCTCTTTGATGAGGGAATGCGCTGCTGTGAGGATTATGACTTTTGGCTTCGGGTCAGCTGTCGCTATCCCTTTCTCCTGGTAGATGAGCGCCTTACCATAAAAGAGGGCGGTCGGGATGATCAGGTCTCCTATCAGTACCGGGTTGGTATGGATCGTCTGCGTATTGATGCTCTGGAGCGTCTTCTTCTCTCCGCCCGGCTCAACCCTGCTCAAGAGCTCCTTGCTCGCAGGGAGTTGGTGCGTAAGGCCCATATTTTTGGGGAGGGCGCTGTTCGTCATGGCCAGGAGGAGATTGGTCTACATTATCTGCAACTGGCAGATAAGTATCAGTTGCAGGAGAAAAATTAAAAGCAGATAAAAGACTTGGGACCCAGAGAGTTTCTGTTTGTTTTTACCCGAAAGGTAGAGGGCTTTGCTCTAAAGTCTGGCCCAGAGTGGTGCAAGGTGGGCGGCTCTTGATCGTATCTTGGATCGTCTTATCGGTTTTTAAGCTTGCCTTTCATGCTGAAATAATAAATAGAGTATATTTTCTTTTTCATTCACTGTACTATTTAAACAAATGCTCTTTTAGAGATAACTATCCTTTTTTTGGGAGATAAAAGATGATAAATAAGGCAATTTTAATTGGTAATCTAGGCGCAGATCCTGAAATTCGTAGCACCGGTAACGGAACTCAGGTGGCAACCCTGAGATTGGCTACCACCGAGCGTTGGAAGGATCAGAGTGGCCAAATGCAGGAATCCACTGAATGGCATCGGGTTATTGCTTGGGGCCGTCTTGCTGAGATCTGTGGCGAGTACCTGAATAAGGGTGCCCGGGTATATATCGAGGGAAAAATCCAGACCCGCAAATGGCAGGACCAGAGCGGTAACGATCGTTACTCAACGGAGATTGTAGCCCGAGAGATGAAGATGCTCAGCCCTCGTGGCAGCAACAACTCCTCCGATAGCTCTTCCGCAGGTGAGAACTCCTTTCCTGAGCCTACCGGCCCGGATGCCTACGGTGGAACCGGTAACGACGTACCCTTCTAGCATTTAGGGAATCTTGAAAAATAGTCTTTTCTTCAAATCTCTGCGTTGCATGAAAAATTTCATCCTCGGAATATCAGATATATGCCTGCGGTAAAATTTTTCATGCGCCTTGATCTTTATTGAAAAGCTTAATTTTTCGAGCATCCCTTTAGAGAGTGCTATGTTCTCTTAAGAGGCTGTGACTTTTTGTCACAGCCTTTTTTTTTGATTTTAAAAAACTATTTTGGCAGATTAGTGATTGATTTTGCTGGTTTTTAAACTCAGTGGATATTTGAGTTCATGCAGAGTTTATTTGTCGACAGTCCTTAGTGCCTAAAGACCTTTGGCTGGCGGAGTGTTTGCAGAAGTTAAACTTTCTTTGAGCTGATAGTTCTCTTTTGATATTATCTGTGGTTATTTTTCTATTCTTCTTGCCGTTTTGACAATTGTTTTGGCTAAGTTGTTGAAAATAAAGCGGTGATAAGGAAGAGCCGAGTACCAATATAATCTTCCCCATAAACCCTTGGGCAGAAAATGAGCTGTTTGCACCAGTTGATTTGAATGCACGTCAAATTCGAGCCAAGCCTCGCCTGGAATTTTCATCTGGGCATGAAGAAGAAGTCTTTTTCCTGCTTTGAGATCAGCAACTTTCCAGAAACCCAGAGCATCGCCGATACGTAAATCAGAATTTAATCGTCTTTCACTGCTGAGACCATAGGCGGCAATTTTGTCCATCGTCCCTCGGCTCATCCAAAGGAAGTTATATCTGAACCAATCTTTTTCTCCGCCAATGGAGCAGGCTGATAGAAATATGTCTTTCTGTTGTTCTCCTCGAGCAAAGGGGACAATTCTGGTATCTCGCAATATCGCCCCAGGAGGGTTGTCAAAATCCTTGATATTACATGCCTGCTGTGCGTTGGAGTCACACCAGCGGTTTATAATCTGGTTTCGCTCAAGTTCATCCATGGCGTGCTCAACAGCCTGTTTGAAAGAAGATGGCCTGATATCTGGGAAAAGCCGCTCAGCATTATCGTTTTGCAATACGCTTTCACTTTTCAGTCCCTCAACGAGAGCTGCAGCGAGCCTGTAGGGGATGGGGGTGAAAAGTATCAGCCAGTAGGAGGAGAGTCGGGGCGTGAGAACCGGAACGGGGAAGAGATATCTTTTTAATCCCATGACTTCAGCTGCCTGTTCCATCATTTGCTGAAAATTAAGGTCTTCACTGCCTATATCTATAATGAGGTTACCCTGTTGGACAAGGGCGATGGCGGACTGTAAATAGTTAAGAACATCATCAATGCCGATGGGCTGGGTCCGACTGCGAACCCAGCGCGGAGTGATCATCAAGGGCAGTTTTTGACAGAGGTTGCGGATAATCTCAAAACTGGCACTTCCTGAACCGATGATGACTCCTGCCCGTAACCATATTGTTTCAATATCAGATACTCTCTCAGAAAGAATCTCACCCGTTTCAATTCGACTCAGCAGATGTTCACTGGCACTCTCTTTTACTCCCAGGCCGCCAAGATAAATTATTCGTCGAACACCAGCTACGATGCAGGCTTCTCTGAAGTTTGTGGCGCTGATTTTATCAAGGTTTCGATAATTATCTCCTGAATCCATAGAGTGGATCAGGTAAAAGGCCGTATCAATCCCTGTCAATATGGATTTCAAGCTATCTTTATCAAAGGTTGATCCTTCCCTGATATCAACTTTATCGGCGATAGAAACCTGGACCTTATTCCTGTTACGCACCAGTAAGCGAACATTGACAGTGGCGTCTTGTACCAGGCGATGTGTGAGCTTTCTGCCAATATAACCGGTTGCGCCGGTGATAAGAACGGTCTTTTTTTGAGGTTTATCAGGCATGATTACGAAGCCTTAACTCTGTCGGGTGTGGGTTGAGATAATGCTGCTGCTGTAAGTACGATTCATTATATTTTCGTATATAATGGTTCATTAGGGTAATGGGGACAATAAGCGGGATATGGTTGTTTTTGAAGCGAGTGATGACATCCAAGAGCTCTTGCTTCTCATCGCTTGAAAGGCGTTTTTTGAAATATCCCATCATGTGCATGAGAACATTGACATGCTTCTTCACAGTGGGTTTTAGCCTCATGGCCGCCATCAGATTTTCTTGATAAGAGCTAAGAAGTCTTTTTGGCTCTATAGACCCGGCTTCTGCGACAATACGGCCCATTTCCCGGTAGTGATTCTCGCTGTGCGCCCGCAGCAGTAGTTTATGCTGGGTGTGAAAATCTACCAGTTTTTTCAGAGTAAAATCATTAAGAGTGCTCCGCCAACGTTGGTAGAGAAAAACTGATTCTATAAAATTTTCACGTAAAGAAGGATCATGCAGACGTCCTTCCTCCTCGACCGGGACTATTGGGAAATGCTCCATGAAGGCTCGGGCAAAAAGACCGACCCCGATAGTTCGAGGGACATTGTTTTTATCATAAACCTTTACCCGTTCCATGCCCGATGATGGTGACTTGCTCTTAAAAATAAACCCGCAAAGATTTTCCTGCTCAAGCTCTTCAAGGCGGACAGAGGCCCATTTATTCATTTTGTCCGTATGGTCAATGCCCGTTTTGTTGGTGATGAGACGTGGTGACCTGGCATCACCCACCAGGCGCATTGATTCTCTGGGCACTGAAAGTCCACATTCGACTTCGGGACAGACTGGTACAAAGTTAAAAAAATCTCCTAAAGTATCGGTGATATACCTGTCATGTTGGTGCCCACCGTTAAAACGGACCTCATTGCCAAGCAGACAGGAGCTGATACCTATTTTGATTTTTTCATCCATGCCGATAGGCCTCTCAGATAGGGTTGACTTTATGTTTTTTTGCCCCGACTATAGATAGTATCTAACAGGTGGAGGGGGAATAGCAATTGTTAGTTCTATAAATTCTATATACAATTATTAACAATGGATATAAATCGAAGAAACAAAGATATAGTAAGGAGGGGTCGTCGCCTGAAGAACGGGCGTCGGGGCGATGGGCCGGTTGTCTATTGGGTGTCGCGTGACCAGAGGGTTCGGGATAACTGGGCTCTTTTATGGGCCCAACAGGAGGCCATCTCCCGCCAGAAAGGGCTACTGGTCGTATTCTGTCTTGTTCCCGACTACCTTGGTGCCAAATCTAGTCAGTACCTCTTCATGCTGAGAGGCCTTGCTCGTATGCAGAAAAAACTGCATGAGATGAATATTCATTTCACCTTATTTGAACAGTCTCCTGATGATATCCTGCCAGGATTTCTCCGTCAGATTGACGCCCATCTACTTGTAAGTGACTTTGATCCACTACGTATTAAGCGGCAATGGACAGAACAGCTGATAGCACAGGTGGTCACTCCTATTTACCAGGTTGATACCCATAATATCATTCCCGCCTGGATGGTCTCAGACAAGAAAGAGTACGCTGCCTATACCATCCGTCCCAAAATTAAACGCCTACTGGATGATTTTTTAACAGATATCCCTCCTCTTCAGCATCATCCTTTTAGCTGGGCTCACACTTTGGCTCTTGCTGGCTCAAGCTCTCTTGCAAGGGTTATCTCCACGTTGAATTCCTCCGGCTGCGAATTGAGAGGGGCTGGCGAAGCAAGTGCTCAGTTTGCAGCTGATTCTTTTATTAAGATTGGACTTGAAAATTATTCGGAGCGCCGGAACAATCCCTGTCTGAACGGGCAGTCGGGATTATCCCCTTATCTGCATTTCGGGCATCTGTCCGCCCAGCGCCTGGCCTGGGTTGTGTCGAGGGACAAACTACCTATAGAGACCAAGGAGCCTTTTCTGGAGGAACTGATTGTACGGCGGGAACTTTCTGATAATTTTTGCCTGTACGAGCCCTTATACGATACTTTTGCAGGATTTCCTGCGTGGGCCCGTAAATCACTTGATCAGCATCGCTGTGATGAGAGGGCGTATCTCTATTCCTTCCACGATTTGGAAGCAGGCAACACCCATGAACAGCTCTGGAACGCCTGCCAAATTGATCTCGTCCAGAGCGGTAAATTGCATGGCTATTTACGAATGTACTGGGCTAAGAAGATACTCGAATGGACACCTAACCCGGAAACTGCCCTGGAATATGCCATAAGGCTTAACGATCGGTACTCACTTGACGGTCGCGATCCCAATGGCTATGCGGGGGTTGCCTGGTCAATTGGAGGGGTGCATGACAGGGCCTGGGCAGAACGTCCTGTTTTCGGTAAGATTCGGTATATGAATGAGGCGGGATGCCGTCGCAAGTTTGATGTTAATAGCTATATGTCATCTGTTTTTGCCAGGGAGAGAGAGTAGCATTGGTAATCCAGAGTTTTCTCTCTGAGATTGTTCTAATGTTTTAATTTTATGATCTTTGTTGCTGTTATTCTGTCTCTGGCTTTTGGGACCCCGGTTGATTTGGTGCTGTACCTATTACAGATGATATGCAAAGGGGCAGTCAGGGGGAGGTCTTATCTCGGCTTTATAAAGGTGTAGGATGCATCTCTTTACAGTTCAAGTATATCGAAAAAAGAGGATATTCTCAGTAGTGAAATATCCAAGTGCTTATAGCTTGAATATACAGTGGGTATTGACAGGGAAGATTTTGTCTCGGTGTGAATAGCGGTGCCTGTGTTGGTGTCCTGTTGCTCCTCATTCATCTGTTTTTTGTAAAGGTAAGGAGCTTGGATCTGCGGATGCTGGGCTTTCTGCTCGTCGCGGGATTGGTGGTGGATGGAAGCTTGCACCATATTGGCTTTATCAGTTTCACCACAACAGGCTTGCTAATACCACTTTGACTAATGGTTATTTGGTTGGGGCTGGCCATAACATCGTAACATTGCCTTGCCTGGCTGTAAAATAGATCAATGCTCACCATGTTGTTTGACGCTCTGGGGGGGCCTGCTGCATATTGGGCCGGTGTTCGTCTGGGAGACGCCACCTTCAACTGATCCTTATTTCCTTCACGCTACACTCTTGCCCTGGTTTGGACCTTTTTGTGGCCTGTTGTCATGTGTTTTAGTGTTGCCTTGAAAAAATGTCATTAGGTAGTCTCAGGCTTAATCCGATCTTCTGTATATATCTTCTTCCTCCGAAAATTTTTTCCTCCCGCTCTTTTTCTGCGCTGCAAAAAAGCATTCTTTTCACTATATTTCGAGCGTAAATTGTAAAAAATATCTGCGTTAATGGCCCGTTCATGCGTGGGTGACAGTTACGCCGCTTTTTCTAATACTTCAAAAACTTGGCTGTCGCTGCATCTTGGCTTTTTTGTAATTATTTTTGGCGCTAAAGCAGTGAGGACTCTTTTGAGGATTAGAAAATTGAAGGGTTTTCATAAAGATATAACTCCATAAAGGTGGGGTGGAATCACCGCTAGAGTTACCTGTTGTTCTGCTCTCTCTTTGTCGGGAAATGTCTGGCATAGGTGAGTTCTCATGCAGGATATGGTTGGCCGATCCCAAAATGTAGAATCCATTTTAAATAGTGTCTGCCATAATATTATTCAATATTCCTAGTGGTTAGATGATGAGGTGAAATTATCTTGACACATATAGTCATATATTACTATGTGTGTGCTTTGTCATATTATTTAGATGGAAAATGTTGAGTTATTTTATGGGGATCCGTTGACATGAATTTTTCAAGATCAGGCAGCTCAAGCGTTGTTGTCGGAAAACTTCTCTTTGCAACATCGCTATATTGCACCTATGGGCTCAATAGTCCAGAATCTTTGTTTATGAGATAGATAGAGAATGCTTGTGATTATGTCACAAAGAAGAAGCATCATCATAAATGACATGACTACTTTTATTTGATTGGAAAAGGAAGAATGGCATCTTGGTTGTTGGAAGGCAGTTTGTTGCCGTATGTTTGCAGCAAAACGGAGTAGCTCGTCTGAGTCAGACTAAAGTGCGGATGCTAAGAAATGAAAGATAAAATATTGCTTTTAAAGTGTTCCTTCACATTTAAAAGCATATTTGCTACGAAAGTGTTTGTAATTTGAAAACAGGGGCTACAGAGGAATAATAATGATTCAGTTTTGTCAAATTACTGATATTGGTCGGGTTCGCGATCATAATGAAGACAGTCTCATGTCTGATGCAGATCGTGGCGTCTGGGTAATTGCAGATGGTATGGGTGGCTATGAGGCGGGTGAGGTTGCAAGTGCTATTGTTGTCGAAGCATTTAGCCGTTTGTCTGCTGAAGGTATGGCTCTTTCAGAGGTTCTGGCAGAGACACATCATTGTATACACAGGGCGGTTGAACAAGGGCAAGGTTCTGCGGGAATGGGCTCTACTGCTGTTTCACTTAAGCTAATAGGCAGCAACTATGAAATAGCCTGGGTTGGAGATAGCAGAGCATATCTTTATGACAATCATTCGCTTATTCAGCTGACGAGAGATCACTCTTATGTGCAGCAACTTGTTGATGCCGGTGCCATAACCACGGAAGAGGCGGTGGCTCACCCCCAACGCAACGCGATATCACAGGCCTTGGGTGCTGAGATGAAAGAGGTAAAGCCTGACTCTGTCAAAGGCCGACTGGGCAAAGGTGACAGGCTACTTCTTTGCAGTGATGGCCTAACGTCAGAGCTGTCAGATGCTGAAATTGCTTCAATTCTAAGCTTGAATCAATCACCTGAAACCATACTGCAACAGTTGGTTCAGGCTGCAAATGATAGGGGTGGGAGTGATAACATCACCATCATAATGGTAGATGCACCTGAGGACGCACCTGTCCGGGGGGGGCGAGGTGCCACACGGCCGATGAATGCTGTCGATGTTAATCGCATAAAGAAAACTCGAAAGAAAAATCGTGCTCCGTTCTATGCCCTGGCAGGTTTTCTCTTGGCAGCCATTCCGGTTGTCCTTTGCTTTTGTCTAGGGCAGGGTTCGTTTAGCCCGGCACCGATCCATATGCAAAAAACAGTGTCGGAGATTGATAGGGCCGATCTTCAGGACTTATTGCCAGAAACCAGTGCTGAAAATGGTAGCGATTTGGAATCACGTGAAATATCCCGGGTTGGATTAGGGGAATTGGAGCAGGAGATTACTGTAGATCTTATCCCTGACGAGAGAGGTTCTGATGAATCAGTTGATGATTTTTCTGGATCTGAAGCAGAGATAGTTAACCCTGCGCCAGCTATTGAAAAGGTGAAAGCAGTCACATCTGTAAAGGCTGTTAATGGATACGTTGTGTCAGCCCCTGTATTAATCGGTCCGGAAGCGAAAGGCGTTGACCCACTTATTGAGCAAGGAAAAGTGAATGGAAATTGAACAGGGAACGTTACTCGGTAAATATTGCATCATCGAAAAAATTGGTGTTGGCGGGATGGCTGATGTCTATAAGGCCGAGGATACAGAACTGGGTAGGCAGGTAGCGCTTAAGCTGCTACCACCTGAATTTGCCAGAGATGCAGAGCGAGTAACTCGTTTTGATAAGGAGGTGTGTGCTGCAGCGGCGTTGATGCACCAAAATATTGTTACCCTGTATGATGTGACGCATGTAGATGGCTACCATTTCTATACGATGGATCTCATAACCGGTGGTGACTTAAAAGAGAAGATCAAGCAGGGTCTGTCGCCGGAAGCTGCTGTTAATATCTTGCTGGAGCTTGGCAAGGCATTAAGCCACGCACACGCAAAAGAATTTGTTCATCGTGATATCAAACCTGAAAATGTCCTCTTTCGTGAGGATGGCACTGCAGTACTCACTGATTTTGGGATAGCCAAGGCTGTTGGCACTGCCACCCAAATGACGAAAACCGGGATGTCCATCGGCACTCCGCACTATATGAGTCCGGAGCAGGCTCGTGGCATAGGAGTTGGCTATCGCTCGGATCTCTATAGCCTTGGCATTCTTTTCTATGAGATGCTTGTCGGTAGTGTTCCCTATGATTCCGAAGATACCATTGCCATTGCCTATTCCCATGTGAATGATCCCGTCCCCGAACTGCCATCTCAATTCAGAAAATATCAGCCCATAGTCGATCATCTGCTGGCAAAATCCTCTGCTGACAGGTATGTAGATGCAGCAACCATGGTGCGTGCTATTGAGGATGTTCAGTCGGGTCGCAGACTCTCCAGGCCAAGCCATGCAACTAAAGTAATGAAAGTGGTTCCTGCCCCTTCATCGAAGGCAGGCCTTAAATGGGCTCTGGGCGGTGGGGCTCTGGCGCTTCTTTTCGGTCTTATCGCCTACCTTGTTCTTCTGCAAGTGGGTTCAATCAGTATGGCAATTGGCGGCGGAGGGAGTGGAGAAAATAGTATCTTCGTTTCTTTTCCAGCGCAGCCTGCCCGGTCAGCGAAAGTGGCAAAGGTTGAAGCTGTATCTCTGTTGTCCACCTCTATACTCGTCGTCAGTAGTCGACCTGAAGGGGCAATCGTCTATTTTGATAAACGTAACCTTGGCAAAACGCCTTTAACAGCTACAAACCTTCCCGCTGGCACCCACACCCTGCGGGTAGAGAAAGAATATTATGTAGATGCCTTGGCAGAGGTCACCTTGGTAGATGATCAGGTTGTCAAACGCGATTATGTTCTGGAGCAGGGTCGGGGGACGATTACGGTTTTAAGTGAGCCACCGGGGGCAGATGTCTTTATCGACGGTAAGTTGCAGCGTGAGCAAACTCCGGTAACGGTTGAAAAGATTTTTGCAGGTCGAACGCTTGTTACTGTCCATAAAGATCGATTCTATGACTTGAAACAGGAGGTTTCTATTCAGCATGGAAAAACTGTAAAACTTGATCTGCAGCTTTCGGGTGGTAATCTCGTCCAGCTTAAAGGCGCGTGGATACTGCCAGAAGAAGCGGAATAGAAGAAAAAGCATCCATGGGTCAAATATCCATTACCTCTTCTGCTGCTCATGCCATGGGAAAGATTCTGAAGATAAGCTCTCGCTATCAGCCGGGCATCTATTTGCAACCTGGTCGTTACCATCTTGAAGTAAGTGGAAAATCATATCAGAGTAAAACGCAATGGAAAAAACCGGTGCATGAGGTCTGGCTGGATGTCTACTCTATGGGCAAATATGAGGTGAGCTAGGGGGGTATCAGAAGGTAATGGGTGTCAACCCCTCTGGTCTTGCTCAAGGTAGCAGGTATCCGCTGGAAAATGTTTCCTGGCATGATGCGCAGGATTTCAGCAAACGCTTGCAGGCTAGCTCGGCTCAGAACTATCGCTTAGCCATTGAGGCGGCCGTTGGCTCAGGGCGCCGAGTGGTCAGCTCACCGGAATTATCTCGAGCCAGGCTGGGGTAACAGATAGGTGGGCTTCCGGTCCTTGCTGCAAGAGAGTCGAATGCCTGTGCTTTTTGCTCTTATGTAGCAATAGAGCCTTAGTCATATGGCTATGACTCAAAAAGATATAAAGACATAGCTCCGATAAACGGGATGGATTTAATAACTCCCCGTGAGGGTGAGGTAAGCAACGAAAGGGGTCTGCGGTGTAAACTGCACGACTGAAGGAGAGGGCATGCTCAAACTGAAATTTACTGATCCACAAATGCCAACTGTGGAATTAAACACCACTCGCTTGGCCATCGGCCGGGATAAGAGTAATGATCTGGTACTTGCTGATACTGATATCTCTGCTTTTCATGCAGAGATCCAGACTGAGGAGACTCGTAGTTATCTGGTAGATCTTGGCTCTGCCAACGGCAGCTTTGTTGGGGGTAAGAAAATTGTTGGTCGTCAGGAGATTAGAGCTTGGGATACCATTCGTTTCGGCTCGGTAGATGCAGAGGTTGTAGACCCTGGTCAACGGCATCCCACTACTGTGATGGCTGTAATAGGCGATGCCGATCTTAAGCGCGGCCTCCAGGCTACCACGGTTCGACCGGTCATTGGCGACTGGTCCCTGTTGGGGGCAAACGATCCGGTCAGGGGAAAAGTTTTCCCACTGGTCGGAAAAATGGTAATGGGGCGAGGTCCGGGCTGCGATATTGTTATAGACTCTTCCTGCATATCTGGAAAACATGCGGAATTGGAGGAGAAGGCAGGGTGTCTGCAGATACGCGACCTTTCGTCAACCAATGGTACCTTTGTCGCTGGTAAAAAAATTACTTTTGCCGAGCTGAGAAGCGGTGATGAATTCCGGATTGATGAGGTCGTATTCAAGGTTCAGGGGCCTGTTGCAGATATTTCCAGGACCATGGTTCGATCTGCAGTGGGACTTGGAAAAAAACAAGTCAATAAAGCGGTTGCTGGAACTCAGTTAGGGGCAAATGCTGCTGGAAATCGTCTGGTGGGCAGAGGGGTGTTTAGTGGACAGATCTTCAATCTGAAGGGGGCGGTCCTGACAGTGGGGCGCACTGAGGAAAATGACATTGTTCTCAACGAGGCCACCGTTTCCTCCAGACACGCTCGATTGCTTGTCGTGGGTGGCGGCTGGAAGGTGGAAGACTCTGGTTCCCAGAATGGCACAATCATAAATGGAAAGCCCGTAGAAAGTCAGGAACTTAAAGATGGTGATCTGATCAGCTTTGGTAAAGCCGAATGCTGCTACCAGAATTCTGCTGAGCAAGTCAGCAAAACCAGCACAAAGATTATGGGTGCTGTTGAGGCAGAGACTGTCACATCGGTTAGGGCTGTTGCTAAAAAATCTCTTTTGGCCTGGACTTGGGGCGCCGGTGGTTTTGCTGTGGTAGCACTCTGTTTCGGCGCATTTCTTTTGGCCAATAATTTTAGGTAGAGAGTGGTGTGGCTGTCTCCCCTACTCTTTTCTCGTGTCATTTGTCAGTTGATAGTCCCTGGTGATCAACCTGAAATCAGACCCTCTTTGCTGGTTTTGTCTAAGATAACAGAGCGTTTACAGGCTGTGAAAGCATTTTTTTTCTCCTATGAAAAAGTTCTTGTACTTTTTCTGGAGAATAAGCAGTACCTTTCTTATTCCTGGATAGTTCCCTACTGACAGTGCTGTCGCGGCCGACCACTTTCTTAGCAATTTCGTGGATTGTCAAACCTGCTTTACGCTAACCAGATAGGTGCCATAGTTCTTGGGTGAGAGCGGCATTGTTTTTCATTGAACAGACCTTTGCTTGAAGTGTCGGAACGGAAAACAGTTCCCGCTCATCCATTTTTCAAACTTTAGTTTGTTGTACCTGGGGTCTGTTCCAAAATAAGATGGCCCGAAGCTGAGATGCAAGATGTTCATGTTATTTTCTGACAGGCCCTTATTGTAATACTTCAGCAATGTCCTTGATAAGATGCATGTCACATTAATCACAATGCCCTGTTGTATACAGAGGGCGAAAATTATATTTGAGGTTTCGTATGAATTCATATTTTTTTCTTTTTGAGGTGGAACCACAGTTTGGAAATCTGGTGGGGGCCCATGCTTCCAGGGCAATTGTTCGTGTCTGGGTGTTATCAACCGACATGGAAGAGGCGAGAGTTGCTGTATTACGTTTTTTTAAGGCCAATCTTTGGGAGGTGAAAGAGGAGAAGGAATCTTTTCTAGCAACTCCAGAGCAGGTAGATGGATTGGATGCAGAGGCAGCGTCGAGTTATCGTAAAGCTCAAGCAGAAGGAATCGACGCAACCTTTAATTACTGGCACAGATCTGAGTAACTATTAGTGCTCTGTAAAACTTTATCCACCGTATATTGTTTGCCCTTTTCTCGCGCTGACTTCGTTTCTCATTCGGTCACATAGCGCTGCTAGCATTCGTCTCTTGCCGCGCACCAAAATGGCTCAACAATATTTACGATATCTAAAGCGCTACAAAGCACTGGAAGTAAGGTTGGAGCAAAGATGCCTGTTGTGGCCGAAAGAGAGTAGGGAAAATCGAGTAAGCGAGCAATATATGTATGGGTAAAGGCCAAAACATTGAGGGGACGGGCAATATACAGATGTATAAAGCCTGAA
The DNA here is from genome assembly GCF_000025945.1 of Desulfotalea psychrophila LSv54. Taxonomy (GTDB): domain Bacteria; phylum Desulfobacterota; class Desulfobulbia; order Desulfobulbales; family Desulfocapsaceae; genus Desulfotalea; species Desulfotalea psychrophila. The sequence goes on along the minus strand of NC_006138.1, from coordinate 2,922,475 downwards.
ACACCGAAGAAAGAGACAATATACAAATGTATAAAGGCTGAAACACCGAAGAAAGAGACAATATACATATGTAGACAGGCCAAATACTTGAGAAGATGGCCTATCTACGGGCAAACGGTGAATCAGGCATCACGACCCTCGATCGAGTTTCCCAGGTTCGATGGTGGTCACCGGATCGTGGCTTGCCAGCCATACTGGCCAAAGGGGGAAGCGTTCCCCCCTTTGCACCCCATGCCGCTCCGGCCTAGTTGCCAATCCTCACTCTCGTTTCAGCTTTCGCTAAGGTTGCGAACGGGCTCCTGGACGCCGCTGGCATCTGCCCACGCTCCTCACTCCGTTCGGGCAACTGAGAGGGGGGAGGGGCCACCTCCATCCTCATACGGTCGTATGCAAAATGTTGAAATGACGATGCTCAGCTCCGTGCCAATGGGGATCGCCCAAGCAAACATCGGTGCCATTTAATAAAATTGGGGGCTTCGCTCTCCTGCATCTCTTCTCTTCAGTCGAAGACCTTCCCCTCTGCCCTCTCTCTTCGAGTCAGCAAAGAGGTATCTCTCCTGTTATTATCACGAGTTACCCTGAGAGCTGAAAGAATATTTCAGAAGAGATCGATCATTGCATCTGCCACTACCTCTTTTGTTTTTCACCAAACAGATAATTTTTTTGAAGCGCAGGATCGAAAAACAGCTCTTGTGCACTCATTTTTCAAATTTTAGTCTGTTGCCCTTATTGTACTCATCCAGCAATGCCTCATTAAGAGGCTAAAAATAGAGGACTAAAATACGATCGAAGCGATATCGGACGCTGTTTTTAGTTCTTTTGAATGACTTGTTAGAAAGAATTACATTGGACTCTTAAACTGTGAATGAGCCTTACTGAATCTCGGTTGCTCTTGTTTGGGACTATATACTCTTGCGCCTTTTTCTTGAACAACTTTACTACCTAAGATATCTCTAGCATCTCCAAGTGACCATACCGTTGAGAGGTCATTAGTTAGATTCCTGTAGACCGCATTGAATCCGCGAGGTTTTTTTAAATTATATAAAAAATCTGGCAATTTAATTTTAAAATTATACGCAGGAGCTTTGGGTAAACCATTTACCGCAGCATAAGTGTTGTAAACATGAACTAATTTTGTAACAGGGACACCTTGCCTAGTTTTCAACCCGTATTTAACCCGTAGATTAGTTGATGATTTATTGAAATCAGTGACGATTTTTAATACAGCTTTATTTGCAATAGCTATTTCAGACTCATCAAATAACCTTCTGATTTCTCGTAACTGTTCGCGAGACTCAACAAATTCAGGGTTATCTCTAATATTATAAGCTGACTCGATTATCTTTGATGGGTCTCCAGTTTCTTTGGCTAACCAAGCAGAAAACATAGGTAACGAAGTAGATGTTGCACCAACCAATCCTGCTTTATGAATATTAATTAAATCCTCTGAAGCAGTTGATGAAAAATGATCAACAATGTTCTTGACATAGTCAAAACCATAATTGCATGTTTGGCTCATATACGTTTGCTGATACGCTTGTCGAATAGGGTATAAAAATGTATCTGCTTTAAGATATTTTGCAGATAAGGAATAAAATATTGAGCGATTAGCTAGCCAAACAAGCGCAGCAACAAATGCTTTAATAGCTTCTGAGGCTTCACCACTAGATGCTCCCGATTTATCGCCCCATTTTGCTCCAGGAACTTTATAATTTGTCCCAATAGGACGACCAAATCGGTCAACTAATTGAACATTTCCATTTGTTTTTTGCCCTAATTCCGATGCATCATTAAGCTCAGAAAAAATTGCAGCGGCAATATTTCCATACTTATTAAACTCGCTAGGATCATCAGACAAACTTTTTAAATTAAGATGATACACACTTGAATTTATATCCCATGTGCAAATAATATGAGTTTGCAGTAACTCAATAAGCTTTTTAAAGTCCTCATTTACAAACTCACCACCTTTAATTTTAGGCTGTAAAGAATCAGCTTTGTCTTTTGCTTGCACCTCAATTTCAGCTAGGTTATAGGTATCTTTGTCCAAAAACTCTATGTTAGGGAATGCAGATATTCTTGAATCTCTATGAGCAGGTATATAGTCATCTACAGCTACTATTCGGTCATAGAATAAAATGGCTTGTAAGTAATTTTCTAGAGCTACGATATCTGTATCTACAGAATCCTTAGATTTTGTTAGCACATCACCTGAAATGCGTTGAACTGCCGTTAATGTAGAATTGTCAATTAATGCATATGTCAATTTAGACTCCTCTCTATTCGTTTGCTCTAACAAGTTATTATCAGTTTTTCTGCCGAGTAACAATGAGTTGACAACGATTTTTCATCTACAATATCCAGTCTTCTGGCGGGGTACCACTGCATGATCCAAATATCTTGCATTCTCATAAATCAACTTACGGCTTCTGTCGTACAGAGAGAAGTGCCGCAATGGGGTCGCCATTGCCGCGTTAGGGATTCCGCTATTATCTCGATTTCTGCCATCGATATGGCTTCAATCAGTATGAAAAAACAGGCAGAGTACTTCAGGAAACAGGCATATCATGCAGTCACCTGTTTCTAGCAATATTACCTGGCTCGGGAGCTGTTTTTGCCACTAAAAAATCCATCACCGACAACAACGCAGGTACTGCATCCAGTAGCTTGGTTATCATGTAAACAGTATTAAATCAACTAGTTTTGATTTTAGCGCTTCATGAATATCCGGATAAAGTGCATAGTTTTCAGGATATCTACTTTTCTGCTATTCTGCGAACAGAGCATCCTGATAGTCGGATTAGAGCGTCAGCCCGGTTGGGCGAAGCCATCTCTGCCATCTTCTCAATGTTCACCACTATATCCCTTTAGTTCTCCAAAAAGAGAGCTGGCAGCTGCTCCAACTCCTCCGGGCCACCTTTTTTCATAGAAAATAGCGCCCTGATTTCATTGGATATATCCTGCGATGGAATGAGCATACTGTTTTTTATCTTTATCTATTCTTGCCGGTAGCGATTGAGTATACTGCTCTGTAAGCCCTGCTATCTCTTTGCTGTGAGCCATTTGGCAGGCATTTCTTATTTTTTTGTTTGCTTTGCAAATTGCAAGTATCTCAGAGGACGTTTTTATGGCCATATTACCCAAGGTGTTTTTGAAAGTTGTAAAAGACTATTACGAGTTGATTGTGAGCATCTATAAGATGAACCGTGATCTCAGTGAGGCTGAACTGCTTGATTTTATAAAAACATACCGTGATGTTACTGATCCGCAGCCAAGCTATATTTTCAAGCAGCTTTTAGATCTCAAGATAATCCGCTCATTACCAGATGCCACTGCCTCCTATGAAGTTACCTATCACATCAAAAATTTATTAGATTTTCTCGAACAGGAGCATCGCTTTACCTCCCCTAGGGAGATTATGGCTCGTTTAGAAGAGCTTGATTCTTTGCAGGATAGTTTAAGGCTTGCCTTTGAAAAGAATAGCAAGGGCCCAATTTTCAATATTCTCAATGATATGGCGGGCGTCATGGAGAAATTAAGAGAGGGCACAGAAGGTAATAGATTGGCAATTATTCAAGAGGTAAGAAAGGTACGTTCCAACGTCGAAAAACATACCTCTGCCGACCGTTATGGTCGTATTGACGATATTTATAAGCGATATGTCTTGCCCCTGGAGGATATGATCGAGGTCGGGAAGGTCATGGACATGTCTTTAGATAAGTGTGAAAAATTTCTTAGCTATGCGGCAGAAGAGTACTGCTTACAAAAAGATATCTCTTATAAAATTAAGAGAGTCTCGTCCCATTTGCCACTTCTAAGGCGTGAAGTTTTACAGATATTTCAAGAGTCTCTTGCCGAAATAACGCCTCTGTTAAATGAATTGAGGGATAACCTCTTTGCCCGTGGGGTAACTGTTCTTCTCGATAATGTGAGTAAAAGAGGAGCAGATGCCTTGACGGGACTTGCCGACGAATTGGCCCTGCCCTCATTTGCCCAGCGTATTGGTGTCTTTGAAGATTTTAAATCATTAGACTATTTGAAACAGGTGGATAATTATCAGCCAGTGGTGCCCCCGAAGGTTGATCATGGAAATAAAGCCCGTGCTAACCCACAGAAACATTATGTCTTAGATGGAGTGCTTGAGAGCGCCAAGGCTGCTTTGCCTCTTCAGGATACTTTGGGCTGGCTTGTAGAGAATTACAAAGATAAAGAGATGTTGTTGATACTGAGAAGTTACAATCTTCTGGCGAAGAGCGCCTTGGCATTTGAGTACGGTGATGCCCGAGCAACATATTCTCTTGATACATTTAGGATACACGCTCACCCTCTTACCATAACAAATATGAGGTAGTAAGATGAAAAATAAGTATGACTTGCCTTACCTGCAGGAGATATATCAAGAGCTTCTTAAGGGGAGGCATATTTCCTTTTCAGAGGGTAAGCTATTTTTTGCTCTCCAGAACGATTTGCAGAGCTATGCTGACCTTTTTGAGTGCCTTGGCTTTGAGTTAGTCGCTCATCCTAAGGAGTTTTATTATCTTAAAAAGCATGGAAAAAGCCTCAATAATCAGATTAAACAGATGCTTCTTTTTGTTTTTGTCTTAATTGATGATTTGGATCGAAAAGAAGCTGATCTTGAGGCTGCTCTTTTCGATAACAGCATTCTTATAGAGACCCTGCCTCATTTTAAAACCGAGAAGTATAAAGACTATATGAAAGAGGTTGGGGTGGAGGATGAGCAGAAGCTTTTCTCAATAATTGAGACCCTGCAAAAATATGGTTTTCTAACGACCCTGGGTAAGGTCTCCTTTCAGTTCAAGACACCTGTGTACCGTCTCCTTGATCTTTGTACCACTGTTTTAAAAGATTCTGAAGAACAGGAAATTTTAGCAAGAGGAGATGAGGATGAATATCGGGCCAACTAGAATAATTCTTATCAATTCAGGTAAATATCAGTACTGCAATGTCTCTATTGATGAGGCCGTGCATCTTGTGGGCGCCAATAATGCAGGAAAAACCTCTCTTATAGCTGTTCTGCAATTCCTCTATGTCGACAATGAAAATTGCATGTTTTTTACCCATCCAATGGATGAGACAAAGCGGTATTATTTTAAGGGGCAGTATAGCTATGTGCTTTTTGAATGTCTCACCTCAAACGGCTATCAGGTTGTTGGGGTGAGAGGTTTGGGCATGGGAGGGGCGCACGAGCGTTTTTCTTATATGGGCTCGTTCTCGCTGGAGGATTTTTATAACGCAGATGGCACCACAAGGAGTAGTGCAGAAGTTCGAGTGGAACTTGCCGATAGAAATTATACTGTTTTAAAGCCAAAACAGCTAAGGGCGGCGCTCACTGGGGTTGGTGACAGTAAGGGCGTGAGTTTAGGTTTGTTACCCATTAAGGATCAGGGTGGATATGAGAAGATTCGTAATTTGTACCACAATCTTTTAAATCTCTCTCATGTTGGGCAAAAAGAGCTGAAATCTGCCCTTGTCCACGTCGCTGAATCTGATTTTAGAACGAAAAATGGTATTGATCTGGAGGATGCATATTCTGCAGGATATGAGCGGGTTATTAAGGGTCTGGAGAGGATCAAAACCCTTAAGGAAATCTCCCCAACAATAGAAAAATGTGTCATGGAATATGACGAGAGGATCTCCTGCAGGTCAGATATGGTTGTGGGGTATCAGAAGATAAGCGAGCTTTTTTCCGTAAAGAAAAAAGAGAATGGTGAGAAAAAGAGTGATATCTGTGACAGAAAGGGTGAACTCGAGGATGAAATAAAAGAAGACCTGCGGCGCAGAGATGTTCTTGAAGAGAAGTTGCAGGTTGTTATTGAAAGAATAGGTGCTCTGAAGGGCCAGCTCACCGAATTAGGAGTAGCTGAAGCCAAGTTTTCTGGTTACTCCCCTGATATTGAAATTCAGATTATGAAGGGGCTTGAGGTTGAGCTGGAGAAGATAAAATTTAATTTGGTCGCCATAAAAGAAGATCCTCTGGAGGTCTTGGAGAAGAGGCTTTTTAGGAAAACAAAAGAACTTGTGGATCTTAAAAATAGGCTGGCCAATGTAGAAAATTCCGTTGCCACTTATCTCAGAAGTGAATTTTCCGATGAAGAAATAGGCCAATTTTTCACCCTCTATAATCACCGTCTGCTCGGGATGAAGGTGGCAGATGATGGGCTAATAGTTAAAGAGAGTGATGCTCTTGTGGCGAGGATACGTGCTGTTCTGGCTAGGATTAAAGAGGGTACATATGCCGATGAATCAGTTCAAATCAAGTTGGAACCACATCTCTGGCCAGATATTTCCAAATTCTTAAACAGAGAAGAGATGCAAAAAGATATTCTTCTTGTGGAAAAAAGAATTGCTAAGGATGAGGCCCTTATCGTTGTTGCGCGTGAACAGGCTTTATTGTTGGGACGAAAGGAAGAGCTGAGCCAAGAGTTAAAGAAAAAAGGTGCATATCATCATGGCTATATCTCTTTTACAAAAAGCTTAGAGAATAAGGGAGAGCTGGAGAAAGAGCTTGGCAGTAAAGATGACGAGCGGGGTGTTTTGTATGCTGAAAAAAAGAGGTTGGGCGAAGATGTAAGTGCCAAAAAAAAGGAATCACGGATTGGTGCCGAAAAAATCATTGAGATTGATAGGCTTGAGAGAGAGTGTGTAGCAAAAATACATGAGCTTGTCGTTCCAGACGCTGATTGGCAGGTTGATCTGGGGCTTGTCTTTGATGAAGATGATCTGGCTGTGCTTATTTCTAACCACTTCAGTTATGGTCTGGAAGAGAACCGTCTAAGTATGTCTTTGCAAGAAAAGCTCAACAGCATTGAAAGGACATATTATAGCGCTCTTATAAAGAGCTCAGAACAAGAAACGATTAACTCCTTGAAGGGCGAGATAGAAGGGCTGGCGGAACAAGAAAAGACGGTGATGAAACTGTGGGATGCTGTCTGGAAGAGTTTGGCCACTAATATGAGGGATATGCTCAAGGACCTTGGTGTTCTTAAGTCGGCGGTGAGTGAATTTAATCGAAAACTTGCCAAGGTACCTATCTCTGATCTTGGTAGTTTTAAGATTATTGTTGTTGAGAATCAACAGATTATCGGTTTGATGCAAGATATTGTCAAAACAACGGAGACCTCACTTTTTTCATCCGTGCATAATAGCACGTCTACCCGGTCCGTTGATGATTTGCAAAATTATTTTCGGGCAAAGGGGAAAATTGAAGTTTCTGATCTCTTCTCTCTTAATTTTGAAGTCATGAAAAATGGCAATACGAAAGCATATACTGAGCTTAAATCAATCGAGTCTGAAGGGACCACGGTTACCATCAAGGTGCTTGTTAATATTATGCTTATCAAAGGACTTTTGGCCCCTAGCAAGAAGGTGCTCATTCCATTTTTCTTAGACGAGGTCTCTAAGCTTGATCCAGATAACCTTGGCTCAATAGTTGCTCAATCTGTCTCTCTTGGCTTTACCCCCATTGTTGCCAGCCCTGAACCTATGGATGTTATCAGCAGATTCTATACTCTTCGTGGCGGGCTAGAAGGTCTTTATGTCGATGATCGTAGCCTGGGAATAATTGAAAGGCTGAGTTGATGGCTGTTTATGCAAGGCATCTTAAGATGTTGCTCGCGGGCCAGAGTATACCGCTCACTAAGTTTTCAGCCAAATTAAGGGGTAGGATTAAAACCCTGCTGGAAGCAGGTGTTTTAGAGCAAAAGAGGGTGGGGGCTGGGCAGAGTATATCCGTCATTTCTTATAGGGGCTTAGAAAAATATTGTCAAAAGCAATATCCATCCGGGCTTGATGCGGCAATAGCAGGTGTGTCCACTCGGGCGGAGGCCGTGGCTGTCTATAGAGATGCCAAAAGAGTTCAGGGAACAGATAGAGAGGCTCTGCTTATTCGAGTTTTTTCTGAAAGGGAAGATTTGCTCAAACTAAACGATATCTCTTTGCCCGCCAAGGCGTGGTGCGATCAGGCGGGGATAGCAGGTCTCCAGCTCAGGGATGGTGATAAACTTGAAATATCGGGCAGGATTGCCCTGGTAGAAAATATAGACGTCTTTTGGGCTTTTGAGAAATTAGGAGTATCCGTTGATATCGTTTATTACACAGGTGGCCGTTTCTCCGGGAGGTTCTTGAGCTGCCTTGTTCCAAATGAGCACATCTCTCTTCTCCATTGTGGTGATTATGATCCCGTTGGTTTAGATGAGTACCTTCGCATAAAAAAGAAGTTTGGGGCTGCTGAATTCTATATTCCCGCTAATATTGCTGAGCTTTTTAAGTATAGCAAAAAAGATTTGATACAGGATAATCAGGCTATCCTGGCAAGACTCAGACTCTCTTTAGATGAGGCAGTTAAGAGGATTGTCCGCTTAATAGATCAGCATAACGGTGGAGTTGAACAGGAGATACTGTTGCTTAAAAATTTATCCCACTAGTGCACGATAATTTTTAACCATTCGCTATGTCCTGAACCATAGCCCCGTAGCACTCGAATTTTTTCTGGGAGTGTGGACGTCTCGTTCGCAAAGACTTTACCCGAAGCTTTAAGCGTTTTTTCTACGAGATAGTTTTCTTGGTCAACGCTTTTGTTGGTAGTCTTTTCTGTCAGCTTACAGCTTGTTACTCACCAACCTGAGCATCCTGATAGGCGGAGTAGCGCAGGATGCCGCGTAGTATATCCCGGGCGACCCGGATTTGATTGTCATCGGCGAGCAATTTTTGCACCTTTTTCTCCCGGGCGGAACGGGGGGCTCTCTTTGCCTTTCCGTTAGGGTTATCCAGGTGATTGGTTAAGCTGGCCTCGGTGGATTGGTCGGCACTTTCTCTGCAGCTGGAGCCTTTTTTTAGGCGGGATAGGGTGATGTCGGGGTGGATGCCCTGGGCCTGGATTGATCGATTTTTGGGCGTATAGTATTGAGCCGTTGTTATCTTTAGGGCCGCACCGTTTGGTAGGGGGATTATTGTCTGCACGGAACCCTTGCCAAAGGAGTCGGTTCCCACAATTATTGCCCGTCCTTGATCCTGCAGGGCCCCTGCCACAATTTCCGAGGCCGAGGCGGAACCACCGTTTATCAGGACAAGCATGGGGAAATCATTGTCCTCGCCAAGGTCTCTGGCCTCAAAGGTCATGTTCTGCTCTGCTGCTCGACCTCTGGTGTGGACGATTGCCCCCGAGCTAATAAACAGGTCGGAGATACTGATTGCCTGGGAGAGTAATCCTCCAGGATTGTTACGCAGATCGAGTATGAGTCCACGTATTTCTCTCTTCTTTTTTATGCGATTGAGCTTTTCAACATAATCGTGGCTGGTGTTGCTTTGAAAGCTGGTGATTCTGCTGTAGAAGATATCTCTGCCAAGAGGGAGAAAGCTTACGGATTGCAGGGATATTCTCTCTCGTATTAAGGAGATATGGAGAAGGTTCTCTTCACCCTCTCTTTTCAGGCTCAGGCTTATGCTTGAACCGATGGGCCCTCGCAAAAGCATAAGGGCTTGCTGGCTGCTCATCTCCGCAGTCTTTTTGCCATTTATTTCAATTATTTGATCCTGCGCTTCAATCCCGGCCTGGGCGGCAGGACTGCCATCCAGAGGGGCAATAATGGTGAGATTGTTGTTGCGGGTAGAGACCTCAATGCCAATACCGGAAAAAGAACCGCTTGTCTCCGACTGCAGGTCATGAAATTCTTTGGCGGAGAGGTAGGATGAATGGGGGTCAAGTCCCTGTAGTATGCCGCTTATGGCATCGGTAAGAGATTTCTCAGGGTCCAGTGGCTGGATATAGTTTTGCTCAAGTATGCTCAGGCTGGTGGCGAATACTTCAAGCTGTTTGTAGGTCTTGTCCGTTGATTTTTGTTCAGCCAGGGCACTGTTTGCTATAAAAAGTGTTAGAAAAATTAAGCAAACGCCTAGGGTTCTGGCAGTGATTTGTTGTTGTCGCATTTTTATCCTCGTGGGCCATCTGGTAAGATTACCTGGGCTGTCTTGACAGTTGGCTTGAGCCAAGAAAGTGGGTCAATGGATTTTTTCCCATGTCGTATTTCAAAATAGAGTCCTGCATCAATAAGGGTCGCTGTATCGCCCGCCCTGCCAATAATATCACCCGGGCGTACCTGAGCTCCTTTTTTGGTGGCAATATTTTCTAATCTGGAGGTGATGGTATAGTACTGAAAACCGTGATGGATAATAACCGTATTTCCAGAGCCCTGGAGATAACCTGCGGAGAGAACCTTGCCCGCCTCGGTGGCAATAACTGGGCTACCATCTGCTGCCTCTATAGCAATCCCCATCGATGTTTCAGCGATGCCCATCCTGTTGGTACTTTTTTCAAGAAATTGGGTGATGATTGTGCCTGCAACCGGTGCCTCTAGCTGCCCTTTTCTGCTCAGGAAACGATTTTCTCGGCGAGCCTGCTTTCTTTTGATGCTGACCAGGCTTGTGGAGAGCTGTTGCTGAGAGCCCAACATCTCTTTTACGGCTTCCGCATGCAGCTGTTTCTGGGTCCTGGTTCTTGCCAGGATGGTCTCCTTTTTATCTTTATCTGCCTGGGCCTCCTGCTTCTCTTGGCCGACCTCGGTAAAGAAGGATTGCAGGATTTCCTGCTCCAGCAGTAGCGCCTTTTTACTTGATTTGAGTTTTTTTATTGCCCTGCTGTAGTTGTTGAGTAACTCTTCGTCATAGTGAATAAGAACGTCAAAGGAGTCCCGGAAGGAGAGGAGCTCTGAGAAGGATTTGGCCGAAAAGGCGATGTTTAAGAAGCCTATCTGGCCTGTCATGTAATAGGCTCTGATCCTCTTTGCCAGTTGAGTTCTCAGGGAACTGTTTTGCCTGTGCAGGGTGAGGAGGGCCTTCTCTTTAAGCTCTGTTTTTCTTTTTTGTGCTATTATTTGCCCTTGCAGGGCATTAATTCTAACCTCTTTTTTGCCAATTCTTTCATTGAGCGTTTCAAGCTCAGTCAGGATATCAGTTTCTTGCCTATCCTCTGTGATAATGGCCTCCTGCTGTTTACGGATACCCCGTTGTAATCTGTCTAGGTTTGTCTCTATTTGCTTTTTCTTTTCCTGCAGCAGTGGCTGGTGGTCGGTGGCCTCAGCTGCCAGAGGAAGGAGCATGATGTTAGCTAGCAAGCATAGAAGGCTGAGCACCAGAAGCAGGTGTCTGGCTTGAGGGCCTGCCGCTGCCGAGGTACGATATCTGTTGAGTTGTATAATATGTAATATCATCAGATACGAAGGAGCTTTTGCATGGCACTGTAGCTACCGATGGCACAGAGGCAGATGGAGGCAGAGACGATGATAGCAACTGTTTTTGCCGGGAAAAATGCGAAGTCTGTCATGGCGAGAATGCCGGGCTCGGAAAAATGGTTTAAAATCCATTCGAAGATTACAAAGAGGCTCAAGAGGCCAATCGTAGAGCCTAAGAGGCCCTGTAGCACACCCTCGGTTAAGAATGGGGCGCGAATATAGTTATTGGTAGCTCCCACTAGTTTGAGGAGCTCTAGCTCATCCTGACGGCCAAGAATGGTGAGTCGTATGGTGTAGGCCACCATGAAGAAGGTGGTCATGATTAGGAGAATGCCGCTGAGTATTACCACCATTGAGAGAAGGTTGGTGAAGTAAAAAAAGCGATTAACCCACTCCTGACCATACTGAATTTTCAGTGCCCCCGGTAGTTGTTTCAGGTAGTTTGAAAATAATTTTACCTGCTTTATACTGCGCATTCCCTTTACGGGGGTGACCTCTATGGATGCCGGTAAAAAATCATGGGGCATTGCCTCCAGTACATTTTTGTTGCTACCGAGTTGCTGGGAGAATCGATTGAAGGCCTGTTCACGGGAGATAAATTTGATCTTTTCAGTATGATCAAATTTGTTGATTTTGGTGGCAAACTGCTCTTGCAACTCGGGGCTGAGATCGTCGTCAAGGTAGATGATGAGGGTGAGATTGTCGCCCAGTTTTGTTCCTAAATTGAGTAAGTTAGTGTATGTTAAAAAGAAAAATGCGAATATTAACACAGAGAGACTGACCGTAAGCAGGGTCATGAGCTGGGAGGCCCAAGTCTGTTTGAGGTTGCGCCCAACCTGTCGTGAAACGCTGAGGAAAAAACTCATAGCAAAGCTCCATTGATGGAATACATTTCGCCGTGACGTAATTCACAAACCCTGTGTGAGGTGTTGTCGTAAAGAGAGGAGTCGTGGGTGGCAATGACGATGGTTGCTCCCGCCTTATTGGATTTTTTCAGGAGATCCATAACTCTTGTTGTTGTAGTGGCGTCAAGGTTTCCCGTCGGTTCATCCACTAAGATCATGGTGGGTGAGTTGGCCACTGAACGGGCAAGGGTGATACGCTGTTGTTCTCCTCGGGAGAGCTCTTCTGCTATGGTATCGTGTTTATCGCTCAGGTCTAACTGTTCGAGCAGGTCTTTGACTCTTTTTTGGATGAGCTGTGGCTTTTTATAGGAAACTTCCATTGATATGGCGATGTTTTCCGCTACGGTTCGGTTGAGAAGAAGGCGGAAATCCTGATAGGCCACCCCGATTTTTTGTCGAAGTTTGGCCAGGGCATTACCATGAAGATCGTTGGTTGCCGTGCCATTTATCTCAATAAGGCCAGCGCTTGGGGTCTCCATTCCACAGAGGAGCTTGAGCAGGGTGGTTTTGCCGGCCCCGCTTCTGCCGATAAGAAAAAGCATTTCTCCGGCCGAAATAGAAATGGATATATCATGAAGGGCGGCTATATTGGGCGGGTATTGTTTGGTAACTTTGATCATTTCGATCATTGTTGCGGGATCGTTTGAGCTTTGACTCATGCTATAATGTTACCTATTGTTGCGTTAGAATATTTTAAAATAAAATAATTACAGTGGAATAGGGCCTTGGCCGGGAGTGTTTTTACCCTCCTGGACGAACCATGTCTATACTATTGTTTATTGTAGTAAAATCAAATGGCCCTGTCAAAATAATGTGCCTGTTTTTCTGGATAGGGACGTTCCGGTCTAAAAAAAAACAGGTCTGAATTATATTTTGGCCCCGGGCTAGGATATTGTCTTTCTCTGGTTTTTACTGTATGAAATGAGATTTAAAAAAAATCATGGAATAGTGTTCCATTTATCCTTTCCAACTGGTGCTGAGATTGGTATCTTTGTAGGATTGGCCTTATAAAATTTTATAAGGCAATAAGACTAATAATCATTATATGCTCTTTTAAGACCATAAGTGTGGCTAAAAGCGTAGTAATCTAAGGAGAACAACATGGATTATAGGGATAGTCTCAATCTTCCTAAAACAAATTTTAAAATGAAGGCTAATCTTGCACAAAGAGAGCCTATGATCCTAAAACGATGGGAGAAAGAAGGGCTCTATCAGATGTTGCAGGAGCGGGCCCAGGATCGTCCTCTATTTGTTTTGCACGATGGTCCTCCATATGCCAATGGACATATTCATCTTGGCCATGCGTTTAATAAGATTTTAAAAGATATTATTCTCCGTTCCAAAAGAGCTTCCGGCTTTAATGCCCCCTATGTTCCGGGTTGGGATTGTCACGGTCTGCCCATTGAACACAATGTTGATAAAGAACTTGGTGAGGAGAAGAAGAAAACTATCCCGATACTTGCCAAGCGAGCTGCCTGTCGTAAGTATGCTAATAAATGGATAAAAACCCAGAAGCCTGAGTTTAAGCGTCTTGGTGTGCTTGGTGATTGGGAAGACCCTTATCTCACCATTAATTACTCCTATGAGGCAGCCATTGCTCGGGAGTTTAATAAATTCTTGCTCTCCGGTTCTGTGGTTCGGAATCGTAAGCCTGTCTACTGGTGTTCTACCTGTACCACGGCCCTTGCCGAGGCAGAGGTAGAGTATCATGACCATACATCTCCCTCCATCTATGTGAAATTCCCAGTTATTGAGGATTTCTCCGATGTTGATCCAGCCCTTGCCGGTGATAAGACCTTTGTTGTTATCTGGACAACCACTCCCTGGACCCTGCCGTCGAACACCGCTGTTGCCTTTCACCCTAAGTTTCAATACGCCGCAGTTGCTGTAGGCGAGGAGACATGGGTTCTGGCAGAGGATCTTGTTGAGAAGTTTATGCAGGAGGTAGGAATTGAAGACTATTCCATAAAATCAACCTTCACCGCAGAAAAGCTTGAAAACCGTAACTGTCGTCATCCTTTTATGGATCGTGATTCTCGTTTGGTTTTCGCCGATTATGTTACCACCGAGGCAGGTACCGGTTGTGTCCATACTGCCCCCGGTCACGGAGCAGATGATTATGCCACCGGCCTTCGCTATGGTCTCGAAGTACTCTCTCCTGTGGATGGAGACGGCATTTACACCAAGGAAGCCGGCCCCTATGCCGGTCGTCAGGTACCCGAGGTGAACAGCGATATTATTGCCGATCTTGCCGAGAGTGGCCTGCTTGTTTTTAAGAAAGATATTAACCACAGCTATCCTCATTGCTGGCGTTGCAGAAAACCCGTTATGTATCGTGCTACCCCGCAGTGGTTTATCTCCATGGAGAACAATGACCTGCGTAAGAAGGCACTGAAAAACATTGAGAGCGTAAGTTGGACTCCAAGCTGGGGCATGAATCGTATTCACTCCATGGTGGAATCCCGTCCTGATTGGTGTCTCTCACGCCAGCGTACTTGGGGTGTACCTCTCACCGTAATCAGCTGTAAGGATTGTGGCGAGGTTGTGAAGAGTGAGGAAGTGGTTGCCAAGATTGATGAGTTGTTCCTGAAAGAGGGCGCTGATGCCTGGTTTAGTCATCCCGTCGAAGATTTTCTTCCAGAGGGTCATGTCTGTACCTGTGGTTGTGCAACCTTTATCAAGGAAGAGGATATCCTCGATGTATGGTTTGATTCAGGAAGTAGCTTTGCCGCCGTATGTGAATTGCGTGACGACCTTGTCGCTCCTGCTGACCTCTATCTTGAGGGCAGTGATCAGCATCGTGGTTGGTTCCAAAGCTCTCTGATCACCGCCACCGGAACCCGTGGCTATGCACCATTTAAGGGTGTTTTGACCCATGGATATGTGGTTGATGGTCAGGGCAAGAAGATGTCTAAGTCCGTGGGTAATGTTGTTGCCCCTCAGGAAGTTATCGACGAGTACGGTGCGGAGATCCTTCGTCTCTGGGTATCCAGTGAAGATTACCGTGATGATGTTAAGGTCTCTAAAGAGATCTTGAAGCAGGTGTCTGATTCCTACAGAAAGATCAGAAACACCATTCGATATTTTCTTGGTAACTTGAACGATTTCGATCCAAGCAAGGACCGTATTGCTGTCAGTGAGATGTCGGAGCTTGATCGTTGGGCCTTGGCCCGTTTTGAAGAGCTTCGGGCAAAAATCACCGAAAGCTATGATAAGTATGAGTTCCATGCGATTAATCAGAGTTTGAACTATTTCTGTGGCACAACCATGAGCGCCTTCTATCTTGATATTATTAAGGATAGGCTCTATGTGGAGGGAACTGATTCTACTATCCGTCGTGCCTCGCAGACAGTGCTCTATGATATTCTCGACGGCCTCCTTCGTCTTATGAGTCCCGTTCTCTCCTTTACCGCAGCGGATGCCTGGAATGCACTGTATAGTCTTGGCGAGAAAGATTCTCTTGAGAAGTCTGTGTTCTTTGCCGATTTTCCAGTAGCCATCGATCCGCAGTTTGATGCAGAGCAGGAGGCGCGTTGGCAGCGACTTATTAAGATTCGTTCTGAGTTGACCAAGGCACTTGAGCTTGCCCGTCGTGATAAGGTTATCGGTCACTCTCTTGAGGCCGAGGTGCTTGTTAAGGGAGAGGGCGAGCTGGGTGAGTTTATCCACGCTGAGTGGCAACATCTTCGTGAGATCTCTATTGTTTCAGCAATGTCTGAGATAGAGGGTGCACCCGAAGAGTCTGCCTATGTCAGTGAAGAGGTTGAAGGTCTTGTCGTTTCCGTGAAACTTGCCCCTGGGGTTAAGTGTGATCGTTGTTGGATTCGTTCAACGACCGTTGGTGATAGTGTGGAACATCCTCAGCTCTGTAGCCGATGTCTTGCTATTGTGGAAGATATGGACCTTGAGATGGACGCCTAATCGTGCCTATTCTTTACTTTGGCTCTTATATCCTTATTGTCTGTCTGGTCATAGTCTGTGACCAGCTGACAAAATTGTGGATTCTTCACAATTTCCAATTATATGAGGTTCGGGAGGTAATTCCGGACTTCTTTAATTTGGTTTATGTGGTGAACACCGGTGCCGCCTTTAGCATGTTGGCCGATGTGGATTCTCCCTGGCGGCACTATTTTTTCCTTTTTATCGGTCTGGGTGCCGTGCTGGGTCTGACGGTTTATACCTATACCCTGCGTAAAGAGCATTTTCTCCATATGGTGGGGCTGGCCTGTATTGTCGGCGGTGCCCTCGGTAATCTTATTGACAGAGTCTCCTATGGATATGTAGTTGATTTTCTGGATGTCTATGTGGGCGGCTATCATTGGCCGGCTTTTAATGTTGCAGATTCAGCTATTTGTGTTGGTGTCGTCCTTTATATGACGATGACATTGTTGGCTGGAAATAAAGAAAAAAAACAGAAATAGGAAGAGTTGTCCTTGCCCTTCGGTGAGGACAACCCTGCCATTTCTCCTAAGAGGATGAATTGTATGAAGATAGCAGTACTTTTTCCCGGTCAGGGCTCCCAGTATATTGGTATGAGTCAGGCTTTTATTGAGAACGACCCTGAATGTGCTGCTCTTATGGCGCTTGCAGAAGATGTGTGTGAATTACCACTGACAGCTCTCTGTGTCGAGGGGCCGATGGAAGAGCTTACCCGTTCTGTTAATTTACAGCCGGCAATTACCGCTACCAATATGGTTTGTTGGCAGGCATTACGCTCAGCCCTGCCGGCGGATGCCGAGGTGGCCTATTTTGCCGGGCACAGCCTGGGAGAATATGCAGCCCTCTATGCTGCCGGAGTGCTTGGTGCCGAAGAGACCCTGCGTCTTGTTGCTAAGCGGGGCGCTTTGATGGATCGTGAAGGGCAACTTCATCCCGGTGGGATGCGCGCTGTACTGGGTCTTGATATTGGTACAATCGAGCAGATTGTTGATGCCTATGTTGGAGAGGGTTGTGTGACCGTTGCCAATCACAACACTCCGCAACAGATTGTTATTTCCGGTACAGTTGCAGCTCTCGATGCCGTTGATCCGGCACTTGTCGAGGCTGGAGGCAAGGTTATTGCCCTTAACGTCAGCTCAGGCAATCATAGTCCACTGGTTGCCGATGCGGTGCCCGATTTTTCTGCCTTTATGGCGGATATCAAATTTTCCACTCCGGTGCAGCCCGTGCTTTTCAATGTTTCAGCGGCAGAGGAGAAGGATGGAGAGATCATGAAGGGTATGATGGCCTCGCAAATTGCCTCTCGGGTTCGCTGGTGTGAGATTATAGAAAAGATGCTTGCCGATGGGGTTGATACCTTTATTGAGGTGGGGCCTAAGACTGTTCTTAAGGGCATGATGCGTAAAATTGTCCCTCGCGGAGTCAAGGTTTTATCCCTGCAGGTTGATAGCCCTGAGACCCTTCAGGCATGTTTGGCAAAGCTTGAAGCATAAAAAACCAGGCCCTTATGGGCTGTTACAGGATAAGATGGCTCGAAGCTGAGATGCAAGATGTTCATGTTATTTTTTGACAGGCCCTTATCTTGTATAGGGGCCTTTTCCTTATAAGTGAAGCCGTGATATCCAGGATAGAAAAAAAAGTATTATCGGGTGGAAAGATCCTCTTTGCCGAGGCCTGTGATCTTGCTCTTCATTGTGCAAGAGCTGATCTTGATCGTCTGTTGGCTCTTGCCCGACAGGTGGGCAGCTTACACCACGGCAAGAGTATTGATCTCTGCTCTATTGTTAATGCCCGCTCGGGCAGATGCTCTGAAGATTGTAAATTCTGTGCCCAATCCTCCCATTACAGTACGGGCGTTGACTCCTATGCCCTCGTGGACCCTGATTATGTCTTGGCGCTTGCCAAACAAAATGAGGCGTACGGTGTTTCCCGTTTTTCTCTGGTAACGGCGGGTCGGGCGGTTAGCCCTGCTTTTCTAAGAGAAGTGGCCTCAATCTATCGGCGATTGGGTGAGGAGACATCCCTTGCTCCCTGTGCCTCCATGGGACTTCTGGAGCCAGAGACAGCAGAAATGCTCGTCGAGATGGGCGTGAGGCGCTACCATTGTAATTTGGAGACCAGTGCCAGCTTTTTTTCAGAGGTCTGTACCAGCCATACCTGGCAGGATAAGGTTGCGACCATAGAGCATGCCCGTCGGGCAGGTCTTGAGGTCTGCTCCGGAGGTATCATTGGCCTTGGCGAGAGCATGGAACAACGAATTGAACTGGCCTTTGAGTTGCGTGATCTGGAGGTGCTCTCTATTCCTTTAAATATCCTCAATCCTATTGCCAATACCCCATTTGCCGATCTGCCAGCCCTGACGGAGAGAGAAATACTCATTACCTTTGCCCTTTTTCGCCTGATTAACCCGAGGGCCATTGTTCGTACAGCGGGTGGACGTAATCTCTTGGCTGGCCAGCAGAAGAAACTTTTTCTGGCCGGGGCAAATGGTGCCATCGTCGGTGATTACCTGACCACTTCAGGTGATGGCCTTAAAAAAGATATCGATATGTTTTTAAATCTTGGCTTTAGCATAGGTTCCCGTGAAAAATAGTATGAGTGCACAAGATCTGCTTCACTTTGATAAGACCCATCTCTGGCATCCCTATACCTCCATTGAAGAACCCCTGCCTGTCTATTCGGTTGCCTCCGCCTCATCCTCTACCCTGACCTTGACCGATGGTCGGCAATTGGTGGATGGCATGTCATCATGGTGGGCGGCGATTCATGGCTATAATAATCCTGTTCTCAATAGGGCTCTTGTGGAGCAGGTGAGTCGGGTTTCTCATGTGATGTTCGGTGGTTTGACCCATGAACCGGCGGTGGAGCTGGGGAAGATCCTCCTGCAGCTGGTGCCTAAATCCCTCAACCGTATTTTCTATTGCGATTCAGGCTCCGTTGCCATTGAGGTGGCCATGAAGATGGCCATGCAGTATATGCATGCCCTTGGCCAGCCCCAAAAGAAGAGATTTGTCACCATTCGTGGTGGTTATCACGGTGATACCTTTCATGGTATGTCCGTCTGTGATCCGGTAAATGGTATGCACGGTCTCTATGCAGGTGTCCTTCCCGAGTATTTTTTTGCTGACCGTCCCACAACCTCCTTTTTTGCCAGTTGGGATGCGGCTGACTTTGTCGGGATGCGCCGCTTGGTGGAGGAGAATCAGCAAAATATCTGTGCCATTATTCTGGAACCCATTGTTCAGGGGGCAGGGGGGATGTATTTTTATCATCCCCAGTATCTGCGCGAGGTAAGGGCCCTCTGTGATGAATACGGCCTTCTTCTTATTGCCGATGAAATTGCCACGGGCTTTGGCCGAACAGGCAAGCTCTTTGCCTGTGAACACGCAGGAATCGAGCCCGATATCCTCTGTCTTGGTAAGGCCATCACCGGTGGTTACATGAGCTTTGCCGCCACCCTTGCCACCGAAGAGGTGGGGCGGGTTATCTCCTCGGCAGCTCCGGGTGTCTTTATGCATGGCCCTACCTTTATGGGCAATCCACTGGCCTGTAGTGTGGCCAAGGCATCCCTGCAGCTTCTTATTGAAAACGATTGGCAGACTCAGGTAGAGGGCCTTGCCAAGGGCTTGGAGGAGGGGCTTGCTCCCTGTCTGGATCTTGACTGCGTGGCGGAGGTGCGGGTTTTGGGTGGCATAGGGGTTGTTGAGCTTCACGCCCCCCTGAGCTCTCAGGGTATGGTTCAGATTCAAGCGGCCTTTGTCGAGGCGGGAATTTGGGTCCGTCCCTTTGGCAGACTGGTCTATCTAATGCCCCCCTATATCATGAGTAAAGAGGAGTTGGCCTTTTTGACGGCCGCTGTTTTTAAGGTTTTGGCCACGGGTGATTATTGATGGGATTTCGTCAAGAACTCGATCAGCTTGAAGCGAGAGGTCGGCTCAGATCTCTCAGCCCCCTTGTCCGTCAGTCTGGTTGCTCTGTACAAAAAAATGGCAGAAGCCTATTGAACCTCTGTTCCAATGACTATCTGGGCCTTGGCGCTGATGTGGCACTTCAACAGAGGTTCTATGCGGGTGTTCAGGATGAGGCGGGATTTTTGGGGAGATACGGCCTTGCCTCGACCTCCTCTCGCCTGCTCTCAGGTGACAGCCCCTTGGCTCATACTCTGGAGGATGAGATTGCCAGGGCCCATGGTGCTGAATCCGCCCTGCTCTTTAATTCCGGCTATCATGCTAATATTGGCATCTTACCAACCCTTGCCGGTCGGGATGATCTTATTCTCTCGGATAAGTTGAACCACGCCTCCATTCATGATGGTCTGACCCTCTGTCGTGCCACCCATAAACGCTTTGCCCATGGTGATTATGGCCAGCTACGCTCCCTGCTTGAGCGAATGCGGGCTGACTATCGCCGGGTATTTATTGTCAGTGAATCTGTCTTTAGCATGGATGGTGACGTTGCTGATATCGCTCATCTTGTCGCCCTGAAAGAGGAGTTTAATTGTTATCTCTATCTCGATGAGGCCCATGCCGTGGGGCTCTATGGTGCCCAAGGGCTTGGTAAGGCCGAGGAGTTGGGTCTACTTGCTCAGGTGGATATTTTGGTCGGGACCTTTGGTAAGGCCTGGGCCTCGGTGGGCGCCTATGTGGTCTGCCTGGCCGAGATTCGAGATTATCTCCTTAATCACAGCCGCTCCCTTATCTTCACCACCGCTCAACCACCTGTACAGATCGCCTGGAATCTCTTTGTCTTTAGGCAGAGTTTGACCCTTGGGGAGAAGAGAGCACATCTGCAACTGATAGCGGCGAGGCTTCGTCGGGATATAAAAGAGGCAGGATTTCTCACCGCCGGTGCGACTAATATTATCCCCCTTATTATAGGAGATGATGTCCGGACTCTTGCCCTGGCCGGGGCCATGGAGGAACGCGGTTTTTTCCTTCTGCCCATACGACCGCCAACGGTGCCGGTAAATACCTCAAGGTTTCGCATCTCCCTCTCAGCCAATATGAGCTGGCAGGATTTGGCGGGGCTTGTGCCAGCTCTGCAGGAGATACTATGAGGTTTTATTTGAAGAGGGAGGAGAGCTCCTCTCTGCTGGTGCTCTTTGCTGGTTGGGGAATGGACCAGCATCCCTTTCTCTCCCTGCTTCCCCCAGAGCGGGATGTGCTCATTGTCTTTGACTATAGGTCGTGGCAGTCCGAGGAGATACTGGCTATCATGGCAGAATACTCCTCCCTTCATCTCCTTGCTTGGTCCATGGGGGTTTGGGTTGCCCAGCGTTTGCTGGCGGCAAGAGAGGATCTGCTGGCCAAGGTGGACTTTTCTGTGGCGATAAATGGCACCCTGGCCCCGATAGATGCTGTGCATGGCATTGATCCTCAGGTCTTTAAGGGGATGGTGGATGATTTTTCGCCCCAGGTGCTGGAACTTTTTAATAAGAAGATGTGTCGCCGGGAGCTGAGCCGTTTTATGGCAGATGCGCCTCGGCGTGATCTGGCTGGTCTGCATGAGGAGTTGGCCCACTTTTATCAGGAGGTGGTTGCTCTGCCCGAGGGAGATTCGCTCTACCAGATGGCCCTGGTCAGTAAGGCTGATATGGTTATCCTGGCCCGCAATCAGGAGATGTTTTGGCAACAGACCCCCATAGTTTCTGTTCCCGGTCCCCACTTTCCCTTCTATCTGTGGCGGGATTTAGGCGGCTGTCTGGATTTTTGTCGAAGGTCTGCCAATAAAAAAAATACGCTATGATTGATAAGAAAAAAGTTGCACGTTGCTTTGCCGAGAGTGCCGAAAGCTATGATCAACAGGCTCTGGTGCAAAGGGATGCTGCTCACCACCTTGTTCGGTTAGTGACAGAGGGAGGAAGGCCCTTTCCTGCAAGGGTGCTGGAGATAGGCTGTGGCACCGGGATTCTCACCGAGCAATATACCTCTGTCTGCCCACCGGAGACACTCTATCTCAACGATCTTTCCGAGGCTCTCTGTCAGAAGGCCAGCAGGCGGGTGTCGCCGGCCGTTGCCCACCTTATTCCTTTGCCCGGTGATGGCGAGAGACTGGTGCTACCGAAAAATATTGATCTCTGTATATCCTCCTCCTGTCTGCAGTGGTTCACTGATCTGGAAGGTTTTTTTCGCCGAATAGGAGAGTGCTTGCTACCGGGAGGGAGGCTTGCCATTGCCCTCTGCGGTCAGGGTACCATGGCCGAGGTGAGGGAGTTGACGGGGCGTGGTCTTGATTACTGTTCGCCGGTAAAGCTGGCGGATATGTTGTCGCCCCATCTGCGCATTGATCATCTGGAGGAGAGGCAGTCCAAGCTCTTCTTCCCATCTGTCTGGGCAATTCTCAGGCATATTCGTCAAACGGGTGTTGGTGCTGCTCCCGGGCCACAGCTTACGGTGGGAACCCTGCGTCAGTTTGAACGTGATTACCGCGACCGCTATGGCTGTAAGAGGGGACTGCCTGTAACCTATAGCAATATCTTTGTCGTAGCGACCAGGGTATAGATAATTTTTTTGAGGAGGGCTGGAAATAATGGCAGGGGTATATTTTGTCACAGGAATAGACACGGATATAGGTAAAACTTTTTGTACGGGGCTGATGGCTGCCTGGCTTGCCGAGCATGGCCGTTCGGTGATTACCTCTAAGCTGGTGCAAACAGGTTGCGTAGGGATCAGTGAGGATATTCTGGCCCATCGGCAAATCATGGGGATCGATCCCCTTGCCGAAGATAGGGATGGCAGAACCTGTAGCTATGTCTTTAAAAAACCCTGCTCCCCCCATTTGGCTGCGGCACAAGAGGGAGTGGTGATGGATCTCGACCTTATCTCAGAAAATATTGATCAGCTTGCCCGCTCCTATCAAACTGTTTTGGTCGAAGGTGCGGGAGGGCTCTGTGCTCCCGTAACTCGAGAGGTCTCGAGTCTTGATTATGTCCTGGCGCATAAGCTTCCCCTACTTGTGGTCACCAGTTCGCGCTTGGGTTCCCTGCATCATAGTCTCTGTCTGCTCGAAGTTCTTCAGCAGAGAGGTGGGACGCTTGCGGGGATGATCTATAATCGTTATGGTGAAGTGGATAGAGAGATTGGCAATGATTCTCGCCAGCTAATAGCAGAGAGCATGAAGAAATATGGCTTTTCTGCGCCTCTGGTGGATATCGTAGCCGATGCCGGTATCGGTCAGGTTGATTTTTCAGCTATTTTCTAAGGCGTTATCCAGAGGAGCAGACATGTTTGATCGAGATAGGATAGAGAAAAATTGTTTACGGTGTAAGTATTTGAGACTGTTAGATACGTCCCATGGTAAATGCAGGATAGATAGGGCAACTCTGGTCGAATTACCGACCAAGGGTCTGGAAGAGAGTTGTGAGCGTTGGCAGGATAGTGGCCAGCAATATTTTGTGCGCCGTGGTTGGTTGAAGGCTCAGAAGAAAAAAGAGCAACAGTGATCTGTTGCCGTTTAACACATTAAGGTGGGTATGAAGCTCTTATTGTTACTGATTGGCATGGTGCTTATTTTGGAAGGACTTCCCTATGTTGCTTCCCCGGTTGCCATGCAGGAGTGGTTGGTGAAGCTCAGTGAGATGGAGCCTCGGCATCTGCGTACTATGGGGGCTGTGGCCATGGTTTTGGGCTTCTTGCTCTGCTTCTTTGTGCAGAGATCAGGCCTTTTCGTCTAGTGTTTCCGGCTGGCAGCGGTTCGAAACCCCTGCTACCAGCCGGAGGTTCTAGGCTGTTTTAAATACAAACAACCATCCCTGAATGGAGCTTGCCGCCTCTTCCCGCAGGGTCACCTCTGTCTGTCGGAGGATTGTCATTTTATGCTCCCTGGCGAGGGTTGTGATGTATTCCAGGGAATGAGTAAATCTGCCCGTTGTCCCAAGCTGTAGGGGCGCTATTTCGTTTTCGTTCTCGTGCCTTTCCATGGAAAATACAAGCAGGGCCCCCGGTGCTGCCATCTCATCTATTTGGCCAAAGGCCTCTTGCAAATTACCAATATAAGAGAAGACATCTGCTGCCACAATAAGATCGTACTCTTGATCTGTCTGGCTGGCGAATTTTTCTATATCTGCCGGGATAAGATGGTGGTAGATGTTTTTTTCAAGGGCCTTTGCAAGCATTTTGTGGGAGAGGTCAACCCCCGTCATTGCCCTGGCCATATCTTTCAGAACCAGTCCGGTAAGTCCTGTCCCACACCCAATATCAAGGAGATGGTTGAACTTTGTTGTTTCGGGCACAACCTCCAGAAGTTCCCTCTTGATCAGTTGTGGTACCTGGTAGTGAAGTTTTTCAATGAGGGATTCATCAAAGCTTTCGGCATAATTATCAAATAACTCTTCGACGTATTGGCTTGATGTATGGTTGAAATGCACCCCTGTAATGGTGGCGACCATATGCAGGGCGCCCTGATGCTGGGGTTCGATTTCGAGAACCCGTTGGTAGTAACCAAGAGCCTCTTTTTTGTCTCCCATTCTTTGGCAGGTGTAGGCCAGGTTGCTCAGGGCTGGAAGGTAATTCTTGTCCCTGGACAGAACTGCTTCATAACAGAGTTTTGCATGTTCAAGCTCTTCTGTTTCGCGATAACAACCTGCCAGATTGTAGAGGCAGTCGATATCGTCCCCTTCACACTGCAGTGCTTCCAAGAATGATTTTTTTGCCTCTTCAATCTCACCTGATTTTTTCTGGCAGAGGCCAAGGTTATAGAGTAAATCATGGCTGTTTGGGTACTCTTGTTGGGCGATAAGGTAGTGTTTTTTGGCTTGAGAGAAATCGTTTATTTCATAATAGAGGAGGCCGATGTTATAGTTGAGTAAAAAGGCCTTAGGGAAAGAGAGAAGAAGCTCGTTGTAGAGTTGAAGGGCTTCTTGCTCAAGTCCTTGCTGGTGACAGTCGCAGGCCTTGGTGAATTTTTCCTTAATTTGTTCTTCGCTGAGATTTGATACAGGCATGATTCGTTGTGTTTATGGTTTTGTCGTAAAGCACAAAAATTAATTTTATGCGAGGTTAATAAAAATGAATTTGCTTTTCTACCATGATAGGAGGTATCTTAAACGGTTTTGCCCAATATACTTGTAGGAACAAAAAAGTAAAATAAATATTAATCTCGTGTGGTGAAGTTATGGATGCAAATAAAAAACGTGAGTTAGTAGGAAATGAAGGCAAGGTTATCCTTGATATGATTCGTCGCCTCAAACGGAGAGGTGCGAGTGGGCACTTGCTGAAACTTATTTCTAAAACTCACCCGGCTGATATGGCCTGGGTATTTCGCCATTTAAAAGAAGATGAGCGGACAGCCGTTTTTGATATTATTGTCCATACAGACTATGTAGGTGAATTCCTCAGTGAACTGGATGATACTCTGGTGGTGGAATTGGTAACAGGCTTGGAGGCACAGTATGTTGCTAATGTTATTTCTAAAATGGCTTCAGATGATGCCGTTGATTTGCTTGAGATATTGCCTGAAGAACTTGCCAGCTCCATCCGTGAGCATATGGCGAAGAAGGACCGTGAAGAGGTAGAAGAGCTTTTGCAGTATCACCCGGAGAGTGCCGGTGGCTTGATGTCCCCGGATTTTATGTGTCTTGATGAAGAGTTGACCGTGGGCGATGCGATCAACAGTATTCAAAAGCGTAGTCAGGAAAAAGAGATGGTTTTTTATCTCTATATTACCCACGGTGAGACCCATCTCTCAGGAGTTCTTTCCCTGCGTGAACTTCTGATGCACCCTTCGGACGAACTGCTCGAAAATATTATGAATCCTCATGTGATCAGTGTTAATACCGACACAGATCAGGGAGAGGTTGCCCACGTTGTTTCGCAGTATAATATTCTTGCAGTACCGGTGGTTGATACGAACTACAATCTTGTCGGTATTGTTACCGTCGATGATATTATCGATGTTATTCGCGAAGAGGCAACGGAAGACTTCTTGCAGATGGCAGGTGTTGGTAAGGACCGGGATATACTTCTTAAGTCCACCAAAGAAAATGCAATGATCCGGGCACCATGGCTCTTTGCCTCGTGGATTGGTGGTGTTGTCTCGAGTTTTATTATTGCAGGCTTTAGTGAAGAACTTTCTCATCTTATTGCCCTGGCCGCCTTTATTCCTGTGGTTACTGGTATGGGTGGAAATATTGCGACCCAGTCATCCACCATCGTGGTTCGGGGAATAGCAACGGGTCGAGTAAATATGAGTGAGGCCTATAAACTGGTTTTTCGGGAGATGCAGGTGGGGCTTATCCTTGGTCTGGCCTACGGTGTCTTTGTTGGCATTGTTGCCTTTTTGGGTTACTCGGATACGGCCCTTCTCGGAGTAGTGGTGGGCCTGTCGGTTTTTATTTCTATGGTGATGGCGGCTACGCTTGGTACGCTGATTCCATTGATATTAAAGCGATTTGATGTTGATGCCGCCGTTGCAACTGGCCCATTTGTTACCACCTCAATCGATTTACTGGGTGTTGTCTCTTATTTCTTTATTGCAAAACTTTTTCTTGGTTTGTAATTGCAGGTAAAGTCCTTTGGGCCTTGCCGCATGATGAGCTCTATTAAAGGTTCAGGGAAGAGCTTTTTGGGTGGCGACATTGCCTCGGAGCCTATCTGCTATAGGATCGGTTTTTATAAAAAGAATTATAGGCCGTAAATTAGTGACAAGTCCGGTAATTTTAAATTGACTCCCGATTATTATTGGTTATAGTGCCATGTTGTCTGGAGTAGAGCATGTTTTGATACAGGAATTGTGCCCAAGGCATTTTCTGTTGATAATATAATACTTTTCATCGTAACATAATGGTTTTTCTTGAATTATTGTTGGCATTGCGATGGATATAATAGATAATTAATTCGAATGAGGATGGATTTGATGGACATAAAAGTAGAAGAAGTAAGTAAGCTTACTCGGAAGGTTATTGTAACTCTACCCGCAGGGGACGTACAGCCTAAGATTGAAGCAGCTTACAATAAGCTGAAAAAAGAAGTAAAAATTAAAGGTTTTCGTCGTGGCAAGGTGCCTAGCGCTATCATTGTAAAAAACTACAAGGATCAGGTAGAGGCAGAGCTTAGCGAGAAACTGGTACAAGAGAACTACTTTAATGCTGTTGAAAAAGAGGGTCTTGATCCTGTAACACATCCTGAAATTCAGGTAGTTAAATACAACGAAGACGGTTCTTTTACCTTCGAAGCCCATGTTGATGTTCGTCCAGACTTTGAGCTTGGCAACTACAAGGGACTTGAAATTGAAAAGCCGGCTGTAGCTGTAGCAGACGAAGATATTGATGCAGAAATTGCTGAAATGCAAAAGAAGGCAGCTGCTCTTCATGTTGTTGACCGTCCGGCAGTAGATGGCGATATGGTTACCGTTGACTTCCAAGGATTCGAGAATGGTGAGGCTCTTGCTCAGGTAAAGAGTGACGATCATCAGGTTGATCTTGGCGCTGGTAGCATGGGTAAAGATTTCGAGGCAAAGCTTGTTGGTATGTCTAAGGGCGAAGTTGCCGATCACCAGATCACCTTCCCTGAGAACCATCCAAATGTTATCATCAAGGGTAAGACCATTGATTTTAAATTGAGCGTAAAGGATGTTAAAGAACGCATTCTTGCCGACCTTGATGATGAATTTGCAAAAGATGCAGGCGAAGAGTTCAACAGCATGGATGAGCTTAAGGCATCTATTCGTGCCCGTCGTATCAAGAAACTTGAAGAGAGCGCTGAGGGTGTTATCAGCGATCGCCTTATGCAAAAACTTCTTGAAGGTTACGAATTTGAAGTACCAACTCGTTTGGTAGCACACGAAAGTGAGCAAATGATCAAGCAGACCGAGCAACAGCTTCAGCAAAGCGGTTTGACCCTTGAGGCAGCTGGCCTTTCTAAGGAAAAACTTGTCGAGGAAAATGTTGAGGTTGCAGCTCAACGTGTCCGTGGCGATTTTCTTTTGAAGAAAATTGCAGAGGTAGAAGACATTAAGGTTGCTGACGAAGATATGGACCGAGGCTTCAAGCGTATTGGCGATATGTACAATATGACTGTTGCTCAGGTTAAAGAGTTCTTCCAAAGCCGTGATGATCTCCTCCCATTCATGAATGAGTTGCTCAACGAGAAGATTCTTGCTTTCTTGCGCAGTGAAGCAGTAATGGTTGAAGAGAAAGCGGTAGAAGCCACTGACGTACAGAAAGAGGGTGCGAGCGAGTAGTAGCGAGCATTTTTCCCCTGTTCTCTTTTGCGGATGTCCTCTGAGAGATCCGCATTCTACTTTCGACTGCAACCGGTATATAATGCTGCTTGCAGTCGACCTGTTTTAGGAGTGTTATTATGAATTTGATACCAATGGTTGTCGAGCAAACCCCTCGTGGAGAGAGATCTTATGATATCTACTCCCGTCTCTTAAAAGAGAGGATTATTTTTCTTGGTTCCGGGGTGAATGACGATGTTGCCAATGTCATTGTAGCCCAATTACTCTTTTTAGAAGCAGAAGATCCAGAAAAAGATATCACCTTTTATATTAACTCTCCGGGTGGATCTGTTACCGCAGGCATGGCCATTTACGACACCATGCAATATATTAAATGTGATATTGCAACCCTGTGTATGGGGCAGGCTGCGTCCATGGGAGCGGTGCTTCTTGCTGCCGGAACTGCGGGAAAACGTTACGCTCTTCCAAATTCTCGTATAATGATTCATCAGCCACTGGGCGGCTTTCAGGGGCAGGCAACGGATATAGAGATTCATACCAAAGAGATACTGCGTATTCGTAAGGATCTGAACAATATTCTTGCCCATCATACCGGTAAAACTTTGAAAAAAATTGAGTCCGATACTGAACGTGATAACTTTATGAGTTCAGTGGAGGCGCAGAAATATGGCCTTATTGATGAGGTTCTTGTAAAAAGAGAGGACGTCGAAGGGGCGGCTGATAATGGATGAGATAGGAAAAAATGATATGGAAAACAGCTGTTCTTTTTGCGGAAGATCGCAGGAAGAGGTTGATAAGCTGATTGCAGGTCCCGATGTCTTTATCTGTAATGAATGTATTGAACTGTGCAATGAAATTGTTCAGGAAGATATTGTGGGTAGCAAAGATGATGGCCAGGAGGTTTTGCCGGGTCTTGTTCCTAAGGACGTGAAGGCTCATCTTGATGATTATGTTATTGGTCAGGCCTATGCCAAGAAGGTCCTTGCCGTTGCCGTTCATAATCACTACAAACGTATTGATGCTCCTGTTGAGTTGCTGGATGATTCTGTTGAGTTGCAAAAATCTAATATCATCCTGTTGGGACCCACCGGCTCGGGTAAGACCCTGGTGGCTCAGACTCTGGCAAAAATTCTCAATGTGCCCTTTTCGGTGGCCGATGCAACGACCCTTACCGAGGCAGGTTATGTAGGTGATGATGTTGAGAATATTTTAGTCAGTCTTCTCCAGGCTGCCGATTACGATGTCGAAAAGGCCCAGCGAGGCATTATCTATATTGATGAAATTGATAAAATTGCCAGAAAGTCTGACAGTGCCTCTCTTACCAGGGATGTTTCCGGTGAAGGTGTTCAGCAGGCCCTGCTGAAAATTATTGAGGGTACAGTCGCCTCTGTTCCGCCAAAGGGTGGCCGTAAACATCCGCAGCAGGAACTTGTGAAGATTGATACCACCAATATTCTTTTTATCTGTGGCGGGGCCTTTGTGGGCCTTGGTCGGGTGGTGAAGAGGCGGGCAGGGAAGAAATCCATCGGCTTCAGTGCTGATCTGAGTGCAGACAAACGATCCGAGAGTGAGTTGCTTGAGGCTGTTCGTCCGGAAGATTTACTCAAATTTGGACTTATTCCTGAGTTGGTTGGTCGTTTACCGGTTATTGCCTCCCTGCGTGAACTCAGTGAGGACGACCTTGTTCGCATTCTACGCGAGCCAAAGAATGCATTGACCCGTCAATTTGAAAAGCTGTTTCAGTTTGAAGGGGTGAAGCTGACCTTTACCGAGGGTTCTCTGGCGGCAGTTGCTAAGAAGGCTATTGCCCGTAAATCCGGGGCCCGTGGCTTACGTTCTGTTCTGGAAGAGGCAATGTTGGATATTATGTATGATATTCCATCACTTTCGAACGTTCAGGAATGTATTGTCAACGAGCAGGTTATTACCGATGGGGAGTATCCTGTGCTTCTTTATGGGGAAGAAGAGAAGAGCCTTACATAAATATTTTGTTCGTCTGTTGTCTTTTCAACCCCTGTCTGGTGGTTGGTGAAAACCTCTTTGTCATTTTTTGACAAAGAGGTTTTTTTTTGCATGTGCTATTTGTCTTATTGTGCCTGATGTGAAATTGATTTTGTGTTAGTTCATTCTTTTCTGTATAGTCAAAGGAATGCTTTTTCTATAATAAAATTAAGAGTAATGACAAAATATTAGAGTTTGCTTTTTATACATAAGGAGATCCTGTGACAAAGATTTACCCGCTTATGCCACTTCGAGATATTGTGATTTTTCCTCATATGGTTGCCCCCCTGGTGGTGGGGCGTGAGAAATCTATCCGTGCCTTGGAAGATGCGATGGAGAAAAAAACGGAAATTTTTCTCGTAACCCAACTTGAGCCAACATGTGAAGACCCCAATGAAGGTGAAATATATCAATGTGGGACTCTTTCTACAGTAATGCAGTTACTTCGTCTGCCCGATGGAACCATTAAGGCCCTGGTGGAGGGGCAACGTCGTGCCCGTATTGTTTCTCGTGTGCCTCATGAGGAATTTATGCAGGTGGAGGTAGAGGAGTGCACCGAAGTCCTGCCGGGACAAGATGAGTTGATCGCCTATGAGCGTGAGTTGCGCAAGGCCTTTCAGCAGTTTGCTCATCTGGGTAAAAAGATAGGAGAGGAGGTGGTTGTCTCTTGCTCTTCCATTGAAGACCCGGTTAAGCTTGCCAACGTTATCTGTTCGCATCTGCCACTTTCCAGTAAAGAAAAGCAGGAGGTCTTGGAGGTAGAGACTCTTGGCGGGCGTATAGAGCTGTTACTGGAAATTTTATTTCGAGAATTACAGCTTGCTGAAGTAGAGCGGAAAATTAATATAAAGGTAAAGCAGAAGCTCAGTAGGGCCCAGCGTGATTACTATCTTGGCGAAAAAATTCGTGAGATGCAAAAAGAGATAGGTCAGGGCGAAGATGGCGTTGATGAGATGACAGAGCTTGAAAATATTATCAAGGCCAAAAAAATGCCGGCATATGCGCGGGCAAGGGTCCAGAAAGAGCTGAAAAAGTTGCGTGGAATGCCTGCGATGTCAGCGGAAACAACCGTGGTGCGTAGCTATATCGATACCATTCTCGGACTTCCCTGGAAAAAAAGAAGTAAGGGCCAGCTTAATGTTCTTAAGGCCGAGGGGATTCTTAATAAGGATCATTATGGTCTGGAAAAGCCCAAAGAACGGATTCTGGAGTTTCTGGCTGTGCAGTCGCAGGTGGCTAAGCTCAAGGGGCCAATCCTCTGTTTTGTGGGCCCTCCAGGCGTAGGAAAAACTTCCATTTGTCAGTCAATTGCCAAGTCGATGGGCCGGGAATTTGCTCGACTCTCATTGGGAGGGCTGCGGGATGAGGCTGAGATCCGAGGGCATCGTCGTACCTATGTTGGTGCCATGGCTGGAAAGGTACTGCGGGCCATGCAAAAGGTTGGGGTGGCAAATCCCGTTTTTTGCCTCGATGAGATCGATAAAATGTCGACGGATTTTCGTGGTGACCCTGCCGCTGCCCTGCTTGAGGTATTGGACCCAGAACAAAATTCGTCCTTTAATGATCATTACCTTGACCTCGACTATGACCTCTCTCAGGTGTTTTTTATCACCACAGCCAACAGTCTGGAGGGAATTCCCATTCCCCTGCAGGATCGGATGGAGATTATTCAACTCAGTGGTTATACTGAGGAGGATAAGCAGGTTATTGCAGAGAAATATCTGTTGCCCAAACAGCTTAAGGCCAATGGCTTTCAAAAGGATGATATCTTTTTGAGCCCGGGCGCTATGCTCACCGTTGTTCGTCATTATACCCGTGAGGCAGGGGTGAGGGGGCTTGAACGAGTATTGGCCTCTCTTTGTCGAAAGGTGGCCAGGGATCGCCTGCAGAAGGGCAAGAAGAGTAAAAAATATCGAATTGGTGAAAAGTCGGTACCCACATATCTCGGTACCCCCAAGTATCGTTATGGTCTTGCCGAAGAACGTGATGAGGTGGGTTTGGCAACAGGCCTTGCCTGGACTCAGGTGGGTGGTGTTCTGTTGCAGATAGAGGTCATTCTGATGCCGGGGAAGGGGAAGTTGACTCTTACCGGGCAACTTGGTGATGTCATGCAGGAATCAGCACAGGCAGCCTATAGTTATATTCGTAGCCGAGCGAAAGAGCTTAAGCTTGAACCTGATTTTTATGAAAAGGTTGATATCCATGTCCATGTTCCGGAGGGTGCTATTCCAAAAGATGGGCCTTCGGCTGGTATTACCATAGCAACGACCCTGGCCTCAGCCCTTACTGGACGTCCAATACGGCACGAGCTTGCCATGACCGGTGAAATAACGCTCCGTGGTCGAGTGTTACCCATTGGTGGCCTGACCGAGAAGTTGCTCGCCGCCAAGCGTGGAAATATAACCAAGGTCTTACTGCCCGAAGAGAATGGTCGTGATCTAAAAGATGTCCCGGCAAAAATTAAAAATGCTCTCGATATTAAACTCGTTTCTCATATGGATCAGGTATTGGAGCAAGCACTTCTTTCCAAAGGGAAAAATAAATAGGGCGTAGTTCTGCGGAAAAGGAAAAAAAGAGACGGTAAATTGAAAAAGAATGAACAATTTCTCTTGACGGGAAAGAGGGAAATTGGTAAATACTCCTCACCTTACGAGGGGGCGACTAGCTCAGCTGGGAGAGCATCGGCCTTACAAGCCGAGGGTCACAGGTTCAAGCCCTGTGTCGCCCACCAAGATTCAAACCATTTTTCTGAGCAGTTTGTTTAGGCGGATGGTGAGTAGGAAAAATGCTGGAGTGGTAGTTCAGTTGGTTAGAATGCCGGCCTGTCACGCCGGAGGTCGCGGGTTCGAACCCCGTCCGCTCCGCCATTCTTTTTTAGTAGTTTCGGGCGACTAGCTCAGCTGGGAGAGCATCGGCCTTACAAGCCGAGGGTCACAGGTTCAAGCCCTGTGTCGCCCACCATTTGATATTTTCTATGCGATCATTGGTGGCTGGGAAATAAGCAGTAAAGGTAGTTGGAGTGGTAGTTCAGTTGGTTAGAATGCCGGCCTGTCACGCCGGAGGTCGCGGGTTCGAACCCCGTCCGCTCCGCCATTCTTTTTTTAGTAGTTTCGGGCGACTAGCTCAGCTGGGAGAGCATCGGCCTTACAAGCCGAGGGTCACAGGTTCAAGCCCTGTGTCGCCCACCATTTGATATTTTCTATGCGATCATTGGTGGCTGGGAAATAAGCAGTAAAGGTAGTTGGAGTGGTAGTTCAGTTGGTTAGAATGCCGGCCTGTCACGCCGGAGGTCGCGGGTTCGAACCCCGTCCGCTCCGCCATTCTTTTTTAGTAGTTTCGGGCGACTAGCTCAGCTGGGAGAGCATCGGCCTTACAAGCCGAGGGTCACAGGTTCAAGCCCTGTGTCGCCCACCATTTGATATTTTCTATGCGATCATTGGTGGCTGGGAAATAAGCAGTAAAGGTAGTTGGAGTGGTAGTTCAGTTGGTTAGAATGCCGGCCTGTCACGCCGGAGGTCGCGGGTTCGAACCCCGTCCGCTCCGCCATTTTTTTTTTAGTAGTTTCGGGCGACTAGCTCAGCTGGGAGAGCATCGGCCTTACAAGCCGAGGGTCACAGGTTCAAGCCCTGTGTCGCCCACCATTTGATATTTTCTATGCGATCATTGGTGGCTGGGAAATAAGCAGTAAAGGTAGTTGGAGTGGTAGTTCAGCTGGTTAGAATGCCGGCCTGTCACGCCGGAGGTCGCGGGTTCGAACCCCGTCCGCTCCGCCATTCTTTTTTTTAGTAGTTTCGGGCGACTAGCTCAGCTGGGAGAGCATCGGCCTTACAAGCCGAGGGTCACAGGTTCAAGCCCTGTGTCGCCCACCATTTGATATTTTCTATGCGATCATTGGTGGCTGGGAAATAAGCAGTAAAGGTAGTTGGAGTGGTAGTTCAGTTGGTTAGAATGCCGGCCTGTCACGCCGGAGGTCGCGGGTTCGAACCCCGTCCGCTCCGCCATTTATGAAAAGGGTATCAAGACATCGTCTTGATACCCTTTTTTTGTCTTTTGTAAGGCGAGATTCCTGGTCTCTGCTCGCCGTTTACTCATGTTCTTCCTGCTGCGAGATGCCGTTGGCCCCCTTTTTGCTGGCGTGAGTCAATCTCTTTAGAAAAAGTTTCTCTTACTTCTCCTGCTTAGCTGAACCTTGCCCGTGTTGCTAGCCTTGCCTAGACGCAGAATATCTGGCAAGTGTATCTATACCCTTGCCACCGGCGTAGAACCTCCAGAATATAAGTACTTCTATGCCTGTGGCATCAGTACATACCATCTTATCCCAGCTAACGTCTTCATGCCTGTGGCACCGGCGTAGAACCCTCCTGGATATAACGCCTCCATGCCTGTGGCACCGGCGTAGAACCTCCTGGATATAAAAAAGGCCCATGGAACAGATGTTCCATGGGCCTTTTATACTTCTTCCTGTGGGGGAGTTACTTATCCCTCTGGCAGGATGGTGACGCGCTCGTCATTTTCATCGGTCTGCTTCTGTATTTCGCCAATGATAGATGCTTTCTCACCAAGGGCTTCGAAGTGGTGGAGGATATCCTCCGCCTTGTCTTCGGCAACAATAACAAGTAGTCCTACACCCATGTTGAAGGTGCGGTACATCTCTTCACGGGGAACCTTACCCTTCTCTTCAAGAAAAGTGAAGATGGCAGGTACGTCCCAACTTCCTGCCTGTAGGGTTGCCTTGTAGCCCTTAGGGAGGATGCGAGGGATGTTGTCAATAAAACCACCGCCGGTATTATGGACCATACCGTGAATAGGGTAGTTCTTGATAACGTTGAGAACCTGTTGCACATAGATTCGAGTTGGTTTCAGCAACTCTTCTCCGAGGGTAGAACCAAGTTCTTCGATGTGATCTTCTACGGAGTAGTCGTTGTCATCAAAACAGATCTTGCGGACAAGGCTATAACCGTTGGAGTGAACGCCACTGGAGGCAAGACCAATAATTTTATTACCACTGCGAACGTCTGAACCATCAATGATGGAATCTCGGTCAACAATACCGGTAACAAAACCAGCCAGATCATAATCACTGCCCTGGTAAAGGCCTGGCATTTCAGCGGTTTCACCACCAACAAGAGAGCAGCCAGCCTGCTTACAACCCTCGGCGATACCCTTAACAACCTCAGTTGCCACTTCAATATCAAGTTTACCAACGGCAAAGTAATCAAGAAAACTGAGCGGGGTCGCTCCGCCTACAATGAGATCATTGACACACATTGCAACAAGATCAATACCGATGGTATCGTGTTTATTGCACATATGGGCTATCGCAAGTTTGGTACCCACACCATCGGTGGAGTTAACGATAACGGGTTTTGGGTATTTGGTGACATCGATGGCAATGTGGGCAGAAAATCCACCAATATTGTCGATGACGCCATTCTTGTGGGTAGAGGCAACAATGTCTTTAATACCCTCGACGAAGGCGTTGCCCTTGTCGATGTCAACTCCGGCTTCGGAGTATTTCGATTGAACTGCTTCAGATGTTGTACTCATATGCGTATATGCTGGGGTTGAGGTATGTTAGTACGATTTATAGAGGTTACTATTTTAAAAGGACAGCTTTTCCATCCCATAGTCAGTATATCAAAATCGAAATGAAATACCACAGATAACAACTAATGACAATCATGAAATGGCAGGAATATATTTATATTAACGACTTTGTTTTAAATTTTCCTTTTTTATTTTGCATCTGTCCTTGTTAAAGTACCTGAGATTTTTGCCTTAAGTAGCTAAAAAAAATTGGCCTCAGGAGGCAGTTTAGCAGGGAGCATGTTCTTCTTAGATTAAGGGATTTGTTAGTGATGGTGTTACCAGCGCCCCTCTCCTCAGCATAAATGTTTATTCGGTCCTTGCCCGTAGTTTTTCATTTTTTAATCTGCCCTGAACTCTCGGAGCGACCTCCTTGCCAGAAATGTTCTCTTGCATATTTTAAAGATAAACCCTAACATGAGTTTTTTTTAATATGAAAAATATGAATTATTAGAATGACTTCAGGTGGCAATTATTTATTTTTATAACAAAATGGAGGTGAATTATGGTGCAGGAGTATCTTTTCCCCGCAACAGTGTCAGAAGCTGTTGCCCTTTTAGCCAGCAAGGATGGTAAGGCCAGAATTATTGCAGGGGGGACCGATCTGGTCCTTGATATGAAAGATGGCAAATTTGCAGCTGATGTTCTGCTAGATTTAAGTAATATTGGGGAACTTTCTGATATCGCCGAGGCAGATGGTTATATTCGTATTGGAGCCAATGTTACCCTGAGTCAGGTGGTTAATTCAAAACTTGTTCATCAGCATGCCCCGGCCCTTGTTCAGGCCTGCCGTAAGGTTGGTTCCTTGCAGATTCGTAATGTGGCGACAGTAGTAGGTAATGTTGTGACAGCGAATCCTGCAGCTGATGCAGCCGTTGCTTTGGCATGTCTTGATACCTCGGTGGAGGTTGTTGATCAGAAAGGTTTGCGTGTTCTGCCTCTTGCAGAGATGTATGCCGGCATTTGTCTCTCTGGTATTGACAGTTGCAATCACCTTGTCACCCATCTAAAATTTCCCCTCAAGGAGAAGGGAGATGGCTGTGCCTATGTTCGTATGGAACAGCGTAAGGCTCTCTCTCTCCCCATGCTCAACGTCTCGGCCAAGGTCAGCGTTAAAGACGGTTGTTTTGCATGGGCCAGGGTTTTGTTTGCTCCAGTGGGTGCAGGTCCACAACATGCCATTGATGCTGAACTTTTTTTGCAGGGGGCAGAGATTACCGATGCCAATATTAAAGAGGCTGGCCTGCTTGCCAGAAATCAGGCAACGTTTAGAAGCAGTGCGGTCAGAGGGTCAAAGGAATATCGAATGGGGGTTTTACCTGCCATCGTAGAACGCGTTTTACAAGCAGCAGTAGCTGATGCCGGACAGGCATAAAAGGGGATATGAATATGAGTAAACAACTAATCACCTTCACCTTGAACGGTGAGCCGGTAGAAGTCTATGTGGATCCATTTGAACTCTTTGTCGACGTTTTGCGGGATAAGCTGCATTTAACTGGTACCAAAAAGGGCTGTGGAGAGGGCGGCTGCGGTTCCTGTACCGTGCTTGTTAACGGTAAGGCTGTGAACTCCTGTCTTCTGCCAGCCATGCGTGTTATCGGTACCAAGGTTGAGACCATTGAGGGGGTAGAGAGCAGTAAAGGGCTTCATCCTCTGCAAACCAGCTTTATTGAGAAGGGTGCTGTGCAGTGCGGTTTTTGTACTCCGGGTATGATTATGTCGAGTAAGGCCCTGCTTGATAAAAATAAATCTCCTTCGAAGGATCAGATTCGAGAAGCAGTTTCCGGGAATGTCTGTCGTTGTACCGGATATGTGAAAATTGAAGATGCTATTGAAGATGCCGCTCGTAAGTTAAGAGCCTCGGCGGTAAAGGGAGAGAAATATGAGTAAATTTAAGGTTGTTGGCCAAAATATCAAGAGACGTGATGGGGTGGATAAGACCACGGGCAGGGGGCTTTTTACCAGTGATATGTCCTTGCCGGGTATGTTGCACGCAAAGGTGTTACGCAGTCCCCATCCTCACGCTAAAATTGTCAGTATTGATGTTTCAGCAGCAGAAAAGATGATCGGTGTCCGGGCCATAATGACCCATGAAAATGGACCTAAAAATCTGTTTAATGCGGCCGCGCCAATGTTTCTTACCGCTCCTCATCTTGAAAGAGTTCTGGATCAGTACCTCTTTGATGATATTGTCCGTTATGTGGGCGACGAGGTTGCTGCTGTTGCCGCCACCACCGAGGCCATTGCCGAGCAGGCGATAAAGCTTATTCGGGTGGAATATGAGATTTTGCCTGCGGTTCTTGATCTTGAGGAGGCCATGGGCCCGGATGCTCCGGAATTGCATGGTGACAAGGGATGTACGCCCGAGGGCAAGAACATTCCCGGTGAAATCATCAGGATTCCCTATGGTGATATTGAGAAGGGCTTGGCGGAATCTGAGGTAATTATTGAGAAATCCTTTAAGCTTCCCATTGTCAAGCAGGTACAGATGGAGACCCAGAGCGCCGTGGCTCAGGTTGATGGTAACGGTGAGGTCACTGTCTGGTCTACCACTCAGACTCCCCATCCGACTAAGGCAATCCTCGGTAAGATTTTTGCTATGCCGGCGAGCAAAATACGTGTTTTGGCACCTCCCTATGTCGGTGGCGGTTTTGGGGTGCGTATTGGCTTGAGTGGTCTGGCTGAACCCATTGCCATGGCTCTGGCAATGCTTGCCAAAAAACCTGTAAAGCTTGTCTATAGTCGTAAGGAAGATTTTATCGCTTCCGATACACGTCATCCTGCCGTGGTCACCGTTAAGCTTGGTGCTGACAGGGATGGAACGTTCCGGGCTCTGGATGTGAAGGCTCTTTTTGGTACGGGCGCTTACTGTAGCTTTGGGGCAGAGCTTCCCGGTGTTTGTGGGGCAATGACCCTGGCCATTTACCGCATACCGCACCAACGCTACTACGGGCACAGTGTTTATACCAATCAGACTATTGGCGGAGCCATGCGTGGCTTTGGTAATCCACAGGGAAATCTGGCCCTTGAGCAGGTTGTGGATTTGATGGCCATTGAACTTGGTATGGACGCCTATGAATTGCGGATGAAAAATATCACGCAGGTTGGAGATAAGTGGTGTCTACCCTTCCCTTGTCTGAGCAGCGAACTTGCAGAGTGTATGCGACAGGGAGCGGAGAGTATCGGTTGGAAACGTCGCGGTAGCCTGAACAGCCCGGGCAGCAAAAAGGTGCGTGGTTTGGGAATGGCCGTTGGTACCCATGTAAGTAACGCTTGGCCCTTTTGTGTTGACTACGACAATGCCTATGTGACAATCCAGTCCGACGGCACAGCCAATGTTGCCTCTGGTGTTCCTGAATTGGGAACAGGGGTATGTACCTCATTGGTACAAATTGCTGCTGAAACCCTGAGTATGGATGTAGATAAAATTTCACTGACCTATGGTGATACCCAGAGCACGCCTTTTGACATTGGCAGTCACGCCAGTCGTACCTGTTATGCCGCCGGATTGGCTATTCAGATAGCTGCTACGGATGCAAAGAAACAGATGCTGGAATACGCGGCCCCCCTTTTTAGTGTTACCCCGGAAGATCTGCAGATAAAGGATGACAGGGTAGAGTTAGTGGATGCTACGGTTGCCTCAGAGCACTGTTCGCTGGATGATATAGCGGGGGGCAAGGGAAATTCCGTTACCCTTGAAGAGTTGGTTTATCATGCCCATGTCCGTAATAAGCAGTTTATCGGTGTGGCAAGAAATGTACCGGCAAATGCCGCCCCTTGGCATGCATGTTTTGCCGAGGTCGAGGTGGACAAAGAGACAGGACAGGTTGAGGTGATTAAGCTTGCCGCCGCCCATGATGTAGGGACTGCCATTAATCCGATGATTGTAGAGGGACAGATTGAGGGAGGGGCTGTTCAAGGTATCGGTTACGCCCTCACTGAAGAGATTCGCTACAACAATCGTGGCGGCCAGGTTAACAGCAGTATGCATAATTATATGCTACCCACAGCAGAAGATATTCCCCCCATTGATGCCATTATTGTGGAGGCAAGTGATCCTACTGGCCCCTTCGGCGCCAAGGGGGCCGGAGAGTGTAGTCTGGTTTGTCCGGCATCGGCAATCGCCAATGCCGTGGCTGATGCAACCGGCATTAGATTTGTTGAGTTGCCGATCACCCCAGAACGAGTGTTTGCGGCTCTTCATTTAGAGAATTAGGGATAAGGGGGGATTGTCTCAGAGAGTGCAATCCCCCTGCTCTCGTTACTTTTTCAGAGAGAGGGACTCTCTTTTTAGCTCACAGTCACCATCAATATAGTACCAAAGGTTTTTGCTTTTGCGAAATCTGCTCTTTTCATGCAGGACGCAAAATTCCTTTCCCTCTAGGAAGTGGACCGTAAATTCGACTTCTCCCGTTGTATCTTCTGCGAGGCCTTTGCTGGTGTTTTCAATGATCAGATCAATCCACTGGATGGGATTGATATCCTCCTGTAGTTTCCGTGGCCGGGTTTTCTTGCTCCATGTTTTTAAAATATATCCGTTGTCCTTGATGACAAAGGCGGTATAGCGTGAGCGCATCAGCTCCTCGGCTGTTTTGGCCAGAGAATGATTGTTGATTATTCGCAGGCAACATTTGCCGAAAGGTTCTTCGCTGCCGCAGGGGCAGGTGCTCTCTGTAGTTATCATGATTTCTTAGTGTTAAAATTGTTAAAGAGGTTTAAAAGATGGGGTTCCATTGTTTGCTTAACTCCTGGGCAACCTGGGTTGCCGTCTCTTCAATGGATCTGGCATCGGAGAAGACAACGGGGAGATCGTATTTTTCAAAAATTCTTTTTGATTGAAGAGTTTCCCTTTTACAGGTAGACATCTGCGCATAGTGGCTGCCCTTATATCTCTGTTCGCGAAAGGTATGAAGTACATCCGGTGATATAGAGAGTCCCACCACCTTGTGCTTGTTTTTGATAATATCTTCAGGAAGTTGACAGAAGGTTAGATCTTGTTCAACCAGAGGGTAGTTTGCTGTCTTGATTCCCATCTGAGTGGCAAGGAATACGGAAATGGGAGTCTTGCCGGACCTTGAGACTCCGACAATGATAAGATCAGCCTCTTCATAGTCCATGATTGCGGTGCCATCGTCATGGGAGATGGTGTAGTGGATGGCATCGACTCTGTTGCTCATGATCTGTTGATCGACATTGCGAGAGTGACCACTTGCACGGAGGGCATTTTTTCCAAGCATTCCCTCAAGTTGAGTGAGGAATGGTTCACAGATATTAAGGAGGATAACATCCTCGTGCTGGAGGATTTTGTTTATCTCTGGATCAAAGATGGTGGAAAAAATAATAGGTTTTTCTTCACCGCATTTTTCTCTGATGGCATTGATGGTTCTTTGGGCATCATCCTTAGTTCGGATAAAGGGTAGGAGTTCTTCCTGGAATTCAACCCCTGGAAATTGGCAGAGTAGGGATTTGCCCGAGTCTTTTGCCAGTAGGCCTGTGTTTTCAGATACATAGTATATGTGTCTTATGTTTTTCATAGCTGTTGGTTATAGAATCGATGAACTCTTAGTGGAATTTTGGTAGTTACTCGCTGTAGAACTGGCCATGCTAGACTGTTTACAATGAACCATAGGGAAGTTCAAGGCAAGTAAAAATGAAAAAAATGGATAGACTGCTCGCCCTTTGGCAGAGCCTGCGAAAATTTTCTTATAGGGGGCTACTTCTTCAGGGTAAACTTCGCCTTTCTGAAACCGAGTTGTTTGTAGCAGGAGATTGTGGCCGATGTGGTGCCTGTTGTCGCAGTCTAAGTCTGGAGGGGCCGGATGGTTGGCTTCGTTCAGCTACGACCTTCGCTGGCCTTGTTCGCTCAAATCCTGAATATGAACGTTTTATCCTGACTGGCAGGGATGGCCAGGGCTACCTGCTCTTTACCTGTTGTCATCTCAGTGAGGATGGTCTTTGCGGGGATTATTCTAATCGTCCCGCCGTCTGTCGAGGCTTTCCTCATAAGGATCTCCTGCTCTGTGGTGGAGAATTGCCGACGGGTTGCCACTATCAATTTGTGGAGAAGAGATCTTTCAGCCAGGTTCTTGATAAAAAAATTAAAAAGCAGGCCGGTGGAGAGTTCTCTTCCCGCCTCTGAGATATAAAATGAAAAAAATTCTTATCCTTGAACCATACTATGGGGGCTCCCATAAACAGTTTCTTGACAAAATCGAGGGCGTCGTTGAAGCGGATTGTCTCTTTATGACCCTGCCTGCCCGTAAATGGAAGATGCGTATGCAGCTCTCTGCGCCCTGGTTTGTCCAATCTCTTGGCGAACTGCTTCCTGAAGAACGTTTTTTTGATACTGTTCTCTGCTCAACCTTTGTCGATGTTGCCGTTTTAAGGGCCCTCGTTTCAAGCCTTAAGGGTTGGAACCCTGCCACCCTTTTTTGTACCTATTTTCACGAGAATCAGTTTGTCTATCCCAATCAGGAGGCCGCCCCGGATAATCGTCAATTTACGGCAATTAATTTTACCACAGCCCTGGCCAGTGATCGGATTGCCTTTAACAGTGTTTTTAATCGCCAATCTTTTTTAGAGAGCTGCAGGCGGTATTTAAGCTATGCATCTGATATGAAGCTTCCCCGGCTGCTTGTCGAACTGGAGGAGAAGAGCTGTGTCCTCTATCCGGGTCTTGATTTTACCAGCATCGATGCCATCTCTTTGTCCCCAGTACCCGAGGCTGGAGCGCCTGTTATTGTCTGGAATCATCGCTGGGAGCATGACAAAAATCCAGAAGAATTTTTTGCAGCCCTTACTCAACTGCAGAGTCGGGGTATTGCCTTTCGTCTGATTGTCCTGGGCCAATCCTTTCGTAATAGCCCTGCCTGTTTTGCTCAGGCCGAGGTTGCCTTCAGGGAGGAGATGATCCATTTTGGCTATGCAGAAAGCTATGAGGCCTATGCTCAGCTTTTACAGAGGGCTGATATTGTGGTTTCCACTGCAATCCATGAATTTTATGGTGTTGCCGTTATTGAGGCTGTGCGTGCAGGTTGTGTGCCGCTCCTGCCACGTCGCCTCTCCTATCCAGAACTTTTTGCCGAGGAATATCTGTATGATGAGGGGCAGCTGACCAATAGGTTGCAGTCTCTTCTTGATGAGGGGGGGAAGGTGGGTTCTCAGCAGGCGGTGGCTATGACCGAGGGTTTTAGTTGGACGAGCCTGGCCGATGCTTATAGGCAGTGGCTGTTGGCCGAATAATTTCAGCCTGTTTAGGGCATGGGCAGGGTGGGGGAACAAAAAAGGGGCGATATC
Source organism: Desulfotalea psychrophila LSv54 (assembly GCF_000025945.1). GTDB lineage: Bacteria > Desulfobacterota > Desulfobulbia > Desulfobulbales > Desulfocapsaceae > Desulfotalea > Desulfotalea psychrophila. The sequence continues at coordinate 2,879,325 of NC_006138.1, read as the reverse complement.
ATTATATCGCCCCTTTTGTTGAGTTCTTAACCTGTTGGCTGGCCTTGGGCTATTTCTTCAGGGTCTTGGCAAAGTCTAGCATGCGGCGAATCGGGAGTACGGCCTTGACGGCCAGCTCCGGAGAGACGAGGATCTCTCCTGCACCTGTACGCAGACTATGGGCAATTTTCTCTAGAGAGTTCATGCCCATCCACGGGCAGTTTGCACAGCTGTGGCAGGTGGCGCCTTCGCCGGCGGTGGGTGCTTCAATAAGAACCTTATCAGGAGCCAACTGGCGCATCTTGTTGAAGATACCCATGTCTGTGGCTACAATAAATTCCTTGTTTGGCATACTCTGCACGGCTTTAATAAGGGCGGTGGTGGAGCCAATCACATCGGCCTGAGCCACAATCGAGGCAGGTGATTCTGGATGAACAAGAATCGCTGCTTCGGGATGTTTGGCTCGGAGCAATTCAAGGGCTGCTGCCTTAAACTCTTCGTGGACAACGCAGGAACCGGGCCAGAAGATCATCTCAGCTCCGGTGAGGCGCTGAACGTAGCCACCGAGATGACGGTCGGGGCCCCAAAGGATCTTTTCACCCTTTTTAGCAAGATGGTCAATGATGGAGAGGGCAATTCCAGAGGTAACGACCCAGTCAGCCCGGGCTTTTACGGCAGCACTGGTGTTGGCATAAACAACCACGGTGTGATCAGGGTATTGATCGCAAAAATCAGAGAAAATATCGCTGGGGCAACCTTCGTCTAATGAGCAGGTTGCAGCCAGATCAGGCATAAGGACTCGCTTCTCATTGTTGAGAATCTTTGCGGTCTCACCCATGAACTTCACTCCGGCAACCACCAGGGTGTCGGCAGGGTGTTCGGTGCCAAAACGGGCCATCTCCAGTGAGTCGGCAACACAACCGCCTGTCTCTTCGGCAAGATCCTGTATGTCACCATCGGTATAGTAATGAGCGACCAAGACCCCGTTTTGCTCTTTGAGCAGGGTCTTTATCTCATCCTTTAGGGCATTCTTTGCCTCAGGAGTCATGGGTGTCCTGAGGGGATGGGATGGAACGTCAAATGAGGGAAGAGTCAGTGAAGCAGTAGTAGCTTGTTTTTTTGTGGCCATCTGTGATTCCTAATGTACTGTGGCGTTTTGCACCCATCTTTGATCTGAAATAGCAGGCAGAGAACGAGAGTCGTTGTCTCTTGCTGCCAGTCTATGTTGTTCCGTCTCCAGTTTTGGAGTCAGGAAGCCAACTTAATCATCTTTTTTGCAAATGTGAAGACGATAGTATAAAAAACTTTAGAGTTTTCTAACTATCGTCTTGCTCAGGGGCATGGGGTGACATCAATGTTCAGACAGTCACCCTATAAAAAAACGCCTGTTTTTCGATGGTTAGTTGCTGTACTTCTTCTGCAAGGCTTTAACCTCTGCATTTACAAGTACTCATCGTAGGGAATCATTTTATCGATCACGCCACCGGGGCAGGATCTCAATGAGTCGGTTGGCTACGGTATTCATCAGAGTCTGATCGTGGGATGAGAAGAGGATAATCTCGGTAAAATTTTGCAGTCCCTCATTGAGGGCCGTGATTGATTCCAGATCAAGATGGTTTGTCGGTTCATCGAGGATGAGGGCGTTAGCATCGCTGAGCATCATCTTTGAGAGCATGCAGCGCACTTTTTCGCCACCGGAGAGGACACTGGTCTTCTTGGTGGCCTCTTCGCCGGAGAAGAGCATTTTGCCTAGGAAACCTCGGGCATAACTCTCGCCTTCAGTCACAGGGGTATATTCGCTCAACCAATCAACGAGGGTGACATCCTTTGCAAAGAAGGCACTGTTCTCTCGTGGAAAATATGAGGCAGTCATGGTGATTCCCCAACGACAGGAGCCGCTGTCTGGTTCCATTTCGCCAGCAAGAATTTGAAAGAGAGCGGCGATTGCCGGGCCGTTGAGACCTACAAAGCCTATTTTCTCACCCTTATTGATCACAAGATTGAAGTTATTGAGAACCTGTACCCCGTCAATGTTTTTACAGAGATCCTTTACCTCAAGGATAATATCCCCACAGCTTCTACCCGGCTTAAAGTGGATGAATGGGTATTTTCGTGAAGAGGTTGGAAGATCGCCGATTTCAAGTTTATCAAGAAGCTTTTTACGGGAAGTTGCCTGTTTGGCCTTTGATGCATTGGAGGAGAAACGGGCAATAAAATCTTTCAGATCTTTGGCCTTGGTTTCCGCCTTACGGTTGGCATCTTGGCGTTGGTGCTGGGCAAGTTCACTTGCCTGGAGCCAGAAGTCATAGTTACCCGCATAGGTTTGGATATGTCCATAATCAATATCGGCCATATGAGTACAGACCTGATTGAGAAAGTGTCTATCATGGGAGACGATGATAACGGTGTTCTGAAATCGTTCGAGGAATCCTTCCAGCCAGTTAATAGATTTGCTGTCGAGGTTGTTTGTTGGCTCATCGAGGAGGAGGATGTCAGGGTTACCGAAAAGGGCCTGGGCAAGAAGTACTCGTACCTTCTGTCCACCTTCTAACTCGCGCATCTTCTTCTCGCGCAGCTCTTCACCGACGCCCAAACCACTGAGCAGGGCCGCAGCCTCAGACTCCACCTCGTAGCCGTTCATCTCGGCAAATTCACCTTCAAGTTCGCCACTGCGGATACCATCCTCTTCGGTGAAATCGGTTTTGGCGTAGAGGGTCTCGCGTTCAACCATGATCTCGTGCAGGCGCTTGTGCCCCATGAGTACGGTGTGGGCAACAGTTGTTTCGTCGTAGGCGAACTGATCCTGGTTGAGGATGGCAATTCTTTCTCTGGCTCCAACAAAAACTTCGCCCTTATCGGCATCAATTTGCCCGGAGAGAATTTTGAGAAAGGTAGATTTTCCTGCGCCGTTAGCCCCGATAAGGCCATAGCAGTTACCAGCGGTGAATTTAATATTAACGTCTTTGAAAATAACCCTTTTGCCGTAGGAGAGGGCTATGTCGGATGCATGTATCATGGTATATCCTTAAACTTAAATGTTATGCTTTTCGTGTTCACGGAGATAATAATCATAATCTCCCTCATAGCTACGCATTTCGCCGTGGTCGATCTCAAATACACGGTTAACGAGCGAGCGTAGAAAGTGCCGGTCGTGGCTTACTAAAATAAGGGTGCCTTCAAACTTCTTGAGTGCCTTGAGCAGTACCTCGCGTGACTGAATATCAAGGTGGTTGGTAGGCTCATCAAGGACCAGAAAGTTGAGAGGTTGGGCAAGCATTTTTGCCAGCACCACACGACTTTTTTCGCCGCCCGAAAGGGAGGAAATTTTCTTATCTACGTCGTCTCCCTGGAATAAAAAAGCTGCCAGAAGATTTCGAATGGTGCCTATATTTTCAAGTGGTAGGGTTTCTTGAACTGCCTCAAAGACAGTCTGGCCAGGATAGAGCAGATCCATACTGTGCTGACTGAAATAGCCGGTTGCGAGACTGGCGCCGGTAAGCACCTCTCCGCTTGTGGCTTCGGTCTGGCCTGTGATCACCTTGAGCAGGGTTGATTTACCTGCACCGTTGACCCCGACCAGGGCAATTTTTTCCAACCTGCGAATAGAGCCTGTGAGGCCGCTGAAAACAGGTTTGATCTCACCATGGGCAGTCTGCCACTCTTTACCAAGGTCCTTCAGATGAAGGACATCGTCTCCACTTCGAGGTGGGACGGGGAAGTCAAACTTCATCACCCTCTGTTCGGGAGGCAGGACAATGCGCTCAATCTTATCAAGCTTTTTTATCCGGGACTGGACCTGGGCTGCATGGGAGACCCGAGCAGCAAATTTGGCGATAAAATCTTCTTCTTTAGACAGCATCTCCTGCTGTCGACGATAACTTGCCAGTAGCTGTTCCCGGCGTATTTCCCTTTCCTTGAGGTAGAAGTCGTAGTCACCGCCATAGGTGGTGGCTCCTTCGTTGCCAATCTCAATGATTCGGGAAACAATCCTGTTCATGAATTCCCGGTCATGGCAGGTCATAAGCAGGGCCCCCTTGAATTCATTGGTCAGCCATGATTCAAGCCAGAGTATGGACTCTATATCAAGGTGGTTAGTGGGCTCATCGAGGAGGAGTACATCGGGGCCGATCAGAAGGATTTTAGCAAGGGCGATTCGCATCTTCCAGCCACCACTAAAACTTTCGACGGGCAGAATCAGATCGGAGTTGCTAAAGCGCAGGCCGGTCAGGATCTCCTTGGCTTGGGAGTCCAGCTCGTAGCCACCACGGTGCTCAAAGGCATCGACGGTGTTGCCGTACTCTTCTAGGAGGGCGGCCATCTCATCGTCGCTCATGGGTTCGCCCATCCGGGCTTCCATCTCCCTCATTCTTGCGCCCATGGCAACAATCTCGCCTGCGGCCGACATCACCTCGTCAAGGACAGACCTACCGGACATCTCTCCCACATCCTGGGAAAAATAGCCAATCACCGTTTTTTTGGAACAGGAAATTTCGCCCTTATCCGCCTCTTCTTCGCCCATCATAAGGCGAAAGACAGATGTCTTGCCTGCACCATTGGCCCCGACAAGGCCAGTACGAGTTGCGGGTAAAACCTGCAGGCTGGCACCGCGGAATAACACCTGCGAACCATACTGTTTGTGGATATTGGTTAAATGTATCATGGCTACTTAGGGAGTGAATTTGATCCTACGTGGAAGGGTTTTGTCAGGTGCAACTACTCTGGATCCCTTGGTGAAAATATAAAAAAAGGGACTTAACAAGTTAATTGCTAAGTCCCTTTAGTATCTTGGTGACCCCAAGGGGAATCGAACCCCTGCTTTCGGCGTGAGAGGCCAACGTCCTAACCGCTAGACGATGGGGCCAAGTGCTGAGGACGTTTATACCTGATGGCAGAGGTGGTGTCAATAAAAAAAGTATTCTTTTTTTTCTTCTACCGGTACTCAATTGTGGGACGTACATCCTAAGCTTTTGAGGCAGGGCGGTAAATGAGAGAAAGGAGACCTGCAAAAAAAGTGTCGCCCCCCTCTCGCTGATGTGGTGGGGCGAGAGGGGTTGGGGGCGAGGCCTGCGCCGGGAGAATGTTTTTTAGGAGATATCAGCAAATTCATAGGGGCATATTTTATGAAAGCGGTGATAACAGAGGGCACTGTTTCCCGGATGGGGCGGGTAGGTGCTCCCAATATCTATCTTATAAATATTTTTTCCCGTAAGGAGGTCCTTGAGATAGAGGGCCCGCTCGCGGAATTGGTATGCACCCTTATTTTGTATTTTTCCATAGGCAACAAGGAAATCCTCATGTCCTGTGATGATCTCTGCCAGTACCCGGTCGCAGTCCGGCCGTATCAGATCACTGGCCTCCTCCTTGTTGGTATCAAAACGGCTGTAGAGGTTGAGCATAATGATCCCCCCATATTGGGGGAGATGGGTGAAGACAAATTTTTCAAAATACTGAACAGTTCTGTCGGCTACCAGTTCATCTGCCCTACTCGGGTTTTGCCCGACGATGCAGAGCATTGGTCTTGACTCTCTTTTCTTAAAGGGGATATGGAGATAGGCGCGGTGTTTTCTGTCTGCACTGAAGTGGCCGACAATGCCTGTCTGCTCAACCTCGGTAAAATGGTAGATTGTTATTGTTTTTTTCATATTGATGAGAAGGGTTACTTGGTGGAGAGATATGTTTCACAGCGATTTTGTACGTTCTCTTCCAGGTTGCGAAACCAGAGGGCGTAGTCAAATCGGTGGTAAACCCCCGCGGGAAAGGAGCCAGTGTTAAGTTTTTCCGGTAGTTGGGTAATCAGTGCCCCCGTTGCAGGATCGATGTAGGCCCCTGCATAGTGCGGGATCTCCCGCTCTATTTCATTGTCTCTAAAAAAGACGGCCCCCCGGTTCATGGATTTATTTGCTGGCTCCGTTCTGCTCCAGTTAAGGGGATTGATGCCATAGGCACCGGGCAGGAGTACCGGTGAATCCTTAGCCGTGATCGATTGAGTATTATAGGAGATGATAACGCCTGTATCACTTGCGCCTTGGGCAGGCTTCATCCATGGATAGTTTTTGAAATCTTCAGCTGTTACCGAGTACCCTATCAGGTAGGCGGCCACCAGTTTTTTTTGTAATGCTCTGTCGGCAAATTTTTTCCGCATCAACTGGATGAGTACCATTGACCCCTGGCTATGGCCGGCAAGGATGAAAGGTCTGCCGCCATTGAGGTGTTGCAGGTAAAAGTCAAAGGCTCGGGCAACATCTTCATAGCCCTTTTGGAAGAAGGGGCTTTGCAAGGCATCTGAGTTGCCATCAAGTCTGGCCATGGACATCTGCCGGTAGAGGGGGGCAAATATATTGGCACTTTCCCCGTAGACACTGGCCTGGGCATCTATTAGATGGCGAGCCCGTTGTCGTAACTCTCTGTTGCCTATATTCATATTGGCTGGGTTTTTCTCAGCATAGATGGTGGGATAGACATAAAAGAGATCAATGGGTTTATTGACTCTTCCCGGTTGATAGAGCCAGGAGGATGATTGGCTGTAGTTGGGCACAGTGTCGACGATGGCCTCCCCACTGCCTTGCCTGGCACAGCTGCAGAGAAGGAGGAGGAGAATGGCAAATATCTGGTTATATTTCATAATGATCACCTATGATGGTTGTTGGTAGGATCTAAGTGCCACTTTAGCCAGAGTTTATTATGAATGCAAATTTTTAAGATGCAATAAATTTTGAGAATTATTGAAACAGAGAGACAGGTTGGCTCATTGGCAGAGATCCGGTCGTCGGGCCTTGAAATTCTCAGGTTGCGGGTGCATTTTTACACTCCATTAACCTTTTAACCGCGGGGATATCTGCGGCGGCCCAGTCGAGTTGGTTAAGCTCTTGGCAGTAGAGCCATTTGCTCTCAATATGTTCCGTTAAGGTGATCTTCCTGTTCTCACTGGAACAGAGATAGCAGTGCATTCTGATCTGAAAATCAGGATAGGTATGGTTTACCACCATCAGCTTCTCTCCTATCTCTATCTCAATTCGTAGTTCCTCTCTTATCTCTCTTGCCAGGGCCTGGCGGTATGTCTCTTTGTCTTCTACCTTGCCGCCGGGGAATTCAAATTTTTGCGAGACATAGGTGAATTTAGATATGCCGCGCTTCATACATAATATCTTATCCTGATTGATAATAATGCCAGCTACAACTTCAATTTGTTTCATGTTTGAGCCTTTTTCTAAGGTGAGGGGATAGAGCCAAAGAAAATTTCATATATGGACAGAATTAGCTATAAATTTTTTTTTGAAGACGTTGCCGGTATCACATTTAGTTTTTTCTTTTTACAGTTTCTTTCAGTTACGCTCACGATTTGCTCTTGCCGAAGGCGTTTTTTATCTGTTGTCTTGATTTGTTAATAAGGGTGTATTTTGCTTTTATTATAAGCTTTTGTTAAAATATGGTGTTGGCTTTCTAGGTTTTTTCTTGAGATGCTAGAATATGAACTGTAATGGAGGAGTTTTTTTGTAAATGTTGGCGGAGGAAGGTGCATGAAATCTCACACAAGTTTAAATTTTCTTTTGGCGTTTATTTTGCTAGGTGGCATTTGTCTGTCGGGCTGGACATCCTGGTTGCTTTATGATGCTGAAGAAAAGGTGATAGTTAATGAATTTCAGCAGAGTGTAAATAGGCTTGCCATTGAAATATATCATGAGGCTTTAAAAAATTTTGAGGCGTCCCAGTCTTTGCTTACCTTGTATAATAATGGGGAGATAGTTCCCAGTTATGATCGCTTTAATAACGAGGCGAGGCGATTGCTGGTAGATTATCCGGGTATTCATGCCCTTGGTTGGATACCGCGTACGGCGAGGGATCGTGGTGGTGTGTCTCTGTTTGAGGTGGGGGCGTATTTTTCAGATAATGAGAAATCAGGTACAGGTGAGGCAATAGATACGGAAGGGGCAAGAGGGGAGGCCCTCCCTGTGTTTTATATTGAGCCTGTACCGGGTAACAGTGATCGCCTCGGCTTTGATCTTGCCGCCAGTCCTCTTATGCCAGCCCTCAGAAGAGCTATGGATGAGGACCTTCTTCAGGTAACTGCGCCCGTTGACTTTGTTCAAGAGGGTAATGTCCAGAGAGGTGTGGTTAGCCTCTTGCCTGTTTATAAGGGAAATCCGACAACGGTAGTCAGGCGACGGCAGGCTCTGTTTGGTTTTGTGGTTGGTGTTTATCAAATAGACGATATCTTAGTCAGCTCCCATTTAACTGAAGATCTTGCAGGTATAAAGCTGAAGCTTGTCGATATCACCTCACCTGTAAGCACTGAAACTCTTTATAGTCGCGATCCTCGAAATGTTTTTGTCCTCCAGCAGAGTGCTTTTTATCAAAAAAAAATGCCTGTAATTTTGGGGAGGCAGTGGTGTTTGGAGGCGTTCCCCACCGTTTTGTATGTCGAGAGGAGAAGGGGCTTTTCTTCTCAGCTTATTTTTGTCTTTGGTATTATTTTTACTAGCGTTGTTGCTTTTGTTCTTAGGGCAATTGTGAAAAAATCGGTTTTAACCCAAGAAAAATTATTGGAGAAAAAAAATGAGTTACAGGAGGTAAATCGAAAACTCAAGCTGGTATCGTCTTCGGATGGTTTGACTGGGGTTTTTAATAGAAGGACCATGGATAATTTTCTATCCCGGGAGTGGGCACGGGCGATGCGGGAAAAATCGTCCATCTCCTTTATCATGGCAGATATTGATAATTTTAAATTATATAACGACAATTATGGTCATCTTACCGGAGACGAGTGTTTGAAAAAAGTTGCAGAGCAGCTTCGGAAGATCCCTCATCGTTCAACTGATCTTGTCGCCAGGTATGGCGGGGAAGAATTTTCTCTTGTACTGCTCAATACCACCGATGCTGCCTCGGTGGCTGAAGATTGTCGTCGGGCGATAGAGGATCTGCAGATAGCTCATGCCTTTTCCCCAACCAGCAATGTGGTAACAATTAGTGCGGGTGTATCCACCTGCATTCCCAAGAGTGGAATGGATTCAAGTCTACTCGTCGCGGCCGCTGATAAGGCCCTTTATAGGGCCAAGAGGCTTGGCCGAAATAGAATCGCCACAAATATCTGCGAGTGGTAGAAAACGTTAAACGTGACCTCGGCAATATTGGTAGCTTAATTTCCTTGATTTGTTCGATAATTGCGAGTAGCTTGCTCGGGGATTTTTGTTATGTCCTTGGCCATAGGGTCCTATATCCACGCAGTGGCAGGGCTTTAGCTATGGTTTTCTGTCAGGGTAGTGCCTCTTGAGTTTTTTCTCTTTTATCATTGTCTTACACGATATGGATGGTTTTGCCCGGGCAAAGGACTAATCTGTTTAGTTGCTCTTCCGGGGAGCGCTGGAATTGTTATATAAAATAGTTAATTAAAAGAATTGATTAAAGGAATGGGAGTTAGATGACGGAATATAAGCTTGCAAATCCAGGACCGCTTGGCCTGATGGGCTTTGGTATGACCACGGTTTTGTTGAATATCCATAACGCGGGATTTTTCCCGATAAGCGCTATGATTTTGGCCATGGGGCTGCTCTATGGTGGTATAGCACAGATTATCGCCGGTATCCTGGAGTTCCGTAAGGGCAACACCTTTGGCATGACGGCCTTTATCTCCTATGGTCATTTTTGGCTCACCCTTGTGGCCCTTATTATTATGCCAAAGCTTGGTATTACAGAGAGTACTCCCCATGCATTTATGGGCTGGTATCTGGCTCTCTGGGGTATTTTCACCTTTTTTATGTTCATTGCTTCTCTTAAGAGCAACCGTGTTCTGCAATTTATATTTTTCTCCCTGACCGTACTCTTTTTTCTGCTTGCGGCCCATAACTGGACCGGTTCTGTGGCCCTTGGTCATATTGCCGGTTGGGAAGGAATTGTCTGTGGAGCGAGTGCCATTTATCTTGCCATGGCAGAGGTTATTAATGAGCAGTATGGCAGAACCGTTTTGCCCATAGGTTAATCAGTTGTCCCCTTTGCGCAGCCTGGTGCCTTCAGCACCAGGCTGTCCAGAGCTTCCCCTCTCTCCTTCTCTCCCCCTTCTGGGGATTTTACTGTAGCTAGGAGTTGTGTCTCCTGGTGCCTGTGGGCATCCCCTTTTTTGTCTGCGTACCCTGTCTCATTTCCCGCAAGTTTATCTGCCTGCAAGACAGGAGATCACTGGGATACAATTCCAGCGGGCCAGCAGTTAAAAAAGGGCTATTCTATTTTTAAATGCGTTGATGAATGGGAGGATCTCTTCTACCACCTTGCTAATTTTGAGGACCTTCAAGAAAATCCCTACTCACCTTGTCCCGGAAAATAGAGATTCTCGCTAACACATTTTTAAGATTTTCTTGCTCTATTTGCGGTAACTCATCAAGGTCCAGAGAGTCATTAACCCTTCTTAAATCAGTGTATTCTATGATTTGATTCATAAATCGCAAATTCCAGATATGGTCAAAAATATAGACCATCTCACGATATTCTTTTCTTGATATATCTCCCCTTTGCGCCAATTTTTTAAGTCGAGTAATAGTATTAGCTTCGCGAATGTCATACTTAAGAGCATAAATTCTACAAAAAATTTCCATCGGCCTCAGGCACTCTTTGAGGTTCACAGAGCGGACCCCATCATTTACCTGTGTCTTAATTTGTCCCTTTGTATTAAGTGGTTGGGCGTAGGAGAGGCAATTTTTGGCATAGTTTACAAAAAATTGCTCGTGCTTTCTGTTTGTTTCAAAGACGTGTTGTTGTAACTGATCAACCAATTTTGCTGTGCCATAGGTGGAGCGCACATCAAAAAAAACATTGGCTTCTAATATGGCATCGGGACTAGAGTTTATGATCCAATGGGTAAAGTTTTTCTTCCACTCAGTCATGCTCAAGCACCATTGTGGATTAGTAGCCATAATCCAGCCATCACAGTATGAGTAGCCTGCTTGGTCCAGTCTTTTACACACTCGCTCGGCAAGGTGTAAAAAATATCGTCGTATTTTCTTGAGATCACCTACAGCGCAGTCTTCAAAAACAATTGCATTATCTTGGTCAGAGAAAAGAGTCATATCATGACGTGCATTTGATCCCATTGACATAAAGGAAAATTCTACAGGTGGATTTCCTAATTCTTCTATTGAAAGCTCTATAAATTTGGTGATAGCTGCGTCATAAGCACCACCAATTACACGACGTAGATTACCTGGTCTAGATCCCGCATCAATCATTGTTCTAATCAAGTTTGGCATTCTGTTGAGTGCCTCTACAACACTGCCTGCTGTTTCACTTTCTTCAATCAGGCGTACAACTTCACTGGTAAGTCCCCTGTAGTTAGTAACATCTTTCTCAAAAGGGATAGCTCCACTATAGATTTTTCTCGTTATAGGGCGAAAAGATATAACGTGCCCCTTTTTTTCAGATAAAAATATTTTTGAAGTACTTAAAATAATATCAATCTCTTGTCCGTCTTTGGTCAATAACTGTGCCTCAAACTCTGCAGGTTCTGCTGCTCCATGGAATATGCTAATTAAATGTTGTAATACAGGCATGTTAAGAGGTTTTTGTGGAAACAGGGTACTCCAAATAGTATGGTCATGAAGCTCTCGTTCACTATAACCAATCATTCGTATAAGCCTCTGATTGGAATATATAATCTTTCCTTCAGCTTCCAATATGTAACCCTCATTTGAAGTTTCAACGAGAGCTCTGTATCGATCCTTTGCTTCATGTAGAAGAATTTCAGCTTTTTTCTTTCTAGCCTCGATATTGTGGCTTTGGTAAATGATATAGCTCATCACCAAAATTAGTCCAAAAGTAATGATCAGAAAAGTGATATATAGATGTCTTTTAAGGCGTGCTATCTCTTCTTTTACATCATTTATATATACACCAGTTCCAACAACCCATCCCCACTCTGGAATTCCACGCACATAAGAAAGTTTCGGGACTGATGTGCTACTGTCATCTTTCCATTGCCACTGATATTCAAGATATCCCTCGTGATTTTTTTTAACCAAGTCGACAAGCTCGACAAAGAGACGCTTTCCACTCTTGTTTTCTGTATCCGTATAGTCGTTTAAATTTGTGCCAATCAATTCTTGACGGTATGGATGCATAATCATCCTAGGTGTCATATCAGTTATAAAGAAATAATCTTTATGTTGATCACCATAGCGCATTGATTCGATCTCTTTTGCAGCGCGTTTCTGTGCATCTTTTTCAGAAAGTACAGCATTTTTACTTAAGGAAATATACTGCTCGGCAATTGAGATGGCTGAAACGGTTAACTCTTTGATCATCTTTCGCTTTTGGTTCATTATAGAGGTTTCAATAACTGGAACCACAACAAAGAAGATAGATGTCACAAAGAGGATAATAGCAACCACTGTTGGGATAACAATACGCATCCCGAAAGTGGTTATAAAATGATTTGGCCTTTTATATTCGTCATAATTTTTTACTCCTTCGAAGTAGTCAGATAATTCTTCTGAATCTAGGATTGGATTCCAATTATCTTGGTGCAAAGAATCATGATATTTTTCGGTAAACATACTGTTTTCAAAGTCATTTCTAGTCGGAATATATCCGTTATAATCATCCTTGATATGAGTTTCGAAAATATTTTTTATATCCCGCTTCTCGTATATCCCCGTAAATTCGTCATAAGCCTCTGCCAAAACTTCTTGACAATGGCGAAATTTTCGATGATCATATGGGTTGTAATCTGCTATCTTGCCATTGTTACGTAAATAATGATCAACGCCATCATGTTCGAAGAAGCCATCCATCCATTTATGGATGTCTTCTCCGCGAATTCCGAAAAGTTTTTCTGTGTGGTCTGCATGATCTGATATTTTCATAAATTAAACTAATAGGTTGAGTATATTCTTGTAGCTCTGTTCGTTAGAAAAAACAAAGAGCGTTAGGAAGCGTGGTCTATATAGTTGCAACTTAAATAATTACTATCGCCTTGTAGTGTTTGCAAACTGTTTTTCACCTCTCCTATAAACGCACCATTAACTGAAAGAGTGAATTTTTCAAAATTTTATTAAAATGGAGTAGAGTGTAGATGGCTAAAGAGGAAAAAAAGTTTTACAAAGATATGCGCAAAAAAGCCCATGAGTTTGAGAAAAGATCTGAGTATCTGGATCATGAACTTAAAATCATGAGCTTTAAGCGTTGGAGATTTAACCTTCCTATCCGTGATTGGGGAGTGGAGCTGGAAGATTGGGTTCCTGCACTTGCGGCAACAATCGGAAAGGTTGTTATGGTTACCGCTATGGTAGCTGTTTTTGCAACAGAGTATGGTTTAGATGCCGCTTTTGTTGCCGAGAACGTACGCTGGGAGCTTCTCATAGGGGCACTTTTTGTTATTCTCTTTTCTGCTCTTCTTATGCCGAATGCCAATCTTGCGGGGACCCATGGGCCGATGATTCCGCTCATCCCTCTGATTGCAGCAGCAGGTGGGCACCCCTTGTCTCTCGGTTTAATGGTGGCATTTTTTGGACTGATACTCGCCTTTACGAAGGGTGGCTCTAAGCTAATGACGCTGACTGGTGTTGGTGTTCGTGGCGGGCTCTTGATTTATCTGGGTGCTGTTGGTCTTATTGGCCAAATTGGTAAACTTGAAGCCTGGGCTGCTTCAACAGACCAGGGTTATATTTCATTTGCTGTAATTGGAATTACCCTTTTGATTTATGCATATCTTGCTAAGCTTAAACTTCGTTGGGTTGCAATTCCTGTTTGTTCTATTATTGCTGGTGTTGTTGCTTTTGCACTTGGTGCAGAGTTTCATTTTACTACAACTCCAGGTCTTCCACACATGAGTCCACTTTACTGGTGGGGCGAAACTACTGGTTGGCAGCTTGGATGGCCTAATCTTAACCAATTTATTGCGGTAACTCCTTTTGCTTTGCTTGCCGTTGCAATGTGGTCTCCTGATTATCTCGGCCATCGTGTTTTCCAAGAACTTAACTACCCAAAAAGATGCCGAAGGCGTATTGATGGATGTTGATGATACCATGACTATTGCTTCTGTTCGTCAAGGTGTTGGTTCAGTTCTTGGTGGTGGTAACCTTGCTTCGTCTTGGGGAACCTATATGATCCCTGCAGCAATTGCTAAGCGCCCTATTCCGGGTGGTGCACTTCTTACAGGTCTACTCTGTGTTGTTGCCTCTGTTACTGGATATCCGATGGATCTTGCGATGTGGGAACCTGTACTCCGCGTAGCTCTCATAGTTGGTGTTTTCTTGCCACTTCTTGAAGCTGGTATGCAAATGGTAAATAAGCAAAAAGATTCCCTTAGTGCTGGTATCTGTATCTTTGCTTGTGCCATTGTTAACCCTGTTTTTGGTTGGGCAACTACTATGCTTCTTGATAATATGGGACTCATTGGTGACCATGAACGTGCAAGTGAACTTTCTCTCAAAGATAGACTGATTATCCCAGGGATTGCGTTTGTTATCTGTGTTGGATCGCTGGCTCTTGTTGGTCAGCTTCCAGGTATACCTGCTATTCTAGGTCAATAAAGAATAAACATAGAACAGTATGAAGGGCCGACCTATATTTAGGTCGGCCCTTTTTTTTGGTAATCCCCCCGAAAAAACAATGCGGTAAAAAGTAGAATTTTCCAGTAAATATGACAGGAGGATTCACATGAAAAAATCACGATTTAGCGAGAGCCATCTATCTTGCCATGGCAGAGATTATTAATGAGCAGTTTGAAAGAACCGTTCTGCCCATAGGCTAAGAGCAGTTTTGTTCGCCCTCTGGCTGGTCTGGTCTTTTCAGCACCAGACCAGCCAGAGTCATCATTTCTCTCCTCTGTAAAAAAATCAGTAATTATAGTAATTTGTATTTCCTATAGTAGGGCTGTGCGCCATAGGTATTTCCTGTTAGATTTGTGGCTCGATACGTATTAAATCTCCCCTCTGTGAACTTTTTCTTTTTTTTAGTAATTATCCTCAGGGGTAATCCGTGAAAATTATTTTCAATAGGAGATATGTAATGAGTGAAGATTACCGGGCCATGTGGCAGGATCTTGGGGTGGATTTAGAGGGACATGATGCCCTGCTTGCTGTTTTGGGTGATGCCTATAGGGACATTTATCTGGCTCAGAAAAATCGTCCGGAGGCAATGGCCTATTTTGATTTTGTTATGAGCGAGGTGCATGGTCTGCGTATTAAGGAGCTGATGGATGAAAAGAGAGAGGGGCGGAAGATAATTGGCTCCTACTGTGTTTTTGTCCCCGAAGAAATTGCCCTTGCTGCCAATGCTACCCTGGTGGGACTCTGCTCCGGTGCCGATTTTGCCATGGAAGAGGTCGAGAGGCTCTTGCCCCGAAATACCTGTGCCCTGATTAAATCATCCTTTGGTTTCAAGCTGGCCAAGGTCTGCCCTTATCTTGAAAGTGCAGATATGGTTGTTGGAGAGAATACCTGTGATGGTAAGAAGAAGGCCTATGAAACCCTTGGTGGTCTTGTTGACAACCTCTATATAATGGATTTGCCCCAGGTGAAATCTGCCCAGGGTCGGGAACTCTTGAAGGCGGAATATCTTCGTTTTAAAGATGCGGTAGAGGTACTTACCGGGGTGAAGATTACCGCCGAGAGTTTACGGGATGCCATCGTCTTGGTTAATAAAAAGCGGGCGGCAATGCATCGTCTTCTTGCCCTGCGTAAGGCTGATCCCGCTCCCATCTCCGGACTTGATTCCCTCCTGGCCAATCAGATTTTCTTCTATGATAATCCACAGCGTTTTACCGAATCTGTTCATCTTCTCTGTGATGAGTTGGAAAAACGCGTTGCCGAAAAACGGGGTGTTTCAGCTCCGCGAACTCCGCGTATTTTGATTTCCGGTTGTCCTCAGGCTGTGCCAAATTGGAAACTTCCCATGATCATTGAAGGTCTTGGCGCTGTTATTGTCGGTGAGGAATCCTGTGTAGGTGAACGTGGAACCCGTAATTTGACCGATGAATCCGGGGAGAGTGTTGCTGAAATGATGGATGCCATTGTTGATAGATACTTTGCCGTTGACTGTGCCATTTTCACCCCCAATGGTGAGCGTCGTGACCATATTAGAGAGATGGTTGAATCCTATGGCGCAGATGGGGTTATTCACTATGGCTTGCAGTTCTGTCAGCCCTATTTGATGGAGGCTGTGCCGGTGGAGAATAGCCTTGAGGAGGTGGGGATTCCCTGCCTTCGTCTTGAAACTGACTACAGCATGGAAGATATGGGACAGCTTAAAACTCGGGTTGAGGCCTTTGTTGAACAGCTTCGCTAATTATTGGGGGAACAGATGCATTTTGCAGGAATTGATATAGGCTCTCGAAGTATTGAGCTGGTGGTGCTTGATGAAGCCGGTAATCTGGTGCAGAGTATGCAAGGGGATACGGGCTTTGATCCTCTGCTTGAGGCCGGGAAAATGCTTCATGATGTCTCTTATGACCGTATGATGGCTACGGGCTATGGACGTAATCTTTTTGAAATTTCCTTCGATGCGGCAACGGTGACGGAGATAAAGGCCCATGCCCGGGGGGCCAGGCATTTCTTTCCAGAGGCCCTGTCAGTGATCGATATAGGTGGTCAGGATAGCAAGGCCATTTCGCTTCTGGCAAATGGCAGGGTGAAAAAATTCGAGATGAATGACCGTTGTGCGGCAGGTACGGGCAAGTTTCTTGAAATTATGTCCAGGGCCCTGGGCTTTGCTATAGCCGATTTCGGGGCGCAGGCCCTAAGCGGCGGGAGTGATGTCCATGTCTCCAGTATGTGTACGGTCTTTGCCGAATCTGAGGTGACATCTCTTATTGCCAGGGGAGAGAACCGTTGTGATATTGCTCGTGGCCTTCACGATAGTGTGGTGCGGCGAGCAGCGGGGATGGTGAACCGTGTCTCCCGCGAGGGCGATATTGTCTTTACCGGTGGGGTGGCAAAAAATAGCTGTATCGTTCAGTTGCTCGCTGAAAAGCTAGAACGTACCATCCTTGTCCCGGAGAATCCTCAGTATATAGGTGCCTTTGGTGCTGCCCTTTTGGCCCTTGATCTGGGCTAATTGCTATCTGTGCATGCTCTATGAATTTAGAGCATGCACTTTTTTGTCAGGGCGTGAACTTGTCCTCTTTTAAGAGATTGAAAGGATGAAGCGCAAGGCGAGCAATAGAAGAACCACCCCAAGAAATTTTTTGACGGTTCCAGGGTGCATTTTTTGGTGCATGACCATGGTGCCAAGATAACCACCCAGCCATGCTGCAGGCCCTGCATAGAGGAGAATCCCCCAGGGGACAGAGCCCATAAGGGCATAGGTGATAAATGCCGAAAGTGAAGAGAAGGGGACGGCAAAGGCTGTTATTGCCGCAACTTTTTTCGGGTTGAATCCCTGCAGAATCATAAGCGGTGAAATGAGTCCCCCCCCACCTACCCCCAGCAGTCCCGAGAGAAAGCCTGCTGCAATCCCCGTCAGCAGGGGGCCGGTAATGGGTCTGTCTTCCCGGTATTGATTTGCGTATTTCGATCCCTTGAACAGCAGCATCATCAACCCGGAGAAAGAAAGAAAGGCGATAAAGACCATAAGCAGGTAGCGCGTCTCTATAAAATGTCCCGTCCATGCTCCCACCGGTGCAAGGATAATCGATGGGAGAATGATGGGGATTCCCAGACGAAAATCAAGACGCCTGTTCCTTATATTGGAGTAGGTCGCCCCGGCCATACTCACTGTATTGACAAAGAGGCCGATTGCCCTCGCCTGGGCAAATGGAAGACCCAGCCAGGTTAAACTGGGAATAAGTGCCAGGGCAGAACCGATTCCTCCCAGAGCAAAGACAAAACTCAGGGAAAAGGCAACAACGACAATAATTAAGCATGTAACATCCATCACGACCTACCTTTTTCTATCAACTATCAGCATTATTAGGTGAACTTTTCGGGGCTATTTTTAGGCTAACATTTTGGCCAGTGGTCCGGGTTTGAAGGCTGAAACAATATCTTCCATGCTTGCCGTGAGGATTTTAACCTCTTTGAATCCATTGCCCCGAAGATAGGTGTAGGCCACTGCCCCACGAAAAATTGAAGAGCAGAAGGGGACAATACATTTCTCTTGAGGCAGTTCTTTTAGGCGTGTCGGTAGTTCACTTAAGGGGATATGGCTTGCAAATGGAAGCCTGAGATAGTCTCGCTCTGACTCCGTGCGCACATCCAGAAAGAGGAAGTGGTCGTTGCCCAGTGCCTTACGCATTGCCTCGACACTCATCGAGTGCTTACCTGCGCCCAGAAAGTCAAAATCCATTTCCTGCAATACTTGATTGAAATTATTCATGTACCTCTCCACTATGTTGTTGTTGATTAAAGTCCCGGAAAAATACCGGATATTGGTAAATAGATTTCCCTAAAGCCTTGGTAGCAGGCGGACAGTGTTGCCTCACGCCAGAGATCCAGGTGTTGAGGGCAATTATGGCACCTTCACTTGTGAGGCGTCCCAGATAGCTATCGCCTGAATATAGCATAACACTTTGTTGTATTTGGCTATATAGCCAAGCGTTCCTCCGAAAAGACATTATTTTCAATCCATGCAGGTCCGCTAAGTTTTGCTCCTGCCATCTTCTCAGCCCGTTACATGCCATGATATCAGTTACTTTTAGGATAATAACTCTGGCGGTCATTAGAGTAAACAACCAAATGTTTTTCGCAGCTTAAAGTGACATTTTGTGGGGGTGGAGAGCAGCTCGCTGCGGTGTCGTTAGGTCATGAGGTTTGGATCTTGTCATTAAATCAACAGAGGGGCTATAGGTCCCAGGTCAAGGCGGCTTCGAAAAACCTCAGTTCACATTCCATTGCATATCTATAAGTTTCGGCAATCTGTTTATCCTTAGGGCTTGCATAGAGGACGAGCAGCCGTTCAAGCTCTGAGGCAAGCTCTTCGATTTCTTTACTGCTATAGGTGTTGATCCAGTTACTGTAGAGATGCTTTTTCCCGTTGGTTTTGGCAAGTTCTTGGCCAAGCCAAGCATAGAGACGCATGCAGGGTACAAGGGCGGCAAGGGTTTGGCCAAGCTCTTTGCCCCAGGCTATAGCTAGGACAAAATCTGTATAGTGACGGGTTGCAGCGCCGGGTTCTACCTGAGTGATATCCACGCCCCACTCTCGGGCATAGCCTTCATGAAGCTGTAGCTCTCCAAGAACTCCTTCTGTCAGGTGGTGCAGGGTCTTGAAATCATTCCAGTCGGTTACCCGTGCCCCAGCTATGGTATATGCCCGGGCAAAGGCCTTTAGGAAAAACGCATCTTGACTCACATAGTAGGAAAAGAGCTTTTTGGCTAAAGAGCCGTCTTCTATTCCCCGGACAAAGGGATGGTTACGACAGGACTGGGCAATCTCTCTGTTCTCTTGCCAAAGTTGTTGAGCAAATGACATTATTTTTCCTTATGGTTGGTGTAAGTGGCAGAAGAGCACTTTGCTCGGGCTATTCAAAGGGTTCATTGTCGATTTAACAGTCCCAAGATTCAGGGCTATTGATACTGATTACGATTGTATGAATAGAGAGAGACTGAACATATTCAGAAGGCTTACGCAATAATGCAGACAAAATTCATTTAATAATTGACTTACTAAGGGGTGGGCCGGCTAGTAGATTCTGTTGTGCACTTGTCGCAAATATTTCAGTTAGGAGCCAGGTCTGTCAGGGGATAGGGTTTCGTGGCATTGCCCTTTTCTATATGAGTCGCTGTTGTTATCCGCTATTCCAATTGGTACTGGTAGAAACTATGGGGTAGAGTGCTCATCCTGTATTAGTATCAGTTGTTTATGGAAAATAGTGAAAAGGAGAGTGTTTAGAATGAAACGTATTATTGCCATTGTATTTTGTCTGCTCTGTGTAGCTTCAACATCTTTTGCCGGAAATTACAATTACATATCAGCCAAGCAGGTGAAGGAGAATCTTGCCGTCGGTAGTGCCATGATTATTGTTGATATTCAGGTGGAAAAGGAATTTAACAGGCATCATCTGCCAGGCTCCGTTGCCACCTATGCCTATCCTGTCAAAAGTGATGTGGAACGGGCAAGAATTGATCAGGCTGTTAAGCTCTATGAGCAGAGCGGCAGTCCGGTTGTTGTGGTCTGTCCTGGTGGGAAGAGTGGGGCAAAGCGCTGCTATGACTATATGGAATCAAAAAATGTTCCGGCTGAAAAAATGATGATCCTTGAAAATGGCATGGGTGGCTGGCCATACAAGGAGTTGGTGCAAACTAAGAATTAGCCCCTCTTGCAATCTTTTTGCAGTGGGCAGGCCTCCTGTCCGCTGCTGTTTTGTTTGCCCGGCATGGCGGGCAAACCCAGCCTGCGGTAAGCAGGCGTCACCCCGACCAAGGGGAAGACAATCCGAATCGTAAGGGCGTTGTTGGTAACGGCAGGGTCTAAAGGAAGCGATAGGAAGTGAGTGGTACATAGCGCAAGCGAACCTGATTCGGCGATGCGGGAGGGTAAACGTGCAAAATAGCGTAAAGCCCAATACTTGGTCAGTCCCGTATCGTGTTTGAGGATGCGATTGCTCACAGGGAGTTCGCCTTAACCGGGGAAGTCTTATAGAGTTCCTAGAATTTTTTACAGGATAGCTGATGGCAAGGGGTGACCTGAGCAGAAGCGAAGCTTTGTGAGATGGCAGATGATCCCGTAGTAGTTATTAAGTCCAGGCCTGTGAAAGCTGGTAACAGTGTGGAGGGTAAAACCAGGATGACCCGACCTTTGATGGTTGGGGACTGTTATGTGCCAAAAGCCATATCAGTTGCGAAGGGGTGAAGTTTATTTAAAGAGACCTTGAAGACTTGCAATACTTTTTAGGCAGAGCACAAGTTGTTCGACGGAACAGGGCACTTTTTCGGTGGTTGACTGTAACAGGTAGTCTGCTGATTTTGGCCGCTCATCGGAGTAACGTGAATGTGGAATCGTACATTGCCGAAGGGCTAGAAGGCGATACTGCTCATGTGAAGAATCGGTGCCTAGAAAGAATTTGTAGGGGATAGAGGCCACAAGGCAGGAAATGGTAAAGATTTGGTATAGTTTATATGGGAGACTGTTGAGCCGAAGTGCATTGCGCTCAGCGTTTTTTAAGGTAAAGTCTGCGAATGGAGCTGCCGGTATAGATGGCCAGTCCGTCAAAGATTTTGTTGAATCCCTTGATATCAATCTTGACCGGCTTCTGACGGAACTGCGTGAGAAGAGCTACCAACCTCAACCTGTTCGTAGGGTGGAAATTCCCAAAACGAATGGCGGGGTAAGGTTGCTCGGAATTCCTGCAGTTCGTGACCGTGTAGTACAGCAGGCTCTGCTGGATATTCTACAGCCGATATTTGATCCCGGCTTTCATCCATCAAGCTACGGCTATCGCCCGGGGCGAAGTTGCCATCAGGCGATTACTAAAGCTACGATGTTCATACGGAAATATGATAGGAAGTGGGTTGTGGACATGGATCTGTCGAAATGCTTTGACACCTTAGACCACGATTTGATCTTGTCCTCTATATCGAGGCGAATCAAGGATGGATCAATACTTGGGCTACTTCAGAAAATTCTGAAAAGTGGAGTGATGACAGACGAAGGATGGCAGGCAAGCGAAGTTGGTAGTCCGCAGGGCGGTGTGATTAGTCCGCTAATTGCCAATATCTATCTTGATCAGTTTGACCAGTTTATGAGAGAACGAGGTCATAGGATAGTGCGCTATGCCGATGATATCCTGATTTTGTGCAGTTCGAAAAGCGCAGCCAAAAACGCACTTTTACAGGCAAGCTGTTTCCTTGAGAAAGGGTTGCTACTCACTGTAAACCTCGAAAAGACTCACATTTGCCATAGTCGGAGCGGAGTGGCTTTCCTTGGTGTTTCAATACACTCTAAGTACACTCGTATCCAAAAGGCGAAAATCAGGTCGTTCAAGGAGAAGGTGAAGGCGTTGACTCGTCGAAATGGTGGAAAGAATTTGGAAGCAGTCATTGATGGCTTGAATCCTATTCTACGCGGTTTTGCTTTCTATTTTAGGATAGCAAATTGTAAAAACATGTTAAAGGCTGTGTCTAGTTGGTTACGGAGACGTCTCCGTGCAATCCAGTTAAAGCTCTGGAAGAAGGCCGGTAAGTTACACCGGCGATTACGCCAACTAGGGTATAAGGGAGAGTTCAAATTTATTAAGATGAACTCATGGGCGAACTCTGCCTGTCCTCTTGCCCATTATGCACTGCCGAGCTGTTATTTACACAAAGAGCTTTGGCTGTTTGATGTATCAGCTGTGAAAACCGGAATTCTTGTCCCAGATAGGGATGTAAGTAAACAGGAGCCGTATACGAGGCCCGTACGTACGGTTCTGTGAGAGGGATGAGGTGAGCGTTGTATATGCTCACCTCACCCTACTCGATAAATATCCTTACCTTCTCCTCTTTTTTCCCGTGGTAATCCCGTCTTGTTGTCTCCTGCTGCTTGCACTTTCTGTAACTTCTTCTGCCGGAATGATATATTTTGTAGAGTAGGATCTTTTTTCTTTGGCAAGAATCTTAAAAAATAAACAAGAGGATATTTTTATGAAACTTGAATCTTTGGCCCTGCATCATGGTTACGAGGCTGATAAGGCAACACGGGCCGCAACTGTTCCCATCTATCAAACAAGCTCATATACCTTTGAGAATAGTCAGCATGGTGCCGACCTTTTTGATCTTAAAACTCCGGGTAATATCTACACTCGAATTATGAATCCGACCACCGATGTGCTGGAAAAACGGATAGCAGCCATGGAGGGTGGTCTTGCCGCCCTTGCCCTAGCCTCCGGGATGGCGGCCATAACATGCGCAATTCATAATATTTGTCTGCTGGGCGATAATATTGTCAGTACTAGTCAACTCTATGGTGGTACCTACAATTTGTTTAAGTATCTGCTTCCTGCCCGTGGTATCGAAGTACGTATGGCGGAGTGCGATGACTATCAGGCCATTGCCGAGGCTATTGACATTAAAACCAGGGCGATTTACTGCGAGTCCATTGCTAATCCGGCGGGTAATGTAGCTGATATAAAAAAACTTGCGGAAATAGCTCATGAGCATGGTATTCCGCTTATTGTTGATAATACCGTGGCCACCCCCTATCTCTGTCGGCCAATAGAGCTTGGTGCCGATGTTGTGGTGCATTCATTGACAAAGTATATCGGAGGGCATGGCACCTCGCTTGGAGGGATTATTGTTGATTCCGGTAAGTTTGGTTGGGCAAAGGAGGCTGGTAAATTTCCAACTCTGACTGAGCCCGATCCCTCATATCATGGTCTGGTTTATACCGAGGCCCTTGGCGCGACTGCCTATATAGGTCGTTGTCGCGTGGCCCTATTGCGGGATACGGGGGCGGCAATTTCTCCAATGAATTCATTTCAAATTCTTCAGGGACTTGAGACTCTTGGCCTGCGTATGGAGAGGCATTGCGAAAATGCGGAGAAGCTTGCCCTCTATCTTGGGGAGCATAAAGAGGTTGCCTGGGTGAGATATGCAGCTCTTTCCGCCAGTCCCTATTATGAAAGCTGTCAAAAGATTACCGGCGGCAGGGCATCTGGTATTCTTAGCTTTGGTCTCGTGGGTGGTTTTGCTGCCGGAATTGCCTTTGTTGATGCCCTGAAGATGATTCTGCGTTTGGTCAATATTGGAGATGCCAAGTCCTTAGCCTGTCATCCTGCTTCCACCACTCATCGGCAGTTGAGCGACAGTGATATGAAGGCGAGCGGGGTCAGTAGCGATCTTATCCGTATTTCCGTGGGTATAGAAAATATCGAAGATATTATTCTTGATGTCTCTCAGGCCCTGGATGTTGCCTGCGCTACAACTTAGGCAGCACAGTGCGCCTAGGGAGTGATTGTGGCGCTTGCCTGGGCTGCCACAATGAGCAGAAAGCAACAATTCCCCATGCCCTTCTGGGTAAGGGGGGATTCGCCTTCTTTGTGGCAGGTTGCTACTCTGGTTTATCCTTTGCCTCAGCGTTATTTAGGTTGTATCCATGTCTGGGCAGAATCGGCCCTTGTCTCTTCAAAGTACTGTACCTCGGCTGAGATAAATTTGGAGAAAATACGTTCGGCTAGCTTTTGCCATTTCTTGTTGCCGACGATGGCGATTTTTTTGGGTACGTGTCGATGCTGAATCACAAGGTGGAGATGTTCTATCACTCCAGCTAGGCCCTGCCAACCATTGAAGTCCCTGAGGTCGAGGAGGAGGTGGACTGGCTCCGCTGATGCAAAGTAGCTGTCGAGCTCCTTGCTGAAGTTCTCGTAGACGGATGGCTCCAGCTGGCCTATAAGCTTTACTGTCAGCAGCCCATTATTGTTGAAGTTTGTATGGACGGTGCCCAGGGATTCACTGAGCCAAAGCCGGGCCTGCAGATATTCATCCAGCTCAAAAATTTTTACGGGACAGGGTAGGGTGAAGGCCATTGCCCGGAGCAGTGTCTTGACCCAGGGGACGTCTGAGACGATGGCAAGACGTTCGAATCCTTTCCAGTGTTTAAGACCCAGCTGGGTGTCGTCCCAAGCGGCACCTGAGGTGTACCCATCAAACTCTGGCCCCATCTGGCAGAGCATCTTTAGTCTGTTATTTTCAATAAGCCCGCATTCAATAGCAGGATTGACGACCTTTTCATAGTCGTCTTTGGTTATTTTACCTGTCATCTTAAAACCAATGGTCCCTTCAGGAAGATCTGCTATTTTTTCAATCATGGTTTTATCCTATTCTTGTGGGGAGGCTTATCTGCCCTTTTTTTGGTATCTTCTCTTGATTGAATGATTTTTGGCCGCTTATGTCAAATAATGGGTGCTTAATTATTGACTGGAGGGCAGTGGTGCTGTTTTGGGGCAGGTATTTGAGACGTGGGGGCTGTCTATGCTATGCTTGGGTAGGAGCGCTGGTGGCGGGTGACCTGTCGGAGGTGGAAGCGCTGATTATTATAATGATAAAATGGAGGGGACTGTATGAAGTATTTGGGGAAAGATTTTTTGCTAATTCTTACTGTGTTGGCGGGTATGTTTATGGGGCCTTCGTGGAGTGGCGCTCACTGTCAACTACCCTGTGGCATTTATAACGATAATGCCCGCGTGCAGGCGATGCTTGAAGATGCCGCCACCGTAGAAAAGGCAACAGTATTAATTGCTCAGTTGGCCGGTAAAACCGATGCGCAATCTCAAAATCAACTTGTGCGTTGGGTGATGAATAAGGAAGATCATGCTCAGCGTGTGATTGAAACGATAGGTGATTATTTCTTGACCCAGCGGGTAAAGGCGAGCCAGAAAGATTATAGGGAGAGACTTGTTAAGCATCATGCGGTTATTGTTGCCGCCATGCAGGCAAAGCAACATGCTGATGTGAGGTATGCCCGGGATCTTAGTGCTAGCATAAGGGCTCTGCTTGTCTACTATCCCGAAGATAAGCACTGATATTTAGGCGAATGAATAGGCGGGTAGGAACGAAAAAAGGGTTCTAGCAATTAAATTGCTAGAACCCTTTTCAACTTGGTGACCCCAAGGGGAATCGAACCCCTGCTTTCGGCGTGAGAGGCCAACGTCCTAACCGCTAGACGATGGGGCCAAGTGCAGGCACAAAATACACCTTTCCGATGATGATGTCAATAAATAAAAAAGGGTTTGGCTTTCTTGCCTGTCTAAGACCTTGAAAAGACATGGTTTCACTGATAGGTTTTTTTTGGTGGTGGTCTTTTTGCTTGGAAAAGGCTGCATTGCTCTTTTCTTATTGAGTCTGCCGAGAGCCCTTTCTTGAGTTTTTTGATTTGTTAAGATTGGAGAGGAGCCGATCTGCTACATCTATTTGATTTATGTTCCTGTGCAGAATAATTTATTTGTCTTTGGGGCGTTCCAAGATGTACAAGCATTGTGGCTTTGGAAAAAAGAACAGTAGAGCTTGTCTTTAAGCAAATAGTTACTACTTTGTGTCAATCCCATTTATAATCTCTTTTTAAGATGGCGATTTTTTTGTGTTGGATTGTCATTGTTTTTAATCTATTTTTGTGGTATTTTGAAAAGTTCACTTTTAGATTCACGGTAGAGTCAAGATCTCGTAGCCGTTTTTCATAATCTCTCAATGGAGTTGTCTCTGGTGCAAACTGAACTGAAAGAAAAGTTACTCGAAACTGGCAAGAAAGAAGGATGTATTAGTTTTGATGCGCTAAACAAATTAATACCCGATGATGTTAAAGATCCTACCGCGATAGAAAAAATATTTAATTTTCTTGGCGCTCACGGTATTGAAATTGTAACGATAGAAAAATCAGGTGAGAAACGGACCCTGTCAGGTGAGATTTGGGAAAAAAGTGAGGTAGATCTTGAGCTGGAGATCGAAGATGGGGCTGCACTTTCCGGCGATGAAGAGTCCCATGAGTCTGAGGAGACGACGACCACTTATCTACGTGAAATGGGTCGTTTTGATTTGCTTACTCCCGAGGAAGAGGCAAAGTACAGCAAGACCATTCGTCAGGGTTTTGAAGCGATTATATTTGCCATTCGTGGAGATAGATCAGGCGTTCAAGAAATGGTTGTTCTCTGCGAACGTATTGATCTGTGGGAAAAGCGTGATCCTACTCTTAAGCCTAAAAAACAGCAGCTTAACTTCATGCGTTACAGTGTAACGAGTGCCTCTAAGAAGTACCCGGAGATTAGGGAACTTTTTGAGCTTCAGGCAAAGTTAGAGGCGTATAGCAGGTCTATTGAAGTGGCAAAGGATACCATGATTCGTGCGAATCTGCGTTTGGTGGTTTCTATTGCTAAGAGATACATGCATCAGGGCCTTACCCTTGCCGACCTTATTCAAGAGGGTAATCTTGGCTTGATGCGAGCAGTTTTTCGCTTTGATTATACCAAGGGAAATAAATTTTCTACCTACGCAAGTTGGTGGATTCGTCAGGCAATTACCCGGGCGATTCTTGATAAGACCAGAACGATTCGTCTCCCTGTTCATTTTCTTGAGCTGAGGAGCCAGTTTTTTAAGGCATTTTATGCCCTGTTTAAAGAGCTTGGCCGTGAACCTACTCCGCTTGAGATCTCTAAGACCACCAATTTGCCCATGGATAAGATCTTATCTATTCTTGAGGCATCTCGTGAACCTATCTCTCTTGAGACTCCGGTGGGGGATGATGACTCGACCTTGGGTGATTTTCTTGAAAATCAGGAATCTCAATCTCCCTATGAGGCAGTGCAGAATCGTGAGCTGTCCGGGCGGGTAACTGAAATTCTCTCTACCCTTAGTGATAGGGAAGAAAAAATTATTCGTCTTCGCTTTGGTATTGGTGAAAAAGCTGAATATACCCTGGAAGAAATAGGTAAACGTTTCAATGTTTCCCGTGAACGTATTCGTCAAATTGAAAAGAAGGCCCTTAATCGTCTTCGTCATTCGAGTAGGCGAGATAAATTGAAATTTTTTGTTGATTGATTTGTAACTGAAAAAGTCCGGCTCTGCCTGGCTTTTTTTGTTTGTACTGGTGCTTACAAAATGTATTCGAAAGAGGGTAGAATATGACAGAAGCTATGTTGACAACAGATTTCCCACAGTTGAACCTTGTACACAGTGGTAAGGTTCGTGATATGTATGCAATTCCTGGGCATGATGATAAGTTGCTTATGGTTGCAACCGATAGAATCTCAGCCTATGATGTTATCCTCAGCGCTATTCCAGGTAAGGGTGCTATTCTTACCCAGTTATCTCTTTTTTGGTTTGATCTGCTTGCTGACATAGTAGATAACCATATGATTACTGCCGATGTTACGGAGTATCCTGAGGCCTGTGCCCCCTATGCGGAGCAATTGCGCGGTCGTTCTATTCTGGTTAAAAGAACAAAGCCTCTGCCCATCGAATGTATTGTTCGTGGTTATATTTCAGGTTCTTTTTGGAAGGCCTATCAGCAAGATACCAATGTTTGTGGTTTTCAGCTTCCTGAGGGAATGCAGGAGTCTGATAAATTTCCCGAGCCGATCTTTACCCCTTCTACTAAGGCAGAGCTTGGTGATCACGACGAAAATATCTCTTTTGAGCGTATGCAGGAAATTGTCGGCGTCGAAAAAGCTGAACAAATTGCCCGGATCAGTAAGGCGCTTTATACCCGTGCCGCAGATTATGCCCGTACTAAGGGTGTTATTATTGCCGATACAAAATTTGAGCTTGGCGAAGTAGATGGTAAGATTATCCTTATCGATGAGGTGCTTACCCCTGATTCTTCTCGTTTTTGGGCAGCGGATAAGTATGAGCCCGGTAAGAGTCAGGAAAGTTTTGATAAGCAGTATTTGCGCGATTATCTTTCAAGTCTTGACTGGGATAAGAATCCGCCTGCACCTCCTCTGCCAGAGGAGATTATTGTCAAAACCAAGGCTCGTTATGACGAGGCAGTAGAGAGAATTACTGGAAAGTAATTTCTGTCTGTGTAAAATAAAAGCCACCTCTCCCCTGTCGGGGATGGGTGGCTTTTTTGTTTTAAGCGTTCTTTTCCAGACAAAAGAGGAGGGTCTTGTTCAGACTTTTGTCGCGGAATTCATAGCCTGCCGCCACTAATTTTTGCGGACTAGCCTTGGTGCTTGCCAGAAGCATCTCCTGGGTTATTTCACTGCCGGCAATTATTGAGGCCATAAGTCTGGGCAGGACCATAAAGGTGGGTTTGCTTAGTATCTTTCCCAAGTTCTTGCCCAGCTCTGCATTGGTCGTGGACTGTGGAGAAACGACATTTACAGGCCCTTCTATCTCGCTATGGGCAAGGATAAAGGGCACTATCTCCTCTATATCACGGATGCTCACCCAGCTGATAATCTGTTGGCCATTGCCAACTTTCCCGCCAAGTCCCAAGCGAAAGGCGGGTAGCATTTTCTGTAGGGCACCGCCCCTTGGGCTGAGTATCATGCCAAAGCGAAGGTTTACGACTCGACAGCCTCGGCTTGCAATTTTACCTGCCTCCTCCTCCCAGTCGCGACAGATATCGGCTAGAAAGCCTGTGCCCTTGGGGCTACTTTCTGTCAGAACGGTGTCGCCTCTACTGCCGTAGTAGCCAACCGCCGAGGCACAGCAAAAAACCTTTGGTGGGGTAGTTAGTTTACCGAGAAATTGGACAAGTTCTCTTGTGCCAAGGATACGGCTATCACGTATGCGCTGTTTTTTGCCTTTGGTCCATCGGCCCCCTACAATGCTATCCCCTGCCAGATGAATGACAGCATCAAAAGTATCGTCTGTTAGTCTGTCTGTGTTCCAGATTTTTTTGTCCGATCCGGCCTTTTGTCTCTTGAGACAGGTAATACTGTGGCCATCCTGGAAAAGCCTTTCTAAAAGGGCAGTTCCCACCAGGCCAGAGGAGCCAGAGAGAAGAATTTTCATGGTGTATCCTTTACGAAGAGTGTGATGGGTCACGTGGTTTTCGTAATCCGGCAAAGATATGGCCAAGAGCAATAAGAGGATGGCGAAACAGCATGCGTGGGCCGGAATAGCGCATGACCTTGCAGATTTTCATTCGCATTTCAGGCCGATAGCAATGAGTTCGGCATTTTCCACATGTAGTTTTATCTTCCCCGTATTTACAGCCGTCGAGTCGTTTATGGGCATAGGCGAGAAGCTCAGCGCATTCGGCACAGATACCCTCATGGCCAGGATGGTTATGTCGGCAGTAGAGTTGAATCATTAAACCTACTGCTCGCTTTTCTCTTTTGATGCGCTTGCCTGCCTTTTTCATATTATCGTCGATGGGAGGGGGGGATAACAACTATTTTAAGACTTTTCTGCCCGGAAGTCATATTTTTCAACCTCTCTTATCACCGTCTCTACCACGTCGTCCTGTGAAATTTCAGAGCTGAGGATGGTGATATCAGCATATTTTTTATAGAGGGCGAGTCTCTCAGCAAAGAGATCGTCAAAGCTCTGCTCGGGTCTCTTGGCAATGCCACGGGTTTCGTAGTTATGTATTCGTGCGCAGAGGGCAGCGAGGTCTGCATGGAGAAAAACAATAATACCATCCTCCTTGAGGTGGAGCATGGCAGCTTCGCTATAGGCAGCGCTGCCACCGGTGGCGACGATATGTTTCTTGTGATCAACGGTTAAGAGGACCCTCTCTTCTATCTCCCTGAGCACGATATGTCCCTCATTATCAACGATAGTTTGCAGGGTTCTGTTCTCAGCAGACTGAATAAGGATATCTGTGTCAACGAATTCCATACCCAGGGTTTTGGCGAGGATGACGCCAACAGTGCTTTTGCCGGAGCCGGGCATGCCGATAAGAATGATATTTGATTTTTTTTGTATCATGGTCGTAGGAAAATTTTGGTTATTATTATTCCCCTCTATGGGGGGCTAGAAGTGCTCTTTAAAACTGTATATAACATAGAAGGCAAGAAAAAGATTTTTTCAGAGTAGTTTTCTTTTTTTGAGATGAAAGGGAGAAAATTAAAAAAAGCTGTTGTTTTCAATCCTTATATAATGCCGGCCTGTTTTTTTATTTTGCCTTTCCTGTTTGCTTGGCTGGGAGGGGTGGAAATGCAAGGGCGACCGTCACTTTTTCTGTGACTAAAGAACATTATATAGTAAGCTAGCTGTCGTTATTCTGGGAGATATTTGCGGGAGGAGTGGCTGTATCTCTGCTCCCTGTATGATCTTTTGGATTTGTCGAAGTTATATAATATGTGATGTGGTGTTTGAGGCGATATCTTGACCCGCAATTTGGAGAAGAAAATGTCCATTAGAGAAGATGCCCAACAGGGTAAAGTCACCCCCTTATTTGAGCAATGCGCCGCCGTAGAATCAATGTCTGTAGAGAGGTTGATGGCTGGCGTCAGCGATGGAACCATCGCTATAACTAAGAATAAGAATCATGCGTTTTCTAAGGTTATAGCTATTGGTGCGGGTACCTCGACCAAGGTTAATGCTAACCTGGGTTCATCTAAAGATATCAATAGTTTGGAAGAAGAGCTGAAAAAGTTGGCTGTTGCCATAAAAGCTGGTGCTGATACCATTATGGATCTCTCCATGGGTGGTGATCTGCAGAAGATACGCCAGGAAATATTGAAGAATTGTTCTGTCCCTTTGGGAACAGTGCCTATCTATCAGGTTGCCGCTGAGGTCGTCGCTGCAGGAAAAGAAATTGTCGACATGACCGTTGAGCGCATGTTTGAGGTGATTGAGCAACAGGCTAAGGATGGTGTTGATTTTATGACCATTCACTGTGGCATCAATCGTCACCTGCAGGAGCGTCTTAAAAATCAACCTCGTACCATGGGTGTTGTCAGTCGTGGCGGTTCTTTTACCCTGGATTGGATGAATCACCATAAGCGTGAGAATCCAATGTATGAATATTTTGATGACCTTCTTGCTATTTTGAAAGAGCATGAGGTAACCTTGAGTCTGGGGGATGGTATTCGCCCCGGTTGTCTTGCCGATGCAACTGATCGTAACCAAATTCAGGAGCTTATTACTCTCGGTGAGCTTACCGAACGGGCCTGGGCTGCTGGTGTTCAGGTGATTGTTGAGGGCCCCGGTCATATGCCACTGAATCAGATTAAGGCAAATGTTCTTCTGCAAAAGCAGATGTGTAAGGGTGCTCCTTTTTATGTGCTTGGGCCACTGGTAACAGATATTGCTCCAGGTTATGATCATATTACCGGGGCCATTGGTGGCGCTATTGCCGCCTCTGCCGGTGCCGATTATCTCTGTTATGTGACACCTGCTGAGCATCTGAAATTACCGAACTGTTCCGATGTGCATGAGGGGGTTATTGCCTCTAAGATTGCAGCTCATGCAGCAGATATTGTTAAGGGCTTGCCCGGTGCTATTGAAAAAGATAATGCCATGGCTAAATGTCGCAAGGAACTTGACTGGAAGGGTCAAATTGAACTTTCTATTGATCCTGCAAAATCTGCCCAATACCGTCATGAAGGTGGTGGTGATGCCACCGATGCCTGCTCCATGTGTGGCGAGTTTTGTGCCTTAAAAGTTTTTGAGCGATCACAAAAATAGAAGGTGAAATATGGCAGTGTTTTGGGAAAAACTTCTGAGTGCTTGGATCTCGACTCGGATACCACAGCAGGTAGCGGATGTGGATATCGCTGCCCTCGTCTCTAATCCTTGGTTTTTTATGCCCATTGCCTGTTGGCTTGCCTATATGGTCTATCGCCAGAAGTGGAAGGGGATAATTATAGCAGCTGTTCTGATTCTTGTTTGGTTTGTCTCAGGGACAGAGTACATGGGTGCTCTTGTTGTTAATGGCGAGGTGCAGATATTTAAGATTATTCCTGTTCTTGTTGGTGGGGCTGTCTCTTTGGCCATTGTTATTTACCTTATCTTCGGCGGTTCGGATTAACATGGAAAAGCAAACTATAGATGGCATCTTTGTTCTAAGAGAAGAAGATGATTGTCCCCTCTATAGTGCTCGCCAAGAGTTTTGTGCGCGGGAGGGACAAATAGTCCTTCCCGTGAGCAAGTCTGCCTGTCCAGCCCTGGCCGATCTGCTTTTAGAGCTTCGCTCTTTGAAGAGCAAAGAGCAGAGAGCGGGACATCATATTGTCAATAGTGCCGTTTATTTTGATTGTCGGGGTAGTGGCTGTGAAGGTTTTGCCTGTTTTGAACTTAGAAAGGAGAGGGAAAAATTTCTTACTCCCCAGATGAAGATGCTTGCCGCAGCTGAGCGTCGTTCTGAACTAACGAATGATTCAGATTTTAGCAGGGTGATATCTGAGTTAGATATATTTAAAGTCCTCTCGGAGAGCGATTTGGCAGAGGTGAAAACTCTGTTTGAGTTGCGAGAGTATTCTCCTCATTCTCCTATTATCTCCCAAGGCGCTCTGCGTCCTCACTTGAGCATCCTCCTTTCAGGTCGTGTCGAGATTGTTGATGCAGATGGTCAGCAGCTGACAGAACTTGGTGCTGGAGATATCTTTGGTTTGTCTGCCCTCTTTTCTGGTAATCCTGTAGTAGCTACGATTGTGCCTTTGGAGGCCTGTCGGGTGGGGGAGATGACTCAGGAGAATTTCTATTATCTCCTCAAGATGTTTCCTGATCTCTATTCCCCCTTATATAAATTGGTAGCGAATTATATAGCCCTTATCACCCGTAAAAGAGCTCAGGCTCCAGCCCTGCAGGGGCAACTTGCTGATATGGCTTTTCCGGAGATCTGCCAACTCTTGTACTCTACAAAAAAAACTGGTCGGATGGAGATAGATGGGCCGGGACTTGTCGATGCTTGGCTGAGTTTTAGTGAGGGGGAGTTGGTGGCTGCCAGCTATAATGATCTGTTGGACAGAGATGCCTTCAACGCTTTGCTGGGTCTGGATAGTGGCCGATTCTGCTTTATTCAGGGTTTATCTGCAGAGGAAAAAGATTTAAAACCCATAGATAGTTTTATGAAATTGTTATTTGATGGTGCGCGTAGGCTTGATGAAAATTCTGAATCTCTGTCGGAGGCTTAATGTCTAGAATAGCACTGAAGAAAAAACTGGCAGCAGAGTTACCAAGCGCTCCATTTTCTAAGTTAGGAGAAATTCTCTCCCCATATAAAGAGCAACAGCTTTTAAATCCCCTCTTTTCATTTATCTGCAGTGTTGACGAGGTACTTCGTTGGCGAGCCGTAAGCGCTTTTGGTATTATTGTCCCTCGTATTGCTGAGAAAAACATTGAGTCTGCCCGGATGATTATGAGAAGGTTTTTGTGGAGCCTTAACGATGAATCGGGTGGTATTGGCTGGGGGGCCCCGGAATCCATGGCGGAGATTATGTGCTTCCATGAGGGTCTTCGCGGAGAATATCTGCATATGTTGCTCTCCTATCTACGTGAAGATGGGGATGAACCCTTTCAGGATGGCAATCAACTTGAACTGCCTCAATTGCAACAGGGAGCATTGTGGGGGGTGGGGCGTTTGGCTGAAAAATATCCTGATCTCCTGCGGGAAGAGGATATTATTGCTGATCTTTTGCCCTATCTTGATTCCGGGGATCTGCAGGTGGTAGGTCTTGCCTTGCGGATCTTTTACTTCCTGAAAGAGCCACTGTCGGTAAGGTTTAGAGAGAAGTGCCTGGAGAGTACTGAGATAATCAGGGTCTATGAGGATGGTGAATTCTCTGATATTTCTCTGGGGAGCATCGTCGAATCGTTCTTATCTCTATAGAATACCAGGTGGTAGTGGTGGTACATTTTCGCCGCCCAGGGTGTAGCCACCGTCGATACGCAGGCTGGCACCTGTTATATAGCTAGCGTCACAGGCTAAAAAAAGCACCGTTTTTGCCACTTCATCTGCCCTTCCCGTTCTTCTCAGCAGTATATGTTTGCGTAACCTCTTGCGATCCTTTTTGCTCATCTCAGCCCAACCTCGTGTCCCCTTGCCATGGCGGCCATCAATCATGCCTAGTTGGATTTCATTTACCCGGATATGGGGAGCGGCCTCTCGGGCCCAGGTGGTGGTGAGGGAGGAGATTGCGCCGTTGGCGGCACTGTAGCCGTCGCTGAAGAGGAGGGCGGCAGGTCCTGTTCGACCAATATTTGCGGCAATCGAACTGATATTTATAATGGAGGCATCGTAGCCCCTTTGTAGGAGTGGCAGGCTGTGTTGATAGAGAAACCACTTGGCGTTAAGGGTGGTTTCAATTTCCCGCTGCCATTGATCTCTGTTGTGTGGATGGCTGTAGCTCCCGTGTATGATGGGCATCCCGCCTCTCTCTATATTGTTAACCAGGACGTCGAGCCTGCCCCTTTGCCTTTTAATTATACCAAGATAGCTCTCCACCTCCTCCTCTACTCGTAGGTCTACCTCCGCCGTTGTGAAGGAGTAGCCGGATGCCCGGAACTCTCTATTCATTTCAGCAATAGAATCGGGCCAGTCGTAGATGGGGAGGAGGAGTTCAAAACCTGCATCAGCAAAGGCTCGGGCGATTGCTCTGCCGATGGGTCTTGATGCTCCGGGGATGAGGGCAAGGCGTTTTTTTTTCATTGGCTACTCTAAAATAGAGTTCATAATGGGTCTTTCCGGCTCTGCGACTCTGTCATCTTCTTCCAAGCCGAGTAATGCCATGATATGCTCGTCGATGGTCAGCGAGTAATCATTTGCTGAAATTATAGTACCATCTTTTGGATTTATCAGGCGAGCAGAAATATAGAGCACCCGATTGGCTCGTGAGGTTGTTCCGGTAAAAATGGCCTGAGCTGTCTGCTCTTCTTTGATGTTCTGTGGATGTCGACTGAGTATTGTTTCGCCAGTTTGAGGCCTTATATGGAGCTTATCTTCAAGCTTTATCTCTTTGACGATATAGTTGTGCTGAACAAATCTTGAGATTACCTGTTGCTGGATGAGTCTACCAAAGGCTGAGGTCTTCTGCAGATTGTTGTTACTGACCACCGTGGTTACCAGGATGGGTTGCTCCGGGTTTCCTGGAATAATTGGCGGCATAGCATTTTCTACAAGATCATCGACAATATCATAGGAGAAGAGAATGAGATTTTTTCTTGCCGCCAGAGGTGTATGGTCAAATGTTGGGGTGGAGCATGCGCCCAGAAAGAGAAGGGCTGAGACGAATCCTAGAAAAAGCGGGCAGTAATAGGTGGATTTTTTTTTCATACTCATCATGATTTGTTAGAGGTTAAAAGAGAGGTTGAGGTTCTAGAAGAATTTCTTCAGCTTCAGGCGTCTGCTTAAGTGGCAGAGCATCTGTCTTCTTTTCAGAGGCAATACCGATGACCGTGGCGGGTGTGGCTTTTTGGTAATACCTGAACTCATCGGAGTTGAGTCGGTAGATATCTGATTGAGAAAAGATGTATCTGTTGTTGGATATTATTGAGGTGGTTATCAGTACCTTGGCGCTAATCTTAGGCCCCCAGTAGCCCATGTTTGATTGGGCAAGTACCTGGGTTGTATAACTGATATCTAATGTTTCCGGAGTTCTTTTGTCTGTTGTTGGGACACCGTATTCCAAGAGCTTAGCGGTGAGCAGCTCGCGAAATACCCTGTCAAACGCTGTTGTGGCTTGGCTACAGGCAGAGAGCTGGTAACAGGCAGGGCTGATGTAAACAGATCGGTCAATATAGTTCTGCTGAATGAGTCTGTTGTTTATTCTGTTTGCCAGGGATGCAACGATTGATTGCCAATCGGCTGTGGCTACTTGGCACGTTCCGGGCTGGCTGACCTTGGATTTCAATTGTTGATGCCTTGCACAGCCTGCTGTGAGGGCAAGGAGAGCCACGCTCAAAATGAGTATAAATCGTCGAAACATGAAAAATCTCCAGTAAAATTACAAAGAAAAAAGGTACCTCTTTGTATCGGCTGACTAAAAAAATACTAAAGGTAAATCTCCTGTTCTTTTATGATGGATGGGGCAGATTAAGGGGGTGGGGCATATCGCTTCTGCTAGGGTCTAAAGGCTCTGCCTCTGTCTCAATCCTGTTTGTTTTCTGAAAAAATATTTGACATAAGACTTAGGAATATCGTAGATTTTTGTATGTGAGCTCTCTTTTTTACAATGAGCAAATCGCTGTATATTCAATTTTTTTAACAGTCTGTTCTTCATAAAACGGCAAGCCGTTGCGCTATTTTGGTGTAATGATTTTTTTGATTTTTTTACTTTAGCCTTAGAGGGTGATTTATGATTAATAAGCTTATCTCTCAAATCTTACCGCATATGCCCCCCCAGTTGGTGTGGATGTTTTCGAAACAGTATATTGCGGGAGAAACAGTTGAACAGGCCATCGAAAAGTCTAAGAAACTTAATGATATTAATGTGATGACAACTATTGATGTCCTGGGTGAGTTTATTACCAAACTTGAAGAGGCAGAGGCAAATAAGAGAGAGTATATCAATGTTATTGAAAAGGCTGAGGCTGCCGGTGTAAAGGGAAACTATTCCCTCAAACCTACCTTTTTGGGTCTGCTGTTGGATAAGGAGGTCTGTTATCAGCATATTCGTGAAATTGTGCAAAAGGCCTCGGCATATGACAATTTTATTAGGATAGATATGGAGGATTCTCCCTGTACGGATATGTCCAT
This sequence comes from Desulfotalea psychrophila LSv54, assembly GCF_000025945.1. Lineage (GTDB taxonomy): Bacteria > Desulfobacterota > Desulfobulbia > Desulfobulbales > Desulfocapsaceae > Desulfotalea > Desulfotalea psychrophila. The sequence continues at coordinate 2,842,369 of NC_006138.1, read as the reverse complement.
TGATCTGCTTCGTCGCTTAAAGGAGGAGTTTCCTGAAAATGTAGGGCTTGTTCTGCAAGCCTGTTTAAAGAGGACTCTAGCGGATATTAAGGCCTTGGCTGTATTGAACAGTCCGGAGGTGCCTCTGAATTTACGTCTGTGTAAGGGGGTTTACGATGAACTGCCTGCGATTGCCTATAAGGAGTACGAGACAATCAATCAGCACTATCTGGAAGATCTTGAATATATGCTTCAGCAGAAGATGTATCCTGCCATTGCAACCCATGATAAACCCCTGGTGGATGGGGCCCTGAAGCTTCTTGAAAAGTATAATGTTGCAAAAGATAGGTATGAATTCCAGATGCTTTATGGAGTGACTCCTCGCCTGCGTGCCTCCCTCGTTGATGCAGGTCATCCCCTGCGGGTCTATGTTCCCTTTGGGGAGAAGTGGTTTGGCTATAGTACGAGAAGGCTTCAGGAAAATCCTGCTATGGCAGGTGTTATCATAAAGGCCCTGTTTAAGAAGGGGTAGGCGTTTCTGTTTGGTTGGAAATGCTGGCGAGATATCTCGCGCCAGTTCTTTGTTGTGCGGAAATCGGTGGTAAAACTGAAAAGATAAATCTTTGCTCGTTTTAAGGGGATAATATGAATCTTTTGAATAATGCAGTAATTAATACACCAAAACCTATTAATGAACCAATTTATGATTATGCTCCGGGTAGTCCTGAACGAAGAGCACTGAAGGCTGCCTTAGAAGAGATGAGTCAGCTTGTTCTGGATATTCCTCTTATTATTAATGGCGAGGAGATTCGTACGGGCAATATCGGACAGGTGGTTATGCCCCATGATCACAGACATGTGATGGCTCACTATCACAGGGCAGGGGAGAAGGCGGTACGGCTGGCCATTGACGCAGCTCTTGCTGCTCAGTCCAGGTGGCAGTCCATGCGTTGGGAAGAACGTTGTGCAATTTTCCTGAAGGCTGCGGAACTTATTGCAGGTAAATATCGTTATAAAATTAATGCCGGAGCCATGCTTGCTGGCGGGAAAACAGCCTATCAGGCGGAAATTGATGCGGCCTGTGAACTCATAGATTTTCTTCGTTTTAATGTCAGCTATGCAGAGCAGATTTATAAGAATCAGCCTGTCTCCTCCCCGGGAGTGTGGAACTTTGTTCAGTACCGTCCTCTTGAGGGATTTGTCTTTGCCGTAACGCCCTTTAACTTTACCGCTATTGCCGGTAACCTTCCCACTGCCCCGGCCCTGATGGGCAACACCGTGGTGTGGAAACCTGCCTCTTCCCTGGTTTACACCCCCTATCTCTTGATGGAAATTTTTGCGGAGGCCGGTCTGCCCCCGGGCGTTATCAATTTTGTTCCCGGTGCAGGTGCCTCTGTGGGTGATATCTGTCTTGCCGACCCTAATCTTGCAGGTATTCATTTTACCGGTTCAACGGCTGTCTTTCAGTTTATGTGGAAGACAGTGGGTAATAATATTGCAAGCTATAAATCTTATCCTAGAATTGTTGGAGAAACAGGAGGTAAGGATTTTATCTTTGCCCATTCATCGGCAGATCCCCAGCAAATTGTTACAGCCATTGTTCGTGGTGCCTTTGAGTATCAGGGACAAAAGTGCTCAGCCGCATCTCGGGCCTATATTCCCCGTACTCTTTGGCTGGTGATAGAGGAGGGTTTGAAGAGAGAAATTGCAAAAATAAAGGTGGGGGCAACTACAGATTTTTCTAATTTTATAAGTGCAGTAATTGATAAGGGTGCATTTAGTTCGATTACTAGTTATATTGACTTCGCCAAGGAAAATGAGGGTGGAGATGTGATCATTGGCGGCGGTTATGATGATAGTCTTGGCTACTTTATCGAACCAACGGTTATTCTCGCAACTGACCCCTGTTTTGAGACGATGGTTGAAGAGATTTTTGGTCCTGTTATAAGCATCTATGTCTATGAAGATGAGGATTATATGGAGACCTTAGCTCTCTGTGATAGTACATCTGTCTATGCTTTAACCGGAGCAATTTTTTCACGGGACAGAGAGGCGACCAGTACTGCCCTGACGAAACTTGAGCATGCTGCAGGAAATTTCTATATCAATGATAAGCCAACGGGACCAGTGGTTGGTCAGCAGCCTTTTGGCGGGGGTAGGGCTTCGGGTACCAACGACAAGGCCGGCGCAGCCAGTAATCTGATGCGTTGGGTGTCCCCTCGAACCGTTAAAGAGACCTTTGTCGCTGCCACAGAGTTTTCCTATCCATTTATGGATGAAAATTAAAGAAATTAAAACGATCGGTCATTTTTTGAGTGGCCAGATCTGTGTTCAGTGTGGCTTTTCGCATTGAAATGTTTATAGAAAAGTGTAGACGTGTTTGTTGTCTACATGACCTGGGGGAGAAGAGTTGCTTTTAACGAAATCTTTTCCCATGGGTAAAAGAACAACTATTCGATTTGGAGAAATACAATGTTGAAGAAGAAAGCCTTGGCGGTGTCGCTGCTAAGTTTATCCCTTATGGCCACCACCAGCTATGCAAAAGATGTGCTGACGGTGGGTGTGCAGGCCCCGATTACCGGTAGTTATGCAAATGAAGGCCAGGGGATTGATAATGCAGCCCGTTTGCTTGCAGAGCAGATCAATGCCAAGGGCGGCGTCATGGGTAGGCAGATAGAGGTAATTACCTGTGATGACGAGGGCACTGCCATGAAGGCGGCTATCTGTGCCAAAGATCTTGTTAATAAGGGTGCCAAGATGATCATTGGCTCCTACACCTCGACATGCGCCGAGGCAGCTCAGGCAACCTATTATCGGGCGGGAGTTCTGCAAACCAGTGATGGTACCAGTGACAGCTTGACCAGCCACGGCTATTGGACCTTTTTCAGAAACTCCTTTCCCAACAGTGCCGAGGCAACCTTTACCGCTGATTACTTTGTAAACGTAAAAAAATATAAGCGGATAGCCATCCTCTCTGACTTTTCCAGCTATGCTGTAGGACTTGGCAATGCAGTGGAGAAGGCCATAGAAGAGGCCGGTGGTAATATTGTTGCCCGGGAAAAGGTAAAGGCCGGAGGACAAAATTTTACACCTGTTCTTACCCAGTTAAAATCAAAACGTCCGGATGTTATCTTTTATGCAGGTTACTATTCCGATGGCGGTTTGATCCGTGCCCAGATGATAGCCCTGGCCATGAAGACAGACTTTGTTGGTGGTGATGCCAATGATAATCCTGACTTTGCTAAACTTGCAGGAAGGGCAGCTGCCGGTGCCTATATCATTAATGTCCCCACTCCAGATCTTCTTCCATATGATTTGGCCAAGGATTTCCTCAAGGACTATCAGACAAAGTATGGCACCATGCCACCATCAATTTGGACCCTGCTCAACGTTGATGGTATGCGCGCCTTTATTCACGCTATGGAGTCCAATGGCGATTTTGATACTAAAAAGGCGGCAGATTTTCTTCACACCTTAAGGGATTATCCTGGAATTACAGGTCCTATCTCTTTTGCCCAAGATGGTAATAGGGTGGGAAGTGGTTATATGACCTACCAGATTCAGGCGGATGGTACCTATTCAATAGTTCACAAATAAAACTGGTGAGCTGTTAGGTCTGTCCTGTAAATAGGGCAGGCCACCCCCCATTTTTCCGACATTAAGGCTTGTGCCAGCCTTTTTTGTCCTTTTATCTCAAGAAAGCCGGGAATGTTTCCCGTTCTTTCTTATTTTTTTATCGGGTTTATATGGATATTTTTCTACAACAACTCGTCAACGGTTTGACCATTGGTTCAATGTTTGCCATGATTGCTCTTGGCTATACAATGGTCTACGGCGTCATGAAGTTGATTAACTTTGCTCACGGTGATCTGGTTGCTGCCTCCGCCTTTGTTGGCCTTTTTGTTTTTACAGAGCTCTTTGGCGAAAATGGCTCTATCCTGACGGCTGTAGCTGTTTTTGCCGTTACCGCAGTTATTGTTGCCATTTGCGGTGTCCTTTTGGAAAGGGTTGCCTATCGGCCTCTTAGAACGGCGCCTCGGCTCTCGGCTGTTGTCTCCGCCCTTGGGGCATCGATGGTCATTCAAAACGGAATTATGCTTCTTTGGGGTCCACAAATGAAGATATTTCCAGATCTCATTCCTCAGATATATTGGGAGTTGGGCGGAGTTGTGATCAGTCTTATCCAGGTAATTATCATGGTTCTCTCTCTCTTTTTGATGATAGCCCTCTATCTGTTTATTGAGAAAACTAAGATGGGTACGGCAATTCGGGCAAGTGCCATAGATCAGGATGCAGCCAGACTCATGGGAATTAATGTTAATAACATCATTGTTACAATCTTTGTTATTGGTAGTTCACTGGGTGCCGTTGGCGGTCTGTTTATAGGTATGTATTACAAGGGAATTACCTTTGATATGGGCTGGCAGTACGGCTTAAATGCCTTTGTGGCAGCTATTATAGGTGGTATTGGCAATATTCCGGGCGCTATGCTTGGTGGTATGCTCCTTGGTCTCTTCAATGCATTTATAGCAGGTTATGTTTCAAGTACCTGGGCCGATGCATTTACCTTTACCCTCCTGATTGTGATTCTGATTGTACGACCAACCGGAATATTGGGAGAAAGAGTGGCGGAAAAAGTATGATGAAAAAAATAGAGCAGTTTGGCTATCCCCTGTTTTTTTTGCTGATGCTGAGTCTGCCGGCGCTGCTTGATTCTCGTTGGTTGGCTGTGGCAACGACCTTTGTCGTTTTTTCCATCGTAGCCTTGAGTATGGATATTATCCTGGGCAAGGCCGGGATGTTTAATATGGGCCAGGCACTTTTCTTTGGTATGGGCGCCTATATTAGTGCAATTTTAAACGCTCATTTTGGTTGGCCCATGTTGGCGACTGTACCTGCTGCCATCATCATTCCAGCAATTTTTGGGGTGATTCTTGCCGGTCCCATTGTTCATCTTCGTGGCGATTACCTGTTGGTGGCATCCATTGGCTTTAATATTGTTTTTATTCAGGTTGTGCAAAATGATCTTGGCGGCGTAACAGGTGGGCCCAATGGTATTTTTGGTCTTGATATGATCAATCTGCCGGGGTTTATGGACTCGCCACAGCTAGGTGCCTTTTATGCGGCTCTTATAGCCCTCTTTCTTACCTTTCTTTTAATGTATAACCTTGCAAAGAGTAAGGCGGGACGTGCTCTGCACTATCTGCGTGAGGATGAACTTGCCGCAAGCTGTGTGGGGATAAATACCAGAGTCTATAAGATATTTGCCTTTGCCGTAGGGGCAGGGATTGCCGGTATGGCAGGGACCTTTTATGCCAATCAATACTCTGCTGTGAGTCCGGAGGCCTTTAATTTTCTTCAATCGGTTCTCTTTTTCAGTATTGTCATTGTGGGTGGCTCTTCAATTCCCGGCATTCTTCTGGGCGTCTTTGTTATGTTTGTCCTCCCAGAGATTTTTCGGGATTTTGCCACCTGGCGTTATTTTATCTTTGGTCTTGCTATGATTGTTACGATGATAATACGACCGAGGGGAATATGTCCTGCAAAATTTGGTAAAATTCCTAAGAGACTGATAAAGGAAGGAAGTTATGACATCGAGTAATCTGATTTTGACAAATGTGACCAAGAGGTTTGGGGGCTTAACCGCTGTTGATGATTTAAGCTTTACTGTCAAGGCAGGTCAAATCTATGGCATAATTGGTCCCAATGGTGCAGGGAAGACCACCGTTTTTAACTGTATTACAGGCATTCATCCCTGTGAAGAGGGATCTATCCATTGGAATGGAGAGGATATTACTCGGCTTCCACCCCATAAGGTGGCCGAGCGTGGTATTGTTCGCACTTTTCAAACTATCCGTCTCTTTGAACAGATGAGTGTTGCCGAAAATATCATGAGCGGCCGTCATATCAAGAGCAAGCAGGGGTGGTGGAATGGAATTTTTCCTACCCCCTCTTCTCGTGCCGACGAGGAGAGTAATTGGGATGTTGTCGCTGAGTTACTCCACTTTTTTGATCTAGAGGCCTATGCGGTGAAACCCGTTGGTGCTCTTGCCTATGGTATTCAGCGTCGGGTAGAGATGGCGCGGGCGTTGGCTACGGAGCCGTCGCTTTTGATTCTTGATGAACCTGCAGCAGGGCTTAATGAGAATGAAACTCAGGAGTTGATTGATACCATCTATCGTATTCGTCAACGTGGGGTGACTATTCTTCTTATTGAGCATGATATGGATTTGGTAATGGAGGTAACGGAATATCTGACCGTTATAAATTTCGGGAAAAAGATTGCTGAGGGAACGCCAGACATTGTTCAGGCTGATCCTGCCGTAATTGAGGCATATCTTGGGAGTGACGACGATGATTTCTAATGAGGCATTACTTAATATTACCGACCTTGAGGTTTCCTACGGTAACATCGCGGCGATTAAGGGAATTTCCTTGCAGGTACACCGGGGTGAGATTGTTACCATCCTCGGTTCAAATGGTGCGGGCAAAACCACCACCATGCGTACCATTACCCAACTTCTTCGGGCAAAGTCTGGTTCTATCATCTTTGATGGGGTAGAGCTGACCCAGCTTCCTGCCCATAAGATTGTTTCTCTGGGGATGAGCCATTCCCCGGAGGGTCGTCGGGTCTTTGGTATCCTTACCGTAGAAGAGAATCTTCTCCTTGGTGCCTATAGCAAGAAGAAGATGGACCCGGAGATACTTGGTTGGGTTTATAATCTCTTTCCTCGCCTGGAGGAGCGTCGTAGCCAGCTTGCCGGAACCCTTTCGGGTGGAGAACAGCAGATGCTTGCCATTGGCAGGGCGCTTATGTCAAAGCCGTCCATGCTTCTCCTTGATGAGCCAAGTTTGGGGATTGCCCCGATTCTGGTAAAGGCTATCTTTGCCCAGATCAAAAAGATCGCCGAGAGTGGGGTGACTGTGCTGCTCGTTGAACAAAACGCCAAGGCGGCTTTGCGACTTGCTAATCGAGGTTATATCCTTGAGGTGGGCAAGATCGTCTTTTCGGGTACCTCGGCAGAGCTCCTTGCCTCTCCTAAGGTTCAGGAGGCCTATCTGGGTAAGAAACGTAACTGATTTATCCAGATTTTCCCCACATCTGCTTCTACGCAAAAATCCCCTGTTGATGAAACAGGGGATTTTTTTTAGCCTTTTTTCCTGATAGAATAAATTGATTGTCCCTGGGCAGGGGCTGGCTTCAGACGGCGGTGCCGTGAGGAGGTGGTTGGATAGGTTGAGGATGGCTGAAAGTTGAATCCGAATGGCCCAGTGGCGGGGTTACTCCACCCCGCTGAAGAGCTACTTATACCTCTTTTAATGTTTCAAAGCCATCGGCCACCATGCCCGGAATGAACTCGGTGATATCGTATTTCGCAATACCGGCTTGATTAAATGGGTCTTTTTTCAGAATAGTTTCAAGCTGATCCCGGTTTTTAACCTTGGAGAAGATGATACCGCCTGTTCTTGGAACCTTTCGGCCCGATGCAATAAAATTTCCATTGGCATATGCATCTTTCAAATAGGCAATATGGGCGTCAAGGTGTTTGTCCACCTCTTCCAGTTCAACCTTGTAGGTCAATGATATGATAAACATGCATTTCCTTTTTTCGATGCCCTTGTCTTTACACCATCAGGTTCATCTTCTTCTGCTCTCTTGAGTGGAAAATGTGGCGATGAGAACAGATGGTTTTGACAGAAATTCTACTTTAAATCAAGAAGCTTACAAGCATTTTTCTATCGCTATGGTGGAGGGGGGATTATTTTTCATATTTTCCGTTTACCTTATAGACAAAACTTAAAATTTCACTGACGGCGCCGTACAGCTCCATGGGGATTTCCTGGTTGAGCTCAATTTGAGCAAGTAACTCCACCATATCCCGGTCCTCTTGGATATAAACGCCTGCGGCCTCTCCGGTCTCTATGATATTTTCGGCTACGATACCCTTACCCGAAGCCACAACCCGTGGGGCCCTGTCCTCTTCCTGGTGATAGCGTAGGGCGACTGCTTTTTTTTGCACGGCTTATACCTTTTGATTGATGATGCTTTGCTCGGGGCCGGTACCCCTGGAGAGTAATTCGGCAATGGGATCCTTGGCATCATGGCTGAGGCCAATAGTGCAGAGGGGAAAGAGGGCAGAGAGCTTTTCCTGGAGCATGGGGAGATGTTCTTTTAAAAAGGCACTTTTTTCCTCTGAGTCTGTATGGATGTGGATGGTCACTCCCTCCTTGCCGCCAGCCAGGTCAATCTGTAGGTTACCCAGGGCGCTCACTTGGAGATAGAGAGAAAAGTAGATGTTATCCTGTTCTCTTCTCTCCTCCTGCCTATGCCGGTCTCTGTCGCTGTGAATAAGGAGAAATCCGAGATTGAGAAAGTCAAAGGGCAGGGGCAGGATGAAATTACCTTGCTCACTTTGACTGATATTAATCAGTTGGAATGAGTCTATTATACTGGAAATTTTATGAGCTTCTTGATGGAGGGGGCTGGAGGAGGGGAGTTTGCCAAGTATCTCAAAAAGGGAGTTTTTGATTTGGCCCTTTACCTCATCAGGCCTACCCTGCAGCAGGGATCTTTCGTGGGAGAGGCCTAGTTGGTTCAGTAACTCTTTGAGTAGCTCTCCGCCTCCCCCCTCTAACAGTATCTGTTGTCCGCTAAAAAAGCTGGAAAGGGAGTGGAGGCTGGTGGCGGAAAGGGCCTTTTCGCTGTTTGCCATGAGCAGGGAGAGTTGAGCGAGGCTCACCGGCTGGGCCATCAGAGGTGTTTTTGCCCCTATGGTTTGGAGAAGCTTAGAGATGAGGGGGGCCTTATCGCTTTTGTCTGGCTGGATCTGCGTCTCCTGAGAAATTTGCTGTATCGTCAGCCGAATCTTCTGCCCAAGCTCGAGTGGCGTTTGAGAGTGGATTTCAATCTTTTCTCCAGCTACTTGAACCAAAAAAGACACCATTGCCTCTATTTGCCAACACCTTGCCTTCCAGCTCCGAAGGGGTATTTAGGCCCATTTTTTGTTGGGGCTGGGTAGATTTTTCCCCTAGGGGAGGGATTGGTTGGGATGGGGAAAGTATATCCATGGTGATGGTCTAATAAGTTGAAATCATGTGGTTTGAATATTGTCTCGTATCTGGCGACGTTGTTCCTGGAGGCAGTTTGCCGTGATGTTGTCTGCTGCGGCAGGGTTTATCTGGTCAAAGTGGATTGCTGTTAGCCAACGTGACTTGGTAAGGCGTTTAATTCGAATTATATGACCTGTGCAGTTTGTGTTTGTCTTGGGGTCTGTCAGGGCAAGATCTACTTGTAGTTCTTTGAGATTGGCCGCCTCCTGTGGAAGTATGCAGAGTATCCCTGTCCTGGAAATATCGATGCTATCTCCAGCCTGGAACCAATGCGTTTCCTCATTACTTGTGTCAGGACAATAGGAGACTGTCACGGGTACTCGGAGGTTGACCCGAAAAAATTGGCGAAGGGTTGCCGGGTCGATATCTTCAAGCGCTGTCAGTTCAATGGTGTCGGCAATTTTTTCATTAATCTGGGCCTTGCAGGATACCGTTGCTTGCCCTGGGGTCGGAGGGGTACAAAAAGAACAGGTCTTTTTTATATTGTGCATATTCAAGCTTACCCCAAAGGGTAAAACCAGGGCAAAGTTATGTGCCTCTCTCTGGGCAAAGGTACAGTCATATCTGATGGCATTGCCTTCGGAATCATGAATGGCAACAACACATGGTTGGGCTTCATCAATAGTACTGAGTTTTTTTTCGAGTTCTTGCTGTGGCACTATACTTTTCCTCTGTTTTTATAAAATGGCTGTAAATTAATCCTGTTCTGAGGTTTCAGGGCAGGAGTAAGTTGAATATTTGGTAAAAAAATCAAAGAGATATTCTTTGGGGGCCCGTTTGCTTCTAGAGGCAGGGCTTGATCTATTTCTGTAAAGAAATTCATAAGATTTTTTTTCTTTAATATCAATATATATTAGGTCAGCCTGAAAAAAAAGCTGATTTTTCAAGTTTCTCCCTCTGGTATAGGCAGAGCATGATGAGACAGGCCAGGATGTGGACGGTGGCATGCTCTGCTCGGATAAAATTATCTTCTATTGAGGTTACAGTTAGTTGTTTGGTTGATTGCTGAACTGAGCTTTTTGAAGAAGTCTGTACAGCCTGTTGGATTCTGCTCTAACTCATGTTCCTGCTCATAGGCGGTAAAGAGTCGCATCAGTACATGTCCTGCGTCTTCATCGCTCAGTTCACCTAACTCTTCCCAAAGATCATTTGCCTTGCTCATTCTACTCACCAAGTTTGAATCGATAACTCATTTTATTAAGACCTAGGGCAATATTTTCTTGTTCCTGAGTCGCCTCATTTACTTCCGGCATTGCCGGGTGATCTCCCCTCCATGCGGACGAGATCCAGATCTTGTGCCGAAACGGTGATGCTCCCTACCCGGTTGTTTCCCTCGGTGATAGTACTGATTATATTGTTAATATTTTCAATAGTAAGAAAACTTGATTTTTGCACGCTTGTCACCCGTAAAATGATCTCCAGAGTGGATTCTGTGATTGCCTTGCCAGTTCTTTGATCTTGTTGGACACCATGGCAAAACCCTTTCCTACTTCCCGGACCGATTTTATGGTGGCTTTGAGGGTGAGGAGGTTTGTCTGGTCAGCTCTTGGGCTAATGGGTTCCGTGTCCTCTGCTTTTGAGCTTGAAACATTATCGACGCTGGTAATCAGTTTTCCCCTCAGAGCTGATCTTCTTTTGGAGGTGTGTTTCTAAGACTTGTTTTTATCCCTTTGTAGGGAGGTATATATTTTTTTAGCCAGGAGTGGTCCTATTCCCTCGACCTCTTGCAGTTTCTGAAGGCTGGCCTCTTTGATTTTTTTCAGGCTTCCTATCTTCTTTAGAAGGAGTTTCTTGCGATTATCACCAATGCCCTCTATCTCATCAAGCTCTGAAGAGAGCGTTGCCCTGTTGCGGAGTTTGCGGTGAAAGGTGATTCCGTAGCGATGTGATTCGTCCCGAATACGCATAAGATAGAGGAGGACGGGGCTATGCGCCGGCAGGAGGATGGGGTTTTTTCTGCCTGGCTTATAGAGCTTCTCACCCTCTTCATGGCGCTCTTTGGCAATACCAATCCAATCAAGTTCGTTGGTGATGCCAAGTTCTCTCGCCACGGCCATGGCCATTCCCAGTTGGCCCTTCCCACCATCAACCACAAAGAGATTGGGTAGGTTGCCCTCTTTTATACCACGTTTAAATCTCCGCTCCATCACCTCGCGCATCATCCCATAGTCATCTGGCCCCTCTATGGTTCGGATCTTGTAGTGACGAAAACGGCTTTTGTTTGCCTCTCCCCCGGAAAAACAGACCAGAGAGCCGATGGCGTGCTGCCCGCTGATATTGGAGATGTCGAGGCACTCAATGGTTTCCGGTGTCCGGCTAAGCTGTAACTTCTCCTTTATACTTTTGCCAAGACTCTGCCAAGACCTCTCCTTTTTCTCCTTCTCTGCAAAGAGCTGTCGGGCGTTGGTGTTTGCCATCTCCACCAGGATGGTACTATCTCCCCGCTGGGGGATTTTTATCTGTAGGATATGTGTTGTGAAATCGGCTAGGTATTCGCTGAGCAGTTCAAAGTTTTCTGGAGAAAACGGGAGCAGTATTTCCTTTGGTGGGGGCGTTTCACGGTCATAGTATTGACTGATGGTTTGGCTCAGCACTTGGCTGTCGAGGCCGAAATAGTCTTCGATGAAAAAGGAGCGGGAGCCGCTGACTAGGCCATCACGGACAAAGAGTATATTGACGGCAACCGTTGTCCCGGAACGGACATAGCCAAAGACATCTTGATTTTTGCCATGGCCTGCGGCCACGAGTTGTTTTTCCAGGGTGGTTTTCAGGGCCCTGATTTGATCTCGGAACTGTCCTGCCTGTTCAAAGTTGAGCCTTTCCGAGGCCTGGAGCATCTGCCTTTTCAGCTCTGCCAGCAGATCGCGGCTCTTGCCCTGAAGGAGGAGGAGGATTTTGTCCACATTCTCCATATATATTTTTCGACTGACATTGCCGGTACAGGGGGCAAGGCATTTACCTATCTGCCGGTTCAGGCATGGACGCGTTCTTGGTCGTAATTTTTCTCCCCGACAGTTGCGTAGGGGGAAGAGGGAGGCAATTAGCTTGAGAGTCGCCCACATGGCCGTTGCCGAGGAGTAGGGGCCAAAGTAGCGGGAGTTGTCTCTGCGTTTACGTCTTACCATCATTACCCGTGGCCATTCTTCACCCACTGTTACGGCAATATATGGATAGTTTTTGTCGTCGCGGAGGATGATGTTGTAGCGGGGTTTATGCTTTTTTATCAGCGATGCCTCAAGGATCAGGGCCTCTTTTTCGGTGGTGGTGATGATGGTCTTCACCTGCTCCACCTTCTTCAGCATAACGGTGGTCTTGTTATGTTCCGAGCTGCTATGGCGCGTATAGGAGGTGAGTCGCTTGACCAGATCCTTTGCCTTGCCCACATATATCACCCTGGCTTTGGCATCAAGCATCAGGTAGACGCCTGGCTTGTGTGGGGTTGACTGCAATATTTTTTCGGGGAACATGGGCAATAGCTGCTAGAGGTTGATATTAAAGTCCGTAGGGGAAAATATAATGTGTTTTTCTTAAAATAACAAGAAAACCCCCTGGGCGATGCTTTGCCAAGGGGGTTAGGCCTGTCTGGTAGGATCCGGGTGCCTAGGTCGTGCTCAACCGCCACCAACCTTGGGGAAGATGGCTAGGTTGTCACCCGCCTTAGGTTGACTTGTAAATTCACAGTGACGCGAATTTATCATAAGGACACCCACCTCATCGAAGTCGATATCAAGGCCTGCTACAATATCACCTACAGAGATGCCTTCTGGATATTCACACTCTCTTTTTAAAAAGCGATTGTCTCTAAAATAGGCAAAAAGTTTTACTGTAAATGTAATGTTCATCTCTAGAAGTCCCAGAAAGAGTCAATCTCTTCACCGGTGAAATCAAAGACTACATTGTGAGGTGGCAGGGCCTCCTTGTAAAAGAACTCAGGAAGCCTGTCGTCCTTGTTGGTAAAACCTGCGGCCTGGTTGAAGGCCCTCTCGGTTTTGAGGATATGCTGTCCCAGGTTAACCACATCATTGCCGTCCAGAGAAATACCAAAACGGGCATTGAGGAGATCGATCAGGGCAGGAAGGCAGGTTGCATCGTCAAGGGCTGCAAAGGCGATAAAGAGACACATTCCGGTGGAATCGATGGCGGCCGTTGCCGTCTGCAGGTTGCGAGAGAGTTCAATTTGACCCTCTTTGGAGAGAGGATCACATGAGCCACCTACCCCGAGGATATTGGTGGCGATGGTGTAGCCCATGGTGTGATCTGCGCCCTGGGTAGAGGTCGCATAGGTGATACCAATACCCTTAATGGCACGGGGATCGTAGGCAGGAATGGCCTGGTTTTTCACAACAGGCACACGGGTAACACCATAGGCCTTACCTACAGAACCGGCACCATTACCGATGATGCGGCCAAGAGGAGTTCCCTTAGCAACTTCTTCGGTGAGGATGCGTAAAACTTCAGCCGCATCACCAAATTCAAGGACACCAGCTTCCATGGCAACGGCGATAGCTACCGGTACCTCGATACTGTCCACCCCGATATCATCCATGATTTGATCAGCCTTGGCGATAACATCAAGGTTGTTGATGGAACAGTCTGCGCCCAGGGCCCAGATGGTTTCATACTCAAAACCGGTGGTAAGTTTATTACCCTCGGCATCGTTGTAGAGCTGAGAACAGTTAATAACACAACCTGGATGACAGTTATGTTTTGGCTTACCACCACGTTCAACGATGGTGTCGTGCATGGTCTCACCGGAAATTGCCTCGTGATCTGCGTACTGGCCCGCGGTGAAGTTCTTGGTGGGCATACCGCCGGATTCGTTGATCAGGTTCACCAGTACGTTGGTACCGTATTGGCCAAGGGCCTGGCTTACAGGGTGGCTGGAGAGGGCCTTGGTGAAAACTCTGTTTGCCGCATTAAATGCCTCAGGATTGGCGATTTCTACCTTGTTCTTACCTGGCTTAATGGTGATAAACTTGATTTTTTTGGAGCCCATAACGGCACCCAGGCCACCACGGCCACAGGAGCGAATGTCATTGCTGGGATCGGTTATTGAAATATTGGCAGCGGACATCTTCATCTCGCCTGCAGGACCGGTGAGCATCAGAGCAATTTTATCATCGGTACGTGCCTTGATGATTTTGATTGCTGCCATATTGCCCATGCCGAGAACTTCGCTCTCTTCAGCGATGGTAATACCCTCAGGGCTTACGGCAAGATTATACCAGGCGTCGCCCTTTGGCAGGCCTTCGATGATGATCGCCTTACAACCACAACGAGCCAGGAACTGAGCAGCGGTTCCACCCGAATTGGACTCTTTGATGGTGCCAGTCAGGGGACTTTTGGCGCCAACGGAGATACGTCCTGAGTTAGAGGCGGTGGTACCGGAAAGAAGACCCGGAGCAATAACGATCTTATTGTCCTCTCCCAGAGGGTGACAGGTTGGTACTACCTCGGCTGCCACAATTGTTGAAGTAAGGCCACGACCACCATGTCCCATCCAGGCCTCGGGAACATCTTCAATCTTGGTGCTGAGATCGGCCATATTGACGCGAAAAATTTTGTCTGCCATGTTATTTCCTCATAAGTATTTGTTAAAACTGAACCCTGCCAGTGTTGGGCTGGCCTGCGTACAGAGTGGACGCGACTGCTCTATTGGCGATAAAAAACTCGCCCGCAGTCACGCAGGTTGTAGCCCCCAAGGGCTAGTATGCTATGATGAAACTTCTCGCTGCCACGAATCATTTCTAGCAAAGTTATTATCTTAGGATCGTTTGCAAAGGCCGTTGGCAGGATGAGGTCGTACCTCTCCTCGGCAACGGAGATAAAATCTAATTCTAAGGCTTCGGCTGCTGCCCGGATGCCCATGCCTGCCTGGACACTGCCGTTGGCTACGGCTGCAGCTACACTCATATGGGTGTACTCCTCGCGTTCGTAGCCACTCAGATCTTCTGGGGAAATGTTTTGTTCCCGGAGGATCTTGTCGGTAAGGAGTCGGGTGCCTGCCCCATTTTGGCGATTAATAAAGAGGAGGTTTTTATCCACCAGATCCTGAAAAGAGGTAATGCCATATGGATTTCCCTTGGCCACCATCAGTCCTTGCTGTCGGTAGCAGAGGTTGATCAGTTCTAGAGGGATATCTCTTAGGAATCTTTTAATAAAGGGAATGTTGTACTCTCCTGTCTCTTCATCAAGCAGGTGGCAACCACCAAAGTGGGACTCTCCTCTGCGAATGGCCATTATTCCGCCCATGGAACCCACGTGGGCCGAGGATATCCGGGTTGTATTACCAGTGGCGTGGATCTGGTTGGCCATTAGGTCAAGGATGTTGTCATGACTGCCAATGCAGACCAGGGTTGAGTCCACCTCTGTCTGTGGTCGTAAAAGTTCAATGGGAACCGGTTCGCCTGCCCCGACGCCCTCACTGCCGGTTGGCAGGGAGAGGAGGCCATCGGCCCTGGCAAAGGACATAACTGCCCCTGCCCCCTTGCCCGAGGGTGTTGCCATGAGCTTATCGCCCACTCGTCCCAAGGTAATGCGGACAATTTGATCAACGCCCATGGTGGAGTGGACGGGGCGGGACATGGTGGCATAAATATAGTCAGGCTGTGGTGTCGCCTGGTTGAGGAAGGCTGCGACCATCTCTCTGACAAAGACCCGCATGGTAAGCAGGGCCGAGATAGGGTAGCCGGGGAGACCAACGACCGGTGTTCCCTTGATGATGCCCAACATAACCGGTTTACCCGGTTTTATGGCTACTCCATGGACAATTAAGGTGCCCAACTCTGCGATTACCGAGGAGGTGAAATCCTTGGTCCCCGCCGAGGCTCCGGCGTTGATGATGACCATATCGTGTTCGGCAATAGCTGCCAATAGGGCCTCTCTCAGCTTTTTCGGATCGTCTTGGACGGGCAGGTTGCGCTGAACTGTCGCCCCCCACTCCTCTAGGTAGCCGCCGAGTATTCTTGTGTTAAACTCTATTATCTGACCTGCTTGTGGATTCTCATGGGGCTGAATGAGTTCTGTCCCCGTGGGGATGATCTTTATTTGCGGTGGGCGGATTACCTCGATCTCTGTGACGCCTGCCGCCAACATTGCCCCCAGGTCAATGGGGCGGATGACTTGACCTTCCGGTATGATCAGCTCCGTTGCCACAATGTCTTCGCCAATAGTGCGGATATGTTGCCAAGGGGTGGCAGGGGCAGTTACCTCTGCCTGGCCATCAGTCCGGAGGTGAACATCCTCGATCATGACCACGGCGTTGTAGCTCTCTTTGATGGCATTGCCTGTATTTACCGGGGAAAACTGTTCCGGGCTCAGAGTGGTCGGAGCGGCTTCGCTTGCTTGGGAGAGGTCGGTAAAATGAACGGCAATACCGTCCATGGCTGCGGCGTTATAGGAGGGCGATGATCTGCGGGCGAAAACAGCTCCCGCGCTGATCCGGCCCCGGGCATCGTCGACTGCAATAATTTCACTGTGAATCCTGCCACTGAAGCCACACTCTGTGAGTGCCCTGCTCCAGAGTTCTTTTGCCTCTGCAAGTGGCTTGTTTTCGAGGTAAACGTTTTTTCGTTTTGCTGTAGCCATTGGTTATGCCTTATCTTCTATAAGATGCTATTAGAGGTAGAGAAATGCCTTAATTCTATCGCCTTCAGAATGACCTTGGCTTGCCTCGTCAATAAAAAAATATCCATCGGCCCTTGCCAGGACAGAGATGGAACCTGACTTGCCCAGCACGGGTGAGGCGTAGACCTCATCCCCTTTCTGCTCCAGTTGAACCCGGACAACATCCCGGCGGCCTGGGGCAGAGTTTATGTTTCTGGTTAGAATAGCTGGAACCGATGCCTCTTGCTGCCCTCTCTGTCGGCGCTGGCCTGCGAGCTGCTTTATGGCTGGGGCAATAAAGAGATCAAAACAGGTCATGGCGGAGACAGGATGTCCGGGGAGACCAACAACTGCTGTTGTTTCGCTCATGCCGAGGATGATGGGCTTGCCCGGTTTTAGGGCCGTTCCATGGATAAGGATGCCCGGAGGTCCCAGGGTCTCTATGATTTTTTCACCGAGATCGCGCACTCCAACGGAGCTGCCGCCGGAGAAGAGGACAATATCATTTTCCTGCACAGCCTCTCTCATGGTAGCGAGGAAGAGGTCGTAGTTATCAGGAATAATCCCGTAGTGCTGAACCGTGGCATGGAGACGGCGTACCTGCGCGGCCAGAGCAATGGAGTTTATATTGCGTATCTTGCCGGGGAGCAGGGGTTGCTCATGGCTGATAATTTCGTCTCCTGTGGAGAGAATGGCTATGCGTGGTCGGCGATAGACCTCCACCTCGGCAAAACCGAGTCCTGCCAGCAGGCCAAGATCTTGGGGGCGGAGGCGGGTGCCGGCTGTTATGGCGCATGCTCCTGCAGCGATGTCTTCACCGGGGCGGGAAATGTTGCCACCTTCGCCTACGCCCTTGACAATTTCAACCAAGGTCTCGTCGACGGGGATGGTGTGTTCGAACATAACCACGCTGTTGCTACCCGTAGGCAGAATGCCTCCCGTCGGAATTTTATAGCAACAGCCCTGTTTAACCCTGCCATTTGGCACCTCTCCCATCAGGACCTCGCCCTGAATTTCAAGATAGGCTGGCATTGATTCGCTGGCACCGTAGCTGTCCCTGGCCGAGAGGGCATAACCATCCATACAGGAGCGGGACATGGCAGGCAGGTTTTCCCGGGCGATAATATCCCCGGCAACTACCCGGTCAAGGGCCTCCTCAAGGGTAATAGTTTCGGTGTCGATTACTCCTGTTGGAAGTTGCTGTAAAAATATTTGTAGGGCCTGATCCACAGCTGTCAGCCTGTTGCGGCCAAGCATGTCCTTTGTTTCAGCTATCATATGCCTTGTATACGGAGGAAGATTTGAGGATTTTTACCAAGCAGGGCAATGAGCTCTGTGGCATCTATAACTCTGTTCTCGTACTGAATCTCTTCTATTCTATCCAGCAGGATCTTACGCCTGGAAAATGTCTTGAGCAGTGGCTCCGAGTTCATGCAGACGCCCTGCTTAAAGAGGAGGATACCATAGTCCCGGGCAATAGTGTTAAAGAGCTTCAGACGCACCGTGCACTTCATGCCCTCTGCCGCCTCCGTTCCCCTTGTCTCTATCCTGCTTCGCAGGGCAGAATGGATGCTGTTACGACGAAAGATGGCGGCGGCAAGACCGGGCATGACTGCTGAAAGGGCAAGGGTGTGTGCTGGTCTGTTAAATTTTTTTCCAAGATCATCAACGGGCACTCCATCAAGGAAGATGGTGTCTATTTTTTCGTTGTCTTTGTGGCTGAAGCCGGGCAGGGCAGAGAGAAAATCCTGGAGGCCTATTCCCGTATTTGTTGTGACGATTGCTCCTGACTGCAGCAGGCTTGTGTAGCGGCTGAGCTGATCCGCCGGTAGCAGGAATAATATATTTGGGATGGTGGATCGCTTCATCTTAAACTTTATCCTATTGCCTGGGGAAACAGGGGGCCATTCCTGTGTGCTTCTAACAAATTTATCTTTAATAGGGGCTTGTGACGAATCTCTTATCTTGGTTGCTGTAAAATTATTATTTTATATTGAGTGATTTCGCATTAAGCTAGGCGTAAACGGGTAGCCTTTCTATTTGCCTGTAGAATTTATTTGTATAAACTAATATCAGGTTAAAATCAAAATAATATCCACGTTGCCATCAGAAATAATGATAGCTTAAAACTTTAGCGACCAAAAGGAAACCATAAATGACAGTAACACAGTTGAGCCCTCTTGAAAATTATAAAGTAATTTCAGGTCCTATCGTCATGGTTGTTATGGACGGTTTGGGGCTTGGTGAAGATGGAGAGCAGAATGGTGTTTATGCGGCTCATACCCCGACACTTGATGGCCTCTTTCAGGAAAAACTCTTCACCAGCCTGAAGGCCCATGGTACAGCGGTTGGTCTGCCTAGCGATGCAGATATGGGGAACTCAGAGGTAGGTCACAATGCCCTGGGGGCTGGCAGGATTTTTGTCCAGGGGGCAAAGCTTATTGATGAGGCCTTGAGCAGGGGGGATGTCTTTAGCGGTGCAGCTTGGCAAAAAATCGTTGAATGTGGTGAGTCGGCTGGCACCGTTCATTTTATCGGTCTTGTCTCCGATGGCAATGTGCATAGCAATATAAGCCAACTCTTTCAACTACTGGATGCCTGTGCAGAGGCGGGAATAGAGCGGGTTCGGGTTCATGCCC
This sequence comes from Desulfotalea psychrophila LSv54, assembly GCF_000025945.1. GTDB lineage: Bacteria > Desulfobacterota > Desulfobulbia > Desulfobulbales > Desulfocapsaceae > Desulfotalea > Desulfotalea psychrophila. The sequence continues at coordinate 2,823,035 of NC_006138.1, read as the reverse complement.
TCCTTGATGGTCGTGATGTCGCCCAAAAAAGCGCCCTGGACTATATTCGTCCACTTGAAGAAAGACTACGGGCGCTCTCCGTTTCGGGGAGGGATTACCGTATTGCCTCGGGCGGCGGTCGAATGGTGACCACCATGGATAGGTATAAGGCAGATTGGTCCGTGGTCGAGCGTGGCTGGCGTGCCCACGTGCTTGGCGAGGGGCGTTTTTTCTCGTCGGCCTCGGAGGCGGTAGAGACATTTTATAGAGAAGATTCTACCATGACTGATCAGTATATGGCAGCCTTTGTTGTGGTAGAAGGGGAGACCCCTGTAGGTACCATTGAAGATGGTGATGCTGTTGTCTGCTTTAATTTTCGGGGTGATCGGGCCATTGAGATTTCTCGGGCCTTTGATGAAGAGGTCTTTCAGGAGTTTGATCGTGTCCGCAGGCCGGATGTCTTCTACGCGGGAATAATGGAGTACGATGGTGATGCCCATATCCCTCGCAATTATTTGGTGGAGCCCCCCCTGATAGATGCCACTCTGGGTGATTATCTCTGTGCTTCAGGGGTGACCTCCTATGCTATCTCTGAGACCCAGAAGTTCGGCCATATGACCTATTTTTGGAATGGTAATAAATCCGGTTATATTGATGAGGGGCTGGAGCTTTATGAAGAGGTTCTCTCCGATAGGGTGACCTTTGATCAACGTCCTTGGATGAAGGCTGCCGAGATAACAGATAAGGTCATTGAACAGATAGAGGCAGGCGAACGGAAATTTATTCGCCTCAATTATCCTAATGCCGACATGGTGGGTCACACCGGTGTTCCCCTGGCCGTGGAAATTGCTGTTGAGGCGGTGGATCTCTGTCTTGCCCGTCTGTTACCGGCGGTGGAAAAAGCAGGTGGTATTGTCGTGATCAGCGCCGATCATGGAAATGCCGATTGCATGTGGACGGAAAAGGGTGGAAAACGATTGCCCATGGTGGCCCATACCCTTAATCCCGTACCCTGCATTATTAAGGATTTCAGTGGCCAAAACGATTTTGTCCTGACCGATCTGGCAGAGCGAGGCCTTGCCAATGTGGCGGCCACCCTCTGTCTGCTTCTGGGCTTTAATCCACCTACAGACTATGAACCGAGTCTGCTCAAGCTTAAGTAGAAGCGCTTCCGGTGATTTCGTCTGATAATCACCGGAGCAACCAATCCTTAAGCTGGCCCTTTTTAAAAGAAATACTTCATCTGCAGATAGAAGGAGCTGTTCTTGGTGTCATTCGAATAGGCTCCAGCATATCCAGCGCTCAGCGCATAGGAATCCTTAACAAACTCAATGGAGGCCCGGGCGGAGACAGAGGTCTTATCCATTGAGTTTGTCACCGGAATGATGATACTGCCCACTCCCATGCTGTTGCCAAATTTGTTATCGGTGAGGGCCTGCTCGATGCCCAGGCCGAGACTGGGCACTATCTGCCAATTTGATTCCGTTTGGTAATCACCGTACCAATCAAGACCCAGGTTGGCATAGAGCTGATTTTCATCCATATCACCGTAGTGAATGTCGGCGTTGTCCAGATTATAAGCGGTATAGCTATCGACGTGCTGCCAGAGATAGCGCAGGCCTACACTGGGTACCAGACGATTATTGGTAAAACTAAAGACATAGTCAAGGTCAAGATTGGCATTCACCCCGTAGCCATGGTAGTCGCCCTGCTCCCGGTTGAGCGGGTTATTATCGCTATAATCGTTACTGCTATAATAAAAGGAGGCTATGCTCTGTAACAACCAGTCATCAGCAAAACGATACAGGCTTTGCACCCCGAGGGATCCAGCCTTAAGATTCTCCTTCTTCTGCTCATAGCCCTTGCCCGTATAATTAATATCACCGGAACCATAACCAGCATGAAAACCAAGGATGAGATCAGAGTCTATCCAGTGGTTATATCCAGCCGTGGCCCCATAAATATCGGCATCATAGCCCATGGGCGAGGCATTGTTACTCACATTACTATAATAGGGCATGGCAAAGGCCCAGCCCCTTTTTTGGGGTAAAATCTCCATATCAGGGACAGCCAGGACAGGTGATGTGCTGGCAAGAAGAACACCGTCGTAGGCCGAAGTTTGAGGATTGCTCCTGTCCATCATGGCAAGCATAGGCGATAAAGAGTTGTTCGTTACAATGGTGGTGCCACTGGCCAGCATCTTTTGATTGACCTGTGCTGAGACCAGAGGAGTGGAAACCTCGGGAGTATACTTTATGGCCAGCCTTTGAAGTGTTCCGCCATTACTGTCAAGCAAAGATATACTATAGTCCGGGCTACTGACGACAAGCTGGGCCGCGGAGAATTGATTATATCTGCGAGTCTCCCCCTCAACCAACATAGGTATGCTGTAATTGGGCACCTTGCCAAAATCATTATCGGTGAAGGCATAGACTTGTGCATCGGGGGCAAAGGTGACTCTTTTGCCCTCGGCAACGCCAATAGTTCCCTTATAATCAGCAGTAACCTGCGCCTGATTATTAAACTTCATGGCATAGCCCTTTATGCTTAAGTCTTCCCCGCTATAGACTTGATAGGCGTGGAGAGTCTTGCCAGTGCCTAAGGCTATTGCCTTACCCGCCTCATCCTGTGCCGGCAGGGCGCTCACTGAAATAAGAGCACGGGAGTCAAGTTCTGCCTCCCCTGAAAAAGAAATACCCACGGCCCTGGCAGAATCACTCTGATACGTTGTTCCGCCATCGGTGGAATATCGTCCCGCCCGGGCCATCACCTCTAGCTGCCCCTCATTGTAGAGATCAGCAGAGCTGCCTATGCCAATGGCCCTTGCATAGGCCTTGGTGGTGCCGGTGCCGGTGGTGGTGGCCGTGCCGCCCTCAGCCCTGATCTCCATTTCCCCACTATTTTTTCCCACATCACCCTCTATGCCGGAGGCGAAGGCGTAGGAGGAGATGTAGCTGTGACCGTTGGCCTTGCCGCCTGTGGCCGTGATGGTCATCTTGCCCTCATTGCTTCCCACCCCACCAATTATGCCGTAGGCGGAGGCGGTGGCGTAGGCCTTGGCCCGGGCGTCGGCGTTGCCGTAGGCGGTGGTTTCAGCAGCAGTGGCTTCGGCCTCACCGCCCTGAGCCCCGATGTTCATATTGCCCTCATTGCTTCCCACCTGACCCTCTATGCCGAAGGCCCGGGCGCTGGCGTCGGCGGAGGCTTTGGCGTTGGTGGTGGTGGTGGCGTTGGTGGTGCCACCCTGAGCCCTGATCTCCATCTCCCCACTATTTTTTTCCACTTTGCCCTCTATGCCGTGGGCGGCGGCGATGGTGTAGGCATTGGCGTCGGCGGCGGTGGCTTCGGCCTCACCGCCCTGAGCCCTGATGGTCATCTTACCCTCATTGCTTCCCACCCCACCATCTATGCCATAGGCGTCGGCCCAGGCCCAGGCCCAGGCGGTGCCGGTAGTCTTGGAGGTGGCCTTGCCGCCCTGAGCCTTGATCACCATATGACCAATATTGTCTCCTATCCTGCCCTCTATGCCGTAGGCCTGGGCGTAGGCGGAGGTTTTGGCTTTGGCAGCGGTAGTGGCGGTGGCGGTGTCACTCTGAGCAGTGATAGTCATCTTGCCGCCATTGCTTCCCACTGTACCCCTTATGCCGTAGGCGTCGGCCCAGGCGTCGGCGGTGCCGGTGCCAGTAGCGTTGGCGTTGGCCTCACCGCTCTGAGCTCTGATCTCCAGCTTGCCATCATTGTCTCCCACCTCACCCTCTATGCCGTAGGCCCAAGCGTTGGCAGAGGTTGTGGCTTTGGCGGCGGTGGCCTCGGCGGTGCCGCCCTGGGTTTCGATCTCCATCTTGCCCTCATTGCTTCTCACCTGCCCTCGTATGCCGTAGGCGATGGCGTCGACCATGGCGTTGGCGAAGGCGGTATCGTAGGCGGTGGCCTTGCCGCCCAGGGATCTGATGGTCATATTACCACTATTGCCTCCCATCCCACCAAATATGCCGTGGGCGGAAGCAGAGGCGCGGGCGTAGGCGTTGGCGGAGGCACTAGCGGTGGTGGCATTGGTGGTGGTCTTGGCGGTGCCGCCCGTGGCCTTGACCTTCATCTCCTTACTATTTTTCCCAACCTGACCCCTTATGCCCAAGGCGTCGGCGCTGGCTGTGGCCAAGGCTTTAACGGTGGCTTCGGCGGTGGCCCTGCCACCTTGAGCCCTGATCTTCATCTCCCCACTATTTTTTCCCACCTTGCCCTCTATGCCGTGGGCGGAGACGATGGCGTTGGCTTCGGCGTCGGTCCAGGAGTAGGCGGAGGCCGTGCCTCCCTCAGCCCCGATCTCCATCTTTCCCCTATTGTCTCCTACCTCACCCTCTATGCCGTAGGTCTTGGCGTAGGCGTGGGCGAAGGATTTGGCTTTGGCGGTGACGGTGGTGGAGGTGGCCGTGCCGCCTTGAGCACTGATCTCCATCTCCCCACTATTGTTTCCCACCCCACCCTTTATGCCGTAGGCAGAGGCGGGGGTGTAGGCGTAGGCGATGTTGGTAGCGTTGGAGGTGGCCGTGCCGCCCTGAGCCTTGATTCCCATCTTCCCAATATTGCTTTTTACTCCACTCCATATACCGTAGGCCTGGTCGTAGGCCTGGGCGTAGGCCTGGGCGGTGCTGGTGGCTTCGTCCTCACCGCCCTGAGCGGTGATGCTCATCTTGCCCTCATTGCTTCCCACCGTACCCCGTATGGCGTAGGCGACGGCGCTGGTGTCTGCGAAGGCGTTGTCGGTAGCCTTGGAGGTGGCCTTGCTGCCCTGAGCTCTGATCTCCATCGCCCCACTATTGTTTGTCACATTACCCCATATGCCGTAGGCTTTGGCGTAGGCGGTGGCGTAGGCGGTGCCGGTAGCGTTGGAGGTGACCTTGCCGCCCTCAGCCTTGATCGTCATATGACCAATATTGTCTCCTACCTCACCCCTTATGCCGTAGGCGTAGGCGTAGGCGTAGGCGTAGGCGTGGGCGTAGGTGGAGGCGGAGCTGGCCGTGCCGCCCTCAACTTTGATGATCATCTTGCCCTCATTGCTTCCCACCTCACCCTGTATGCCGTAGGCGAAGGCGGAGGCTTTAGCGGGGGTGGAGGTGGCCGTGCCGACCTCGGCCCTCAGCTCAATGTCCGCCCCGTTCCGGCTGGTGTCGCCTTCAATGCCATAGAGGCGGACATCCCCCGTTTCATTCTTGAAGTAGAGGTGGATCTCTCCCTCATTGTTGAGGCTGCCACTCCCAACCATTATCCCGCTGAGATAGCCCTTGTCGGCCATCAGTTTATCTATGATGGGGCCTGTTGACTCGCCATGTTTGATTGGAGTCGTATTTGTCGCCGTCTCGCCGTTGGCGAGGGCATAGAAATATGGATTGTTCCAGTATCCCGATCCTCCCTCTCCGATGGTAACTCCTGCCCAGACGTTCGTTGTTCCCATGCTCAGGGCGAGCAGGCCCGCCAGGGCACTCTTGGCGGCATAGACCTTTCTCCGTCCTCGTCTCTCTACATCCTTCATAGTTCTCCTTATCGCTGGTTTGCGGCAGGCGAAAGAGCAGCCGGTCTTGATGGAAATAGATGGAATGATGGTGCTGCCTGTCATGAAAATGGTATCACAGGGGGAGGGCTGTTGTCTAAAAAAAATCTGAAGACTTGGTGAGTTAGTTGCTTTTCCTGGGCATAAGGGTTCCTGGCGGTCCTGGGATGGCAGGCAGGGGGAGGGGCGATGGCCGGGGCGTGGAGGATCCCCGGGCATTTTTTAAAAGAAATACTTCATCTGCAGATAGAAGGAGCTGTTCTTGGTGTCACTCGAATAGGCTCCAGCATATCCAGCGCTCAGCGCATAGGAATCCTTAACAAACTCAATGGAGGCCCGGGCGGAGACAGAGGTCTTATCCATTGAGTTTGTCACCGGAATGATGATACTGCCCACTCCCATGCTGTTGCCAAATTCGTTATCGGTGAGTGCCTGCTCAACTCCCAAGCCCAAACTTGGCACTATCTGCCAATTCGATTCCGTGCGATAATCACCGTACCAATCAAGGCCCAGGTTGGCATAGAGCTGATTCTCATCCATATCACCGTAGTTCACATCGGCGTTGTCCAGATTATAAGCGGTATAGCTATCGACGTGCTGCCAGAGATAGCGCAGGCCTACACTGGGTACCAGGCGATTATTGGTAAAACTAAAGACATAGTCAAGGTCAAGATTGGCATTCACCCCGTAGCCATGGTAGTCGCCCTGCTCCCGGTTGAGCGGGTTATTATCGCTATAATCGTTACTGCTATAATAAAAGGAGGCTATGCTCTGTAACAACCAGTCATCAGCAAAACGATACAGGCTTTGCACCCCGAGGGATCCAGCCTTAAGATTCTCCTTCTTCTGCTCATAGCCCTTGCCCGTATAATTAATATCACCGGAACCATAACCAGCATGAAAACCGAGGATGAGATCAGAGTCTATCCAGTGGTTATATCCAGCCGTGGCCCCATAAATATCGGCATCATAGCCCATGGGCGAGGCGTTGTTACTCACATTACTATAATAGGGCATGGCAAAGGCCCAGCCCCTTTTTTGGGGTAAAATCTCCATATCAGGGACAGCCAGGACAGGTGATGTGCTGGCAAGAAGAACACCATCGTAGGCCGAAGCGCGAGGATTACTCCTCTCCATCTTGGCAAGCATAGGCGATAACGAGCTCGCCCTTACAATGGTGGTGCCACTGGCCAGTATCTTTTGATTGACCTGTGCTGAGACCAGGGGAGTGGAAACCTCGGGGGCGTAGGCGATGGCCAGTTGCTGGAGTTTTTTGCCATCTCCATCCACCAGGTTGGCCCTGTAGTCGGGACTGGTCAGGGCCAGTTGGGCCGAGGTAAATTGATCGCTGATGGCCGCATCTTCCACCAGGGTGGGGATTTTGTAAGTTGTTGCCTTGGCAAAGTTATTGTCGGTGAAGACATAGAGGACGGCATCGGGGGCAAATGTTGCCGTACCGTCGCCTATTGTGCCGATGGCTCCCCGATAGTGCTCGTCCACCTCCTCCTGGTTGTTAAAGACCATGGAGTAACCTTTGATTGTCAATGCACTATAGGTGAGCACTTGATAGGCCCGAAGGAATTTTCCACTTTTCAGTTCCTCTGTGCCGCTGAAAATGGATCTCTCACTGTCCGCTGTATTCGTTGCCCCTCTGGCCTGAACAGCGATGGGAGCACGGGAATCAAGGGTTCCTTCCCTTGCAAAAAGAATACCCAAGGCCGTAGCGGAATCACTCTGATAGGTTGCCCCACCGTCGGCGGAGTATCGGCCTGCCTGGGCCACCACCTCTATCCGCCCCTGATTGTAGAGATCACCATAGCTGCCTATGCCGGCAGCGCCGGCTTCGGCAGAGGCCTCAGCGGAGGCGGCGGTGAGCGTGCCGCCCGTAGATCTGATGGTCATATTGCCCTCATTCCTTGTTATCTCACCCATTATGCCGAAGGTGTAGGCGCTGGAGGAGGAGGTGGAGGAACCGCCCTTGGCCTCCAGTTCAATGTTCGCCTCGTTCTGAATTGTGCTACTGGCATCACCAGTGCTCTTAATAGCAAGGAGATTGGTCGAACCCGTGTCATTTTTGGAGTGGATCCTGATCTCTCCCTTATTGTCGAGGTTGCCACCCGTGATCTTTATTCCGTAAATGAAAATATCACCGCCATTCCTTGTCATGGGGCCTGCTGGTGTGCCATGCTTGATTGGGGTCGTATTTATCGCTGTGCCGGTGGCGAGGGCATAGTAAAATGGATTTTTATCTGTCCCGTCTCCTCCTTTCTCGGCGAAAGTGACACCCGCCCAGGCGTTGGTTGCTCCCATGCTCAGGGCGAGCAGGCCCGCCAGGGCACTCCTGGTGGCATAGACTTTTCTGCCGTCTCGCTTCTCTGCATCCTTCATAGTTCTCCTCGTCGGTGGCTTGGGGGCAGGCGAAAGAGCAGCCGGTCTTGATGGAAATAGATGGAGCGATGGCGCTGCCTGTCGTAAAGATGGTATCATAGGAAGGTTTCTGTTGTCTACAAAAAAATGTGGAGATCTAATGGCTTAGCTGTTTCTCGCATCAGGAGTCTTGGCGGGTCTGGGGATGACAGGTTGGGTGTGGCTTGGAGATGCCCGGGGAGAATCTTTCCCGGGCATTTTTTAAAAGAAATACTTCATCTGCAGATAGAAGGAGCTGTTCTTGGTGTCACTCGAATAGGCTCCAGCATATCCAGCGCTCAGCGCATAGGAATCCTTAACAAACTCAATGGAGGCCCGGGCGGAGACAGAGGTCTTATCCATTGAGTTTGTCACCGGAATGATGACACTTCCCACTCCCATGCTGTTGCCAAATTCGTTATCGGTGAGGGCCTGCTCGATGCCCAGGCCGAGACTGGGCACTATCTGCCAATTTGATTCCGTCTGGTAATCACCGTACCAATCAAGGCCCAGGCTGGCATAGAGCTGATTCTCATCCATATCACCGTAGTTCACATCGGCGTTGTCCAGATTATAAGCGGTATAGCTATCGACGTGCTGCCAGAGATAGCGCAGCCCCACACTGGGTATCAGGCGGTTATTGATAAAACTGAAGACATAGTCAAGGTCAAGCTTGGCATTCACCCCGTAGCCATGGTAGTCGCCCTGCTCCCGGTTGAGCGGGTTATTATCGCTATAATCGTTACTGCTATAATAAAAGGAGGCTATGCTCTGTAACAACCAGTCATCAGCAAAACGATACAGGCTTTGCACCCCGAGGGATCCAGCCTTAAGATTCTCCTTCTTCTGCTCATAGCCCTTGCCCGTATAATTAATATCACCGGAACCATAACCAGCATGAAAACCGAGGATGAGATCAGAATCTATCCAGTGGTTATATCCAGCTGTGGCTCCATAAATATCGGCATCATAGCCCATGGGCGAGGCGTTATTACTCACATTACTATAATAGGGCATGGCAAAGGCCCAGCCCCTTTTTTGGGGTAAAATCTCCATATCAGGGACAGTCAGGATAGGTGATGTGCTGGCCAGAAGAACACCGTCGTAGGCCGAAGCGCGAGGATTACTCCTCTCCATCATGGCAAGCATAGGCGATAAAGAGCTCTTTTCTACAATGGTGGTGCCACTGGTCAGCATCTTTTGGTTGACCTGGGCCGTGACCAGGGGGGTGGAAACTTTGGGGACGTAGGCGATGGCCAGTTGCTGAAGTGTTCCGCCATTGCCGTCAAGCAAAGATATACTATAGTCCGGGCTACTGACGACAAGCTGGGCCACGGAGAATTGATTGTAGTTACGCGTTTCCCCCTCAACCAACATAGGTATGCTGTAATTGGGCACCGTGCCAAAATCATTATCGATGAAGGCATAGACTTGTGCATCGGGGGCAAAGGTGACTCTTTTGCCATCGGCAACGCCAATAGTCCCTTTATAATCAGCAGTAACCTGCTCCTGGTTATTAAACTTCATGGCATAGCCCTTTATGGTTAGGTCTCCCCCGCTATAGACCTGATGGGCCTGGAGAGTCTTGTCAGTGCCTAAGGCTATTGCCTTACCCGCCTCATCCTGTGCCGGCAGGGCGCTCACTGAAATAAGAGCACGGGAATCAAGAGAGCTTTCCTCCAATCCATTAAAATAGACCCCATAGGCGGTAGCGGAATCACTGTGATAGGTTGTTCCACCGTCGGTGGAATATCGTCCCGCCCGTGCCACCACCTCTATGGCCCCCGTATTTACTAAATCTGCAACCGAACTCTGCATACCATAGGCTTTGGCATTAGCAATGGCAGTCGCAGTGGAGGTAGCAATGGCGCTACCACCCGTTGCCCTAACAGTAATATTACCACTACTGCTTCCCACCCCACCCTTTATGCCGCAGGCGTGGGCGTAGGCATAGGCTTCGGCTTTGGCGGCGGTGGCTTCGGCCTTACCGCTCTGAGCAATGATGGTCATCTTGCCCTTATTGCTTCCCACCTGACCCTCTATGCCGTAGGCTGTGGCGTTGGTGTTGGCGAGGGCGAGGGTGGTCGCGTTGGCGGTAGTCTTGGCGGTGGCCTTGCCGCCCTCAGCCCTGATCTCCATTTCCCCATTATTGTTTGCCACATTACCCTTTATGCCGTGGGCGGAGGATAGGGCGTAGGCCAGGGCGTCGGCGGTGCCGGTAGCTTTGGCGGTGGCCGTGCCGCCCTCAGCCCTGATTTCCATATGACCAATATTGTCTCCTACCTTACCATTTATGCCGGCGGCGTAGGCGTAGGAGGAGCTGTAGCCGTGACCGTTGGTCTTGCCGCCCGTAGCTCTGATGGTCATCTTGCCCTCATTGTTTCCCACCGTACCTGATATGCCGATGGCGCCGGCGGTGGCGCCGACACGACCGTTGGTTTCGGCGGCGGTAGCTTCGGCCTCACCGCCTTGAGCGGTGATGGTCATTTTGCCCTCATTGCTTCCCACCCCATGCATTATTCCGTGGGCACGGGCGTGGGCGTAGGCGGAGGCTTTGGCGAGGGCGGTGGCGTTGGTGGTGCCGCCCTGAGCCCTGAGCTCCATCTCCCCACTATTGTTTGTCACATTACTCACTATGCCGTAGGCGTAGGCGGAGGCATTGGCGTAGGCGGTGCCGGTAGTCTTGGCGGTGGCCTTGCCGCCTAGGGCTTTGAGCTCTATGTGACCAATATTGTCTCCTACCCTACCCCTTATTCCGTAGGCGTGGGCGTGGGCGTGGGCGTAGGCGGAGGTTTTGGCTTTGGCGGCGTTGGCTTCGGCGGTGCCGCTCTGAGCGGTGATGTTTATCTTGCCCTCATTGTCCCCCACCTCACCCTGTATGCCGCAGGCGTAGGTGTAGGCGAAGGATTTGGCTTTGACGGTGGCGGAGGTGGCCGTGCCGCCCTCGGCCCCCAGCTCAACGTCTGCCCCGTTCCGGCTGGTGTCGCCTATAATGCCAATGAGGCTGATAGATCCCTTTTCATTCCTGAAGTAGAGCCTGATCTCTCCCTCATTGTCGAGGCTACCACTCTCAACTCTTATCCCGGTGAGAAATGGCTCGGAACCAGCCATCTTTTTTATATTAGGGGCTCCTGGCTTGCCATGAGTGATGGCAGTTCTCGTTGTCGCCGGGGCGGTGGCGAGGGCATAATAAAATGGCTCATCCCATCTCCCCGCTCCTCCCTCTCCGATGGTAACTCCTGCCCAGGCGTTGGTTGCTCCCATGCTCAGGGCCAGCAGGCCCGCCAGGGCACTCTTGGTGGCATAGACCTTTCTCCGTCCTCGTCTCTCTACATCCTTCATACTTTCTCCTTATCGCTGGTTTGAGGCAGGCGAAAGAGCACCCGGTCTTGATGGAAATAGATGGAGCTGCCTGTCGTAAAGATGGTATCACAGGAAGGTTTCTTCTGTCCATGAAAAAGGTGTAGATTTAGTGGTTTAGCTGTTTTTCGTATTAGGCGTCTTGGCGGGTCTGGGGATGATAGGTTGGGTGTGGCTTGGAGATCCCCGGGGCGAATCCGCCCCGGCCATTTCCGGGCTCGCCTCCACCCTTAGGTGGAGGAGGCTTGAAAATTATCAGAGGGGCAGGTTCAATCCGGCGATGCAGGCGGGGATGTCGCCGGCATTCTCCACCAGGTATTGGGCCCCGGATTTCTTCAGCTCTTGGGCGGAGCCGTAGCCGTAGTTGGCTCCAATTGCTCCCACCCTATTATTTCTTGCCCCAAGCATATCGTACTCCCTGTCTCCGATCATCACCGTATTTTTTGGGTCGATCTGCTCTCTCTCTATTATGGAGGCGATGAGCTCTGTCTTGTCTGTATGTCTGCCATCGGGGTGAGCGCCGTAGATTCCGCTAAAAAAAGAGATAATCTGGAAATGGTCAAGGATCGGGGCTACCTGTGGTTGCGGCTTAGCCGTTGCCACAAAGAGTTGGTGCCCCGCAGATTTGAGCTCTTCAAGGATCTCTTCAATATTTGGATAGAGTCTGTTTTCAAAGCAACCGATTCTTGTATAGCGTTCCCGGTAGATCGCTACGGCGCGTAGGGCATCCTTCTCCTCCTTTACTCCCAGTCGATTGAGAAAACTGTGGATGAGTGGTGGGCCAATACAGGCAAACAGCTCCTCCTTGGGAGGGGCAGGATGGCCAAGTTCTGTGAGGGCGTGTTGGATGCAGCGGGTAATTCCGTCACTGGAATCGGTAAGGGTTCCGTCGAGGTCAAAGAGTATATTCATTGGGCTTATCCTGGTTGAGACTTTTGCTAATCTTGCTGTGGGTTGGTTTGAAACGGTAATTCTTATAAGGAGCAGCCCCGATTGCGAGGCATATGATTCTGGCACTGTTCATATCGGAGGCTATCTCTGAAACGTCCCCATGGTGGCTTCTCATAGTGTGAATACCTTAGTCATGGTTAAATATTAAGGAAGTTTTTTAATTTATTTATGACGATATCGTGCTTATTGTTTTACCTCGTTGTGTTTGTGCGCTTTTCGTGGTGAGAGAGCTGCGGTTTTAATGCGTAGTAGGGAACGATTGTGAGTTGGGAAAAAAGGGGCCGTTTTTGTCTGCCCTCTACCAGGAGGAGTTTTCTTGAAAAAAATATGTCTTAGCGGCTCAATAGTGCTCTCTTTTTGTCTTTTGCTTGCCGTCTATACCGGTGCCATTGCCCTGCCCCAGACAATAGTTCACCCAGAGGTTCAGTCCTGTGTTGCAGGGAGTTTTTCAGCCCGCAGCTCAGAGAAAAATGTTGGTGATCTGTCTGGAGACTCCTTCCGTCTGCTTGTCTGGAATATATATAAAGAACAGAAGCCGGGTTGGGAAAAAGAGCTAGCTACCTTTGCCGGTGATGCCGACCTCGTCGCCCTGCAGGAGGGGGCCTTGACCAGTGAACTGGCTGGAAGTTTAACAGAGAGGGATATGGCATGGCAGCAGGCCCAGGCCTTTTCCTATGAGGGGGCAGATTCAGGGGTTGTCACTGCCTCTCAGGCCTCTCCGCAGGAGAGTTGCCTGCTCCGTGAGGAAGAATCCATTATCGGTTTGCCTAAGACAGCGTTGCTGAGTCGTTATTCGTTGAACGGGGAGCAAGATCTGCTCTTTGTTAATCTCCATCTGGTGAATTTCAGTCTGGGGGTGGAGGGCTACTCTCGTCAGTTGGAAAAAATTTATCAGGTACTTGTTCATCACAGTGGCCCCATTGTTGTTGCTGGAGATTTTAATACCTGGTCCGAGAGGAGACAGGAGGTGGTCGATGCCTTTGCCGCAGACCTTGACCTTGCACCGGTAATATTCAGCGATGATAAGCGCATTTCGGTTTTTGGCCGTAATTTAGACCATGTCTACAGTCGTGGCCTGACTGTTCTTGCCTCTAAGGTCCTCCCTGCAAAAAGTTCTGATCATAATCCCATGTTGGTTGATTTTTCTCTTAAATAATTTAGCTTTTTCTGTATATATGGTTATAGAGTATAGGCGAAGATTTGTTTTTGAGTGCAAAAATATACTTGCAAACTAGCTGACTTCTCACAGAGTTTGTCTAGGCGCAGTAAAAAATTATCCGTTGATGCTACAATGTAGCATTGTATCGTGATCCATTAATAATGAGGTTATAAATGTATAGAAATTTTGCAATTGTTCCCAGGATTATATTTGGCCGTGGTTCTTTGAATCAACTTGGTGATGTGCTTAAGGAGAAGCGTGTGACCGATGGCGGTTATATGGTTTTTGTCATCGATGATGTTTTCACCGACAAACCACTTGAAGGCCGTTTGCCCATGGAAGGAAAAGACCTTCTCTTGCGGGTGAACGTTGCCGATGAGCCGAAGACCACCTATATCGATGCCCTTGTTGCCCAGATCAGAGCCTATAGCGATGTTACCCCGGATGGTATCATTGGTCTTGGTGGTGGTTCTACCCTGGATATTGCCAAGGCAGTATCTCTTATGCTTAATAATCCTGGCTCCTCTGCGGATTATCAGGGTTGGGATATTATTCAGAACCGTGCTGTTTATCACGTTGCCGTACCAACCATCGCCGGAACCGGTGCGGAAATTTCCCGAACTGCTATCCTGACAGGACCGGATAAAAAGCTCGGTATCAACTCTGACTACACCCTCTTTGATCAGATCATGCTTGATCCGGATCTTCTTGCCGGAGTGCCTAAGGAGCAGTGGTTTTATACCGGTATGGACTGTTATATTCATGATGTGGAATCTCTTAATGGAACCTTCATTAATCAGTTCAGTAAGTCCTATGGGGAAAAATCCATTGATCTCTGTCGTGAAGTCTTCCTCGGCGAGAATGATTCAGCACAGGGTGATAAGCTGATGATGGCTTCCTATTTTGGTGGTATGAGTATTGCCTATAGTCAGGTTGGCGCCTGCCATGCCCTCTCCTATGGACTCTCCTATGTGTTGGGCACCCATCATGGTATCGGCTGTTGTATTACCTTTGATTATCTCGATGAAATTTACCCTGCAGGGGTGAAAGAGTTCAGGCAGATGATGGATAAACACGAGATTTCCCTGCCCCGTAATCTCACCAAGGGAATGGACGATGCCTCCCTTGACCTGATGGTTACCACCGCCCTTAATCTTGTGCCTCTCTGGGAGAACTGCCTTGGATCTGATTGGAAAAACATCATGACCCGAGAGAGAACCCTTGAACTTTTCAAACGCATGTAGTCATAAGGTTTATTTGTGAGATCTGCGAAGTATAAAGCGATCATAACAGGAGCACAACGGGCCATGCCCGTTGTGCTTGGTTATGTCCCCATTGGTTTTGCCTACGGCGTCCTGGCGGGTAAGAGTGGTATTTCAGAGATGAACACCTTTGCCATGTCCCTGCTTCTCTTTGCAGGTTCAGCCCAGTTTATTGCAGTAGGCCTTTTTGCCGCGGGCGCTGGCCCTGCGGCCATTATTTTAACAACCTTTATAGTTAATCTGCGTCATCTCTTGATGGCCGCCTCCCTTGCCCCCTTTCTCTCCCGCTGGAAGAGGTCCACTCAGGCATTTTTTGCCTTTGAACTGACCGATGAGACCTTTGCCCTGCACTCAACTAAGGCCGCCTCCCTTGAGACTTGTACCCTTGAGGCCCTTTCTTTGAATGTGACGGCTCAGTCTGCTTGGGTCTTTGGGGGTGTTCTTGGTATTCTTGCTGCCGGCTTGATTGACGATATCAGACCGCTGGGCCTTGATTATGCCCTTTCAGCCATGTTTATAGGTCTACTTGTGGGGCAGTGTCTTGATTTTATTCGCCTGCTTACGGCTATAATTGCCGGTATTGTGGCAACAACATTGTATCTCTTGGGGCTTGAACAATTATATGTGATTGTGGCAAGCGTTATTTCCGCAACTATTGGCTTGGGTGTTGAGCAGTGGATCAAACAGAAATCTTCTTAACCATTTTGGGTATGGCAGTGGTGACCTATATTCCCCGTTGCCTGCCCATTATTTTTCTCAGTGGGCGAAGTCTCCCCCCTCTTTTTGTCTCTTGGCTCCGTCTTGTGCCGCCGGCAATTCTTGCCGCCATGTTGGTGCCGGCCCTGCTCTGTCCGGAAAAGTCGATTGACCTCTCCTTTAGTAATCTCTTCTTTTGGTCCTCTCTTATCGCCTTTCCTGTGGCTATAAAGACCAAAAGTCTTTGTCTTACTGTTATCGTCGGTATGGGTCTTGTTGCCCTGGGCCGCTATTTAGGTATTTGATTTTATGACGGACTATTCTCTTGGGGCTGATCTGGATAGATTTCAGTCTCAGCTTCTTACCTGGTTTAGGTTGCAGGATCGATTCCTTCCCTGGCGTCAGACCTATGATCCCTATCATGTGTGGATTTCAGAGATTATGCTACAGCAGACCCAGATGGATCGGGGGGTGTCCTACTTTAATCGCTGGATAGAGCGTTTCCCGCAGGTGGAGGCGGTCGCCGAGGCGGATGAGCAGGAGATCTTTAAAATGTGGGAGGGCTTGGGCTATTATGCCCGGGCCCGTAACCTGCACAGGGCCGCCAAGAAAATAGTTGAGGAATTTGCAGGAGAATTGCCCTGCGATATTGATCTGCTTCGCTCTCTGCCGGGGATTGGTCCCTACACTGCCGCGGCTATCGGTTCTGTTGCCTGCAATATTGATATTCCCACCATTGATGCAAATGTTGCCCGTATCTTCTCCCGTCTGTTCGATATTGATAGGCCGGTAAGGGAGACTCAGGTGGCGCGTGCCATTGAGAAGGTGGCCTGCGACTGTTTGCCCTCTGGTAGGGCCCGTCATTGGAATCAGGCCCTTATGGATTTGGGAGGATTGGTCTGTTTGCCTCGGGCTCCTCGTTGTACCCTCTGTCCTATCCAGGAAATGTGCCTGGCCTTTGCCCGGCAGACCGTTCAGCTCAGACCGGTGCCGCTACCTAAGCAAAAGCTTATTCATATAAGGCGGGTGGCCATATTTCAGGTATCTGAGGGGCGCCTGCTTATTCAGCCGAGTCGGCATCCCACCCTCTGGCAGGGCCTGTGGGAGTTTCCTCATACGGATCTTCAGGAGGAGGAGGCAGTGGAGGTGGGAATTACCCGTCTTCTTGGCTTACTCCCGTCGGAAAACAGAGTGCTAGAACCCATGGTGACGGTGAAGCATGCCTATACCAAGTACCGGGTCCAGTTTCACTGTTATCTGCTCAGAGGGGAGGCGGGCTGTCAGGGAGAGGAACAACGTCTCTGTGACTGGCAGGCCCTGGCTCGTCATGGCTTTTCGGCAGGGCCGCGCAAGGTATTGGAGCATATAGAGAAGAGCAGGCAGGACATTGTCCGCCTGCTTGGTGCCTAGTACAGGATAATGCCAGTCAACTTTTGTTTGCCGATTATTTCGATCGATACTCCAGGCAGCAATCCTGTCTCTCAGCAGATCAACAGGCAATGCGACCTGCGAGACACTGCCGCTCCCTACTTCTGGAGTCTTAGGTACTTAAGTATCAATAGATGAGCTTCAACTTATCCGCCAAATTGAATTTCCCTGGGTGGGTTTAGTCGTTTCTTGTGCTCAAGAGCAATTGAAATTCCCTGTTCAACAAACCGTTTTTTCAGATATTCGTAGACCACGAGTTGTCGCCCCAAGCACTTCTGCAATATTTGCTCCAATCCATTTTGGTCTGTACTCACCAGCATCAAGCAATAGGAGTGCTCTTGCGTACAAAACGGTTCGAGTAGTTCTTCCTCCCTTTGTCGAAATAGCTTCCAGCTCTTTAAGTTCTTCTTCAGTCAGCGCGTTAAGGTCTGCATGGGTGATGTTGGGGAGGCCAATGAGGTTACTTAGAGCCTTTTAAAGAGGACGATCTAGAACCTTGTCCGCCGCTCTGGATATATTGAGACGATCCAACTCAACTTCTTGTACGAACATCTTTTAAAGAGAAAAGTTCGCCGTCTTTCAGAATAATTTTTAGTAGGTTGACTCCGTTGCCTTTGTGACCTTGGTTATCCGAAGGTTCTGAACTATCTGTACGGCTTGCATGGTCGTTGTCTTTGCCTCCTCCCCTATGGTTACCACTCGACAGCCCACCTCCTCTACCATGTCCTTTGGTACTAACCATGGGGAGGGAGGCAGCAGCATGACGAGCCCCTTCTTGCTGATTTTGCCAGTTGTTTTTTGGATAATTGCTTGTTGATTCTCAAAAAATTCCAATTTATAATAAGAAAGGCCCATACAGTTTTGTGGAAATCCATGGCGAACGATTATAATCAATCACCAAAAGAGGTAATAATGACACTAACCGTAAATAGATTGCCGAAAAAATTTTATCCAGACCCCACAAGGGTCATTGCCAGATTTTATATGCCCGGCCACAAAGACAGGGCGAACACGATAATTAAGCGAGTATTGGATTTATCTAAGCAGGAAGTGGATTTGGCGTTCAATCAGGTACTGAAGGATTTTTCAAAACGGCACCGCAATATCTCAAAAATTTTTGAGGACAATTACGATAGACTGTACGACGTTCTGGAGCCGAATTTTCATGTTTCTCCGGATTCCTTGTCATTAGAAAGAAAATTACTGATTGGTTCCTACTTTACATCGGAATACGCGATTGAGGCGGCCGCCTTCTTTAATCCTTCCATCGTCGCAGATCCCGATCAGGGTAACCTGGAAGAAGGACAAAAACGCGTTATTGTCAGTTTTCGGGCGATCGGGGAGGGGCATATCTCATCCATCGTATTCAGAAGCGGTGTCATTACCCGAAATAATGAATTGGTCTTCGCCTCGGCCGGGCAATTCGTTGATTTGCCGGAAGCCTTAAAACGCCATGTATATGATAAAGAACAATTTTTGCAAAAATTGCACGAGATGGATATTCACAAAAATATCATCGAATCGATTATGGATAAACTGGGAGATAAATTCATCTATCGTGAATTGCAGGAAAGTATTGCCGCAAGCATCGAAAACATAGAGCTAAGCTATAGTAAAAGAATGGTGATCGATTCGATAAACTGGCTGGCCAGTTCTCATTATGAAATCAGTTTTTCACTGGATACTGCTATCTCGGAACGCGTTATTTTTCCTGTCTCGGCCCATGAACGCAACGGTATTGAAGATGCGCGATTCGTCAAATTCATGGATGATGACGGCAGTATTACCTATTTTGCAACCTACACGGCGTATAACGGATATAGTATTTTACCAAAATGCCTTAAAACAAAAGATTTTTATCATTTTCAGGTATTCCCGATCCACGGTAAGTATACCCAAAATAAAAATCTGGCCTTTTTCCCGAGAAAAATTAAGGGGCAATATGCCATGATCTCCCGTCACGATGGGGTGAATAACTACCTTATGTTTTCCGATGACATTCATGTCTGGCATGATGCTCAAAAAATACAAGAGCCTAAATATCCCTGGGAATTTATTCAACTGGGCAATTGTGGCTCTCCCATGGAAACCGCAAAAGGGTGGCTGATGCTCACCCATGGGGTGGGTCCCATGAGAAGGTATTCTTTGGGGGCTGTACTGCTGGATTTGGAAGATCCCTCCCAAATTATAGGTCAACTCCGGGAGCCGTTGTTGATGGCAAATGCGGAGGAAAGAGAAGGGTATGTGCCCAATGTCGTCTATTCCTGCGGAGCGATTATTCATAACGATATGCTGATTATACCGTACGGGATGTCCGATTCTGCCTCGGGCTTTGCGTCGGTATCTGTGGATGATCTTTTGGCTAAATTATTAAATGGTTGAGGATGTTATTCGGTGGTCCGTTGCCCAAAGGTAACCTTTCGCAACGGATCACCATAGCGCTCAAGGGACAGGATATAGTCTTCTCTTACGCAGACATCGGCCTTACTGTAATTGATAAATTTAACTGCCTTCAAATAATCCCGTTGATGGTTTTGCCGGATAACATATTAGACCCTTATCAGGGTAAGGATAGCTTCAGCCGAAGTCCGCCGCTAGGCTCACCACCCCTCTCTATGATGATGTAGTCGATGGAAATAGCCGGTAATTGTCCTTAGGCCTTCCGGGCAGGGAAATACGTGTTTTTTTGTGGCATTTTCGTCCGGATTTTCAACAAACCGTCTTATTAAAAGCGCACCTTTCGAGATATCCGTCCCCCCCCCCCCACCCGTATCCGGTTTCGGGATAATCGCTAGTAATACCGAACGTGACAATCCCCGCCCGGCAAGCCCTATAGCCGTCCTCAGTTTCCTGTGGAAATCGTCGACACCCATGGCATGATCTGCCGGAAAAAACACAATTGTTAGGAATTCTTAGACATTCGCGGTGAAAGAGTGCTAGACTCTTATCAGTGGTTTATCTCTTTTTTTCTTACAAGGAATTTTTGTGCCATAAGCTATAGGCAAATGCGACCACAAGGCCTTGAATTCGCAATAATTCAAAAATTAGATAAACCAGTGCCTACCCTTGCTCTTGAGCTTGGGATTGTTGAGATAAGCGTTCGCATTTGGTGTGAGCGTGATAGCGTAGAAGATAGATCTCGTACTGCTTATAAGCTT
This sequence comes from Desulfotalea psychrophila LSv54, assembly GCF_000025945.1. Classification (GTDB taxonomy): domain Bacteria; phylum Desulfobacterota; class Desulfobulbia; order Desulfobulbales; family Desulfocapsaceae; genus Desulfotalea; species Desulfotalea psychrophila. The sequence goes on along the minus strand of NC_006138.1, from coordinate 2,803,088 downwards.
CAGACAACATTGCCAAAAGAGTACGAAAGAGTTGTAGTTGAGTTGCGAAAAACACTCCTTCTCTCACTGGATGGTCTTTTGCTCCTTGTATGGCACTCTCTTCACCCAAAGTTTCGCGTTCCATACTACAGGCCAAAGAAAACCGATAGGAAAACATATTTTTGATAAAGACTGCAATGCCTTACAGATCAAACATCGTTTGATCAAACCAATCAGACTAATGGTATGGTAGAGCGTTTTAATTGCCCATGCGGATATTTTAAAACGAACGCGTTTTGACTCCGGTGCCAATCTGAGAGATGCTTTGTACAGGTATGATCTTGTTTGCAATCAGATATCGCCCAAAAAAACATTGAATTATGTCAAGTTGATGGAGAAATTTAAGGAGTACCGTAAAACGATGCTAAATCTTCTTTACAAGAAGGCAATTAATCGTCAGGAACCTGATGCCATCATGGGTGTTATGCCGTTACAAGCTGGTATTCAGCACTATGTCTGGGGAGATAAAAGTTTCATTCCCAATCTTCTGGGCGTTAAAAATCCGGAAGGGCGGCCATTTGCGGAGCTCTGGATGGGTGCTCACCCCGACCTTCCATCCGAAATTGAGGTAAAGGATCGATCGGTAGCCCTTAACGAGGTGATCACAACATCGGCCGAAGAGGTCCTGGGGCCGATGGTCACTCGAAAATTTCAAGGGAAGCTGCCCTATCTCTTTAAGGTTCTATCGGCTGCCGCACCACTTTCCCTCCAAGTCCACCCGTCGAAGGCGCGTGCCCGTGAAGGTTTTACTCGCGAGAATGCCGCTGGTATTCCGCGTTCTGCCGGGCACCGCAACTACCGCGACATCAACCACAAACCGGAGCTGATCGTTGCTCTCACCGATTTTTATGGCCTACGAGGCTTTCGGCCATTGGTCCAGATCGCCCAAGTTCTTACCGATATTCCGGAGTTTCGGTCATTGCAGCTGGATTTCAAACCGACCTCCGCCGGTCTCAAGTCGTTTTATGGGCATTTGATGAATCTTTCCCAGGATCGTGTGGATGCTGTTTTAGAACCCATGATCAAGCGGCTGACGGAAGCCGACCGTAAAAAGGCCTTTATTCGTGATGACCGCCAGTTTTGGATCCTTCGGGCGGACCGGGAATATTCAAAGCAAGGCCATCGGGATCGCGGAATTTTTTCCATTTATTTGCTGAATTTGGTTCATCTCAAACCGGGTGAAGGCATGTACCTGCCGGCCGGGGTGCTGCATACCTATCTGGAGGGAGCGGGTATGGAAATCATGGCCTGCTCCAACAACGTGATTCGGGGCGGACTAACGTCCAAACACGTTGACGTCCCTGAACTACTCAACAATGTGAGTTTTGCAGGATCTGAGCCTGAGATCCTTCATCCTACAAGACTTCCAGACAGTCGGGAGTGGGTATTCAAAACACCCGTTACCGAGTTCGAGCTGCGCTGTATCGAGGTGACAGAGGCGCAACCTCACCAAAATGGGTCAGACCACAGCGCGGAAATTCTCATCCTTGTGGATGTTAATAGAGATGCCCATGTGGTCGTCACCTCCGGCGAGTTAAGCCTGAATCTGCAACAGGGCAGTTCTTTTTTTGTTCCCTTCGGCGTCCCCTATACCATCCGTGCCGACCATACGGCGATGTTCTATAAGGCTACCGTGCCCCAGAGTTCTTCGAGCCTTTTCCGGATTAGTTAACTGAAAAAAATACTGGATTTTAACTGTTTAAAAATGGATTTTTTTAAAAAATAGAGTGTCCGGGGAGGTGTCTCAATCCGGAGATGTTCAGGGAGTACGGTATCAAGGGAATTGCTGGTCTTGACATGACCGAAGTAGATGTTCTGTGCATCGGCAAAGGAGTGGAGACTGTATTTGCCCAAACTGTGGGGAAAAGCCATTCATCAATGAGGAATGCCCTGTTTTGAGCAGAAGTGTCTGGAATATGGGGCTACCATGACCCGAGGATAGAGATTGATGTTTGAAACTTTGTACTCCACGATGAAAAGGAGTGAAAGAATTCAAAAGGAGAATGCAGCTATGAATCTTAAAGAAGATGATATTTTGGTGCCATTGGATGTTCCAAAGGCAGAAAGAGAAAATTATATCCACAATTATTTGGCGATAACTCAAAATTGCGGACGATTGATGCTATTTGCAGGCGATCAGAAAGTCGAGCATTTAAATAGCGATTTTTATGGAGAAGGGATTCACCCGGATGACGGTAATCCGGAACATCTCTTCAGGATTGCAAGTCAGGCAAATATTGGTGTTTTTGCGACCCAGCTTGGCCTTATTGCCAGATATGGTAGTTCCTATGCGGATGTCCCTTATCTGGTAAAGCTGAATTCTAGAACCAATCTTGTCAAAACCTCCCAGTCCGACCCCTTCAGCAATCAATGGCTGGATGTTCAGCAGGTAGTGGACTTTCGTAAAAACAGCGGGCTAAATATCTTGGCAGTGGGCTATACGGTTTATTTGGGAAGCGAGTATGAGCCCGAGATGCTGCATCAGGCCGCCCAGATTATTTCCCATGCGCATCAACATGGGTTGATCTCCGTCTTATGGGTCTATCCCCGTGGTAAAGCAGTGGCAGATGAGAAAGATCCTCATCTGATTGCGGGCGCCACTGGTGCGGCCGCATGTCTGGGCAGCGATTTTGTTAAGGTGAATTATCCCAAGAAGGAAGACTGTGCATCAAAAGAGATATTCAAAGAGGCTGTCATGGCGGCAGGTCGCACCAAGGTGGTTTGTGCCGGAGGTTCAAGCGATGATGTCGAGGGCTTTCTGGAAAGGCTTTACGACCAAATTCATGTAAGCGGAGCTTCAGGAAATGCAACCGGCAGAAATATTCATCAAAAGGCCCTTAAAGAGGCTATCAGGATGTGCAATGCCATTTATGCCATTACCGTGGATGGAAAAACAGTAAATGAAGCGATGAAAATCTATACTGCGGCATAGCAGGGTATCAGCATGAAGCAGTTCATACTATTGTGGATCTCTTATTGAAACCGCACAAGGGTGGCTGATGCTCACCCATGGGGTGGGGCCCATGAGAAGGTATTGTTTAGGGGCCATACTGCTGGAGCTGGAAGATCCCTCTAAAATCATCGGGCAGATCTGGGAGCTGTTGTTGGAGCCAAATGCGGAAGAAAGAGAAGGGGATGTGCCCAATGTGTCTATTCTTGTGGAGCGATTATTCATAGGGGTGCGCACTACCGTGCGGATGTTCGGTTCTGCCTCGGGCTACGGCCCCGTCTGTGGATGGTATTTTGGCTAAATTCTTAAATGGTTGAGGATGCTATCGGTGGTCCGTTGACTGTTACCCAAAATGGTAGCCTTTCGCAACGGACCACCACAACGATCAAGGGGCAGAATCTAGTATTTTTTGGTAAACCTCAATATAATTATCGATCATTTTTTCCTGACTGAATTTTTTCTCAGCCCATCGCCGGCAGGAGTTGCGGTCAATGTGCTTTATGTCTTTTAAGGTGCAAACGGCTTCGTCCACATTGTCGACCAGAAAGCCGGTCTTTTTGTCAGCGATTAGTTCCGGCATGGAGCCTTTATTGAAGGCGATCACCGGTGTCCCGCACAGCATCGATTCGGCCACACTTAAACCAAAGGGTTCGGCGAAATTGATGGGATGCAGTAAGGCATATGCATTGCCGAGTAATGTATCTCTTTTTTCGGGGCCGGAGTTGCCTACATAAACGATATCGTCGCCATTTATAAACGGTTCTACTTTTTCCTTATAATAGTTCTGATCCTGGATAAAACCGGAAATGATCAGCTTCATCTTGCTCTTTTTAGCAATCTGGATGGCTTCATGGGTTCCTTTATCCGGATGAATCCGGCCAAAATACAGTAAATATTCACCCACCGATTCTTTCAATGTGAAATTATCCATATCGATACCGTTATACACCGTTGCGATATATTCTAGTTCAGGGCTGCGGTCGGCATTGCTGATGGAAACATAATGATTCTTTTTATTGTACTGTTTGAAAACCGGTATGATTTGGGGGGAAGAAAAACCGTGAATGGTGGTCACCATCGGTGTTTTGATCAGTCTTGAATAGCTCAGGGGGAGAAAATCATAGTTGTTATGGATGATGTCGAATTCATCGGCGCGTTCCATCATGTGGGCGATATGTAAACATTCCCATACCTTTGGATCAAGGCTCTTATCTTCTTCATAGGGTCGCTGGCAGGTAGAGGAAAGTTTGCCCTGGGTAAGGGAATCACCCGTTGCAAAAAGAGTTACCTCGCACCCGCGCTTGACCAGACCTTCGGCGATATTGGATGCCACCTGCTCCCATGGCCCGTAGTGTCGCGGTGGGGTTCTCCAGCAAATCGGGGCTAAAACTGCAATTTTCATTTTACACCGCCTCTCTTGGATGTTGTAAACAAAGGTTAACCAGGTCTTTTATGCTGGCCGTACCCGCGCACATGACGGTATCGGCTGCTCCCCAGTAAATTTTCAGCGTACCGTCCGGTTCAGGCACCGCACCGCAGGTGAAAACGACATTGGGCACATACCCGATGCGTTCGTATTCTGTTTCAGGCTCTAAAATCCAGTCGTCACTGACGCCCCTGATCTTAGAAGGATCGGCCAAGTCGTGCAGGGCAACCCCCAGGCGGTAGACACAGCCGGCCATGGTCTGAAAGGCCCCGTGGTAGATATTCAGCCAGCCTTGATCGGTTTTAATGGGAGGCGCTCCAGGTCCGATTTTCATCTCATCCCAGTGATAGGCCGCCGGTTTCATAATTACCTTGGCGTCTCCCCAGTATTTCAGATCGGGAGAATAAGAGATCCAGATGGACCAGGGGCTGATCTCTGAATGCGGTCTGTCCATACGGACATACATGCCGTCGATTTTTTCAGGAAATATAACGAGGTTGCGATAATCCGCCTCGGTAATTAAGGCAACTCTTTGGATTGTTTTAAAGTCCCTTGTTTTGGCCAGGGCGATGCGCACGCCGTATCTGGAATACGCACTGTACGTGATCAGATATTCATCATCTATACAGGTGATGCGGGGATCCTCAAGGCCGTATTCTTCATATATCTGGAAAAGCCCTTCTTTTGCCGGGGTCATAAAGGGTTTGTCGCTTACCTTGAACCTGAACCCATCATCGCTTACAGCCAGCCCCAAAATACTGCGACCGCTGGTTAAGTGCGAGCGGAATATCATGATGTATTTGTCATTAAACTTTGTCACCCCGGCATTATGAACCGTTGCCACAGGATAGGGCACATCGTCTTTGCTTAAAATTGGGTTTTTTTCATATCTGTGGATAATTGACATGTACCAATTCCTTATTTTATTGATTTAAGGGCGAAATCTCTTACTCCGCCTGGTCTTCCTGCTCATAGGCCTGAAGAACGGTCAGATGGGAAAGCAAATACGCCAGCACACTTTCCGCCCCCTGGTTCCGGTTGACACCGTGGCTTTCCAGGCCGTCACAACAGCCGCTGGTTTCAAAATCATATAATGGGATTCGCAGATCATTTTCCCCTAAAAACCACATAAAAGAAGCAAACATCCGGTCAATATACCGTTTGTTTCCGGTCACGACATAGGCTTGATAAAACATCATTACAGCGGCCATGGCATCGATGGGCTGCTGATCATATTGGGGACATGATGCGCCTTTTTGATACCAGCCGTCGTTTCCTACCGGCGAGAGGCAACCGTCTTTAAACATAATTGTTTCCAAAAAGTCCGCTGTCTCTAAGGCGACTTCTAGAAGCTTTTCATCACCTCTTATTTCATGGGCATGCAAAAGGGCCAGGGGGATAATTCCGTTGTCATAGGTTAATTCCGGCTCAAACCACTGCCAGTCCGGATCTGCTTTGTTTTCGTATTGGGCGACGATTTTACAGGTCATATCTTTAAGGGTCTTGTTCATCCCCTCATCATCGGAATAACGATGAAGATAATGACAGATTCCGATGATCGTATCGGCATTGCCGCGAATAGTTTGTAAATTTTGAAAATGCGAATACGCATTGGCGAATAGTTCTTTGGCTAGTTGCAAAAAGGCGTCATGGGGAGAAAAACGAATAAGATATCCCAGCGCCCATATGGCTCGTCCAAAAGAATCCTCCGATCCGACCTCATCCATGAAGTTCCGGTTATAGCTTAAAAAATTACGAAATGAGCCGTCCTCATTTTGCATATAATGAATAAAACTCAGATAAATGGGCAGCAGATCCAGGGCAGCTTGGTCTTTTTTCTGGCGATAGGTCATGGTCGCCATTAAAAGCCCTCGGGCAACATCATCCAGGCAGTACCCCTCTTTCCGATTCGGTACACTGTACTTTGCATGCTGGATAATTCCGGTATCGTCGGTGAGCCGCAGGACATGGGCTAAATTAAAAACAGGTAGCACCAATGGATCGACGATGGACTGTTCTTGGGTGGTAATTGCCGGATAGGACTGCACCGCATCGGAGATGAGTTGAAGATATTTTTCACCCATGGCGGACCAAAGTGTCTGGCGGCCGTAGGTGTAAGCCTTTTCTCTCAATTCAAGCAAGGCCGGGGGGTTGTCCAGCAGCTCAATGAGGATGTCGGCCAGTGCATCTGAATCGTGAAAATCAAAAAGTCTTCCCCGACCATCTGCTAAAAGCTCCTGGGCATGCCAATAGGGGGTTGAAATCACGGCCGCACCTGCCCCCACCGCATAGGCCAGGGTTCCGCTGGTAATCTGGGCCTCATTTAGATAAGGGGTAATATAAATATCGATGGCGGATAAATATTCAAAGAGCTCCTGGGGACTGACAAAACTGTTATAAAAATAAACATTTTTTCTCAGGTTGTTTTTTTCCACCAGGCGTCTTAAATAATTTCTGTATTCCTCGTCGGAAGCGCGTAACACCGCCGGATGCGTTTTTCCTAAAACAATATAGATGATTTCCGGATGTTTTTTAACGACTTTCGGCAAGGCCTGAATGACGGTCTCAATGCCTTTATTTCGGCTTAACAAACCAAAGGTTAATAAAGATTTTCTGTTTTCCAGGTTAAATTTCTTTTTGTAACTTTGTTGCCCTTGGATAAAATCGAAATCAGGCACCCCGTGTTCAATCTGTACTACTTTTTCCCGCGGCACATCGTAGATATCGGTTAAAAAATCAACGGCTCGCCGGCTCATTACCACTATTTTTGCGGCTTTTTTCCCGATTCCTTGAATAATGGCCCTTTGATCATAGGAAGGCTTTTGAAGCACTGTATGCAGGGTTACAATCAGCGGTATTTCCAAACGATGGATCAAGGGAAGAATATAAATGCCGCTGTTTCCGCCGAAGATGCCAAACTCATGTTCTATTACACAAACATCGGCCTCGCTGTAATTGATAAATTTAACCGCTTTTAAATAATCCCGTTGATGGTTCTGGCGGATAACGCATTTTACTTTTTTAGGGTAAGCATAGCTTTGGCCCAGATCGTTCATGGCCACAACGTAGCCTTCGGCCTTGCCGGTTTTTTCCACCGCATCGATAAGATTCTTGGTAAAAGTTGCTATCCCGCATTCCCGTGGCGGGTAATTACCGATGCATGCAATGGTTATTTTTTTCATTTTAATCCTTTTAATTCTTATGCCGAGGGATCGGCGGTGGCTTCATTATATAAAATGACAGGCAACACGATGGGTCAGAAGATTTTAATATTCTGCGTGCCCGGCTTGTTTGATTTCTGTGACAGTGGTTGGTGTCGTTTTATGGTACTCCTGCAACTTCTCCATCGGATTGATATGAGCCAGTGTTTTTTTATCCGATATGTTGATTGTAAACAATATTTTACCTGCATAAGGTATCTTTTAGATTGTCACTGGAGTCAAGGTGCGTTCTTTAGCAAAAATGTGGTTTCCTGTCGGTTTTCTTTGGCCTGTAGTACAGAACGCGAAACTTTGGGGTGAAGAAAGTGTCGCACAACAAGCAAGAGATCACCCAGTGAGAGAAGGAGTGTTTTTCGAAGCTCAATTACAATTCTCTCGTACTCCAATGTTGTCTGAAGCCTATGAGCAGTATGAGATCTGTCTTCTACGCTATCACGCTCACGCCAAACGTGAAACGGCCGTATCAGCAATTCCCTGCTCGCGAGCAAGGGTTCACGCTGGTTTATCTAACTCTTGAATTGTGACGAATTCGAGGCCTTGTGGTCGCGTTTACGTGGAGCTTTTGGCCCAGAAGCTCCTTTTAAGAGAAAAGAGATAAAGTCCTTACTCTACTTATGTGAGCCTATCACTCTTGCACTGCGAATGTCTAGGGAATCATTGGAAATCCAATATGTAACGGTTTGAATTATGACACTAAGCCGGTGAGACTCCTGTCGTCTCCGCCAGGGCTCGCCATGGGTAATGCTGGACATCTATTGTGATCATAGCGGGCAAGTGCCCCTGTACTTTTTTCCTGCCCCTCAGGGGTACCCGCTTTATTCGGCTAAGTAGACCATAATACACTGCTATTAGTATGCTAATCGCCCTGAGATATGGCCTGCGATATTGATCTGTTTCGCTTTTTGCTTCTGCCAGGGCTGATACTCTTTTCAACCTTCTTGCACTCCTCAGAGGATGAGGCCAATACCCCTGTATGGGGCATGCTACAGTCCTCTCTTGTGTACCACTAAGAGCTCTTAATTATTGACCATAACAAGAAAACAGTGTAGGACGATAGTTAGGGATTGTCAAGGTACACCCCTGTCTCAGGGCATATCCGTGGTTGTTGGCAGGTCGAGTGCCGTGGTCTTTATTGATAGGCTCGGCTGATCGCTTCAATTCAGCCCTGAATCTAGCCCACTCAATCAGGATGGCTGTTTTTCGACTTCAAATGCTTCTCTTAAAATGCGAGCATTAGCGAGACTTTTATGAATATAATTAAACTGATGGCTCATCTAATAAAATTTAGAAACGATTCGAAACTTACCTCTCAGGAGGTCTAGAAACTGTCTCGGCAAAGGTTCACAGCCCTACTTGCTGGGTCCCTAATGGTTCACTATGCAGGAGATGAAAGCCTTGGTGGGAAAGCAAAACGCTCAAACCCTTTTTACTATTACGCCTAATTGCGCATGCTGTAAGGAGGGCTGTAAAATAACTATCAAGGGCAATACCTTAGGTAGTTGAAATGATATTAGGAAGGTAAGCATCGGTGCCATTAATGTACCCATTATCAGTCAAAGCGACGGCTCTGTTACTGTAATAGCCAAGTCTGCTATTGCTGGAACCGGTGATATTGAAATCTACTCAAGGAATAAAGGAGTGATGAAGATAAAAGATGCCTTTACATACAGATCGCAAATCAATAAGCTCCCTCTTCACTCCTGTTATCGCTGCTCTAGGAGTAGCCTGAATGAGTTCAGGCGAATTATCGTCAATGAATGGCTTAAATATTAGTTGTCTTCCCCTAACCCACGAGTAAATATTATGAGCAAAAAAAATATGGTTTCTCTTGAAGAAGAGGATAAGGCTCTCAGCTTCGACGGTGAAGTCCGGTCGGACATGGATATAACAAGACGAAAATTCATACAGTATAGCACTGTCCTGTTGGCTGGTGTGGCCCTGCCAATGCCTTTAGTTGGCTGCGCTTCCAAAAACGCTCATTGGTCGGATTTTGATCTGCCACGTTATGAGATAGATACGGTCGTACAAACGACGCAAGAGCGGATGATTGCCTTTAATATGAATCTGGCAGAGGTTCCACCTAAAGGTATGGAGCCTCCCCCCATGGCTCCGGATGGCAAGAGCGACGGGCTGGCAGTGAAAGATCTGCATAAGGTTTCAGAGTACCAAAGTCTAGGCTATGGGAGTTGGAGTTACGGTTCAGGCCTCCCCCGTTGTTCCCCGCCTTGATATTATGCCAGAGGGCTATCTGCCTCCAGATGTGAGAAGAGACCTTCCTTACTCAACTTTTTTACCATGGCCGATATCCATCTTACAGATAAGGAGGCGCCCACCCAGTTTATTCACAACCAGCAAGAGGACTCTTCTTGCTAATAATACATCCATCTATTCCCCGGTGATGGTGTATACCCCCCATGTCTTCGATGCTGCTATTCAGACAGTTAATGCCCTTCACGAAAAGAAAAGCTATGATTTTGGCATTTCGCTAGGCGATGTCAGCAATACGGCTATGTATAAAGAACTTAGGTGGTATATTGATATTCTCGATGGCGAGAAAATCAGACCAAGTTCAGGCGCTCATTTGGGAGAAGAGAGAGTTGACTATCAGAAACCTTTCCAGGCAGCAGGCCTTAATAAGGATATTCCTTTTTATCAAGTATTAGGTAACCATGATCATTTCCTTATCGGTTCCTTCCCCATATTTGAAGATTATTCAAAGCTTGGTCTTGCAGAGTCATTCACTGACAATAAGGTATGGACTGTCACGGACTTTCTTGATCCTTATTTACCTAATTTCCCTGCTCTTTTTGATACGAATACGCTCCAGAAAGGAAATGGAAAAGAGAGGTATTTGGGAGGTGTCATTGATGGCTCAACAGAAAATGGAGACATTATTTACGCTGGTGGCCCCATTGAAAAAGGGGCAAAAATACCGAAAATTATGGCCGATGTCGAGCGGCGTCCTCTCAAGAGAGAGGAGTGGATAGAAGAGTTTTTCACCACCTCTTCGCTACCTGAAGGGCACGGCTTTAACCGGGTTAAGGACTCTTTCGGACTCACTCATGAAAAAAGACCGAAGGGTTTTGCCTGTTACAGCTTCCAGCCCGAATACAAATCCGATCCCGAGTTGGAGGTACCTGTTAAAATAATTGTATTGGATGACACCCAAAGAGAAGATGACGGCTCCCGTGATATTCATGGCCATGGTTTTCTCGATTCACTGAGGTGGAAGTGGCTAAAAAAGGAGCTGCAAGAGGGGCAGGAGAAGGATCAGCTGATGGTCATTGCTGCCCATATTCCAATCTGTGTTGCAGGAATTGGCAGTGAACTTGAATGGTGGGCAGGTGGTAAAACAAAAAATAACCCATTGGGTGACCCCACTACAAAAGCACAAAATGGCTGTACTCTTGTTGAGCTTGTTGATCTGCTGAGAGACACCCCTAATCTTTTGATGTGGATAGCCGGTCATCGCCATTTTAACACTGTCAAGGCAATTACATCGGATGATGTAACCAAACCGGAAAGAGGATTTTGGCAGGTTGAGACGTCGTCGCTTCGTGATTTTCCTCAGCAGTTTAGAAACTTTGAGATCTTTTTTGCTGATGACGATACAATCTCAATTGACGCTGTTAATGTTGACCCTGCCGTAAAAAAGGGGACTCCTGCTGAAATTTCACGAAAATATGCGATTGCAACTCAACAAATCGTGCAGAATCCGCTCCTGCCCAACTTTAAAAATATAACAGAGGTTGGACCATTTAAGGATCTTCCGTCCATGGACCCCAGCCGTCCTCAAGATAATCAAGAAGACCCCTCTGTTCAGTTACCCGTTGATCTGTCACTTGCTGACTTGCCGGTTCAATATCATGCCTCGTATAATGCCCGACTTTCCAATTCATTGACGGCAAGGATGGTTGGCGTCTTAAAAAAGAAATACCGCAGGACTTGATGATCACCGTCCGGTGTTGAGGTGCTGTGCACTATGAAAAATGGCATTCTGTCCCCTGACATGCAATAATAACTTTGCAAACAGTGTCTTGCAGAACCAGACCTAAGAAAAGGGCAATAATTACTAACTACTCAATTCAAAGAAGGAAAGTGTATGCCTATTAATTCCGTTCTTCCTGGAGGTACTCTGTCTGTAAAGACCCAAGATGATGGTGCTCTCATTACATCAGCGTCCAACTTGGCAAAATTTCCAGACGGTTTTTGCTGGGGACTGGCTACAGCGTCTTATCAGATTGAGGGCTCCCCTAAAGTGGATGGCAAGGGCATGTCAATATGGGATACCTATGCACACATACCGGGAAAGATGAAAAATAATGATACCGGTGATGTCGCTATTGACCACTACCAGCGATATAAGGAAGATGTACAAATAATGAAGGAGATGGGGGCAACCGGATACAGGTTCTCCATTGCCTGGTCTCGCATCTTCCCGAGCGGTACGGGGCTGGCAAATCCGAAGGGGCTGGATTTTTATAATCGTCTTGTCGATGAGCTACTTAATGCTGGCATTCAACCCTTTGCCACACTCTACCACTGGGATCTGCCACAGGCACTGCAGGACAAAGGGGGATGGCAGTCACGCGAAACAGCTGAATGTTTCGCCCAATATGCGGGTTATATGGCGGAAAAATTGAGTGATAGGGTGAAAAATTTCTTCACTCTAAATGAATTTCAAAATATTGTAGATATGGGCCACCGTGGTGTAGATATGGTGGTTCAAGGTAAACCAGTGCATATTGAACTGGCTCCGGGTCTTAAGCTCGACAATCAAGCTTTGAACCAGGTTGCCCATCATACCGTGCTGGCCCATGGTCTGTCGGTGCAGGCCATTCGGGCAATGGGAAAAAAAGGTACTAAAGTAGGTCCTGCAGAGGTAATGTTTTGCGGGGTACCAATAATGGACAGCCCAGAGCATGTTAAAGCTGCGGAGTTAGCTACACGTCGTCTCAATGCCCGTTTTTTGGACGTCATGCTGACCGGAAAATACAGTGATGCCTACCTGCAAGAGGCAGGTAAGGACGCTCCGAAATTCACAGAAGAAGATCTGCAAGCCATTGGCTCACCGGTAGATTTTGTTGGTATCAATGTTTACATCCCCAAAATGTACGTTATGGCCTCTGAGGATGAATCTGGCTATAAAGAAGTGCCTATGAGCGTATCACATCCAAAAATGTCCTCGCCCTGGCATACCTTCGCGCCTGAAGTTCTTTATTGGGCTCCACGTCTGACCCACTCCATCTGGAAGCCGAAGGCGATTTACATAACTGAAAATGGCTGTGCTGCCAGCGACGAGATATCTGCCGACGGCAATATCTACGATACCGATCGCGTCATGTACCTGCGCAACGCTATGGGACAGCTACAGAGAGCAAGCGCTGAGGGCGTACCCATAAAGGGCAACTTTGTCTGGAGCGCATTTGATAATTTGGAATGGAGCGGAGGTTTTGGTACGCGTTTCGGACTGGTGCACGTAAATTTTAAAACTCAAAAACGTACGCCAAAACTGAGTGCGAAATGGTTCAAAGAGGCTGCTGGGCACAACGCAGTTCTCTAGGTGTGTGGGGGCGGATTTCCTGGCCCAAAATAGGCAAACGGGAAAGGTGTTGAGGTGGGCGTGTTTTGTTGGGGGCTGCATCAGATCCCCCAACAGTTAGAAGCTGAAAATAGATAAGATTGATGAAAAGCAAAATGAATAAAAATGAAACCGATATATTGAATATAGATCTCATTGCAGATGAAATATTCTCAGAAATAGAGTTACAGCAAAACACCAAGTTAACTGAGGTTGAGTTTAGTGACTGCACATTTATCAATTGCAAATTTTCCAAAGTCATCTTTTTTGCCTGTAGATTTGAAAATTGTAGCTTTAAAAACTGTGATTTAAGCTCAATTTTGATAAAGCATAGTGTCTTTGCTGGTGTCACTTTTGAAGAATCAAAGTTAACTGGAATTCAGTGGGCTGATACCGGGATTCCCTTAAATATAAAATTTAGACAGTGTTTGCTCAATTATTGTAGCTTTATAGGTGTAGACCTACGAAAAACAGAAATGACTAACTGTATGGTTAAAGAGGCTGATTTTGCTGAGACTAATCTATCGAAATCAAATTGCAGATATTCAGACTTTACTGGAAGCCGATTTGTAAATACCAATTTGGAATATACTGATTTTTCATATGCCTCAAATTATTCCATCCATCCAGATGGAAATAAATTGAAAAAGACAGTGTTTTCTTTACCAGATGTTCTGTCTCTACTGGATGTGTATGATATTGTAATTAAGTGATATTGATTGGCCCTGTTGCTCTAGGCTCGCTGTCTTCTCGCAAACGTGCTCAGTGGTCGATGTCCTCCCGTTTTGCCGGCAAGAGAGACACTTTACGCGAATTGTCTCTCTGACATCGAAATGTGATGAGATCTTGGGCGCTTAAGGTAGCTGTGAGCCTCTTCGTAAGCGGTAACTAGTTATCTTCGCCGTTTTCTTTTTCCCTTTGAGTGGCCTCCTCCCTGCTTTCTGCTTCTACCTCATCCTTGTTTTTTCCAAGCAGGCTTGCCCTTGCTAGAACCATCTCTTCAATTTTTTCGAAATGTTTGTTGATATTGGCCAGGAGCTCTTCGTTGTCTTTCAACTGCTCCCACGCATTTTTCAGGGGCTTCACATCGATTTTTCGGCTGGATCTGTGCAAGGCGTACCAGCCGCCAAGCCAAATGATTAGGCTCAGTAAAAAAATAATCCCATAGAGAAGGGCCGGTGAACCGGAGGTGAAATAAATTACTGCGGCGGCAAGATATATTGTCAGGACTGTTACCAGGTTGGCAATATTTTTCGAAGGGATGAAGCGCATGATATCCAGGGCCGTCATCAACTGGCCAAGGGCAAATGACAGTACTTTTTTCTCTTTCCCTGAAATATCAAAAATATAAACGATCTTGCCAACCAGTTCGCTGGATATCTTTCTTCCTAAATGCCACCATAGAAGCTGGTTTAAAGACCAGACCGGCAGGGCACAGGCAACTGATAAAAGGAAAAGGGTGATCGGGTTCAGCTCACGTAAATATTCAGGACTGATAGATAATATTATAACGAGACCGGCAATAAGAGTCGTTATAAGTGGCAGGATCGTGTCGACCTTTTTTTCCCGGTCAAAATGAACAAAAGCCTTAAGATCATCAAGATGGATCATTCTATTCTCCATTCAATGCGGTTACGACGTCAATGCGCGCCTTGTTAATTCCTCTAATATTGATATTTCTTTTATACTCGGCGGATTAGGTGTTGCCAGTCGCACCCTGCCAGAGCTGTCCCCCATCGCCTGGCGTCCCATTGTTAGCTTCCCGACGATTGGTTGTTTCCTGAATAAATTTGCTTTGATGAAAATCTTTCAGTTTATCCCTGGGCGTTAAATACCTTTGCAGACGGTCACTTTAAACTAGTTCATATTATAGCCTGTTTTTATCTGTAAAAGGGGCTTTTCTGGATCAGCGGCAGGAGTAGGTCTCTTTTTCTTGCCACCATCCAGAGGCTGGCCGCTCTATCCCGCCCAAAAGGCCATCCTCCCCTGCTATTGGGATGCTCTCCTCTTGTTGAATCTTTAACAGTAAAAAGGGAGATGGCACTTGAACGCTGAAATTTGCAGGCTTGAGTTGTGGTTTTAGCTGATTGCTTTTTTTCTTGAAGGGGCTCTGCTGTTAGTGTACAGATATTTATTGTTAGAGGAGAGATGCGCAAACACATTGCAAATCCCCTGGCCCAAATGAGACAGGCTGAAACTTGGTTGATATCAGAAAATCGGATAGTAACGTGTTATGCAAGGAGATAGTAATTGACAAAGAAAATAGGACTGATGGTATTACTGCTTAGTGTGGCTTTTATTTTGGTTGGCTGTTCAAAATCAACTTTCAAAAATGACGAATTGAATGTGTTAAGAGGAGAGGTACAGGAGTATCAGTGTGAAAATAATGTACGGGTTCAAGTGAAATATTATTCTCTTTCTGATTATAGTCTTAATTTTGTGAAGTTGAAGTTGCCAAATGAGCCAGAAATCACCTTAGTAGGTGTGCCATCAGGATCTGGTGAACGATACTCAAATGAGTCACTGGAGTGGTGGGAAAAAGGGAATGAAGCATTTGTGCAAAGACGCCATCAAAATCAAGAATGGCAATTTATGTATAGAGGCTGTCACGTTGTTGAGGGAAGAAATTAAACGCATAACAAGGCCGCGCTATCCTCATGACTGTTGAAGTTTGTAGGCCCGGTGTTTTAATTTGTGATGTTAGATGCTTGCCCCTTCCTTGAAGGGGATCTGCTGTTAGGGTCTTGATCTGTCTTGTTAGAGGGGGGATGCTCAAACACATTGCAAATCTCCTGGCCCAAAAGTGGCAAGCTGAAACTTAGGTAATATGGCTGGGAAATCCTTGTCAAATTGTGCTTTGGGATGATATCAGGAAACCGGATAATAACCTGTTAGGTTTTGACCCAAAAATTATAATAATCGCCATATGAATGATAGAAGAAATATTAGAATGAGAAAATTATTATATATAACTATATTTTCAGTTATATTTTTTAATTCAGCCCACCCTGATGAAGCTGTTGCACAAAAAAGAATCGCCTTGATTATTGGAAACAGTGACTATCGGATACGATCATTAAAAAACCCTGTTAATGATGCAAAAGATTTTTCTAGAACTCTCTCAGCCTTAGGGTTTGAAACTATCATCAAAGTAAATGCAGATCAGGAGGGTTTTGAAGAGTCTGTTCGTAAATTTGGAAAAAAGATCAGAGGAGACACCGTTGGCTTATTTTATTTTTCTGGTCATGGTGTGCAGTATGAAGGTAGAAATTACTTAATACCTATTGGGGCAATGCCAAAAATTTCCTCTCCAGATCATTTAAAATATAAAACTGTGGATGTAGGATATGTTTTAGGCGTCATGAAACACGCAAATAATGGTCTGAATATTGTGATTCTTGATGCTTGTAGAAACAATCCCTTCCAATCTTTTGCAAGAGATATGGGGGATGGCTTGAGTAGAGTATCTGATGCGGACGGGTGTTTAATCGCTTACTCGACTGCACCTGGTAAGGTAGCTTTGGATGGTGTCGGAAGAAATAGTCCATATACAGGTAGCCTGATAGAATTGATGAAGTATCCAAATTTGCCTGTTGAGTTGATGTTCAAAAAGGTAAGAGAGAAGGTAAAAAAACAAACTAATGGTAAGCAATCACCTTGGTATGAGGCCTCAATTGATGGAGATTTCTCTTTTTCTAATATTAGTAGCAAGGCAAAGAAACCATCATATAGTCAAAATTCTCAAGGCATAGCAAAAGCCAGACGAAGTAGTCGTGAGCCTGTTGATAGTAAAAAACATAAGCTTGCTAATGGCTTGTCACATATTATTTTAGATCAATTGATACTGAATTTGAGCCATGATTCATGGAAAATTCGAAAGGAATCAATCGATCAATTTATATCATATGGCAATGAGGCTATTGTTTATGCCTACCCTCAGCTAGTTTTAGCTTTAGGGGACAGTGATCCTGATGTCAGAAGATCAGCAAAAAGAGCTGTGAAATTGGAAAGTTTTGATGATAAATATATTAAATATTTTGGGAAAGTTTTAAAATCAAGATCATGGGAAGTGCGTAGTGGTACATTAGACACATTAGCTTATTTTGGCGAAGAAGCTTCAGGTGCGTTAGCAATTATTTCTCCTCTTCTAGCTGACAGCGATGCAGATGTTAGAAGGTCTGCCCAGAATGCAGTTAAACGATTGTCCCAGGAAAGATAGGTTGAGAACTTATAGATCGACTTGAGATGTGAGGCGGATGTTTTTTTGTAATTTATTGTTAACATTTACGATTTGCGATAGATTCAGGCAATAAGTGCAGCCTTTATATCAGTGAGGAACTCCTGCTGAGTTCGATCGACCACTTTTTCGCTACTCAGCTTGGTGACAATGGGGATTGCCCCCAATATGGGAGGGGGCAGTGCAAAGGATAGCCGTCAGCTGTCAGCCAGGCCTCGCAAGCCGTGGCGTCCCCGCAGTTGAGGTGCGGGGGCCGGAAGTCAATGCCTGCTTATTGAGGCGCGGCGGGGAGATCGTTGCTGGTTCTGGGGAGGGGTAACACCCTGTTAGGTGGCAAGAAGCGCACTACCATTTAACTTGAATTGACCACCGTAAACACAAAAGTGGATTCAAACCACGAATGCCACGCGTTTTGAATCAGCTTGAATAATTTGTTAGCCATTTTTAACTTGCTGTTCGAACTTTTCAAAAACTATGTCTTGGTCAATATCATTAATTTCCTGCCTAATGTTTAATAATCTATCTATATCAGATAATAGCTTAACTAGCGAGCTTACTAACTTCACTGGCTTACTCTCAATATGATATTCTTTAAAGCTACCACTAATTTCAAAATTGGAGTAAGTGTCGATGATGAGGGCGTTTTTGTTGAATATTCTAATTAGTTCAAGTGAAGAATCAAACCTTCTATCATATACTACAAGGGCATCAATATATTTAATATTAAATTCATCGTTATAGATGAACATGGAGTACATTGAATGTTTATAGTTAAGGTTATTATTCCAACTGGTTTTAGGGATCAGTATCCTCTCTAATAAGCCCTAGATGTACTCTTTAAAAGAAGTTATCTTGCCATATATAACCGTATCATTCTTGACCTTCTCCTTGTGTAAAGAGAAGGCAGAGTACAAACAACACTTTAACGTACGCTTTAGAAAGACTAATTAAATCTTCATTTAACTCTTTTTTTTCACACGTAACATCAAACTCATCGACAATGCCTCTTAAATTATTGTCAAAGTGACTAGCATTTTGCTGGCAATTGTTAAAAACTATCTCAATGCCAGAAGAGTAAGCTCGATAATTATCAATACTGTCAATTATAGTGTTGTATTTCGTTTCTAATACTTTTATTTTTCTTCATATCTAATTTTGACAAAATTACTAATGATTAAATTTGTATCAGTATAGTAAATATTGTTCTGTTGGATTTGAACTAAAGTCTTTGGAATTGAGTTTTCACTCAAAGCAATTTCTTCATCAGACCGCTTAATCCAACGCCCTGTAATCTTGCTACGAAGCATTAATTCTTTTGATACGCTACCATTTGATTGTTTTCTACCCATAATTCCCACTATACATATAATTGGCTAACGACCGCGTAATAGGCGCGGGATTACGAGCGCCCTAGTTGACGCGCTTGTTAGGTATCAAACTTGACAGAGTAATTTTTTGTTTGGATATTTGCTCGATTGCATACTCATAAAACTCTTGGTTTCGCTGTGCGCCACATATACTTACAAGCTGCTGCCCAGCCTGAGTGAACAATACTTTACCTGTTTTTATCTCGTTGTCTTTATCGTTCGGAAACTCAGCAATGGTGGGCTGGCCATAGTAAAAAATTGCAGCTTGTTTAGGTAGGCCCATTTTTCGATAGCCAGAGACCGACTCAAAGGAAATTAGGCCTATCGAATCTAAATGTTTAATGGAGGTAAAGTTTATGCCGTGCTTAGTATAAATTTCGTTATCCGTATCAAACACCAGTGGTGTGGCGTCACCAATCATCCATGTGAACTGACAAAAGTTTGTAAATAAGTCGGCATCCTTCTTATCCATAGATGCTACAAAATCTACGGTTCTCTTAGAGTACGTACCTGGCCTCGTAGCTTCACCGGCAAGAAGGCTCGACCATAAAGATTGCATCTGTTTGTCAGAGACCTTGTCGCACTTGTCAAAGAAGTGTGCCACCCAGTCTTCTTCAAGATCTTCCGTTTTGGCCCCTGGGGGGATCGAATACGCAGCTTTTGCTGTAATATTTTCGATATTCTCCTGCTTTCTAGCTTCTTGATGAACGAGTCGCTCAATACCTCTTTGCTCGATTTCATTTAGATCAATGCCGGCTAAAGCTTTAATTTTTCCAGCTTCTGCTTCAGCTTCGGCCCGTTTTATGATCCGCCTTGGCTCATACAGAACACCAACCGCATTCGATACTTTTTCAATAAGTACGGGGCAGGCTTAGCCAAGTTGCCTAAATTAATATTGAGTTCCCGTTGGGCACAATATCTCCTTTGATCCCTACCAAGGTATAGACTCGTAGCACAATTTTGCGTGATAGACAGACGGACTCCTTCGCCCTCCATAAAATCTCTAACCAAGGTGATACCGCAAAAGAGTGTTAAGTACAAGAAATAAGCTACTAGAGTCGCACATGATATGCGAAAAATAAGTTGTGCAGAGATGATTCATCTATCTCTCTGTCCTCAAGGGCTCTTGATGAAACAGGCCCCGCATTTAGGCCATTGTCTTGCAGGCCATGAGCCTGAAATAGGACAAGGGTGGTAAGCTGCGGTGGCATGGATGCCAGGGAGCGGCTATGCCAATGGGGATTGCCACCAGAAGCCGATCTGGACAGGAAGCACGGAAATAACCATTAGCTATGGAGAACAGAGGTGGCCCCTCCCCCCTCTCAGTTGCCCGAACGGAGTGAAGCTGGCGCGTGGGTAGGTCAGGAGGAACTGCCAGTGGCGCCCAGGAGTCCGTTCGCAACCTTAGCGGCAGCTGAAACGAGAGTGAGGATTGGCAACTGGGCCGGGGCGGCATGGGGTTCAAAGGGGGGAACGCTTCCCCTTTTGGCCAGGGTGGCTGGCAAGCCACGATCCGGTGACTACCATCAAACCCGGGAAACTCGATCGAGGCTCGTGATACCAATTTGTTGTTTTGGCGAAATATCGTCTTGTGCGATGTAACTCAATCCTTTCCGTGCCGCCTTAGCATTAATGCTACCACAAAACCGACACTACTTTTACTGTAGCCATGGGGCTCAAAAAAAACTATCCGCTTGCTGGTTGTTGAGTCGGCAAGAGGTTACTGAGGCGGCGGGGTGCGGAACTTGGGTGCTGAAGCTTGCCGGCCTGATGTTTTAAACTGTGATTTTAGATGATTGTCGATCACTTGAAGTCATTCCGTGTCAGGGTGATAATGCCCTTTGTGACAAAGGGCACGAAGATGCTCACATAATATTGCGGATCTCTTGGCCAGAATGATAAACTGGAAAAGGCTATTGGGGCTGGCGTGTTTTTTAGTTAGCTTATGCTAACAGTGTGCTCCCCCTCCTGGTAAGGTTGGAGGGGATTTGGGTTATGTAGTGTGGGCATGATGCCAAAATGGGGAAGGGCTCAGTCGTATAACAATGGGGATTGTTCCAGTAACTCAGGTCTATATGATAAAGTCAATCCACTTTCATCAAGAGGGATGTTCTTTCAACAACAGATTGGCATCACGACCAAAGATATTGGGTGCAAACTACAAAATATGTAAGTTGAGAGATGTTAACACGACGTAAAAATTAATAGATTAATACCTTTTGAGAATTACTCATGACAAAAACACGAAGAGTCGTACTTGATGTACTCAAACCACATCAACCAAATGCATTGGACTTTTCTTCTACCCTGGCTGATTTAGGGGGAGATTATCGTATAAAATTAACCGTTACAGAGGTGGACAAAAACACCGAAAGCACAATCGTGACTATTGAAGGCGCTGATATAAATTTTGAGAATATTAAAACGGCCATCGAAAAAATGGGCGCATCTGTCCATAGTATTGATGAAGTTGAAGTGTACGGGACGGAGCCAACATAATTTTTCAACCTTCTTGCAAATAGTCTTTGAGAGCGAGAAATTTGTGAAAATTAAATACTGCTGGTTAAGTCATATCAAATTAAGTTTTGTTTTGTAGGTCACACCATATGATCTTAAATAAAAAACAGCTGATATTGCATGTCCTCCGTGCCAGAAGTATTGCACGGCGCTATCTGATTACCAATGGCTTTGATGGTTCATTAACTATTCTGGGCATGGTGACTGGTTTCTATGCAAGTGGGATGACAGAACTGTCGGTGGCAATTAGTGCCTGCTTGGGCGCCGTAGTCGCTCTGTTTATAAGCGGCCTCAGTAGCGCCTACTTGAGCGAGAAAGCTGAGCGTGAAAAAGAATTACATGAATTGGAACAGGCCTTGTTGGTTGATCTGAAAGAGAGTGATTACGGACAGGCAAGCCGGTATCTTCCAATATTGGTGGCTCTGGTTAATGGATTCGCACCATTGCTGCTATCTCTGATCATCCTCTTGCCTCTGTTTTTTGCAGAACAGTTACATGCACTACCTTCATCACCTTTTATCAATGCTATAGTTGTGGCACTGATATGTATCTTTTCCCTTGGGGTATTTTTAGGAAAAATCAGTAAAACCTTTTGGCTTTGGTCCGGGTTGCGGACATTGATAATCGCCATAGTTGTTGGGTCCCCGACGATTGGTTGGTCGCTTCTTGAATAAATTTGGTTTGAGTTGATGAAACTCTTTCAGCTTATCCATGGGCGTTAAATGCTTCAATGCTTTTTGCGGGATATGCTGGTTATAAACTAGCTCATATCGGTGCATTGTATCCTCAAGATCTTGTGCTGACTCGAATGTAGTTCTTTTCAGAATGGCAGCAATGCGCCCATTGAAACGTTCAACCATTCCGTTTGTTTGAGGATGCATTGGCTTTATAAGTCTATGCTCAATATTGTGGACGGTGCAATTTTGGTCAAAAACATGTTTACCTGTAGGTTCTCTTTGCCCAGTAGCACAAAAACGGTCAGTAAATTCTTTACCGTTATCAGTTAAAATAGTTTTCACTTTAAAGGGAGCTTTTTCCAAAAGATTTCTAAGAAAAAGAGATGCACTCGCCGCTGTTTTATCTGGCATAATCTGGAGATATACCCAGCGTGTCGCTCTGTCTATGCCAACAAAAATGTATCTTCGTTGATCTTCATCTGGCATCTGAGGAAGATATTTCAGATCAACATGCACATAGCCAGGATCATACTCTTTAAACTGTTTTGGCGATGGTTTGGGAGCTGTCTCCGGGATTAAATCTTTAAGACGGCTTACTCCGTGCCTTCGCAAGCAACGATCAAGTCCTGATCGAGAAGCCTTGGCATTGATAAATTTTCGCACCACAACAAGCAGATCGTCGAGTGACAGTAAAAGCATTTTACGAAGCTCTACAGCAAGCCATTCCTGATCTTTTGAAAGGGTCGTTTGGAGATTTTGAGCAGTATGGGACCTATCTTCAACGGAGTCTCGGTCACGCCATATTCGTATTGTGGTCTCGGCTACACCAAGCTCTCTTGCAAGTGTTCTTACAGGTTTATCTGATTCCTGTATGTACTTACGAATTCGGGGCGTTGTGGTTGCATTTGCATGTAGCTTAACTTGCATAAGAATCACCTTTTGAAAGGAAGTTAATAAAATCCTGCATCCATGCATATGATTGTAACAACCTTTCACTACGGATGTCTAGGAAATCATCAGGGACCCAACACATAGTAACGGTGGTAATTATTCTATTCTTTGGCCGCTCTATTTGAAACGACCCCAAAAAATAGGTCGTGATGTCAATTTGTTGTTTTGATAAAGCTCACTCGATAAGTGCCGATGTCATGCTTTTTTGGAGCTATTCATCTCTTTTACTCAAAAGAGATGAGGGAAAGGAGCCCGGCCACTACGGCCCTTCGGCCCCCCTGTGCTGCGGGGAGCTGAAAGAGCAGGCAGGCCTGCCCGCCTGCCTGGCCCCTACTTCTTAAAATCGAGGAGGACGGGGCAGTGATTAGAGCCCATGGTATCCAGCAGGATCTCTGCATTAACAATTCGCCTTTGGTCATTTTCAGAGACACAGAAATAGCCGATCCGCCAGCCTATATTCTTGCTTCCAGCATTAAAGCGATAACTCCACTAATAGTTTTCAGGGTCTTGGTGAAAGAGGCGGAAGGTGTCCGTATAACCTGCCTCTGGCAACTCATCCATCCAAGCCCGCTCTTGCGGGATGAAACCGATAAACGCTGGGGTGAGCACCCGTCCCTCGCAGTCAAATTCTCGACTTTTTCGGAAGTTGATGGTTTTTATTGGATGGGGAGAGTGAAAAAAGACTAAAATATGAAAGTAAATGCATAAAGGTGAGTCTCTGTTCATTTTGAAAAAAGGAAGATAAAAATAAATAATTGAAATAGGGGGTAGCATGGGTTTTTTGACAAAAGTAGAAAATATACTGAACATACCAATGGAAAAATTTCATCAGGGGAATGATTTTCATCCAATCGATTTATGCCGATTGGCGGTGAGATGTCTTGAACAAGGATGTAAAAAAGGTCTCAGGCGAACCTATGCACCAAATACTTTTCATATTTACTTGCATAGCAACGATTATAACGAACTTTATCCTTTTCTTAAAGTTATCAGCTCTGACATACAAGCAGAGCTTGAAAGGCATATAGAAGAAAGAAAATATGTTCTCGCTTCAAATCTTGAGGTGTTCTTGTTCGAAAGCACCAAAGTAAAACCCAAAAGGCCAGAAATAAAAGGATTGGTCTGTTGTGAGTCTGAGCCAGATACGGTCTTGAGTAGTACGGTACTTGAAGAATCTATGGAGAGGGATACCATCCTCTCTTGTGCCAAGCAGGAGCAAGAATCACAGTCAACGGTACAGGCTGGCGTAAATGAGTATTTGGATGAACCCTTGACCATTGTATGTGATTACGAAGGAGAATCTGTGGCGCCTGAGGTAGAGTCTACTATGCCTGCTGAAGCAGGCTTGCAAATTAATTCAGCTTCGTTGCTTACAAATATTCCTGGAGTGTTGTTCCAGATAATGCAAAATGGAGATGTCTGTCTTGAAAATTGTCTCGGTTATAAAAAGGTAACTGTGGATGGTGAGGTATGCGAACGCATGTTATTGCGTGATGGAAGTGTTGTTAAAATTGGACCATTTGAGATGACATATTCAACGTTTTAAGTTGAATGGAGCAAATGTTTTTATGGGAATTATTCTTGCAGTGATACTGCTAATATTCGTTGGGGGGAAAATTATCCCTTTTGTTCGATTCTTGCGTGCCTAACCTGTGATATTGGAACCATCGGTATAAAAGAATGCTGCCATGTGGGAGGATGGGCACCCACGAAATAATGCTTCAATCAGACCCTCCTCTGTAGGATGTTTTCAGGTTGATTCTGGAAGGAATGGCATTCAATTACCTACTCAAATGTCAAAAGAGGCCAAAATACGGTCGTGATGCCAAAACGTTGAAGTGATGCTATCGGCACTCTTTTTTAAGGTTCTGGTATGGCTACAGTAAAAGTAGTGTCGGTTTTGTGCTGGCACTGATGAGGCAGGACGGCGCGGTAAGGGGCCTTAAGGTGGGGTGCATGGGAACTACGTTGGACGATCATCCTTCATGCTTTCGGCAGGATAGCGAAGCATGCAAATTATTTCTGGGGTTGTTGCCACCTTTCAATATAAGGTTTTTCTACATGGACAGCTTGAAGCCTATCGTGCTGAATTGCCTGCTGAAAAGCTGTGGGGAAGCTGTGGCCATGAATCGAACGACAAAATTTAATTTTGCCAACACGACCCTATTTTGAAACACTATGAAAATTAATTTTTTTTGGAGGTGAACATATGACGGGCATTCTTTTTACTCTAACAGTCATAGTTTTCGGTCTTATTTATAAAGGTTTGAGACAACCGGCAATATTGACATCATTTGTAACGTTGGCATTGGGAATTATGTGGTTGGTTCATCATATGAGTGATTCTATCAATATCAATTTATAATCTTATCTCGGGAGATATAATGCCAATATCTATCGCTAGATTCTTGAATTTCCTGTTCATTTTTGTGGTAGGAGGGATACTGATTTCCTCTCTTGTAATTCAGTTATTCCTTGGCGAATTGCCTTGCCCACTTTGCATGCTCCAACGTTTAGCGTTTGTATGTATGCTAATCGGAGCTGTCCTAAATCTCAATTTTGGAATGAGAACTTCCCACTACGGCATAATTCTTATAAGTGCCCTATTTGGCATGGCTGGTTCCGTTCGTCAAATACTACTTCATATAGTGCCCGGGACAGGCAACTATGGTGCTCCAATTTGGGGCTACCATATGTATACCTGGGCCGGTATAGCCTTTTTCTGTTCCTTAGTATTTTCAGCTATAATGTTACTTCAAGAGAGAACTATCACTTTGGGGATGATTGTTCAGCAACGTGATAAGGCTACTCGCTATATTACTATTTTTGCCATAACACTGAGTTTAACTTTGGTCGTGTTGACTTTTGCCGAATGCGGTCTCGGCCAATGCCCGGACAACCCTACTCGTTATTGGTTGTTCGAATAGTATAAAATAAATGATAGATTTACTGTCCCAGTAACTAAGCCTTCTATATTTTTTAATAAGTGTTTCAAGCAAAACAGCTAAAGTAGTTTCCGCTTCTCTGATTTCCCACTTAAGGCAAATTTTGCTCGTGTTGCCATATTGTTAGGCGTGATGCCAAAACGTTGAAGTGATGGTATAGTCATTTTTTTTAAGGTTCTGGTATGGTCATAGTAAAGGTAGTGTCGATTTTGTGGTAGCACTGATGCTAAGGCGGCATGGCAAGGGTTCTTAAGGTGGGGTGCATGGAAACTACGCTGGCCGATCATCGCCCATGCTTTCGGCAGGATACCGAAGCATGCAAGTCACTTCTGTGGTTGTTGCCATCTTTCGATATAAGGCTTTTCTGCATGGACAGCTTGAAACCTATCGTGCTGAATTACCTTCTGAAAAGCTGTGAGAAAGCTGTGTTCATGAATCGAACGACAGAATCTGAATTTGCGAACGAGGCTGAAGCGACTCAACCGTAAAACAATCGGGTTTTCAAAAAGCACCGGGCTGCATGTTATCGCAGATAGAGAGAGAATTTTGCTAAACAACAATTTGGCAACACGACCCAAAATACTTTCATCGAATTTTCTATACATGACTTGAATATATTATGAGTCATTTTTGCACCCATAATGCCTTGCATTACCAGCGGCTTATCCAAACTTGTCGCGATAGCACCATCGTGATTTTTGCCGTCTGGCGAGCGCAATTTTCGACCTTATTGATCTTTCTTTATTTCATCCAATTGTTCTAACGCCTCTATCATCCATGCTGGCAGTTCAGATAAATTAACTGTAGATGGTTCCTCTGATAACTTGCGTAAAGTTTCAAAAAAGAAAATCCGTTTGGGATGACGAGCGTCTGGTGCAGTTCTTAATTTTAGAGTCTGAACTTGTCCGTCATCATGCATGAACTGAATTACAATTTCATTTTCAGGGTCGTAAATCTCTAATATCTGAGCTGTTTTTTTGTCAGGTTTCCCGTCTTGAAAATCGTATTGAAAAGCTAGGAGTCTTGCGCCAGCAGGATTGTCAGGGTCAGCCTCAATTCCGACAGCAACCCTTCCTACCTTTTCATAACAATCATACGCAAAGTAGGATATTGAATCCCATTCATCCAAGGTGTTTTTTACATACTCAGGCAAATCACTCATCTATTATTCACCAATCCTTTTCTGTCAATTGTCGTTAAAATGAATTCACTTGACTCAAAATGCCCTTTTCTTCGCTCTACATTAAGTGCAGTTTAAATTTGTCCTTCTTTTCGCTAGTTGTAGTGTGTCACCATGCCCCCCAAATTCAGGGGGAGCAGTGGCTGTCACCCAGAACCTTTATGATTTTTATCTGGAAGCATTTTCCATATTTGAGCCCATTTTTTCGGTTGAGGAAAGATGCGTCTTTCTGTGCCGCCGTATTCAAAAAGTGATTGAATTTTTACTTTCATTATTTTGGGGTCGAACGTTTAAAATCGGCATCATATTTTCTCCGCCTTTGTCTAACTATCTGAGCCTCCTATCCCTCATATTATAACGAGTTAATGTGGACTTAACCATATCAGGGGTAGGGCCACTTTTCAAATTTTAGCCTGTTGCCCTTATTATATTACTCCGGCAGGAAGTGATGTTTTAGTCAGGGAAAATAGGCTGAAAATAATAATATTGTTGATATTAACTGGAACTATGTGGAAAAATAGATTGAATCCTATTGTTATTGGATGCTTTCTTGGAACTACTGGCGTCTCGGTGTTTCACAGGATGGTTCCTTTCTTTTATCAGCCCTGAAAAAGTAGAGGCAGAAAAAATATGCTAAACCTGCTTAAAAATGTGTTTCTTTTTAAGAAAAGAATGGGTGGGTGTGATCTTGTAACTCTTTTGACAGGTGAGATGTCAAAGAGCAAGAAAGTATTCAGAGATATTACCGTGATATCTGACAGATATGAGATACTGTTCGATTCCGCCGAATTTAAAGAGCATAAACCATTCTTACCCTCTTTAGAAAAAGAGCTCTCTACTCTACTCATCGGCCTTGCCTCTTCCCAAAAATATTCATTTTTGCGATCTCCTCCTCAAGTTACCATTGCAGATGGCGGAAGACTTGGTGAAAAAGCCCTAATTAAATCAAGCTGTTCAAGACCTGTTGTGGAGGAACTGGAAGAAGTTGTGGAGCACGATCCTCTCTTTACCCAAAAACCTGCAAAGAGTTGTGTTGCCTTTCATATAATTTCAGAGAAGCAGCCTGAACCAATTGAGCTTGGAACGGGTACATATATCATCGGAAGAGGTGCGGAGGCGGATGTTCAGATTGGTCAGGAAGATCATCTTGTTTCCAGGAAACATTGTCAACTGACTATAGATGAATCATGCGCAACAATTGAAGATCTTGCTTCAGGTAACGGTACACTCATTAATCAACACAGAATAATAGGTGTTTATGTCTTAAATAATGGTGATGTCCTACAACTGGGAGCCAGCAAAATCGAGGTGTGCCTGTGAGCAGGAAAAATGTATTGTTGCTTAAGGTTGTTTTACTGTGTCTCGCTGGTCTGTTGCTGTACCGTATTGGTTCTGCTTTGTTTATTGGTCATAATTTTCATTTTACCTGTCATGTAATAGTGATCGTAGCTCTCTTAAGCTGGTTGTGTGCTACACTTTATTTATGGACCGAGGGTGAAAAACCAGAAGCTGCTGCAATTCGAAGGAACGAAGCCATCTCGCTTATGGGGTTTTCTATTATTCTGTTGGCTCTTTTCGTGCTGGCAGGACAGGGCAGGCTGCTCCATGGCGGTGAGCATTGGAATACCTTTCCCTTCCTGCCCGGTATCAGCGTCTTCTCTCAGTCGCTTCTGGCCGTGGGGCTATATCTTGTGCCTATTTGGCTGATCCATCTGTTTTTAAATATTAAAATACCTCTACGTGCCTCACCTCTGCTGCCAATGGTTACCATGCTTGTTGGCACTGGTCTTGTCCTCCTTTATCGGTTGGGACCGGATATTGCCATTAAGAGCCATAAAGCAGGTTTCACCTTTCTTTTTTGGAATCAGTATATCTCCTTTTTGTTTTCTCTGATTGCTTTCATGGTAGCTCTGCTTTACTTGACTCCTCAGCGAATTGAACGACTAACCCGCTTTCGCTACATATATGCCTTTGGTTCTATTGTGCTCATCTGTCTTACCGCAGTTGTTGGCACCGAGATGCACGGTAGGAGGCTCTCCATAAACCTTGGGGTGATGAATTTCCAAAGCGTTGAGCTTGTAAAGATAATGGCGCTCTTTTTTATGGTGAGTTATTTCAGGTTTGAAGGTGGTTTCATGGAGCGAGGCCGCCATCTCCTGGGATTGCCTCGGGGGAGATACCTTGCCCCCTATTTTATTATGTGGATTCTCGTCCTTCTTCCGATTTTTTTGCAGAAAGATCTCGGCCCCACAGCCTTGTTGTTTACTCTTTTTCTTTTGCTTTTTTATCTTGGTAGCGGCTCAGGGATTTCGGCCCTGAGCGGCATCATCATTATGGTCGCAGCTGGAGCCTTGAGCTATAGCTTTGGCTATCCTTCCATGGTGAGAACACGTCTTGATATGTGGTTTGAACCATTTCTTTATTCGCAGAACATTGCAGAATCGCTTTGGGCTGCGGCGAGTGGAGGCTGGTTTGGAGTGGGGCCGGGGGCAGGAATGGCCTATAAGATTCCAGTGGTCTGGTCTGATTTTAACTTTGCGGCCATTGTTGAAGAGTGGGGCTTTTTTGGCGCGCTTTCAGTGCTTGTCTGCTTTGCATCACTTGCCTATGTTTCAGTGCGATCAGCTCAGAGGTGCAATGAACCCTATCTACAGTTACTTGGCACCGGGCTTGGCTGCCTGTGGTTGTTACAGACCATGGTGATTGTCGGTGGCAATCTTGCTCTGCTGCCTTTGACAGGCATCACTCTGCCCTTCATCAGTTTTGGTGGTAGCTCGTTGATTATGAACTTTATTAGTCTGGCCCTTATTATGCAGATCTCTTCCATCAGCATGTCAAAAGAAGTCCTTACTACTCTGTGTGAGGGCAAAGAATAATGACCTGTGATTGTAATATTGAGTTGATGGAGGGCTTTACAGCTTCACTTATAATAGAGGTCTACCCTGATTGGAGACAGTGGATAGATAGCCACGCCATAATTAATAAAGGTGAGCTGCTTACTTGGGTTGGTGTCGATAGTTGGCGCATTATAAGGATGGCGGTAACAGAAGAAAAGGTGCCAAACGATACGGCCCTTGCCAATATGGTCTGTCATGAATGTGTACACTTTATGATGAGAGAGTATACCGGCGCTAATCTTCCTGTCGGGCTCGATGAAGGATTTGCTGTATATCTGGCTCAAAAACTTCCCAGAGCGTGTTTACAAGCATTAGAGCAGGGGCTGGTTCGTGATGGACTACTTCCGCTTCAATTCCTGGATTTGTCGTTTACACCCTTCGATAGAACCAGCAAAAGTCTTGCCTCTGCGCAGGTCTCAACGCTTGTTCAGTATATAGCGAAAACATATGGTTTTGTTCAGAAACTGCTCTGCGGGTGCAAAAACAGTGAGAGTATAAACTGGATTTTAAAACAAAGAGGCTTGAGAGTGTACCTGCTTGAAGTAGAGGTGTCTCGTTGGCTTGAAGAGAATTTTCTCCCACGATTAGCCAGAGAGGAGCTGCAAAGTGTATAGAAAAAGAATCAGCACCCTGCTCATCTTTTTTGCTTTGCTTGTTCTTGGCTTACTCTTTGGGGTTTTTTTTCGGGTGATTATTCAGGGGGACGATCTTACCAATACACCATATATCGAGCAGAAAATAATTAATAAGATCTATATAGCTGAACAAACAGATGCTATTACAGAAAAAAATGGTGAGGTATTCATTGACCAGGCTGCATTAGAGCAGATGTACGGTAAACGTCTTACCCGGTTTATTGGTAAAAGAACGCGTTTTTTCTCCTATAAAAACAACAAATTCAAAATTGACGGTGATGGGTTCAGGGTTGCAAACCATCGTATAACTCAAGGTAAAAACCTTGAGGATAGAGGCCGCATCCTTGATAGAAATGGTCTTGTTCTTGCCGAATCCATACAGGGTATGGTGGGGAACATTACCAGAAAGTATCCCTTGGGTTTAGCTACGGCACCACTTCTTGGGGTGGCTCATCCCATTTATGGCTTAAAGGGCCTTGAAAAAACACTCAATAGCTGGCTTGCCGGTCGGCAGCACTCTTCCGCCTTTTCATCCTTTTATCGATTGGCAAGTGGCCGACAAAAAACGACAGATATAAAGCTTACAATTGATGGAGCGGTTCAACAAAAAATTTATCAATCAATGGCACATAAAACCGGTGCTGTGGTTGTGCTTGATATTAATAGTGGTGAAATGCTTGCCGCTGTCTCAACCCCGGCATTCGATCCAAGTCAACCAGCGGGTAAGTATTGGGAAGATGAAGTTAAAAAAGGATATAGGAGTGGCTTTGTCAATCGTACGCTTGAACGACGCTACCCGCCGGGCTCTACCTTTAAGCTGGTCACAGCAGCCGCTTGGGCTGATCGAACTGATTTTGACATAAAATGGGGCATGAGATGTAGGGGACGTCATAAAACACTGGGTATTAGTGATCATAATAAACGAGGTCATGGTTGGGTGAGCCTGCAGACGGCGGTGTCTGTCTCCTGCAATGTCTTTTTTAGTGATATTGGGGTGAGGCTTGGCCCTCTTCTTTTAAAAGAGGCAAACCGTTTTGGCTTTAATCGATCTTGGTTACCAGCAGGAAAAAAGAGTACCAGTCTGCAGTCGCTTGCCTTTGCAGGGTATCCAGCTGTGAACAGTGGTAGGGAGTGGACAGCATTAAATTTTAACAATAATCCCAAACTGGTGGCCCAGGGTGCCATTGGCCAAAATGTGGTCCTGGCAACGCCTCTGCAAATGGCTCTCACCATTGCAGCTATCGGCAATGATGGAGTGATGATGAAACCAAGACTGGTGAGGGGAGCCTATTTCTCTGACCATGATGCAAGTGTAGGTCTTATTAATCAATGGCCAGATACTAAGGGCGAGGTGGGGAGAAGCTGTAGGAAGGATACGGCCAAAATGCTTGTTGAGATGATGAAGAAGGTTATGCAGACTGGTACTGGTTACTCAATTCCTAAGCTCTATAAGTACAGAGGCAAGTATATTTTGAGCTCTATCCTCCCTAAAGGTGAAACGACCCAACTGCTTGGTAAAACGGGTACAGCAGAAACAGGTAGAGGCAGAGCAGATCACTCCTGGTTTGTAGGTCTTGCCCCTGCGGATAAGCCAAGATATGCAGTGGCCGTTATAGTCGAGCATGGTGGCCTGGGTGCCAAGGTGGCGGGGCCAATTGCCGCACGAGCTATGAGAGATGTGCTCAATATGAAGTGATTGAAAAATAGTGTCCAACTGACAGATATAAAAGGTCGATGGTGGGTATTGGTAACTACAAAAATATTTGAGAGAGGACGATAAGTGGCCTTGCGATGTTCAAATAAACAGTGTGGTCAAATAATAGCAGAGGGTCAACAATTCTGTGGTGTATGTGGTTCTGTGGGCGAAGAGCTGAACGAGCAAGATATATCCTCTGGTCTTGGCATGGGTGATATTGGCTATCTGGATGGAAATATATTGAGTACCACCAAGATTAACAATAATGGTGGTTCTAGTCAGGCATCGGTCAGTGCCATCAATGTCAATCTTAGTGGCCAACAACAGACCCCTGTCAGCGCATCCATGCAGAGATGCCCTCTCTGTGGCCGACTGAACGAAGAAAAAGACACCTTCAAATGCCGTGAATGTGGGGTAGACCATTACTGCCTGGAGCATCTTGATCGGGAACATTTTGTCTGTCTGCTCTGTGTCAAGAAGATGGAGCAGGAGCAGGCGAAAACTCATCCCGAACCAGTGCCCGAATCCACAGTCTTATGTGAACTCTGCGGTAAACGTAACCAGTTGGCCCAGACCTTCAAATGCACGAATTGCGGTCGTGACCATCTCTGCCATGAGCATCAGGATCCGACAGAGTTTATCTGCGTGAGGTGCGTGGCTGAGAAGAAAGAAAAACTGGCTTTGCAGGATAGCTGGGAAAAAAATGAAAAACAGTGCCGTCTGGCTCTTAAAGCTCTGGATATTGAAGGTGCAGAAAAGGTCATAGCAGAACTGCAGAGATTAGTGGCAGGAGGTAGTAACCTCTTTGATTTGGGAACTGTGCATGAGTTGCAAGCTCTTTTGGAAACCAGCAGAAAATGGCCACTTCCAGGTCGCAATTACACAGAATCAATGACCAATATCGAGATGATCTGGGTACCGGCTGGTAGCTTTGAGATGGGAGATCAGTTTGATCAAGGGGCTGACTGCGAAAAACCGGTACATGAGGTGGAACTGGATGGCTTTTGGCTAGGTAAATACCCTGTTATTCAGTCCCAGTATGAAGAGGTGATGGGGATCAATCCTTCACGTTTTAAGAAAGCTGACACCTATCCAGTGGAGACTGTTTCTTGGCATGATGCCCAGGCGTTTATAGAACAGCTTTATAAACAAAGTGGAATGAGATTCAGACTGCCCACCGAGGCAGAGTGGGAATATGCAGCCCGCAGTGGCGGTAAGAGAGAGCTGTATGCGGGGGGTAATGATATTGAGGCGGTTGCTTGGTATGGTGGAAATAGTAACTGTTCAACCCATCCGGTTGGTAAGAAACAGGCAAATGGTTTAGGTCTGTATGATATGTCTGGAAATGTATGGGAGTGGTGCCAGGACTGGTTTGATAAATACTATTATCAGAGTAGTCCTGGCAATAACCCCAGGGGGCCTTCATTAGGATCTAATCGCGTCCTTCGTGGTTGTAATTGGGACGGCGCCGGTTCGTGGGCTTTGCGTTCTGCGTTCCGTTTTGGGATCGCTTCTGATGCCCGCAACAGCCGTGTGGGCTTTCGTCTTGTTCTCTCAGTTTAGGGCCGGTGAGACGGTGGGGTGGAGGCAAGGTTTGCAGGTTTAAAATAAAAAATGCAGAAAAGATATTGTAAGCTCGTCTAGTATACAGCTTGAAGCTGTACAGCAGGCTGTTTTAGCTTAACCACTTTAATTTAATGAAAAACATATTAAAAAATTCTTTATCTGGGGAGATTTCATGAGATTACTCTATCAGCAGATTTTGTTATGTATCGCCATCATGTCCTTGTCTGTCTCTCTGGTTTATGGAGACAGCTCAGGCTCGTTTCCGCAACCGGGAAGTGATCCTATTCAGATAGTGTATGCAGATATTGCCAGACAGGTAGTGATGGAGATGCCTGATGACCCTGTTTACCAGATATTGTGGGTGATTCTATTGTCGATGACCAGGGTGACTTCATAAGTATGCTTAGCACATCTATTGCCTTGCCCACTAATTACACTGTTGCCGAACACATCCAGCCTGAGACAGCGCAGGTAGAGAAGGTGGCTGGATAGTAGATGGTAAAGTTATAAAGATTGTTGACTACCCGGTTTTTGCATATGCAGAAGTCTTTCTTGCAATGGAAAACACGGCTACAGAACAGGTGGCATTTTCAAGAAGTTTTAATGCGTATTATTTGTTGCCTGTTATAAAGTATCTTGCTGTTTTGTTTGGTGTTCTTTTACTTGTCATATTATTTTTTACGATGAACAGGGCAAAACAACGACGCATGGTTTCAAAGGCAGTTGAGCATAATGGTACAGCTCAGCTTTCCATCGCCATGGAGCTTAAAAAAACCAGAGATAATCTTAAAAGAGTGCATGACGTCTTGGTCGAAAATAAGAAGATCAGCTTTGCTGTAAAAGTGAAGGACCAACAGGAGGAACTTGAAAGTCTACTGTTTTCCATCGAGCAACACCCAGGTTTACACAAAGATGGAGTTGCTTCACAGGATAAAAGAAAAATTGAAAAACATAATAAATTTATGCAGGGACTTGTGCGTAACCTGCAAGTTCAGAGCGAAAAGCTTTTGAAAAACGTTAATAGAGGAAACGATTCCTCGGCAGAGGTAAGTCTTAATGAAGTTGCCAATGAATTGAAAAATTGTCGAAATAAATCATATAACAATGTTGCTGGCCGGGCATAATTAGGCAGTATCTTTGTAACCAGAACTGGAGATATAAAAAATATGAGCAATATCAATCAAAGTTTATGTTTTCACTGTGGGCAGAACATTAAACCAGGTGCCATCTTTTGTGGTTATTGTGGCAAATCAACTGGTGTTAATTATGCCTGCCCAAAGTGTGGTGCAGATGTGCCTTCCGGTAATTTTTGTGGTCAATGTGGATATGATATGCGAACCAGTGCCACGGTTGAGAGTGATGTTGTCGCTTGGATTCGTGGTGATGATGATTTTGCGGCCAAAGTTTCGGCAACACATCTTGTAAGTGGCAGTAAGGGTTTTGAGGTACGACACGGAACAAAAGCCCTTTTTTTTGAAGATGGTAGATTGGTTGAAACTGCAGAATCGGGTCGCTATACGATTCAGGAAGGTGGCTTTTTGAACAAGCTTTTCAAGAAGCAGAAAAATCTTTCTGCACTCCTCGTCGATGCGGGTGACATTGTTCTGCCGTTTAAAATCGACGACATGAAAACGAATGATAATATTTTTGTCAGTATCAGCACAGAAATTGTCATCAGACTGGAAGATGCGAATGCCTTTTTTGTTAATGTGATGAAGGAGCAGGGTGTTTTAAAAAACCATGAACTTCGTGCCATGCTTCTTGGCGAGATTCGTAATGCAATTCAGGAGGGGCTTGTTGCCTATTCATTTGATGAGTTGGATACAAATTTGAAGGTTAAGAATGAGCTTGCCGTTCGAATTGAATCACATTTTAGAAAAAGTTTTACCAGAAGTGGTTTTGGCTTTGGTCAGGTGAGGTCTTTACAGATTGGCAATAGCACACTCGATACCAGCGCAAAGGCTCATTCTGAGCGTAAAACAAGCACAAGAGCAGTGCAGGCAGAGGCGCAGGATGCCTTTCATGTAGCTAAACAAAACCAGGAGAATGAAGAGTTACATCGTGAAATCAAGCGTGGTGATATTGTAGGTGCTAAAAGTGATATGGGTATAAAGGTCGATACTCAATCGGTTTCATTGCAGGATCGTGGTCTGGATAATGATTTCGAGTTGAAAAAAGAACATCAGGATGTTGATTTCAAGAAAAAGAGTGTCGAGATCATTGAGAAAAGGCTTGAGGTCTACCAGAAAATAAAAGAGGCAGATATCTCTCAGGTTAAGACTGATGAAGAAGTACGTAAGTTTATGCTGGAGATTGATCGTGATCAGGTACTTGATGCAGCAGAGAAAAAAATATTTGCTGATGAGCTGCGCTGGCAGGATGAGGATAAGGGTCGGGATCGAAGCTTTCTTGTTCGGAAAGTTGAGGAACAACAGCAGTTTGATCTGGATAAACTTGCCATTATTAATGATGGTTCATTACAAGTGGAACAGATAAAGCAGGAACTTGTAGCCGTTGAAGTGAAACAAAATTCACGGCTCAAAACATCTCAGCAAGAGGCTGAAGTAGAATTGTTGCGAGAAAAGGCTGAGCTTGCAAAAAAAGAGGTGAAAGAACTTGGTGAAAAAGAGATAGAAGTCCAGAAACATCTTAAAGATCTTGAGATGAAGAAGGCCGAGCTCGATTTAACCATAGAAAATGTGCACGATAAGGCAAAAGCTCGCCATGGGTTTGCTACACTTGAACTTGAGGAAAAACGTCTTAAATCACAGCTAGGCTTATCAAATCTTGAAAAGATGAAGGCCATCAAGAGGGCCGATAAATTTGAGAATGATCTTCATGAGCAGGAACTTGCACTTGGTAAATATGAAATGCGTATGAAAGAAGAGGTGGAGAACCATAAAATGCGCCTTGAAGAGAAGCGTTTTTCTAGCCAGATTGATAGGGAAAAACGTGCTGATATTGCCACCATGTCTACTGCTCAACTCATTTCTGTGTCCGGTGATGGTCAGGCCGGGATTTTAGGCGATCTTGCTCAAACAGAAATACTCAAAGGGATGAGCGCAGAAGAAATTCTTGCCATGAACGATCCCGCCGCCCTTGGTCGTGCCCTTGAAGAAAAAGCAAAGAATTCACAGAGCGGCGAGGTGAAAGATCTGTACGAACGGATGATTTTTCAGATGAAGAGTTCTACGGAGCAACTTTCCTCAGTGCATAAAGATGCCGCTAATCGGAATGAAAGAATGTTCAATCAGGGGATGGAAAGCGTAGGTGGCCAACAACAGGGTCTTGCTCAAGCAGAAAGACATGTCGCTGATCGAGTTGAACGAATGGCTGATAGGTCCGTGCAGCAGATGGGAAATGTCGCATCAAGTCAGACCGGCTCGTCAGCTGGAGTTGCAATAAATCCGGGTGGTGGGGAGAAGGTGTAGCTCTGTTCTACCTGCAAGCAGGAATTTGATACAGCAGAAAAAATTTGTCCAAATTGTTGAAAAAAGATGTCTGTGTTGGCAAAACCTAATTTTTTTCTCTTAAAGCCCTCTTATGAATATAACCGAAAAGATTTCGCTGTTACAACTTGCTGTGGCAGCGAATGATCGAGCTAAGGCCACTGAAATATTTTCATCTCTGCATGATGATGCTCGATCGAATCGGATAGATGCAAACCATCTCCTTGGCGAACTTAGCTCTATTTATAACAATACGTCCAACCCGTTTTTTTCATCAGAAATTAAACGATTACAAAATAGATTACGAGGCAAGAGGCTTCTTGGCGCTGATCTGTTAAGAATGACTATGCCCCCCGTTGGTGATGCTCAACTGCAGGCTTTGTGGAATGATCTTAAGTCGCTGGAGAGGAGTTATGATAGCGATCAGGGCGAATTGCAATTTAGCAGTAAATATGAGGTCTGTGAGCAGATCGGTCAAGGAGGGATGAGTGTTGTCTTTAGAGCTGTGAGGAAAAAAGATTCTCGGGACGTGGCTATAAAATTTTTGCGAAAAGAGTTTTTTTCATCTGAAACTGTATGTGAGAGATTTAGAAGAGAGTGTGAAACCACAAAAAAATTTAGTCATCCCCATATTATTAAGGTTTATGAATCTGGTCTTCATATGGGTGGTGGATATCTTGTCATGGATTTTCATGAGCTCGGGGGGGTTAATACGGTGTTTAAGGAGAGTGACTTTTCTCTTAAATTTGCCATGCAAACGGCTATGCAGGCAGCTGAGGCACTTGAGGTAATCCATCAACAGGGCGTTATTCATCGCGATGTGAAATTATCGAACCTCTTGTTGAACAAATATGAACCAGAACAGAACCTTATTTCAATAAAACTTTGTGATTTCGGAATTTGTAAATCAGATGGTAGAGATGAATTGACCAGAGTTGGCAGTGTGTTGGCGACTGAATTTTATTCTTCACCAGAGCAAAGAAACAATCCAAGCCTGGTAGATTTCAGGACAGATATATATTCTCTGGCCGTGGTCATCTATCGCCTGATTTCAAAGAAATACTTTCCGCAAGGTGTCTATCCTGCTCTCGCCGATCTTAACCAGCATGTACCGCCTGCATTGGACGTTCTGTTACAAAAATGTCTCGATGTAGAGCCCGTAAATCGACCAAGATCCATGGCTGAGGTGAGGGGGGGCTTAGTGAAAATAGATAAGGAGCTCGGTCATGAAGTGTAAGTCTTGTCCTCTTGATATAAATGTTTTGCAAAAAAAACTGTGGTAGCTGTGCCTCCGTCGTAAGCTCAATCCCATTTCCTGATTATATGGTGGTTGGAGGAATATTTTGCTGACTAATATTGAGCTGGCTTGAGGCATTCGCTGGTGGAGGTAAGGCCACCACTCACCATATTCTCGTGAAAGATTAATGGATTATATCCGTGCCCACCTTGACCAGGCAGAAGTTGCGGGTTTTGGGGAAGCATATATTTAGCAATTATTACCATAACAAATTGTTTATTATGGATTTTAAAGCATATGCATTAACAGATAAGGGATTGAGCAGAGATAATAATGAAGATTGTTTTGTTATAGCTGATAAAGATCCTGAACAGGGCACATTATATGCGGTAGCAGATGGAATGGGTGGCTATGCTGCTGGTGAAACAGCAAGTAGGATAATTTGTTTTGAAGTGGAAAAACAATATTTTCAACATATTAAAGATATTGAAGCCCAAGAGACGGTAGAGGAAAAAGATATTTGCTTTTTGCTGGAGAAAATCGTCTATAAAATAAACAAAAAGATATTATCTCTGGGCAAAGAAAAACCTCATTTATTTGGAATGGGTTCAACGCTCTCCCTTCTGCTTATACGAAAGAACAGAGCGTACACGGTTCAGGTAGGTGATAGCCGTATTTACAGAGTAAGAAACAAAATTCTTGAGCAACTCACTGAAGATCAAACTGAAGTTCAACGCTATGTGAATATGGGTCGATTGACTGCTGAAGAGGCTGTCCGTCATCATCTGAGGCATGTGCTCAGTCAGGCAATTGGCGGTAAGCGAGATAGTCTTAAAAGAACAGTTGTTGATGTTTATGAACTTCAGCAAGGAGATCAATTTCTGCTCTGTAGTGATGGCCTGTATGGAATGATTTGTGCAGATGAAATCACTGCTGTTTTAAATTTAGCGAAAACTGGCAAAAAAGTGGTGCAAAAGCTTATTGGAAAGGCGCTTGATGCTGGTGGAAAAGATAATGTAAGTGCGGTGTTGGTTCAGCCTTGCCATAATCTCCGTTCTGTTTTTCTGTCAATCTTTGGCTGTAAATAGCTTTTTGCCTATTAGGTACTATTCGTAGGATATTTGAAAAACAGTAAAAATTTAAAAAGAGATTCAAAGAGTAAGAAATATGTGCAAAATATGTATAAGCTACGGCTATGCAAATGCTGATGAAACAACTTTTTGCGAAAGTTGTCAGTCGTCTCTTATGACTCAGGAATGTCTACAAAACCAGGGGCGCGCTTCATCTTCTTAAGTCCAAACCACATATTCTGCTGGTAAAAGAGCTTCATTGGGTGAGCCAATTTTTCGTTTTTTCATACTGCTCTGACATCCAGGATGTGTAATCAGAAATATTTTCACTCCCACCTTTAAGCAGGGTTTTGTGTGTTTTCTTTAAGTTTTCTAGATGAAGGGTCTTTTTAATGGCCACGAACTGTTGGCGGATATATTCATTATTGTCTATTGCGGTAGGGGCAGTGCCAAGGATGAATGCCATTGATTCCACGTTGGTGTCAAAGAGGCTAGCTTTTTGCCCGGTGGCTGAATTAATCTCGGCTGTTTCAATGCCTGTAGGTGTCGTAAAATCCTTATCTCTTCCTTGACCAAGGATATCCTGCATTGTGGAAGACCAGATTTTAAGGGCACCAGAAGAACCAGTTAATTTGGTTGGGCTGTTGTTATCTTTTCCTACCCACGTGACCGTAACCAGAGAATTGGTATAACCTGCAAACCATGAATCTCGTCCAGCATTTGTCGTTCCGGTTTTACCTGCTCCAAGATGGGTGAAACCATATTTTCTGCTTCTCTTTCCTGTGCCATTGTTGAGGGCGTTTTGCAGCATATCTGTCATGATATAACAGGTAGCTGGCGAAAAGAGTGCTTGAGCAGGTTGCTGAAAATATATGAGTGTGTCGTCCTTGAAAATTTTATTTATAAGGTGTGGTTTGGTGAAGTTTCCACCATTTGCAATTGTTGCGTAACTGCCCGCAATTTTAAGGGGACTTGTTTCTACAGCACCGAGAAAAATTGAAGGATAAGCTTGCTGTATTTCAGTAATCCCTGTCTTTCGTAAAACCGGAAGGAATTTTTCTACGCCAATACGCTGTCCAATCTTGACTGCGGGGATATTTCTAGAATCTGCCAACGCCTTTCTGATTGTAATTTTCCCTAAATATTTTTTATCGTAGTTATGCGGTTTCCACTTTGATTTTCCCTGTCCAACAGTAATAGGTGAATCATTTACCGTATCAGCCTGGGTGATGAATCCTGCCGCATCTATACCCCCAAGAGCTGTCAGATAGATGAATGGTTTTATCAGTGATCCCATCGGCCTTTGTGCATCGACAGCTCTATTAAACGAGTTTTTGAGGTAATCGCGGCCGCCAACCAGTGCCTTGACCCCGCCGGAATATGGATCCAGGATGACTGTTGCCCCCTGCAGTGGTTTTTGCTTGTTTGCTGAAACGGGGTCGAGCTTGTTCAGTTGTTGTTTGAGCACTTTGGTGGCACTGATCTGCATCCAGGGATCAAGCGGTGTCTGGATTGTAAGGTGTCTGGTATGGTCGCTGGTATCAAGTTTTCGTAATTTTATTTCTTTAGCAATCTGGTCAAAATACCAACTCATTTTATGCAGAATGCTTTTATGTTTAATACGAATAAGTTTGTCTTTCACTTGGGTTTCAGCAGCAAGACTGTCTCCCATATTTGCCATCTGGTTTAAGACAGTCTGAGTTCGTTGGGCGGCAAAGCTGTGGTTACGCAATGGGGATGCTGAATTTGGTGAACGTATTAATCCCGCTATGATAGCACATTCTTTGAGGTTGAGATTTTTAAGATCCTTACCAAGAATATAGTCAGAAGCTGCTGCAATACCACGGAGTTCGAATGGTGAGGCATGCCCCAGATAGACATTATTTAAATATGCAGTGAGGATTTCTTGTTTAGAATATTGATAATCAACCATAAGGGCAAGAATGGCTTCACGAAGCTTACGTGACAGGCTTCGTTCATCATTTTTACTGAGCACCTTGACGAGTTGCTGGGTAATGGTGCTCCCACCTTGAACAACTCTGCCAGCTTGCAGATTTGATAGAGTGGCTCTTATAATACCTTTTACGTCCACACCATAGTGAGAGAAGAAGCTCTGATCTTCTGTGGCGATGACTGCATTGATCAGATCTTCTGGAATTTCATCATATGAGACTGGGGTTCTGATCTCCCACACCGAATCTATAAAGTATGTTAAATTTAAAGGGGGGAAGGCTAGGGATTCAAGAAGGGTACTGTCAGCAGCTGAAGAGATAGATGTAAGTATGGACTTTTGCAGAGTGAACTTATAGCGTTTTCCAGAGCTTAGGCCTTGGTTGGCATGGGTGTAGAGGTAAAGAATATTTCCCTCAATGTTAAACGTGCCAGCCATTTTTGGGTGATGATTGACCCTGGTATAACCCCTTTCTTGTAAACGATGTAAAAAGTTTTTTGCATTGAGATCATCTCCTGTATTTGCTAAAAAACCATTTGTTTGCAGAATGTTATACTTTTCTGTCAAAACCATTTCTATCGTGTCAGTGAGTGCAATATATCGGCTAAAAAGATCTATAGGGCGTATAAAAAAAACAGCGGTTGATATGCCTGCAAAAGCTATTAACAGGGTCAAAAATAAAAAAAATGGGCTTTTGTGACGTGATGAACGCGATTTTCTTCTGTGTGTTTTTCTTTTTACTGGTGCTTTATTGTTTTGTGACCTGGTGCTGGATTCTTTTTGTTTATTCATCTTTTTTTCTCCCTTAAATCATAAGCAGCTTAACTCGTATACTGTAAAGACGATGTCAGCTGCAATATTTTGCAAAAAAGAGAATTTCACCACTGGTCATGTATCCTATTTGAGGAGTGTTATCGTGGTTTATGTGCTCTTGATGGTTTTTTACCGAAAGTTGATATTAGTCCTATGCAAATTGCTAAAATAGCTTGGAAAAAGCGAAAAGGTGTTACGGGTGCACGAAAAAAGAGTTCATCCTGTTTGGATACTCTTCGCAGAGTTTTTATTA
This sequence comes from Desulfotalea psychrophila LSv54, assembly GCF_000025945.1. Classification (GTDB taxonomy): domain Bacteria; phylum Desulfobacterota; class Desulfobulbia; order Desulfobulbales; family Desulfocapsaceae; genus Desulfotalea; species Desulfotalea psychrophila. The sequence continues at coordinate 2,760,430 of NC_006138.1, read as the reverse complement.
AGAGATGAGACGAAACGGTAGGAACCCTTGTTGAGTGTAAAGGTCACTTATGCCGCTTTTAAGTATGTCTCGTCAATTTTAGGGGCCCAACAGCTATCTCTGCACCTTCTCTCTGTTACCCAGAGGGGCTCTCTATCTCGATAAACAGGCCATAGTACAGCTGTTGGGACACTTGCTTTCCCCCACAGCTGAAAGAGCAGGTGCTTGCCCGCCTGCATGACCCTACTGCTTAAAATCGAGGAGGACGGGGCAGTGGTCAGAGCCCATGACCTCGGGGAGGATCTCTGCATTAACAATTCGTTTTTGGCCATTTTCAGAGACACAGAAATAGTCGATACGCCAGCCTATATTCTTGCTTCTGGCACTAAATCGATAACTCCACCAGCTATAGTTTTCAGGGTCCTGGTTAAAGAGGCGAAAGGTGTCTGTATAGCCTGCCTCTAAAAACTCATCCATCCAGGCCCGTTCTTCCGGGGTAAAGCCAGCATTCTTCACATTGCTCTTGGGGTTTTTCAGATCAATCTCTTTGTGGGCAACATTAAAATCGCCACAGAGAATAACCGCCTTCTCCTTCTCTAATTTCTGGAAGAAGGCCAACAGGGCCCTGTTAAAGCGTAGCTTATAGTCGAGTCGCTTCAGTTGGTCGGCACTGTTGGGGAAGTAGATGGTGGCCAGATAGTGATCGGCAAATTCCAGGGTGATAACTCGTCCCTCGCAGTCAAACTCTTCTGCGCCAATACCGTATATTACCTGCAGGGGTTCATGCTTACTGTAGAAGGCCACCCCTGAATATCCTTTGCGCTGGGCGCTGTACCAGTATGAGGTATAGCCGGGGATGTTTTTTAGGCTCTCCGAGAGCTGTTCTGGCTGGGCCTTGGTCTCCTGCAGGCCAATGACATCGGGATTCAGTTCTTGGACAATATCGATAAAACCCTTCTTCTCAACCGCCCGGATGCCGTTGACGTTCCAGGATATATAGCGATAGCTTGGGGTGTTTTTTTTCGCCTTAAGGGTGGCTTTACGTGGGGTTATCCCTAGTTGTGGACATTCCTTTTCCAGAGGGCACTCACTGCAACGTGGTGAGACTGGTCGGCAGATAGATTGGCCGAGGGAGACCAATAGGGAGTTCACCGGAATCCAGAACTCCTCGGGCAGTTTTTCTCGCAGGGCCATCTCTGTTTTCAGGGGGGTCGCAGTTTCCACATAGCCCCAGATGTTCATGATTCGGTGAACGTGGGTGTCGACACAGATGGCGGGCTTTTTAAAGGCGATACTGAGGACCAGGTTTGCCGTCTTTCTCCCGACTCCGGGCAGGCGCAGTAGCTCTGTCATTGTCTCGGGTACGACACCCTTAAATTCCTTCAGGGCTTCAGGGAGTTTTTTCAGATAACCGGCCTTGTTCTTATAAAAACCTACGGGGTAGATAAGCTTTTGTAGCTCTTCTTCGCTCAGCTCTGTCAGTTCCTCTGCGGTTTGCGCTCGGGCAAAGAGTCTCTTGGAGGACGCCGCCGTGGTTTCGTCCTTGGTGCGGGCCGAGAGAATTGTTGCCACCAGTACCTTAAAGGGATCCTCTGTCTGTACGGCAATAAGATCCACTACCGGCAGAGCCTGCCCTCTTGTGGCCTTTTTTACCTCTGTTAAAAAATGTCCAATGTCTATGCCCATATCTCTTCCCTGTCGATTTTCTCTAAAATGTTAAGTGCTGCACAATTCCGGCATACCATTGGCGCCGTGGCGGACTACTTCTCTATACAGATAATGTCATTGTCTGTTCCTGTTATGGATCTGCCGCCTGCTGGCCCGACCATAAAGGTGTTTTCAACTCCCACCATCCCGACTTCGGCAATCCCTATCTTGGGCTCCACTGCCATCAGCATGCCCTCTTCAAAGGGCCGGGCGAAGCCCTTGGCAATGACTGGATACTCATCGATGGCAAGACCTATACCATGGCCAATAAAGGAGACCTTGTTGCTGCCAAGGGCCATGAAGCCTTCCTGCCATGGGCTCTTCTTCACCTCTGTCATGCATTTTTGCCAGAGTTCCTGGGGGATGATGCCGGGGCGGAGATTGTCTCTGATCAGCTCTTGGATATGGATGCAGAAATCATGGGCCCTCTGTACGGACTCAGGGATGCTTTTTCTCTCCCCGGACCAGTATACCTGCGTCTTGTCTGTCTGGTAACCGTTCAGGCAGAAGCCATTGTCAATGGTGAGCGGACTGCCCTTTTGCCAGTGGATATCGGCAGATCCCATAAAGGGGGTGGCCGGATGTATGCCGGTCAGGCCCACGGGACCATTGTAGACACTGGGGTAATTGGCACTGTTACCTGCGGCAATATGGCCAAAGAAGATCTCTTCGCCAAATTTTTCCATGCGAAGGATGCCCTGATGGCCACGGGAGAAAAAGATATCGGAGGCAATGCGACCAATCTCAAACTCACTCAGTCCACTTTGCAAGAGAGGCGGAAGGAGATTGGTCAGGCAATCGTTATGTCGCGCCCCTGTCTCCTTAAGAATAGCAAGCTCCCATCCTGATTTAATTGAGCGGGTCAGCATAAGGATCATATCACCGGTAACAAAGGAGTGACCGCTAAAATGTTTTTTCAGGCTGAGGGCCAAATTCCAGGAGAGGGCATTTTTCTCTGCGGCAATTTCAGGGGCGAGGCAGATACCCAGATCCCTGAGGGTGGTGGCAATATCCCCATAGCTGTTTATGGCCAGGATCTGTTTCAGAGGAGATTCCTGCCGAGCCCTTTCCAGACCACGCTTACAAAAGAGAATGGGCTCTCCCTCTACAGGAAGCCACAGGACGCCGTTGATAAAGGAACCTGTATAATAAAAAATATTGAGTCGGGAAAAGACCAACATACCCTCGGTCTGGGGGAGCATCTCTTGTAGATTCTTTTGGAATCGTTGCAGGCGATTGGCAAGCTCCGGCCCGGGGGTGGTGTGACTTGTTCTTTGCATTTGAATATCCATTGGCAGCTCATCAGGTGGGAGGCAAGGGAGGAGAGGGATACCTTGGCGGTGTCTCCTCTCCTCGCTAGTCGGTTATGAAAGAATGCGCAGGAGAAATTCTCTATTCCCCTTGGGCCCCAGTATGGGGGAGGGGGTAATGCCGGCAGTTTGCAGGCCGAGCTCGGCCACAAAATCTTTTATCTTGTCGATGGCCTGTTGATGGAGGGCAGGATCTCTTACCACCCCATTGCCAATGAGACCCTTTGGCAGCTCAAACTGAGGTTTAATGAGGGCAATGATATCAACGCATCCCTTAGCAAAGAGGGGCAGGAGGGCTGGGATGAGTTTGGTGATGGAGATAAAAGAGGTATCCATCACAGCCAGGTTGATCTCTTCTCCCAGACTCTCGGGCAGGAGGTTTCTGGCATTAAATCGTTCCAGAACCACGACTCGGTCGTCTTGGCGAATCTTCCAGTCAAGTTGGCCGTAGGCAACGTCAACGGCAAAGACCTTGCCCACATCGTGTTGGAGGAGACAATCGGTAAATCCTCCCGAGGATGCACCAATATCAGCACAGACCTTTCCTGCAAGGTCAATACTGAAATAGTTGAGGGCCTGCTCAAGTTTAAACCCCCCACGGGAAACATAGGGACATTTTTTGCGAAGACGAACAGCGCTCTGACAGGGATAGGTCATTCCTGCCTTATCTGCGGGTTCGTCATTGACCAGTACCTGGCCTGCACCAATATAGGCCCGGGCCTTTTCAAGAGACGGGGCAAGGTTGAGTTCGAGCAAAAGTTGGTCGAGGCGAATCTTTTTCATAAATCTATTCTATTTGTTAAGTTCTTTTGTAGCAGCTATTGCCTGGGAAGAATCAGGATATTTTTCGATGACTTTTTTATAAATCATTTTCGACGTTTCCTTGTCCAAAGATTTGGCAAAGGAATTTCCCTGTCTTAACAGGCTGGAGGCACTGAGGGGCGTGTCCGGGTATTGGCGGATCAAGTCCTGATAACGAACAACGGCGTCTTCATAATCTTTTTGATAAAAACGACACTCTCCCATCATATAGAGAGCTTCGGCAGTGATCTTGCTATCGTAGTTACTCTGGGATATCTCCTCAAACATTGTGTAGGCATCTGCCAGTCTATTCTCTTTAAAAATAGTGTTTGCCTTGGCAATTAAAATTGCACCGGTTGGGGCGATGACCTTATCCGGGGCTACTGTTTTTTGCTGAGAGGTGACCTTTTGTTGTCTCTTGCTAGGCTCCCTTAAGGCAAAGCTACTGTCCTTGACCGGTTTCATAACCTTTTTGGTTTCCGCCTTTATGTAGCCACTTTTGCCAGTCTGGGCAATGTTTTTTCTTTGCTCTCTGCGAATGTCTGCCTTATTCTTGGCATTTGCCGCTTTGCGTTTCGCATCTCGTAATCTGGCCTGTTGGATGGCGTGAACATTGTCCTGCTGCTCGGCAATTTTTTTCTTCAGGAAATCAAGCTGTTTTTCTTTTACCTCTTGATCCTGGCGTAGTTGCCCTATGGCCTTTTCCCGTTTTTTTGCCTCTTGGCGGGTAAGGGCGGAGAAGTTTTTTTCAAAGTCTTTGTTTTGTTGCTTTAAACGATTATTAATCTCGTTTGTTGCCTTAAGCTGGTTCTTCAGCATCATGATCTCTTGATCAAGTTGTTCGAGCTGTGAGTTGGATGCAGCTTGGTTTTTCTGGGTTAGTCTTTGGCTTTCCGTCTTAATATTTTCAATCTTTTGATTCATAACCCGTAGTTGATAATGAAGAGTCTGTACTTCCTCCTGAGATGCGCATTGGGAGAGGAGAGGAGCGAGACCAAGACAAAGTGCCATTGTAAGAAGCTTTTTTTTCATAACTCACCAGCGATGTGTAAATGATAGAGACTATTTATTGTTTTTTGGATTATTATCTTGCCCAGCGGGCTGACGATTGGCTGCCTGGGAAAGAAAAGACCCTTCTTTGGTATGAACCGTTTTTCATTATAGCGTATATCTGTTGGCGTCTACCGTCATATTGGGTGAACAAAATTTGATTGCCATCGGGTGACCAAACCGGTGATTCATGACGGGTGAGGTCTGAGGTCAGCTGTTTTGGGGGTGCAGCGCTAAAAGGATCCAGGGTAAATATTTGATAGAGGCCATCTCGCAGACTTGAGTAGGCTATTTTGTTTTCCACAGGGGACCAATTAGGTTCTGCATTTTCTCGTCCGTCGTAGGTGAGACGTTTGGTCTGTTTTGTCTCCAACTCCATCAGGTAGAGTTGCGGGCGGCCGCTTCTATCTGAAACAAAGACAATATGCCGGCCATCGGCGGAATAGGTTGGCGATACATTGACCCCGGCCCTGCTGGTGAGCTGCTCAAGAATCTTTCCCTGCTGGTTGATGCGAAAGAGGTCGGGGGCACCATATTTTGACAGGGTAAGGATGCAGGATTTTCCATCGGGAGCCCAGGTTGGGGCAAGGTTCATTCCCTTTCTTCTTGACAGAGATTTGGTGATTTTTGCCTGACGTAAATCTGTGATATAGAGTTTTTGGCTGCCTGAATGGTAGGAGGAGTAGCTTAAGAAGTTGCCATCGCGGGTGAAACGGGGAGAGACTACAAGGTTGTTATGCCGGGTTACCTGGCGTATTCGCCGTCCGAGGATATCGGTCATAAAGACATCCTTGGTCCTTTTTTCGTAGGAGACAAAGGCGATTCGGCTGGAGGCGATACCTTCAGTGCCTGTAAGGGATTTGATGGCCGCATCGCAGAACTTGAAGATCATTGGGTTCTGTTGGCTCATGCTACCCTTATAGGATTTTCCGAGGATGATATTATTTTCGGCCACATCAAGCAGGCGAATTTCCAGTTTAATTTTTTTTGGAAACATTTTGTAGCTTCCCAAAACAGCATAATCTGCCCCCAGTTTTGCCCAATCAGCCGTTTGCCTGCCCTTATATTCGCTGGTAGGAATGATAGATATAATGCCGTGAAATTTTAGTGCCTTGGCAACGGTGTCGGCAATATCTTTGGCAATTCTTGCCTTCATACCACCCTCACCTGTGTTGGTGAACCAGGGGACTGCGACTTTGATTTTTCTGGTTTCGGGAGCAGTTATGTCAAGATAGACACGATCAGCTGCCATGGCCTGTCCTATGCCATTGCCTAGGACAGAGATCATTAGAAGGAGTAGGAGGAGAAGGCCTGTGGCTCGTAATTTTAGGATATTCTTCATAGTTATCATGGGGTGAGTGATTGGCTATATAAAATTAGTGATAAGTGAATGTTGTAAATGTCCTGACCTATTTTTAAACCATTTTATCACAGAATAGGGTGAGACGAAATATATTCTCTGTTTATCTTATTGAATTGTGCCAGGTTTAAAGTGGAGACCGAATTCAAAACGGTATTGCTTCATTGCCGCAGGCATCTTGGGTAGTGGATCTGCATCCTGAAGGCTCTTTTTTACAAACTGATCGAAGATACGGTTGCCTGATTTATGTTCGAAATAATTGTTAATGATCCTGCCATCCTGGTTAACGGTGATTATCACTGTAGTGGTCAGACGGGAATCCCATTCCTGCAACTCCGGCAGGGCCCAAAATTGCATTAGATGACTTGTAACCCGGGCAAACCACTGGGCTTCAACCCCCGTCATCTTTTGCCTGTTATGTGAGCCGCTCTTTACTGTTCTAGTGGTGGGGAGAGAGGTGGTGCCCTTACTATTTTTAAAGAGCTTTTCCTCTTCCTCCAGCTCTCTTTGTGCCTGTTCTGCTTCCTGCCGAGCAAGTTTCTCGGCAACTATTGCCTGATCTAAGCGGCGTCGTTCTCGGGCCATGGCCTTATCTGCACTCTTTTTGTTCTCTTTTAATTTTGGTGGAATTTTTTTAATTTTTTTCTTTTTTGGGGCAATGGAAACAGGGTCTGCCACAGTCAGTTTTGCCGGTATAACCTTGGCGACGGAAACGCTTTTGGCACGTATTTTTTGTGGCTTGCTTGTTCGCTGGACCTTTACCGGTGGGGCAAGTTCTATCAGGTCAACCGTGTAGATATTTTCAAAGCGTGGCTTTTTATGACTAAACTGGGGGGCAAGAGTCACCGCCAGGGCAAGGCCGATATGAAGGGCCAGGACGATGGCAAAGGGCATCTGCCATGGAAATGATGTCTCCGGGGTATGGTGGTTTTTTGTAAGCACAGGCTAGTTCTTTTGTGTTGGGGTGGTTATCATTCCAAGTTTATTGAAACCAGCTGCTTTGATTTCGGGCATAATGTTAACGACATACCCGTAGGGGACCGTTTTGTCAGCCTTGAGGAAGAGAGACTCTTTCTTGAGCGAGGCGGGAAGCTTTTTCAGTTCCTGAAGGGAGAAGCTTTTCAGAGACGACCTTACCCTCAAGGGTGAGTACCCTTTTGTTATCAATGGTAACCATCAGAGGTTTTTCATTTTGGCGAAGGGCCTTTGAGGTGGTTTCGGGCAGGTCAATATCCACTCCTGCGGTCATCATGGGGGCCGTTATCATAAAAATGATAAGTAGAACCAACATGACATCGACAAGGGGGGTGACGTTGATTTCTGAAACAAGTCGTTTTGGTCTTCTGCCCTGACTGCTATCCATTTGGGAGCCCTATTAAAGTTTTCTGCAAAGTTTTGTAAAAATCTTATCCTCGATATTTATCGAAAACATTAAATTTTCTGCCACCCGGAAGGCTTATTTACTTCTACCCAGCAGATCCCGTTCGATGAGGTTCAGAAAGTCTGTGGTAAAATGTTGAGCTGCTGCATCCGCTTGGTCAAATTTGTGAGAGAAGTAGTTGAAGGTGACAACGGCAGGTATGGCCACAAAGAGTCCTGCTGCTGTTACGACCAGTGCCTCTGAAATACCGGGGGCAACAACGGCCAGGGAGGCGGAACCCTGTTGACCAATCTGATGAAAGGAGGTCATGATTCCCCAGACAGTACCAAAGAGACCAATAAAGGGGCTTGCGCTTCCTGTTGTGGCTAAAAAGGGCAGAGCTTTGTTGAATTCATTGAACTTTTGTGTCTCGGCCTTACGTACAGCCCTTTTCAGGTTGTCCATGGCGGCCATCTGCATGCCCAGAGGCTGGTTTGATTCCTCTTTGCTGCTCTGTATTTTAGTAATTTTTTGTAGCTCAGTAAAACCTGCGGAAAAAACAGCGGCTTCAGAGCTATATGGGAATTGATTTACCTCTTTATATGCCTCATTGAGGTTGGGGGATCCCCAAAAAGAGTCGAGAAAATCTTCACTGTCGCGGCGGATGTTTCTCAGGAGAGCCCATTTCATCAGAACAATGGTCCAGGAGCTGACGGAGAAGACAAGCAGGACGAGCATGACAAATTTTACCATTGGTCCTGCGCTAAGAATCATATGAGTAATAGAGAGATCCACGAAAAGTCCTTATTGGCAAAAGAGGATAGTTACAGCTAAGTAGTACACTGATTTTGTTGTTGAACAGATGTCTAGTTTACTGGCCTTGATTAAAAAATTCAATGGACAAAAGAGAGGGGGCATTGCAGGACAGGCACTGATGGCTTTTTTTAAAAGGGTGGAGAAGAGATGTTGCACCACCCTTTTGGCTTGCCTGTTACTTATCTATCATGGCACAGCTAAATTCTATCTGCACTGCAGTTTTTCCCCCAACCTTTAATCTGCCCTTAAAAAAGGTGGCTGAACCCACGGTTTCCTGGACCCGAACCTCTATCTGGACCGTGTCGCCCGGTCCGGCAAAGCGTTTGAATCGCGCTCCGCCTATTCGGGTGAGAACGGGCACAGCGTTCTCCTGCTCGCCCTGCTTCTCTTGCCCTAAGAGGGCCATAAGGAGTGCGCCTGATTGAAAAATTGCCTCGCAGAGGATCACCCCGGGAACGATAGGGTTGTCGGGATAGTGTCCCTTGAAGATATCGAGGTCGGCGGCAAAGGTTTTTTCGGTGTTGATACAGAGCTCTTGCCGGTCAAAGCCAATAATACGATCTACCTGTAAAAATGGCTCTCGGTGGGGAATGAGGCTCTTGATTCTGTCAAGCTCATCCATATTAAAGGCCTCCGTTTACGTCGAGTACGGAACCTGTGATATAGTTTGCCCCGTCACCAGCCAGGAAGAGTACTGCATCGGCGATCTCTTCTGCCTTGCCAAAGCGGCGCATGGGCACAAGCTTTTTATATTCGGCCACCTGCTCCTTCGGCAGATCATCAATAAAGTCGGTGGCAATGAAGCCCGGTGAAACACAGTTTACTGTAATTTTCTTTTTGGCAACTTCCTTGGCCAGACTTCTGGTCAGACCAATTTGTCCTGCCTTGGATGCTGAGTAGTTAGCCTGTCCGGCAAAACCGACATGGGCGGCAGGCGAAGATATATTAATGATCCGACCATATTTCTTTTTCATCATCAGCAATACAGCCTGTTTGCACATGAGAAAGGTACCCGTCAGATTGACGTCAATAACACTCTGCCAGTCGTCATCCTTCATCAGGGCCAGGACGGCATCACGGCGAATACCGGCACTGTTTACCAGGATGTCAATAGAGTCGTACTCTGCCTCTATTTGGCAGAAGAGCTCTGTTACAGCTGAGCTGTCGGCGACATTACATTTATACAGTTTTAATCGACCATTAAAATCAGCACATTGGTCCTGGAAAGTCTCTGCGGCGGCAGTGTTACCACCATAGATGCCGAGGACGGTGGCGCCTTTTTGTAGGAGGGCTATGCTGATGGCTCGGCCGATTCCGCGGGTGGCACCGGTAACAATGGCTATCTGTTCTTTGAAATATGTCATGATTTAGAATTTGTAGGTGGTATTTTTACGGCTATAGAGAGTCGTATTTATTCTATGATCGTACGTAGGCATCGACATCGTTGGCAACAATGACGCCATAATTTATGGCGCCAAGCCAACCTGACATGATGATTCCTACGGAACCTACGTGGAAGAGACCTGGCACTTCCTTAAATATACTTCGTGAAATATCAAGACCTTCGAACTTGGTGCCAAAGGATGTGCCCTTGGTGTGCAGGGTATAGTTGTTGAAGGTGCATGGGGTTGCGGCCTCCATCCAGTCTATTTTCTCTGAGACGCCCGGCAGATATCCTTCAAGATCCTTGAGACTGCGGGCAATCATATCTTCCTTGGCTACCGCATAGGCATTCTCGCCAAGTTTTGCCCAGTCATCATAACGGCTGTTCATCGAGGCAACAACGGTATAGCGATTCTTGCCCGGTCGAGTCTTGGGGTAGTAGAGAGAAAATGTCTTTGACTTTGTGTTGAAATCCAGGAGCTCATCGGAGCTGAATTCCTCTGCCTTGGAGGTGAAGAGCAGGTCGCCGACGTCGGGGATGGCCTCGCCATCCTTGATGCCAAAGTAGACCTGACAGCTTGAGTTGTTTACCCGAATCTTATCTGCCCGTTCGATAAATTCACTGGAGTAGCAGTCCCGGTCCGTTAGATTATGGATGGTGTTGGTGATACCGCTATTGGAGACGACGGCCTTTGCCTGAATGGTTCTGCCATTTACCTCTACGCCCTGTACTCGGCCCTTGTCAACGATGATCTGCTCGACTTTGGCTTGAGTGCAGATGGTGACTCCGTTTTTCTCCAGTTCTTCGGTCATCATGGCAATCAGCTTATCGGTACCACCCTGAAAGGTGAAAACGCCCTTATCCATGAAATTTGAAAAAACAATGCCATAGGTAATGGCAGGATCGTCCAGGGTTGAACCGTTGGCATAGGTGATGGGTTCCATCAGGAGTCGATGCACATCGGATCTGCCGGGGAAAAACTGCTCAAAGAGTTCCCGGGTGGTCATCGTCTGATCATCGTAAAAGTTCATGCCGATAACGGTTTCGAAAAATTTATTGACGGTGGTGCGTGGTATCTTGAACTGCTTTTCCAGGATACAGGTGAAATTTTCTTTATCAAAGGTGGTTTTGAGAGAAAATTGCGGGTTGTCAAAGACGATATTTTTTAATTGGACAATGGAGTGCATAATCTCCTTGTTCCAATATTTTTTGCAGGTCTTGACCATTCCATAGGGAAAGCCGTGCAGGGAGACATCAAAAATATGGCCCTTTCTCTTGAACCAGGTGGCAAGGCCACCAAGGCGGTGGTGGTACTCAAGTAGTAATACCTTGTGTCCACAACGGGCAAGACGGTTAGCGGAGGTCAGCCCACCAAGGCCGGAGCCAACAACAATAATATCGTAATTATCAGAAACAGTCGTAAGAGGTACGGGCATGGTAAATAAATAATGTTGTTATCAGGGTATCTCTACCCTGAAAGTATGAACGTATATAAGATTTTACCCGGATTAGAGCTTGGGCAAAATATGTTGATTAACAATGGAAACGCCACTGAGCATGGAACCGACAATCCCTAAGAATCCCTGATCTGTGCCAGCCAGAAAGAGATTGTCAAAACCAAGATCCCCATCTTTTATTTTGTCTGGACTGCCATAGATAGCACCACCTATTTTTGAGGTATAGCGCTCAATGGTAATGGGGGTGAAGGTGTCTTGGTATACTGTATTTTGAGAAAATTTACCAATCAAATCCTCAAGGGTACGGGCAGAGTTTCTGGCAACCAGCTTCTTTGCTGCAAGGTACTTTTCTCGTTTGCCGCCTTCGGAGTAGAGCTGTAGCCAGAGATCATAACTGGCCAAATGGGTGGAGCGTACCTCTATATGTTTGCCCGCCTCTATCCCCACAAAATTTTGCGGGAAGCAGATGACACCGCTGGCAAAATCTGCCGTTGTCTCCACCTGCTGATAGCGAAACTTCTCGGCATTGTTATAGAAAATAATGGTCCTGTCCTTTGGTAGCTGGCTGCTGTTCTCGGTGGGGATCTGAAAAATGGTCTCGATAAAGCCAAGGCGGCCTTTGCGGGCATCCTGTCGGGGCAGTTTCCGAGGGCTGGCGGTGAGGGCCATGGTCTCATGGTGGCCGATGGTGGAGAGTAGGTGGTCGCATTCTATGATCTCACCACTTACAAGTTCTACTCCTCGTGCCTCTTTGCCAGCAAAGATGATACGTACTACCTCGGCATTTTTGCGTATTGTTCCGCCGTTTACCCGAAATTTTTCTTCAATCAGGGTGAGCAGATCCTTGATGGTGCCCTTGGGACGAAACATTCCCTCCTGAAAAATTGCCTGAAACATAATGGCAAATTGACCAAGATCCATATCGTTTTCCACGCTTGAACCGTAGTACATCAGTGGACAGAGCAACATCTGGCTGAGCAGGGGGTTTTGCAGGCTCTCATCGAGAAATTTTTTGGCAGAGGTAAAAGGCGCAGGTCGGTAGGGGTCGACCTCGGCCAACCTTTTGAGCATTTTTTCAAAAAGAGGGTATGATTGCGGAAATTTTTGCAGAATTTCTTCCTGCAACATTTCGAAATCATTTGAGAAAAAAAGTGAGTTTGTGCCGTGGAAGCGAATTTCACTCCTCTTCTGTGGACAGATCTCTAGAAGCTCTCTTTTGATTTTTAGTTGTCGGAGAAGGCGGTTGAGTGGAGCTTTCTTATCTCTTGGCTCTGCATAATTGGTAATGGCATGCAGACCTGTCTCAAAGAGGTTTTTGTGACGATAGTAATAAGAGTTGAGCCCACCGAGCCGGCTATGTTTCTCAAGGATGAGAATTTCGGGTACAAAACGACTGCTGCGAACACCGGCGGCAAGCCCCGAGAGGCCGCCGCCGATAATAATAAGTGGAACTTTCACACGAGTCTCCATTCCCGTACAGGCGGGAAAGCAAAGTATGAAATTTTTGATAGTTGCAGAGAACTATGCGTCTTTGAGCAGAGGAGCAAGGTAGACAACACAGCTTGATAGTGAGGCAAGTTGTGGGTAGTCCTCTTCTGGGATTTGGAGTTGATGACGCTTGCGGAGTTCCATAACAATATCGAGAAAATCCATTGAATCGAGGTCAAGTTGATCTCGCAGAGGCTCATCCGGGTTAAGGCCCTCAAATTCAGCTTCGTCATCTATATCTTCGATAATTTCAAGGATCAAATCTTTGATTTCTTCGTTAGTCATAATATCTCCAAACAATCTTGTAATATATAATTATTTTGTAGGACGCCTTGCAACAGGTGTCTATAACACAAAAAAGTAAGCTTCTTCACCATTTTTAGAGGGGGAAGAGCTATTTTTTGAATTTTTTCACAATTATGGTGGAATTTATCCCTACCATTCCAAAGGAATTATTGAGGATGGTTTCCACTGATTCCACCTGTTTAGCCTCGTTGATAACGAGGTTTTCAAGGACACAGGCAGGATCAATCTCTTCAATGTTGATGGTCGGGTGAACAATATTGTCATCAAAAGATGGTAGGTTGCCGGCAAGTTCAAGTACTCCGGCGGCCCCCATGGCGTGGCCAATGATGGATTTGGTATTGTTGATGTAGGTGCTGGGACAATTGCTAAAAAGCGCGCGTATGGCCTTGCACTCCTCTACATCACCTGAAGGTGTACCGGTGGCATGGGTGTTGACGATATCGATGTCGCTTGGTTTCAGACCAGCCTTTTTCAGGGCCAGCTCCATACACTGCACTTGTCTCGGGGCATAGGGAAGGACAAAGTCACGGGCATCGGAGTTCATTCCGTAGCCTACAATTTCGCCATAAATTTTAGCTCCGCGGGCCAGGGCCTTGTCGAGATCTTCAAGGATATAGAGACAGGCACCTTCGGAGACGACGATACCATTACGGGATTTATCGAAGGGGCGTGAGGCTAGCTTGGGATCTTCTGCGTGTCCGAGTGCTCCTTGGGCTTGAAAGCTGGCAAAAATACCGAAGGAACCGGTGGATTCTGATATTCCGCCGGCAATTGCCATATCAACCTCACCGAGGCGGAGCATCTGTACGGCCTGGATAAGAGATGCATTGCCCGCCGCACAGGCTGCGCCAATGACATAGTGTGGGCCGGTGATGCCCAGGCTGAGGGTGATTTCTCCTGCCGGATTGTTGAGGACGGTACGTGGATTGTGGTGATGAGTCCAATATTTAACATCGTAATCATACTGACTGATGTTAAATACCTCATTCTCCGTTTCGCTTGTGCCGTGCTCGGTAAGGCCTATATAGACACCGACCCTGGCCTTGTCGTAGTGATCATGGTCAAGCCCTGCATCGTTTAGGGCCTCGTGGGCGCAGTAAACGCCAAAACAACCTGCCCGTGTCCCTCTCTTATTCTCTTTCTTCTTGCGATATTTGGTTTCAGGAAAGGAGCAGATACCCGCAGGAGCCTTACCGAAATAACGCAGGTCAATTTCCTGGATTTCCGAGGTGCCTGTAAGTAACTTTTCTCTGAACTCCTTAAGATTGTCCGCATTTGGTGCGGCAAGGCCTACCCCTGTGATAACGATGCGTCGATTATTCATAATGATTTGTCTTGTTAATATTTTTGGGCACACCAATAAGGTGTGAACGAGTATGAGATTTCTCTTAAAGGAGATAGATATTTAGGGCAAATAAGCAAAAAACTCAAGCTTTCTCCCTAATCGTCTAATAAAAGACCCGTTTCTGTCGGCGTTTCTCGGGTATTTTTCCGAGTAAAAAGCCTATGAGAAGGGTGCCTACCCCGGCGATAAACCAATAAATATTACTATAATTTCCCTTGGAAGAACTTTCCTGGGTAATTTTTTCATCACTGCTTTCGCGTTTTGACCTTGCCAGTTGTTTCTTGAGGATCTGAACCTGGGCGACTATCCTCTGGTGCTCCTCCGGGCTGATACTCTGACTGGGCACGGCTGTCGCTTGGCTTTTACTGAGGCGAATTATCTCCTCTTGAGCCCTGTTGAGCTCTAGCTGTAGTTCTTGAATTTTCTCTTCCACTATCTGTGAGGCAGGAGGCTGGCTTTGTTTGAGCTGAGATATTTCTTCTTCTAAATTTTTTATAATCAATGATTTTGGCAATTTAGTTGTGGTATACTGTTTTGCAACCCAGCCAACCTTATCATCTGCTGTACGTACATGGATATATTTCCCTCTTTCACCAAGGACAGTCAGTGGGGCGTTGCTCTTTATATGATCGACAACGGTATAGGGGCGCTCTATCCTGTTCTTGAGATTGATGACAAGAAAATCAGATACATATCGTAATGACTGTGGACTGTTGTCGGCGGCTATGGCCTGGGAGCTGAGAGAGATGGAGAGCAGTAGGGTGATAAAAAGTGATAGGCAGGCAGAGGGCATTCTTAGCTCCATTGTTTTTTAGAGGTAGAAAGGATACATTTGATCATACTTTTACTACTGCCTTCAGCTGTTTCTGTCAAGGATGTCTTTGCCCCTGCTGATTGTCTATATAATCGTTTTTGAGGTGCTAACTTATGAATTTTGATACAAGTAAGCAGCCTGCAGCACTGCTTGGAACACGGGATCGTCTTCGTTTGGCCGAGGAGGAACGTGAAAAAAAACGTGTTGAGGATGGCTGTCAGGCATTTATCTCTGGGAAGTATTCCCTTATTTTAAGGGAGGATATTGTTCAGGGTTTGCTTGTGCTTATTGATGGTTCACCTGAACTTCTTCTCTCCCTCTTGCCCTCTCTTTCGCATTTGGATAAAGAGGTTCGTTTTGCGGCGGCGTCTCTCCTCTCTCTGGGCTTGGAAAAATGGAAGGGCGTTTTTTCTCAGGAGACCGTCTCTCTCTGTCTGGCTCAAGCAGGAGTTTGGTACGAAGGAGAGGATGATTATTTCCTTGGCCTTCCTGTTTTGGCTAAACAGATGAGTCAATTGGCAGCAAGCCTTGTCGAGAGTGGTGATTACGGGGCTGTGCACAGTTTTCTCAGGGTGGTTGATCGTATAGGGAGTGGGGAACTGGTGAAGGAACAACGAATTCGGAGCTCTATTCTTGCCTCTAAAAATCTTCTGTTAACCAGACCATTATTGGAAAAAATGTGGACTGAATATCTTGAGGGTGGTTGTCTCTGTGAGGATATTTCTACCATCTTTGTTTTACTTGGACGAAAGGCTGCTCTTTTTTTACTCCAGCGCATGGTGCAGAGTCAGGAAAAGGATGAGAGGTTGGCGCTTGTTACCCTCCTGACAGGATTTGGTTCGGCCGTGACAGCTATACTTTTGGATTATTTATCTAAGAATCCACCGTGGTATATTAGCCGTAACCTTCTTTCCATTTATGTTGAGGCAGAGGGCGAGAACTCCTACGACGTTCTCAAGGATTATGTTGCGTCCCCTGATATCCGTCTGCAGGAGGCGGTTGTAGAGGGAATTGTTTCTCTGGAAGGGGACTCCCTTGTCCCTCATCTACTGGAGCTTTTGCCCCTTTTGGCGCCATCGCTTCAAGCTCGGGTCATAAGAGAGTTGGTGGATCTGGGTGGTGATTTTGTTTATAGGGGTTTGTTTGATTTTCTTGAGGGATCATTTTCTCTCCTGCGTAAAAATCAGGAGGCCTTGCTCTCTCTTGTTGCGGTGCTTGAGAAGAAATTTTCAGCGCGAGCTCTCTTTTTGTTGACCATGCTCCTTGAGGAGAGTCGCCAAGAACCCATTTCTAAAGAGCTTGAACAGGCCACGCTGCGTGCCCTTGCCTTGGTCAGGCCTAAGCTGCGTCATGAGCAACGTCGGAAGAAGCTAGAAGAAGAGGTGCTCTTTGATACGGATCCCGTTGAGCTGCAACGTGGTCAGGCAAGTCTCCGTGAGCTTGAGGCAAAAATAGAGAGGGCCATGCAGAGGAACAGTAAAATTGTAAAGGAAGATCTGCTCTATCAGGAGGGGCTTGCCTTTGTGCAGAAAAATGATCTCCTTGCGGCTCAGTTAACGGTGGATCGTCTGATGGCCATTAACCCGGGGGGGTTTGCAGATTATACCTCCCTGGCAAAAGAGATAGCTCGACGCAGGAGTAATTATTTTCCCAATCAGCAGGTGATTGAGAGAGTATTGTCCTCCTGCTTTAGCAAAGAGGAGCAGGATGTCTTTTTTAAACTGATGAAGGTAGAGGAGTATCGTCCCGGAGAAGAGGTTGCGCGTGTTGGTGAGATAAATGCCTGTCTCTATTTTGTCTTGGATGGCTCTTTGCAAATGTTCTATCTTGCTGATAACAGGAAGGTCTTTTTGAAAAAGTTTGGTCCGGGAGAGTGCTGTGGACAGAGGCTTTTTTTTGATGCCTCTCTTTGGTCGGTGAATCTGTTGGCTACAGGTCTTTCGCATTTGGGTGTTCTCGCCTATGATGATTTTATCAACTTTGAGAAAAAAGAGCCGTATTTGGGAGCAAAGTTGAGGGCCTACTGTGCGCAGGGAAATACCATATCTTCTCTGGTGCAGATGTCAGGAGGGGAGCGTCGTTCCTCTCAACGTTTTCCCATTAAAACCTCTGCGCATCTTGTCTTGACGGGGGACAGGGAAGATTCGCAGGCCGTGAAAGGTCAGACTAGAGATGTTTCTCAGCAGGGGGTGTCACTTTTTGTTCGTTCTGGCTTTGTAAACAGTGTACATAGTCTGCTTGGAGAAAATGTGGCAGTACGATTAGGGCCTGATTCTAATGCCTGTTTCTGCTCAGGGCAGATAGTTGCGATTCGCATAATAGATATAACAACCCATTGTCTACACATAAAATTTAAAGAGACCCTTGATATGGGACTGCTTGCCTCTTGGGTTTAAGGTTGTCAGGGTGTTGTTCAAACCGTTTCAAAATGAGATTTGTATGAAATTAACGTTTTTGCAGAGGGATGGCGAGGGGCGACTCGCAGCGCCTCCTCTCTCTCTTGCTCCCATGGTTGGCCTGAGTCATTCAGCTCTGCGCTCTCTGATAGCTGATCTTGGTGGTTGTGGTCTTTTTTATACGGAGATGCTTGCCGCCAGGCGACTTCCCCATGAAAATCCGGCAGTATCCTCCTATTTGCATACTACTCCCTGTGAGCGGCCACTTATATATCAGCTTTTTATTGCGGATGTTAAGTATGTAGCTCCGGCCCTGGATAAGATCCATCGTCTTGGTGGTGATGGTGTCGATATTAATTTGGGTTGTCCGGCTCCCTCCGTACGTCGTGGTGGGGCGGGGGCAGCTCTGGCTGAAGACTGGGATCGGGTTAGAGATATAGTTTCCTCTGCCCGCCGGCATACGGATTTGACTCTCTCGGCTAAAATCCGGGTGGGCCATGTCGGCAAGGAGGCGCATCTTCTTGATTTTTGTAAGATGCTTGAGGCCGAGGGTGTTGATCTACTTGCCGTGCATGCCCGCTATCATGGGGAAAAATTTTGTCGAAAGCCTCGTTGGCAGTTGCTGGCTCCGATCTGTGAGCAGCTTGATATTCCCATCTTTGCCAATGGTGGTATCTTTTCGGTGGATGATGCCCGCAGATGTTTGGAGCTCTCCGGTGCTGCTGGGCTTATGCTTGGCCGAGGTGCGGTGGAGAGGCCTTGGCTCTTTAATGAAATAGCCAGGGAGGTCTATGGCCTGGATCTACCCGTGGCGGAATCCCGGCCGGTTGAGATCTATTTTCGCTTTGTCCAGAAAATGGTAGAAATTTTTGCTCCCGAAAGGCAACTCGGTCGAATTAAAGAATTTACCCACTATATAGCAAAAAATCACCAATTTGGCCATCACCTTGCTTCTGCCGTGCAAAAGAGTCATACTGTAGAGGAAGCAGTGCAGGCAGCGGAAGATTTTTATGGTATTTCAAGGGACATATAGGATAGAAAAATATATCTGGAGGGGGAATATGATTGATTGGATGAAAAAGGGTGTTTTTGCCGGAGTTGGTGTGGCCTCTTTTACTAAAGAAAAGATTGAAGAGATTGCCAAAGAGTATATTGCTAAGGGGAAAATTAGCGAGAAAGAGGGTGAAAAGTTGGTGGGCGATATGCTTGCCTCGGCGGAAAAATCTCGTCAGGAGCTCAAAGAGCAGATAGAGGAAGGGGTGAACTCGCTCCTGGCTAAAATGGATCTTGTCCGGAAAGAGGATATGAAGGCACTTCGGGAGGAGATCGCCTCGCTTCGGGCTGAGCTTGCAGGTTTAAAAGGGGATGAGGAAGAGCCTGCGGGGGATAAACCGGCTGAGTAGGCTCAGGAATCGTTTTAGGATCATTTTAAAAGGAGGTATCTGCCCAAGGGGTGGATATCTCCTTTTTTTGTTAATACAAGCTTCTCTTTGTTGGTGGGAGAGTTTAGCTCCTTTTAAAACGTCCCAGTACCTTCTTCGTTATGAGCTGCATCTCTTCAAGACCTAAAAAGTGTAGGCATATGCCGTAGGTCCCTGTTGCCAGAATGATGGTGGCAAAGAGGCTTGTTATCTGTAGAGAAATGTGTGAGGAGAGCAGGCTTGGTAGATAACTGTCCGCCAGAAATAGAATTAAGCTCAGAAACAGGCAGGCACAGAGGATCTTGGCCAGGTTTTTTATAAGCTGGGCAAGGGGTAAGCCCTTCATCTCTCTGTTCAGTACTGTCAGGAGGAAGATGAAGTTTAAAATCATGGTGACGGAGGTGGAAAGGGCTATGGCCAGATGCTGGAATTGATCAATGGTAAGATTGATAATGATTAAATTACAGGCCACGGCAATAAAACTTGCTATTACCGGGTATTTGGTTTTGTTGATCGCATAAAAAGCAGGTACCAGAATCTTGTTTGCAGAGTAGGCAAAGAGGCCCACCGCATAGAGTCCGAGGGTTTGGGCAGTGGCCATGGTATCGGCCGCGGTAAAGGCACCGTGCTCAAATATGAGCATGATGATGGGTCTGGACAGAAAGATAAGGCCAAAGGTGGCGGGTAGGGTAAGGGCGAAGACCATGGTTAGAGAAGAGGTCATGGTCTCCTTCATCTCATCTATTTTTTTCAGTGATGCCTGTTGGGCCAGGAGGGGCAGCATGGCAATAGAGAGGGCCACGCCAAAGAGGCCAATGGGGAGCTGGACGAGACGAAAGGCATAGTTGAGCCAAGAGACTGCACCCTGACCACAGCTTGCTGCAAAACTGGTGTTGATGAAAATATTAAGTTGAGTTGCTGAGAGACCAATGGTGGCGGGCACCATCAGTTTGAGTACCCGTAACAGACCGGGATCGGTGATACGTAGTTGTGGCTTATAGCGAAAGCCCAGGCGGTAAAGGCTGGGGATTTGTACGGCCAGTTGTAATAGCCCGCCGATAAGGGTGCCGCAGGCCATACCGGCAATGGCGGGGTAGCCATATTCAGGTAGGATATAGGCAAGGCTTGTGCCGCCTATAATTGAGCCAAGATTAAAAAAACTTGAAGCTATGGCGGGGACAAAAAAACGTCCTTTGGTGTTGAGGATGCCCATGACCACTGCCGCCAGTGATATACAGACCAAAAAGGGTAGCATAATCCGGGTAAGAGTAACGGTGAGCTCTGATTTGCCGGCAGTCAGGGCAAAACCCGGGGCCAGCAGGTCCACCAGGGGGGCCGCGCAAAAGATACCTAGGAGGACGATAAGACTGAGGGCTACCGCAAAAAAGGAGAGGATGTTGGATGCTAGTTGCCAGGTTTGATCGAGGCTCTTGCGGGTGTTGTAGTCGGAAAAGACAGTGACAAAGGCTGCCGATAGGGCACCTTCCCCAAAAAGATCACGAAGGAGGTTGGGGATGCGAAAGGCCACCACAAAGGAGTCATAGGCAAAACCTGCGCCAAAAAGGCCGGCAAAGACTTGCTCGCGAACAAGACCGAGGAGACGGCTACAGAGAACAGCTATACCAATAACGGCTGCTGATCGACCTATTTTGGCTTTGGTAGGAGATTCTGATTGCAATGGATTTTGTCTGGTAGAAAGGAGAGGGAAAATTTAGTGCTAGATTACTCTTAAATTGTCTTTTTAGCTACTATTTCGTGTTAAAAATTTACATTCAGACCTCCCATAAGGGCTATTTGTTTTTTCACCTACTTAGATGGACTGGCAGGCTTGACTTTATACCATTTTAAAAGAATATAATTAAATAGATAAAAAATATTAAGTCATTTTTTCCAGGCATCTTTGCTCTTAGTAAATTTGCACAGAGGAGGAGGCAAAAGATAAATACCGGTTAGCCTCAGGTAGCATTTATCATAAAAAAGGACATATTCATAATAGCATAAATAACCGTCGACTTTGAGGAGATACGCATGCAAGATACAAGTATGGTGAGAAATATCGTAATTGTTGGTCATGGTAACTGTGGAAAAACATCCCTTGCTGAAGCATTGCTCTATACCAGTGGAAAAATTAATCGACTTGGTAAGGTTGACGACGGTAGTGCTGTAATGGATTATGATGCTGAAGAGACAGGTCGTGGTATCTCTATTAATACAGGATTTCATAATTATCTGTGGAATAAGCACCATGTTTTTCTTGCCGATGCTCCGGGAGATGATAATTTTTTAAACGAGGCTCTTTTTACCACCAACGTCAGTGATGGAGCCCTCTTCACCATTGGCGCGATTCTTGGGGTTAAGGGTCAGACCATTAAGTTTGCCGAAATGGTGGCGGCAAAAGGTTTACCCACGGTTATAGCGATTAATAAGATGGATCGTGAGCGGGCGAACTTTGCCAGAACTTTGGCTGAAATGAAAGAGTCGCTGCCTCTTAGACCCGTTGCCATCCAGCTCCCCATTGGCGAAGAGGGTGAGTTCAGGGGGTTTGTTGATATAATCACTGAGCAGGCATATCTCTTTACTGGAGAGAGCGGTAAGCATGTTCTTACCGATCTGTCCGAAGAACTCCGTGCCGACCTTAAGGGCAGGCGTGAGTATCTGATGGAGGTAGTGGCAGAAACCGACGATGATCTGATTGAAAAATTTCTCGAAGAGGGTGAACTGACCGTTGATGAATTGGTTGACGGTCTCAGGGCCGCAGTGATTGCTGCAAAGCTGGCCCCTGTTTGTGTCTGTTCGGCCCTGCATAATCAGGGATCTGTTGCCATACTTGATATTCTCAATACCTACCTGCCCTCTCCGCTCCAATCTCGGGAGATTATTGGCGTGAATGCAGAGTCCGGTTATCCGGAGGAGATCATCGTTGGTCCGGATGAATCTTTTGTCGGCCTTGTCTTTAAGACCATGGCAGATCCCTACGCCGGTCGCCTGACTATTTTTAAGGTTGTGACAGGTATTCTTAAGGGCGATAACTTTTTCAATGCCAATCAGAAGTTGGCTGAGAGATTTGGTCAGCTTTATCTACTTGAGGGTAAAGAGCAACGGGCTATTGAAGAGGCCGGTCCGGGTATGGTGGTGGCCGTAGCCAAATTGAAGAGTACCGTTACCGGTGACACCCTCTGCTGTGAAGACCATCCGGTAATTATTGAGTCGGTGGAGCCATTTCAACCGGTGATCTCCTTTGCCGTAAGTGCTAAAAAGGGTGACGAGGAAAAACTCTTTAGCGCTCTTACCAGGATGCTTGATGAGGATCAGACCCTGAGCCTTTCTCGGCAGCCGCAGACGGAGGAGGTGCTCCTTTCAGGTATAGGTCGGGTTCATCTCGATGTGGTTGGTTCCCGTATTAAGCGTAAGTTTGGGGTGGAGATGGCGCTTGCCATACCCAAAATTCCATATATGGAGACTATTCGTGGTGCTGCCCGGGTGCAGGGGAAACATAAGAAGCAGTCGGGTGGTCGTGGTCAATATGGTGATTGCTGGATAGAAATTTCACCTCTGCCTGGAGAGCACTATGAGTTTGTCGATAAAATTGTTGGTGGTGTCATTCCCCAACAGTATCGACCTGCCGTTGACAAGGGTGTTCAGGAGGCCATGGAGCGGGGAGTGCTTGCCGGTTATCCCTTTATTGATGTGAAGGTGACTCTGGTTGATGGTTCCTTTCATAATGTGGATTCTTCTGAACTGGCCTTTAAAATTGCCGGATCCTTGGCCTTTAAGAAGGGGGCAGAGGAGGCCGGGGTGGTTCTGCTTGAACCATATATGAATATGGTCATTAATGTGGATAAGGACCATGTTGGTGATATTATGGGCGATCTTAGCTCCCGTCGTGGTAAGGTAATGGGTATGGATTCCGACGGTAAACATGAAATTATTAACGCTCAGGTGCCGCAGGCAGAGATTCAGTCCTATGCAACTGAGCTGACCTCCATGACAGGTGGTCTTGGTTCCTTCTCTCTGTACTTTTCGCACTATGAAGAGGTTCCTGCTCAGATTGCCGATAAAATTGTTACCCTGGCTCAGGGAGAGTAAGTTGTTTGCTGCACCATGAATTCTATTAAATGTAATAGGAAATTTTAGGTAGTTTTTAAGCCCCTATCCTCTGTGTTATTTTCCCGGGTAGGGGCTATTTTGTTAACATGTGTTAAGAAGAAGGTTATGGAAAAAACAATGAGAACGGCTCGATTTAGTTTTGCGGTGGTGACTCTTAGTGATAAAGGTTCGCTGGGATTACGGGAGGATACCAGTGGTCCTTATCTGATAGACTGTCTTAAAAAAGAGGGATATCAGTTGGCTGATTATGAAATTATGGCCGATAAACATGATGGCATAGTGGCAAAATTATTGGAACTGGTTGAGTCGGGTGTTGACCTTATTGTTACCACCGGAGGCACAGGGCCGGCACCGACGGATGTGACCCCGGAGGCAACCCGGGAGGTTATTGAGCGGGAGACACCGGGTATCTCCGAGGCGATGAGGGCAGCAAGTCTGCTGAAAACTCCCCATGCCATGCTCTCCCGTGGCTGTTCCGGTATTCGCGGGACAAGCCTTATCATTAATCTGCCGGGTAGTCTTAAGGCCGCACGGGAAAATATAGAGGTTGTTTTGCCCGCTCTTCCCCATGCCCTTGATAAGATAAATGGTGGGACAAGCGACTGTGGTACAGCTTAAAACGCCTTCCGTGGTAATTCACAGGCGTTTATCATGATATTCTTGGTAATAAGGGTGGCTTAAATGTCCAATCTCGACAAGGAGCAGCCCCGACTGCGATGAGCATGACAAATTTTACCACAGACATCGTGATATCGGAGTTTGCGCTTATCTGCGAGGATAAAATTTTTCATGCAAGGCAGAGAGTTGAAGAAAAGATAATTTTTCAAGGTTCCCTAAAGAGGAAGAGCTATGATTTTTGATATATTAGATAATGCAGATCGTTATCTGCCCCTGAATACGGGATTTGCAAGGGCCTTTGAGTTTTTGAAACGGCCGGATCTGGCGGAGATGGCTGAGGGACGATATGAACTTGATGGCGAGCGCGTTTATGCCATGGTTTCTCGGGATGCCGGTCGAAAAAAGGATGAGGCCCCCCTTGAAACCCATGAAAAATACATAGATATTCAACTGGTGCTAGCCGGCAGAGATGAAATGGGTTGGCAGGCAAAGCAAGTGTGCCGGCAGGCCCTGACGGAGTATGATGACGTCGATGATATTCAGTTTTTTGCCGGAATGCCCGAGGTTTGGCTGAATACCCAACCTGGGATGTTTGCCATTTTCTTTCCTGAAGATGCCCATCTTCCCCTTATCTCTTCGGGGTTGGTGCATAAGGTGGTGGTGAAGGTCGCTGTGGAGTAGGTAGGCGGGATTTGCCAGAAAACGGATATCGGAGTAAAGTCCTATCTCTGCCATTGTGGCTGATCATGCATGGTAACAGCCGCTCCCTGGGCATCGTCGCTCCCTGGCATCCCTGCCACCGCGACATACAATCCGTCCCTGGATATAAAAAAAGCCCTCTCCGGTATGACCGAAGAGGGCTTTTAACGTTTTTTTGCTCTATCCAATGATGAGAGCAAGTTCTACCGGTCCAAGCAGTACGACATTGCATATCAAAACGGTGAGAGTGATTTGGGAAAGGGCACGAAATTTTTGGGAAAGTATCGCTTTCATAAGAGTGTCTCTTTTTAGGTATTTTTTTTAAAAACTCAGTGTTATGTTTTATGGTCATTTCTTTATGATAATTACTGTATACAGTGCCTTTTTTGGAAAATAAATCACAAAAAACCAGACGATATGTTCGGTTTAACTGAACAAAATCTACATAGAGATCTGAAAAAAAAAGGGGTAGGATTATCTTACTTAAAACATTCAAGAAATTTTATAGTAAGATTTAGAAATATTGATAAGAGAGGGGTGCTCAAGAGTTTAGTCTATGAAAACAGAAGAAAAAATAATGGAAAAAGAGTGATAGATAAAATTATAAGTGGTGGCCAGACGGGAGCAGACAGGGCGGGACTTGATCTGGCCTTGGCTCGTGGTATTCCTCATGGAGGAGCCATTCCTTGGGGGCGAAGAACCGAGGCGGGCATTTTGCCTGATAAATATCAGCTAGTGGAGATGGAAACAGACTCTTACCCTGCCCGCAGCGAAAAAAATATCCTTGATGCTGATGTTACGGTAATATTTACCCATGGGAAACTGGCGGGTGGTTCGCTTTTTACTCGGAGCAAGGCTCGTCAGCACAACAAGCCTGTGCTTCACATTGATCTCGACAAGCGGGGGCTGTCAGAGGCCGCCCTCATTCTCTCTCTTTTTCTCCGTAAAAATCGGGTGAAGGTGGTTAATGTGGCGGGGACAAGGGCAAGCAAAGACCCTGCAATTTATCGAAAAACCTATGCAGTGCTTGATCTCTGTCTGGAGAGGCGAGGCGTGCAGCTTGATTTATTCTTTCCAGAATGAGCTAGTTTTACCTCTTGCCCGGTCCGGCAGAAAATCTTCTGAACTGGTCGTTGCTTCTGGTAGGATTTTAACTCTGCTGAGGCAATGGTCTCTTCCACTGTAGCTTTTTTTCAATGGAGGAGATAACCATGCCGGCAATGTCCTTGCCCGTAGCTATTTCTATGCCTTCAAGTTCAGGGGATGAGTTTACCTCAAGGAGGAGTGGTCCGGCTTTAGAGTTGATGATATCAACACTTGCAATCTGCAGGCCAAGTACCTTCGCTGCCTTAAGGGCAAGGCTTCTTTCCTCTGGGGTAATTTTTACAATGGAGGACTTTCCGTCCTGGTGTGTATTGGAGCTGAGCTCTCCAGAGGCTGCTGTGCGTTCAATAGAGGCAACTACCTTGCCGTTGATCACGAGACACCTTAAAATCTTACCATTGGCCTCTTTGATGAACTGTTGGACTAGGAGATTTGCCCTAAGAAATTTAAAGGTGTTAATAAGGCTCTCGGCAGCATTTTTAGTTTTTGCCAGAATAGGGCCTTGTCCTTGACCACCCTCCAGCAACTTGATAATCAGGGGGGCTCCGCCAACCATTTCAATGAGGTCGCTTGCATCAATGGGAGAGTTGGCAAAACCGGTGATGGGGATATTGATGCCGCTTTTAAGGAGTAGCTGTAGGGAAAAGAGCTTATCACCTGATTGGCTAATGGCAGAGGATGAGTTGCAGGTGTAGATACCCATACTTTCAAACTGCCGGCTGAGAGCAGTAGCATATGGGGTGATATTTGACCCGATCTTGGTGAGTACGGCATCAAGGTCATTGAGTAGTCTTCCTTTATAGTGAACCTCAGGCTCCAGGGTATCAAGCTTCAGATAGCACTGCTTTATGTCGAGAAAGAGCATCTCATGTCCCCGTTCCCTTCCCGCCTCCAGGAGTCTCTGGTTACCATAGAGACTTTCATTGCAGGCAAGTATGCCTATCTTCAGACCACCTTTTCTAGTTTCTTCTTTTGTATAGGCCTTGCCGAGGCTCTCCTTAGAGACTTCCCCCAGAGCGCATTGCAGGGCGGGGTCAATAATAAGTCTGTCCATCATGGCCTCGCGACCAAGGAGCATCCTGAAGCCCATGGCGTCTCTGTTGGAGAGGGTGAGCTCAATGTCCCAGACTTTTTTGTTCAGTTTCAATGGAGTCCTGATAACAAAGCGCGTCTCGGAGTTGCCACTGGAATTTTTAATAATGCGTTTATCTATTACTGGTCTTTGACAGCGGACAACAGTTCGTCTGTCTATCCGCAGTGGGTGAACCTCAAAGCTCACCCACTCTTCACCGTCTCTCTGAAATGTCTGGATATTGACGGCATGTATTGAGGAGGTCTTGGCCCCGGAGTCCACCCGGGCCTTTATGGCAGGGATGCCCAGTTCAGGGAAGGAACACCACTCTTCACTACCGATTATTTTTTTTGCAATGTCTTGGCTCAATGTATTTTGTCCTAAGTATGGAGGTTCTTAGGTTCTTTTATCTGCTATCAAACTCTTTTTTTTTAAAGAGGGCAATAAGCAAAATTTTCTGATTTTAAAAAATGGGGTGCAGGTGGAAGGCCTGAATACCTGTCAGGGTATTATGAGTGGCTTTCGTTGGAGCTTTTTTGCCATTGGTCTATTTACCTGTTTCTGTGCTATATTTGTGTGTAGGGCTTGTGGCCTTGAGAGGGAGACGGTAGTGCCTCTCTTTTGGTCTATGGTCCTTGGCGTCTTAGTCCCTCTTTGATCTGTAATTTTTTTTAATATTTCATTCTAGCAGTTCCTCCGTAAGTGGTGGTAGGCAGAGGTGTTTTGTCCCGGCAAGGTGCTTTTCCTCTAGGTAGTTGTCGCTTGCACATTTATTTTACGGGTTTTGGAAAACAGGGATGCCCTGTGAATCCTTGGAACACGATAAAAAATTTGGAGCAGAAATGAAACTTGGAAGACGATGGGCACTGCAGAGTACAATCTGTGCTGTTCTGGTAATTGTCATTCTCCTGGTAGTTGTTGATTATGAGCTACGCCAGTACAGTATTGAGGTGGCAGAAGAAAAGGCCAGAATTATTGTCCAGCATAAACAAGATATTATCAACTATGTCACCCATGGTATCCAACCCAGTATCTCTCACTTAAACGATGAGGCTGATTCTCTATCCATAGGCTCTGCCCCGGGTTGGATGACGGCAGGATATGTAAATAAAAGGATAGCGGACTATTTTAAGAGGTTTAGCTCTGATCAGTATTATTTTAAAAATGCTGCAGTCAATGCCAGAGATGCAAGGAACGAAGCTGACCTGTACGAGAAGAAATTTTTAGAGAAGGCTTGTCTGAACTCTGAAGGTGGACCATGCTCTGAGGTTATTGAGTTTGAGGGCAAACCTTATTATCGTTATATGCAGGCTCAGCATATAAGGTTTGCAAAGGCCTGCATGTCCTGTCATGGCTCACCTGAAAATGCTCCGGCAGACCTTGTAGCTCGTTATGGTCGTGACAGGGGCTTTAATAAAAAAGTGGGTGATGTCTCCTCTATTCTTTCAATTCGTATTCCTCTGGAGGAAACCTATAGGGGCATAGACAGGATTATTCTTGGTCTCTTTGCTCTCTGTGCCGCCTTTTTTGCTGTTATCTTCTTTTTTCAACTGTTTATAGCCAAGAGAAGCATGGTTACCCCTATTAAGAGAATAACTGCTGAATCTACTGCCATTACAAATGGCGAAAGACCTCCGGGGGGGAAGCTTACCCTTTCTGGTGGGGATGAACTCTCTGAGCTGGCTAGCGCTTTTTCAGGGATGTCACAAAAATTTGCCCATAGTCAGGACAGTCTGGAGGCCCTGTTAAAAGAGCGAAACGAGCAGTTGCTAGAGCTTAGGGAGCAGACTCAGGCATATCTCGATATTGCAGCTGTTATGCTGATTGCCTTTGATTGCTCGGGGGTGATTACCATGATCAACGCAAAGGGCCGTGAAATTTTAGGGCTTAGCTTGGATGAAGCCATAGGCCTTAACTGGTTTGAGCATTTTTCTTCAAATGAAAAGAAAGAATTTTTTCAGCTACTTCTTCGCAAAGATATTGCTGTTGAAAACCATGAAACAACTATTGTTACCCGTTCTGGGGAGATGCGTAGTATTGATTTTTATAGCATTTTGTTGCGGGATAGTAGTGGCGCAGTCAGGGGCAGACTCTGTTCTGGCACCGATATAACCGAACAGAAGCAGGCTGAAATGTTTTTCTTGAACAGTATAGAGAGGTTTAAAGATATTTTTGAGCAGGCACCCATTGGTTATCAGTTACTTGATGATAGAGGGGCTCTTCTTGAGGTGAATCAGACCTGGTTGGATTATCTTGGCTATAAAAAAGGGGAGGTTCTGGGTAAATTTTTTATCGGTTTTTTATCTCCTGCCGGTCAATTATGCTTTGAAGAAAAATTTTCATATGTCAAGGCTACGGGGGGGGTATTGGCTGCAGAGCTTGAGGTGCTTAAAAAGGATGGGGCCTCTGTTCTTATGGCCATTGATGGCAGAATTTCTTCTGCTGATAATGACTCTTGTAAAAAGATACACTGTATTCTTCATGATGTCAGCCACGAGAGAAAGATCGAGGCGGAAAAGGCCAAACTTGAGGAGCAATTACGTCAGGCCCAGAGGATGGAAACGGTTGGGGCCATGGCTGGTGGTATTGCCCATGACTTTAATAATATTTTGGCAGTTATTCTTGGCAATGCGGAAATGGCTAGAGAGGATATCCCAGCGGGTAATCCTGCCATTGCCAATATCGATGAGGTGCTGAAGGCCTCTGAGCGGGCAAAGAGTCTTATCAAGCAGATTCTGAGCTTCAGTCGTAAGGAAAAGATGAGATTGGTGCCAGTGCATCCGCAGTTACTGGTCAGGGAGGCCCTGAAATTTCTTCGCTCCACAACACCAAGCAGCATTTCTATTGTCCAGGATATTTCTCCGGACTGTGGTGTTGTTCTTCTGGACCCTGTGCAGTTGCATCAACTTGTTATGAACCTTGTTATTAATGCCGTGCATGCCATAGAGGATAGGGGAGAGGTTGTTGTTCGTATGCAAGGGGTTCATCTTAATAATGCAGATTTCGATCAACTTGCGCTAACGACGCCATGCGCCCGGGCAGAGGGGGAGTATGTGCAACTCTCAGTGACAGATAGCGGGGTGGGTATGGGGCGGGAGAGAATTAAGCGGATCTTTGATCTATTTTATACCACAAAGGATGCTGGCAAGGGTACGGGTATGGGCCTTGCCCTTGTGCATGAGATTGTTAAGATTCATAGTGGCTTTATAAGCGTAGAGAGTGATTTGGGGCGGGGAAGTTCCTTTAACGTATATTTGCCGGTAACGGCTGAGGAGGAGACTCCGCAAATAGAGGGCTCCTCCGAGGTCATCACTGGCACAGAACGAATTCTCTTTGTTGATGATGAAAAATCTATCTTAACGATGGGGCAGCATATGTTGGAGGGTATGGGCTATAGGGTGGTTTCCGAGAGCAGTAGTCAGAGGGCTCTTGAGCTTTTCAAGGCCGATGCCAATGGCTTTGATCTGCTTATTACCGATCAGACAATGCCCAATATGTCTGGCACAGAACTTATCGAAGAGGTATTAAAGGTCAGGGCTGATATGCGAATTATTCTCTGTAGCGGCTATAGTTTTAAGGTTTCTGCAGAAGATGTTAAGGTCCAGGGCATCAGTAAATATATGACGAAACCATATGGTAAAAAGATCTTGTCTGCAAGCGTTAGAGAGGTTCTTGCGAATAAATCATAGGTGCTAATGATTTGTAGTTGATGTGAAAAATAGATGGATTTTATAAGAGGTTATTTTGGATAAGATTGATTTGCCGGATCTCCCCTTTGTCAGCGACGGTTGCTCCGGTGGTTTGTCCTGGGGCTGGGTGAAGATCTTCAGGCGCCTTTCTCCCCTTGAGGAGTGTTGCTATAACCATGATATAGAGTATCATTTTGGTTCTGGTCGCAGGGCGGGCAGGTGGGAAAGCTTTATCGACAGGCTGTGGGTCGATAATCAATTCGCCCTCTGTGTTTTTAGGAGTGGTTGGTGTGGCAAGGTGCTGGTGTTGCCTATTTGGCTTGCCGTCCGTCTGGGTGGCGGTGGCTATCTGTATACCTCCTACCGTTGGGGCTTTGGCTGGAATTGGAAGGGCTGAAGGAAGGAGCACTCTTATTCGCCTACTTCCTGGCTTGGCAGATCTGTCGGCGCAGGGCTATCCGGCGCCGTATGTCCTATCTCTTTTTTCCTGCCCCGGTTCCGGCAAAGGTGGAAATATAGAGGCGTTCAACCTTGCTTCTTGCCCAGGGGGTTCTTCGCAGAAGCTTGAGGCTGGAGGTTATGGTGGGGTTCTTGTTAAAACAACCCAATATTAATTCTGGCAGCCAGATAGTCCCATCCGTAATGATCCACAAGTTGGGTGACGATTTGCTCCAGCTTGATTCCGTGTAAAGGATTGTTGAGTTGTGTCATACTAGGAAAGTGCCTCTTTTGGGTAAAGTTTATCTCTATCTCTTGATACCTGCGTCCAGTCTGGCAGGATTCAGGCATCAGGGAAAATTTTCAATTTAGTCAGTGGCGTTAAATAGTTCAACGTTTTTATGGAGGGGGGAGAGTTGCTAAAGCATCAATAAGGGGGGGAATGAGGAATAAGGCTCATTCCCGGCCCTGCAAGAGGTGGCAGGGCCTGCTATCTAGGCGGGTTCACAGGCAGCAAGGTAGGGCTCAATAAGTCGGGCCGCAAGGGCTACGCAGTTCCTGCAGGAGAGCTTTTTGGCCGCGCGGATCTCCCGACAATAAATAGAATCGCTCTGGGAGGCAAATTCTTGTTCAATGATTGGTAGCATTTCGTGGTCGTCAAGGAGTACCCGTGCCGCATGCAGGGCACCACAGACACCACCTTCAGCTCTACCGCCACCGAGGCGTGCTGCTGATTTTATGGTTTCATCGGATATTCCGAACTCTGACTGGAAGGTCTTGAGCACAGCCTGATTACAGTTAAATTTTTCGGTTCCATGAAACAGGGTCATGGCAAGCGTCGCTTTCATAGGTTATTACGAGCCTCACTACAGTATTGTGTGTTTAAAAAATTGTGTTTTCTTCTTCTACTACTCACTACAAGATAAATAACAGAAATATTCAGGAAAGACTAATCTTTTTTGTCCCCTCTATGCTGGCCCGAGGTGGTGTGCAAATGTAGGCTAGATGTTTGAAGAGGTGCCATTTTCTAGATGTTTCTGCCGGTTGATTCAGCCTCTGGGTCCGATCATTTTTTCAGGTACTACCCACTCTGTAAACTGCTCTTTGGTCAGGAGCTTAAGGGCCAGGGCTGCTTCCAGGAGGGTCGAGCCATCCCGGTGGGCCTTTTTTGCAATTTTGGCGGCATTGTCGTAGCCGATATGCGGATTGAGGGCCGTCACCAGCATCAGGGATTCATCACGGAGTTTGCCAATACGTTCTTCGTTGGCGCTGATGCCACTGATGCATCTCTTGGCAAAGGATTGGCAGGCATCGGCAAGTAGACGAATCGACTGCAGGAGGTTATAGATCATTACCGGCTTAAAGACATTGAGCTCGAAATGGCCATTGGCACCCGCCACCGAAATGGTTGTATGGTTGCCCATAACCTGGGCCACGACCATGGTTAGTGCCTCACACTGGGTGGGGTTCACCTTGCCGGGCATAATCGAGGAACCCGGTTCATTTTCCGGCAGGTTGATCTCCCCAATGCCGCAGCGCGGTCCAGATCCCAGAAATCTGATGTCGTTTGCTATCTTCATAAGGCTTACGGCTATTGTGTTGAGGGCGCCACTGCCCTCAACTATAGCATCGTGGGCAGCCAGTGCCTCAAATTTGTTTTCTGCGGTTTTAAAGGGAATTTCCGTTATCCTTGCCACCTCCTCGGCAAAGCTGATATCAAAACCTTTGACTGTATTAAGTCCTGTACCCACGGCGGTTCCGCCCTGAGCCAGTTGATAGAGGGCGGGTAGTACTGCCCTTGCTCTGCGCAGGGCATTGTCCATCTGGGCAGTGTAACCTGAAAACTCTTGGCCCAGGGTCAGGGGGGTTGCATCCTGGGTATGGGTTCTGCCGATTTTA
Organism: Desulfotalea psychrophila LSv54; assembly: GCF_000025945.1. Classification (GTDB taxonomy): domain Bacteria; phylum Desulfobacterota; class Desulfobulbia; order Desulfobulbales; family Desulfocapsaceae; genus Desulfotalea; species Desulfotalea psychrophila. The sequence goes on along the minus strand of NC_006138.1, from coordinate 2,727,810 downwards.
ACCAGATGGCTGAATGCCTGAGATTTACTTTGCAGCTGGTCACGCAAAAATTGGAGGGCCGGTAGGAGGCGGTGCCTGATCTCTTCAACGGCGGCAATATGCATGGCCGTGGGGAAGACATCGTTGGAGGACTGGCCCATATTGCAGTGGTCGTTGGGGTGAACGGGGCTTTTGCTGCCCAGCACCCCTCCTAAGAGCTCAATGGCCCGGTTGGAGATCACCTCGTTGCAGTTCATATTGCTCTGGGTTCCCGAACCGGTCTGCCATATTGATAGGGGGAAGTGCTCATCGAGTTTCCCGGTCATGACCTCCCCGGCCGCCTGGCTGATTGCCTCAGCGAGAGGAGGGCTGAGTAGGCCGAGATTCATATTTACCCGGGCCGCTGCCTGCTTGACAATGCCTAGGGCCCGGATTAGGGGAGGGGGGATAGTTTCCACCCCGATGGGGAAGTTGATCAGGGAGCGTGCCGATTGGGCCCCATAGTATTTATCGGTTGGTACCTGTAACTCACCAAATGAATCAGTCTCTGTTCGGTATCTGCTCATCCTTAACCCCTTGTTAAAATATAATGATCTGCCCTGCCCCTCATCGGTAGTCTATTCCCCTTTATGCTGATATTTCTCAATTTCTTCTTTAAATATTGAATAGATCTCTTGGTTAAAGAGATAGAAGAATATGGAAATATCCTCTGCCAGATAGGGTTGGCAGGCCTTTACGGCAATCTGGGCCGCCTCCTCCAGTGGATAGCCGTAGATGCCACAGGAGATGGCTGGGAATGCTATGGATCTGCAACCATGTTCCAGGGCCAGGGCAAGGCTGTTTGTATAGGCAGATTCTAGCAGGGCGGCGGCCGCGGCCCCTTCTCTTTTGAACACAGGGCCTACGGTATGGATGACATATTTGGCGGCCAGTCTACCTGCCCCTGTGATCCTTGCCTCGCCGGTGGGGCAGCGCACCCCATCTTTTTCTGCGATCTTCATGCAGGCGTCCAGTAATGTTGGCCCTGCTGCCTGATGGATGGCGCCGTCAACCCCACCTCCTCCCAGTAAACGTGGGTTTGCGGCATTGACGATTACGTCTACCTCTGCCTGGGTAATGTTGGCCAGAAGAGCCTTGAGCGTAGCCATATTTCCTCCTCGGTTTTTTAAATTGAAATGCTGTCCTTATTCTATCACATCAATTCCTATCTCTTTAACCATTTTGCCTGAGTTGGCAGGGAGATGTCCAGAAAATCATTCCACCGCCCAGTCAGTTGAGCGAGGCAAGGCCTATTCAGGCAGATAGGAATGGGCGGAAGAATGGACAAAGAGGGAGAGGGCTAAGGCCTGATAGACGTTTGTTTTGTCTCTGATTCTGTCGATGACTCGTGGGTGGGCGTTAGGGCAATCATCAGGCCAATGGGGAGATTGATAAGAAGGCTTAGATTTTGATGGTCATAGCCCGTGGCGGTAAGGCCAATCCAGAAGAGAATGACAACGCGGTGAGGCCAGATCGGTCCAGTAAGGGGCCCCTCTTTGTTTTGCCTGGGGCTGGGAAGGGCTGCCAGGATAAAGTAGAGGAGGATGTTGCGAGAATTAGGGTGCCCCTTTCTTCTGAAAGGGGTGGACGTTTCGTCGTCCACCTATGTGTTTATTGAATGGTAAACATGGAAAATCTACCCTAGCCAGAGGAGGAGGGCGCCAAATGCAATTCTGTATATGCCAAAGCTTACAAAGGTGAATCGCTGCAGAAATCCTATAAAGACCCTGATGGTCAGATAGGCTATGAGGAAGGAGGTAATAAAGCCAACAGAGAGGGTGAGCATATCCCCCCTACTAAAGTCACTGTAGTGGGTCAGTAGATCAAAGCCTGCTGCTGCTGCCAGTACCGGCAGGGCTAGGAGGAAGGAGAACTCTGCGCTGGCCTTTCTGCTCAGACCCATAAGAAGGGCGCCAACAATGGAGGCACCCGCCCTGCTGGTACCCGGAATAAGGGCAAAGACCTGGGCAATACCTATCCACAGGGCCTGTCTGTAACTTATGGCTTCCACCTCTTGGACATGACTGGAACGCTCTTGGTAAAAGTGTTCCAGCACTAAAAAGACGATACCGCCGACAATAAACATGGTTCCCACCATGGGTACGGTAAAGAGCGTTTTGATCTCCTTATGGAAGAGAAGACCAATGGCCCCGATGGGAATAAAGGCCAGGACTACTTTGCTCCACAAAACCTTGTGCTTCAGGGTGAACTTATCTCTGTAATTGGCAATAACGGCAAGTATTGCCGCCAGTTGAATTATTACCTCGATGGCCTTGTTGGTTTCGTTCTGCTCGATGGAGAGCCAGTTACTTGCAACGATCAGATGTCCCGTTGAAGAGATGGGTAAGAACTCTGTAATACCCTCAATAATGCCTAAAATAATCGTCTGAAAAACATCCATAGATCTCACCATCTTGTTTTTTATTATCACCTGCCTAGGGGAAGTATTCGCCCTAGCCGTCCCGTTAAATCTTCTTTCCCTCTCCTACACTATTTACCTGTTATGGGCAATAGTTAAGCAGAGTTGGTTGTGGCAGGTGATGGAATCAGGGAAGGCACTATATAGTGCTGACGGATCTAGTCCCGGGGCTGAAACCACCGCCTGATATCCCTCAGCCCACCACCATTAATCAGCTGGTAGTATGCCCTGTTTATTTCGGAAAATTGCAGAAGGGGGAAGTCATGGTTTAATATTCTTCGGTGATCACACCAGTACTCACTGGGCATAAGAGAGATGAAGCGGCGACAGAAGTAGGGACGTACGTGGTAGACAGAGCATTTCTCATTGACGAGGAGGGGACATTTGGAACCGTAAAAATCGTCTGTCAGGGTAATGTCCCCTGTGCCTGGGTCTATACCGATTTCATCGGCGATAATTCCTGCTTCAAGTGGTGAGATTGAAATATTGATATGACAGCAGTTGCTGCATCCGGCTCTGCAGGGGGTGAGAGGGGAGATCTCTGCCGTAAGTTCACCTGCCAGGGCATAGATCTCCATAAGCTTGTCTCGTTGACTCTCAGAGCTTTTGCTCTGTCTTTCGGCTATGGATGCCTCTTTGAGCCGGAGCTCTGGCGTAATGAGAGAGGCCACTTGGGCCATATTTCTCTTCCCTATTTTTAGATCTGCTGTGAAATCTCGCATCGTTCTCCCTGTGGATGGTTTACCTACTTTTGCCGGATGGTAACATGGGTAGGGTTGAAAAGAAACGAACTTTGTCAGCGGGCCTTGCCTTGGTTTGTGGGGGCCGAAAGGGGATTGATAGCTTCTGAGGATAAGAGAATGGAGTATCCTTGTTTTTATATTAAATGCTTGGCTTAGGGTGATGCGCTTGAGTGTTATTCGCCCAGTTTCTAGCGATTGTTTCAATAATATCTTGTAGATGACTGTTGTTGTTTGGAACAGAGGGTATTGCTGCAATTATTGGATAATAATCTGTCTCTTTTGTGAAAAATTTTGCTGATATTCTACTAGGGTAAACAAGAAATAAGTAATCTATTTTTTTGTATGGCTCGCCTCTATGGGAAACAGATAAATAATATTTGTTTATTACGGTTTGAGTTGTGTTTCCTATATTTACGGAAGTACCCTCTATCCATTTCTTTGTACTATATTTTGCATCAAAAATTGCGTAATTAAAGACAGAGTTAAACTCGAATTCTACGACAATATCTGGGGTATAATGGCTGGCGGTGTTTGAGTTTACAAATAGCTTGAGCCAAGGGTATGATGGCGTTATTTTTTCTTTGTTTATTCTTAATTGATAGTGAACTCTGAAGGTCATTCCTTGTTCATTTATGAATTCTACATATTTTATTATTTGTTCTTTCTCTTCTGTTTCGACTTTTGTCGGTTCTCCATAGAGTTGTTTGAATAAATCTATTATTTTATAAAAAACGTAATATTCATATAATATATCAATGTTTTTAATCCCTAGAACAAGATGTATTCCTGTCGGGAGCAAAGATGAATCATATAATAATCTTACTTTTTCATAAATATTTCTATAATGTTTTTTTCTTCTGAAGTTATGTGTTAATTTTGGTTTTTCTTGTATGGATGGTACAGTATTAAAAAACGAAAAATAGTTGTTTTTTAATTCATATAGAGTGTGCTTCGCTTCTGCTAAATTGTTGAGCTCGCTCGATAGCAATATTTTCTTTATCGTATTAAAACTAGCAAATTTTTCATCGATTATATCGTTGTCTTCTATATTAGATTTTACTAGGTAGATTGTATCGCGAATACGTAACTCTAATGTTTTTATTGCTCCAATAATTATCTTATTTTCATATATGGAAAAATCTTTTATGTTTTTTTCTATTTCTATTTGGTTAGGTAAGGCAAATGTACCATCTATTTCAAAAGCTCCTGGTAAACCTTTTAAACTGTTGCCGTAAATATGCTTATCAAGGTTTGCAAGTATCCACTCTAAGCTCTTGCTAGTTGCACAATTTTCTTCATATCTTTCTATTGTTATTTCTTTCCGTATTTTGTAAAGCGCTTTGTTTTTCAAAATTGGCAAAAAAGATTTTAAGCATGCAAGCAACTCTTTAATTACACCAATATAATTAAAAAGAGATAGGTTGTTTTTTGTACTACCACCAGAGGTGAAATTTCTTGTTTTGTTCAGGTTGCTGGTGAATAACTCTTGGGAGTTATGGTAGACGTATTCTAGAATATTTTTAGCTTCTACACCACTAAGTTTTGTAGTTGAAACGTCGAAAGTTGCAATAAATTGTCCATCGTATGAGCAAGTAAAGAGACCAAAGCAGTTAATGAAAGGTGTCTTTTCTTCTTTTCCGAGCGCAATAGTTCTTTGTTCTCCAAATTGATTGAAAACTCCATCAATAAGAAGAAAACCATTTTGTACTATCCCCTCTCTTCGCAGAATAATATTGTAGTTAAATGTTTCCTTGATATCGAAAGTGTTGTTCGCTTTTTGAACAACGTTGTTGTTGTTGAAAGACGTTATTTCAATGGAATACATTTTAGCTTATCAAAAAGTAATTGTAGTTGTTGTAAAACTCGCTTTCTGAGCCAGTCTCGATAATTTCTTCTAGTATTTCTATGGAATCATTTTTGAATGATTTAGTGGAATGGTCGTTTATGAATATTTCTTTCAACTTCTCAAGGAGTATTGCTAGGTTTTTTTTGTATGCTTCTCCCTGCCCATCTATTTTTGTTAGTAATCGTTGGGCAATGAAATAATCTAGCGCTTTGTATTCAGGCATAAATCTAAGTGCTGTCAGGAAGTAATCCGTGAATGCATTGTCAATTCTGGGGCTAACTGTTATTTTTAATTTTTTCAGAGCATCTTTTGTTTTACAGTATTCTAGGTATATTTTTTTGTAAGATTCGTTTTCTAGATCTTCAGGTGTTAATCCATTGTTAAAGTCTTTTAAGTTAAACAACTTTATTATATCTGAAAAGTTAATCTCTATGTCAGTTTGGCTGTTATACTTATTGGCAGAATGTGTGTAGGAAATATTGTCTGTTGGAATTCTTATTACGTTGCATCTGTCTAAAATTCTGGGAGAAAGTTCTTCTGTTGTTTGGTCGATGTTAATTGTGCTGATAAATCTGATGTTGTTCGCAAATTTTAATTCTGCTTCAGTGCCAATGTTTATTTCTAGCATGTTTTCATCATCGACTCTACTATCTGTTAAGTTATAAAAACTAGACCAATAATGTTCCATTGGGCTCAGATTGGCTTCGTCAAGGATGACAATTCCTATATTATTTTCTTTATATGTCTTTAAGGAGACCTCTTCATCGCTTAACCTTAATAAAGAGTACATTTTTTCATTTGTCGGAATGAATTTTTTGGAAAGAGGATTGTAAAACCCTATAAAGTCTTTTTGAGAACTCCAACCACGTGCAACTGGTATTTCAACAACTTTCCTGTTATCTTTTGTTAAAATTTTTGAAATAATTCTGGCTAAAGAAGTTTTTCCAGTTCCTGGTAGTCCAGCAAAGATAGTGCCCATGTTTTGATATAGAGATATCAACACATTAGCAATAAAGTTGTTGTCATAATTCCTGCCATAATATTTTAAGGAGGTGGCAATTTTATCTAGTAAAAATTTTTCATGCGAAACAAAACCTGTGTCTTCTAAAACATTTTTATAAAAAGAATCTATAATAATCGGACTAAAATCTTCCACAGTTTTATTTTCATCTTCAAAATTCCTCCCACTGATAAAATCAAAATGAGTTTTCGATTTTATTAATTCCCGTAGACTACTGTGAGCTTCTTTTTGTTTATTGATAAATTGGTCAGATAAGTCTGTTATAACCGCACTCAACTCCCTCTCTTTTTCCTTGAGATCTTCAATCGCGTTTTCTTTTTTTCTGATTTCTGCATTTATTTTATAGAGTTCCGAGTATTTTTCTCTTTTTTCAGATTCTTTTCTTAGCGTTTCATCTTTTTTGATTTGTAATGTGAGCTCCTCATTTTCTCTCTTGGTAACTTCTATTTGTTCAAATTCCGTTTTTTTCTTGAGTTCTTCTATTTTGTTAAGTAAATCGTTCTTTATTTGTGTATTGTTTTTGATTTCTTCGTCAATTTCCTTGTTTTCTTTTTTTATTATTTTGTTTTTATAGAGTGTTTCCTCTGCTTCTTTTTCAAGTGCTTCTAGCTTTTCCGTAATTATGGAAGATCCTGGTAAAAAATCTATGAAACCATCAACAATTTTCTTGTTTTCCTTGCTTTTTTCGATAAGCTTTATTGCTCTCTTGTAGATGAATTTTTCATCTGAATTAACTTCGTATGATAGAAATGCTTTTGTGATTTCTTCAAATTTTTTATAATCAGATTTTGTGAGGCTACAAGATTTTTTAGTGCGTTGACTTACCCATTTTAAAATTTCACTGTCAGGTTTGAAAATAATACTTTTTTTGCTGTCTTCTTTTTTAAGCCATCCTGAGGTTATCGAGCGAATAATTTTATTGTTTCTTTCAGGTTCAGAAAATTCGAAAATAGAATCATTTTTTATTGTAGAGTAGTTCCATTCATATATGGTGTCATTATTTATGGTAACTGCTGCCAATTTAACACTATTCGTTTCTATCTTTTTTGCTTCAAAGGGGCCAAAAACAGTGTCTTGTGTTTTGACATAGAAACGGTTTGTTATGCCCTTGTCAATTTTATTTTTGAGTAATTCAAGTAATTCATTATGCTTGGGGACGAAGAAATCATTTTCTAAGGAAAAAAATCCATCAAAAACTTCTAAGGCTTGATGGTTTGTGATTGGTAATGTGTCGTTTCCAAAAGCAAAAAAGTAAGGATCTGCCGCAGACCATTTACTTTTATTGTCAGCGAATCTATTTAATAAAAATAATTCATTTGGTAAAAATCTTTCATAGAGTGGACTGAATATTTCTTCAGTGTCACTGATATGTTCTTTAAACCTAGAGTTGTATATTGTTCGTGAGTCTTCATTAGATATATTGTAGAAAACATCGTCTTTTAAGAAAACTATAGGTTGAATGTGAGGGTAATTTGCGGTATCGACGCTACAGCAAATTAAGTCTCCATCGTTTACATATCTATTTTTTATATCATCGAGATCTATCTTAAGTAGTTCTTTTGTCATGTTTGCAACTCCACATAAAAGATAAGTAACTGTCTGCTAATAGATTGAAATTGTTTACGTTTTGTTTGGTAAGAGTTCAAGGCTAGGCCCAATATATATTGTATTTTACAATTTAAACGTCAGTTTTCTTAAATACACAATTTTATTGTTATGGTCAATGATTAAGCATCGTTAGCTACCCATGATCACAGCCTTCTGCGCAGAAAACCCGTGCCTTCTGTGTAGAGGCGAGTAGCGCAGTGCAGAACTTATCTGCTTGAAGCTGTGCAGGGACCCAACACCATAGAGGTCTACTTAAACAGAAGTTTAGGGGGATGAAGTTGCCCTCAAGTCACCTCCACTTCTCAGAGGGGGAGCTGCACTATATCTTTCCTGTAGAGAACTAAAAAATCTCTGTGACCTCTAAGCCGTGGTTAACCGTCCTTGCTCTTGCCGTTGCCGTTTCTGATAGCGTGCAACTTGCCAGAGATATGCTAACGATCAAGGCATTGGCTTTTATGCTCTAGCCCAGGTCAGAAATGATTAATGAGATTCACAAATATCTGCCCGTGGGGGCTACCTGTCGGCTGAGATGCTTCCCCCTGGTCTGGCCTTTATTCCGCCTTCCCCCGGAGAAGTTTGATGAGTTGGGTTGCTTTCATCTTAACATCTTCGGTTGGAAGCTGGTCCAGAAGCTCTTGGTAGAGGCCATGATCTCGTTTTTCTCGCCTTTGTCGGAGATAAGACGGGTGAGTTCAACGCTTGGGTGATCTGTTTCAAGCTGTTTTTCTATTTTGGCAAATGGGGGCTGCGAGGGCGCTGCTTGCTCCAGCAAGAAGTAATCCGCCAATAAATGCATAATATTTTAAAATTATTTTCCTTTTGATTGAGTTGATAAGGAGACGGGTAACTATCATTTTCTGCTGAAAAAGAGAATGGAGATATGGGAGTTAATGAGAATTTGGTGTTGGTAAATAGGTGAAGTGTGATCGAAGGAAAGGTGTGCTGTTGTCTCGTTTTGCAACAAACTGTTTTTTACTGGAACAAATTAAGTTTTTGATAATAAAGAAATTGCGCATACCTAGCATAAATAAGGGTTTTGGGGTGGTAAATAAACATTGTTTTCGTTTGCTGAATATTTTACAAGTAAACTTTCCTCTATCTAAAAATTTCGCGGAATGTTTCGTGGGCTAAGGGTCTGTTACAAAATAAGATGGCCAAAATTTCGCTCAGGCTTGGGTTAGATTTGGCCGCGCCGATTGAGCAAAACTGCAGACGTAGCAGGGCTACATCGAGGATTTTGCGATTGAGAAGCGGTCGAAGATGGCCCGAAGCTGAGATGCAAGATGTGCATGTTATTTTCTGATAGGCTCTAAGCTCTTGTCAGCGGTGCAGAAGAGGCTGGGAGGAATGTTGTTTCTGTGTCATTTGTGGGGGGCTTGCACTTCTCTTCCCTGTTAATTTTCTCTTTGGTGAGTTACATCTATGTATTTCAAAAGTTATCACAGCACTATCAATCATGAAGTTCTTAATCTTATCACCAAGGCTTTTTTTAGCGATGATTTTGCTGGAAATGTTAATGCCATCCCCATTCAGATGCGGCCTAGAGACCAAAAGGCAAGCTCCCGTTGCTGTATCTGGCGCGAGCGGGCAATTATTCGCTATCGCTGTATGGCTTTTTTGGGATTTGCTATTGAACAAGATGATGACGAGCTGAAGTCTCTGGCTGAATATGCAGAGATGGCGCTTAAGCGTGATTCAGTAACTTCCACCACCCTCACCTTTATTGATGAGGCGTGTAATGCCTGTGTTCGTACCCATTATGAGGTTACCAATGCCTGTCAGGGATGTCTTGCCCAAGCCTGTATTCAGAGCTGCCCTAAAGATGCTATCACCATGGTTCAGGGAAAATCGCATATTGATTCGAATCTCTGCATCAATTGTGGAAAATGTCTGAAGGTCTGTCCCTACCACGCAATTGTTCAAATTCCCATTCCCTGTGAAGTAGCTTGCCCCATCGGTGCAATTTCAAAGGATGTTTCGGGCCGTCAGGTTATTGATTATGATCTCTGTATCTTTTGTGGAAAGTGTATGGCCCAATGTCCCTTTGCGGCTGTACTTGAAAAGTCACAAATGCTTGATGTGCTCAAGGCGATGAGGTCAGGGGAGAAGTTGGTTGCAATGGTTGCTCCTGCCATTGCCGGAGAGTTTGATGCCAGCATGGCAAAGCTTGTGACGGCCCTAAAAAAAATAGGCTTTGCTCAGGCGGCGGAAGTCTCAAGTGGGGCTGATATCACCGCTCATAAAGAGGCGGAGGAGTTTGTGGAGCGGATGGAGGAAGGTGCACCATTTATGACCACATCCTGCTGTCCTGCTTATACCATGCTGGTGAGGAAGCACCTCACTGATCTTGGCGAATTTGTTTCGGATACCAGAACGCCAATGCACTACACCGCAGCCAAGGTCAAGGCCGTAGATTCAAACTATAAGACTGTTTTTATTGGTCCCTGTGTGGCCAAGCGTAAAGAGGGTGCTCGGGATGAGGGCGTTGATTATGTGCTGACCTTCCAGGAGCTTGGTAGCCTTTTTGCCGCCCTTGAAATTGACTTTGAGCAGTGCGAAGATGGCGAATATATGTTTCCTGCTATGCGGGAGGGTCGTAGCTTTCCGGTGACTGGTGGTGTTACCGCTGGCATCACCGCAATGATTGGTGATCGAACTGAGGTAAAGCCGATAAGTATCAATGGTCTTGACAAGATGAGCATGCGCGAACTCAAGCGCTATAGCCAAAAGAGAGAGGCTCCCGGCAACTTTATCGAAGTCATGGGCTGTGAAGGTGGCTGTGTTGCCGGACCTGCTAATCTGATCTCCTTGAAGAAGGCGACCAAAAAGTGCCAGGATTTTGCCAAAAATAGCCCCAGCATTCTCGACAAGTAATCTTCTCTCCGCCAGAGTTCGCTCTGGCGGAGTACTCTTCTTTTGTGGTTTTTATGCAAACAGTACCAAAATCGATGCGGCTCCATCTCGGTATCTTTGGCCGAACCAATGTGGGCAAATCGACATTTCTAAATTTTTTGGTGGATCAAGATGTTGCGATCGCCTCGTCCCAGCCCGGCACCACCACCGATGTGGTGGAGAAGAGTATGGAGCTGTTGCCCCTGGGCCCCGTAGTTCTCCATGATACAGCAGGCCTTGATGATGAGAGTGCCCTTGGCCATCTTCGCACCGAGAAAACCCGTGCTGTTTTTGCTCGGGTTGATCTGCTGATTCTGCTTATCCAGCCCAATCAGTGGGGCGAGATAGAGGAGTTTATCTATCAGACAGCCCTTGGGAAAAAGAAGCCGCTGCTTGTTGTTTCCAGCCATTATGATATCTCCCCACTCTCCCCGCAATTTAGGGCTGAGATGGCAACTCGCAGGCTTCACCTCCTCACCTGCAATGCCCTTGATCGGGGAGGCCGGGACGCTTTTCTTACCGAATTTACAGCTACAATTGCGACGAACAATCTTCTGCCCATAACCGAGCCAAAACTTTTGGGTGATCTGCTTGGTCAATTTTCCCGGGTGGTGATGATTGTCCCCATTGATCTGCAAGCGCCCAAGCATCGCCTCATCCTGCCCCAGGTTCAGGCAATCCGCGATGCCCTTGATCATGGGGCGATGATTACAGTGGTAAAAGAGGATCGCTATGCTGATTGCTTGCAGGAGTTTTCTCGCCTGCCCGATCTGGTGGTTTGTGATTCCCAGGTGGTGGATTTGATGGTTGCTCAGACGCCTGAGGAGCTTGCCTGCACCACTTTCTCTATTCTCTTCTCGCGCTTAAAGGGTGATATGGCCCAGATGCTGGCCGGGGCCGAGGCTATTGATCAGCTTATTGATGGTGATAAAGTCCTTATTGCCGAAGCTTGCACCCACCACGCCACCGAAGATGATATTGGTCGGGTAAAGATTCCCAGATGGCTGAGAAAATATAGTGGCAAAAAAGTGGAAATAGATGTTTTCTCAGGGCGAGATTTCCCAGAGAATCTTGAGGATTATAAACTTATTATCCACTGTGGCAGTTGTATGCTTAATCGACAGGAGACCCTATCCCGGCTGGAAAAAGCGGGAGAACTAGGTATTCCTATTACCAATTATGGTATGGCAATTTCATTGATGAAAGGGGTGCTTCCGCGGGTTACTGCGCCATTTTCTGAGCTTGTCACCATCAACTCGCATAAAAGGATGTGACGGTGCAATCTTCTCTCTTAGGCCCAGTCACGGTTGATACCACGGGGTTGAGCTCCTTTATTCCCGAAGAGGCAATTGCCAGCGACCTGCGGGAAACCGTGGATGCCGATGCGGCAATGATTCATGCGATCATTGCAAAATCCCTGGGCAAGGAACGCCTCTTGCCCCGAGAGACTGCGACCCTGCTTAATGTTCGTGACCCTGAGCTTTTACAAGATATTTTCCGCGGTGCCGAACAGCTCAAACAGGCGGTTTATGGCAACCGTATTGTTCTCTTTGCTCCGCTCTATGTCGGCAATAGATGTATCAATAACTGCAGTTACTGTGGCTTTCGTAGTGAAAACAGCAACTGTCAGCGCACAACCCTCACGGAGCAGGGTTTGCAGGATGAGGTGGAAGCCCTCATTGACCACGGTCATAAGCGAGTCATTATGGTCTATGGCGAGCATCCTCAATATGATGCTGAGTTTATCGCCAAGACAGTAGAGCAGGTCTATCGGGTGAAAAAGGGTAGGGGGGAGATTCGCCGGATTAATATCAATGCAGCCCCCCTTGATCTAGCAGGATTTGCCAGGGTCAAAGAGGCAGGAATAGGGACCTATCAGGTTTTTCAAGAGACCTACCACCAAGAGACCTATGAATCTGTTCATCTTGCCGGACCAAAATCAAACTATTTGTGGCGACTCCATGCCCTGGATCGGGCCATGGAGGCGGGGATTGATGATGTGGGAATCGGCGCCCTGATGGGACTTTATGACTGGCGCTTTGAGGTGATGGGTTTACTTCATCACACCATTCATCTTGAAGAGCGTTTTGGAGTCGGCCCACACACTATCTCCTTTCCCCGGATTGAACCTGCTCAAGGTTCAGCGTTTGCCGATGCCCCTCCTTCCGGGGTCTCCGATGCAGATTTTAAGCATCTTGTTGCCGTACTTCGTCTCGCTGTTCCCTATACCGGGCTTATTCTTACAGCTCGGGAATCGGTTGAGATGCGCAATGAGGTGATGCGTTTTGGTGTTTCCCAGATGGATGCCGGTTCAAGTATTGGCATTGGCTCCTATGCAGGCGAGGATGAGGCAGAGGACAAATCGCAATTTGAGCTTGGCGACACTCGCACCCTTGATGAGGTGATTGCCGAACTCTGCCGGGCCAACTATATCCCTTCATTTTGCACCGGATGTTACCGTCTTGGTCGCACTGGTGAGCACTTTATGGAGTTTGCTGTTCCCGGTTTTGTGAAGCGTTTTTGCCAACCCAATGCTCTGCTTACCTTTACGGAGTATCTGGAGGATTATGCCCTGCCTGCAACTAAAAAAATAGGGCTTGAGTTGGTGGAAAAGCAGCTTGCTGAGATGGCAGATCAGGCCATGCGGGAGCGAGTGGAACAGCGTCTGCAGAAAATATATGCCGGCGCTCGGGATCTCTTTTTTTAGTGAAAAGTATGGAATATGGAACTGAACAAGGGGAGAGAGTTTTTGCAAAGATTATTGCCAGGGAAAATCTTGAGCGCAGTGATCTCTTAACCCTTCTCTCCTTAGATACGAGAGCCGATATTGCTCAACTCTTCCGCCTTGCCTACGAGATTAAGGTTGATAATGTTGGTAAGCGTGTTCGACTGCGTGGTCTGGTCGAGCTGAGTAATGTCTGCGCTAAAGATTGCTACTACTGTGGCATCCGCCACTCCAATAGATCGGTGCAACGCTATCTGATGAGCGATGAGCAGGTGTTCTCTGCGGCCGATGAGGCGATTCGTCTCCGTTTTGGCTCAATGGTGATTCAGGCAGGGGAGCAGCAATCTCCCGCCTTTACCGAGTGGATCACCAGACTTATTGTTGGGATCAAGGAGCGAAGTGAGGGACGGCTTGGCATCACCCTCTCCCTGGGTGAGCAAAGTCTTGCCACCTACCGTCGGTGGTTTGCTGCAGGCGCCCACCGTTATCTGCTCCGTATGGAGAGCTTTACCCCAGCTCTCTATTCTCGCCTGCATCCGGCGGACCATCATTACTCTCGTCGTTTCACCGCCCTCTCCGATCTGCGTGCGGCCCAATTTCAGGTGGGAAGTGGGGTGATGATTAATCTCCCCTTTCAAAGTCTTGATAATCTGGTGACTGATCTTCTCGCCCTGCGTGATCTTGATGTGGATATGATCGGGATGGGCCCCTACCTGCCCCACGCCGAGGCGCCGCTTCAGGGGATGGCCCCTGACTTTATAGCTGATCCTGAGCGATCGATGGATTTAGGTCTAAAGATGATAGCCCTTGCCCGTATTCTCCTGCCCAATATTAATATTGCTGCCACCACCGCCCTTCAAGCCCTCGCCCCCGATGGACGTGAACGGGGACTTCTGGCCGGGGCAAATGTTATTATGCCCAATATCACCCTGCCTGAGTGCAAATCAAATTATCAGCTCTATGAAAATAAGCCTGGTCAGGATGAGATTTGTGATGAGAGCATGCTTGCACTTGTCAGCGGTATTGACCAGATAGGAGAGAGTGTTGGCTGGGATGAGTGGGGCGATTCTCCCCGCTATCAGGCTCGAAAAAACTCTAACAGCTCTTAACTCATCGTCTTGAGTACCTTGGCTCTTATCTCTTCATGGGCCTCTCCCTCAGGAAAAAGGTCGAAATGAGCAGGGGCAACCCCTCTCTTTGATAAGTATTAGTATCTACACATCTTGCCAGAAGCCAGTAAATCAAAGAGTTTCACCGATGTTTCTTGGCGCTTAATCATAAAATGAGAGAGTCTGCATGAACTGTGGAGACTTCTCCCCTTGGTAAGGGGGGTCCGGGGTTTGTTAAAAAGCTCGGCAAATAAGCCAAGCATCATTTAACGCAGGGCTTTTTTGCTTACACCAACTCTCCCCATGGCCCCGCTGATGATCCCCAGAGCCCCCTTGCCAAGGGCAAGAGCTCTTTCAAGGCTGCACCAGTTTCTATATTTTCCCTCAACCCCCATTCATACGGGTATTGCAGAGCTTGTGTAGATATCAATGTTTAGTAAGGGGGCTCTTGGAATTGTTATTTTTTTATCTAAAATTAAGTAGTTAACCAATACACGTCTTAAGGGTTCGGATAAAAAAACTTACTCGGTCATTATCCAGTCATCATCTCTTTTCCTCAAAAGAGACGAAGGTGCTTGGCCCCGCCACTCCGGTCGCCTCCCCTGTGCTCCTCAAAATTTGCGGGAGTTTAAATGGCTAGCTCAAACAGGTCAAACTCCTTTATCGCAAATTTTTCCGGTGCTCAACTCTCTGTCCATATCACCTAAGGCTTCTTACTTGCCCTTAATATGAAATTAGTGTAGGACAGATGTCGGCTGCTAGGGTTGTTTTTGTAGGTGGAGATAGTATGCAATCCTCTGTCCATGTATATGCTCGTAACAACCTTTTGCTACGGATGCCTGGGAAATCATCAGGGACCCAACATATAGAGAGAGAGTTTTACTAAGCAACAATTTGGCAACATGATCCAACCGTTATGTGTGAAATTTTTCGGCATGTATATAGTTGACTGCAATTGGCGCAATGCGTTGAAATGATAGTTGCAGCCGAAGAAATATTGAAAGAAGTAACACGCGAGAATAAAATATACCGCCGTTCAGGCGGTGGTAAATAATATTTCTAATAGGAGAATATAATTTGTCCACTTGCTTAAAACTCGCAATAACCAAAATCGGTGACTTATTGTTGCACGATAAAATCACGCAAGATAAAGACGGCAATACCATTACTGACATTAACTTGGTGATACCAAATTATCAGCGGCCTTATAAATGGACAGCAAAAAATGCAATTCAACTACTGGATGACATTATTGATGCAAAAAATGAAAATAAAGAAACCTACCGAGTAGGGACACTCATCCTCCATCAAGAGGAAGAATCAATATATAACATTGTCGATGGGCAACAGCGAACTATAACCTTTACGTTGCTACTTAAAGCTCTTGGTGCTGATTCAATAAGTTTTTTAGAGCAGCCTCTTGCAAATAATCCACATAATACGCGTAATATTGCCAATAACTTCCGCACACTGGAAAGACGTACAAATAATATCATTGACGACAAGGATAGCAAGGAATTGCTGGATTACATCAAAAATAATTGCGAACTTATCGTTATCATTACAGAAAACATATCCGACGCCTTCCAGTTCTTTGATTCGCAAAATGCTCGTGGAAAAAAGCTTTACCCCCATGATTTGCTTAAGGCTTATCATCTTCGCGAGATGAACGATTTGGATGTAGCAGAAACCGAGAAGGTTGTAAAAGGTTGGGAGGACTTAAATCAAAAAGAACTCTCGGCACTGTTCAGCGATTATCTCTATCGTGTGAAAGAATGGATAAAAGGCAACAAAGCTTGGGGACTTACAGAGCATAATATATATCAATTCAAGGGCATCACCCGGCAGGACAACTTCCCTTACGCTCAATTCTACAAAGGGGCATTTGCTTATGCCGATACGGTCAATCAGTCCGCAATGCCTTTTGTTTCGGGCATACGGAATCTTAAACCGTTTCAGTTGGACACACCAATTGTCGCGGGCAAGCCGTTTTTTGACTATGCAAAACACTACTTTGAAATTCTTAAAGACATTCAGAACAACGACAAGTATGAAGGCTATTTTATCAATGATAACGACATTATAAAAACACTTGACCTGAGAATATACAAAAATGGTGTTGGTAACCGAATCACACGCTTGCTGTTCGACACCACTATTTTGCTCTATGTTGATAGATTTTGTCCCGAACGACCTGCAAAAATGGACTTGGAAATGTTAAACCAATTTGTGGTTTTTGCCTTTGTTTGGGCTTATTCGCTTAGGGCACAGTATTATAATGTCGGTTGGCTGTCTGCGCAAAACTATATTATTGGCAACAAAGTTAAGAACTCTTTCAACCTATACAAAATTATCACCGAAGCAGATTCACCGGTTTCGCTTTTAAGTACACTTTCCGACAGGGTGAATCCGTTGCCGATTGGCTGCATAAAGGCGAAAAAAGATAATATGGATAAGCAGAATAAGGACGGCATTTATCAAAGCTATCTCCACTATTTCAAAACAAACAAATTCGTGGAAGGTGAAAATGAAAACTAAAACTCTGCCGCTCAAAGAACTGTCCATCGCCGAAATCTATAATGGCGATAAAGCTACTTATGAAGTGCCGATTTACCAGAGAAACTATGCCTGGGAAAAAGATGAGATTTCCGCGCTGATTCAGGATGTCTACGATGCATACACCACCGCCCCAAAGCAGACTTATTTTATTGGGACATTGGTGTCCTTCCACAAAGGAGACCAAGTCTATGAAGTGATTGACGGCCAACAGAGGCTAACCACAATTAATCTCGTACTTGGTGCATTGGGAGTTTACCTCCAAAACAAACTGACGTATCGGGCGCGCAAAAAATCGAACGACACCATTCAAAGCATTCCTTGTTTTGAGATTGACGAAAAAGATTATGGAATCGTAAACGGCTTTAAATATGCTAAGGACACCATTAATGAAATAGTTCTGAAAGAATGCCAAGATGGATTCAAAACCTATTTTCTGGACAGTGTTCACCTGATTCACTACCAAGTGCCGAAAGATATAGACTTAAATCACTACTTTGAAGTCATGAATTCCAGAGGCGAGCAACTGGAAAAGCACGAAATTATTAAAGCACGCCTTATTGAAAAACTAAATAACGCGGACAAGGCAAAGTTTAATCGCCTTTGGGAATCTTGCAGCGAGATGAATGTCTACATACAACAAAAATATCCTGAAGTCTCAATTTTTGGGAAGCATCTCTGTGATTTTAAGGTTTCAAGTTTTGATGCTTTACCGAATGTGGATGAAAACGAAAATACAATGAAAATCAGAGACTTTATCAATTACAAGGGCGGAAATAAACAGCAGGAAGAAAAGTACAAAATCGATACCTTTCAGCCGATTATGGACTTTTCAAACTTCTTGCTAATTGTGTTAAAACTCACCCGTATTGAAGAGAGCGGTTTAAAACCTAAGAATTTTATCCTCGACGATAAAGAATTGATCCATGAATTTGATGACGTGCATGTTGAGGAGGAATTTGTAAAGAAGTTCGGCTTCAACTTGCTGAGGGCAAAATATCTGCTAGACAATTATCTCGTGCATCATTCAAATGAAGATGACACTATTGAGAACAACCCTTGGAAGCTGCAGTATTGGCAACAAGACGGCAAAAAAGGTTATCTGAAAAATCGTGACGGCGAAAGCGATCATCAACATAAATTGGTGCAGTTGCTTTCGATGTTCGAGGTGTCATTTACGGCAAGACAAAGGAAAAATTATCTCTTCTATTGCTTGCTGTATCTGTTCAGTTCTGACGACAGGGATATTAGCAAGTATTATGATTGCGTGTCGGAGTTGGCGGACAAATACTTCAAAGACGTGTATTTGATGGCTGAGAACCTTAACCAAATTAATACGCCGAATCCTGGTAGCTTCGATAACACCGTCCTCTGTAACAATGTACTCAATTTTAAGCCACTCAATGACAAT
The DNA here is from genome assembly GCF_000025945.1 of Desulfotalea psychrophila LSv54. Classification (GTDB taxonomy): domain Bacteria; phylum Desulfobacterota; class Desulfobulbia; order Desulfobulbales; family Desulfocapsaceae; genus Desulfotalea; species Desulfotalea psychrophila. The sequence goes on along the minus strand of NC_006138.1, from coordinate 2,709,462 downwards.
TTTGATTTTACTGCAATCTATGGAGATGGCACGGAAAAATCAAAGGGTATTCCGTTGTTCGTTTTCAACTATCTTGACTATAAGTTGTGGGAGAAATATGCTAATGAGCTTCGCGGCGAAAGTATAAAAGAAGACGATCCAAACCGAACTGATTTTTTTACCTCACTTGGATGTAGTGATTTTGGACTGAAAGTATTCCAACAGTTTTATTTTTCGAGAACGCGCAGGAGTTTAGAGCATTACTACCCGCAAGCCAATGCTAATGGAGAAAATGGTGCGCTGGATAAAGAGCAAATAAACTGCCTGGGTAACTACGCTATGATTGGTAGCGAGGCGAATAGTTCAGGTTCAAATTGGAGTCCGAAAACAAAGCTTGATCATTACTTAGATACTTCCGGAAAGATTAAGCAGGTCAGTGTGGCGTCAATCAAGTTTATGATTATGATGCAGAAATGCCAAGACAATCAAAACACTCGTGTAGCGGGGCAGGAATGGATTTTTACTGACATAAAAGAGCATCAAAAAAAAATGTTAGAAATATTGCGTGGTGGAGGAAAATAAAATCTCATGGCGCAGACTGGTCAGATTCGAAAAAAAACTTCCGACTGCAACGTCTTAGAGAGAGTACTTAATGATAAAGAAAATCATATCAGGTGGTCAAAGTGGGGCTGACATTGCAGGATTAGATGTTACTATCAAAAATAGAATTCCTCACGCTAGAGCTATTCCGAGGGGCAGAATCACCGAAGATAGTGTGCTGCCCGAAAAGTATAACCTTCAAGAGATGTCCAATTTAACCTTATCCTCGATTTCCTCGTCAGTGAGTGTTGCCATACTGTATGACAGCACAAAAAGAATACTGATGAGATTATAAACTGCTTTGCTTGAACACAGTACATTGAGTGCTAATAGAATGTGACGGTGCTGCATAACATCTTTCAAACCTTAATTTAAAAGACCTCTAATGATCTGGATTTATAGAAATACAACCGAAGGATTTGAAGATTTAGCCTTAGCCGAGATGATCTCTGCTGGTTTGACCCAAGCCTCAAATAGATTTTTTTATGGGGAGAGTTTTGACTTAGAGAAAAGTGCCTATGCCAGGTTTTCTATTAGAGAGGTATCTCGAGGATCATCTCCAGAAGAAGTCATCACAAACTTTAGCGAAAATATCCCATCTCCCTACAGACTTGAAAAAATTCATAAGAACAAAAGATGTGGTTCCACCAGCTATGCATTCCTGGCAGAAAAAATTCACGGAGGGGAGATAAGAGCTTCTCATCCTAAATCAATTATTTTAGTTTTCTCACCAGATAATGTGCTCTGGATTGCCGGCTTTGTTCGTGAGAAAACAGATAGCATCGTCGAGAAGTTCGGGCAGATCACAGAGAGAACTTGTGTTTCCCTTAAACCTCATGCTGCTCTTGCTCTTATAAATATTTCAGGGAGTTCTCCTGTTATTGATCCCTGTTGTGGTACAGGTCTGCTTCCCCTGGCGGCTAAACTTTTAGATAGGGAAAGCTATGCTTCTGATAACAATGTCAATATGCTCAGGATGGCGAAGACAAATAGGGATGTTTTGGGAGTTGATTTAGATATTCACAATAAAGATGCCTTTACTCCTTGGCTCCATGATTGTTGTTTAGTGTCCGACTTCCCGGCTGACAGATCCTGGTGCACCTCCGCTCAAGATCTGTCGCTGGCAATATTTACCAAATGGATTCCTTTTATCAAAACTTTCTGTGTTATTTTCCCAGATCAGATTGTTGAAAAACTACCTAGCACTATAGTGATAAACAAGAAGATCAAATTCACTGCTGGACGAACAATTGTTGTGGGTGAAGTTATAAGGTCGTAAAGGTCTATTCTTGGGTGGAGTGGGTTGAGAAGGGGTAGAGATTATGTTTTTTCATCATATTAATTATTTAAAACAGGGCATCATATTATGCTATTCTTGCGCAACAAATTTCCCCATCTCCTCATTATTGCTTATTTAATACTGTTTATCATTTTAGGAATTAATCCTCTCAGTGGAAGAGAGGTATGGTTTGCTGAAAATCTACCAATTGTACTTATAGTGATACTTTTTGTAGGTACATACAGGTATTTTAGATTTTCAAACCTGAGTTATTTTTTGATCTCTTTTTTGATCTTTATGCACACCATTGGCGGGTATTATACCTTTGCGGCAGTCCCTTTTGACTGGTTCACTGATTTTTTCGGCTTTGAGAGAAATCATTACGATAGAATTGCCCATTTTACCGTAGGTTTTTACGCATTTCCCATAGCAGAATTATTGACGTCTAAAAAACTGACAAATTCAAAAGTTGTTACCTACCTGTTTGCATTATTTGCCATCATGTCTCTTGCCGGAATCTATGAAGTTATGGAGTGGCAGTTTGCAATTTTGGGAGACCCAGAGGCTGGGATTGAGGTTCTGGGGTCCCAAGGAGATATATGGGATGCCCAAAAAGATATTGTTGCAGACACCTTTGGTGCAATTTTCGCCATAGTAATTTTTCATACAAGTGGAAAGAAACAACCTGATCCTCTCAAAAGAAAATGATGAAAAAAAAGCTCCGCCACTACGGCCCTCTGTGCGCCGCAAACCTCACGAGAATTTGAGAACTCCACTACGCTCAAACAGTTCAAGCGCTATCGTCGTGGGGCCTCTCCGGTGTGCAGCTCCGTGTCAAAGGGAGGGGGGGCACCCAAAGCCGATTCCATGATATGAGGGAGGATGGGCCATCTCTTCCCTGTCATCCAAAGCCTCCTGTTGAAAGAATAAAAGGCTCCATGATTCATGCGAGAAAGTAGATTATGGCAGGAACTGGGGTGGAAGTGAATGCTTAAAAATTACTGTGTACTAGAGACTGACTTAAGTTACACTTTGAGCGACATGCTCAATCCGTAACATGTTCCGGGTGCGACAAGAAGTCAATTTTAATAGGGACTTACTCAGATTGATGTCAGGTTAAGCAATAAGTGTAAGAGTCTGACCAGTAAAGACTTCCAGCGGAGTGAGCTCCCTTCCATTTCGTGGATTGGCAAACCTGCTTTACGCAAACCAGATAAGTGCCATGAGGCTTGGGTGAGTTGGCGGAAAACAGCTCCAACTCACCAACTTTTCAGACTTTAGTCTATTGCACTTATTGTAGATCCAGTATTAATTATAGGCTGAACCATGATATTTTCGTCACATTCACCCACAGATTTGTCGGAAGAGTCTTTTTTGTCAAGAATTAAGTAGTCAAGTTCTGCATGGCTTAGGGCGTTATAGCGCTTAGCCTGCATAGCGTAGAATACAGCGCCTAGAGCAACCCACACTCCGAGAGCATACCAAGATTCATGGGCCATAAAACCTGGGCTACCTGGAACACAGAGAAGAAGAAGGATGCCAAAAGAGAGAAGGCCACCAGCAAGAGCAGTTCCACTTTTTATTGGGATTTCAACATTTCTGCCATCAGCTTTCTTGGCCTCTCTATATGCTCCAAAACAGGTGTACATGTAGCCAAAAGCTGTACCGAGGGCAGCCATTTCAACAACCCAGACAATAACGTTACGACCAAACCATGGTGCGATAAGAGCAACTGCTGCTGTGAAAATTACAGCGTTTTTAGGTACACCACTCTTCTTATCCACGCCAGTAAACCATTCAGGTAACACCTGTGCGCGTCCCATGGAAAAGAGCAGACGGCTCGTAGCCATGTAAAAGCCGTTAATACCAGTACAAATTCCCATTGAAATTGCAATTACGAGAAACCAAAGACCTGCCTTACCTACCGCAGCTTCCATCGCAAATCCTGTAGGCCATACATGGTTGCCCGCAGATAACTCTTGCCAAGGAAAAACGACACCTGTTGCTACCAGAACTAACAGGTATATTCCGACACCAACAAGAATAGAGAGTATGATGAGTTTGTTCGCTTTTGCAGGTGGGAAGTCGTATTCTTCTGCCGCCTGAGGAATAGTGTCAAAACCAACAAACAACCACGGGGCAATGGCAACAATACTTACAATGCCAGCAATGGTTGGCACATCAGGGTTGAAATATGGAACAAGGTTGCTAAACGATGCTGATTCAGATGATATTGCACCGCCTGCAATAAGAATTGCAGCGGCAACCAAGAGAGCAACCATGTAAACCTGAACGCCAGCAACACCTTTAGAGCCACGATAATTTAGGAAACCAAAAATGAGCATTGCAGATGAAGCAAGAGCAACCTCTCCAAAGTAAATTTTTGAGCCTGCAATCGTATAGAGATAACCCCAGGTAAGGAGTTCTGGTGCTGTAAACTTTGCCAGAAGAGATAGTGCCGTTGCATTGAGGGGAACAATACTGAGATAGCCCAGAGTAAGAAACCAGCCACAAACATAGGCGTGGTTGCGACCAAAACCGTTATAGGCGTAAGCAAATTCTCCACCAGAAACAGGAACTTTTTGAATCATATAGCCATAGCTTTTTGCTATAACGAGCATGATTACTGCTCCAAGTATAAGTCCTATGATGGCTCCTACTGGGCCAGCTTTATCCATCATGCTGCCAGGTAAAATAAAACAACCCCAGCCGATAATCGAGCCAATAGCCAGCGCTAAAACACCAGCAGGTTTAATTGATTTTTCCAGAACTACTCTTTCTTTCTTAGCCATAAATTTTCCCTTTTATTCCCTTTATATTTTGCTAGTTAGCTACTCAGATTACATATTTCCTCAGCACCCAACTATTTTAGTCAAAACCCTATGTGGTGGAATATACGAAGCGAAATTTATGCCAAAAACGACTTAAATTTCTAACGAGCTGTTTTTGGGTGATTATCAGTTTTTTTGTTTCTGCTGACCTGAGCTGTACGAGTCAAAGTTGACTTTAAATCGTTGTCAGCTGTAATCATTTCAATTTGAAAACTGCAAATTACCAAGCTATTCCTAGCCTTATTTGACTTCATGCTGGGCAAGGGTCAGCTTTATTTTCTGGCGCTTGGCGCTGTACGGGATGATTGGTATTTTCAGTTAATTAAGCTTATCGAGCTTATTTTTGAAGGGAAGGCTAGCGGAGTATGAGTAGTGTTTTTTTTTGGTTGTTTTTCTTTCTGCGCTTTTTTGGCCAAAGCCATAATGCGAATGTGACTTGTTCATCTTTTTTGCCGGCAACATGTTGAGGCTGGCTTAAAGGGCTAGGCTGTTTTTCACTGGTTTTTTTTGCCCTTGCATTGGTTATTTATGGAGTATTTCTTTTTTCTATTGTTTGCTGAGTTGCTTTTGCATTATTGGTGTCTATGCTTAACCTTTTGTAATGTCTTGTAACGGCCTGTAGCGACCAAGGTGTCTTAGCGTATAATTTCCTCCTGCAAATACTATTTTGGGGCTAAGACTCTATGCAATTATTGTTATATTTAGAATGATGTTTCTTAGAAAAGAGGGAGGAGCTTTAAGAATAAAGGTAATGTTTACGTGGCACTACCTTGTCGAGTAAGGCTGACCAGGAAAGAACGTAAAGATCTGGAATTTATTTCGATGTGGGAGAGAAGAGTTGCCCGAACTCTCTTGTATGTAAGAGTACTACTGTTGCTTGAGTGCTAAATGTTGGATAGGCACTTGGGACAATAACTCGTAGTCTGGAATATCTGAAAAAACGGTTTGTTGAATAGGGAATTTCGGTTACTAATGAGTGTAAGAAACGACTAACCCCACCTAAGGAAATTAAATTTGGCGGAGAATTTGAAACTCATCTTTTGGCATTTGCATGTTCGGAAGTCCCAGAGGGTAGGGGGCGTTGGACTGTGCAGCTATTGGCGGGAAAATGGTTGAGCTTAAAATGATAGAAAGTGTCTCGGTAATGACAGTTTGTAAGGTGTTAAAGGCGTAAGCCGTATTTGAGTAAATACTGGAAAATTCCTCCTGACAAGAATGCCGTTTTTGTGGTAGCGCTGGAAGATGTTTTAGACCTTTATACTTGTTCAAACCATGCTGATTTCCCGCTATTTTATATGAATGAGTCAAGTGTTCAGCCGAGCCGTGAGGTGAAGAAGCTTCTTCCTGCAGTTTCAGGGGCACGCTGAGTTGCTTGACGATGACCTTTTGCAGGAAATGTGACATGTTAAAAATACTGAGCGCCGTACTCGTGCGAACTGGGCTTATTTTATACATGAAATGCTTGAAGAACCATCCAGACGCTAAAAAAGTAGTTATGGATAATCTGAACGCCCATGCTTCATTATATACAGCTTTTCCACTTGATTTAACCAAAAAATTGGCAGATTGGCTTGAAATCCACCACACTCCAAAACACGGGAGTTGGTTAAACATTGCAGAGATTGAGCTCAGCATTTTAACGTGACAATGTCTCGTAGGTTGCATTGCCTGTATTGAAAAAATGAGAGATAGTGTGGCACTGTATAGCATATTGATCGAAATAGTCAGCAAACAAAAGTTGATTGGTAATTTTGCACCGATAAAGTTAAAAAGACTTTATCCGAAGATTTAAATTTTACACCGTCTAGGTGGAACAAAGTGTTTAAAAGCCTGCTTGTTCTATAACTGACCTAGGCCAGAAGTAGCGCTACCTCAACTGGCCCAAGGGTAACAACACTCAAAAGGGCAAGACCAACAGCTACTTGAACTACAGCATTCATTTTTTTAGCGAATATATTTTTCATTATATTACCCTTCATAGAGATGATATGCCAAATACGGCTAGCGAAATCGTGGTATTTTTCTTTGCTACGATTTTTATATACCCCCTACCTCAGTAAAAAGAAATTACGAAAAACATGACAAAGTGTTCGGTTTTGCCGAACACGTCAAGTCACTGAAAACAATCTTGTATACCCCTCCCCTTTTCACTTAACTGAGTTTTAGCAAAGACAGAGTTAACAACCATTAAAATTTGCATAGGCCATTTCTATAATATAAAAGTAAGTATTTACTCTTAGGTAGAGATGGAAACGAGTTGGCTTTTCAAGATTGATCAATCTTCATATCACTTTTCTCATGAAAAGCATCTACCTTCTCTGCCCACAAGACAGGCAAGATCGAGCAGATATCAAATTGCGTTTACCCATCTCTCTTAATGGTGAGGAGGTGTTTTATGCTTAAAAATATCAACGAGATAGAAGACAAAATTATCGTCGAGATAAAAAGAACAATTACAGAGTATGAGATGTCAATTACCTTGTCCGCTTCGATTGGGTGTAAGCACGAAAAAGGAGAATGGAGTATAGGAAAGCATGGTGCAGGTAAACGTAGAACTTGGCGCAAACTCCATCCTGCTATCGATACAGAAACTGATCGCCTAAGTGGTAAAATTTCGATGGAGTGGGGCCATGATTCCAAATTCTTAGGGCCGTTATTAAATCCTCTTCATATTAAGCAGATATTGGGTGATGGAGCAGGACACGAAAGCTTGCTATGACATTGCCAAGAGAAAAGGATCGGTCGTCGTCCTCCACGGAAGAATGCTGGAATGTGGGAGGAAGCCACCCGAGAAATGACGCTGTAAGAGCACTGCGAAAAGGTGTGTTGAAAGAGTGGCAGGAAAGCACAGGATACCACCAGAGGGTCACTGGCTGAAACGGCAATGTATCGCTACAGGCAGTTGACTTACGACAAACTAAGCCTCCGCGAGGAGGCAAGCAGGTAGGGTTGCGATCAAGTTTCTGGAAAGCGATACTTCGACAAGGTTTAGAGCAGTACGTCGGGATTGATGGTGAGAATTTTAGCATGAGCAATGCGCATCTTCCAGTCCTCGCCATAGGTTTCCACCGGCAAACCCTAGGGCTCTTGCCCCTGAGGGATAGCTACTCAGGCCCCCCAGGCCTGCTCCCAAAAATCCACCTCGCACTGCATACTGACAGCAAATGCCTCTAAGGCCTGTTCTTCTGCAGACCGTTTGGCAGTTGCCGCCCACCTGTTCAAGCACTGTATCCACTGCCGGGCCATCTCCTGCACCGAGGCATCTGCATAGAGATCCAGCCAGAGACGAAAGGGATGGTTGGCTGCTGCCGCTTCCGGCCGCTCTGCCAACCGCCGCCCTACCTCGGCATACAGCACGGTACAAGGGGTAGCCGCAGCAAGGGCCACCAGCTCAGAAGAGTGTAGCATCGCCTCGCTTTCCCGATAGATATAGGCCACAGTGGCAGGCTCTGGTGGCGCATTTCTCCATTCCAGCCCCAGGGCCTGAAAAAGCTCTGCCTGCAACCCCAGCTCTGCCTCTGCCGACAGACGGGCAGAATATTCAAAAAGGAGCCGATCAGAAGCGATGGCGGCCCGATTAGCCAACAGGCGGCAGACTCGTACATAGTTCTGCAGATAGAGGCCATCCTGAATCAAATAGGTCTGCATCTGCTCTGCACTGAGGCGGCCGCGAGCCAGCCCTTCCACAAAAGGATGAGCCGCAGCCAGCTCCCAGCTCGATCCACAGGCCTTAAGGCAGCGACCGTAAAAGGTAGTATCACTCATTTCAACAGACCTCTGTTTTCAGCCAGCGGCCAGGGGCTTAACCGCAGACACGGCCACATAATCACCGGACTGATAGCCCGCTGTGGGGTCTTCTGGAGTGGTGTCGGAAAAACAAGGATGCCTGGTCAGGGTCTGCGCATAGGATAAATCAGTAAACCCTGCCTTCAGGGCAGCATCGATTTTATCCTGAGTGGGCCGCCAGTTTGCGCCACCGGCCAACTCAACAGGATAGGGCTCGACAGGCAATACCCCCCGTAGTCGCTCATCTTCCCAGGCACCATAGGCGCCACCTAAACGATAAAGAAGACCGTAGGAACTTTCTGCAGGCACATCGATCAATAAAATCCGGCCCCCCATCTTGAGCAAACGATGGGCCTCCAGCACTGCTGCGTCCAGATCGGCGATATAGCCTGGTGAACCATTAAACATCACCGTGTCATACAAGCCGTCTTCCAAAGGCATCTGCTCTGCCCCGGCCTCGGCCACTGTCATTCCGCGTTTACGGGCAATGGCCCCCATGGGCTCGCAAGGCTCCACGCCTTCGCTTATGGAAATGCCATACTGTGACTGCAACAGCTGCTCAAACAGACCTGTACCGCAGCCTACACTCAGAGTTCTACCTGGATTTTTTCCCAACACATGAGCCACCAGACGCAGCTCGGATTCCAAAATCACCTGATTGCGTTGAAACCAGGCATCATACAAATCCGAATAGTTATCAAATGTAATCACCTTGCAACTCCTTTCATTCTATATCTAAAGGGGATCTTGAATATGATCGTTCGATCACATTCAAGAGAGGACCAAGTTATCGTACTCCTGCTCGCAAATATTCGCCTATGTAAACTCAAGCTAATACCAGTTACAAAACAGGCGTTTAGAAGTCAAGGAGCTTTTCTGTTTCAGTCGTCATTCAAGCCAGCTCCAGGATGCTCGACCATCCGCTACTGCCAGGTGCTGCTGTTTTTAGACCAACTCACCATTCAAGCCCCGACTACCATAGCCAAGCAATAAGCGACTCAACTCTTCCAGTAGTTGGGGACGATGATTCCAGACATGCCAATAAGGAGGCACAGGGTAACTTTGTCTAGAAAAGATCTTCACCAGGTGGCCGCTCTACAGATGACGTTGCCCTTGGATATCGGGCACGGCATCATAGGCCAGCCCTTCAAACATCAGGGGCCCAACACCTGTAGTTTACCTAAAAAATCTCTGTGTTCTCTAAGTAGTGGTTAACCGTTGTTGCAGTTGCAGTTGCAGTTGCAGTCAGCTGATAGCTAATAACTGCCAGCTGGCATTGATAGCTGACAACTTGCAACTTGATATGTTAAAGATCAAAGTAGTGGTTTTTATCCATAAACAGAGTTCTGCCCACAGGGCGATAAGGAAAAGAGATGATGGGGAAAATAAAAATTGGTCTTGTCTTAGTCTGTGTGGCCCTGCTGGCAGGATGTGCAGGAGTGAAAGAACAGAATGCTCTGCAAGCGGTGCCGGAGATCCGCCCCGGTTTTTTGCAGGGCTACCTGCCGGTTGATATGCTGCCAAATAGTTTAACCCTTATTCCTCCCCCTCCCGCTGAAGGGTCAACCGCCTTTGCCCTTGATAGAGAGGTGAACAGGCAGAGCCACGCCCTGCAGGGCACAGCCCGGTGGAATCTGGCCAAGAGAGATGCCAGGTTGAAATTTCCCCAGGCGGCGGAGACCTTCTCCTGTGCCCTGGGCCTTCCCATCAGTGAGGCGGAGACACCCCATCTCTATATGCTCCTGCGCCGAACCATTGCCGATGCGATACTCTCTACCACCAAGGCCAAGAATCACTACAGACGAACCCGGCCCTTTGTCCTTAATGGCGAGCCTACCTGTACTCCGACGAAGGAGGCGCACATGAAGAAGTCCGGCTCCTTCCCCTCTGGTCATACGGCCATAGGCTGGGCCTGGGCCCTGATTCTTGTTGAGGTTGCACCTGAGCAGACTGATGCCATTCTTGCCCGTGGCTGGGCCTTTGGCCAGAGCCGAATAATCTGTAATGTTCACTGGCAGAGCGATGTGCTGATGGGGCAAGTCATGGGGGCTGCGGCGGTTGCTAAATTACACTCCGATCCGGCCTTTCTGGCTGAGATAGAGGCCGCCAAGGCTGAGGTGCAGGCCCTTCGCGCCAAGGCGCTTCCCTTGACAGTTGACTGTAAGGGCGAAGCCGCAGCTCTGTCCGAGAATCTGCCTCTGGCCTCCTGGCCTGCCAACAGATAAAGTGCGGTTGCAGAGGCCGATGTTGGGATAGACTTATCCCTGCATCGGCCTCATACCTTGACAGTCATAAACCCACAACAGGTCATAGTTTTCCTCTTATTTCATTACTTGCCCTAGCTAATCATCATGATAGCCTGTTCCTTAGACCTCTTATTGAATGTGCCCAGGCAGTGGTCATTGAGATGAAACTTATAATAGGCAACCAAGCCTATAACGATAAAGATGGATCAATCTTGGCAGAAACAGGAGTGCACTTGATTACTCCTGTTTCTAAATCAACAGTTCTGTCGGACGATGTAGAGCCAGAAACACTGTCCGTAATGTGCGATGATCTGTGCGAAATTCCAATGATTCGTTTGGGGCTAACTGAAGAAGGGTACGTTCAGCGGTACCTATCAACAGTAACTTGGCCCAAAAAGCCATAGATAGGCGCAAAAATATAGAAAGGTCATTTAACTTACTGAAAAACCGTGAAGGCATTGGATAATACACCTGTTTGCGTCAACAAGTATTAACAGCCAGAAGCACTTTTGCGATGATTGCAAGCCTACTTATCGAAATGGCTGGAACCAGGAAAAAGCTACGTACTCTTTGCTATGGTTGGGTAAATATGACAATATAGTGAGTTAAGAAATAGACATTTTATCGTACAATTGTTTGAAAAATCAATCTGAAAACTACCCAGAACTTATTTGACGACAAAAGCTCAAAAGGTTAACCACACACAAGCAGATTGAAAGTATCGAAAAATCGTTTGAGGATAAAAAGATGGTCCGTAATGCGGATAGGAACTGATTGTTTCTTGGCCAAATTCGGATACTTTTCAACACTATTTTTGGGAGTATCCTTGCCGCAAACTTTCTTGAAACATAGGTATAGGAACCTCTTGTCAATGTGATAGGACAATGTCTGATGTTGGCCCGGAAGAATTATCTTTGGGATGAAAAAATTAAGTCGTGCTCAGTTAGGCAGATGGTTTGGGGGGAGTTGGTCTCGAATACTTTTATGCAATAGCTAGCGCTCTCTTGCGGGAAGAGGGGATGGTATTTTTTCTATGACACATCCTCTTTTAAGGGGAGGCCATATGTTGTCTGCCCGAGAAGGTGGATAGCGTTACGACCAAAGAGAGAAAGAAAACTATCATCTGCCATATTACACTTAAAGCCTCTACATGTTCTTGGACGGTAGTGATAAATCTTGCAGACATATTTGTCATTTCGTTTTTCGAGAAATATGCATCCCTTATCATCGGGATGGATCATAAATACTTTCCCTCTTTTTTCAGCATCTTCCCTTGCCTGCTGGAGTCCTTTTTCGCGAATCTCTTTTATGCTGATATCAACACCCACATAACCGCCAAGCTTTTTTATCTGTTCAACCTCATCATGGTGTAGGGTGATTTTTCTATATTGTTTACAGCAGGTGCCGCATTGGTTGCACTCGTGAAAGATAGAGTTCAATTTGCTTGCATCAAGAGATATGTTTTTTGTCATTGTCCCAGTCCTTTATAGCGTCCAAAAATCGTGAAGAGGATGGTTGATTAGTAATTGTGCGGCCCGTGCAGAGTGCAACACTCCGACCCGTTTTGTCTCGGGTTCGAGCATGCTATCAATTGTTTTTAGGACAGATTTTTCTAGTGATATTGGGTTGTAGCCTCCCTCTAAAACAAAAAGAAGTCGGCTATCACAGATATCTTTTGCCGCCTGTTTGAGCATGGTTGTGGCGGTATGATACCATTGGGTACTGAGGGTTGTGGCACTTATTGATTCCTCGACATGGCCATCATAACCTGCCGAAACAAGGATAATTTGGGGCATGAACTGTACTGCTAATCCTTGTAAGGTCTTGCCGAGTAGGTAGGTGTATTCTGCATCACCAAATTGGCTATGAACAGGAATATTGATATTGTAACCGCGCCCTTGCTCGTTGCCAATTTCTTCTGGCGCACCACTAAAGGGAAAGAGGTTCTTTTGGTGGATTGAAACAAAAAGTACCTGGTTGGTATCGTAGAATACTTCTTGGGTGCCGTTACCGTGGTGTACATCAAAATCGATAATAAGTATTCTGCTCAGGTTGTAATGAGTTTGTAAATATTTTGCGGTGATAGCAATATTATTCAAAATACAAAACCCCATACCGCGTCCAGGTTCTGCATGGTGTCCTGGTGGGCGAATCAGAGCAAATCCATGGTCTATTTCACCGTTCATTATCTGGTCAGCGATTTCCAGGCATCCTCCTGCTGCAAGTTGGGCTGTTGCAAGGGACTGTTGCATCAGGTAGGTATCTTGATCATAAGAAAAGGGATTGCTTTTTAGGGCATGCTCTCTGATTTGGCTGAGGTAAAAATTCGAATGCACTTTTTCAATTGTCTCAGTATTAGCTTCGTGTGGCGTGATTATGCGAAGATCACCGTTATATCTTTTACGCACAGCAGGGAACAGTTCACGCAGACGATTTGGGCTCTCGTGTGATGCTGCTTCTATTTGATGATCAAAATAGCGATCATCAAGGATGATGCCTAGTTTATTCATAATGGTATTGATATATGTGACAAAGTTGAAACTGTGCAGAGTGTAGTTTGTAGAGATGTCCAAGTCGAGTAACCTGTTGGTCATCGTAGGTGAGAGACTCTGATAGTTCAAACCCAAGCTTGTTGAGGCATCGTTGTTGCGCTTTATTGTTGATGTCTGTGTACATTCGCACTTCGCTCATTTTCATTCGTTGAAACAGGTTGCTGATTAAATATTTTTGAGCTTCTGTGCCATATCCCATGCCTCTTTGTTTGGGGTCTGAGAGTTTGATTTTGATGACGGCGCTTTCTTTACTCTCGGGACGGACCCAGTAGTGGATAATTCCTAAGGGCGTACCTTCACGAAGTTCCACCAAAAAAGTTCTGTTAGTCTCCGACCAGAGTCCTCCGTTTTCGAACTTATTCCTCAAGCTCTCTTCTGTGAGGTTTTCAACTGAGAGGTAAGGGCCATGTGCAGTTGTGCTCTTACTCCAAGAGGCTAGGAGTTTGATGTCATCTTCGGTAATCTTTCGAAGACATAACCTCGGTGTATATATAACATCTCCAAAAATAGTCATAGCGTTCCAAAGATGATCCCAGGCGATTTGGTCTCCCCTGGGATCATTCTAAGATTAAAGGTTGTTTACAGCTTTTTGGAGTTCTTGACTGGAAGCGGTGAGCTGGGTGAGAGCAGCCATGGTGCCAGAAAGAGACTCGTTTACGATTACTGTGGATTCTTGGTTCTTTTTAGACGAGGTAGCCACTGTCTCAATTTTTGCCATAACTGCACTGCCGTTATCGCTGAGACTTTCTGCTTTGTTGCTTACCTTGTCAACTGAGGCGGAGATAGTGACAATACCTTTAGATATATTTTCCATGGATTCTAATGCAGTGTTGATTACACGGCCACCATCTCCTAACATCTTCATCCCCTCTTGCATCGCGTTGATGGTTTGGTGGGAATCTTTTTCCACCTTCTTGACAATAGTTGAGATATCAATAGCTGATTTAGAGCTGTTCTCTGCAAGTTTTCGTACTTCGTCGGCGACAACAGCAAAGCCACGTCCTGCATCACCTGCGCGGGCAGCTTCAATGGCCGCATTGAAGGCGAGAAGATTTGTTTGAGAGGCAATCTCTTTGATAATATCTACAAAACTTGAAATTTTCTCAAGTTCATTGACGAGTCCACCTACCATTTCGTTGTTTTTCTCCATGGTAGCGTTGATGTCGGCAAGTTTTTGCCCTGCATCCCGCCCTGCAATCTTGCCAGTTTCAGCTTCCTTTGCAAGATCAGCCGCAAGGGTGTTTGATTCGGAGGACAGTTGGAGCATCTCTTTGGAACTCTCAAGCATTGTGTGGACTGTGGTCATTGATTCATCAAGTTGTTGAACAGCATCATCGATAATTACTGTCATCTCATCAACATGGGTGTTGGCCTCATCCATATGCTGTTTTGATGAACTGACCAACGAATCTACTTCCGTTACCGCATTGGCAATTAATTGTTCTACTTTTTTCTCGGCGGTGACATCAGTTATGTATTCCAGAGCACCCTTGATATTTCCCTTTGCATCTTTAATGGGAGAACCAGTGTATTTGATCGACATTTCTTGCCCATTTGGAGAGGCTGTGGTGCGATCGTCCACTACAGAGTCTGTTTTCATCGCCTGGGTACAGGCACATTTGTCAGTTCTGCAATGGCCTGTTTTAAACAGGTCATAGCATTTCTTACCAACAACTTCGTCTGGTGTGGAACCAACCACTGCGGCTCCCGCTGGATTCATAAAGGTAATATTATAATCAGTGTCAATGGAGAGTATTGGCGTTGGTATCGTGTTGAGATTCTCAATTTTCTCATCGGCGGCTTGTTTTTGTTTGTTCTCTTCAGTCACGTCAAGAATGTATTCCAGAGCACCCTTGATATTTCCCTTGGCATCCTTGATGGGAGCACCAGTGTATTTAATAGGGATGATAATACCATCTTGGGGCCGGGCTATGGTATTGTCTGTGATGATAGAATCGGTTTTCATCGCTCTTAGGCAGGCA
Organism: Desulfotalea psychrophila LSv54; assembly: GCF_000025945.1. GTDB lineage: Bacteria > Desulfobacterota > Desulfobulbia > Desulfobulbales > Desulfocapsaceae > Desulfotalea > Desulfotalea psychrophila. Next base: position 2,694,207 of record NC_006138.1, on the reverse strand, counting down.
CATTTGTCAGTTCTGCAATGGCCTGTTTTAAACAGGTCATAGCATTTCTTACCAACAACTTCGTCTGGTGTGGAACCAACCACTGCGGCTCCCGCTGGATTCATAAAGGTAATATTATAATCAGTGTCAATGGAGAGTATTGGCGTTGGTATCGTGTTGAGATTCTCAATTTTCTCATCGGCGGCTTGTTTTTGTTTGTTCTCTTCAGTCACGTCAAGAATGTATTCCAGAGCACCCTTGATATTTCCCTTGGCATCCTTGATGGGAGCACCAGTGTATTTAATAGGGATGATAATACCATCTTGGGGCCGGGCTATGGTATTGTCTGTGATGATAGAATCGGTTTTCATCGCTCTTAGGCAGGCACATTTATCAGTTCGACAATGTGGCGTCTTAAAGAGGTCGTAGCATTTTTTGCCAATGACTTCGTCAGGTGTTGAGCCGACCACTGCGGCGGCCGCAGGATTCATAAAAGTAACACCATACTCAGTGTCTATTGACATGATCGGTGTTGGGATAGTATTGAGATTTTCAATTTTTTCGTTTGCCGCCTGCGTTTGCTTTTTTTCCTCTGTCATATCAAGAATGTATTCCAGAGCACCCTTGATATTTCCCTTGGCATCCTTGATGGGAGCACCAGTGTATTTAATAGGGATGATCACCCCATCTTGGGGCCGGGCTATGGTATGGTCCGTGATAACAGAATCGGTTTTCATTGCCCTAAGGCAGGCACACTTATCAGTTCGACAATGTGGCGTCTTAAAGAGGTCGTAGCATTTTTTGCCAATGACTTCGTCAGGTGTTGAGCCGACCACTGCAGCACTAGCAGGATTCATAAAGGTTACGGTGTAGTCGGTGTCGATCGCCATGATTGGTGTTGGGATAGTATTGAGGTTTTCAATTTTTTCATTGGCGGCGTGCTTTTGCTTTGTCTCCTCGGTCATATCGAGAATATATTCCAGGGCACCTTTTATATTTCCTTTAGCGTCTTTGATCGGTGCGCCGGTGTACTTAATAGGGATGATGACACCGTCAGCAGGGCGCGCGATGGTGTGATCGGTGATTACAGAATCTGTTTGCATGGCACGAGAGCAGGCACATTTGTTGGTCTTACAATGAGGCGTTTTGAAAAGATCGTAACATTTTTTCCCGATTACTTCGTTTGGTGTTGAGCCTACAACTCCCGCTCCAGCGGGGTTCATAAAGGTAACGTTATAACTCTTATCAATTTCCATAATAGGAGTTGGAATGACATTGAGATCTGTTTGCATTTGATAGAGATCAGCTTTTGCCTGTTTGAGCTCAGAGATATCTGTCATTGAGACAAATGTCCCACCATCTTTACCGTTTACGGGACGTGCTTGAGATGTGAAGTGACTAATTTTATTATTTTTGTTGTGTATTATATCTGCTTTAACAGGTTTGTTTATACGAGCAGATTTATTGACAGGGCAATCTTTTGTGCCGCAGAGATGTGTCGTACAGGCTTCTTCGCAACTCATTTTATTGATCACGTCAGCGGATTTTAAGTCGAATGTTTTGAGAAACGCCTCGTTTGCCCAAGTGATCATACGACCATCGTTAACAATAAAACTTGGGTGCATCATGAGGTTTAGGCAGGAAGAGCCCATCTCGTCGGTTGTTGTTCCTTTCTTCATTTCCATGTTCTTACCCCTCATTTATTGAGTTAGTGTTATTCTTTGTAGCCAAATTTTCTGTGTCAGCTGTTTGTTCACTGTTCATTTGTAAATGGTTGCGAATAAGGTTGTGTGTGTTTACCACAAGGACATGTTCATTGATGCCATCAGGGTTAAGGTATTCAATAAGGCGATCAAGTGTATCTTTTTTGTCTCTCAGTTGATTGCCAAGAGAAGGTGTTGTGTGGAACTGTTCCTTCTTATATATGGTAACAATTTGGTCTACTTCTAGAGCTACTGTTTGCCCATGGCCATTGCAAATAATAAGCTTTCCCATTGCGTCATCTCTTCTCGGCTCATAGTTGTAGAACCTTCGAAGGTCCACTACCGGAACAACCTCCCCACGAAGGTTGATCATTCCCCTCATGTGTCCCATTGCTTTGGGGATTTTCATCATGGTGTTATTTTCGATAATTTCTTTCACATCTTTGATCTCTAGCGCAAAATTCTTTCCTATGGAAAAAACCAAATAGCCGTTTTCGGTAATAAGGTGGTGTGATGTTGTGTTAGTTGTTGATTGTTTTTCCTCGGCAGCTTTTTTGTCGTGCTCACCAATTCTAGCCATTGCTTTGATGTTATCAATTTGATCGCAAACAAGATTTTGCATATTGAGCAAGATAGTATTGTTATTGCCAACGCGTGGATATAAGCCGGTTATATTGCTATTTTCACCTGCTGTGAATGGTAGGATGTCCTCGTCTGGAATAGAGAGAATTTCTTTGATTTCATCGACAATGAACCCTACCGTGCAATCTTCGCAGGCCAAGACCAACACTCTAGTATGCTCGGTGATTTCATATTGTGCATCATTGTCATCTGTAAGTAACGCCAGGGTGTTTAAGATGGGAATAGTCCTGCCGCGGAGCTCTATGACACCTGCGGTCATTCCGGTTTTAAAGAGTTCATCGATCTTGGCGCAAAAAGTGATTTCTCGCGCAAGATCAACCGGAACGCCATATTCCTGGCCTGCACATTCAAAGGCTACAAAGCGCGAGTATGATATGGGTTTTGCTTGTTGTGCTCCGTTTTCTCCACGTGCAGCACCAGTATTTTCTTCGATGTCACCTTTAAAGAGATGGTTGAGGTCGAGGAGCTCAATAGCTCTTTTGCCGGGTTCTACGTTTATCAGTGCTGAGATGATTTGATCTTCAGTTTGCAGTACCTTGCTGATAGGGTTGATTGCCTCTGGCCTAACGCCGAACACTTCCTTGATATCTTCAAAGAGCAGGCCAAAACGGTGTTCCCGCAGGGTTACCACAGCAACTTTGGCGGTATTACTGTACTGCGAATTACTCAGACCAAGTCGTTTCTTGAGGTTAAGCACGGGAATGACTTCATTGCGAAGATGCATTACTCCTTCTAGAAAAGGTATGGATCCAGGAAGTTTTTGTATTGTTCCTTGAATGGGAGTGGCTTCGGTGACATATTCAGCTCGCAGAGCTATTTCTAGTCCCTGTTCGTGATCAAGTACAAATGAGGCGAAGAGTTGTTCTTTGGTCATGGTTTTTCCCTGGCCGAAGGTTGGGTTAAGGAAACATCTGTTGCTTGGCTATTTTGATTCTACGAAGTTTAAAGGTCGATGAGTTTGCATACGACATTTCATAAATCTATTGGGTTTTGTTCAGCGGTTGAGATAATGGTAACTTCTCGAAGATTCAAAGACCTCTTTTCTAATAATGAGGATGAGGCGACATTGGTCGAACACGCTTTTATTGGCAATGAGTTGTTCGAGGTCATGATTGCTTTTCAGGTGAAGTATAATGAGATCTCCGTTCCTGAGGGGGGGGAGTTGGCTGAAGAAGAGATCCCTCTGTAAGAAGTTGGATTGCTGAAGGTGGCGAGTGTTGCAGGGCATATAAGTGTCTATTGGCGCATGTTTGGTAAGAGCAGTTTGTCTTGCATCGATCCTTACTCCCTGAGTAAAAATATATATTCATAGTGCTCGTTACCTCATCATGATATTCTGTCACTAGCAGAAAAAATATACAGTTATACTATATGTTTCACAATATATGCCAGTTTTTTTTAAGTCGGCAGGATGAGTTGAGTGAATACTTGTTAATCGGTTATGACGTACTGCTTGGCAAAATAGCTATAGAATATATTTCAACCTCAAAACAGAAGCGTATATACGAGCAGATACGATTTTCCGATATTAGCGGCATGGAAAAAGTCCGGGTAAATGAAAACCAGGGTTTACCGGTAAGAGCCACAGCTGAAGAACTGCAGTTTCAAAAGCAGTGATATTGTTTTAAGGATTGTTTTAAGTTGGGTAATAGGGAGATCTATATCTCATCTTTTGATCTCAATATCAAGCAGGCTAAGCTTGAAGAGCCTTTTAAGCCGATGATTCGCCTGGAAACTCCGATCTTTGATAAAACCGGTAAAAAATGGGGTAAGATCACTTTTTCAACACCCCTTACAAGGTCCTTAGGAATATATGAACTACTTTCGGGTTAAGATTGCCTATAAGGGTACCCACTACTTTGGCTGGCAGGCCCAGTCCATAGATACCCTGCATGAAGAAAAACCAACGGTGGAGGGCACGATTCTCAATGCCCTGAAAAAAATAACGAACTATCAACCCTGTACCGTCTCAGGCGCCAGCCGTACCGATGGCGGTGTCCATGCCCGAGGCCAGATAGCAAAGATCACTATCTCACAGAAGATTAGTCCGGAGCATCTTCTCTTGGGGCTTAATTCTTTACTTCCCACTGATATTCGCATTCTGGAATGTGTCCCATCAACAAAAGAGTACCAGGCCAGTAGAGGTAGTGTCAGCAAGGAGTACCACTATTACTTCATCGCTTCACCGGTTGATAATGTGGCCACCTCCGATATTGCCCTGCATCTGCCCATCGATAGCATTGGCCCAGACGATCTGGCCCTCCTGCGATCCGCCTGTCGGTTATTTGTTGGTCGGCATGATTTTTATAACTTTAGTAGCCGGGGCAGTGGCACAAGCTTTAGAGAGATCTTTTACTGTGATATCCATAGGGCCAATTTTTCACCACTGGCTAACGACATGTTCTATCTGAAGATTATTGGTGATGGCTTTCTTAAGTATATGATTCGCTATATCATGGGTGCCCTGCTTGAACTGGTCAGGGGCCGCATCGTACTTGATGACATTTCCCTCTACCTGCAGCAACATCAGGAGGATAAATTGAGCCCCAGGGCCAAGGCCAAGGGGCTACATCTGATCAGGATTGAAGGACCAAAATGATCTGTCTTGGCTCTAATCAATAACTCGCGCTGGATTACTACACGGCAACAGGAAAAAGACTCTCCTATGCACAGATTCTGACGCCTATCGATAATCCTGGCCTGCTGTGGGACACAGATATGCCACCGTCTGACCGGAAGGTCGCAGTGTCTCCGATCCCCCGTCTAATGCTGCTTTATCATTGTCTCTATGAATTATGTCTAGAGAAAATCCCAGAGAGCATGATACAATAGTTTGCGAGGGAATGTCCCTGCGGAGTAACATAATAAGTGCAAACAAAGCATTTAATATGGACTCGTAAACTGGTCGGTGAACGTAATATAGCTACAGGCAATAAGGGAGAGGAAGGATGAAGAGAATTAAAATCAGTATCGTTGTAATGTGCATGTTCCTGCTGGCAGGCTGTGCAGGGGTGGAAAAGCAGAACGATCTGCAACCGATACCGAAGCTGGTTTTTTTAGATGGATATTTAGCAACTGACACGCTACCAGATAGCCTGGCTCTTCTTCCTCAACCTCCCGCTAAAGAGTCAACGGCCTTTGCCCTTGATAGAGAGGTGAGCAAGCAGAGCCTCACCCTGCGGGATACAGCTCGTTGGACCTTGGCGGCACGGGACGCCAGGTTAACATTTCCTCAGGCAGCGGAGGCCTTTTCCTGTGCTCTGGGTGTCCCCATCAGCGAGGAAGAGACACCCCATCTCTATATGCTTTTGCGCCATACTCTTACTGATGCGGCGCTCTCTACCGATAAGGCCAAAGATAACTACAGGCGAACCCGGCCCTTTGTGGTCAATGGCGAGCCTGTCTGTACTCCGCAGCAGGAGGAGCAGCTGAAAAAGTCCGGCTCCTATCCCTCTGGTCATACGTCCATAGGATGGGCCTGGACCCTTATTCTGGTTGAGGTATCTCCCGAACAGACCGATGCGATCCTGGCCCGTGGCTGGGCTTTTGGTCAGAGCCGGATAGTCTGTAATGCTCATTGGCAGAGCGATGTGATGATGGGCCGAATCATGGGTGCCGCTGTGGTTGCCAGGTTACACGCCGATCCAGCTTTTCTGGCCGAGATAGAGGTTGCCAAGGCTGAACTCAAGGCCTTTCGCACCAAGGGTCTTCCACCCACAGGTGACTGCAGGGCTGAAGCCGATGCCCTAAACGAGTATGCGCCGCTCGCCCCCTGGCCCGCGAACAGATAGGACTCCTCTTTGTAATGGCTGTATCTGCTTGCCAGCTATTTGTTAAACGGCATGATTCGCTATATCATGGGTGCCATGCTTGAACTGGTCAGGATTGAAGGACCAAAATGATCTGTCTTAGCTCCAATCAATAACTCATCAGAGGATTACTTATGGATAAGTTTTTTGCGGTAGCAGTTGCAGAGGCCAGGAAGGGGATGGCCACCGGTGGTATACCCATTGGCTCGGTACTGGTCATTGATGGTCAGATAGTTGGGCGCGGTCACAACCAGCGAGTGCAGAGGGGCAGTGTGGTACTGCATGCAGAGATGGATTGCCTGGAAAATGCGGGCCGAATTAAAGCAGCCGATTATCGCCGGGCAACACTCTACTCGACTCTGTCTCCCTGTGATATGTGCAGTGGGGCGGTACTACTCTATGGAATTCCCAGGGTAGTCATTGGTGAGAACCGTACTTTCTGCGGCCCGGAAGATTATATGAGGTCACAGGGGGTAGAGGTGGTGGTGGTTGATAGTGAGGAGTGTCGACAGCTTATGGAAAGGTTTATTGAAGAGAATCCTGAGCTGTGGAATGAAGATATAGGTGAGTAGAACTCCACCCTTGCCACACCTTCGAGGGACCAATTGTCTGCTCTTCAACCTGCCCATTTGTCAGCAAGGGTAGGCTTTGAGTCTCATCTGAATGAAAAAAAAGCCTCTTGGAAAAATATCCAAGAGGCTTTTTCTGTTTTGCCTCGACCCTGGCATTACCCTGGCCTACATCCAGGTGATCCTATCTGTTAAAACTTGGCAGGAGATCGCGGCTGACCAGGTGATTGAAGGCCCCGGCTTGAACAAGCGCCTGGGCGTTTTTGATATCCGGGGCAAGGTAGCGGTCCTGATCGTAAAAGGCCACAACCTGGCGGACAATGCTCTTGGCCTCTTCCAGCAGGGGTGAGGTCTTAAGGGGGGCGCGAAAGTCGATTCCCTGGCAGGCGGCAAGCAGCTCAATGGCTAGAATTCCTGCTGTATTGTCGGCCATTTCCAAGAGTCGTCTGGCGGCAAAGGTTGCCATGGAGACATGGTCCTCCTGATTAGCCGAGGTTGGCAGGCTGTCAACCGATGCCGGATGGGCAAGGGACTTATTTTCACTGGCCAGAGCCGCCGCGGTTACCTGCGCTATCATAAAACCGGAGTTGAGCCCGCCCTTGTCAACGAGAAAGGGGGGAAGGCCCGACATATGAGAATCGATGAGCAGGGCCGTTCTTCTCTCGGGCAGGGCACCAATCTCGGCAATGGCCAGGGCCAGGTTGTCGGCCACCATGGCAATGGGTTCAGCGTGGAAGTTACCGCCGGAGATGATGTCATTTTCTTTACAGAAAACCAGGGGATTGTCGGAGACAGCGTTTGCCTCGGTGCCGATCACCTCTGCCGCGTTGCGGATCTGGTTGAGACAGGCACCCATAACTTGAGGTTGGCAGCGCAGGGAGTATGGGTCCTGAACGGCCTCACAGAATTTATGGGAACGTTCGATCTCACTATGTTCAAGGAGTTGTCTATAGGAGGCGGCGACATCTATTTGGCTCTTATGTCCGCGTACAGCATGAATAAGTGGATTAAAGGGGCGGCGACTTCCGAGGGCTGCATCAAGGCTTAAGCTTCCGGAAACCATGGCTGTGGCAAATAGCTCTTCGGCGGCAAAGAGCCCTTGCAGGGCAAAGGCGGTGGATGCCTGGGTGCCATTTAACAGGGCCAGTCCCTCCTTGGGGCCGAGGGTGATGGGGGATAAACCGGCTAGCTCTAAACCTTCCCGCCCGGATAGTCTTTGCCCCCGGTAAGAGGCCTCACCTTCACCGAGGAGGACGATGCTCATGTGGGCCAGAGGAGCGAGGTCTCCCGATGCCCCCACCGAGCCTTTTTGGGGGACAGATGGATAGACCTCAGCGTTGAGCAGCTGTACTAAGGCCTCGATTACCTCAAGCCGTATTCCGGAATAGCCCCGGGCCAGGCTGTTGATCTTGAGTACCATCATCAGCCGCACCGTAGAGTCTGCCATGAAAGCACCTACACCTGCCGCATGGGAGAGGATAAGCGATCGTTGCAGATGCTCAAGCTCTTCGTTTGGGATAATGGTGTTTGCCAACAGGCCGAAGCCGGTATTGATGCCGTAGATTACCCGCCCCTGTCTGATCACCTCGCCTACTGTTTGGACCGAGGCATTAATTTTTCCTTTACACTTCTCTTCTAATCTGACCCCGACCGGTGCCTTTGCCATCCTGCGAAGTTCTGCCAGAGTGAGCCTGCCAGGCTTGATCTCTATTTTGCTGTTCATAGCTGTGTCTCCTGCTAAGGCGGTTAGATGCTCTGTGCTGTGGGGGATACCTTATTCATAACCACGCTTAAAGCGTATAGATAAAGCAGGCTTGAATCAAGTGGAAACTGCCAGTTTACAGCAACTTGTATACGCGGCGAGGGGATGATACAATTATTTCAAAATGCTTACTGTTGTTTGCTGGGTAATCTGAAAACAGGGGAGGGTGAAATGATTGATAATGCGGAAATTGCCGGGGTGATGAAGATTCGCTTGGCCGATGAGCTGCCGGTCCAAGAGGAGTTTTTGCCAGGAATCCGCCGTGCTCCGGATCGTGGCTTTCGCTTGAGCAGGAGTCAGACCGAGACCGCCCTGAAAAATGCCCTGCGTTATATTCCGGAGCAGCACCATCAACTCCTCATCCCGGAGTTTTTACAAGAACTGAAGAGCAGGGGCCGTATCTACGGGTATCGCTATCGTCCTCATGGGTTGATAAAGGCCAAGGCAATCGATCAGTATCAGGGGAACTGTTTGGCTGGGAAGGCCTTTCAGCTGATGATTGACAATAATCTTGATTTTGATATTGCTCTCTATCCCTATGAGTTGGTGACCTACGGCGAGACTGGCAGTGTTTGTCAGAACTGGATGCAACTGCGGCTCATAAAAAAATATCTGCAGGCCATGAGCGAAGAGCAAACCTTGGTGATGCAGTCAGGTCACCCCTTGGGGCTTTTTAAATCAGATCCTGACCAGCCGAGGGTCATTATCAGTAATGGCCTGATGGTCGGTCTCTACGATAATCCTGATGATTGGGAGATTGCAGCCCAGATGGGCGTCTCCTCATATGGGCAGATGACGGCCGGAGGCTGGATGTATATCGGACCTCAGGGTATTGTCCACGGCACCTATAATACCCTGCTCAACGGTGGGCGAAAGATGTGCGGGGTGGGGACGGGTAATCTTGCCGGTCTGCTCTTTGTTACCTCCGGTCTTGGCGGAATGAGCGGGGCCCAGCCTAAGGCGGCAAAGATTGCAGGTGCCGTCTCTATCACCGCCGAGGTTGATCTTTCCAGGATCAATACCCGTAAAGAACAGGGCTGGGTGGATGTGGTTTCGGATAATTTAGACGAGATCTTGAACATTGCCGATAAGAGTCGTGCGGCAAGGGATAATAGTTCAATTGCCTACCATGGTAATGTCGTTGATCTCCTTGAGTATTTAGCGGAAAAAAAGTTCCCGGTCGATCTTCTCTCAGACCAGACCTCCTGCCATGTTGTCTACGATGGTGGTTACTGTCCGCAGGGAATCGATTTTGCCGAGCGAACCCGTCTGCTTGGCACCGACCGCCCCCTCTTTAAATCACTGGTCGATAAGAGCCTGCATCGTCATTATGCGGCCATTCAAAAACTCTCAGAGCAGGGGGCCTATTTTTTTGATTACGGCAATGCCTTTCTTAAGGCTGTCTTTGATGCGGGGGTAACGGAGGTTGTTAAAAATGGTGTCGATGGCAAAGACGGTTTTGTCTTTCCCTCTTACTTTGAAGATATTATGGGGCCGATCTTTGACTACGGTTATGGCCCCTTTCGCTGGGTCTGTTTAAGTGGCAGGCCGGAAGATCTTGCTAAGACAGATAGGGCGGCAATGTCCTGTATTGATCCTAATCGCAGGTTAGAGGATCGCGATAATTATATGTGGATTAAGGAGGCAAGGGCCAATAATCTGGTGGTCGGTAGCCAGGCCCGTATTCTCTACTCCGATGCAGGAGGGCGCACGGCCATTGCCCTAAAATTTAACGAGATGGTGCGTAGGGGCGAGGTGGGCCCGATCATTATCGGTCGTGACCATCATGATCCGGGTGGTACCGACTCGCCTTTTCGGGAAACAGCCAATATCTGCGATGGCAGTAACGTCTGTGCCGATATGGCCACCCACTGTTTTGCCGGTAATGCCGCCCGGGGTATGTCATTGGTGGCCCTGCATAATGGTGGCGGAACCGGAATTGGCAAGGCGATTAACGGCGGTTTCGCCATGGTCCTCGATGGCAGTCTTCGGGTGGATGAGATACTGGCCAGCGCCATCTCCTGGGATGTGATGGGCGGTGTTGCCCGCCGCAACTGGGCCCGCAACCCCAATGCCATGCAGGTGGCCATGGCCTATAACGGTGAAAATGAAAACCATGACCAGATAACCATTCCCTTTCAGACCGATGAAGGCCAGATAGCCGAGGCTGTGGCCCTCCTTTTTTCGGAATCAGACTAGCAGGCAGAGCTCGAACCACGCTTATCTCCGAGGATTAAATTTTGCGGACGACGATAAGCAAGTGCTTTGTAGAGCTTTAGATATCGTAAATATTGTTGAGCCATTTTGGTGTGCTGCAAGGCACGAATGAAGAAACATAGCAGCGCTATGTGACCGAATGAGAAACGAAGTCAGCGCGAGAAAAGGGCAAACAATATACGGTGGATAAAGTTTTACAGAGCCCCAGGACGAGAGGGACGTTTCAGGATGGAAAATAAGGAGGCAGGAAATGTCACATCAGCTCTTTCGCAATACAAGGATATACAGCCCCATGGACAGCGGTCAGCCGTCGGCTGGCAAGGCTCAGGGAAAACTGGCCCATTTCCCCAATGGGGCCCTGCTGGTGGCAGATGGTTTGATTGTGGCCATGGGCGATGAGGAGGCTGTGCTGGCAGTGGCCAAGGGGGGAGCAGAGGTGGAGGAGGTGGACTGTGGGGGCAGATGTATGATTCCCGGCTTCGTTGATCCCCATACCCATATGTGTTTTGCCGCTCCCAGAGAGGCAGAATTTGCCCAGCGCATAGCAGGGACCTCCTATCTGCAAATACTGAGTGAGGGCGGTGGAATTCTCTCCTCGGTGCGAGCGGTCGCTCTGGCAGGTGAGGATGAGCTCTATAAGAGTACTCTCCATCGGGTGCAAACTGCGTTGAGCTTTGGCACCACCAGTCTGGAGATAAAAAGCGGTTATGGGCTGGATACGGACAATGAGCTGAAGATGCTGAGGGTGATTGGTCGGGTGGCAGTAGACAGCTGTCTTGATATAGTGGCCACCTTCCTTGGTGCCCATGCCATTCCCGGGCAGTATAAAACAGATGCCGATGCCTTTATTACAATGATCGTGGAGGAGATGCTTCCCCGAGTCCGGGAACAGGGGATTGCCCGGTTTTGTGATGTCTTCTGTGAGAGAGGGGTTTTTAGCATAGAGCAGAGCCGTATTTTATTAAAGGCTGCTCGGGCAATGGGACTGGGGCTTAAGATCCACGCCGATGAGGTGACTGATCTTGGCGGGGCGGGCCTGGCCGCTGAACTGGGCGCCTGTTCGGCGGATCATCTGCTGGCGGCAAGTGACACCAATATAAGGGCCATGTCTCAGGCCGGGGTGATTGCCACCCTCCTACCCGCTACGGCCTATAGTCTCAGAAAGGACTATGCTCGGGCCAGGGTGATGATTGAAAACAGGGTGGCCGTGGCTCTGGCCACCGACTGTAATCCGGGCTCAAGTTTTACTGAGTCAATGCAGTTTGTTATTGGCCTGGCCGTCCTCAATATGGAGATGACTCCGGCCGAGGCTCTGACGGGGGCAAGTTTAAACTCGGCCTATGCCCTTAATATGGCAGACAGGGTCGGTAGTTTGGATAGAGGGAAACAGGCGGATTTTCTTCTGCTGGAAGGTGAGACGCCAGCCGTTCTTGCCTATCATGCCGGGGTCTCTTCTGTTGCCAGTGTCTATAAACGAGGAGAGAAAGTACACTGAGATGACCTTGTAAAAAATCATCATCTGCTTGTCTGTTGCAGTTATTTTATCATTACGACGTACTTTAGTACGCCGAAAGAATAAAATAATCTTACGCTTCGCAGGGGAGTTTTTTACTCAGTCATTTCATTTCTTAAGTTTTTGTTGGTGATGGCAGAGAAATTAAGAATTTTCAATAATGAGCAGCCCCGACTGCGAGGCGAATTAAAAAATTTACCATAGGCATCGTCATATCGGAGTCTATGTTTACCTCCGAGGATAAAATTTTTTCATACAAGGTAGAGATTTGAAGAAAAGACTATTTTTTGAGGTTCCCCAAGGAGAGGGCAATGAAGAAGATAGTGGAGTGTGTTCCCAATTTTTCCGAGGGAAGAGATCAGAAAATTATAGGGGCAATAGCCAGGGCCATTAAAGAGACCGACGGATGTACCTTACTCGACCTTGATGCCGGGAGCTCGACCAATCGAAGCGTCTTTACCTTCGTGGGTGACCCGGAGACTGTGCTTGAAGGTGCATTGACCGCGGCCCGGGTGGCAGCTACCCTGATAGATATGCGCAACCACAGTGGAGAGCATCCTCGCTTTGGGGCCATGGATGTCTGTCCCTTTATCCCTATTACCGGGGTGAGCATGGAGGAGTGTGTTCAGTTGGCCCGGAGATTTGCCAAGAGGGCGGCGGAGGAACTCGGGATTCCCCTTTATCTCTATGGGGCTGCCGCAGAGCATGATTATCGGCGGGAACTCTCGGCCTTACGGCAGGGAGAGTATGAGGGCTTGGCTCTCCGCCTGACAGAGGCAAAATGGCAACCCGACTATGGCCCCTCGGAGTTTGTTCCGAGCTGGGGGATTACGGCCACGGGGGCCCGTAATTTTCTTATCGCCTATAATGTTAATATATTGGCAACGCCTAATCAGGCTCACCGCATAGCCCTTAACCTGCGGGAGGCGGGCAGGGGAGAAGGTGCGCCCGGTCGTCTGCGAGAGGTTAGGGCAATGGGTTGGTTTGTGCAGGAGTATAATATGGCTCAGGTGACGGCAAATATTCTCGACTATCGGGTAACACCCATTCATCTCCTCTTTGAGGAGGTGAAAGAGGAGGCAGGGGCCCTAAACCTGGCGGTGGCCGGTTCAGAGATTGTTGGTCTGTTGCCTCTTGAAACTCTTCTTATGGCAGCTGATTACTATATCGAAAAGGAAGACCTCTTTATCTATGAAGAGGAGCAGAAAATCCGGCTGGCTATTGAACGGCTGGGTCTCAATTCGGTGGCGCAATTTAAGCCAGAGGAAAAAATCATTGAATATCGGCTGGCAGAAAAACTGCTCGAACCTCTGGCCGGGGCCACTGTACGGGAATTTATTGAAGAGATCGCGGCCCGTAGCTCTGCCCCGGGTGGCGGTTCGGCTTCGGCGGCTATTGCGGCCATCGGCACCGCCCTTGGCTCAATGGTAGCCAAACTTACCCATGGGGTGCGAAAATTCGAGGAGGTTCAGCCCCAGATGCAGGAGGCAATTCCCGTTCTGCACCAGCTTACCCAACAGCTGATCTCTGTGATTGATAGGGATAGCTCGGCCTTTAACGATTATATGGCAGGGATGCGGCTACCACAGTCCACAGAGGAGGAGAGAGAGAGACGTGATGGCAGGATGGAGGCCGGGCTGAAGACAGCCATCAATGTGCCGCTTGGGACCATGCGCCTGGCCGATGGGGCCTGGGACAGTTTTTGTCAGGTCGCTCGTCATGGCAATCCGGCCTCCGCTTCAGATACCTTGGTCGGGGCCAGGGCCCTGGAAACCGGGATCTGGGGGGCCTATCAGAATGTTCTGATTAATATGAGGGATATCGAGGACCCTCTCTATAGAGAGGAGGTTCTTTCTGTGGCGCAGGAAATAGCTGCCCGGGCAGCCAGAAAATGTGAAGAGGTGTTGCGGATCTTGTCAGCTCATACTCCTTCTGCCCCATAATATGATGGGCTTGTATAGGTGTTAGGAAGAGGTTGGGGCTGAGCAGGTTTCGCTAGGTGCCGATTTATGGGGTAAAAAAATATATATGATGAGAGCATTGCCATGAATACATCAACATTAATGTGGGGCGTGATTTTTGGCTCAATGGGGCTTGCCCTTTTGCTTTATGGCAAAAGGCAAACAGCTATTATTCCGTTTCTTAGCGGTATAGGGCTGATGCTAATGCCATATTTTATTTCGAATATATTTATTCTTGTCCCCACGGGCATTGTCCTTGTTGCCTGCCCTTTTTTATTAAAAAATAGGGCCTGAATAAGAGTAGCTTACGGAAGTTTTTCCTTAGCATTAGATTCCATCCTCTCCTGCCTCGCCAATTCGCTAGTGACAGAGACCTCCACATCCTCTGCCCAGAAAGCTGAGCTGTCTTCCCTGCTGTGCACATCTAATCACCCTTAATTATTGCCTATAATATGATTGTGTAGTACAGGTGCAGATACAACTTTTTGTAAGGAGCTAGGGTGATCCTTCGCTTTTTTTTGCGTCATCCTGCATTGTCGGGAGGTAACTCGGTTAGGCCTGTTTATGTTGAGACTACGGTGAGTTCCCGCTAGGCATATGTGTACAGTAATGATAGGTTCATACATTTATAAATAAGGTGAGGAAAAATGGATTCTGGAGCAACTGGTATAGGGGGGGCTTGGTTGAACAGCACTGCAACGATTCTATGGATCGCCATAGGCGTGCTGCTTGTGGTCGGATTTGTGGTACTTCTTTTAAAAATGGATAAGATTCGTAAAGGATCTCGTGAGACTTTAGCTAAAAGATACAGCTCCGGAGACATCCTCTGCCATGATAATTTTGCCGAGTATTTTGGTATGGAAGTGTTCAAAGGGAAGCAAACCAGAGGAAATGGTGTTCTTGTTCTTGCTCAGAGAGAGTTGTATTTTTTGAGATTACAGCCCAAGATGGAACTCTGTATTCCTCTTAAAAAAATAAAAAGGTGTGTGACGCCTTCGAGCTTTTTAGGCAAATCGATTAACAAGCGCTTACTTAAGATAGAATTTCAGGATGAGGATGGTGCCTTGAATGCGGTTGCCTGGTATGTAGTTGATTTAGAACGCTTTGTAACTGCTCTCAATCTCCAGAGGAAGAAAAATCGAACGAAGAAAAAAAATGTGACCCACATTTCTCACCAGTAAAGATGCTTCTCGTCGAGAAGCGACCCAGAAAACAGAGAAGCATAGAGCTTGCTAGAAGTCTTTGCTTGTTTGGGAGGCGACGCTGAAGAGAGGGGCCAAATTGGCTCATGAATCTTGTCACAAATTTTTAATAACAAAACACTGCACTGTCTTAACCGGTAAGCATGGATCGTGGCTTGCCAGCCACCCTGACCAAAGGGGGAAGCATCCCCCCCCCCTTTAAACCCCGTGCCGCCCCGGCCCAGTTGCCAATCTTCACTCTCGTTTCAGCTTCCGCTAGCGCTGCGAACGGACTCCTAGACGCCGCTGGCAGTTCGTCCTGACCTGCTCACCGCCCTCACTCCGTTCGGGCAACTGAGAGGGGAGGGGAGAGCAGGCCCGTCCACCCTCTGTCTTCCGAGCAGGGGCTTGCCTCTGTTATCCATAGCTAATGGTTATTTCCGTGCTTCCTGTCCAGATCGGCCAGAAAAATCAGGTAAGTTTTGGGTTTTTCTGTTGCGACTAATCATTGCTAGAGCGATTTAAAAGTTGGCTTGTCCTGGCTCGTGGCTTACCCTCGGTGCTCTTCAGCGCCAGAGATGATTTGAAACGAATCGGGAAGATCAAAGTCCCAATGAATATCTCTTAGATAGTCAGCTGCTGATACGGCCTTTCCTTCTTCTATGAGCTGGATAAACTGTCTATGTTGATACAAGTTGTTATTGTTCCACTTTATGCCAAAATTTCGTCTTGGAAAATCATAGAGTTGCATCTTAAGAATTCCCACATATCTGAGCATGCGTTTGTTGTTAGATAACCCTAAAAAAGTATCGTGAAAATCGACATTTAATTGATTGTGCCTAATTATATCTTCATTTGCGAGAGCTAATTCAATTTCATTATTCAACATCTTCATCTGTTGAATTTCCTTTTCTCTCAGATTATCAAATACAGAAAGAAAAATGCTAGATTCAATTCCTCCCAGAATTTCATATATATCTTTAACATCATCCATATTCAGCGCATTAATTTTCACTCCACGTTGCGGTTGAATGGAGACAAAACCTTGTTCCTGAAGCAATATGAGTGCTTCTCGTAGAGGAGTTCGGCTCACGCCGAGTTCCTTTATCATTGTGTTGACACTGATCGAAGATCCAGGCTTCAGATTACCGAGTTGCATCTGTTTTTCAAGATAGTTATATACTTGGACTCTGAGGAGGTGATTTCCCGGGATAGATGCGCTAAGCATTCGAATTTCCTATAAACAAAATTTGAGTTAAAGAGGGTGAAACAAATTATTCAATACCTGTGATGTTTGATATCCCGTTTACCCAACCTTGACTACCGTAAACAGTATCGCCAGATACTCTCAGGAGATTTTAACAAAAACCTCCTGAGAGTAACACACTATGCCAATATTTACTTACGCATTAACGAAAAAATCACCAACATAGCCAACTTTTGCTGAACCATCGATGGCTTCAAAAACCTTCTTCGCATCCTCAGCTTTAAATCCACTACAAAGTTCAATTAAAGTAGCACCATTTTTAACAAGCAATTTTGCGGCGTCGCAGCCCTCTTCTATTGTCCCTACGCCAACAATATTGCTTTTGAATGCGTCTGACTCTAAAACCTGATTTTTTTCTCCAAATGTATAACCGGGAGCTTTGATGATAAATCCATATTGAAACTGAGACATTTTGTATAACCTCTATACTTTAAAAAATTTAGTGAGAGAACAGTTGCCGCTTTCTCAAATTGAAGTGGCCGCGTCGAGGAACCCACAATTATTATTGTGCGACACAACTCTTAACAGAATTATTTCCTTCTTTTCTCGTGCCTTCTTCATTTGCATCGGCTGAAGGGGTATAACGAATCGTGGCAGGTTCCTGGGATAGATCGATTCCCGTGAACAATATTGACGACACCCCTAGGCAGACAAATTTTATTAAAAATTTCGTCAATTTCCTCTCCGATGACTTGATCGTCTCATGCACACTAGTATACTAGTATATTAGTTAAATGTTTGCGTCAAGCTTTTTCCAAGGGTGAAAACCCAACCGTAAGCGTGCGATTGGGTTCAAAATAGGTAGATTCGAAAATACTGTATCTGATTGAATTTGCGGTCTATGGATTTCAATTTGATTGCCGAATAAATACCAACTCAGAAGAGGAGTTTGCTAGGTTTCTCGATGACCTAATTGACCTGGTTCGGAGTAGAAAACTTATCGTAGGAGGCGGAGGGGCACCTGATGACTTCAGTATGTTTGTCTGCTCAGGCCATCGCTATGATTCTGCGACTGAAGAGGTTCGTGAAGCTATCACAGGATGGTTGTCCAATCAGGGGCAGGTGCCAGAGATAACTGTTGGTGAGCCTGTTGATGCTAACTACTTCATTTAACAAATTTCCTGAGTTTGATGATAAAGTCACCGGATCACGGGTTGCCACCCGCACTGGCCAAAGGGGGAAGCATTCCCCCCTTTGAACCCCATGCCGCCCCGGCTCAGTTGCTAATCCTCACTCTCGTTTCAGCTTCCACTAAGGTTGCGAACGGACTCCTCTCCTCGCAGCTGGCAGTTCGTCCTGACCTGCCCACGCGCCAGCTTCACTCCGTTCGGGCAACTGAGAGGGGGACGATGAAAACTGGTGTCCAGCACCTCGCTCTGTCTCCTTTTCCCATTGTTCCGGAATATTACAGCACAATTGCCTTTGTCTGTGTCCCTTTCCTGAGGGACGGCCAAAAGAATCAGATAAGTTTTACCATGATAAGGTGTTACTTTGTGGGGTTTCCACGCTGAGACTAATCGTTGATAGGGCAATCTAAAAATTGGCTTGTCCTCGATCGCGGGTTGCCACTCGCACTGGCCAAAGGGGGAAACAGCAGCATTCCCCCCTTTGAACCCCATGCCGCCCCGGCTCAGTTGCTAATCCTCACTCTCATTTCAGCTTCCGCTAACGCTGCGAACGGACTCCTGTCCTCGCAGCTGGCAGTTCGTCCTGACCTGCCCACGCGCCAGCTTCACTCCGTTCGGGCAACTGAGAGGGGGAGGGCAGGGCGCCCCCTCTGTTGGCAGGGGCTCGCCTCTGTTGTCCATAGCTAATGGTTATTCCCGTACTTCCCGTCCAGACTAGTTAAAAGAATCAGGTAGGTTTTACCCTGATAATGGCTGCTTTTTTGAGTTGCTTTGGATCGCGGCTTGCCACCCGCACTGGCCAAAGGGGGAAGCATTCCCCCCTTCGAACCCCATGCCGCCCCGGCTCAGTTGCTAATCCTCACTCTCGTTTCAGCTTCCACTAAGGTTGCGAACGGACTCCTGTCCTCGCAGCTGGCAGGCCGTCCTGACCTGCCCACGCGCCAGCTTCACTCCGTTCGGGCAACTGAGAGGGGGAGGGCAAGGCAGGCCAATCCATCCCTGCTGGGCAAGGGCTCGCCCTGTTGTTCATAGATAAAGGCTCTTAATTATTGCTCATAACCAATTAATAGTGTAAGAGGGGGGCAACTCTTTGCGAGGGGAGGGAGAGCCTTTCCTGGCCCCTGTAAGAATGTTGTCTGCCGGAAGACGACTGTATGATGGGCCTCTATTAGACAAAATTGTGCTACAGGTCTGTGTAATAACTTGTTGGACAGTGCATTTGGCAGTATATCATAATTATGGCATTCCACAAAATCATTTAATTAACTAACAATGTAATTCGATAAAAAACTAATTATGTTAAAAAAAGTATGGCTTATAATAGGCGGATTAGCTTTAATTGCTGGTTTAATATCTTCGGCGTTTAGTGTGTGTCAGGAAATAAATGGTTGGTATAAAAACTTAAAAATAGGAATCGCATGGTATAAAAAAGATCAAAAGGGTGATATTTTTTTAGTCGATACAAATAACATCGAAGTCACCTTGAACGAAAGCGATTTGTTCGCAAGTAGGATTAGGATGCCGATTAATCTAGCAATAAAGAATAAAAATGATGAGCCCCTAGAAATTGTCAAAGTTGAATTAACTTATGATAAATCATTGGATATCAGATCAGAAGCTGAACAAAAGGTTCCAATTGAACCGGGAAAGTTAGTTTTCGAGCACAATTTTGGTTTATTGTCAGTTTCAAAAAATTATACTCCGTTACCAACAATTGATGTGCTTTCATTTCCAACTTTTTTTGCAGTTGAAGAAATACTTGTGGTTTTGTCAGATGGAGTTCCAGCGTATACAGCAACAATTATTGGTCTCCATGTAAATGAAAAAAAAGACATTTTATTCCAAAAAAAATTAATATTGGTATTTCGATCAATGCCAAAAACTATCCACCTGTCAATGAAAATTTAAATTTTATATTTAAACCGATATCTGTAAGTATGATTTGGCCTCCAACTATTAAATTGGAAACTCATGAAATTGGTAAAAATAGCCAACTTAATCCAAATAGATGGTTAGGTGGCAAGGTAATTGATCAATGGGACGGTTTTTACAATTCAGACGTAATTAAAAAAAGCTATATTCAATATTTAAAAATTAAAGCTAATGATGGGTCAATTGCTCAGATAGTATATAGAGACCGAATCATCAGAAGAATAAACGTTGATGAAAATGGAGATGGTTTGCAAGAGTATATGTTAATTGATGAAAATGGAGATGGAAATTTGGATAAAAAATCTATATTTATCCCTGAAATATCAATGATTGATTGGAAAAAAGAAGCACTTGATTGAATATTTCATTAGCCCCCCATAAATGTATAAAGAGCATGGCAATATTTCGCTGATTGGGCTTTTGCCAAAATTCTAAATTAAAGATCATCATTGATCAATCATAACCAAGCCGCAGTCGTAAAAGTGAGGGATCTTTGTGCTGAAATTTTATAAATACTTACCATTTACTGATGGCTCAAAATGCATTTTGTCCCAAGGCACTATGAAATTTAGCCATTACTCAGAATTTAATGATCCGTTTGATTGCAAAACGGCGTATGACATTGACGAATCGATGCTGTACATAGAATCTCGTCCTGACATATTTAAGGAAGTAGGTCGGCAGCTAGGGTTGTCACCAGCCAGTTGTATACAAAAGAAAAATAAAATGCTTGATGGTATAAGAAAGTCTTTGAAATCTGGTGTGTTTCATGATGGGATTATTGGTAATGTTGGAATATGTTGCTTGACGAAAAAGCCTGACAATATCCTTATGTGGTCGCATTATGCTGATAATCATGCAGGATTTGTAGTTGAGTTTACTACCAACAACGTAAATGAAAATATGCATATGGGCAACGTAGAGAAAAAGCTATTTGGTTGGGATGTTGAGTACTCTGCGAATATGCCAATCATTATTGCAGGTACTAGAAATTTTAATGCAGTAAAAAAAATATTTTTGACTAAATCATTAGATTGGGAGTATGAGTCAGAGTATAGAGTACTTGCTATGAAAAAAGGGCCGGGTATCCATAAGTTTGACCAGACTATGATTACTCGGGTAATAGCTGGTACAAAAATGTCTTCTAATAATTATCGAGAACTGGAAATCCTGGTTAATGATTTGCCCGAACGAGCAGGATGTCGTCCTAGATTAACTAGAGCAAAAATGTCCACAGGACAATATAAGTTAGAAACGGCTTAATAAGGTAAATCAAGCAGACGTGTAACGGCTGTCATTATTTTTGCAAAACAAAAACACGCAAAAACAACAATCTCGCGCCAGTTGACGAGGCGTTATGCGAACCCATATACAAATCGTTACGGATGGGAATTATCGACATGGAAATTTTGTATGTAATTGGTAACGGATTTGATCTATGGCATGGGTTACCCACTAAGTACACTGACTTCTATGCGTTTTCAGAGACCCATCTTGATGAGTTGGAGCAGTATCTATGTTTTGACATAATTACAGAAAATCCGTGGAACAACTTTGAAGTAGTTCTTGGCAAGTTCGATTGGGAAATATTTTATAATAACCATAATTTCATTGACGTCTCAGATGATTCATTCAAGCCAAGCATGGCATATGGCCTTGAAGACGATATCAAAGAGCAGGCTGACAATTTAGTTGATGACATTCAGTAGCAATTTCAGGAGTGGATTGAATCCATTTCTATTGATGGTGTCGAAGCGAAGTTTGACTTTAGATCGGCGTGTCGATTTATCTCATTTAACTACACATCCATTCTTCAAATGGTTTATGGAATATCTGATGATCTAGTTTTTCATATTCATGGTAGTGTCGTCAAATATGATCGCTTAATTTTTGGACATGGCGAGTCAATGGAAGAAGTACCTGAATTAGATGAAAATTGGGAAAGCAATCGTACCATGTTCACTGACGCTGAAGGTTCAGCTAAGTACCCGTTTTATGCTTTTCAGAAGCCGATTGACGACATTATAGATTACAGTCTTAGTTACTTCAAAAATCTTGAAAATGTCGAGGTTGTAGTGGTCATAGGCCATTCTTTAAATGACATTGATATTCCATATTTTAAAAAGATATCCAACGTGACCCAAAGTAGTAAATGGGTTGTTAGTCAATACTCAGAAGACGAAGGGAAAAACCACATAAGACAACTGGAAAAGTGCGGCGTTGCCTCAAACCAAATTACATTATGTTCTATTGATGATATACCTAATGTCCTTGCATCTATAAATAATAATAAAAAAGCATAACAAATCAAAGCACTCGGACGCAGCAAAGCTGCGCAGGTGTTTGAAGCGTTAGCTTCACCCCAAAAAATTTAGAGTACGAAAAACATATGACAGAATATAAGAAAACATGTGAGGACGAATTAGACTGGGCGTGCGTGGATCAACTTCATGAGGCTACACTACAGATTAGTAAGAGCTGTTTTGAGTTCAAAAAAATATGTGTAGGGCTTATTGGTGCCGCTTTAGCTATACTAGTTAAACTTACTGACAACCAACTTGATCATACATATTTTCTCATACCGCTATTAATTTGCTTCGGGTTTTGGGTCGCAGATTTTTTCAGCATATTACTTTCAAAGAAAAACGAGAATTGCCATGAACAGGAAACTGCAAGCAATAGCTCAAAGAAATTTAATTGACAACTATCAACCTGAACAATTAGGAGTAAGCTGGCTAGGTGCGGCATTTAATCATTCAATGTCTCTTTACTATGCTTTATCGACACTAGGGCTTATAGGCTGGTTTGCATTTTTTATGAATTGGATTGGTAAGTGACATGGGAATATTCGTTAGTTATACCACTAGAGATCACTATATTGATCGTAAACTATTAGAGAGTGTGTCCGAGGTGCTTTCAGAATACGGGTCTTATTACATCGACTTGTTACATAACGACTCAATAGACAAGCAACGCCACGTAGAACAGATGCTATCGCAAGCTCAATTGTTACTGCTAATGTCATCCAACTCTATTAATGAGTCTGAATGGGTTCAATGGGAGTTGCGTGAGGCTAAAAGAAATTGTATCCCAATTATTGCAGTTCAAGCCTCTTTTGATAGAGAAGAGACCGTAAGCAACTTAAAATTTAAACTAGCTTCGAAGTTCAAGAAGCCAATAAGGACTAAAGCTGAGATGCGTTAACGTGCGCTATTTAACTTGGCGTTATCTAAATAAAAGATGAAGTGCATTGGATAAAAAAATGATGGAACACGAAATTTTAGAAAAAATTATCTTAGGGGCAATAAAAAAGGTTCAGATCAACGATCTGGAACTGATATGCAATAAACTGGAATGGGCAACTGCGCATAGGTTATGCTGTTAATCTAGAAGAGTATTTCTCTGGATTTAATGTTGATTGTGAATACAACGAAATGGGTGAAGAACTTGACCCGAAACATGATTCTCACAAAAATCATAAGAGACCAGATATCGTTATACATAAACGTGGAAGGCTTGAACTTGAGAATAATCTTTTGGTCATAGAAATAAAAATAGAACAAGGCTATGACGAAGATGAGAAAAAATTGTTAAATTTTACCGATACTCTAAATAAATACCGACCATTTCAATACAAATATGGTTTAAAGATATTCTTTTTACCAACGTTGCAACTTGGGTGGTTTAGAGAAAGGTTTTTGTTTAAATAATCCACAGATAATCAAACATGTAGCTAGGAAATTGTTCAACGTGGTCCCGCTAATGAACCTGTTCTCAAGCAGGCCTTTCATCCTCTCCAGGCTCAGCATTTGTTGCTCGTATTGTCTGTGGAACCGACCGGAGCTGCTGAGAGGCTGATCTTGTAGCCCCCAGCCAGTGCCCCTCTTTTCGGTTAAGATTACAAAGGTTGAAGATCCATGATCTGATAGACTTTTTTTTGATATCAACCATGCTTATGCCGGTTGAAAACCTGTAGGGCATGCCCTTACAACAAAGAAGTTACGGCATTTTCGACCAGTGATGGGGCAGGTCCCCTCTAACATCAGCAACCCTTCGGGGATCAGTTTCCGCTATGATGACGCTGACGTTCTCTTGGTTAAAGCCCTTATAGCCATCCCGGCGCTGAATATTCTCCAAATGGCTGCCAATGGCCCCCTTGTCGAGGAATCGATCTGCCTGCTTTTCGCTGATAAGCCTATCTTTAAGCAGGCCTTGTACCACCTCCGGATCAGTGTCCCAGCGCTCTCCCGAACTAAATGCCTGTTTGAGATAGGGAAAATCGCTAAACGGTTCCATAAAGTTAATATTATAGCCTGCCAGGTCGGTGGGGAGATCAGCAAAGAGAAAGGCTGCCGCCAGATGGTGCATGCCGGCACCGAGAATCGAGTCTCCGTGTAGTGCGCACCACAGGCCTACGCTGCCAAGTTCTTCCCGCTCAGCCAGTTCCTGTCTGGAAAAATCAACTTCCATCTCCTCCGGGGCCAGGTCTACATCGAGAAAGAGGGAGATGCCTGCTGTGGGGTTCTCCATTACCTGGGCGCCCCATCCCGCTTCAGCACCTGCGTAGAATCTTTCCCGCTTATGAAAGCCAAGGAGGGTGAAGAGGTTGATCAGTTGATTAAAGTGTTTCCTTGAACTGCGAAAGGTATGGTGATCATGATTTGCCCATCCCATTCCCATAATATCCTGACGCATCTTTTGTATACGCCCAGCCTGATTGCGTGACATCCAGTAACGTCGCTCGGCTTCACAGACAATATGGGCGGCAAGGTTTTGGCCCATGCTCTCAACCAACTCTTGGGCAGTATGAACTATCAGGGCAAAGGTCTGATCGCGATCAGGCCCTGACCTGGGCAGGCGCTGCCATTTTTCTATTGCCTGCAGATATCGGGCTGGATCAATTTCAATATGGGCTGGGGGTAGAGCATCACTGCCCCTGCGTTCCACCGCATAAAGGGCTGTGCCATTCTTGCGGGAGGCCGTGCACTTTCGTACCTGGGCCAAGGGGGTACCCTCAATTTCACCGCTGAGACTGTTGCACTGGAGAAAATCAGCGATGGAGTCTACCTTTAGGGCGATACCCGGAGGAGATCTTTTCACTGATTCTGGTAGAATAATTTTGGGTAGGCTCACGCCATGAGGGGAAAAAATGCTCCCTGTAGGGGATCTTTTTTCGGTAAAGCCCAACTGACTAAGACGTTGACGAAGCAGCAGCGAATCCTCGGCCACAATATGATCCAGCCAGTCGAGCATCCTTGTCGAGGTAATGGTCTGTAATTTATTATCAAGTTTACCAATGAGCGGATTTTTTTCTGCCAGATCTGTTATTAAACTTACCAGGTAGGTCTCTGTCCGGGGCTGTCGTTGCCAGGCAAATCTATCTACATTTTTCATTATGTTCTCTCCATCTTTACATGAGATGTATCAGGGAACTTATTTTTGAACTGGTTCAAATAGGTCATGGCGCATCTTATCGGTAATGGCTCCCCTGCCAAACATTGCCTCGGGGTTTAAGATATTATCTGGATCGAAAATATCTTTGACCCTCTTCATGTGCCTGTATATGGACGAGCCCCATTCCCGTTCAAGATAGGGAGTGCGTAGTCGTCCCATGGCATGTTCGGCGGTGATGGTACCCTTATAGCGGAAGACTATCTCGTAGACTCCGTCGGCAATGGCCTGAATGCGCTCTTTCAGATCTGTCTCTTTAATATTGATTAGAGGGCGGAGATGAAGATTGCCATTGCCCGCATGGCCATAGATCACCGTTTCCAGACCCTTCTTTCTGAAAAAAGTCTCAATGTCCTCGATAAAGTGGGCCAGGTGCTGAGGTGGAACCCCAACATCATTGACGATTGAGAGGGCCTTCATTCCAGCCCCGGGTCGGAGAAGTACCGGTAGGATCTGTTTGCGGATTTTCCACAGTTTGGCAAGCTCTTCCTCTGTCTGTGCCTCTTGGGGAGGGACGAGGAGGTTTGGGCTTTTTCTGAGCTTCTCCTTAAGTTGCGCCAGTCGGGCCTGCCGCATTGGCCCCTCACATTCAATAAAGAGCAGATGGCCGTTATGGAGTTCATCGCTTCCTGCTCCCTTCCTCCTTTTCAGGAGCCTGATGGTGGCTTGACTGATCACCTCGATGGCAGTTACCTCTGCCGCAATTGCCTCCTGAGTAGCCAGGCTGAGAGCATGGAGGTCGGTGAAGTAGAGGAGGAGGGCCGCCTTTTCGGGGGTATAGGGCTCAACGCGCAACGTCGCTCGGGTGATGAGGCCAAGACTGCCGACACTGCCGGCGAAAAGCTGGGCCAGGATTTTTTCTGGTTGCAGCTCAGCCATAAGGGCAAAGAGGTTATAGCCACTTGCTGTCTTGAAATTGCGCCGTTTTTTTAGCAGGGAGACCGTTGCCTTATCAGCTCGAACCTTCTCTTGTAGTTGGGTAAGGGCTGCCCTGAGAGTTGGCGGGATGCTCTTTGGCCGGGCCGAATCGATATGCTCACCCCGGGCCGAGATATATTCGATATCCTGTAAAAATCTGTCGATACTGCCATGGGAAAAGCCATGTGGCCCGCTTGCCTTGGTAGCAATATTGCCACCTATCTGGCAGAGGGGGGAGCTGGAGGGGTCTGCCGGCAGATAATAGCCCTCCTTTTTTAAAAATGTCTGGATGGTATCATGGTAGACACCGGCTTCAACAGTAATATAGTCCTTGCCAGCCCCGGTGCTGAAGTCAACTATATTACCTAGGAAACCATTGCGGGGCAGATGGATAACAATACCCTCACCGAGGGCTGCACCTGCCGTTCCGGAACCACCACCTCGGGCGGTGACAGACAGGTTCTCGTCTCTGGCCGTGCTCACTATGGTAGTAAGATCCTCCATTGAGGCAGGGCTTACAACCATTTGCGGTACCACCTGATAAATGGATTTATCGGTGGAATAGCGCTGCAGGGTTGTCTGGTCGGTATAGACCGTACCCTCGATCTGCTGGTCGAGGTGGAGGGCCAGTCTCTTTCTCTTTGAACTTTTCATTGCAGGATTAACCCATTGTTTTTTTGATGGTCCGACGGATAATATCCATGCCTTCGTCAATCTCTTCCCGACGAACCACGAGGTGGGGCCGGAACCTGATGGCTTTTTCTCCGCAGCCGAGGAGCAGTACCCGCGCCTTATACATATCCTCGATAAATTGATTGCGCATGGTCTCTGAGGGTAGGTCAAAGGCGCACATAAGGCCTCTACCCCGGGGGTTGGAGACAAGGTGGGGGAACTCTTCTCCCAGGCCTTCAAGCTGACGGAGAAGATGATTTCCCTGGACTCGGGCATTGTCCACCAGTCTCTCCTCTTCAATAATTCTGAGAATATGGGTACAGCGCACCATGTCTACCAGATTGCCCCCGAAGGTGGAGTTGAGTCGGCTGGACTCTTTAAAGACATTGTTTTCAACCTTGTCGATTCTTTTGCTTGCCATAATGCCGCAGACCTGAGTCTTCTTACCAAAGCAGAGGATATCCGGTTCAATCTCTAAATGTTCATGGGCCCACATCTTTCCGGTTATGCCCATTCCGCTTTGGATCTCATCTACGATGAACAAAATATCATGGTCATCGCAGATCTTGCGTAGTTGCCGGAAAAAAATCGGGCGGAAGTGGTTGTCACCGCCTTCTCCCTGGATAGGCTCAATGATGAGGCCAGCAATATCATCACCTTCCCTGCCAATAACCTGGTGAATCTGGGCAAGAGCCCTCTCCTCCAGTTCGATGACCTGTCCAAGGTTTTCTCGATTAAGTGGGAAGGTGATTTTGGGATTGAGGATTCGTGGCCAGTCCATTATGGGGAAGAACTTTGTCTTTCTCGGGTCATGGGTATTGGTTAAAGAGAGGGTATAGCCGGAACGACCGTGAAAGGCCTGCTGGAAATGGATGATTTTTGTGCCCTTAGGTGTGGCTATGCCTCTCGCTTGGTTGAGGCGGGTTTTCCAGTCGAAGGCAGTTTTGAGGCTGTTCTCAACGGCCAGGGCCCCTCCTTCGATAAAGAAGGCATGGGGCATGAACGCAGGCATTGCCAGCTGGGCGAAGGTGTCGACAAATTCAGCAAACTCTTCGGTGTAGACATCCGAGCTGGAAGGCTTTTGGATGGCCACGGCCCCAAGTTGCTCCTGTATTGCCAAGAGGCTTGGGTGGTTGTGCCCCACGGCCATGGAGGCGAACATGGAGAAAAAATCTAAAAAACTGTCGCCGCTATTTTTATCTACCAACTGCGATCCCCGGGATTTTTTCAGATCAAAAACCAAGGGCAGGCCGTCCGCCAGTATATGTCGGGCCAGAGTAGAGCTTACGCGAGATGTCATAGATAATCTCCAGTATATGAGAGGGGAGCTTGTCCCGTCTTAGATGGTAAAGTTTATCCCCTGGGCCAGGGGCAGTTCGTGGCCATAGTTTATGGTCACCGTTTGTCGGCGCATATAGGCCTTCCAGGCGTCTGAACCGGATTCACGCCCACCTCCGGTGTCTTTTTCTCCGCCAAAGGCGCCGCCAATCTCAGCCCCCGAGGTACCGATATTGACATTGGCAATGCCACAGTCAGAACCCCATGGCGAGAGGAAGGTTTCAGCCTCCCGCAGGTTGTTGGAAAAAATGGCAGAGGAGAGTCCCTCATGGGCACTGTTATTGATCTCTATGGCCTGGTTAATATCTCCGCTATACCTAATTAAATAGAGGATGGGAGCAAAGGTCTCCTCCTTGATAATGGGGATATCGCTTTTCACCTCAACCAGGGTGGGGGCAACATAGCAGCCAGATTCAAAGCCCTCTCCTTGTAGGGCATGGCCACCGCATAGTATCTCTCCCCCTTGGTCTTTGATGGTCTCTACTGCTGCGAGATAATTGGCGACGGCATCCTGGTTTACCAGGGGCCCCATATGGTTATCTTGGTTGAGGGGGCTGCCAATACGCAGACTTTTATAGGCCTTTGTCAGACCATCTCTTACCTTGTCATAGATAGATTCATGAATAATCAGGCGACGGGTGGTGGTGCAGCGTTGTCCAGCAGTACCGACAGCGCCAAAGACCACGGCGGGGATGGCAATAGCAAGATCTGCCTCTGGGCTGATAATGATACTGTTATTTCCTCCCAGCTCTAGGAGGGATTTACCGAGGCGCCCGGCAATGATTTGGGCGGCATGTCGACCGGTACGAACAGAACCGGTAAAGGAGATAAGGGGCAGGCGGGTATCTGCAAGCATCAGGTCGCCTATGTCCTTGCCACTACCACAGATAAGAGAAAAAATGCCTTCGGGCAGCTTGTTTTTCTTGAGGACCCGGGCGATGATATGCTGGATGGCAATGGCGGTTAGGCCTACCTGGGAAGAGGGCTTCCATACCAAGACATTGCCACAGACAGTCGAGAGCATGGCGTTCCAGGCCCAAACTGCGGCAGGAAAATTAAAGGCAGTAATAATGCCGACAACACCAAGGGGATGATACTGATCGTAGAGTCTGTGGGAGGGTCTTTCCGAGGGCATGGTGGCGCCGTATAACATGCGTGACTGGCCCACGGCAAAGTCACAGACATCGATCATTTCCTGTACCTCTCCATATCCCTCCTGAAGAGATTTCCCCATCTCCAGGCAAATCATCCTGCCAAGGTTCTCCTTATCTTTGCGCAGGGCCTCGCCAATCTGTCGGACAATTTCTCCACGCTCAGGGGCAGGGATTTTCCGCCAGAGGGGAAAGGCCTTTTGGGCCTGAGTAATAATTCGCTTATATTCAGGCGCTCCTCCTGCTTGGATTTTGGCGATGATCCTTCCGTCCACAGGTGAGATGGATTCTATGACCTTGCTACCTGCGGGGGAGATCCACTCTGTGCCGGTGCAAATACCGCTGTTGGCTTTCTTTATATGTAGTTTTTTTATACTTTCCATATTGTCCTCGTAGCTTGTGACTCCTCTGCCAGGAGAGTATGGCTGGCAGAGGGAGATCATGAAAATTGAAAGACCTATTAACATGCTAGGTGAATCAGGCAGGCGAAATCAAGTGAGAAGGGGCACATTGTTTTGCTCTCCTCTGCTTGGTCGGTCGGTTCTTAAATAAATATGCCCTTGACAGGTGCTCTCTCTGTC
Organism: Desulfotalea psychrophila LSv54; assembly: GCF_000025945.1. Classification (GTDB taxonomy): domain Bacteria; phylum Desulfobacterota; class Desulfobulbia; order Desulfobulbales; family Desulfocapsaceae; genus Desulfotalea; species Desulfotalea psychrophila. The sequence continues at coordinate 2,664,434 of NC_006138.1, read as the reverse complement.
AGGATGGATTTGTCTTCAATTGGTCCCGGCTACACACTCTTTCTCGTCTGTGAGTAAAGATTTATTTGACTCTTAGCTGTCTCCCCTGTAGCTCTTGTTTGCATAAGAGGTAGTATTGGCGCTGTAATTAATTACAGGGTCACATAGAGTCCCATTAGGAGTCTGTCGGATTTTTTATGGTAGCTGAGTTGGTAGAATAGGTGCGACAAGTTGCTTGGAGATGACATAAAAAAATCCTGTTCAAGTATCCTACACTCACACCCCCTAACACTCTTCTGCAATCCACCCTCCGCTCTTGCCATGCTATAATAATAAGGGTCCAGAGTTTCTTTGGAAGCTGATTCATTCGTTGAGGCTTTGGTACTTAGCATAATATCTGTGATATGATCTGTAGCACATGGTCAAGAGGTTGAGATTGAAATTTTTCGGGCAGAGCTTTCGCTGAACTTAAGTCTTAATCAAGCACAGGGGATATGGAGATATTTGCGCAAAAAATAAAGACAAAAGAAGATCCAGAGAGTATCTGAATGGGGGGCTTCATCCTCTCTTGCAAGCCAGGATGAGTTAACGACCTATACCTGTCCCATACACCCTGTTGTTTCTTATAGTTGCCCTTTCTTGGGCCATGGACAGAAGATTCTATCTTCCAAAATTATCCCTGCATATTGGTTGGAGGAAATCGTCTAATGTTTTTCAACGGTGGAATGTTTAGGTGCTTTTTTTTATCAAATTTATTTTAAGCAACTGTAAGAATAAAAATTGTCAGCTATCAATGATGAACAGGCCGGCATGACTTGTTCTTTTAGTTTAGCTAAGTCACAGCACACACCCTATTGCAGGCCTTAGCTCTAAAATCGACAAGCTAACAGCTAACAAGTAAGGAGAGGAGTTATGGAACAGACCGTAATAGAATATGTACTTTCCCGATTGAAAGATCTTGGAGTGAAGGATGTTTTCGGGGTACCGGGTGACTATGCATTCCCCATTAACGATGCTGTTTGTAATGATAAGGAGCTGCGCTGGATTGGCAACTGTAACGAACTTAATGCCGCCTATGCAGCCGATGGTTACGCCCGGATCCACGGTCTTGCTGCGCTCAGTACCGCCTATGGGGTAGGAGAGCTCAGCGCCATTAACGGCATTGCCGGAGCCTATGCTGAACATCTGCCAATATTTCATCTGGTGGGAATGCCTGCGAGCAGGGTTCAGGCCGCTCACCGCCTAGTGCATCACACCCTCGGTAACGGTGAGTTCGACCTCTTTTATAAAATGACGGAGCCGGTGGTCTGCGCTCGAGCTATCATGACCCCGGATAACTGTGTGGCCGAGACTGAACGTCTCATTGCCGCGGCTTTCTATCACCGTCGGCCGGTATATATGGCATTCCCGGGAGACTATGCGGATATGCCGGTTGTGGGGCAGGCAGAGGCAGTGGTTGTGGCAACAAGCGAGGTGGGCACCCTGGCGGCCGCGGTAGAGGCGATTTGTCATGCCGTTTCCGTAAGTAAGAGGGCCTGTATCCTGCCCGGTATCATGGCTACCCGTTTCGGGCTTCGAGACCAGGCTGCCGCCGTGGTCGAGGCTTCAGGCCTGCCCTTCGCCACCATGTTCATGGACAAGTGTGTACTCAATGAGGCGCACCCTAGCTATATAGGTATCTACAACGGCGAGCTGATGAATGAGCAGGTTCGGGCCTTTGTCGAGGGCAGTGACTGCCTGCTTGCTATCGGCATGATGCTCACAGATTTTAACTCCGGCTCTTTTACGGCCAACATCGATCCTGCCGCAAGTATCAATATCATGCCACATAGGGTGCGGGTAGGGACTGCCATCTACCACAATATCGAAATGAAGGATGTCTTGGTCATGCTGGCCGAAAAACTGCCCCGTAAGTATGGTCTGGGCCCCAGGGTGGAGGGGCTCGGAGAGCCGGTCGGTGGCGAGGACGATAAGATCACGGTGGATTATCTCTACCCACGCTGGGAACAGATGCTGAAGGCCGACGATATACTGGTTGCCGAAACCGGAACATGCTCGATGGGGCTCGGTTTCGCTAAGATGCCCAATGGCTCGCTCTTTCTCAATCAGAGCCTGTGGGGATCGATCGGCTGGGCCACCCCCGCCGCGTTAGGTGCTGCTTTGGCAGCCCCGGATCGTCGAACGATCCTCATCACCGGTGAGGGTTCGCATCAGTTTACGGCCCAGGAAATCAGTCAGTTTCATCGCTATGGTCTCAAACCAATCATTTTCGTGCTCAGCAACGATGGTTATCTGATTGAGCGATTGCTCTGCCGCGACCCCGATATCTACTATAACGATCTTGCCCAGTGGCACTATAAAGACCTTCCTGAAGTACTGGGTTGTGACGGTTGGTTTAGCGCCCGGGTGACGACTTGCGGTGAACTTGATGAGGCGATCAGGAAGGCCGAGGCCTGTGGTAGCGGTGCCTATATCGAAGTTGTGACAGATAAATATGAAGCCTCTGAACTAGCGCAGAGACTGGCCGACTCTATTGCCACTCTTTATAAGTGAAAGGTGGTATGGGCTCATCGAGTAGATCATTGAGCGAAGGGGCGGTCTCTTGCCAGATCGTGTAACTCGATGATATTAGTTAGGGGGGATGAAGGTCAGTGATGGCAGGGAGGCGGGGCCTTAATCTCTCTGGGTGCGGGGTTGTTGAAGCCTTACCATGCAGGGTCTAGAGTCTGTCGGCCTTTTTCAAAATCATGCTATACTGTTGCCAGTAATCAATTTATAATAAGAGGTTAGGTAGGTATGAGTGTAACCTTCACAGGTGGTAGTCGATAGCAGATTTTTATGTTTCTGCCAACGTGTAAGATTTGCTATCGAAAGGCCATTTGGTACGTTTTGTCATTGCAAGAGTGGGACAATTGGACATTTTTGCAATTAAGAAGGCATATGGTGGTCGAGGCAGTAAGGTATATTTTTCAGAAATGATGACAGCCCTTTTGTTCTAAGGATATGCGACAGGAGTGTTTTTCTGCGTAAAATTGAAAAAGCCACCTATGACTCTGTTGCTTTTCGCTATATCACTGGCAATAATCATCCTGATTACGACACTATTGCCTTCTGCAGACGTCGCTTTCTCCCTCATTTGTAAAATATTTTGTTCAAATTCTTCAGATAGCTCATGAAGCGCAAGTTCTCATTGACCGCATTAGTCCTTTTGGGGCCGTTTTTTTCTAAAATCCAGTAAATAAATGTGCAGGTGTGAACCGTGAGAGCTATGGAAATAAAATCTCACTAATCTGTAAAGGTATTATCTTCAGGTGTAAATGGGGGATGGTCTTCTTCCAAGCATCTGTAAATAGGTAGCTTTCTATCAGTGGTGTTGCTGATTGACAAGAACAATGTTATATGGGCAGTGAGATCTGCATGCCTCAGACTGGCAATATGGCAAAAGGTGAGCTGGGAAAAGAGGGGTCCTCGTGGGGGCGTCGCCGCAAGATTGGTTGGAGGCAACCTTCTTGCGGTTTATGACAGGCCCGGTGCTGAATGAGTTTCGGCAATGATAATTGGCGAATGTTAATATATTTTCAGGTGAAAAGAGTAAAAATGGTTCAGATCAGGAAAGCCATCTTTGGCTGGCAGAGAATAGTGATGCTTTTATTGGTTCCGGTGCTACTTTGTTCATGTACCCTATCCAGGCCGGACATTGAAGCCGGGGTTAAACCGGCTGTCGGAATTGAAGCTAAACCGGCTGTCGGAATTGAAGCTAAACCGGCTGTCGGAATTGAAGCTAAACCGGCTGTCGGCATTGAAGCTAAACCGGCTGTCGGAATCGAAGTTAAACCGGCTGTCGGAATCGAAGTTAAACCGGGCCCTGAGACCGGTATAAAACCGGTTTTTCAGCCCTCTGCCGGTCTTCGCCTCATTGGTGAGGTGGAACCGGTCACCCTTATTAAGTCCGGGGTGACAATGCCTGCCAGGATCGATACTGGGGCAACGACCTCTTCCCTTGATGCTAAGGATATAAGGCGCTTTGAGCGTGATGGGGAAAAATGGGTTCGTTTTATGGTGAGAGATAGGAGAAGCGGTCAGAAAAAAGAGATGAAATGTCGTCTCTCTCGTAATGTAACGATTAAGCGCCATGGAGAGAAGTCGCTGAAAAGACCTGTGGTCACGGTAAAGAGTATGATGGGGGGCGTCAGGCTTGTTAGGGAATTTTCTCTGGCCGATCGCTCTGATTTTGCATACCAGATTCTCATAGGTCGAAATTTCCTTCAGGGCGAATTTGTGGTCGACGTAAATCGTAAAAACGTAACTACCCCCATGAGTGAGAAACAGAGATGAAACAGCAAATTCAGATTATTGTCATTGTTGCTGTTCTGGTCGTGTTGGGGGTAGGTGCCACCATATACAAGCATATAGAGTTGGGCTTTCCCCTGCTTCCAGGAAAAAAAGAGATGGCCTGGACCGTTGAGGCGACCATCTCCTTTATCGCTGACGGTGGGCCGGTGCAGATCTCGGTTAATACGCCCGACCCCAATGATGCCATCGCAGTCCTGGGTAGAAAATCTATTGCTGAAGGGTATAGCTTTGAGCGAAAGGGAAGCCGGGCTGTCTGGCGTGCCGCTGATGTAAGTGGCCGGCAGAAGATTTTTTTCAGGTCCACGGCCTATAGGCGCAGTGATGGAGGAGAGGTTAGCCAGAAGGAGATAGAACCGGCAGCAGTGATTATTTTCAGCGGAGCCCATGAGGTGGCAGCCGATCATATTGTCACCGAGGCCCTTGGCAAAGAGACCTCGGAGTTGGGGCTGGCAAGGGCAATCCTTGTGTCCCTTAATGACCCCATCAATCAGGACGCCTCGTTGCTCCTCACCGACGCGGACGAATACGGCGGGAAGGTAAATCTTGCCTGTAGCTTGCTGAACAGAGCCGGGGTGAAGTCACGCTCTGTTAAGGGGCTCAATTTAGCAGTGTCAAAGAAAAAGCAGAAGCTGAGAAGCTTTATTGAAATCCAGAACGGACGGCAGGTGCAGTTGATCAACCCAAGAACCGCAGAGCTGGAAAATCGGGATCAGTTCCTGCAGTGGCAGCATGGCAGTGAGTCTATCCTTGAGATTATGGGCGGCACAGGCGGAAAGATCAGGTATTCCACCCTGACAGGAGAGATCTCGGCCCAAAGAGCTGCTGTGCAGCACGGTAGGTACAGCGGTAGCAAGTTCATTGATTTCTCCATCTACAGTCTTCCCGTCTCTCAGCAGAACACCTTTAAACTCTTGCTCCTCATTCCCATCGGCGCCCTCATCATTGTGATCCTTAGGAACCTTGTGGGGGTGCAAACCTCAGGCACATTTATGCCTATTCTTATTGCCTTGGTTTTCTTGCAGGTTAATCTTCTGGCAGGGCTGTCACTCTTTATTATTATCGTCGGGATTGGTTTGATTCTCCGTTACTATCTGAGTAGCCTGAACTTGCTCCTTGTGCCGAGGATCTCGGCGGTACTTGTCTTTGTCATCATTATCTATGTGGCCATTAGCGTTATTAGTATCAAGATGGGGATAGAGGCGGGCTTAAGGGTGACCTTTTTTCCCATGATCATTATTTCCTGGACCATTGAGCGCATGTCTGTTCTCTGGGAAGAAGAGGGCCCCAGGGATGTTTTCATTCAGGGTGGAGGTAGCCTCTTTTCAGCATCAATTATCTTTCTGGTTATGAAAAACCCCTATGTAGGCCACCTGACCTATTCCTTCCCCGAGCTTTTGCTGGTGGTTCTGGCTGTGATCATTATGATTGGAAGTTACTCCGGTTACAGGCTGACCGAGTTGCGACGATTTGAACCTCTGTCCGGGGGCAAGTAAGTATGTTTTTTGCCTCTCCCGCCCAACTGAAAAAGGCCGGTATTGTGGGTATGAACAGACGCAATGTGGTTCTGATCGCGCAAAACAACCCGAGAAAACTCTATCCCTTGGTGGATGACAAACTGAAGACCAAGGTAATTCTGGCAAAGGCCGGGATCTCCGCGCCCAGGCTTCTCGGGGTGGTTAAGACCCAGGGCAATGTCAGGGAGCTTGAAGCATTTCTGGAAACCTGTCCTCCCTTTGTCATCAAACCGGCCCGGGGCAGTGGTGGTAAGGGGATCCTCGTCATCGGCGGACGCGACGGTAAGGCGTTCCTCAAACCAGGCGGGGCGAGGGTCACCCTTCAGGAGGTTAAACGTCATGCCTCGAACACCCTCAGTGGTCTCTTCAGCCTTGGTGGTAATAACGACGTGGCCATGATTGAGGAGATGGTTGAGTTCTCCTCTGCCTTTACAGGCTTTTCTTACCAGGGCGTGCCCGATATCCGCGTCATTGTCTACAAGGGATACCCGATAATGGCCATGACCCGTCTCTCCACAGAAGATTCGGATGGCAAGGCCAACCTGCACCAGGGCGCCGTGGGAGTGGGTATCGATATCGGCACCGGCCATGCCCTCAAGGCCGTTCAGTTTGACCGTCCTGTGACTCGTCATCCGGATACCGGCAAAGACCTCTCCACCTTTTCGGTTCCTGATTGGTCTGCCTTTGTAGATTTGGCCGCCAGGTGTTATGAAATCACCGGTCTCGGTTACCTCGGGGTGGATATCGTCCTGGATATGAATAAGGGCCCCATGATTCTGGAGCTGAACGCCAGGCCCGGCCTCGCCATTCAGGTTGCCAACGGCTATGGCCTTCAGCCCCGGGTTGATCTCATCGATGGGGAAGGACAGAAGAGAAGAAGCCCGTCTGCAAGAGCCCTCTTTGCCATGGAGACCTTTCGGGCGTTCGCTGGAGACGATGCTTAGGCATGGGGACCAAGCGGGGAGATCGTATCGGCCTTTACCGAGGCTGGAGCCCAAGCGCTGAAGAGAGTAGATGGAATAGGAACGATCTTTCTGGCTTAAATTTTGTTTGAAATCCTGGCCTTTTTATCGTCCCGTACTTTCTTTTTATCGATGGTGCCTTTCGTAAAAAACCTTATGGATCATGCCACCCTGCTGCCCCCTCCTATGCTCCTGGTGTGGAGCTACAAGAAGAATGAGGAGCAGGGCCAGAACTCCTGCGCATACACTCAAAACTGACCTGTTACTTTTGAAATATGAGGTAAACACCCGCCAGTTCAAACTGAGATGAATCATACCTCCAATAATGAAAAGCACGCCACCCCATTGATGCAGGGCACCTATTCCCTGTATTCTGAGGTGAAACATCATCAGGATTCCCGTGATGGCCACCGTGATATATGTTACCGCGATAAATGGACTGATCAATGATCTTTTCATGATTTTTTTCCTTTCTTATTGTGTTGTTAACGTAGTTCGTGTTGATATAAGTGAGGTTATTGCAAGTTTTATTCCATATTTGTGTACAGTTGAAAGTAACTGTAATTACGGCAAAAAAATCCTTTTGCCGTTAATAGAACATTTGCGAGCAGAGTGGCGAGAGGGGAGGATGGATAGAAATTACCCGGTAAAATTATTACCTGGGTAGAAAATAGGCAAGGGGAAGGTAAGAGCCTTTGGCCCTCTCTTGCAACTCTTCTTCTGTCAGAACGATCTCTTAAAAGACTCTCACCACTCCCCTGCCACTGTAACGTCGGTGGCTATTTTTATAAAATATTCATTGACTTGTCCATTCTCCATAGCTATCTTCGCTTGTCCAAACATTGGACAAGTAGAAATCCTATAAGGAGAGAGAGTGAAACTTGCACGTCCTATAAAACAGTCCCTGCCTAAGCAGATATCTCAGCAGATAGAGGAAAACATTCAAAGTGGTGATCTTAAGCTTGGTAGTAAGATTCCCTCGGAGCCAGATCTTGTCCGGCAATTTTCTGTCAGCAGAAATACCATACGGGAGGCGATTCAATCACTGATTCAGGCGGGTGTCCTTGAGGCACGCCAGGGAGATGGTACCTATGTTGTCTCCTCCGGCAGATTCGAGGGTAATATCTTCAATCGCTTAAGTGGCTCTCGGGAGAGTGAGGTGGATGAGGCGCGCCTTGTAATCGAACGGGAAATTGTCCAGCTTGCCGCCCAAAGACGTACCGCGGCAGATCTTGTTCGTATTGAGAGGGCCCTGTTGGCGAGGAACTCTGCTCACTTCTCCTCAAAAGAGTATGGCGAGGCAGATATCGAATTTCACCTGACAATTGCCAGGGCTGCCGGTAACACAATTCTTTACGATCTCTACAGCTCGATCTCTAAGTTTATCTGTATCTCTGTTGAGCAGAAGGTCTGTCTTGGCGATAGACAAGAGGTGGAGTTCTCGCAGCTCCATAAGGAGCTTTTTCAGGCGATTACAGACAGAGACGGCAGGCAGGCAGTTACCCTTCTTAATCAAATTCTTTCCCTCCACTAGAGTCACAATGAAAAAAATATTTTCCCCTCGTGTTGTCCTGGTAATAGGTATTATCTTTATAGCCTTTAACCTTCGGGCTCCCATTACAGGCGTCGGCCCTATTATTGATCTTATCAAGGAAGATCTGGGGCTTAATAATGTCCAGGCAGGATTTATCACCACCCTTCCACTGCTGGCATTTGCTCTCTTTTCTCCCTTTGTGTCTAAGATAAGTAAGAGATTTGGCTCTGGCTATACCATGCTCTTTGGACTTATTTTTATTTTTGTCGGGGAGTTAGTTCGATCCTATACCAACTCTTCTGGCCTCTTTGTCGGCACAGCTCTGATGGGCCTGGGTATTGCCATAGGTAATGTCCTTATCCCCTCTATAATAAAGCAAAAATTCTCCACTCATGTTGGCAGACTAACCAGTATCTATACCACCAGTATGTGTGTCTTTGCAGCGGTGGGGGCCGGGCTAAGTGTGCCCATGGCTTCTGGCTATGGTTTCGGTTGGCGACATGGTCTTGCCCTTTGGGCTATCCTCGTTGTTTTTACCATTATTGTCTGGCTGCCTCAGCTTAAAAAGGCAGATGCTGATCGAACGAACTCCAATGGAGCTAGTGCTCCTCCTAGCGAAAAATCTATTTGGACCTCGCCCATGGCCTGGTGGGTAACCCTTTTTATGGGAATCCAATCCCTGCTTTTTTATTCTCTGGTTGCCTGGCTTCCCTCTATAATTATGGCAAGGGGCATGGAGAGTAGTTTTGCCGGGACAATGGCCCTCACCTTTCAACTGGTGGGTCTGCCGGCAACCCTTGTTATTCCGATTATTGCCGATAAATTTAAAAATCAGAGGCTCATTGGTACCGTTAAGGCCACGATCTATCTTGTTGGCATGTTACTCCTCTTTTATGCGACCACCAAGCCTGTCCTTATCTGTTCTATAATCCTTCTCAGCATTGGTCAGGGCGGGAGCATTAGTTTGGCTATTGCCTTTATCTCTTTGCGTACGCCCCATGCCCGGCTGGCAGCAGAGCTGTCCGGTATGGCTCAGTCGGCGGGTTATCTCTTTGCCGCAATAGGGCCGATCCTGTTGGGAGTAGTGTATGAGGTAACTGGCTCGTGGGATATTCCCATTCTTATTCTTGTCGCCTCCAATATTCTCCTTTTCTTCTTTGTCCTCAAGGCGGGAAGGGATAGACTTGTTCAGCCTTAGCAGGTCTGCTCATTGTAGGTGTGATTTTACAGGGTGGTCTCTTCCAGAGAGCTTGCCCTGTTTTATTGATAGAATACCCCTCTTTTTTGTCTTCCTGTGCTATTCTTGTTGACACTACCTCCTGTTATAGTAAAAATTTTAGATGAAGTTTGTGAATGCGCTGTTCTGTAAGTGTTTTTTATCTACCTTTAACGCTGTTTGAGGGAAAAATGGAAAAAAAAGTTTCTGCGTCTCCCAAAGCTTCTGCCCCTCAAAAAGGTGCAAAAGCCAAAAAGAGTGAAGTCCCTGCCAAAGAGACAGGCTCCGTAGCCCCGAAAGAGAAGAAGCGAATCCTGTATAGTGTAAAGTTCTTCTATGAGTGGTGTAAATCATGTGGCCTCTGCTCTGCTCTCTGTCCTAAGCAGGTAATAAGTACAGACGAAACAGGAAAGCCCCGGGTGGAAAATCCTGATGCCTGTATCGGTTGCCGAATTTGTGAGATTCACTGCCCTGATTTTGCAATAACTGTGAAAAAGAGAAAAGATACGAGGAGGAGTACCGATGGAAAACGCTGATGGACAAAAACGTGTTTTGCTTCAGGGGAATGAGGCTATAGCCTATGGTGCCCTTGCTGCCGGCTGTAATTTCTTTGCCGGCTATCCCATAACCCCAGCTACTGAAATAAGCGAAGTACTCTCGGAAAAGTTACCCCAGGAAGGTGGCACCTTTATTCAGATGGAAGATGAGATTGCCTCCATGGGGGCCATTGTCGGTGCCTCTCTGGCCGGAGCAAAGGCCATGACTGCCACCAGTGGTCCCGGTTTTTCCCTTATCCAGGAAAATCTGGGCTATGCCTGTATTACCGAGGCCCCCTGTGTTGTGGTTAATGTCATGCGCGGTGGGCCTAGTACTGGCCTGCCCACCTGTGTTGCCCAGGGAGATGTGCAGATGGCCCGCTGGGGCACCCATGGCGATCACCCCATTGTGGTTCTCTCGGTTTCTTCGGTGAGCGAGTGTTTTTCCATAACAGTAAAGGCCTTTAATATTGCCGAAAAATTTAGAACCCCTGTTATCATCCTCTCCGATGAGGTGGTGGGTCATACCCGGGAGTCGGTTAATCTGCCATCCCCGGAAGAGCTGCTTATTTTTGATCGGATTGCTCCCACTGTCCCCAGTGATTGGTATAAACCCTATGCCAATAATAATCGCAGTGTTCCTGATATGGCCTCCTTTGGTGATGGTTATCGGCATCATGTAACGGGTCTTGTTCATGATGAGAAGGGTTTTCCTACCCAAAAACCTCAGGAGGTAAAGCAGTTTCTCACCCGTATTCATGAGAAGATCACCAAGGGCTTTTCTGAGATTGTTCTCCATAAGGCATTTGAGATGGAAGATGCGGAAATTTGCGTCATTGCCTATGGATCTGTGTCCAGATCTGCCCAGAGGGCGGTAAAGGAGGCTCGGCAGCAGGGCGTGAAGGCGGGTCTGATCCAGCTCGTAACGCTCTTTCCCTTTCCCAGAAGGGTGGTTGATGCGGCTCTCAGGCAGTGTCGGACTGTGATCGTGCCAGAGATGAATTTCGGTCAGATAAGCCGTGAGGTGAGCCGGGTTAATCCAGGTGATGCCCGGGTAGTCAAACTCAATAAGGTTGACGGCACCCTGATCACTCCAGAGGAGATTCTCCATAAGCTGGTGAACCTTCAGTAGTGACTTGCGAGAGTACATGCTATTTCTTTAGTTTCAGGGTAGTTTGAAAAAATGAAAATTTCGATAAAGCTCAGCCTGGCCTCGATTGTGAGGCATAATAAGGTTGAACTTTAAAGAGAGGCCCATTTTTCAAGGTTCCCTTCAATTTATCCTCAATCAGAGGATCTGTGAAGGAGTGAAATATGTTGGAAAGCGCAGAAGTTATTCGCCAGGAATATTTACGGCATAATAAGAAGTTTCCCCATGTCTGGTGTCCGGGTTGTGGTAATGGGATTGTTCTTGGCTCCCTCCTTAGGGCCATTCATGGTTTGCAAATTCCCAAGGATGACATTGTTCTGGCCTCGGGTATAGGCTGTTCAGGCCGGATGACTACCTATGTAGATTTTAATACCATGCATACAACCCATGGCCGGGCCCTGACCTTTTCCACGGGCATAAAACTTGCTAAGCCGGAACTTAATGTTATTACCATTATGGGTGATGGTGATGCCACCGCAATTGGGGGCAACCACTTTATCCATGCCGCCCGTCGCAATCTTGATATCACTGCCATTATTGTCAATAACAGTACCTACGGCATGACCGGTGGTCAGTATTCACCGACCACCCCATATGGAAGTAAGTCAACGACCTCTGTATATGGTCATGTGGAGCACTCTTTTAATATTGCTGAGCTGGCGGTAACGGCGGGGGCAGCCTTTGTTGCCCGCGGCACCGTTTATCATGCTGCCCAGTTGGATGGTATTATAAAAAAGGCCATCAGCAAGCGGGGCTTTTCTGTGGTGGAAATTATCTCCAACTGTCATGTTCAGCATGGCCGCAGGAATAAACTCGGCAGTGCCGCCACCATGATTCAATCCTATAAGGAAAATGCAGTTACCGTCGCCCAGGCCGCAAAGATGAGTCCTGAAGAGATGGAGGGTAAATTTTCCATCGGTGTACTCTGTGATCTGGATAAACCGGTACTGACAGAGGAGTATGACCGTCTGCGTAGGGAAAGCCAGAAGGAGATGAAATAATGAACATAAACTCCCGTTATGAAATTCGTTTTAGTGGTTCTGGGGCCAGGGTATTATCACCGCCGCCGTTGTCATGGCCGATGCCGTCGGTGCCTATGATGGTAAACATGTCTGTCAAACGCAGAGCTATGGTCCGGAGGCCCGAGGTGGTAAGAGTAAGGCAGAGCTTGTCATCTCAAATGAACCCATTGATTACCCGAAGGCACTTCAGGTGGATCTGCTTTTGGCCATGACTCAGGCGGCCTGTGATGCCTATTTTTATGAGACAAAGACCGATGGCCTTTTGGTGGTTGATTCCACCTATGTGGAGCAAATTCCCACCAGTCGGGCGGTGGCTATTCCCTTTACTAAAATTGCCAGACAGGATATCGGCCGTGAGTTGGTGGCCAATATGGTGGCCCTTGGTGCCGTCGGATATCTCTCAGGTCAGGTTGATCTGAAACATCTGGAAATGGCCCTCCTGAGCCGGGTGCCCAAGGGTACAGAGAATATGAACCGTGATGCCCTGCAAGCTGGTATTGCCGAGGCGCGGCGGATAGATCTCAGTGCTCTGCCCGGTTCTATTATCGGTGATTGGGAAAACGAAGTATAGGCCTCCCTTAAAGAAGAGAAGTGTGAGCTGTGGAGGGTGATCCTCTGCAGCTTTTTTTATCCTATTAAGTTTTATGAGATTTATGAAAGAGATATTGGTAAGCGCCTGTTTGCTTGGGCAGAAGGTGAGGTATAATGGTGGCTCATTGGCCATGGATAATGAAACCATGGATCGCTGGCTGGAGGAGGGGCGGGTTGTGGCTGTCTGTCCTGAGGTGATTTCCGGGATGTCTACTCCCCGAAACCCCTCTGAAATCCTAGGCGGTGATGGAGTGGCCGTGCTGGGCGGGCGGGCCCGGGTCCAGGAAAATACAGGCCAAGATGTCTCCTCCTATTTTATTGCGGGGGCAGAGGCCGCTTTGTCCCTCTGTCTGCAACGGGATATCAGGATTGCCATCCTGGCAGAGTCGAGCCCTTCCTGCGGGAGCAGCAGCATCTATGACGGTAGCTTTTCTGCTCTTAAAAAAACCGGAATGGGCGTTACTGCAGCCCTCCTCAGGGCCAACGGCATTGAGGTCTTCAGTCAGTTGCAAATAGCTGCGGCTAGTAAGAGCTTGCTCGGGTAAGGGGGCCGGCTTGTTGTTACGGTTGTGCTTCCAGTTTTTTAGTAAAATTATCGATCTATCTTTCGGGGGAACTCGATTGTTTTACAGCTTGAGCTGTTTTGATCTCCTTCTTAATGTTAAATTTAGCCATGAGTAAAGCAGAAAAGACTAAACAATTTGTTATTGAGCAAGTAGCTCCGGTTTTTAATAAAAAGGGTTATGCCGCAACCAGCCTTAAAGATCTTGTCGATGCGACAGGGCTGACTAAGGGTTCTATATACGGTAATTTTAAAAACAAAGATGAGGTCGCATTGTGTGCGTACAAATATAATGTGCTCTTTGTTTATAATGCCTTGCAGGACAATATTTTGGCTGCAAAAACTAACCGTGGAAAGTTGCTTGCATACCCAAAAACGTACCTGGCCATTCATCAACATATCCTCCATAATGGTGGCTGTCCTGTTCTTAACACTGCTGTTGACAGTTATGATGTGAATGAACAGTTGCAAGTCGCAGTGCAGAAGACTATTGCCTCATGGAGGCAATCAATAATTTCCTTTATTGAAGACGGAATGAGTGAGGGGGAATTTTCTAAAAAGACGAATGCCTCTCAAACAGCTTATATACTCATCTGTCTTGTTGAAGGTGGTTTTGCCATGAGTAAAGTAACACAAGACAAAAGCTATATTGAAAACGCTCTGGGCTATATAGAGGATCTTATCAGAAAGATGTAATTTTTTTTGTTATAAAATATACCGTTCGGTATAAAAAAGTGTGAAAAAAAGGAAGGCCAGATTCTTGAATACGAGGCCTGTAATGCTTGTCCCATCTCCGTCGTAAGGGGCGGCTCGATGCAATGCAAGCAGAACAGGAACTTGCCAGAGTAGGAACTAATCTAGAAAAAAGGAGAATACAATTGAAAGTTATTGCATTTAACGGCAGCCCTAATAAAGAAGGGAATACCGCTTGTTCATTGCAGATAGTTCTTGATCAGCTGGAAGGTGCTGGGATTGAGACGGAAATGATTCATGTCGGCAAGAAAAAAATACAGGGCTGCATTGCCTGTTACGGCTGTGTGAAAAATCAAAATGAAGCGTGTGCCATAAAAAACGATCCAGTCAATGAATGGATTCAGAAGATGAAGGCGGCCGATGGGATTCTGCTTGGATCTCCTGTCCATTTTGCCGGTGTGGCAGGGACAATGAAATCCTTTCTTGATAGAGCTTTTTTCGTTTCTTCGGTCAATGGAAATCTCTTCCGGCATAAGGTCGGAGCTGCTGTGGCTGCGGTCAGGCGATCCGGCGGGATTCCCGTAGTTGACACGTTAAATCATTATATTAACTACTCTGAGATGATTATGCCATCCTCGAACTATTGGAATGTGGCCCATGGCCTTAAGCCTGGAGAAATGGAGCAGGATGGCGAAGGTAAGCAGGTAATGGAGGTGCTAGGCAAAAACATGGCCTGGATTATGAGGCTTATTGAACACGGAAAAGAGCACATCCCCGCCCCTGAACCAGTAGAGAAAATTATGACCAATTTTATTCGGTAATTCAGTCATTTTCTCTCTAGCTATGCCTTGTCGAAATAAAGGTTCGGCAGGGCTTTTTTTATGCAAAATTCCTATTCTTTTAATGAGCCTTGCCCACCCTTCCCCCTCTCTTTCCCATTTAATCTTGATAATAACCCTTATCCAAATTCATTGCTGACTGCAAAGGTAGTTTTGAACTCAATGTGAACGAAATTACGTTGCTGCTCAGCTCGGAATTTCGTTGGCGACGTAATTCCGTTTCTTGCTACAAATTATTTCCTTTAACTATAGACGCAATATCAAACTCTTGCCTCCTTTGGCTATCTGGCACAACCTTTGCTAAATAAGAGTGAAATGAAAACGTTGGTTAATGGACCGTCTCTTACTGAATAAATTTTGTTATGTCGGTTTGTTATATTAATGTCGCCATCAAGGGTGGAGTCTTAAAAAGTAGATAGCAGGGTTGTCTGCAACTCTGCCATCGCCACGGGAAGTTCAACCACCGCTCAAGCGGTTTTATTTTTGTGAAGGTTAATATAATGAGTAAAAATATCAGTCAGATTATTATCGATGAAGTAACGGGAATTAAATTCGCACCTATAGCAGGCGGTGATTTTATGATGGGAAGCCCTGTGGCGGAAAAGGAGCGGCAGGCGGTTGAGGGCCCTCAGCACAATGTTCATGTCGATGATTTTCACATGGCCTGCTTCGAGGTGACTCAGGAGCAGTATCTGAAAATAATGGGGGAAAATCCCAGTGATCTTATCCGTGAGAACTGCCCTGCAGATGGTGTGAGCTGGGAGGATGCTCAGGAATTTATTAAAAAATTGAATGCGGTCAATGACAGCAGATATCGTCTTCCGAGCGAGGCGGAATGGGAATATGCCTGTCGGGCTCATACCACTACTCGTTTTTTCTTCGGGGACGCTATTACCATAGAGCAGGTGAATTATGGCACAAAGATTTCCTGTCAGAATTCTCCGGTAGGGGGGCATCCCGCCAATGGTTTCGGGCTCTACGATATGCATGGCAATGTTTTTGAGTGGTGCGAGGACACATGGCATGGCAACTACGAGGGGGCACCTGCGGACGGTTCAGCATGGGTGGATGACAGTACCGATCACAAGGTCTATCGTGGCGGTGCATGGAATGCAAGCGCGCGTTTTGTCCGGTCAGCATATCGTTACCACAGACCGAAAACCTTTGCCTATTACAACATTGGTTTTCGCCTTGCATTCTGATCTAGATGAGAAATCAGAGAGGAAGTCTGGAAGAGGTCAGACTTCCCTTTGAGAGTTCTTTCTTTTATGAACGATCAGGTGGGCGCCAACTTTTGTAGCAAAGCTCGTGCTTTTACCAAAGCTCCATGTAATTCAGTGCTTCTGGCAAAACCGATTGTTTTTCTCTTGATTCGCTTCGTCCTTGGCTTCTAGGCCCTTGCCAGGCACACAAGTTGAAAGGTTTTATGGTATTCTCGGCATTGAAATCGCTGCTGCCTTGGCTTCTGCCACGAGAGAGATTCAGCCATCTCCTTTAGATAAAGATCCTCAGCTATTGAGGTGAAACTATTGGTAGAGGTCTAAACAATTATAAATGGTTAATAGCTCAGTAAAGATTATCCTTGGGAGACGGCCAAACAGCTACATCAGTTTTTTCAACAAAATCTTCGAGTTATTTTTATCTTGGTGTCGTTTGTAGCGCTCAAACAAAATTGACGTTTAGTGTCCTGGCTTGCCCAGTACTCAAGGTTTACCGTCTAAGCATGAAATATGCCTGGTCGGGGCTGTAATTTTGGCTATGCCCCTCCATGTCCAGTTGTTTGGCGATACTTCAGTTACCTACTGGTACGAAGCATATTAGATATAATGCACATGCTGTGCCAAACCTTGATAATATCTAAGTGCTTACTGTAGCGCTGTTGTTTGTTTTGCCAGCAGCTTAGTAAAAACGATATTTCGTTAAAAACGTAATTCCGTGTTAAATAGGAACGTAATTCTGCTTTTTTGATACGATCACAAAGTCCCAGAAGATGATTCATGTATCAATAGGCTATCTCATAGTGTAACAGGTTGAAGGTGCTCATGATATGATTCGCCCTGAGCTGGAGCCGCTGAGCTCTTTTTTTTGCGGGTGGACTTCTTAATCGCAAATATCAGCCCTATTGTTTGCCACGGGGCGCTTCAAGTTCATTTTTTTTATTCTTGTAGCCAGTGTCGTGGGCTTAATGCCGAGAAGGGTAGCTGCTCCGTCAATGCCATAAATTTTCCAGTTACACTGTGCCAGTGCTGCCCTGGTATTTTCTCGTTGTAGCTCAAGCATCTTTTTCTCAGAGAGAATCACTGAGCTGTCCTCAGTCGTAATAGCGTGAGAATGGGTGCTTGAATCAGCTGTTTCCGGGAGATGTAGGCGTAATGGCCCAGAAAGAGAAAAAATAGCGGATCGTTCAACGATATTACGTAGCTCCCTTACATTTCCAGGCCAGTCATATTCTTTCAACTCTTGCAGTTGTTGCATGTTAAATTGTTGTTGGGTAATGTTCATCTCTTGCAATATTTTCTGCAGAAAATAGTTTGCCAGCAATTCGATATCTTCCTTTCTTTCCCTCAGTGGGGGGACTCTGATGGGGAAGACATTAAGTCGAAAGTAGAGGTCTTCGCGAAATTTCTTGGCTACGATTTCTTCATGTAAGTTTTTGTTTGTAGCTGCGATAATGCGGACATCTGTTTTTCGTGTCTGGTTTTCTCCTACTCTTTCATATTCGCCTTCCTGGAGTACCCGGAGCAGTTTACTCTGATGTTCCAAGGGTATATCTCCCAACTCATCAAGGAAAAGGGTGCCACCATCTGCCGCGCTGAATCTGCCGTTTCGGTCGGCTAATGCTCCGGTAAATGCTCCTTTGGCATGACCGAAGAATTCGCTTTCAAATAAATCTCGAGGAATCGACGCGCAGTTGACCTTGATCATCGGTTTATCTTTTCGCGAGCTACGATGATGGATTTCACGGGCCACAAGTTCCTTCCCTGTTCCAGATTCACCTAAGATAAGTACACTTGCATTGGTAGGAGCAACGGCGTCAACCTGATTAAGAACCTGCTGTAAGGCATAACTGTTGCCAACAAAACCTCCCATGGAGGCTACATCAAAAAGCTCTTCTCGAAGGTAACTGTTTTCCAGTTCAAGCTTCTGTTTAAGGATTTCGATTTCCTCAAAAGCCAGAGTGTTGGCAAGCGCTGCCGCTACATGGTCGGCGATAACTCTGAGCACCTTGAGTACATCAGATGTCAGGTTGATCTTTGTGAAGACAGCTAATACACCCAGGACCTTGCCTTGAAAAATTAGAGGCTGGCCAGCAAAGCCCTGAATTTTTTCTTGTTGAGCCCATTCGACATCCAAAATCCATTGAGAGTCTTTATTAATGTGCTCAACAACCACGGGTTTACTGGTAGCTGCAATATGGCCAACTTTTCTAGCACCTAAGGGGAATCTTCTGTACTTCCCATGAATATTTGTCCACTGTACACCTTCGGTATTTGATTGGCCGGCACTGGCAACTAGATGCAAGCAGTTGCTGCGATCATGACATTCTGCCTTGACCGGACAGCTATGACAAATGTCTCCCGGCCGCAGAACCCAAATTCTTGCCAGAGCAACATGGGAGAAAGTGGCAAGGCGTGAGACAACGACCTCAAACAGGTTGCTAGTCGTTCGTTGCTGGGCCATGTCAAGTAGTAGCTGGTGCATCACTTCATTACTGAAGATAAATGGAGTCTGGTCGATCATATTTTATAGTGTAAAAAGTGGAGTTGATTTTTATGAGCTCTGATGTTTTTTTATATAACTATAAACGGAATTACGTTGAGACCCAAGACGATACTTCGTTGCTATCAAATGTTGTTGTTACCTTCTCGTCATCAATTGGTGATTTTTACAGCAATTTTTACAGGGGAAGATATATATTTCAAATAAGATTTAAATTTTCACTGGAGTCTATTTCTGTCTTTATTAAAAAAAGTCGTATTGGTTGGTGAATAAGGGTTAGTGAGGCCGGGACGAATATTTACAGAAATGATCCTGTTATAATAACAGGAAGACAGTGTTCATTGTTTAATAGGAGAAAAATAATGGTTGGTGATAGTTGGCAATGCCCTAAATGTGGCAGTTCAAAGTACGATGCGGGTGAAATCAGAGTTTCCGGAGGTTTTTGGTCAAGGATTTTTGATGTACAGAATAAAAAATACGTAGCCATTACCTGTGAGCGCTGTCAATATACGGAGTTTTACAAGGGCTCTGCCTCAACCCTGGGCAATGTCTTTGATTTTTTTACGGGTTAGAACCAAGGTGGTGGCAAGAGCCAAACTCCTCTTCATCGAATATTTTTCCAATGAGCAGACGATCATCTTCCCTCTTTAGGCAAAAGGTAGGCCGTGACGCATAGAAGAGAAATTTATTTATTATATATCTATTTGCAGAATGATCTTGATCTAGGGGGCAGATGTACGGTGAAATTAGTCTGCTGTAAGCATTGTTATCGTGCTATTAAATTTACTGGGGGATGTTCATTTCGGTATTTATAGGTCTTTGCCTTAACAATTAGTTACAGATACGTGGAAATAAGTTGCACGGGGGGCAGGGGCTGCGAAACATAGGACTATGTCCTGCCCCTCTTTTTTATCTACTGATTTTCGGGGGCCGTAACAATCCGGTCTCTTCCCTGCTTTTTGGCGATGTATAGGGCCTCATCGGCCTGTAGCAGGATATCTTTGCTGGTACGGCCATGCTCCGGATAACTTGCAAGGCCAATACTGACGGTCATTGCTTTTTTCAGGGTATTGTTTTGCAGAGAATTTTCTTTAATACCGAGGCGTAGCCTCTCAGCAATTTTTCGTGAGTGCTGCAGGTCCTCTTGGGGAAGAATAATAACAAACTCCTCTCCGCCATATCTTCCGAAAATATCACTTTTTCGTAGGGTAGAGCGTATATAATGACTCATCTCTTTTAAAACCTGATCTCCTACCAGGTGCCCATAGCTGTCGTTGATTTTCTTAAAGTAATCAATATCAATCATGAGAAAGGTGCAAGCTGTTTTCTTCCTTGCACTCTGCTCAATTTCTAAATCCATCAATCTTTCAAGTTCTGCCCTGTTTTTGGCCCCCGTCATGCTGTCGTGGCTTGCAGCCAGTTTGAGTTGCTCTTCTGCCAACAGTCTTTCAGCTATGTCTTGAAAAATAATGATCGCCCCTGTCACTGTTCCCTGGTTATACATGGGGGAAATGGTTAGAGAGACGGGAATGATCTGACCGTCTTTTTGAGGAATGTAAAAAGGCTCTATACGACGGCAGGCATTGGCTTTGATAGTGGACGAGAGGAGAGATTCTTTCTCTGATTCTTTAAACTCAGGAATGAGAAGGCCAATGTGTTTATGGAAGAGCTCCGCCTCCTGCCACCCCAGCAGCTTTTCCGCCATCCGGTTAATCATTAAAAAATTACCATGAAAATCTAAAACAATGAGACCCTCTCCAATTTGGGTAGCAATGGCCTTGCTGAACTCGTTTGCCTGCTTCATTCTTTTTCTGGCATTAATCACGCGTATTCGTTCCTTGGTAAGAAGCCAGAGGAGGGGAAATATTATCAGGCAGGTAAAACCCAGTTGCAGGAGTCCCCAGTAGAGATGTTTCTTGAGTATTGTGTGTATCTCTGCCTGGGGCAGATGGAGCAGTAGTATCCAGTGATAGTTCTCTGTCTCTAGAGCAGGCAGTCCTGGGGCAACCGGCAAAGGCGTTTTATTGGCTAAGGCACCTTCATGAGCGGGGTATATTATTTGATAGGTAAAAAGTCCCTTTGAGGTGAAAAATTGTCCCTTCGCTTCAGTCTGTATGTTTTTCCAAGCCTCGGAAAAGCTATTTTGAAAACGAAGGTCATTTTTAAACATAAACCCCCATTCATCCTTGGGCTTGGGTGATAATAGCCAATATCCTTCATCGTTGAGAAGCATTAATTGGCTCTTCTCTTTTGCCAGAGATTTTCGAACATAGTCCAGGAGATTCGAGCCAAGATAGTTAGATAAAACGATTCCCTTTTTGTGGCCCTGAGCATTGCAAACCGGCATGCCAAAACGAATCATGGGCTTTAGGGGACGTTCAATTTGTTTGTGCTCAATATTAAGATCAAGGGGAGAAATAAATATTTCTTTGCAAGGAATTGTCATTGTATCTTGGAAATAATAACGATCCCTTTTGTTTTGTAAGAGATCCTTGGCCACTATAGTAGGGTGCTCTTGGTTTTTATTAACACGGATAAGCTCCATCCCCTTCGGGTCAAGATAGCGAATCTGGTCATAAATTTTCTTGGTATTAACTATGGTCAGAAATTCTTGCTCCAGGTTGTTTCTCGTTGAGTCACTCTGGTCAGTTATAAAATATTTTAAATATCCAGAGCTTGTAATGTAGCGTAGGTCAGAGAGGATGGATTGAAAAGATTGGCTGATAATTTTTTTGCCAATTTTGATGTTATTTTGTTCCTGGGCGAGGAGGAGTTTCTTTTCGGCTGAAATTTGGACAAAGTGGACAAAGAAAATCATAATTCCCATTATGATACAGGCAGGAATAGCGGCTTTGAGAAACAAATATTGTATCGGTGCTTTTTTGTTCTTTGCCATGCTTAAATCAAACTCTTCTAAAAAAAATGATGTCTGTAGGATAGGGTTAAAGCCTTGTATGGTAACTTGACTTCGTTAAAAAATAAAGTGGCAGATGAAATAAAGAGAGTAACTTTTGCTTTGGATAGGGGCGTTCAGCTCTCATTAGAGCTTGTCTTAAAATGGTAGAGCACATTATCGTAGGGTAATAATGTGCTCTAGTCTGCTGAACTCACCTGCTAAAGGGGATTGCTATCTTCTCTAACCTGCTTTTTTGATTCATCAAGGGCGAAAGGTTGCTTGGCTTGTCTGCGCCAGAGAAGGTGATTTTTTGACTTTAGCCTGCTTGATTCGTAGACATGATACTCTGGCAAACCCGGCAGCTCATCCTCTTTCGCTTAAATCATCGGCTGTTGTCAGTCTGATTTCGATGCAGGCATAACTCTGCGAGAAGATAAGCAGGCTTGAGCTAAGGAGAAAGAAGGCGATAGTCCCTTTACCTTTATAATCTCCTTCCCGGCCTATTTCCAGGTCTGCTCGTCCACTATTTTTTTGATTCTGTTGTATTGATCCATCGCCTCATAGCTGAAGAAGAGAGTGAATGAGTAAGAGTTGTTTTCGTCACTGTCCTTGCAGTCAAAGGCGATATAATTGTTGCCCACCATATCCTCCCAGGGCAGATGATCTCCCATGAGGTTAATTACCTCAGGGAGTCGATTTTGCTCGAATTTACCGAAGTAAACTTCTCTGGCATGCTGTAAATTGAATTTGAAATCCGCCCTGAGGCTATGGTATGATTCCAAACCTGCTGTATTCCCTATGCAGGATCCTGTCTTGAAAATGCCCTCGTTTGCCTTTATGTCGATAAACATCTGCACCTCCTCCATGTCTTCATTTCATTGATTTCTAAGTTTACCTATGATTATGGAGGAAGAGGGGGACAAAGGCAAGGGGGTGGGAGAGGTTTGCTATTTTGCCCCATATTTAGCCAAGGCCCTGTAGAAGGGCACATTATTTATAATCTCGCTACCATATAAGAGGAAATGATCCACCCTGAATTCTAAAGGTTCGGTCCTTATTTGCAGGAAATGCTGGATTTTTTCCTCCGAGTACTTCCGTTGGCAGCGGGCCAGGCTTATATGGGGAGAATAATGATGGGAATACAGCTCAAAATCCGCCTCCTCAAGCCGTTTACCAATCCTGACATACAGCTGTCGAAGGGCCTCATTTGGCCTCACCCCGGCCCACAGAGTCCTGCATTTACCATTTGCCTTAAAACAGCCAAGGCCATCCAGGCTGAGCTTGAACTCCTTAAAGCGGATATCAGACATTGCCGTCTCAAGCTCTGCCAGCTTCACATCCCCCAGGAAATGCAGGGTCAAATGGAGTTGACTAACGATTCTAATATACGCTTCGGAAGTGGGTTGATAGGACCGCAGTACCTTCTCTACATCTCTGGGCAGGGCTATGGCTAAAAACAGTCTCATGGTTAAAATCCCCGAATTATCTAAGGTTCCTCTTTGAGTTGCTGCCTATCCATGATTATGGAGGAGGAGGGGGGTAATGGTTAGAATAAGGTATATCACTAAGCCTAGCCGTACTGAAAAATAGCTAATGCAAGGTATTAGCTTGCTTTTTCTGTGTCCTCTTTAACTTATTTGATCTTTGCAACATTGCCGCTCCCGAAAACTTTTGTACTTCAGAAGCGGCTCTTTATACTCTTCTGCCTGTGTTTGTTATCTGGGCTAATTATTTTTTTGCTGTTTAGATTTTGAATAAGTAATCATTTTTGCCGTAATAACGTCCAACCCCATATTCTTCAATATTAAGCTCCTGAGATATTTTGGATGATGTTATTAAGAGTTGGAAACCTTCTTTATCTTTTAATAAGTTTAGGATATTATTTTGTATTTTTTTGCTTCTCTCTTCGTTTAAGTCAGCACATTCAAAGTCCATAATCGAAAAAAGAGGATAACGTGTTTGCTTATCTTTAAGAGACTGGAGTAAAAAACTAATATGTAATGCACTTTTTTTTTCAGCATTTGAGCTTTCTGAGAAACTAATACGGCCTCCAAGAAGCCATCTGTCCTTTTCAAAATCAATTTCAACTGTTTTCTGAGTAGCAATTTTGAAATCTTCTTCATTGCCAGTCCCATTTTCTAAAAACCCACTAGCTGTTTCACCTAAACTATTTAGAACAGACCTATTTCTAATTTTGCTGAGTTCAGATAATGAATCTATTTCTTCCACAAGTTTAGATATCTCTTTTGTAATTATAGAAATACTTCTATTGTACTTTTCTAAATTCCGAATAAGTGGGATTTTCTTATTCAATTCTATTATTCCTGACTCAACATTTGATATCCTTTTTGTATAATTTGAGATTATAAGTTCTCTCTCGTTTGAGTGAGTACTGATATTGCTGAGTTCATTTTGTAGCAGCATTACTTTTTCATTGTTTTTTATGTATTCATTTTCATTATTTTGCAATTCTACTTGAAGCTTATTTATAGTATTGGTGTTCTGCTTTTGCTGGTATTTTAACTCCGCAAGAGTTTCTGTGTATTTTTCAGTTAAATCATAATCAGGTAATATTTTTTTGCAAAGTTTACATTGGTTATGTGCAACTACTGTGTCGAGTTGGCTGAAACAAGAGGGACAGTAATTAAAAGAGATATTCCCTAGAGATTTATATGTTTTTTCAGATTCATCAAGTGATTTTATTCTAAATTCAAGACTTTTTGAGAAAAGATCACAATCTGAAATTTCTCTTTGGATCAATTCAATTTTGTTAAATGATAAACTGATAAGTTTTGTATAATATGATATAGTAGTTATTATTTCTTCTCTTTTTAAAACAATAGCATGGTTGCTGTTTGAATCAGTATGTGACAACTTGTTGTTTTTCTCTTCTATCAAATCAAAAATTATATATTTTTTTGAGTTAATTAATGTTTCTATATCTTTAAAAGTAGTGGCACTGTCATCACCAAGAATTTTTTTGATACTATCTCGGTTTGCCTCAAATATTGCAAGTTCTATCTGTTTTTTACCCTTTGTTTGACGTTTATCATATGATGTTAAGTCATCTAATCCTAAAAGAAACTCTGCAATAGCTTTACGAGTACTTCCGCTATCTCCGCGTTTATCAATTTCCTCCCTGAATATGCTTGTCGTTTTTGATGACTGACTAAGGTAGGAAAGTCTTAAAATTTGGTGCATTGTTAAATTATTAAATGATTCTGTCTTATGTTGTCCCCATCCAAATAAATCAAACATCATTTCTGAAAAGCTAGCTTTATTATCAGATCGTACTGATCCAAAATTTAACCAGTTGCCATAGTTTTTTAAAGCTTTTCCGTAGCAACCGTCAAACATCCTGATTTTTGGTTTTTTACCTGCTAAAATTTCTCTTGCGAGAGTGATTGTTTTTTTATTTATTTCGATTTCTGCGCGAACCTCAGTGCACTCATTGGTAGGATATCTCCATTCTTCTTTTTTAAGATCACCTCCCAAAACATAATAAATTAAATCGAAAAGTGTTGATTTACCAACAGAGTGTTCTCCTCTGATGACATTAATGCCTTCATGGAAAGTTTCATCATATATAGCCTGCTGCTCATGAATAACCAAAAAACGATTTAATTTTAATCTACTAATTGTCATATCTATGCTCCAGCAAGCTTGTTTTAGCTTTTAATCCAGTATCGCCATTCAATGGTATTTTTGACATTTTTTGTGTTATAATCCTGTAAGCTTCAGATTCTCTAAATTCATCTTTTTTTAACAATTCTATAAGAGAGTCAGGCAGGAGAGATTGCTCCATGGTATATAATTGATTGTGCTTGTTTCTTTCAATTACGATTCCTCTTGATATTAAATTAAGGAAAGTGTTATGTCTTATTTCCTTTATTTCATAAAATATCATTTTGGCATTATCAAGATTCTCATGGCAATTTTCAATTGCTTTAACGGCTCTGTAATCATTAGAATTTTTTCGAGGCCAATTGTTGATTTCCTTTAATTTACTTGGAAATAAATAATAGAAGTCAGCTATATTGAGAAAATCTCTTGAAACTGCATTGTTTGTACCATACATAATGCTTATTAAACGATATGCACAATGGTTGGCGTCTTTATATGGATGGTATATAATCATTTATTCCACCTTATATGGCATTTACCTGTGAGAAAGTACAGCATTCCTGTGATCATTTCTGTAGAAATTGAAAGTGCAAACTTACTTACTTCTAAATATAGTGGAAGTACTATTTCGTCCAGTATTTTTTTGTCTATTTCCTTGTCATTAGCTCCGTTTTTTATTGAAGATGAAATAGACTGTGTGAAAACAGAATTAATCATACTTAAACAATGAAAGAAAATCACTTCATCGGTAGCGGAGAACTGTCCTGCTGAAACACGTCTAGCAAATTTATTCGACAAATATTCAGCATCTGAGAACAAATCTTGTCTTTGACCTTCAATTAACTTATTTTTGAGTCCAATAATTGGTCTTCCTGGTCTGGCAGAGCAAAACTCTGTGAGTTCTTCAATCATGTATTTATAATCTTGGTCTGACCTAGATAACTGCTTAGATTTTTCTAATAAATTAAATAAAGAGCCATTGTTTGTTGAGGGTATTTTGTCTGGTTGTTTGTTAATTATATCAGTTATAGTATTGAACAGTATTGTACCTGATAATTCTTCAAGTTCCTTTACAAGTGTTCTGTCCAGTTGTTCTGCTCCAATGTCATTACCACCCCCATCTTCTGTAAGAATAGCTTCAGGGTAATAAGTTTCTTTGATCTTTTTGAAGATTAGACTACCTGAAACTCCCACGAACATTCTTTTTTTGGGTTTTAAGTCTGCATTTACATTAGATGCAATGTTAAATTTGATAAGGCCATCATTTGGAATCTCTGGATTGTCGAATAGAAATCGATCATTTCCCAAATTATACCAAGCTACATACTTGTTTTCATTTTCATTTGTTAGCGAAAGAAATGGAGCATCCTCTACATATTCAACCTCGAGTAATGCAACATCAGTTCTTGCAGAGGCATACACGTTTTGTGGCGTTATTTTAATTTTTTTGAAGATAATAGAAATTTTGGTGTGATCAAGTTTTGCTTTGCATTTTCTACAACTATTTTTATCAATGGTAATGTCTGTGCACAAGTTTCTTTCTATACAAACTGAATGTTTTGAAGTTAATATTAAACTTTTTGAATTACATAAAGTTTTCAAAATAAAACCACTACTTTCATGAGGTTGCTGTCCAGCAACTTCTACGCTCACAGCATAGTTATTAATACACATACTCAACCTTTAAATAACCAGATTTTGCAAACTCCTTAATAATTGGTATAGAATTTGTTAAATTTTTAATTTCGACGCTGTCTGAGCTAAAGTAAAAT
The DNA here is from genome assembly GCF_000025945.1 of Desulfotalea psychrophila LSv54. Lineage (GTDB taxonomy): Bacteria > Desulfobacterota > Desulfobulbia > Desulfobulbales > Desulfocapsaceae > Desulfotalea > Desulfotalea psychrophila. The sequence continues at coordinate 2,637,471 of NC_006138.1, read as the reverse complement.
TTAGATTTTGGCTCTGATATTAAAACTCTTGCAATGGTTTTTAGCGATGGATGTCCATGCCTGCAACCATTGCTACAAATTAAGAAATCTTTACATTTAATATTAGAAAGTAAATCTGGGCTTGTATTTTTTTCACTTCCATGATGTGATAATTTACATAGATCAAAAACAGTGTCCTCCAATTTTTTCAGTTGAGTTGTAACTAAAGATGGATGCGAATCACCTAAGAAAAGAAATCTCTTGGTTCCAATTTTTAATCTAAAGGCTAAGCTAGTGCCATTTGCTGGTCTATTATCTTCAACAAAAATATCGTTCTCTTTTAGTTCACTGATTAGTTCTTGGAGTTGTTCTTTAGTGGGAGGGACGATATTTTTTTGTTTTGAAAACTTCTTCTTTTTTTCAAGTTTTGTTTCCTGTTTACCTATTTCTCTATTGTATATTTTAAGTTTTTCATAGTTTGGAGATAAAAAATCAAACTTGAAATCTCTGTAAGAGTAACTGCTCAATCTTTCACTGTCAGTTTGATTATGTAAATGTTTAATTTTATTCTTTAGTATATCATGTTGTAGATTTCCATCTTGTCTTAAAGAGTATTTACCATCATTTACGGGAAAGAGTTTTTTTATATAAGACGAATCATTGAATATGAAAGTATCGACCTCAATAATATTATGATCAATCAAATCTATAAAACCACCTATATGGTCATCATCATTATGGGTTACCAGCGCTAAATTAATGAAATTATCGCCTTCTAATATTTCAGATAGGGCATTATATACACTTAATCTTCCTTCTCCTTTACTTGGCCCAGAATCGATTAATATTTTAACGTCAGTATCTAGCTGATGTAGCAGTATACAGTCTCCTTCTCCTGCATCAATTGCATAAATGATTATTTTGTTTGAAAGTCTTGAGCTATCTTTTTGAATTTTAACAATCATATTATAAGTATCTTCCATGTAATTATTTTATTAATATAGATAACACCAACACAAGAATTGGAACGGGAATGCCTTCCCTTAAAAAATAAGATAACTGTGCTGTCATTCATTCTGGTTATTGTTATTTTCCAGTGTCTATATAGAAGAATATGTCTTCGGATATAACAGTTTTGTTCCATGCTACCCATTCCCATATATCCCAATATCAAGCAACAGACATAGAACAGAGTCTCCGTGTCATCCATGGGATAGAGCAGGCCATTCAGCCAAGACAACCCATTATAATGACAGGGCATATCCGACTATACCCCTAGCTTGCCCTTAGTTCCATCAAATAATCATTCCAGGATGTCTCCCCCAACCATCACGCCCATAGCGGTCCTTAAAAGAGCCCCATCACTGGCGGGGGGCCTAGCAATCGTAGGTCGAAGTTTCATATGCTTAGTCAGGGTACTTACGATTTGCTGTGGGCCTGTCTGCCATGATAGGATTAACGATCCCGTGGGCAGGATGTGTGCGAGGATAGACTGCCGGTGGCAGCTGCCCTGCTGTAGCTTACCAAACCTTAAGTAGATTATTTATAACTAAAAAAACAGGGGGGAGCGCAGATGAAATTTCTCATGGTGCTGACATCACACGATAGGCTTGGAGATACAGGTGGAAAAACCGGGTTTTGGCTGGAGGAATTCGTTGCCCCTTACTACCTTTTTAAGGACGCAGGTGTAGAGATCACCCTGGCTTCACCAAGGGGGGGACAACCACCTCTGGATCCAAAGAGTGATAAACCGAGCCGACAAACAGAGGCGGCAGGAAGGTTCAGGGCCGATATTGACGCCCAGACGGCATTGGCAAATACCTTGAAGCTCTCTGATATTGATCCTGATAATTTCGATGCAGTCTTTTATCCCGGTGGCCATGGGCCACTTTGGGACCTGGCCGAAGATCGTCACTCCATTGCCCTGATTGAGTCCATCTATGCTGCCGGCAAACCCGTTGCTGCGGTATGTCATGGGCCTGCTGTGCTCCGTCATGCTCGTACTCCTGCCGGGGAACCTCTGGTCAAGGGAAAGTCTGTGACGGGTTTCAGCAACTCGGAAGAGAACGCCGGGCAACTCTCGGAGATTGTACCATTTCTGGTTGAAACAGATTTGAAGTCAAAGGGGGCAAATTACTCAAAGGCCGATGATTGGCAGGCCCATGTTATTACGGACGGCAACCTGATCACGGGGCAAAACCCTGCCTCATCGGAGCTGACTGCAAAAGCGCTACTGGAGAGATCTCAAGTCATTTTCCTTGGTGCTTAGTTGCTGGCAAGCGTAATGGAGAAGGAAATTTAGACAAAAGGTATAAAAGTTGAGCAACGATACAGACAAAATTGATTCAATCATTATCAATGAGGTGCAACTTCTTTTAGCAGAAAAGCGCACATCTTTAGCTGTGCTGCGGACTGGTATAGCTGTTTTAGCTTTGCCGCTGGCCGCTATCAGTATGCTTATAGCTACTTCAAGATTTTATAATGTCCTCCATGTTTTATATTTTCTTATCCCGTTGGCAGTACTTAATTTTGCCTTAATTGTTTTTGGTACTTACCTGATAATAAAGTCAATAATTCGAATGAAAAATTATGATCGCCTCATTCATGAAATCAAGATAGAGCATAGTGTGATTGGGAAATTTATTGAGTGAAGTTATGAAAGAGTCATATAAATAGAGCCGAGGAAAAAACTGATTAGCAGTCTATGACTATCCTGGAGGGATTGATGGAGTGTTTACTGGATCACATCGTTTTGAATATGACAGATGAGAAGAAGATGATTGATTTCTACTTAAAGGTACTCATGTTTGCCCCTGAACGTTTGCAGGAGTACCGGACCGGGAAAGTGCCATTTCCCTCTCTGCGCCTGAATTCAAATACAATTATCGACCTCTTTCCGCAAGAGATGTGGGAGAATAGTGCCGGGGCGGGGCAGGGGGGTGAGAATCTGAACCATTTCTGTCTGGCCCTGACTAAGGGAAGCTGGCAGAACCTTTGCCAGCGACTTAAGGACGGCAAGGTCACCATAGAAGAGGGCCCTGTTCCACGCTGGGGGGCACACGGCGTTGGAACGTCGATCTATTTTCGAGACCCGGAGGGCAACCTCATCGAAGCGCGGTACTATGAGGGATAAAACAGCTCAGAGAAATGTCGGCCCGGCTCTTAGGGGTAGCGCATCGAACTATGAAAAATTTATTGACTATCATTGGCGCAGCACTCTTTTTAATTCTCACCTTAGGATATTCTGTCATGCCTGCAGAAAGCAATGACGAAACTATGGGAAGGGCCCCACATCACACCACCTACGGATTTCAAAATTATCCCCCTGTGCAGACAGCCGCTCCTAAAGGTCTGCCGTTCTACCTGCGCAGACTTTGGAGCTCTATCTTTCTTCCTTCCATCCCGAATGGACATTGGGTACCTGAAGCAGAGGCGATGAAATCGCTCAGTTCCATTGGTGGCGATCGGATAACCTGGCTGGGGCATGCAAGCTTTCTTATCAGGGTTTCAGGTAAAACGATACTGACAGATCCGTTTTTGACGGAATTTGCCAGCCCTCTTTCCTGGGCGGGCCCCAGGCGGTTTGCAGGAGCGGGAATCCCCATGGATAGGCTGCCGCCGATAGATATTATTATTGTTTCACATGATCACTATGACCACCTGGACGATGAATCCGTTCGCTGTTTAGATAAAGATAAAATTGAGGTTGTAGTCCCCCTGGGCTTAAAATCGTTTTTCAGTGAACGGGGATATGGGAGGGTAACAGAGTTAGACTGGAACGAATCAATCGCACTTGGCGAGCTGACATTAACTGCCCTACCTGCCATTCACAATTCAGGACGAAGTATAAAAAATCGCAATCAAACCCTGTGGGCATCGTGGCTGATAGAGAGTTCTACCAAAAAAATGCTCTTTGTCGGTGACACCGGATATTCCGAGACAATATTCAAACTGATCGGCAGGCAGTATGGTCCACTTGACTACGCCATTCTGCCCATCGGTGCCTATGCACCCAGAAAACTGATGAGGATGTCACATATCAACCCCGAAGAGGCAGTTACCGTCGGCAATGAAATTCGGGCATTCACCCTGATAGCCTCACACTGGGGAACAATTGGTTTGTCGGATGAGCCGACCTGGGAACCGCCAAAACGGTTTAGCAGGGCCGGGCTTGATAATGGCCTTTCTGAGGAGAGGCTTTGGATTATGAAAATTGGCGAAACACGTCCTCTTGGCCAGTCCGGTTTGTCTCAGGGGTTAAAGAAAACAGGAGATGTCCTTCCTAAATGAGTGGAGGACAGTCATTGAATTGAGTACCTCTATGACAGGTGTTGCGTCCCTGCGTCAAGGTTTGTGCATAAGAGGCAGCATGAGGAGGCGGAGGAACAGTCTCTGCTTAATTTGCCGTAGCCTCTTCCTGTGATATCATTCTATATGCAATAAGATCGGGGGGCCTCCCCATCCATCAACCCCAGGGACAAAAAAATGTCTGCAGAAACAAGCATTGATCGGCAAAGAGATCCACGGGCTATTAGCATCTTCATGTGCGGCGATGTTATGTTAGGTAGGGGCATTGATCAGGTGCTACCCCACCCCGGTAATCCTGTAATCCATGAGCAGTCTATGAAATCTGCTAAAGGTTATATAGAGATTGCAGAGCAGGCCAATGGCCCCTTTCCCTATCCTGTCAGCTGGCCCTATATCTGGGGCGATGCCCTTGCTGAACTTGACCGGCTATCGCCCGATTTAAGGATTATTAACCTGGAGACAAGCGTAACCAAGAGTAATAATCCCTGGAAGGGTAAGGGCATCAACTACAGGATGAATCCGGAAAATATCGCCTGTCTGACGGCGGCTAAAATCGATTTTTGTGCTCTGGCAAACAACCATGTTCTTGATTGGGGACGTTCCGGACTTGTGGAGACCCTGGAAACACTGAACAGAGCGCGGGTGAAGAGCGCCGGCGCGGGTAGAAATATTGCCGAGGCGGAAAAACCTGCCATAATGGAGGTGAAGGGAAAGGGCAGGGTTATTATCTTTTCCTACGGGGTCAGGACAAGCGGGATTCCCCCCAGTTGGGCCGCAACAGATGAGCAGCCGGGAATAAATTTCCTGGAAGATCTGTCGGACAGGAGCCTGAACTCTATCAAAGAAAAGGTGGCAGAGAGCAAGGAGCCGGGGGATATAGCTCTTATCTCTATTCATTGGGGCGGCAACTGGGGATATGAGATACCTCCCCAGCAGATAAAATTTGCCCACCGGCTGATTGATGAGGCGGGTGTTGATCTCATCCATGGACACTCATCCCATCATGTTCAGGGAGTGGAGGTATATAAGGACAGGCTGATCATCCATGGTAGTGGAGATTTTCTAAATGATTACGAGGGAATAAGTATAAACAAGTCTTTTAGAGATGACCTGGGTTTAATGTATAATGTCACCGTGGCACCCGTATCGGGAAAACTGCTTCACCTACAGATGATCCCAACCAGGATTAAACATTTCAGGGTAAACAGGGCAGCGAAGGCTGATATTCTGTGGCTCAGGGATATTTTGAATAGAGAGGGAAAGAAGTATGGCAGCCGGGTAAAGCTAAACAGAGATCGCTCCTTCACCCTGGAGTGGGGTTAATCCCTAATAGACATTAACTTAGCTCCAACCTTTCACATATCCTGATATTAAACAATAGATACAGAAGGGAGTCTCCGTGCCTCTCTGGCATGTAGTATCATTGGAACTCTTTTCTCTTATTGATATCTTTGGTTACAAACGATTGTGTCGCATAATCAGCCGAAGTCATTTAAAAAAGTATAAAGAGTGGTTATATAAGATCTGTTCAAAACGTCGATGGGTGTTCATAGCCAGGAGCAAGATTTTAAAAGGCCTTGCTCTATGAGGTGGTACGATTAAGGTCGCTCGGTATAATATGATCTGTTAAAGCAGTTGCGGATTCTTATGAGCCCGAATACGCTAACTATTTTGGCAATATCGCAATCGAAAGTAAATTCGATTAATTTCAGCACTAACAGTCAGAGAGTATCGTCCCACAAGGTTGTCTTTTGCTGAACGCTTGGGCCGTATGAAGGGAAACTGTCATTTGGTTTTGGGGGCAAGAGGCAGAAAAGCATTTGCTCTAGCCGATTGTTAGTAATCAAACTATGTATGAGGATTAAAGATGCATATTGAAATTTTTCAAAGTTTTCCGTACCTACCGGAACTGATCTCTGTCAGTGTTATTGCAGTATTGATGGCAATAAGCCCGGGAGCTGATTTTGTTATGGTAACAAGAAATAGTGTTTTTTATAGTCGTTCTGCTGGTATCTTCTCTGCACTGGGTGTCAGTTTTGCCATTTGGATTCATGTGGCATATTCGATTGCCGGATTAGCCCTTATTATTTCAAAATCAATTGTGCTGTTTTCAGTCATTAAGTATTTAGGTGCGGCTTATTTAATCTATATTGGTTGGAAGACACTCAGATCAAAAAGCCTCATTGATATAGATGAATCTTCTACAGTAAATGTACTATCTCAATGGTCTGCATTTAAAGTGGGTTTCGTTACTAATGCCCTAAATCCTAAGACAACTATTTTCTTCTTAAGTATATTTACCCAGGTTGTAAATCCTCAGACGCCACTGTGGATGCAACTTATTTATGGGCTGATCATTTCTCTTTCTCATCTAGTCTGGTTTAGTGTTGTGGCTATTTTTCTTAGTCAGCCAGCGCTATTACAACTGTTTAAAAAATCTAAAAAAAACATCGAAAGGGTTGTTGGGGGTGTTTTAATTGGGTTCGGTTTGAAAGTTGCTGCAACAACCAATAGCTAACATCACATCATGTCCAGGGAGTGGAGGCCTGCAGGGACAGGCTCCTCATCCATGGTAGTGGCGATTTTCTGAATGATTACGAGGGAATAAGTGTCAGTAAGTCTTGTAGAGATGACCTGGGCCTGATGTATAATGTCACAGTGGAACCCGTATCGGGAAAACTGCTTCACCTGCAGATGACCCCCACCCGGATTAAACATTTCAGGGTAAACAGGGCAACGAAGGCCGATACCCTCTGGCTCAGGGATATTCTCAACAGAGAGGGGAAGAAGTATGGCAGCCGGGTAAAATTAAACAGAGATGCCTCCTTCACCCTGGAGTGGAGCTAATCACTAATAGACATTAACCCCACTCCATCCTCCCCGCCCAGCTCACACCTTCCATTTTTATATCAAACGGTAGAAACAGGAGAAGGCCTGTGCCGTGCCCGCACCGGTTGGTGGCACGATTCAGTCCTGCCCCATCATCTCCTCCGGCCCCCTTAGCCACTGACAAGAGTGCAATGATTTGCGGCGAGCCTCTTTTTTATGATACAATCCTGTCAGGCATGGAGAAGGGGGGCTTCCCCGGTATCTGGTTACCATGAAGCAATATGGCAGAGGCGGCTTTGCGGTTGTCCGGGCTGCGAAATTCCCCCTCCGTAAGGTGAAGGTGGCTTTGGGCTATTTTTCGTGACCATCTGCCTGAGCAGACCTTGGCACAGGTGGATTGGCATCGTAGGCCTTGCACGATATCTTGAGAACGTCCTGATTTTGAATACGATCCTACTGTTTACAGTAGACCTGAACTGTAGCAAGACTTGTGCATATGAAGCTTTCAGAGGGAGAAGAAGGCTATGAAAGAATTTAGAAACGGCTGGAACAGAGCGTCCGTATGGTTAACGATCATACTGGGCCTGCTGCTGTCAGGCATCATGGCCTATATCAATTACCAGCAGGTAAGCGAAAACACCATTGCCCAATTTCAGAGGGAGGCGGACAGGCAGGCCGCCGCCATTAGGAGAGATATAGAGGTTGATCTCTCCATCCTTACACCGGCGGTGGCATTCTTCGATGCCTCGCATCTTGTTGAGCGATATGAATTTCGTCTCTGGTTTCAAAGCGTAAAAGTTGTCGATAACAGCCTGGATGTGCTTGGATGGATTCCCAGGGTTGCCAACTCCCAGCGGGCTAAATTTGTGGACGAGGCAAGGGCCGTCGGCCTGTCCGGCTTTCGCTTTAGTGAACTGCAAAATGGAAAACTGGTCAGAGCAGGGGTAAGAGAAAAGTATTTTCCCGTTTTCTATATCGAGCCAACAGGGGTTAACGGAGCCGCCTTTGGCTTTGACCTTAGCTCTGAGCCAAAGCGTCGAACCATGCTTATGCAGGCCCGTGATAGTGGCAAGGTCACGGCATCGCAGGTAATCCATTTGGTGCAGCATAAGAAAAAGCGCTTTTCTTTTTTGGTGGTAGCACCGGTCTATCAAGGCCTCGCAAGCACTATTGCCGAACGGCGGGAGACGCTGCGAGGTTTTGTGGTGGCAGCTTTTGCCGTCGATACCATCGGCGAGAGGGCTCTTGCCCAAATCGATCCCGGCCAGTTTCATATTATGATGCATATCCATGATGGTGCAGAACTTATTTACCCTGCTGGGGGAAAGTGCCCCGGTGAGCAATATTTCAAGGAGGGCATACGGACATCTGGTCTTCATGTCATCAGGGAGATCGCTGTGGCAGGGCGGCAGTGGAGGGTATGTCTGTCCCCATCAGAGGCTGGGCAGATTCAGGGCTTTCCGCCCAGCGCAATGGCCGTTTTTATTGTTGGTATTGTCCTGACAGTCTTGCTTGCCCTGCAGTTCCGAAATAATGCGCTACGAACCTCAGAGATCGAATGGCAGGTGGCAGAAAAGACGGCTCAGCTGAGAAAAAGTGAGCTTCGGGCAGAGGCAATTATTGACAAGGCAGTCATCCCCATCATCACAATAGATGAGACAGGGATAGTCCAGTCCTTTAATCGGTCAGCCGAAAAGATGTTTGGCTATGGGCCAGAAGAAATTATTGGCCGAAACGTGCGGATGCTTATGCCTGAGCCCCACCGTTCAAGTCATAATAAATATGTCGATCATTATCTTAAGACCGGCAGGATGAAGGCTATTGGAGTAGGTAACAAGCTTACAGGGGTAAGAAAGGATGGGGTGGAATTCCCAATGCATCTTTCCGTCAGTGAGGTGAGGCTGGAAAAACGGATTTTTGTTGGCATGGTAGTGGATCTCAGCGAAATAAACCGGGCCGAAGAGGCACTCCGCAAACATCGGGACAACCTTGCCCGGCTGGTGGAAGAGAGAACATACGAACTCAAAATAGCCAAAGAGGCTGCTGAAACGGCCAATATCGCCAAGTCAGCCTTTCTTGCCAATATGAGTCATGAAATTCGTACACCGATGAACTCGGTGCTTGGCTTTATCCAGATCACTCTGGAGAGCAGGTTGCTCTGCGCAGAGCTGCGCAGACATCTGGAGACGGCGTACAGTTCGGCCAAAGGTTTACTGATAATTATTAACGACATTTTGGATGTCAGTAAGCTGGAGAGCGGGGAGTTCGCACTTGAGGCTACCTGTCTCGATATGCCAAGGATAGTCCAAGAGGCCTTAAAAACAGTGGAGTCCCAGGCTGAGGAAAAGGGGATTGGCCTTGATTTTCATTTCGACGCCGATCTTCCCCACTGTTATCTCGGAGATCCGACCCGACTAGGTCAGGTAATCATAAATTTAGTCGGCAATGCGATCAAGTTCACAAAAACTGGCAAGATCACCATAGGGGTCAGGGCCTCGGACCAGGGAGATGCCTCCCTCCACTTCTCGGTGGCAGATAGGGGAATTGGCATGACAGCCGAGCAGGCAGCAAATATTTTCAATCCCTTTACCCAGGCCGATATCTCCACTGCCCGCTGTTACGGCGGTACCGGCCTGGGATTGACCATTAGCAAACAGCTTGTCGAACTTATGGGAGGACGGATATGGGTGGAGAGTGAACTGGGAAGGGGGGTAACATTCCATTTTACGGCTCAGCTGCCGGTAATAAGCCCCTGCAGGGCTACCGGCGTTGATCATGCCTTAACAGGCGAAGCGTCCTCGCCCGAGTCGCCCCGCCGTTTTCAAATTCTCCTGGCTGAAGATGTGCCGGGAAATGCCACCCTGGCCCAGTTGCGCCTGGAACAGCAGGGGCATAGGGTCAGACATGTCTGGAACGGTAGTCAGGCAGTAGAGATGTACAAGGGGGGCACATTTGATCTTATCCTTATGGATGTGATGATGCCTGAAATGGACGGGATAGAGGCAACCCGTAAAATTCGCGCCCTTGAAAGGGAATCAAAGGGGCACATTACAATCATTGCCTTAACGGCCAGTATAATGAAGGAGGATCGGCAAAGATATATGAGAGCCGGTATGGATGCGGTTGTCGGTAAGCCCATTATACTGGAAGGACTTTTTGCCACCATGGAGAGGGTGGTACCTAAAGGTATTGGCAGCCTAAATGAGGAGACCTTCCCTGGCGACCAGGCACGGCAGGATATCGACCTCACCCCGCTGGCCGATGTAGTCGACATTGACAGGGGACTTGCCTCCTGGCGGGATCCGCTGGTCTTTGCCAAGTCTCTTGCCAGCTTTGCCGATAGACATTCAGCCGATGCCGAAAAAATTCAGCAGTTACTGGACGAGAATAGTAAGGAGGCCAGGATGATTTCCCATACCCTTAAGGGTCTGGCCGGAAATCTCTCTCTGCCTGAAGTTGCCCGCCTGGCAACAGAGATCAACGCCGCACTGAAGGCAGGCAGTCATGAGCCAGCGGCAACGCTGCTCCCCAGCCTGCAGGCGGCACTGAAAAATGCGGCGGTAGTGATCAGAAAGCTGAAGATGCCTGTGGCAAGGATTGCCACCCCGGAGTTTGACTCTAAGGCTGTTAGCAGCCTGCTTCAGGAACTGCTGATCATGCTTGATCAAGACGACCCGGTCGTCGCCGAACCTGGACTCAGTAAACTTGGCGAATACCTTACCCAGGATGATATGATCAATATCAGGAGGGCTATTGATGCGTTTGATTTTGCCCGGGCCAAATCCCAAACCCGAATCCTGGCCGAAAGACTCGGTATCCAGCTGGAGGGATGAATATGTACAGACAAGGTTTCACAATATTACTTGTTGATGATGAACCCAATAACCTAAGCCTGTTGCAACAGGTTTTGGCAGATTCTTACAACCTTAAATTTGCCAATAGCGGGAAAAGCGCCCTGGCCGGGGCGGTAAAACATATGCCTGATCTCATCCTCCTTGATATTATGATGCCGGAGATGGATGGCTATGAGGTTTGCCGGCTCTTAAAAAAAGATCCTCTCACGGTAAATATCCCGGTAATCTTCGTCACGGCAAAGGGAGAAATTGCTGACAAGAAGAGGGGATTCGATCTGGGGGCGGTAGACTATGTTACCAAGCCTATTGAGCCTCCTATTTTACTGGCACGGGTGGCGACCCATTTAAGGCTCATCGATAGAGATACGGCCGTTATTGAGGGACTTCTGTCCCTTATGAGAGCGGCCAAACTCAAGGATAATGAGACGGCAAACCATACCCTGCGGGTAGCGGTGATCACCCATTTGCTCGCCAGACATCTGGGGTATGATCTGCTTCTGGCCTACCGGCTCTTCCTCGTGGCGCCTTTGCACGATATTGGCAAGATAGGGGTCCGGGATGAGATCCTGCTCTTTCCGGGCAATTTGAGGGAGAATCCGGAGATGTGGCAAGAGATGCAGGCCCATACCCTACACGGCGCCGACATTATTGGCGAAGGTATCCAGTCACCTGTGATGATAATGGCCTATAATGTAGCCCGCTTCCATCACGAAAAGCTTGATGGATCGGGCTATCCGGATGGACTGAAGGGGGATGATATTCCCTTTGAGGCATTGATTACCTCGGTCGCCGATATGATCGATGCCATGCTTGATCCCACCCGGCCATATCGCCAAGGGGCGATACCCGAAGAGAAGGTACGGGAACTTCTTGCCATGGATAGAGGGGGTAAATTGCCGGGGAAAATCATAGATGCCGTATTTGCCCTGTGGAGGCAAATCATGGCTGTCGAAAGGGCCTTTCCCAATGACAGTCCTGTCCCCTTCAATAACTTCTCTCATCTCTCTCCCGAGGATCTGGATAGGCGAATTTCTATGATCGGTGAGTATGACAGAGAGACAGCCTAACAGGTGTGTTTTCCTCTGAGGAGATCAGCCAACTTTCAGCTAAATCTATTAACAGGTAGAGGGCGCTGAAGAATGAAGCTGCAAGGAAAAATCTCTTTATATCTCTAGAACCAGTCTCAAAAGCCTTTGGGATGAATATCGTATTTACGATGATTTAATATAGTTTAACTAGTTGTTATTGGTTAAAATGTTAACCAGAACCTATGGTGGCTGATCTCAGCCGTCCTGTTTGCTCTCCCTGCCCGTAGAGTTGAGAGGTGTTAGATTGACAGAAACCGGATCTATTCAATCAGGCAGGAGCTGAGACATTTCAGGAATTACAGCAGAGGGTTGTTCCGGAACTGGACTCCATATTTGTTAAAGGAGAGGGAAAAAATATTTTGTGGTCTCACATTGGATAGTAATTAAGGTTGCCCTTGTCCATTTTCTGTCCACATCACTGTCACATTTGTCCTCTCGCTCCGATCCGGCAAATGGCGGTTTCTTTCGTCTCTGTAAACGGGGCAAAGAGCTCTTCGCTCAGCAGTAGGTCGGGCAGGGGAGCGATGTTATCAAGGCCCCTGTCTGTAGATCAATCTTCCCTTCACAATAAGCTTTGCTTTCTTGGCTGGAATTATCTCTAGCTCTATTCAAGCCTATCTCTTGAATGCAAATTTCAATGCTGGCTGGCTTTACTCATTCAGTCTAGTTCTTGCTATTACCTGACTAGTCAGTTTGTGTTGTAGGAGGGGGCTTATTGGTTTGTTTATAGATGTCGATCAGTTGTTTAATAGAATAGGCCTGTTTTTTTTCGGGGAATGTGCTGAGAGAAAGACCCTGTTCCTCTCCATCTATTTTTTGCTTTATGGGGTATGGGTAGTCTATAATCATTACCAATACTGAAACCATTACTAATATTGAAATCATTAGAGAAAATTTCCTGGCCGCGGGCATCCTGGTTCATTTTACCCAGAGGATATCTATGAAAGTCATAATTATCTGCACTCTATTTATTAGTCTGATAAACACTCCTCTTCTTCCCCTGCTGAGAATATCTGCGGCAGAAGAGAGAGGACTTTCGCAAATGAAGTCTGCGCAAAAAGAGGTCTATGATGCTCATCGTTCCTATACCAGATTTCACTTTACCGATAATGAGATGGATTTTGCCTTTCAGTGGCTTCTGGGCAGTATTGTCAACGGCGGCGCCGAGATAGGCGAAGCATTTTATGTGGCGGCTCATATAGAGGACGGTAATCCTAAGAGCTGGCAGGATGAGTGGGAAAGGATGGCCCTGCGAAAAGAGCTTCGGGCCCGAAGGGCTTTAGATGCAGGACATTTGATAACGGCTCGCCAATGCCTTCTCAAGGCATCCAACTATTATAGAACAGCTCTGGTTTCACGCTCAGTAAGTGATGGCAAATTCAATACTATTTCTAAAAAAGTTCGCAGTTGCATGCAGGCGGCAGCCCCCCTCTTTTCCCCGGCCATGATCTATTTTGAGGTGCCCTTTGCGGGAACCGTTCTTCCTGGTTATTACCGCCCTGTCCAGCAGAATGGTACAGCCCGGAAGACACTCCTGATGATTGGTGGGGGGGAGACCTTTGTTGAGGATAATATTTTTTATATTGAGCCACAGGCTATCCTTCGTGGCTATAACTTTGTTACCGTCGATATTCCCGGTCAGGGGATGTTGCCCTCTGAAGGCCTGTTCTTTAAAAAGGATACAGAGATAGAGATGAAGGCCATCCTTGATGTCATCTTGGATTTTGCCGAGATTGATCCTGAAAGGCTTGCCGTTTATGGCATCAGCAATGGTGGTTATTTTGTCCCCCGGGCCGCCACGCTTGAAAAGAGAATAAAGGCCATTGTTGTCAGCAGTGCTGTCGTTGATAACTACTTGATGTTTAAAGAGATGCCTTTTTCAAAGGAGAGTCAGGAGCAGATTGATTCCTGGCCGGCCTTCAAAAAGGCTGTTACCTCCGGAGTGACCTGGCGTTGGGGGCTCGAGCCGGAAAACATTAAGGGCCAGACGGAGCAGACCAGAGGATTTCAATTTAATCCAGCCCTTATTACCTGTCCCGTTTTGGATCTTGTCGGTGCCGGTGAGTATGTAAATCGGGAAACTGAGCGGCAGCAACAGGAGTTTATGGCTAAGCTAGGAAGCAAGAACAAAACCCTTATCGTTACTCCGGAAGATGAAGGGGCCTCCTCGCATTGTATAGGGGAAAATCGGAGCCTTATGGCTGAGCTGGTTTTTGATTGGCTTGATGAACTTTGGCCAGAGTAAGTTTTTATTGAGGGGCGTGGCCGAAAAACTCTGACTGGCAAATGCATGAAAAGGCCTGAGCAATATTTTTTTAAAGATTTTTCTTGTTAAGAATTTTAAAACAAATTAGATAGTTGTTTTTTGATCATAATGACTTCGTGCTTTTTTTGGTTCATGGTTTTGAGTTGGGCTTAATGTATCCAGGGTGCTCCCATCCCTTGGAGCATTTGCCGAACGGCATTGATGGCATTGGTGCTCGCAATAATATAAATATAAGTAATAATTCATGTTAACATTTAAAGTTGAAGAAATTGGTTCCTGGGCAATTGACAGAGTCACAAATTTGGGGCGCTTTTGTCTGTTTTTACTGACAGGTATAGGTCAAATTTTTCAGAAGCCGTTTCAAATTTTTAGAATAGTTGAAAATATTTGGTTTATTGGTACCAAGTCCATGGCCGTAGTTATTTTAACGGGATTTTTTACAGGGATGGTCCTAGCCCTTCAGGGCTATTACGCCCTGGCTAAATTTGGCTCTGCCGGCATGCTTGGCTCTGCTGTTGCCCTCACCCTTATCCGCGAGCTTGGACCGGTACTTACCGCCATCATGATTACGGCGAGAGCAGGTTCTGCCATGGCCGCCGAGATAGGTACTATGAGGATATCTGAGCAACTTGATGCCCTGCAGACAATGGATATTAATCCGGTGAAATTTGTCTTTAGTCCGAGACTCATTGCCTCTATAATTTGCTTTCCTCTTTTGACCTCAATTTTTGATGTTGTTGGTATATTTGGTGGTCTTTTCATAGCGACAACCCTAAAGGTCAACGGTTATATCTATATGTACCGGGTCCACGAGAGTGTGGTTATGGAGGATATTAGAAGCGGGATAATTAAATCACTTGTTTTTGCCGTTGTTGTTGTCTCAACATGTTGTTTTAAAGGGTATTATGCGCATATACAAAAGGAGGGTGGTTTTGGCTCACGGGCTGTTAGCCTGGCAACAACCAACGCCGTTGTCTCTTCCAGTGTTCTTATCCTGATTTATGATTACCTGATCACATATATTCTTCTTTAGCTGAGAAAGACCTTTTACCGATAAAATAACAAAAATAAATTTATTGTAAATATTATGGCAGAACCGCTGATTGAATTTATAGATGTAGAAAAAAGTTTTGGTGATAACCATGTGTTGAGGGGGGTTTCGCTTTCCATATATAGGGGTGAAATTACCGTTATCATTGGTAAAAGTGGTTGTGGAAAAAGTGTTTTGCTTAAACATATTATTGGCCTAATGCAGCAGGATAGCGGCCTTATAAAATTTGAGGGTAAATGCACCGATGATATGACGAGGTCGGAACAGCGGACCTTTAGGAAAAAATTCAGCTATATGTTTCAGGATAATGCTCTCTTTGATTCATTAACAATTTTTCAAAATATTGCCCTGCCTCTTTCGGAAAAAGGTCTCTTCAGTAAAGAGAGCATTGCTGGTAAGGTAAATGAGATTATGACCACTTTGGAAATAGAGCAAACGGCCTCTTCTTATCCAGCTGAGCTTTCAGGTGGGATGAAGAAGAGAGTTGCCCTCGCTCGGGCCCTTATAACCAAACCGGAGATCATTCTCTTTGATGAACCAACCACGGGACTTGACCCTGTACGAAAAAATAAGGTCCATCAGATGATCAGGGATTATAAGGATGTTTTTGGCTTTACAGGTGTTGTGGTTAGCCATGAAATACCTGATATATTTGAAATATCTCAGAGAATTGTTATGATCGATCAGGGGAAGACAGTTATCGAGGGAACTTTAGATGAACTTGTCCAGTTCGATTCAGATTTGGTTAAGTCATTTATACAGGGACATAAATTACGGTGAAGCTATGGTTCAGAAAAAAATAGAGTTTTATGTTGGTGTTTTTATTATAGCAGGGTGTCTCTGCTTTTTTTGGTTGTTTACTGCCCTCGGCGGTGCAGATTGGAACAGATCTGATAAGTATCCAATTTTTGGTTTTTTTACCTCTGTGTCTGGCCTAAAGGTTGGCGCTGAGGTTGAGATGGCGGGGGTTGAAATAGGCCGGGTAAAGAGCATTATACTTGATACAACAAGATATGTTGCCAAGGTAGAACTCTCACTGAATAAGGAGGTTGAACTCTCCGACGACACCATTGCCTCGGTTAAAACTTCTGGGATTATAGGGGATAAATACATAAACCTGTCAGCAGGAGGTTCAGAGGACATGTTGGCCGCGGGAGATATCATCTACAATACCGAATCTTCAATTGATATAGAGTCCCTTATTAGTAAGTATATTTTCCAAAAAGATAGTAAATAACGGATATTGAAAATGAATAAATTTTTTACAGCACTTCTCCTTTTACTGTGCTTTTCAGTTTCAGACCTCTATGCGGCAAAAGATCCTCAGGATGCATTAAAGGGAAACATCAATATTATTCTTGATATTCTTAAAGACCCTCAATTTGATTTCCAGGGAATGCAGAAAGAGCAGGATGATAGGCTGCTCTTAGAGGCAGAGCATATGTTTGACTTTGCCTCTTTTTCGCGGGGGGCCCTGGGGCATAACTGGAGGCGATTTTCAGCCGAAGAGAGGATCAGGTTCACCAAACTTTTCACGAAACTCATCTCCCATGTTTATCTTGATAAATTTAACAGGAAGGCTCTGGATACCCTGAAAATTGACTATGTCGATAATCATCTCCTTAAACCAACCAGATCCGGTAAGTTACGGGCAGATGTAATGACAGTTATCCATTACGATGAGGTGGAGACGCTTGTTGACTATAGGATGTTTAATGCAGGTGAAGGCTGGAAGGTCTATGATGTTAAAATTGAGGGGGTAAGTATGGTCGCAAACTATAGAGAGCAGTATAGAAAAATGTTCAGGGACAGTCCTGAAAAAATGATCAATCAATTGGAAGAAAAACTTACCAGTTTGGAAGATTAATTCCATCAAGATATTATTCACCATCAAGTCATGAGAAAATATGCATAAGAAAATTCTTCTTTTAACCATTCTCCTCCTTTTTACCCTTCCCGCGTTTTCTGTCTATGCAGACGAGATTTTTGCAGAAGGCGATACTTTTGCAGACGATGATGATCTTTACGCAGAGTATTCGGGGCCAAAAGTGGCGGATACTGCCATTGCCGATCCTCTCTACTATATGAATAAGGGCATGTATTACTTTAACGATAAACTCTATTTTTGGTGTCTTAAACCGGTGTCAAAGGGCTATTCCTATGTGATGCCCAAACCTGCGCGGATTGGCATAAAGAATTTCTTTTACAATCTTGGTTTCCCTATTCGTTTTGTCAGCAATGTTCTTCAGTTTAAGTTTAAAGAGGCAGGGGTGGAAACTGCAATTTTTCTCTTTAATACCACCTATGGTGGACTTGGCTTTACCCAACTTGCTCAGGATGATCTTGGTTGGGCAAATTCCAATGAAGATCTTGGCCAGACCCTGGGCTCCTACTCGGTAGGTGGTGGTGTTTATATAGTTTTGCCACTTTTTGGCCCTTCAAGTCTTCGTGATACTGCTGGTCTTGTCGGGGATACATTTCTCTATCCTGCTTTTTATCTCGATAATCTTGCCACAAGCTTTATTATCACTGGTGCTGTCACTGTAAATAATACATCACTGAGACTTGGTGACTATGAGTCACTGAAAGATGCTTCCGTTGATCCCTATGCGGCAATGAAAGATGCATACGAAAAGATACGGGCGAGAAAGATTAAAGAGTAGCTCTGCCTTGCCCCTAAGTGTCCTCCAGGCTCAATAGCTTCTGCTATTGAGCCTTTTTTTTGTTCAAAGTGTCAGAGCTTTTTCGGTGAGAATTAAAGTTTGTCTCTTCAGCCAGAAAATCTGATAAAAGTTCAGTAATAATTCAAGGTAATACTTGTCTTTCTTATCCCCAGTATCATATATTTATTAGAGGCAATGACAAGAAAACAACCATATATATAAAACACGGGAAGTGACGCTTATGGAAAATAACATGGGCTGTAAAATAAAAAATACAGACGAAAAGTTTTGCAGTGACTGCGGCGAAATTATCAAGCTTAATGCGGAGATATGTCCTTATTGCGGGGTACGGCAAATGCCAGCGCCCAATCCCTTCGGGATAACGGCACCAAATGGCAAAAATAGAATTGTTGCCGCCCTCCTTGCCTTTATTCTTGGTGGCTTCGGAGCCCATAAATTTTATTTGGGACAGATGGGTTTAGGCTTTTTATATCTACTCTTTTTTTGGACAGCTATCCCTGCCATTATTGGATTGGTGGAATTTGTTATTTTGCTCACCATGTCCGACGAAAATTTTGTTCGGCTCTATGGCCAACCTAAGGAGCTCTGGGACTAACTCCCAGCAGCGTTAGGTGTTGTTCTTAGCAAAACCAAGTACTACGGTTTGCCATTTTACCTCTCCCCGGCCCAGAAGATCGCTCGTCTCTGTTTTATGCAGGCAGGTCATACCCTTGCCTTGTCCTAATTGAATGAGTTCGCTTGCACAGACACCATGGCTTGTCCGCTGGTCGTTAAAGGGCCCGTGGCGTAGTGTGATGACTATTCGTCCAGTACAGGTCAGCAGGGAGGTGAGGCGATGGTATGTCTTGGCCCGATCTTGCGGAGGAATATGCATCCATACGGCTCCCAGGACAATAAGGTCAAAGTGAAGCCTTGAATCTAACCGGCTTAGACCGGGCAGACTATCCTCTAACCAGTCAACCTCCAATCCTTTTGTGTAGAGACTGCCTATAGCGAGTAACTTCTTTGCAGGTTCAACGGCTACAACAGGGCAACCACCAAGAGCATACCAGCGGGCATCCCTTCCACAACCGGCACCGACGTCCAGAACCCGTTCTCCCCGGCTAGGCCAGTATTTCTGCCAGGCTCTGTTTGCCTGTTGAGCGGAAATCTTTTGATAGATCTCCGCCTGCTTAGGGGCATTGTCGTTATAAAACTGTATATTATGGGGCATGGTCACTGGTTAAAGGTAAAAAAAATCCCCAGGATGAAGATCCAGGGGATTTTTTATGAACGTTTACTCTTCTCTCTTCTCCACATCGGTGAGCAGAGAGAGGTTCTGTGTAGTTTTTTTAGGCTCAGTCGGCGGGCCTGCAGTTAAAACCCTGCGGACAACACGAGGAGAAACTCGTTTCCCCTTAGCGCTGGCCCCTTTAACTAGATAGTCATCAAAGGCAACATGAAAGGTATTGGTCTTGGCTCGAGCGGATGGCATCACGTTTACCCGAGCGTATTTTTCTTCACCAAAACTCATCAGGAGAATTTTTGATCGTTTATGCTCGGGGAAGAGGTGATACTCTTTTTCGAGGATGAACTTAGGGGTATTAAAACGTTTCACATAGGCAAAATTTTCATTGCCGTCACGGTAGACAATATTAAAGACCTGTTCGCTTGGAACAATGCCAATATATTTAAGATCTGTGCCGGCAAAGACCTTATCGGTCACAGGAATAACCTTATAACGACCGTCTGAGTAAATAAGAAAGAGCCTATCGTATTCGGAACAGGTGACAGAAAAGTCCTCCTCCTCTTCACCCTTGACACTATGACCGAGAAAACCCGTTTCCCTACTATAGCCAACGGTCAGATTAGAGAGGGCAATTTTGCGTACCACAACCTCGCTGAACTGTTTAATCTCTGTCTTTCTCGGATAATTTTCCCCATACTTAGCGAGCAACTTATCGATACTTGCAATGGTAAAGGCAACCATATCCTTAAGAGAGATCTTAATTGCCTTAATATCCTTGCGGATGGCCCGAATTTCTTTGTCCTGTTTGTTAATGTCAAAACGGGATATTCGTTTGATGCGTATCTCCAGTAGCCTGGTAACATCCTCCTCCGTTACATCGCGGAAAAGTTCTGAACGGAAGGGAATCAGGGCTGTGTCAACACTGGCCATGATCGATTCATAGCTGGTCTCCTCTTCAATGTTCTTATAAAGTCTCTGCTCTATGAAGATCTGTTCAAGAAGACGGGCATGGAGTTTTTCTTCAAGGCGGGCCAGATTGATCTCCAGCTCTTTTGTTAAATCAGCCTTGAGTTTAAGGGTATTATACTCGATGACCTCACGGACACTGCTAGTGGCAGGGGTTTTGCCTTTAATCAGGGTGAGATTAGGCGAAATAGGTACTTCGCAGTCGGTAAAGGCATAGAGGGCCTTTATGGTGTCCTTGGCATAAATTCCTCGGGCCACCTTGATCTCTATCTCCACCTTTTCGGCGGTATAGTCATTGATTGAGATAATTTTTATTTTCCCTGCCTTAGCCGCTTTTTCAATGGAGTCGGTGAGGGACTGGGTGGTGGTGCTATAGGGGATCTCATCAATGATGATGGTCTTTTCATTAAGCTCACGGATGCGTGCCCGGCATTTGATCTTGCCATTACCATCTTCGTAGCCGCTGACATCCACCAGGCCTCCCTGAGGGAAATCTGGATAGAGGGTAAACTCTTCATCTAGTAAAACAGCCTTTTGGGCCTGAAGAAGCTCACAAAAATTATGGGGCATGATCTTGGTGGCCATGCCAACGGCAATACCCTCAGCACCCTGGAGGAGGAGAAGAGGGAGCTTGGCGGGCAGGGTTACCGGCTCAACCATACGACCATCATAGGAGTCAATGAACTCTGTAATGTCTTTGTTGAAGAGCACCTCTTTGGCAAGAGGTGAGAGCCGACACTCGATATAACGAGGAGCGGATGCAGAATCGCCTGTGAAGATGTTGCCGAAATTTCCCTGTCGCTCAATGAGAAAACCCTTGTTGGCAAGATTTACCAGAGCGGAAAAGATAGAGGCATCACCGTGGGGATGCAGCTTCATTGTCTCTCCGACAAGGTTGGCGACCTTGTGAAACCTGCCGTCCTCCATGTTGAAGAGGGTCTGTAAGATCCGTCTCTGTACGGGTTTTAACCCATCATCTATGGCAGGAATGGCACGTTCTCGAATAACATAGGATGTATATTCAAGAAAATTATATTCAAATAGTTGGTGCAACTTGCCCGGCACGTTATCCATATTATCTATCTTTTACTGAATTTTCTCATAATGATGAACCCTCTTCCGGGTTCACCTGTTTTTTTAATGGCCTACTGCTCCGGATCTACCACCAGATTGTCCATGATATACTGCTTTCTCTCCGGGGTATTCTTGCCCATATAAAAGGAGAGAACCTTGGCAACCTCACTGATAGAGTCCAAGGTCACACTCTTCAGGCGAATATCATCACCGATGAACTGTTTGAACTCCTTGGGGGAAATCTCACCAAGTCCCTTAAAGCGGGTCATCTCCACATTGAGTTTTTTCTTCCCCTGACCGCCCAATTTTTTTTGGGCGGCATTTTTTTCTTTTTCCGAATAGCAGTAGATGGTCTCAGCCTTATTCCGTACTCGGAAAATGGGGGTCTCAAGAATATACACATGGCCCAATTTAACCAGTGGCTCAAAGTAATGGAGAAAAAAGGTCAGGAGTAGATTTCGAATATGCAGACCATCGACGTCGGCATCCGTTGCCATAATTACCTTGTCAAAACGCAGGTCACTGATGGAGTGCTCTATATTGAGGGTACGCATAAGCGCATACATCTCTTCATTTTTATAGAGCGTTGCCAGCTGATGTCCCAGGACGTTAAGGGGCTTACCTTTCATGGAAAATACTGCCTGTATCAGGGGGTCACGGGAGGAGACAATGGAGCCTGCCGCTGATTGTCCCTCGGTGATAAAGACCATATTCTCCCTGCCCGCCGCTGAGGGGGCATTTTTGGCGGGATGGTATTTACAGTCCTTAAGTTGGGGGATCTTCAGGGAGACTTTTTTAGCCCGGGCCTTTGCCTCCTTACGGACGCTCTGCAGCTCTTTACGCACCTTTTCATTGCGCTGAATTTTATCGAGGAGAATCTCAGCGGTGTCACTATGTTTATAGAGTTCACTGGAGACAGCCTCGCGCACCTTATTTACGATCCAGGAGCGGACCTCGGTATTGCCCAGTTTGTTCTTGGTTTGAGACTCGAAAACAGGCTCTTTTACCTTGACAGCCAGGGTGCCGACAATGCCATCGCGCACATCGGTATTAACGAATTTCTTGCCGGAAAACTCATTGACTCCCTTCAGTACACCCTCGCGAAAGGCAGAGAGATGGGTGCCACCCTCACTGGTATAGGTGCCGTTAACAAAGGTATAGTAACTATCGTTAAAAGAATCTGTATGGGCAAAGGCAAATTCGAGGGTCTCATCCTTATAATAGATCGGCTCATAGAGGTTGGAGTCACTGAGCTCCTTGGCCAGCAGATCCCGTAGGCCCTCTTTGGAATAAAAAAGAGACTTATTAAAATAGAGCTTTAGGCCGGCATTAAGATAGGCATAGCGCCACATTCTTCTAGAGACAAAGTCTGAGTCATAGGAAAATTCAGGAAACATATCTCTTGAAGGTAAGAAATTAATCAGAGTGCCATTCTTCTCCTCGCTTTCCCCCTCTTCCTTATGCTGTAACTTTCCCTGGCTAAAGGTTGCCGAAGCATACTTGCCATCACGGTAGGCTGTTACGGTGAACTCATCGGAGAGGGCATTGACGGCCTTGGTTCCAACTCCATTGAGACCTACTGAAAATTGAAAAACATCGGTATTATACTTAGCTCCCGTATTGATGACAGAAACACAGTCTACAAGTTTACCAAGTGGAATTCCACGACCATAATCACGTACCCGGACCCGGCCCTCTTCGCTCACTGCAACATCAATTTTTTTACCGGCACCCATGATGAACTCATCAACAGCGTTATCCACTACCTCCTTGAGGAGAATATAGATACCATCGTCCTGGTGAGAGCCATTACCAAGGCGGCCAATATACATCCCAGGGCGCTTCCTGATATGCTCCAGTGAGCTGAGTGTTTTGATCTTGCTTTCGTCGTAATTAGAAGGTGTTGATGTCATAGTTTATAAAGTACATGAGGTTTTATGGGGGAATCGATCGGGATAGGCATTGTATTATATTTAGCAAAAATCCGCAACCACTGGCTACCGTTTTGCTTCTACATCATTCGAATTCTTTCACAGTCCGGGCAGATCCATGTCGGGCCATTGCTCATACCCCACTTGTTTTCCTCAAAGCATTCCGGGCAAATTTGAAAGCCACAGGGACAGCTCCAGCAAAATGGTTTCTTTTCTTTACAGCAGTGACATTGGTACTCACCGATCTTCCGCTGCCTCCAGCTTTTTTTTTGTACAGGTTTATCTTCAGGCATCACAGACCTCGCTTACTTAATCAGAATATTATTAGTGTTAAAAGCAACTCTCTTGGATATATCATTATGATGCATCTTTTCTTGCAGATCTTCAACCACCCTATGATCTTGCTCATCGGTTTTATTGCTTTTCCCATAGTAGGCCTTGTCTGAGCGGGATTTTTTTTGGACAGCGTCAAGGTTTGCTGTAATTTTAAGGCGTTTTTAATAACAAATCAGGCGTGGACTCTTTTTTTCTGTTCTGCTCCGGTCTTTCGCTCATGATAATAACCCTTTTTTGTCCTATCCTCTATTTCCATTTTTAAAATACTATACTATGTTAGCGCGTCCTCTACAGGATAGTAGCTTTACATATCGTGATCAGTATGGCAAAAAAGTAGCATGCACGTTATACGCCAGTCGTGTTCCGTTTGCAAAGAGAAGATCTACATAAAACGCTGTTGGTAGCTGTTCACGTAATTATTTATCCGTCTCCCCTGGAGACAGCTTTTTGTTTTGAAGGATTTTTTATGATTTTAGTTATAGATGTTGGTAACTCACATACAGTAACAGGATTATACGACCATGGAAAATTAATTGGTCATTGGCGATTGAAAACGGACAGGGACAGAACTTCTGATGAACTTGCTATTCGTTATCATGGCCTATTTATTATGGAGGGCATCGATCCCCGGCAAATCACAGATATAGTTCTGGCAAGTGTGGTACCCACCCTCTCTTCAGCCTGGATTCGTTGCTGCGAGAGGCATTTTGGCAAGCACTTGAACCAACCTGTAATGGATCTCTCTGTGACAAAACTTGCCCCCTTGGTTCGGGTGGAGACAGACAATCCACATGAGGTGGGTATTGATCGTCTTGTTAATGCCTATGGTGCCTGGCATACAAGGAAAACGGATCTTATTGTCATTGATTTTGGCACTGCAATCACCTTTGACTGTGTTACCTCGGATTGTGTCTATATTGGCGGGGTTATTCTTCCTGGCATTGCCATTTCCCTTGATGCCTTGGCCACAAGAACGGCAAAACTACCCATGGTTGATGTGCGCGACGTTCCTTCCTCTCTTATAGGCAAGAACACCGTTCATGCTATGCAAAGCGGAATTCTCTATGGTTATGGGGCAATGGTTGACGGTATTGTTGAAGGTATTCAGAAGGAGATGCTTGGTGGAAAGCGCCGGGCAGAGGTCATTGCCACCGGCGGCATGGCAAATCTTATTGAACCCTTTACCACCACAATTGAACATATAGATAAGCTTCTGACCCTTGATGCCATGGAGCTTATTCTTCATGCCCTCAAGAAAAAACAATAAACAGGACAAAATGTTTCTTCAACCAAAAGCACTGGAACCAGGCGATACCATTGGTGTCATTGCTCCCTCTGGCCGGCTTAGCAACAGCGATGCCTTTTACAAGGGGCTGCATATACTCGAAGGATTTGGTTATCGTCTCCGTTTCCCTCGTAAGCTCTGGCCCGGTAGTGATTACCTGGCAGATACCGACGAGAATCGAGCCCTGGAATTTCATAAGATGTGGGCAGATGAAGAGGTGCAGGCGCTTATCTGTATGCGGGGTGGCTATGGCGTACTTCGCATGCTCGAATTTCTTGAGCTGAAAGAGATAAAGAAAACACCCAAATATCTTTTAGGCTTTTCAGACATCAGTCTTCTGCAAAACTACCTCCTCGACAGGATCGGTCTGCCAGCAATTCATGGACCCGTTGTCACCTCTCTGGCAACTGCATCTCGCAGCTCCGTGCGAGCTCTTCAGGCAATGCTCACGGGAGATCTTCAGCAGATGCTCTGTGAGCGTGACCTGGAACTACTGCACGGGGAGGCAGGCGGTACGGGTACACTTGTCGGCGGCAATCTCACCTCCCTAAGCACTGTCCTGGGCACTCCCTTTGACATAAGCTGGAAAGATAAGTTTGTCTTTTTAGAGGACGTGGGTGAGCCCATTTATCGGATTGATAGAATGTTGACCCAACTTGCCTATGCAGGCAAATTCAAAGATGTTGCCGGGATTCTCCTCGGTGATTTTTCTGTAAGTGGACATGAGTCTTCAATGGAGAAAATGCGCCATAGGGAGATGGTATGGTCTCGGCTGCTGGAAATTGTTGGCAAGCGTAATATCCCTGTTCTGGCAGGTATTCGTTCGGGACATATCATGGATAATCACCCCCTTTTGCTGGGTAGCACTGTTCGGGTTGCCCCTGGTGAGAGGCGACTGTCAGTTGCTCCACCATCTGCTGAATAGTGTCACTTGCGCCGTTTTAGAGATTGTGCTCCTCCCCGTTTGACAAGTACCTTTCTTTTTTGCTAGGCTGTAAGAGGTCTTTATGGCTTAGTAGATGGTTTCTCTCCTATGCCTTAGCTCATTGGCATGTGCTAAGAGAGGGGTGGACTGTCCGCTGAGGAGATTCCGGGGTGATTATTTGTCGAAAACAGAGCTATTTGACTTATTGTCATAGAAATGCTATAGCTTTTATAGTTTCAAGGCCTTAGAGAATGTTGCTTTGCAATAGAATATGATGCTTAATCGTCAATTTTATGGTATGGCAATCAACTTTTATAGCAATAATTTTACTATTACAAAATAAAAAATATGTCTAGACCAATAGCTAAAACTAAACGTACTGTTATCCTGTCGTTAGCACTATTTTTTCTGTTGTTCTCTCTTTCCTGTCAGGCTGCTCAATTTGTGACAATTGCCAAGGATGGGGTTAACATCCGTAAGGGTCCTACTACCAAAGAAGAGATTGTTATGGAGCTTTTTGAGGGGTGGCCTCTGCGGGTTGTAAATAAAAAAAATGATTGGTATGAGGTTGTTGACTACGAAAAAGACCGGGGTTGGGTTTATGCCCCTCTGGTAAGAAAAAATGATACCGTTATTGTTAATGTTAAAAAAACTGGCAATATGCGATCAGGTCCCGGTAAGAACAGTCCCGTTATTGCCGAAGTTGAGCGTGGTGTTGTCCTGACCAGAATTACAGTCAAAGATGGTTGGGTTAAGGTTAAACATAGTCAGGGATCAGTTGGTTGGATATATAAGACCCTTCTTTGGCCTCAAAAATAGTCGCAGCCCTGTCTCACTAGTTATGAAACGCCCCCTGTTCTAAAGAACAGAGGGCGTTTTTTTTTGTTTTTTGTTGGTGACTCAGGTCTAGGGCTGTTTGCCCATTTATCTTAAATAGTTATCGGTTGAGGACTGAATTTCAATGCAGCCTTGGGGGCTTGGCGCTATCCTAAGAGAGGGGAGGGCGTGTATGGGATAGGCTATGGCCTGGGGGCAAATTTCTAAATGGTTGCTTTAGCCGGGGAGAAGGGCTAGTCTAAATATCTCTTTTTATGCTAGAGGCTAGCATAGAGGAGAGAAAGATTATCTTGACGCTGTTGTTTTCACCCCTTGCTCAAACAAAAAACGTAAGAGATAGATTATGCCTGTTATTGCAATCCTCGGTCCAATATTTTCCAACAGCCATCGAGCTGCCAGTCTCTACTCTCCTAGCGCCCGGATAGTAGAATATCAACAGGTAACGGCTCTTCAGCAGGCCTTTGTTAATGGCGATGCCGACTATATTGTTCTTCCTGTCTATAATACCCGGGAAGGAGAGATAAAGAAAAATAGGCACCTCGTTGAAAAAATGGGCTGTGGGTCTTGGATCGATAATATTATTCTTCCTATCAATCTCTCCCTTGGGCGCCTTAGCAAAACACCTGGCCAGATTAAGATCATCATCAGTACTGATTCAGTTTTCCGTCAGTGTCACCAATATATTAATGAGAGGTTTCCCGAGGTAACACGGATGGCTGTGGCAGATATTGGCATGGCCATAGAGGATATCAGGGCGGAGGAGCGGGATCAGTATGCTATCATTGAGTCCGAAGAGTTCATAAGAGAGCATGGCTTAGACCTCATGATTCGCGAGTTAGTCCCCCATAACAAGACCCGTTATGCCGTTATTGGTAAAGATATTGCCCTAGCTACGGGTTATGACGCCACGGCCTTTATCACCAAACCTCTTCGTGACCGGGTTGGAATTCTCTCTGATATACTGGGTGAGTTTACCAGAAGAGGAATCAATATCTTAGATCTTCAGTCAGAAAATGATATCAAGACCCAGAAACTGCGTATCTATCTGGAGCTTGAAGGGCATATGGATAGCCCCAATCTTCAGGGTGCCCTTGCCGTTCTGGAAAACAAAATTATTCAGGAGGAGGGGGCCTTTCGTCTTTTGGGCTCTTTTCCCCGGGTTGATATGCGGGTGAAGAACATCCACTCCTTTGGCTTTATCGGTTCAGGAGCGATGAGTAGATGGTTTGCCGATAGACTGGGCAATGAGGGATATGAAACATTTGTCACTGGCAGAAGCACTCCTCTTACCCCTAGGGAGATGATTGCCAAGGTGGATGTTGTTATGGTCTGCGTTCCTATTTCGGTAACGGCCTCAACTATCAAACAGTACGGCCCTCTCCTTCGGGACGGCCAGGCCATGATTATTCTGGCAGGGGAGTCCGAACGTAATATTGCCGCAGCCATGGAGGCAACATCGCCGGGAGTTGAGGTGATGTTTGTCCACAATCTCTGGGGGCCACAGGCCCTGACCATGAAGGATAAAAACGTTAATGTGGTACGTACCGTTCGCAGTGGTAGCTTCAGTAGTGAATTTGAGGCCTTTCTGTATAAGCATGGGGCGGACATTCATCATGATACAGAGTCTCAACACGATCTGCTCATGGGCCTGGGCCAGAAATTGCCCACGGCAATCTCCATTGCTATTGCCATGACCCTGCATGAACACGGTATTGGCCGGGAAGAGATTGAAAGTCACTCCACCCTGACCTCAATCTATGGCATCCTGGCCATGGCCCGTATTCACAATCAAAATTCACGTACCTATGCCGAGATTATGGCCACGAAGGGCGAGGGATGGAAGATTGTCGAGAGCTTTAAGGAAAACCTGGAAAAAATATCTACTCTGGCGGAGCAGGGCAAAATTGGTGAGTTGGCGGAAATAATGGATGTCAGTGCCGCGGCCATGGACAGAGAGTTTCTGGAGACCAAGATGCGCCAGGCAAAGGCTGTAGATGAGATACTTGCCAACCCTGGATTTTGAGATGATCTCATTGTCTGATTTTGTTCTGAGAAAATAGTTTTATTAGAAGGAAGGTGAAGAGCAGAGACAGTATACACATTAGAACTTGTCCCTCTGGCTCAGAGCGGGCAGGTTTAAATTTATATTTTATCAGAGGAGTAACATTATTATGGGATGCCCAGAATTAAGCGTTTTTGATGAAGTAAAAATATGCCCTCACTGTAAAGCAGAAATGATTGCCTGCGAGGCGCCCCAAGTGCATGTAGGTGATGGTTTGGGTTGGGGCTCTGAGGTACTGTTTATTTGTTTGAATGATTACTGCCCTCTTTTTCTTAAGGGTTGGCATCATATTGAAACGAAGTATGGCCGCCATGCCTCCTATAGATATATGGAGCTTCCGGGCAGTACAGAGAGTAATGTGATGATGGTGGGCAATAAGGATGCCTTTAAGGGAAGTATTGTTGATAAAGATGCCATCATAGGCCAGAACAGCAGGTATCAGGCAGAAAAAAAGGCCACGGTCGCCCTTGAGACCTGTATCGAGGATAATAACCTGCAGGCTGTCCTCACCCTTCTTCTCGATGAATCGGCCAAACGCGAGAGTCGTGAGACGTCGCTGGTCAAGCTTGCCCAGCTCAATGACGTTGCCTGCGTTGATCCCATTCGTAATCATACCTTCCGTGATCCTTCCTTTGAGCAAAAGTCCAATTTAATTATCAGTAGAATCCTTCAGGCAAACTTTAAAAAGGAATGTCCGGAGTGCTCTGAGATAATAAAAGCGCAGGCTAAGAAATGTATGCACTGTGGTCACGAATTCTCCTAGAGATTGTTCTCTGCGCAAGAACGGGTAAATAACTCTTTTCACAAGAAGTACGATGGAAAAAAGAGGAACAAAAAAAGAAAAAAGTATCATTTACCCCTTGCAAAAGAATTTTAAAACAGGTATAAAGGACTCGCACTTCGCAACAGCGAACAACGCGTAATAAAAAATAAGCGGTGGGCGTGGC
Source organism: Desulfotalea psychrophila LSv54 (assembly GCF_000025945.1). Lineage (GTDB taxonomy): Bacteria > Desulfobacterota > Desulfobulbia > Desulfobulbales > Desulfocapsaceae > Desulfotalea > Desulfotalea psychrophila. Next base: position 2,607,821 of record NC_006138.1, on the reverse strand, counting down.
TCAATTGGTTAGAGCACCTGGTTGTGACCCAGGAAGTCGGGGGTTCGAGTCCCCTCGCTCACCCCATTTATATAAAGGGTTCCAACTTTGAAAAAAGTTGGAACCCTTTTTTTTTGCCTTTTATCCCCAAAATCTCCGTTCTTCTCTAAAGGAAATCCTATGCCAGCCAATACTGATTATAGCAAATGGCCCTGTCCGCACTGCGGTAGCTTTCGCCAAGAAGATGCCTCACTACTTCCCTGTGAAGATTGGGCCGGCACCATTCGACGATCACAGTACAAGATAGTAATGGAGTATGCTGCTTTTGCCTATCGCTATGGACATATGTTTCGCTCAATCTATGAGATACAACTTGAAAGTGAACAGGCCGTCACCCCGGGGAGCCTGAGCCCTGCCCATCCCGTTGCCATTGGCGCCAGCCTTGTCATCTTGAGCGCTCTGCACGGTTCTACGGTAAACTGGTTTCTCATTCAGGAGGCCGTTAAAAAAATGGCCACCTCCTACGGTGAAGTTTATGGTGAAGAGTGTGTGATTGAAGAGGGTGAGCTGAAGAGGATGAATAAGAACCTCCGTGAGTTTACTCAGGACTTCAGTGGATCCCTGCCTGCCCTTCGTAATGCAATCTTTGAAGAAATTTTTGCTGAGCACTGTGCAAAAAAAGACCACGACAAACTCCTGCAACTGCAGAACACAATCCGGGCGGCAAAGGCTGATCAGCAAAAAGCTCTTCTTAAAGATTTTGACGATCTTCTGCAGAAGATCATGGGCAAAACCTTTAAGATGATTGCCAAACAGCCTAAGCCAGAACCTGCAGAGCTTGCTACCTATTGGTCAAAGGTGCTTGAAGCGGATGACTCCAAGCAAGATTAGTGTTATCTTGTGCCTCGTGAACCCATAAGCTAAAGTTTGGCAGATTATTTTTTATTATTTATAAAAGAGAAAGAGCAACTATGACATATAGCAAACTTGATCAACCAGAGGCCCTGTCCCATATATTCCATCCCGTTCGCGAGGCACGAAACACCCCGCCACTCAACGCCACCGATGTTGACATCGAAGTAGAGGCTGGCATAAATATCAGTTGCCGATTTTATGCAGCCGCCCTTGATGCGCCTAATATCTTTTTCTTCCATGGTAATGCAGAGTCCGTTTCCTACTATGATGAAATAGCTCAGGTCTATACCTCGCATGGTCTTAACCTCTTTATGACCAGCTACCGTGGTTATGGCTGGAGTGACGGTGAGCCAACGGTAACAAATATGTTTGCCGATGCCGTTCTCCTCTATGACAAGGCAAGCCTGTGGCTTAAGGAAAATGGTTACACAGCACCCATTATCGTCATGGGTCGTTCCCTTGGCTCTGCTCCTGCTATTGAGGTTGCCAAGGAACGCGATGCAGTAATAAAGGCCCTTATCATTGAAAGTGGCTTTGCCAATACCCTGCCCCTTGCTATAAATCTGGGTATTGATGTTGAGGCAAGTGGATTGACCGAAGAGGATTGTTTTAGAAATTGTCAGAAAATTGTAGATGTAAAGCGACCTACCATGATTTTTCACGGTTCTCGGGACACTCTTATTCCTGCGGCTGAGGCAGAAAATCTTCAGTCATTTTGCGGGGCCCGAGGTAAGCAATTTCATGTTATTCCCGGTGCTGAGCATAACACCATGATTGAAGTGGGTGGAAAGCTCTACTTTGAGACAATAAGAACATTCACCGATACCCTGTTGGGGATCAATAATTGGCGTAGACTGAGAAAAGAATTTAAAAAGAGAGCTGAGGTAAAATGAAAAGAAAAGGTTATCTCTCTTGGGATGAGTACTTTATGGCGGTAGCGATTCTCTCTGCTCAACGGAGCAAGGATCCATCTACCCAGGTGGGTGCCTGTATTGCCAATAAGGCAAATAAGATTGTCGGGGTTGGCTATAACGGCTTTCCGCTGGGTTGCGATGACGATGATCTTCCTTGGGGTCGTGAGGGGGATTTTCTTGAAACCAAATACCCCTATGTCTGCCACGCAGAGCTGAACGCCGTGTTAAACTCAAGCTCAAGGGATCTGATGGACTGCAAGATCTATGTTGCCCTTTTTCCCTGCAACGAGTGTACCAAGGTTATTATTCAGTCTGGGATTAAAGAGGTTATCTATCTCTCTGATAAATATAAGGATACCGATCAGGTTCGGGCATCAAAAAAGATGTTTAATATGTCAGGGGTGAAGTGTCGGCAACTTACCCCTGACAGAGAGAGCCTGTTAATCAATTTCGTGGCTACAGAATACGTATAAAGAGGTATGGGTAAGCCAGAACAGGCTTACTCATGCTCGAATCCTCTAAAGCTTATATCAGTCAAATTTCCCGTTGGGCCCTTAAGCATAACCCCGCTGCCTTCAGTGATAAGGCCAATGGGATAAGCCATTGCCTGTACCGATCTTGCCAGTCGCTCAACTTCTTTTTCCCTTCCTGCTCGTACGGTAAAGAGAAGTAAATAATCATCTCCTCCCCCTAGAGCCAACTCTGTTGCTGTAAGTTGGTACCTTTTGCAGAGCCTTGTAAACTCTGGTAGAACCGGAATCTTATCCTCAAAGACCACGGCCTGTACCGCGCTTTTTTTGGCTATATGGGCGAGATCCGTGGCAAGTCCATCGGAAATATCCTGCATGGCCCCTATGTAGTCACTGTCGGCCAGGGCCCTGCCAAGTTCTACCTGAGGCATGGGGGCAAGGTGATGACGCAAGAGAGAGGCATACTCATCCTTAAGCGTCTCGATTTCATCCCGGTGATTTTGAAAGAGAAAAAGTCCGGCGGCAGCTGATCCTAGTGGGCCACCAACATAGATAATATCACCCGGCATGGCTCCATGTCGATAAACAGGCTCTTTGTGGGCTTGTCCAAGCAGGGTAACGGTAATACTTAGACGTTCCCCGGCCACCGTATCCCCGCCTATCAGGTTGATATTGTATCTGTGGTGCATATAGGCAAGACCTCTGATGAATTCATCCAGCCAAGCCTCTTCTGTGTCTTTGGTAAAGGTAAGAGAGATGGTGGCATGCACAGGCAGGCCACCCATGGCAGCAATATCACTTATATTAACAGCCATTGCCTTACAGCCCAACTCATAGGCTGGATGCCAGCTTAAATCAAAGTGATGCCCCTCCACCAAGGTGTCGGTGGTGATTAGCCAGGGGCGGCCATTATCTCCTGAAAAAACGGCACAATCATCACCGATGCCACAGATAACTTTTTCATTATAGGCGGTAAGATGCTGTTGTATCTTGCCGATGATATCAAGCTCTCGCATATTATTTTATCCGTCTCAAGCCGCCCTTCTTGGGGGCAGGTTTTTTTTCGCTTCCACCTTGGGAGGAGCCGTTAAGTTTTGTGGACTGTTCCGGTTCATGGACGTCAACCGCTTGAACAAATCTCTCTTCGCCTCCCATGGTAAAGATCTCTTGTCCCGTCATCTGGTCTGTGCGTAATGTCCAACTGGCCTTTTGCAGGGGGATGGAAAGAAAGGAGAAATGAACATGCCACCACTCATCCTTACGGCTATCATCCCGGTCTATACCCGTTACCACCGCATACTGCAGGATCTGTGGCTCCTTGGCTACAATAAGGATAATATCACCAACTTCTGTTGTCTCTTTAAAGGGAAGAAGTAATTTTAATTCCTTAACCATTGTTTGCATAAAAATCTCTCTTTGAAAAATTTAAGGTTTTATGGCGATTCAAGACTCAATCACCACTAAGTCCTCGATAATATAATATCTGATACGAGCTGTATACATAGCAAAAACAGCCGGTAAAGGCTATCTCTGTCTGGGCTATTCCCTGTTTTTACAGGGTGGATAGGAGGAGACGGAGAAAGAGAGCCTTAGCTTAACTGTTTGGAAAACAACTCTGTAACTCAAGTAGCAAAAGATGGGAGAGGGCGGTAGCGATTGAGTAAGCCGGTGGAGATGGCCTGCTCTGTCTCTTCTTCTCCCTTAACGCCGGAACTGCACGGCCTCGGCAATATGTGGCCTCTCTATGGAGGGGGCAAGCTCCATATCGGCAATGGTGCGGGCAATCTTTAAGATGCGATGATAGGCCCGGGCTGAGAGGCCGAGCTTTTTCACACTCCTCTCCAGAAGCAGGGATGAGTCGCGGTCAATTTGGCAAAATTCTTCTATCTCTTTGCCACCCATCTGACTGTTGCTATGGATATGGTCCAGGTGGGCAAAACGCGCCTGCTGAAGCCTGCGGCATCTTGCCACCCGCTGAGCAATCGGTGCCGAGGACTCACCCTGCTGGGCGGAACTCATCTCCTGATAGTTCAGGGCCGGTACCTCGATGTGGATATCTATTCTGTCAAGTAGGGGACCTGAAACACGGCCCATGTAACGCTGAATTTGTTGTGGCGTGCAGTTGCACTCATGGTGAGGATCTCCATAAAAGCCACAGCTACAGGGATTGAGGGCACAGACAAGCATGAAATTTGCAGGAAATGAGAGAGATATCTGGGCTCGGGAGATGGTCACTTCGCCGTCTTCCACCGGTTGACGAAGCGCCTCCAGGACATTTCTTTTGAATTCAGGAAGTTCATCGAGAAAGAGAACCCCGTTATGGGCAAGAGAGACCTCACCGGGGCGAGGAATATTTCCACCGCCAATGAGGCCCGCATCGGAGATGGTGTGGTGAGGGGCACGAAAGGGGCGAATACCGAGGCCCTCGCCTTTTACATCGACAACGCTGAAAATTTTGGTGGTTTCAACAATTTCAGCAAAACTCATGGGTGGCAAGATGGTTGCAAGTCGCCTGGCAAGCATGGTCTTGCCGGAGCCCGGAGGACCCTTCATCAGAACATTATGGCTACCGCTGGCTGCAATTTCCAGGGCCCGCCGGGCATGGAGCTGCCCTCGTATTTCACTAAAATCAAAATGATAGCGGGGCAGATGCGTACCTTCCCTATAGTCTTTTGCCCTTAGGGCCTGAATCGGTCTCACCCCTAGCAGATTCTCAACGACCTCGGGCAGGGAACTCACTGGCAGGATCTCTATCTTTCCCGCGGCAATGCCCGCCTCTTCCCTGTTTTCGAAAGGGATAAAAATCTTCTTACAGCCGGAGGCGGCGGCGCCCAGGATTAGAGGCAGGCACCCCCGGACTGGGCGAACCTTACCATCAAGAGCCAACTCTCCCACAACACAGGTCTCTGCAACAGATACAGAGATAAGATCCGTGGCCATTAAAATGGCAATGGCAATGGCCAAATCAAAACCGGCGCCCTCTTTTTTTACCGAAGCTGGAGCAAGATTGACCGTAATTCTTCGATTAGGAAAGTAATAACCACAGTTCTTAATGGCTGGCTTTACCCGGTCACGGCTTTCCCGGACGGCGTTGTCGGGCAGGCCAACAATGAAGAATTGCGGTATTCCTTTGGCTATATCAACCTCTACTTCGATGGGAAGGCCATCAATTCCCACTACTGCACAGCTTAAAACCTTTGCATGCATCGAAGTCACCTGCCTGATAAGAATTTAAAAGGAAGCCTCCTGAGAAGAGGGTTCATAGAGTCTTTGCATCGACTCATGGTATGCACCGTTCTTCTTCTCGTAAACATAAAAGGGCCGTTCTGTTTTAAGACCTGCACCCCCATTTTTTTGACAGTGGATTAAAAAGAGGCGGGCCTCGGATTCTCCCTCCGGGTAGTCATAAATATACTGAATTCGCTTAGGCTCTAATCTGTTTTTTCTGGCCGCAAGCAAAAAATCGGTGAGGCCATTTGCCGGATAGATAAAAACGGCATGGCCTTTATTGGCCAATACCTTTGAGGCTGCATATAAAAAATCCTCAATGCCCCCGGCAACCTGGTGCCTGGCCTGATAAGCCTCTCTGTTTTGGCTTGGCCGTCCTGAGCCAAGGGGGAAAAAGGGTGGATTGGACACCAGCTGCTCAAAGGATTCTGGGGGGAGGTGTTGCAGGATATGGCGAACATCTCCCTCTTTGATGGTACAGATTTCATCGTAACCATTCAACTCAATATTACCCTTAGCCAGGCTGATAAGGCTCTGCTGTCTCTCAAAACCGGTAATGTGCACCCCCAAATTCCTCCACCTATAGGCCATGATTAGGGCAATAATGCCACTGCCTGAGCCAAGATCAATGATGCGGGCCTGTTTACGGGGGGGAAGAAAATGGGCCGCAAGTACCGCATCAAGAGAAAAACGATAGCCCTCTCTATGTTGTCTGCAGGAGAGTTCGCCGCTAAAGAGAGTGTCGTGGCTGAATTCTTCTGGGCTCTCCTCTCTCTTATCTCTTTGTCCACTTCTGTTCATCTCATCGTTCTCATTTTGTTTAACTTCTGCTATGATGAAAGTATCGAGCAGAGCTATTTGGCTATTTTTTATTTATTACAGGGTAGTTTGAATGGGGCATTTCAATAAAGATCTAGGCAGAATAAAAGATTTACCACAGACATATGTTTAATATTTCGAGGATAAATTTTTTATTAGGCTGAAATTTGAAGAGATGGCTTTTTCAAGGTGCCCTGCAGGTAAAGAGCTCCGACTATGTACGGAGCCTACGAGGTTTATACAATGTTTGAAATTTTTATAAAGACCCACTTTTCAGGAGCTCATCATCTACGTGATTATCCCGGAGACTGTGAACATCCCCATGGACACAACTGGAAGGTAAAGGTTACGGCCCGGGCAACGGGGGCTTGACGAATGTGGAATGGGACTTGACTTTACCGTTTTGAAAAAAAAGACCAAAGAGGTAATAGAGCTCCTTGACCATAGGGATCTCAATAATTTGCCCTACTTTAAAGAGAAGAACCCCTCTTCGGAGCATATTGCCATCTTTATCTTTGATATCCTTGCCCCGGTTCTGGAGCATAAGAGATACTCTCTTTACTCTGTCCGGGTCATGGAGACAGACAATCAGGGATGTACCTATTTTGCCCCCAGTCAGGGATAGGGTATAGTCATCTGGCTTTAGGTGGAGGCATAGGCATCCTATTTAAACCTGTCTCATCTCTTTGCAAGCAGTAATCTTGTCTTTGTTGGTAATATGTGCTGCTTGCAAACTTCAATTTTTATAAAAATGATGGGGGGGAATGAAGAAAATTATAGGATATACATTTATTATGCTCTCTTTTTTGTTATGGGCTGTCATTTTACTCCTGCCCTTTTTAGAGATAAGCACAGTCCATATGGCTGAGTCTACAACTGTTTTGATAATTTCTGCCGAAGTTGCATTCTTTTCTGGTATTGCCCTCTTGGGTAAAGAGGCCTGGCAGCATATAAAGGCCAGATTTAAGGGCAAGGGCTAGGTGCACTTTAAAGTGGCAAGGGGCTTGGCTAATATGATCCTGTGGCTCACATTTCGACTGTCTTTATCTCCCCCAGGGTTTTCAAGGATCTCAGCACTTCGCACGCCTTAGATAGCCATGATACATCTACCGTAAATTTCAGCATTTGTCTGTCATCCTGCCACAACAATTCCTTAGTCGTCGTTCTGCTTTTCCTTTGTCCATCACAAATCTTCGAGGGTCTATCTTCACTCACCAATAGTTTGAAAAGAAAAATGTTTTTTGAAACAATGCATATGTTTGATATTGTTATCTTTGGTATGGAAAGTGGTGGCCATAAATGTCAAGCATGCAAATCTATCAGAATAAGAAAGGGGCAGATGAATGATGCCGATCTAGCCCAGGAATTATCGAACCCTATAGCGGATCTCATTACGCTGCCAATTCAAATTAACTATAACTGGAAATAGGACAGTTGGTCAGTGCCAATAAATGTGGCCGTCTCAAAACTTGTTAGCTGGGGTAGACTGCTGGTTACCCCAGAGGCGGGCCCTGAGGGACTTCGTTTTTGTCTTCAGGCAAATTTTGTGTTAGCAAAATAGTCTAGGCGTAAACCGTTGTATTGGCATATTAATTATTTGATTTTTTCAGTTTGAGACATGGCTTTTGGGCATATAGAAAATATTTCAAAGGGGCAATTATGAATTCAATGCGGCAACTATTTCTATCAATACTCTGTTGTTTATGCTTTTTGCAAAGTTTCTCCTTACCTGCCTACTCTGCAACTGAAGAAAAAGATCAATGGATCTTTCACTTAACACCCTATTCATGGTTGGCAGGACAACGGGGAACCGTGGCGACTTTGCCAGAGCTTCCGCCTGCGGATATTGATATTGATTTTTATGATGATGTCTTAGACAATCTTAACGGTGCCCTCATGCTTGTTGGTGAGGTTCGTCAGGGTCGTGTTGGGGTCGTGCTGGATATTTCCTATATAGATATTGAATCCGAGGAGCCGTTATCTAGTTCCTATTTTTCCCAAGTTAGTTCAACAACAAAAACGTGGATGGTTTCAACCGCTGCCTTTTATCGTCTCTTTGAGGCTGATAAAGAGTTTCTTGATCTGCTGGCAGGGATAAGATACTGGTCTGTTGAGTCGGGTCTTACTCTTACAGGAGGGACGCATGGGCCGAAATGCTTTAGTAATAGAGAAGAGTGGGTTGATCCCATTCTGGGTCTGAAAGGTTTGACCGTGCTCGGTGATTCGAATTTTTTTCTCATCGGAAATTTTCTAATTGGTGGCTTTGGGGTAGAATCAGACTTTATGTGGGACGCAACTCTCAATTTGGGCTATGCTTGGACTGAAACTTTTTCTACCACGATTGGATATCGCTATTTAGATGTTGATTATCAAAAGGATGATTTTTTGTATGACGTTTCACAGTCTGGGCCGATAATTGGATTTTCCTGGAGGTTCTAGGCTACTTTTCAGAGTGTTATTTTTTAATGCAGGCACTGTTCTGAATTGTTTTGTTGAATAATGTTGGATGCAAAAAGTTCGTACCAGGTTAAGTAGCAGAGGGTCGTGTTGCCAAATTGTTGTTTAGTAAAATTGTCAGTGCAGAAAAATCTTATATAGTAAGGTGCTGACAATCCCAGAAGTAACTTGAATGCTTCGGTATTTCTCTTGTCGAAAGCATGGGCGATGATCGCCTAGGGTGGTTCCCACGCGTACCAGAGCCACCTTTGATTTTTCTTATCTTTAACAAATGCCCATGGTGACATCACAAATCAGTTCTATGTCTTTAACTTTATCTGTGAACCTAGTTACTTGTCTTGGATTGAGTTTTCTAAAACGGGTAAGACCCATGCAGCCCACTTTAAGAACTCTTGCAGTATCACGTATACCAGCATTGCCAGGACTATATCTTTCATGCCGATCGGCTACATAAGGGTACTCTAGCTGGAAGGTTCGCTTGCAATCTGAACACCGAAATCTTTGATTTCCATTACTGTCCTTGCCGTGCCGTCTTACCTCGTCAGTACCACCGCAAAAACGGCAAGACATGTAGCCATATCAGAACATTAAAAAAACCACATTCTACCATAGTCAACGTTTTGGCATCACGATCCCTTTCTTGGTGTTGAATTAAGTGAAAAAAATCTCTCGTCCGTCCTTTTTCTTGTCTGTTCTATTGGGGGTTTTCGTTTCATCTACTTTCTTTTCTCTTGTTATATATCGGCAAATGTTTGGACGAAATACCTCCTTGTTTTTTGTAATTCTGGAGAGGAGATAAGTGGCGAAATAACACAATCTCTCTGTCTCCATTTGGTGTTCTTGTCTGTAATGGTTGCCGTGGTTTTCATGCCTGGTTGTTAGTTTGTTGCACTTATTTTAGCAAATCTACTCTTCATTACCAAGGGCATCTTTATCTCAGACAGAACTCATGACAAAGATTAAAAACAGAGGCAGGATTTGTCAGTGGCAGGTTCTTAAAGAGAGGTTAACATGCTAATAAATAGTGTCAGGGTTTAAGCATGGTCCGCCTAGAAGCTGTGGAATATTCTATTAATTTAAAGGGTTGTGCTGACAATCTATTGCCGATGGAACGCCCTGCTTGAGAAAGAGAGGCCTGGGAGCAGATAAAGGCTAGATTTAGGGGCTAAAAGGTAGTTGCCCATTTAATGGAGTAAGGGCATTGATAGATTGTCTGGTCTAACCTTTTCTTGGCATTTCTTTTAGGTATATAGGCTGAGTCTTTGGGTAGGTAAGGACCAGAAGCGGGGGCAGAAAAAAATTGCTTTTTTTCTAATATGTTACTAGTAGTCCCTTATTCCGATTGGGGTGTCCTGTACGGCAGGGCTGAGATTATACCCATCGAACCTGATACAGCTCATACTGTCGCAGGGAACTCGGAGAGCGCCTTTGTTGTTGGATTTTTCTGACCGCCCGACAGAGCCTTTCTCTATCTCCTGTGCCAGTCCCCGCCTAACCCCCATGGCAACTCAAGGAGATGGACCATGCAAAACGAAGTAAGTACAGCTCAGCAAGAGGCAGGTTCTCTGCCAAAAAGATACTGTAGGTATATTAAAAATATGGGTCCTGCCTGGATTATCAGCGCCGTGGCCTGCGGGCCTGCGACCCTGGCCAGTGTTGCCATTGCCGGGGCGACCTATGGCTATAAGATGCTCTGGGTGGTAATCCTCAGTGCGGTGTTTGGCACCACGACCCAGTACCTGGCTGCCCGGGTGGGTGTTTTAGAGGGGATGGGAATCATTGCCGCCACCGAAAAACATCTGGGAAAACGGTGGGCCTGGATTTTGACCATAGATGCCCTCTTGGCCACCTGGCTTGCCGCCATGGTTTTGATGAATGCCTTAGCTGGGGTCACCTCTCTCATTACCGGTGTGGACACCCCGTATTGGGGCGTACTCTACGGAGTTCTGGTTGCCCTCTTTCTGGTTCGGAGGGGATATCGTAACTTTGAAACACTGTGCAAGGTCTTGGTGATCTTTGTGGTGGCCTGTTTTATGGCCACCCTCTTTATGGCGGATCTCTCTCTCCCGGCCATTGGTGAGGGCCTCCTGCCCAATTTCCCCGGCGGAATCGATGCGGCCCTGATGATGGCGGCCATCATGGGTGGGGCCGTTCATATCACCATTATCGGCATGCATACCTATAATACCAATGCTAGGGGCTGGAAAATAAAAGATCTGTCTCTGGCCCGTTTTGATACCTTTTCCTCCATGGGTATGGCCTTTGGTCTCTACAGTGTGGCCATCTTTTTGGTGGATGTCGCTGTCCTTCATCCCAACGGAATTGCGGTGAAGAGGGCAACGGATGCGGCCTTGGCCCTTAAACCCCTTCTGGGTGACAGCGCCATGAAGATCTTTATGGTCGGCCTCTGGGCAGCCACTCTCTCGACCCTCTCTCCCACCTTTATGGCCGGGGCCTATTTTCTCTCGGATAAGATGGGCTGGCAGCTCGATGTTAAGGATAGACGTTTTGCCGGGGTAGTCTTTGCCGGATGTCTGCTCAGTATGCTCGGCCCTTTCGTTAAGGGCAGCTTTTTCCTTCTCCTCCCTCTGATGCTGGCCTTAGGTCTTACCGGTACACCCCTAATCATTGCCATTATTCTCTATCTTCTGAATAGACGGACTGGCAGCTTACGCAACTCAGCCCTTCTTAATTTGATGGGTGGACTCACCTTTTTGGTCACCTCGTTTCTGGCTGTACGCTTTCTTTTGGCAAAATTTGGCATCATGTGATTGTCGTCCCATTCTAACTCCTCTGCCCCTCTCTGTTCCGCCCACTATGGGGGCAGAGGCTGGCCTTGTTTCTGTGGCTGGAAATAGCATGAAAAACGATAAGAATTGTTTGCTTTGGCCAAACACCTCTCTTGCAGGTGGAGTCTGCCTTGAGCCGATAGCTCGTTGCTGTGGCTACAGGGAGCGAATTGTTGCCCTCTTGCTTGCCAATCTTGGCAGTCAAGAGGTGGCAAGTGAAACATACTTAATTTGAAAAAGAAGAAAAATTTTAGAAGGACTGACACTGTTATAAGCACTTACTGATAGGTGTATTGCTTGAACTCAGTCTTGTTCAATCCATCATCTTGATTTTTGTCTTCCTGAATACGGCAAAAGATGTTAGAATAGCACGACTTTTTGCCTCAAAAATTTTTATACGCATACGTAAAATGATAGCCTCTGCTGATCAGCCAATGCGAGATATTTTCTTATAACTTGCTCTGTATTAATCCTCTATTCACCTTTGCACCTTTCTCGCGATGATTTGTCCAGATTTTCCCATCAAGTCTTTGGCTCATTTCACTGTTGTCGCAATGCCTCCTCAGCCCACTTAATTTGCAATCAAGGATCTGTTACCTCAGGGGATTTACCACTGATTTGGTTAACACTATCTAATAAAGCATAATCTTTTTTACAGGAAAAAAAATGAGTATTAACTTGAAATTAAAGCTAATAACAGTCTCTTTAGCTGTCATTATAGTTGCTATGTTTTTGGCTACTTTCTCTATTACGAACAAACAAAAAAATGATGGATTAGTGATAAATCTTGCTGGCCGGCAAAGGATGCTTTCACAAAAGATGACGAAAGAGTTTCTGCAATTCTCAATCATCCCCAGCCAAGCAGTAGAGTCCAAAAAAAATGCCGCTGCCCAAGTCCGGTCGACGATGAAGGTCTTTTCTATGACTCTAACGGCTCTTGAAAATTCCGGGAGAGCGCCTTTATCTCTTGACCTCAGGGATACTTTGTATCGAGATTGCCCTATTGCTCAGGAACCAGCTAAAGGGCAATTGGCAAAAGTGGACAGACTGTGGCAGCAGTTTTCACCTGTAATAGAGAGGGCGCTTATGGGAACTGCCTCAGAAACTGATAGGAAAACAATTAAAACGGATAATATCCGTATTCTGCAAGAAATGAATAAAGCTGTTGGTATGATGCAAGCTCAGGCTGAAGAGTTGGTGCTTTTGTTGCTCAAAATACAAATCACGCTGGCTGTATTAGGAGCGATAATTTTTGTCCGAGCCTTTATGCTTACCTCCTCTATAGTTTTGAGACTGAATAAGGTAAATAAATTTTCAGAACTTTTAGGAAATGGTAATTTGACGGTCGAGTCTGGGATAACTGGTGATGACGAGCTTGGACAAATTGGAGTAAGCCTTGATTGTATGGCTGCTAATCTTGAAAAAATGATTAGGGGAATCAGGATCACCTCCAAAGAACTTGGTGAAACATCTGAAGAGTTATCAAAAGCAGCGTCAGAAGTTTCTCGGGGGGCGGGGGGTGTTGCAGAGCGTTCAAGTTCTGTTGCGGCTGCGGCTGAACAATTGAGCTCTAATATGGATTCAGTCGCTGCTGCTGTTGAGGAGACCTCGACAAATGTAGCTATCATGGCGGACTCGGTACAAGAAATAACAGAAAATATTATTACAATATCTAGCAATACAGAAAATGCCCGTAATATAACTGGTGCTGCTGTTAATCAATCTAAACAGGCCTCAGAGCGTATAAACGAACTTGGAAATGCTGCCAATGAAATTGGTAAAGTGACTGAGACAATAACGGAAATATCTGACCAGACCAACTTGTTGGCGTTAAACGCAACCATTGAGGCCGCTAGAGCAGGTGAAGCAGGAAAAGGATTTGCTGTTGTTGCCAATGAAATAAAAAACTTGGCCAAACAGACTGCTGATGCAACAGGAGATATTCGTATTAAAATTGAAGCAATTCAATCATCAACATCACTGACGGTGACTGAAATAAGTGGCATTGCCAATACTATAAACGAAGTAGATGAAATAGTAGGGAATATTGCGGTGGCTATGGATGAGCAGGCAGCCACTACCCAAGAAATTTCGATCAATGTTGCCCAGGCTTCCGAAGGTATCCAGGAAGTGACTAAAAATATATCTCAGAGTTCAGCTGTGGCTGGAGAGGTTGCAAATGATATCTCAGAGGTTGATTTAAAGTCTACTGCAATGAATGAATCCAGTACGCTGGTTGCTGCCAATGCCAAAGATCTTAATAGATCAGCAGATAAGCTCTCTGTCTTGGTTAAGGAATTTAATATAAAGTAGGCGCTTGTAATAACTGAATCCCTTCCGATAATTCTGGGAGAACGTGAATTTGTTTTACCAGAATGAGGAGGTTAAATAGGATTTTATTGCTGAAGGAATGGCGCATTTATTACTTGAACTCAGTTTTTAGTGTCCTGATATCATAAAATAGAATGCTTTTTAAGGGGCAAGCATTGTTCTTGCCCTCTAGAATTTTAGGAAACATAACATGAAAAAGTTATCCTTAAGAGAATTAGCTGTACCAATGATTAAATCTATTGATAGTTTTAATTATCTGCTGAAATCGCACCATAGAAGAACTGCGGTCGTTTCATATTATATTGGAAAAAAACTCAACTTAAATAATACTGAGTTAGTGGAACTTGTTATTGCGGCAGCGCTTCATGATATTGGTGCCTTATCTGTGCAGGAACGAGATATGATTGTTCAGGAGGATGTCATAAATCCAGCTCCGCATTGTATGATGGGATACCGTATGTTGGCATCGCTTGATGTGTTTAAGAACATTTCCCAAATTATCAAGCATCATCACATCAAGTATCAAGATTCATTAAATGCGGAAGAGGGAGAAATATTATTACAAAGCCATATTATTCATCTTGCTGACAGGGTTGATATACTGGTCTCCCCTAACGAATTTATTACAAATCAAAAAAGTATGGTTACAGAAAAAATTCGTGAAAAAGCGGAAACAACCTTTCATCCTGAAGTTTTTAAAGCATTTGAGGAAGTGTCAAAAGCAGATATATTCTGGATTGAAATGAATAATTTGGAGATGGAGCAACTACTTAGAAAGATCGATTTTGGAGCAATTGATTTTGAGCTTACAATTGACGATATTATAGAGTTTACCTTGACAATGTCAAGAATAATTGACTTTCGCAGTAAATTTACCGCATCGCATTCATATACAGTCGCGCATCTATCCTCTTTAATTGGTGGATATTTTGGGTTTTCTGAAGAAAAATGTAAAAAATTATTGATTGCTGGGTACCTGCATGATATTGGCAAAATTGGAATTGACCCCAGGTTAATCGAAAAAAATGGTCCCCTTAATGATGAGGAATTTAATTTAATTAAATTACATGCTTATTATACGGGGCAAATCTTGAATGAACTTAATACTTCTGATTGGTTTAGTGAAATTGTAACGTGGGCTGAGCGGCATCATGAAAAATCTGATGGAACGGGATATCCATTTTCATTAGATGATACAAGTCTTGATGAAGGCGTGAAGATTTTATCATGCTCAGATATAATTTCTGCGCTAATGGAAGAAAGACCTTATCGAGAAAGCTTATCCGTTGATGTAGCGTTCGATATTATCAGGGATAATATGTCAGCATCAATTTCTCCTGATATGTTTGAGGTAATTGAACAGCATAAATATGAAATTAATGATTTAGTTTTACAGTGCCAAGCCCACACATTTGAAGAATACAGATTAGGTTCACTTCAATAATAATTTATTGAAAAAACATAGATTGGTAGGAGATCAACGACCTATGCGGGCTGTGAACGACCTAGGCGTCCGGCACGGGGGGTTGCTCACCCTCTGACCCGCCTCCTTCTCTCCCATCTTTATGGATGGGGCCTATTTTTCTCTCGGATATGGGGTCGTCTTTTCCGGATGCATATTCAGTATGCTCGGTCCTAAGGGCAGTTTTTTTTCCCCTGATTATTGCCCTCACTCTCTACCTTCTAAACAGGCGAACTGGTAACTTACGCAACTCAGCCCTTCTTAATCTGATGGGCGGACTCACCTTTCTGTCCGTGCGCGTTCTTCTGGCAAAATTTGGCATCATCTTAATGCTAGATCTCTTCTCTGTTCTGCCCATTGTGGTGGGGCAGAGGCCCGTTTTGTTCCCAGCGCAGACCTTGTCCGACCTTCGCCATTTTTCATCCAGTAATCAGTTAGAGACATCCCTTGCCTATTTTGGGTAGAGTTAGTATTTTCAGATAGTTACTGCAAAATGGTTGAATGTTGTCCGAAAGATAAGAGGAAAATAATGAAAACTGTTTATATCTTAGGTGCAGGATTTTCAGTAGAAGCGGGAGCACCAACTCAAGCTTCACTAATTGGTAAAGCTTTTGAGCTCTATACCGAAAATTCATCAAATTATGACGAAAAGAGATTTGAGCTATTCAAGAATTTTTTAATTAAGCAATTAAATATTGCTGAAGAGCAATTTTCAAATGTTGAATTAGAAGACATTTTTACTCCTCTTGATCGATGTTTTAGTGACAGTATTCAATATCGAGGTATTGGCTTTGGGGAAATTATGGAAGTTCGAGAGGCAATATTTTATGTTGTGGGCCAAACCATTTTACTGATTCTTAATGACCCATCTGTTTCCAAAGAGTACATAAATAAATTTGCACGATACTTAACTGAAAAATCGTCAGTTAGAATGTCAGGGGCATATCATGAAAAAGATCCCGTGAGTGTTATCAGTGCTAACTGGGATATATTACTTGATAATTCAATTAACGACTCTATTCGTGAGGGTAAATATAATGCTGTTGTAGACTACTGTTGTTATATCAGCTCCAAAAATAAAGATGATGACTCTATTAAACCAGGCTTAGAAATACTTGGCACTGGAGGCTTTAACGTTAAGTTGTTAAAACTGCATGGTTCTTTGAATTGGTTGCAGTGCCCAAGATGTATGAGGATATACGCAACTTTTAACACAAAAGAAGGAATACATAATTTTAAAGATCCGAAGTCATGCCGACATTGCGATATAAATTTTTCTGAAGAAAAAGGAAACCATGTTCTTGTTTCAAACCTTATAATGCCTACTTTTATTAAAGACTTATCGAACCCTCAATATAAGATTATTTGGCAAAATGCAGGTATAGAAATATCAGAAGCTTCAAGATTAGTCTTTATTGGTTACTCTTTATCAAGTGCAGATTTTGAAATGAAACAATTGCTTTCACGAATGGCTCGGAAAAACGTAGAGATTGAGGTTGTTGATTCTTGTAAGAATCCCGATGCTAAAGAAGCGGTCGAGAAACACTGGAAACGTTTTTTTGGTAATCGGAGCATAACATATCATTTCGATGGCGCCGAAGATTATGTTGAAAAATTAGTTAAACAGACGACCTTGCTACACAAATAAAAACTGTTGGCCTTCTTCGATGATGTTTTTTATTCAAACACCGATTAACTACTATCATTAGTAGACTGCTTATGTGAAAACTACGATGAGTTTTTGATAGGCATACGTGTAAGGTAATGATAGGCTCGTACATTTATAAATAAGGTGAGGGGAAATGGATTTTGGAGCATCAGGTATAGGGGTGTCTTGGTTAAACAGCACTGCAACGATTCTATGGCTGCCATAGCCGTGCTGCTTGTGGTTGGATTTGTGATGCTTTTTCTGGAAATGCATAAGATCCGTAAAGGATATCGTGAGACTTTAGCTAAAAGATACAGCTCTGGAGACATTCTATGCCATGATAATTTTGCTGAGTATTTTGGTATGGAATCGTTCAAGGGGAAGCAAGTCAGAGGCAAAGGTGTTCTTGTCCTTGTCTAGAGTGAATTGTATTTTTTAAGATTACATCCCAGGATGGAACTGTGTATTCCTCTTAAAAAATAAAAAGGTGTGTGACGCCTTCGAGCTTTTTAGGCAAATCGATTAACACGCACTTACTTAAGATAGAATTTCAAGATGAGGGTGGTGTATTGAATGCGGTTGCCTGGCATGTAAAGGATTTAAAAAACTTTGTAACGGCTCTAAATTTGCAGAGGGAAAAAATCGACCAAAGAAAAAATAATTAGCACCGAGAAGAGATTCAATCGCAGAATAATCAGATTTCCCAAAAACACTGAACTATATGGTATGTTTAGCGCTAATTTTGTAAGTTTTAATGTTGTTAAATAAAAAAATTGGCATAATAACCTGTTTAAGTGAGTGAGCATGATTAAAAAATGAAGACGATTTGGAAAAAGCATAATATCATCATAGCTTGTCTGGTAAATCTTGTCGTTATTATTGGGGTAATCTATGCCACATTTACAAGCTCGTCAGAAATACGCAGTGATATGCTGGGGAGTTTCTCAGATTTGGGTACATGGCTGGCAGGGCTTGGGACTATTGGACTTTTTGGTGTTGCATGGATTGCAAAAAATGATTGGAAAAAAGCTATTGACCACCAAAATTCTAGAACGGCAATTAGCAAAATAGCTACTGCCGCAAGATACGCTAAAGAAATCCTTAAAGAAGATGAGCTAGCAAATTTAAAAAAGATAAAAAAAGAATTGGATTCATACCGAATATTTGGAACAGAAGGACGTGGAATATGGGAGCACAGGGATGACGGTAGAGATTATGAATTACAGAAACAGCGAACAATACTAGAGGAAAAGCTAACATACAACAAGGGAAGATTAAGAGGATACAGTACTACTGTATCAGAATATATTTTACTGCTGTCAACAGAAACACAAAGAAAAGAGATAACAAAATTACTAAGAGACATCGATGACAATATTCACGCACACAGTTACATCGAGAAAGATTTGAATGAAAATACTGAAGCGGAGTTACGTGCTCTCAAAGATTTATTTTCAAATATCCTCCTGTTAGCCAACAATGAGTTGAAAAATATGAGTAAATCTATTGATTAAAAAATAACTCCCCAATAAATGATACTGGCTTTAAGTAATAAGCGTAGGCAAGGAGACTATGAGCGAAGGCATCTATCAGATCAATCCCATTGGTATTATCCGTTCCGATCTGGTCAGTCGTAAAGCGGCGCCCAGTCAGGGAAGTGAGGGCGCGCCCGATGCCTGGCTTGAGGTGGATCCGGCCTTGGTAGAGGGGCTTGAAGGTATGGCCGTGGGCAGTGAAATCATCCTCATCACCTGGTTGCACAGGTCTCAGCGCGATATACTGAAACTGCATCCCCGCGGGGACAGGGGCAGGCCTATTATGGGGGTCTTTTCTACCCGCTCCCCCGACAGACCAAACCCACTTGGCCTGCATCGGGTGACGGTTTTGCAGATCAGCGGTAATAGGTTGAGGGTGGGGCCGATAGAGGCGATTGATGGCACGCCGGTGGTCGATATAAAGCCTGTACTTCCGCAGGCCGTGGATTCATAAGGATCTCTCGAGGGTCTGTGGACTCTCCCCTTACTATAAATATTCTGCTAAAACAGCGAGAGGTTATTGTCATCTGCCTTCTCTTTCCTTCTTAGGGATCTTTTTCTTTGAGCCCTTGCCCCTAAAATGCTATATATATCTGCTTTGCAGGAGAGGAAGCAGGCAGTTTTTAATGAAAAAAATTTTTACCCCATAAAATTTACCATGAAAAAGACCACAGGTTCACCGATTATATATAAGGATGCCCAGCTACTTGTGGTTGATAAACCAACAGGTTTTTCTTCTCAGGCAATGACAGAGGGAGAGGTGGGCATCACAGAGTGGTTGGCTCTGCATCTGCAGTATCAGATAGACCTCTACTCATCTCTTACCAAGAGCTGCAGTGGTGTTCTCCTTCTTCGCAGAAAGAATCAAATTGAGAAGGCAGAAAATGATCAACCTGTTAAAATTGCTGAGAAAAAATATCACTTTATCTCAGCTAAGAGATACCGCGGGCAGACGGAGGAAGATGGCAGCTGGCTGGTAGAAAGGGATAATTCCATAACAGAGGAGTCTGTTCGTTTTCGTTTCCTTGAAGAGGGCAGGGATTACTCTCTCTATGAGGCGGCAACCCTAAGCTGTTGCAGGCGTGTTCAGGAATTTGCGGAAGAATCAGGCATAGCCATCGTCGGCGATGGGGCCGATAGCCCTTTTGCCCGACTCTTTCTCCACTGTCACTCCATTAGGTTGGCCGAAAGCGGGCATGAATTTATCTCTTCCACCCCGGACTCTTTCTCCTTTGTTCTTAAGCAGAGAGATAAGGTATTAATAGATACGGCCATAGCTTGGGAACGTCGCTTGGGTTGGCTCCAGCTTATAACCAATAGCTATCGTCTTATTCAACGGGGCGAGCTTGATCTGCCGGTAAGTATTGATCTCTATGACAATACCCTCTCTATCACGGGATTTTCAGAAGAGAAGACATCGACGCAGTTGCGAACGTTGCTTGAACCTGCCCTGGATTATCTGCGGGACAAGCTTGCCTGGCAGGGTGCTCTTTTGCGCAGACATGCCCAGAACCCTCACCAAAAGAAACTGATCCACGATGTTATTCAGTGGGGAGCGCCGATCTCGTCCAGCAATATCGCCCACGAGCACCTACTTGACTTTGAGGTAAATATTAATGAGTCTCAGCATGTAGGTCTCTTTCTCGATCAGCGTGATTCACGCAGGCGGGTGTGGCAGATCGCAGAGGGGAGACGGGTGGCAAATCTCTTTTCCTTTACCTGTTCTTTTTCTGCTGCCGCCTTGGCAGGCGGGGCTGAAGTTGTTTTTTCAGTGGATCTTGCCGGCTCAACCCTTGCCCGGGGAAAAGGTAATTTTGCCCTTAACCACCTGGATGAGAGTGGCCGGGGAAAGTTTATTAAGGAAGATGTCTGCAAATGGCTCCAGCGCCAGGAACGCAAATATGCTAGAAATCCGGAGGAGTTTACCCCTTGGGATCTCATTATCTGTGATCCTCCTGTCTTTGCCTCAGCCGGCAAGGGACAGGCCTTTCATGTGGAAAAGCAGTGGCCTGAACTGGCCAGGCAGATACGTATGTTACTCTCTGTTAGGGGTGTGGCCCTCTTTGCCAATAATCATCGTGGCGGCAATGCCAGCTATTACCGGGCTGAACTGGAAAAACATTTTTCTCTTGTCCGGCAAATGTCCCCTCCCATGGACTTCCCCCGTCTTGCCGGAAGTCCCGAACATGTACGCATATATTGGTGTCAGGTTTAAAAAACAGATCTTGAGCATAAAAATGATTTGAAAATTAGACTTTTCAATAAATAGTCGCTAAACTTTGTATGTGCTATGGGTAAGATATTTACCAATAGCGTTGCTGAAGGGCTATTTCCTGGTTTAGAGAGAGAAGATGAAATTAAGATCAAGTAGCTCCCAGATAGCACCCGGTCTCTATCAACATTATAAGGGCCCAAAATATCAAGTCTTAGGCACTGCCACTCACAGTGAAAGTGAAGAGACAATGGTCGTCTATCAAACCCTCTATGGCAAGTTCGATTACTGGGTGAGGCCTCTTGCCATGTTTAGTGAAGAGGTAGAGGTAGAGGGTAAACTGGTCCCCCGTTTCAGAAAAATTGCTGAAGAAGAATAACTCATTTTTTCCCAAGTCCTGCCATTCCATTCAGCTGTAACGCCTCGTTACAGCTGAAATATTCTGTTACACATCCATGTAAATATTTAATTTTAAAGAATATTCATAAGGCATCCTGTTCTCATTGCCTTAATATGTAATATAATGTAACAGCAGGGAGATGCCTCTCCTTTCCCCTACAAACTAGTACCACCCCCACTCTCCTCATATTTTATTTTTGGCATATAAGTTGCTATGAATATTGTAATCATAAATTTTTATTATAAGATTTATTTGGAGAGACCCCTGAGTTTGTCTCAAGTTACCTCTCCTCTATTTTCATCTTTCATCTGCCTCATTCCCATAGGCGTTTCTGGTCCTTGGGCGGTGCATGAGAGAGCTTAAGAAAATTAAGTAATTCTATTACAACCCCATAAGCGGCATTTTTTTTCATAAAGAGATTAAAAGCCTTTTATACTCTTATAGAACAAAAACATACTCTTATGAATCATAGCGCAGATGTACTTGTCATTGGTGCTGGCGTAACAGGCGCAGCAATAGCCTACGGGCTGACCAAAAAAAACAAGAAGGTGGTTTTAATCGATGCCCCGCCCAATCCTATAGATAGATCATCCAGAGCAAACATGGGCCTTATTTGGTGCCAGTCAAAAGCTCTGGGTAATCGCCCCTATGCGGAGTGGAACTTTGAATCTTCTAAACTTTTCCCTGAGCTGATACCGGAAATAGAAGAGCTTACTGGCATTGATACTATGTACAAGCAGTGTGGTGGTATAATTCCCACCGTGGGCGAAGCCGATTATGACAGGCGGGCAAATTACCTGAAGGCCTTGGATGAAGAGGCAAAAAAATTTGGGGCCACTAAGGATTATCCCGGCGAAATGTACTCCCGATCTCAGCTTGAGGCCCATTACCCGGGAGTCACCTTTGGTAAAGAGGTAACGGGCGGAACCTGGTGTCCAGAGGATGGCCATATAGAACCACTGCAGCTGATGTTCGCTCTTCGATTGGCCATGAAACGCAATGGTGGCACCTTCCTTCCCCACTGTGCTGCCCTGGATATCGCCCGAAATGGTGATAGTTATACTGTTCACACCAGTACGGGTACCATTGAGTGTGAGCGTTTGGTGATAACGGCTGGACTGGGATCTAAGCAACTTGCCAACCAATTTGGCATTAATGTGCCGATTTATGCCAATAAGTCGCAGCTCTTTCTCACCGAGCGTATTCCCAACCTTCTGCCGACACCACTGCTCGGCATCACCCGTACCGACGGCGGTACCGTTATGGTGGGTTTTGAGCATGAGTATATGGGCAATAATACCGAGCTTGTTCCCGAGCGCCTGCAGCATGTGGCTAACTGGGCCCATACTATCTGGCCAGCCATTGCCAAACTTCGTGTTATTCGCTGTTGGACCGGACTGCGGGTCTGGCCCAAGGACGGCTTCCCTATTTACGACGCTATCCCAAATCACAAAAATGCCTTTATTTTTAATGCCCATAGCGGTGTCACCCTGGCAGCAGTGCAGGCAAAGCATCTTCCTGAGTTTATTCTTGGCGGTAAGTTACCAAAGAATGCCCAGGGATTTGGTCTGGATCGTTTCCCGGCTGATGCATAGATAAAAAATAGAGTTCAGCTCATCATCATGATGTTCATCATATATAACGAGAACGGATTATGTCAGAAAAAATAACTATTTATTTTGAGGGAAAGCCTGTCACAGTCGATGCAGGTGTCACTGTTGCCGTAGCGGTACTGGAACATTCTCATTCCCACAACGAGGGAAACTACACCTCTATTAACCCTGTAAGCGGAGAACGTCGAGGACCCAACTGTCTCATGGGCGTCTGCTTTGAATGCATGGTTACCATAGACGGTGTTCCCAATCAGCAGAGCTGCTTGATCGTTGCCAGAGATGGTATGAAGGTTGAGAGACAAACCCATATGCAGGAGACACTCTAATGCAAGAAAAGCAACAAAAGTGGGACGTTGCCATTGTTGGGGCAGGCCCTGCCGGACTTAGCTGTGCCATCACTGCTGCAAAATTAGGCCTTGATGTTATCCTTCTCGATGATCAGAATCTTGCCGGGGGGCAGATCTATCGTTGGGTGACAGGTGATAACGCCCATAAAAACTTTTTGTCTCCCCATGACAGAGAAGAGGGCGCTGCTCTGGTTAACAGCATGCTTGAGGGCAATATTCGTTATATTGCCAATGCAGTGGTCTGGCATGGTGGCTATGAGCGCCTCCTGGCAACGGTCGATGGTAAGACTATGGATATCCGCACTCAGTATATCGTCATCGCCACCGGTGCCATGGAGCGTCCTGTTCCTTTTAAGGGTTGGACCCTGCCAAATGTCATGACTGCGGGCTCAGCCGATCTGCTCTACAAGACAGCCGGGATGACTCCGGATGCTCCTGTGGTTATTGCCGGAAACGGCCCCCTTGTTCCTCTGGTAGCAGGCCATCTCTTAGAACTCGGGGTGCCTCTTGCAGGTATTCTTGAAACAATGCCTCTTACTAATCTTGTCCGCTCAATGGCCCATATGCCGAAGGCCCTGCAGGATATTCCCTTTCTTTTTAAGGGGGTAAAGATGACGGCAGCCCTATTAGGGAAGACCAAATATTTTCGTGGTGTCAGTAATATTTCGGCCCACGGTGATAATAAGGTTGAACGGGTCCAATTTTCAAGTTTTAGCGGCAAGCACAGCATCGATTGCTCTACCCTGCTTGTTCACGAGGGACTTATTCCCCGTACCCATGTAAGTCGAATGTTTCAGCTTGAGCATGTCTGGGACAAAACCCAACGTTACTGGTATCCCCTTGTTAATCAATTTGGCAAGAGTAGCAATCAAAGGGTCTATGTGGTGGGTGATTGCACCAAGGTACATGGAATAGGCAGCTCCACCTGCAAAGGGGAAATGGCAGCCTTAGATATCACTCAAAAGCTTGGCAAAGTAGGAGCAGGCAAGGCAAAAGAGCTTATTGGCGAAACCCAAAAACGCCTGCAAAAAGCCGTTGCCCCACGGGATTTTGTTGATAGTTACTTTGCCCCGAGAAAGGGTCTCTTTGATATGGATGATTCTGTTACCGTCTGTCGCTGTGAGAATGTCTCCGCAGGTGATATCCGTCGTGCCGTTCAGGAGGGATGCCAAGAGGTAAATGATATTAAGTTACGTACCCGTTGTGGTATGGGGCCATGTCAGGGGCGCATGTGCGGTTCTGCCCTGGCAGAAATTGCTGCCAAGGAACTGGGTAGAGATGTGCCTGCTGTGGGGGCACTTAATATTCGTACCCCTGTAAGACCTGTTTCTTTGGAAAATATTATGATTCTTGAAGCCGAGGGAAATCAGTAATATTTACACGGGAGAAGGGCAGTTCCTGCCCTTTTCTCTGCTGTTAAGCAGCAACGGAGTAAATAGCCTTGCTACAAGATAGGGTTATCTTAAGCCCTCTTCATTTCTATCCATTTGCCCATCGTCATGGTTTTGCTCCAAAGACCATGGGCTGGTAGCCTGATTTTTGGGAAGCAGTTATTTGATATAAACGAAATAACAGTAATATAGTTGTGAGAAGAGAAGAACTTGTAAAGCTGCAGGAAAATTCGCCCTGAAAAATAATTTAGGTGTATTGGTTTTTAAGTGCACAGAGCTTTCAGCCTTTGCTGGCGCGACGAAGGTGCATTCAACTTCCTATATACGACATAGATTTCCTTATTAATGGCTATTTATAGCCTGCAGAGGAAAATCTATCTAAATTGATATAGCCATAAACTCGCCACAAAATTTCTTAGGTTTTTCTTTGAATGGGGCGACAATTGACACGGAGGAATGATGAACAGAAGAAAACTTGATGTGATTATCCATGCAGTCCTGATAATCATGTCGATAATTGTCCTTACAAATGACAATCTGGTTGAAGGAGGTATGGAAACAGCTCTGGGATCTATGTTTCTACCTCGCCTAATAGCCGTCTGTATTATTGCATTTTCAGGAACCATAGGGGCTCAATCCCTCTATAAGCTGCGTAAGGCCTTACCCCTCGAAGAGCAGGAATTCATTGATACTAATGGTTTTATGGGGATTGTCGTCTATATAGCATACTTCCTCATATACTGGTACATGGTGCCCATTGTTGGATTTATAGTGGCTACACCATTTATCATGATAGCCGTTGCCCTGCTTCTGGGAAGTCGAAACTGGCTTGTCATGCTCCCCCTATCTATAGTAACGCCAATCCTGATTTATTATGGCTGCTATAACTATTTACGAGTGCTATTACCGACTTGGTCCCTGTAACAAGAGCGAGGATACTATGCTAGAAAACATTTTAAACGGATTTTCCTCCATATTTGCTGTGGGCCCCCTTATTGGTATTACAGTCGGGGTTGTGGTGGGGATTATTTTTGGTGCCATCCCAGGTATATCAGCCATTATGGCTATTGCCATAATTTTACCACTGACCTTTTACGTAGACCCCATTATTGGTATCCCCATGCTCCTTGCCGTATATAAGGCAGGAATTTATGGTGGCTCTATTTCTGCCATTCTGATCAATACTCCCGGGGCAGCGGCCTCCTTTCTGACCGCACAGGACGGCAACGCCCTGACCAAGATGGGAAAGGCCGGCAAGGCCCTCGATATGTCCCTCTATGCATCAGTTACGGGAGAGATGCTCAGTACTCTTGTTCTGATCTTTGTGGCAGCGCCTATTTCAGTGATCTCTTTGCAGGCAGGGCCCATTGAACGTGTATTCCTCCTGCTCTTTGCCTTTACTGTTATTGGTTCTATTACAGGAGAGTCTGTTGCTCGTGGACTCCTCTCCTGTTGCCTGGGTATGTTTGTGGCTATGGTGGGTATGTCTCCCATCACCGGTGCCTCCCGTTTTACCTTTGGTGTTCCGGAGTTGCTGAATGGCTTTACCTTTATGCCCATGCTCATCGGTGTACTCGTTATGCCTGAGGTTATTAAGGCCATTAGAAATCGTAAGGACCCAGATGCCCAGATGAGACTTATGAAGTCAACCATTCCGGCGGATAATCGTATAAGCTGGAAGGAGTACAAATCTGTCCTGGGCACCATCCTTAAATCATCAGGAATTGGAACCTTTATTGGCTCTCTGCCCGGTCTTGGCTCAAGTACTGCAGCCTTTCTTGCCTACGGTGAGGCAAAACGATGCGCCAAGAATCCTGAGAAATTTGGTAAGGGCTCTATCCGTGGTATTGCCGCCGCAGAATCTGCCAATAATGCAGTATGTGGTGCCACCATGATACCCATGCTCACCCTGGGTATTCCCGGTGATGACGTAGCTGCTCTGCTCATGGGTGCCTTCCTCATTCAGGGTATCACTCCCGGGCCAACCATTTTCTTCGAACACACCAGTGTGATTTACTCGATCTTTGCAGGTTTTCTTATAACAGATCTCTTCCTGCTTGTTATTGCTAAATCGGGATTTCGTTTCTGGACAAGAGTAGCCTCTGTTCCACGTAGCTACATCTTCCCATGCGTTACCATTTTCGCCTTTGCAGGTTCTTTTACTGTAAATCAGGATATTAACGATGTGTTTGTTCTCATCCTCTTTACCCTGTTTGGATATGGGATGCGCCTGACAGGACTGAATCCTGCGGCCTTTATCATCGGCGTTATCCTTACCCCGTTTTTAGAGCAAAACCTTGATCAGGCTGTGGCCATTGTCGGCACAGAGTACCACCTGTTCTTTGCCTCACCATTTTCGTGGATATTCACCGCATTGGCAGCTTTCTCCGTATATAGCACCCTGCGTCAACGTAAGAAAGAAGCCGCCAGAGCAGCCCTTAAAAAGGCGATAGAAGTAGATGAGGGTGTCGAGGTACCCGCCTAAATGTTGCGTTTTCCTATGTCAACAACTGGTCAGATCAGCAGAGAACCAGTCTTGCCATGTTGTTGACATATTTTTGGTAGAGAGGTCTCTGCCCTGTGTTAAAATATTTATTGAGGAGTTTTTATGAAACGCTTTGGAAAATCACTTGTAGCAATTGCCACAACTCTGACCATCTCTTTAACAGCTGCATCAGCTTTTGCTGAATATCCAACAAAACCTATTAAGGTCATCGTTCCCTGGAGTGCCGGCGGCGATTCTGATCTCTCTACCCGTGTATGGGCTAACGCAATAGAAAAAGAACTTGGTACTCCAGTTGTAGTTATTAATAAGGCCGGTGGTGGTGGCATTATGGGTAGCGCCTTTGTGGCAAACTCTAAAAATGATGGTTATACCCTGCTTAATGTTGGTCTCAGTAACGTGCTTGTTACTCCGAACTTTAGCAAGACCCCCTACGATTTTGATAGCTTTACTCCTATTATCAAAATGACCTCTGTCCCTCTGGCAATCGTTGTCCCTGCAGACAGTCCTTATAAAACTCTGCCGGAGTTCGTTGCTGGCGCTCAGGCAGGAAAGGTAACTCAAGGCTCTTGGGGTGCAGCCTCTTCCGCGACCATCCTTGCTAACATGATTGCCGGCCAGCTCGATTATAAGGTTACCTATGTACACGCGAACAGTGGCGCTGCCTCCATGGTATCTGTAATTGGTGGGCATATTGATTCTGCCGTAGCTTTTCCGCCTGCCTTTGGTCCTCACGTTAAATCCGGTCGTGCCAGAGCCCTTGCCATGAACAATAAAATGGACGACTTTCCAGGTGTACCTACCTTTGCTGAGTTCGGGGTAAAGGGTGATTTCGAGGGATGGTCCGGTATTTTTGCCCCTAAGGGTGTTCCAGCCGAGGTAGTTGAAAAACTTGTTGCCGCTACAGAGAAGGCGATGAAAGATCCTAAGGTACGACAGGCATTCAAAAACATGAACGCCGTGGTAGAT
This sequence comes from Desulfotalea psychrophila LSv54, assembly GCF_000025945.1. Taxonomy (GTDB): domain Bacteria; phylum Desulfobacterota; class Desulfobulbia; order Desulfobulbales; family Desulfocapsaceae; genus Desulfotalea; species Desulfotalea psychrophila. The sequence continues at coordinate 2,579,839 of NC_006138.1, read as the reverse complement.
TACCGCAGTGGTCAGGAGTGGATTGACGAGATGAAGGTCACCTACAATATGATGCATGATGAAGCTGCTAAGATGCATGACGAAGCTGCTAAGATGAAGAAATAAGACTCCCCTTTGCTTCATTGCAAATGGCGGCGTGGAAAACAAAAGTCCTCACCAGCTAATACGCTGGTGAGGACTTTCAGGGTTGGAACAGCCTGAACATCTAGAAACTATTTGGCAATAACTGCGGCAACAACGGATACTTCAACAAGTAGCTCAGGGCGGGCAAGTCGCGCCTCAACACAGGCTCTGGCTGGAGCAGATCTCCTTGGCACCCAGTTATCCCAAACCTTATTCATCTCTGCAAAATCCTTCATGTCACGAAGATAAATTGTTGCATTGAGTATGTGTTCCCGATCACTGCCCGCTGTTTGTAAAAGGGCATCAACCCGGGCAAGAGTACTCTCTGTTTGTTGCTCAACGGGCTCACTACTATCAGCACAGACCTGACCACAAAGATAGGCAAGGCCGTTATGGATTACCACCTTGCTCATACGTTCACTTGTTTCAATTCTTTCTATCATCTCATCCTCTCTTATTTGTTAAACTTTCATTACTGACTTTTTCCAAAAGCTTCTACGGGAAGTCATAAAAAACGATGCATTTTCCAGACCACTATCGCAAATAAAGTTCTTTTGGGGTCTGGTAAAGGATGGTGAGAAATTATCCTTCTGCTTGACATGTAACAATATGTTACATAATGTATGTAGCGCTAAAGACATTTCTCTCTCTCTGTTTGATTTTGAAAGCAGAAACAAAACGATAATGCCCACTGTGCCCTTTCTTTACAGTGTTGCGAAACAATACAATTAATGCCATGATCTCAGAACTGCCCAACCACGAAAAACTGCAAAAAATAATTGATGCCTCGTTCAAACGATCTAAAAAATATAATATTACCCCTCAGGTAGATGGCTCTCCTGAAAGCACCAAGCTAACGGAGCAGGCTTTCAGGCAGCGAATAAAGAAGCAACAGCTTTTTTATGATACCACCAAAGAACAGTTAGAAAACCTCTACGACCTGCTGAAGGGAACGGGGTTTTGCATGATCTTTACCGACAATGAGGGCTATATCCTTTATCTGGTGGGCGATCCTGATCTTCAGGCCCATTTTGCCCATAGACGTTGCATTCCCAGGTATCGCTGGACAGAAAAGGATGTTGGCACCTGTGCAATTGGTCTGACTCTGCTTGAAAAGATCAGTATTTTTCTGCCGGGTACTCAGATGTATGCTACTACGGCAAAAAAAATTAGCAATGCCAGCTCCCCCATCTTTTCTCCCGATGGTAAGGAACTTTTGGGGGTCATCTGTTTGAGTGGCTATTCAGAAAACATGCATGTCCATACTATAGGTCTTGTTAGCCAGGCTTCTAAAAACATAAGATCCAGACTTCAATCTCTTGAAAAACAGCAAGAAATTGCCATAAAGAATCAATATATGACGGCAATTATTGAGTCTAAATCATCTGGAATAGTGACCGTTGACCAACAGGGAAATATTGTCCAAACAAACCACAAGGCCCGTAATCTCCTGGCCATAAAGGCAGATGCAAGGGATAATTTACTCACTACCTATATCGGCAATAGTCTGAATATTGCTGATTGTCTGGAGCGGGGGAGAGGATTTCGAGCCCGGGAAATTGTCTCCAAAAAAACGGGGGTGAGCTATTTTGCCTCTCTTGACCCTATACGACTGGAGGAGGAGCAACTTGTGGGGGGAATCTTTACCTTTGTTGAAAAAAATGAAGCGTTGCGCCGAGCAGTTAAACTGATCGGTACTCAGGCCCCATTTACCTTTGATTCTATCCTTGGCGACAGTCCCGCACTTAAATCAGCCCTCCACCTTGCCCGTATTTCCGCAAAGAATACTGCCTCGGTGCTTCTTTATGGGGAAACCGGAACGGGTAAAGAGCTTTTTGCCCAGGCAATTCACAATGCAAGCGAACATAAAAATGGCTCCTTTGTTGCTATCAACTGTGGGGCCATCCCCAAAGAGCTCTTGGAGAGTGAGCTTTTCGGTTATGAGGAGGGGGCTTTTACCGGGGCGCAAAAGGGTGGCAGACCGGGCAAGATAGAACTTGCCAATAACGGCACCCTCTTTCTTGATGAAATAGGCGATATGCCCTTTGAAATGCAGGTTAAACTCCTGCGAGTGCTTCAGTTTGGAGAAATACAACGAGTAGGTGGACTACGTACTATCCCTGTGAATCTGAGGATCATCTCTGCAACCCATAAAGATCTGAAGAAAATGATTGATGTTCAACAGTTTAGGGCAGATCTTTATTACCGTATCAGTACCCTGAGGATAAATATTCCACCCCTGAGAGAACGTCAGGGTGATATTCTTAAGTTAGTTCAGTATTTCATAGATAGGCATATAATAAAATTCGATCGTCGCAAACAGGTCCTCCCCAGTCAAACGCGTCTGGCTATCAGTAAGTACAGCTGGCCCGGCAATATCCGTCAGCTGGAAAGCGCCACGGAACGTGCCATCTACTTGGCAGAAGACGGTGTTCTTCTCCCGGAGCACTTTGCCATTAGTGATCTCTTTTCTAATACCAATAAAGAGGTGGTTAAAGTGGTGGGCACGCAGACCCTGGAGGAGGTGGAGTCACAAATTATCACGGAGACCCTTGCCTTTTTTGATAATAATATCAGCAAAACAGCTCAGTCTCTTGGCATTTCCCGTCCGACACTCTACAGAAAGATAGATAAGTACAGAATTGTCCTGACAAAGGGTCATGAGCTGCAAGGAGAAGAGTAAGGCTTAACCTTTACCCCGCTTTTTGTGGCGTTTCTGGATGGAATAGGCCCCATCCTGACAGCTTTAGGGGTGGCACAAAGGATAGGGTGGATGTATACTCTAACAATCTTTCTCATAACAAGGGGATAGCCATTCCTAGCCTGGATGTCATCCAGGGTTTGAGACAGCTTTAGATGCGGGGGGCTGAGGGTAGCTCAACTCCAATGCTCATTTGTGAGCTCATATTAAAATAGTTAGAAGGTTGTAATGAAAGAAGTTTATATAAAGTCTCCTGCTGAAATAGAGCTTATGAGGCAGGCAGGGCAGTTACTGGCAAAGGTTTTTGAAATGTTGGATGGATTTGTTAAGCCGGGTGTAACAACCATGGAAATTAACAATAGAGTTGAAGATTTTATTACTGTCGATTTGGCGGCACGGCCAGCAAGCAAGGGGCAGTATGGTTATAAATATGTCCTCAACAGTTCGGTAAACGAGGTTGTCTGTCATGGCGTTCCAAGTACCAGGCAGAAGCTCAAGTTAAAGGATATTGTTAACCTGGATATCACCCTAGAGAAAAGCGGCTTTATTTCAGATTCCAGTAGGATGTATGTTATGCCCGAGGCCTCAGCTCAGGCCCGAAAACTGGTTGAGACCACCTATCAGGCTATGTGGGAGGGTATCAAAATGGTTAAACCCGGGGCTCGGCTGGGTGATGTGGGCCATGCAATCCAGACATTTGCCGAAAATTACGGCTATAGCGTTGTTCGTGATTACTGTGGTCATGGCATTGGCAAAGAGATGCATGAAGCGCCTCAAGTACTGCACTACGGTAGCCCGGATACAGGCCTGGTTCTTGAAGAGGGGATGACCTTCACCATTGAGCCGATGATCAATCAAGGTACATCCGGAATAAGAACAAGCAAAGATGGTTGGAATGTTGTTACCCGTGACAAAAAATTATCTGCTCAATATGAGCATACAATTCTGGTCACAGCGGATGGCTATGAGGTGCTCACCTAAGAAGTCCTTAGCAGGCAGTCCTGATAAATTTACGGGGGCTATTCCCTCCCCCTTATCCTTTGTAGAGGTGAGTGATCTCAATTTCACTCACCTCTACAGATCATATCTTTCAGCGAGGAGACATAAACCACTTATCTGCCATAAGAGCCTTTGCCTCTGCGGTGAGAGGAATGAGATCACTTTTGTCTAAAAGAGGCAGATTAAATTTTCGATTCAGAGCAGCAAAGTGGCGCAGGCCAAATGCTATTTTGTTGAGGTAAGAAAAGACGCCTATGGCTCCTGAAGGAAAATCATTTGCCCTTGTTCCATAGAGGGCGCGTAAATCAGGAAGGTCACAAAATATTTCTTCAATCGTTGACCCATATTTTTTAAATCTTTCAGGTACATTGCCGCTTTTGATTTGCTCGCCAATATTTTTACCAGTCATGGCCGCGGCCATTGCTGCCCGGCATAGGCCAATGGCAAGCATATGACCATCACCGTATGCCAGTCCTTTAAACACTTGATCTTCACTGGCAAAACCACCAGTCATAACAAGGGCAGGTAGCGTTTCCCCCTCTTCTTTAAGCTGAGTAGAAATACGAACAACTATATCTTCCAGGCAAACCGTTGGTAGAGACCATTCGTTCATCATCTTTGCCGGACTATACCCGGAACCTCCTCCAGCCCCATCAAAGGTTATCATATCGACCTTTGCCTTACAGGCAATTCGAAGGACACGTTCTATATCGGTCTTATCGTATCCTGCCATTTTAAAGTAGATATTTTTTGCGCCCCAATCCCGTAATTTTGCGATATGAGCGATAAGAGATTCTTCTGTCCATAGGGGTAGTCTGCCATAGGTGTTGAAATTAGGGCAAACGCCGTTACGATATGCTTTTTGGATGGCGGGATCTGAGGGGTCTGGATGGACCAGATCACCGAGTTTTTGTCTCGCAATTGCTGTCTCAATATCCCTTAGCCGCTTAACCGGTTGGGTGCCTTTTGCAGCTTGACCGAATTTGATCTCTATCGCCTCCGCGCCGTATTTTTGCAGAGCAATTTGGGGTACACCCATAAGATTATCTTCTATATTGCACTGTACAACAATCTGACCATACCCTCTGTAATATTGACGAAAGCAATTAAGGGCTTTATCTAAAAGAGGAAACTCCTCAATTTTGCCGTTTGTCACCTTTAACTTTGGATCATTATTTCTCGCATCCTCACCAATTATACAGGTTACACCAGCCATAGCAGCACCGGCAAAATAGTCCTGCCAGTTGAGTTTCATTAAGGCTGGAAGTATGACGGGCATTGACATTTTAACGGGGTGAAATGTTCCGTAACTGCGTTCAAGGTTCACATTGAAAATAGTCGCCTCTTCGCAGTTCTCAACTACGCCTTGAGCACCGAAGACCCGCCCATTGATGTTAAAATGGGAAAAATCAATTGGATAATCTTTTTCCGAAGCTATTTGATTATTCCCAGTTGTCATAGGGTAGACTGTTTGTGCTCCTAGTATCGCCGCCAAGGCTAACTCACAGGTGCCGGCACAGTCTTCCGTACAAAAAGAGCACATTCCTGATTGAGGAGATATAAAAACACTACGATTTTTAGCAGAGGTAAATCCGGAACTTAAAGTTGGTGAATAGGACATAGTCGCTACCTTTATTTTTAACGTTTTCAACGTTTGGCAGGATGATACAACCATCTTCCCGATAAAAAAAATCAGCTCAACAAAATTGTTAACTATACGTTGATTATACCTAAGGATAAAGACGTGCAAGGATAAAAGGTTCTTTTTGTAGAGCTTTTTTTGTCGGCTTAATTCTGCTATGGAAAAAGCATAATATAGACGATGTCCTGCTCAAGACACAGTAGAAAATAGATCCCATCCTGCTTATAATCTGCAAACGAATTTTGCAAAAGGGCAGGCTCTGACATACTTTGTCTCCTCTACTTGTTGATTCTGAGGTGAAAGGGGCACAAGGTTTTAAGATAAACGGTTTAGCTTTTCTTGAAATGCGGCCTGGGAGAGGATGGAGATATGGATCTTATTGCTTCTGGGGAATTCTTTTTTGGCGGCTGTCTTAAAGATCTTTAACAGTTTTGCCGGTTCAAGTCCTTCATAGCTTTTTTTTTCAAATCCATCCTGGTAGAGGGCAAATGTTTTGCCATTCTGCCGTAGGATATAAATGGTTCTGTCCCTTTTGAAGGTGAGAAAGGCGAGGAGCTGTCCCTCCTCTAACTGGCCCATCCGTTTTTGCAGGGTAGACTTAAGATTTGCCTTGTTAATCATTCTGCTCCTTCCCGTAGCTTGTTCATCTTAATTTTTTTGGAGTCGATACGGGGGAGTATAACCTGCTTAGGGTAAATTACCGATCTTTCTCTTTTGCCAGGGACAAAAAAAATCGCCTCGGGCATGGGCAGCTCCGGGGCGGTTCAATTTTGTAATGACCTTTAAAGAGAGAGATATTTCTCCATTTTTTTCAAACTCTTTGAACCAATGCCTTTAACCTCGGTGAGCTGGGTAATGGTTGTAAATTTGCCGTGATCGTTACGGTACTTAAGGATAGAGTCTGCTGTTTTGTTACCGATTCCAGGTACTCTTATCAGTTCCGTCTTGTTGGCAGTATTTACATTAACCTTCTGCATGACTGTGGCCTTGTCCATGTTTGCTACCATTGTCTGCTGCCCACCGTCCGTTTTTGCTGCGAAGGTGAGGGTAGAAAATGCTGTGCAGCCTAAGACGAGACTGAGGAAAACGGCTAACATCAGATAAGATTGTTTCATAAGATCTCCTTAGTATAGGGATGTGGGTATAAAAAATGGTGAGGTCGAAAATGGACAGGGGTAGTTATAAAAAAAACCTAGTTCAGCAAAAAAAAGGATAGGGGGATTTTTTCAGCGATACATCTCTCTGTCCTGCTACTTTTTTTTTGCATTTCGTATTAGTTTTTTTTGTTCTTTTTGCTCCTGTTGTATCTGCTCGGCACCACCCTGCATCTGGTCAATGGCCAGCTTGCCTGTTGCCAATTTTTGCTTGTCTGCTGTTCTTATCTGTGGGCCACTGTCAGTGGCTGCGAAGGTAAGGGTGGAAAAAACTGCACAACCTAATACGAGACTGAAAAAAACAGCTAAAAGTCAAATAAGACTGTTTCATAAAATCTCCTGCCGTAGGGGGGTTAAGGGGAAAAAAATCAGCTCAACAAAATTGTTAGCTATGAGGTAAGTATACCTATAGGCAAAGACCTTGCAAGGATAAAAGGTCTCTTTTTTGAGGCCTTTTTCGGCTGGCTTAATTCTATTATGGAAAAAATCAGATTCACGGCAGGCCGAGTATGCAGTATAGTCAATCTTAGTGGGTTTTTAGGCGGTCATAGTTTTTACGGGCCATTTTATAAATTTTATTTTCTATATTAAATATGAGTATTGATCTGCACGTACATTCAAGTTTTTCTGATGGGTCAATGACCCCAACTGAGCTGGTAGAGCTTGCTAAACGTAAAGGTCTTCATGCGCTCTCAATAACAGATCATGATAATATCTTAAGTGTTTCCGAAGCATTATGTGCTGGGAAGCAGTATGGCCTTACCGTTTTTTCAGGGGTTGAGTTGAGCCTTGTCTATAATGGTATGGATATTCATCTTTTGAGTTATCTTTTTGATCAAAATAATTTTGAATTACAGACATTTCTTGCCGAAATACAAGAAAGTAGGGCGACGAGAAATGGCCTTATTATAAAAAGTCTGCTGAGTTTGGGGGTAAAGATAACAGCTGAGGAGGAGAGATGCTTTTTGGAGAACAGGCAGCTTGGTCGTCCTCATATTGCCAAATTACTGGTGCGCAAGGCTGTGGTGAAAAATATGAAGGAGGCCTTTGCCCTTTATCTGACTCCTGGAAAGCCTGCCTACGTGCCCCGTAAAACAGTTCCCATTCAACGGGCAATTGATGTTTTACACAGGGCTGGAGGGGTGACGGTCTTGGCTCATCCTTTTAATATGAACAGGGGAGATAGAGATCTCTTCGAGGTCATAGGCGAACTCGGTGAGCTGGGGGTGGACGGGGTGGAGGCTTATTATCCCACCCATTCTCGGAAAAGACGTGATCAGCTCTTAGGCTGTGCCCGAGAGAATAATTTAATCTGCACAGGTGGAAGTGATTATCATGGTAATTTTCGGGCTGGCACTCAACTTGCCGGAGGAAAAAATGTTTGTGTCCCGGAAGAATTACTGACCACGCTTTATTTGCGCAAGGAACGGTACTCCCCTGTGCAGGATGAGAACAAAATATAATAATATTCAATCCAAACAGGGAATTATAATGTGTAGCTACTCTATACTGGTAGTAGACGATGAGCCTAATTATCTGATCGTTCTCTCAGAACTATTACGTGATGAAGATCTGGAGGTTTTTACTGCTGGAAGTGGTAAGGCAGGACTTGATATATGCCGTGAGGTAGACCTTGATCTGGTTATTACCGATATGCAGATGGACGGTATGGACGGTATGGCCCTTTTGGAGCAGATAAAAGAACTTAATCCGGATTTGCCGGTGCTCATCATGACAGCCCACGCCGAGGTGGAAAAGGCAGTTAAGGCTATGCAGGCAGGCGCTTTTGGTTATCTGGCTAAACCGTTTGCCAACGATGAGCTCTTGGTGAATATTTACAGGGCTGCCCGCCATTACTCTCTTATCCGAGAAAATAAGAGATTACGTCATCAACTGCAGAGTGAGGATTGCTTTAGTGGTATTGTTGGTAAGAGTCCCAGTATGCAGAGAGTGTACAAACTTATCCGTAAGGTTGCCCCAACTCCTGCCTCGGTTCTTATAACAGGAGAAAGCGGTACGGGTAAAGAGCTTGTCGCTCAAGCCGTTCACTCCACCAGTCCCCGGCGGGATGAGGCCTTTATTGCCGTGAACTGTGCTGCCCTTTCGGCAAACCTGCTTGAAAGTGAACTCTTTGGCCATGAAAAAGGTGCCTTTACTGGAGCCGCATCCATGCGTAAGGGGCGTTTTGAGCTTGCTGCAGGTGGAACTATTTTTCTTGATGAGATCAGTGAGATCCCGCTAGAACTGCAATCGAAGTTGCTTCGTATCTTGCAGGAAAAGAGTTTTGAGAGGGTGGGTGGGGCAAAGACCCTTCATGTTGATGTGCGGGTGATAAGTGCCTCTAATAAAGATCTTAAGGAAGAGGTAGCAGCCGGTCATTTTCGGGAAGACCTTTTTTATCGCCTGAACGTTATTCACCTGAATCTGCCCCCTCTTCGGGAGCGCCTAGACGATTTGCCCCTTTTAGTGGCCTTTTTTATAGAAAAGTATAGAAAAATTTTGCAGTTGGAGAATCTCGTGGTCGGCGAAGAGGCAATGAAACTTCTTCTAAGGCTTCCTTGGGATGGTAATGTGCGTGAGCTTGAGAATACCATTGAGAGAGCCGCCATTCTCTGTGATGCAGGCAATATTATGGTGGAAGATGTACAGCCGGAGACGGTCTATAATAAGGAGGATCATTGGCAACCAGGCGGGGATCTCAGCAATTTTATCCCGGAATCGGTGGGGCTTAACGAGGTTCTCTATGCTGTTGAGGAGAGAATGCTTATTAAGGCCTTGGATGAATCCAATCAGGTGCAGGCAAGGGCCGCGTCCCAGCTTGGTATTACCAAGAGTTTATTGCAGTATAAGCTGAAAAAATATGGTTTAAAAAAGAAGAAATAGCGAATTTTCACAGGCTCTTCTGGATGAAGAGTCTGTGAAAATGTCATGCCTGTCGGTTTTATTTATCTCTCTTGTCTTCAACTCCCCAGTGAAGTTTATTGCGGAGGATAGAAAAATAGTTGTGACTATCAGAGACAATAAGTTTGAGGGCGTGGCCGGCCGTTTCAATTTCCAACTCATCTCCGTTATGCATCTTCCACAAACTTTGGCCGTCAACCAGTACCTGTGCCGCTTCCTTATTATCCCTAGCCTTAAACTTGGTTTTGATCAGTTTTTCAGCGGGCAGAATCAGCGGTCTGCTACTCAGCATGAAAGGGCAGATAGGGGTTACAAGTATTGTGGCAAGTCCCGGGTAGACCAGTGGTCCCCCCGCGGAGAGGTTGTAGGCGGTTGACCCCGTTGGCGTTGAAAAAATAAGACCATCTGCCCGGTAGTCGGTCAGCAACTGATCGTTAACCTTGGTTGACAGGTGAAGAAGCCTGTCCAAGGCATTTTTGGTAATGACCACCTCATTGAGGGCAAAACGATAGCCACTGGAGCTGTTTTTGCTGAGGACACGGCTTCGGATCATCTGCCGATTTTCAATGATGGTCTCTTCTGCGATGATTTTTTCGATGGATTCAAAGGTATCATCTTTGTTGACCTCTGCCAAAAATCCGAGACTGCCAAAATTAACACCCAAGACAGGTATGGAATATTTGGTTGCAAGTTCTGCTATATGGAGCAGAGTACCATCGCCACCCAGGGCGATGATAAGATCCATATGCTCCTCAATGTCATTAATCCCAGTGGCAATGTCTCTATCGTGTAGCCAACAGGAGAGTTGCTTACTAAACTGAGCGGCTTCGGGGGAATCTGGTTTGGTAACAATGCCCACACATTTCAGCGTTATTTTTTCCCTGGTGACAAAGGCAGATTGGGAAACATTCATCACTTCCCCTTGCCAAGCTCTTTTGATTTTTCAGTTGCAGCAGCGACGGCATCCATGATAATTGCCTGAAAACCTGATCTCTCTAATATTTTGGATGCTGCTATTGTTGTCCCACCAGGAGAGGAGACGCGGGCGCGTTCCACCGCTGGATGTTCTCCATTTTGGCGGAGAAGCTCAACGGAACCCGCAACGGTTTGCAGGGCAAGATTGGTCGAAACCTGTCGATTGAGTCCCTCGGCAACACCGGCATCAATAAGGGCCTCTATAAAGGAAAAAACATAGGCAGGCCCCGAGCCACTGAGGCCGGTGACTGCATCAAGATGACACTCTTCGAGCACCGTTGTTGTGCCAATTTGATTAAAAATATTTTGTACTTTATCGAGTTCTTCCTGGCTTACATAGGGGCTTGCCGTAAGGGCGGAGGCACTCTGTCCAACCAAGGCGGGGGTATTGGGCATTACCCGGATAATTTTAAGTCTGGGCAGGGCCAATGTCTTTACATAGGACGAGATGGGGAGGCCGGCGGCGATGGTAATAAGCAGATGATCTTCGTTGATAATTCCTTGGCAATTTTGTAATACGAGGGACATTACCTGAGGTTTAACGGCGAGAAAGATCTTTTGACAGGTGGCAAAGGCAGCCCCACAGTCCTCAATGGTGTTGATATTATAGGTGGCTGTTAAGAAATCTTTTCTTTCTGGAGAGGGATCAAGTACATAGATGTTTTCTGCAGGATAGGAGCCCGATTGGGTAAGGCCTTTGATAAGTGCTTCGGCCATTTGCCCGCCACCGATAAAACCTATATTTTCTGTTGTCATAATCTTTTTTTTGCCATCTTTATTTGGTAAATATCTTATAAAAAGCAGTTTATTATCTCTGAAGCCCTCTGCAAAAATCTTGAGCTTTGTAGCTTCATCGGAGTATACTACCAGATGGTGTAGTCTTTGTGTAGAGACTCTTTTTTTTAAAAATTATAATTAATGTTTAACCTAATTATTTCCGCCACCATAATGAGGGTATAATGCTTGAACAAGAACTAATTGATATTCTTGCCTGTCCAGAATGCAAGGGGCCTGTCCAGCTTGTAGGCGAAGGACTTGTCTGTGAAAAATGTAAGCTTTTGTATCCTGTACGAGATGGCATTCCGATAATGCTCTTATCGGAAGCTATTAAGATTGATGAATAACTGGTAAGAGATGATGGAAAATATAAAGATGAGCGATTGTGCGGAGCAGCTGTTCTCTCGTTTTGTGGTAGCCAATGCCCACCGGCAGAGCGATTATTTCTCTCTGATAAAAACAATCATTCCCTGTGCCAAAAAGCATGGCAACGACTGTGGATCTCCCCTGAGGGCAGCTTATGCTCTGCTTGAGAGGGAAATTTTAGAAAATCGTCATTCCCCCACAAAGGAAATATCCTTTGGCACCTCAGGTTGGCGGGGGGTTTTAGGTAAGGATATCAATATTTATACTGTATCCTGTGTGACGGCAGCAATTGTTGATATGTTTCAGCAGATTGATGTAAATAGGCAACTTGCCCGGCTTCTCTTGGTGGATTCATTTGCCGAGGCGCAGGAGCGAGGCTGTGTCCTGGGTTTTGATAATCGTTTTGGGGGCGAGATTCTGGCGCGTGCCGTAGCCGGAGTGCTGTTGGCTGCCGGTTTTCGGGTGCACTATGCAGGAGAGTCCACTACGGGTGTTCTCTCTGCTGCTGTTTTACAGCTAGGTGCCTCCTGCTCTATCAATTTAACCCCATCGCACAACCCCTTGGAATACGGTGGTTATAAATTTAATGGCGCCGATGCTGGGCCTGCTGCAAGTGGGGTAACAGAGTATATTACCAAAAAGAGTCGGCTCATTGTAGAAGATGGGAGAGATGTGAGTTTACTCACTGAAGAGACATTTCTTGCCGACGACAGGGTGCATTTGCTCGACTCTCTGCAGCTATGGAAGGATCTGGTGAGTCAGAATAGAGATAAACATGGCTTAGATCTCAGTGAAATATCGGCCAAACTGCTCCAGCGTGATGATATTTCTGTTGCCGTTGACTCTGTGCATGGGGCGAGTCGCCTGCATATAGACGCGCTTTTGGGAGAGGAGGCAGGGGCAAAGATAAAGCAGTTGAGAAATACGGCTGATGTGACCTTTGGTGGAGTTGCCCCTGAACCTTCATCTGCCAATATGCAGGGCTTGGTCACCTATCTGCAGGGGATAGAAACTCCTCTTAAGTTGGGAGCCATTATTGATCCAGATGGGGACAGAATTCGTTTTACCGATGGCGACAGAGAAATTTCAATGAATCAGTTCGGAGCCATCGCTTACCACTTTTTACATGAAGAGAAGGGTGTGCATGGCCTCCTGGCTAAAACAGTTGCCTCCTCTAATCTTGCCAACCGGATAGCAGAATCCTTTTCTGAGGAAATTTTTGAACCACGGGTTGGTTTTAAAGAGTTTAAACCTGTGGTTGGTAGGGCAGTGGTCTGCTTTGAAGAGTCAGACGGCATCTCAATTATTGGTCATACCCCGGAAAAAGATGCCTATATAGGCCTGCTCCTCGCACTTGATATTGTCTTAACTACCGGTGAAAACCTGGGAACTTACCTCGGCAAGATTGAGGCGTGCTATGGCAGTTATTATCCTGAGGTTGGAAGTGTGGCGGTGAGCATGGAGGGCCTAGCCCTTGCGGAGGCTCTTGAAAAATTGTCGTCTCTTTTGCCGGGACAGACGCTTGAGGTGGCAGGTGAAGAACGAGAAATATCTCAGGTGATTGATATAGATGGGCGAAAAATTATTTTTGCTGATGCCTCCTGGCTTATGATTCGACCATCAGGCACAGAGCCGAAGGTGCGTTTTTACGTAGAATCAAGAACAAGGAGCGGTGCCTCTGCCCTTATCAAAACGGCTCGTCAACTGTTGATAGATATTGGTCTTTTATCTTTATAATTAAAAGACATTTTTTCTTCTCCATCAAAGGCAAGCCTGCCTTGACATGAAGATATAGAGCGTTATTTTGCAGAGTAGCATGTGCAGTATGGCCGATTATATAAAAAGGTGGAAGTTGCTAAGACATTGGAGTTATTAGCTTATTACTTTCATGTTGATTTTTCTCGTTTTTTTTGAGATTTTATAGATAGGAGCGATATTATGTGGGAGTATACGAATAAGGTACAACAGCATTTTCTTCAGCCTCAGAATGTAGGGGAAATTGAAAATGCCAGTGGTACGGGCGATGTGGGTTCACTTGCCTGTGGTGATGCGCTGAAGCTTACCATTGCCATTGATGCAAATGATATTATTACCGATGCAAAGTTTAAAACCTTTGGTTGTGCAAGTGCTATCGCCTCGTCCTCTGTATTGACAGAGATGATTGTGGGTATGTCTGTTGAAGAGGCAGTCAAGGTAACCAATGAAGATATAGCCGAAAGACTCGGTGGCCTGCCTAAAGAGAAGATGCACTGTTCTGTCATGGGACGTGAGGCCCTTGAGGCTGCTATTGCTGATTACCGTGGCACTATCCTGCCCATGGCAGAAGGCGAAGTGATTTGTGACTGTTTCGGCGTAACAGATGTTGAGGTCATTCGTGCCATTACAGAATCCAACCTGCACTCTGTTGAAGAGATTACCAACTTTACCAAGGCAGGTGGTGGTTGTGGTAAGTGTGAAGACAAGCTTCGCGAATTGCTTGTCAAGACCATGAAAGAGCAGGCTGGTACAGCTGTCGTAGCTAAAGAACCTAAGCGCATGACTGCCCTGCAAAAAATTAAGAAGATCGAAGAGGTACTCGATAAGGTTATACGTCCTGTTTTGAAAAAAGACGATGGCGATATTGAGCTTGTTGATGTGGATGGTGACTTTGTCACCGTCTCTTTGCGTGGAGCCTGTAAGAGTTGTAGTAACTCTCAAACCACCATTAAAGAGTATGTTGAGAAGAAGCTGAGAGAACTTGTCCTGGAGAGCCTTATTGTGGAGGAGGACTAATGTTAAAAGAAAACAAGATTGTCTATATGGACAATAACGCCACATCCAAGGTTGCTCCAGAAGTGCTTGAAGAGATGATACCATATTTTTCTGAGTACTATGGCAATGCGTCCAGTATGTATACCTTTGGCGGTCAGGTTGCTGCGGCGGTAAATACGGCCCGTCAGCAGGTTGCAGATCTGCTTGGAGCCAGTGCTGATGAAATTACCTTTACCAGCTGCGGTACCGAGAGTGATTCCACCGCCATCCTTGCTGCTCTTCGTACCCATCCTGAAAAACGTCATATTATTACCACCCGTGTCGAGCATCCTGCCGTAAAGAGTCTTTGTGACAACCTTGAAGTGGCGACCGGTCATCGCTACCGAATAACTCGCCTTAAGGTTGATGCTGAAGGTATGTTGGACATGGATGCTTATCGTGAGGCTCTCTGTGAAGACACTGCTATTGTCAGTGTTATGTGGGCAAATAACGAAACAGGCGTGATCTTTCCCGTGGAAGAGATGGCTCAGCTTGCCAAAAGCAGGGGCGCTCTTTTTCATACGGATGCAGTTCAGGCCGTGGGTAAGATCCCCATAAATATGGCTGAAAATGAAATTAACTTTCTTGCCCTTTCAGGCCATAAACTTCATGCCCCCAAGGGTGTGGGTGTGCTCTATGTGCGTAAGGGAACGATGTTTACTCCTTTCCTGATAGGTGGTCATCAGGAGCATGGCCGTCGCGGTGGAACTGAAAATGTTGCATCCATCGTTGGTTTGGGTAAGGCCTGTGAGCTTGCCGGACAGATGTTGGAAACAGAAAATAGCAGAGTCCGTGCCCTTCGTGATAGACTTGAAGAGGGATTGTTGGCATCGGTGCCCAAAGCCCTTCTTAATGGCAATAAAACTCACCGACTGCCCAATACCTCTAATATTAGCTTTGAATTTGTAGAGGGTGAGGCCATTCTTCTCTATATGAATGAGCACAATATCTGTGCCTCATCCGGTTCTGCCTGTACCTCTGGTTCGTTGGAACCCTCCCATGTACTGCGGGCAATGGGTGTGCCCTTTACTGCGGCCCATGGTTCCATACGTTTTTCTCTCAGTGTGTATAATACAGAAGAAGAGGTGGACTTTGTATTGGATAAGATGCCGGCTATTATAGCGTCATTGCGGAAGATGTCTCCATTTTGGAAAGAAGCATAATCTTAATTGGTGATTGTACATGTTAATTGTTGACCCTTCCTATGAAATTTTAGGTGAGATGGATAGTGCATCTCTTGTTGAGCGTGTCGAGGCCTGTGGGCGGATCTGTTATAAGAGTGAGGATAAGATCACGCCTGCATCTGCTATTCCCTTTGTTCAAAAAATGGTTGTCCATGGACATAACTCTGTAATGGAGATGGCAGCTATCACTCTGCGTTTTGAGTGTGGAACCGAAGCCGTGGCCGATTTTTTTGCCTGCCAACCTAAATATTTTGCTGTGAATGTTGTTGACGGAGGATTGTTGGTCAGTGGGTCAATAAGGGCTTTTCGTGAGTTCTACTCTTTGTATTCGGAAAACCCAATTATATGTTCAGCACTTGTGCTGCTTGCGGAAAAAGAGCCCTACCTTTTTTCTGATATTTGGGGTGCCGATGCCTCCTACAGCGGAGATGTGAAGGCGAGCAAACTTTCCCTTGCGGAGGTGGATGCTCTACCGGCAGCATTGCTTCTTGCACACCGCTTTGTGGCGGTAAGATTTGTGGTGAACAGGGCTGTAACCCATGAACTCGTTCGGCATCGTCCCTGTTCGTATCTGCAGGAAAGTCAGCGTTATTGCCGTTATAGTAATGAAAAATTTGGTAATCAGGTAAGCTTTGTCAGACCTCTCTTCTTTGAGGAGGGCACTCCCGAATATGAGGCGTGGAACGAGGCTATGGAGGAGACAGAAAAATTATATTTGCAACTCCTGAAGACCTCTACCCCCCAGGCTGCCCGTACGGTTTTGCCTAATTCTTGTAAGACAGAGATTATTGCCTTTTGCAGTCTCTCTGAATGGGGCCATATTTTTTCTCTTCGCACCACAACTCATGTAGAACCATCCATGCGGGAGGTTATGATTCCTCTTGAGGTGGAGATGAAGGGCCAGTTTCCTGCGCTTGATTATTAAAACATATCTTGTCCTAAAGAGAGTGTTACCTTCGGGAGAGACTCTCTTTAGGTATCGTAGTGAAAATTTACTACTGATGTCGCAGTCTAATAGCTGCTAACTGTTTTATAGTAACTAAAAAACTTCCTTTAATTCTTGGAGGGCGCAGATGACCCTTGACCCTAAAGAGTATAAAGATTGGCAGATTGCAGAAGAAGCTGAAAGTCGAATGAAATCAGTTTTGAGCTAGCTGAACAGTTGGACCTTACGAAGGAAGAGATACTTCCCTATGGTCATCATGTTGCTAAACTTGATTACCGAAAAATTCTGGATCGATGTGCAGATCGCCCAGATGGTAAATATATTGATGTAACGGCTATTACCCCCACACCACTTGGCGAAGGAAAATCAACCAGTGTTATGGGTCTTGTCCAGGGGTTGGGCAAGCGGGATAAGAGTGTTGTGGGAGCTATTCGTCAGCCTTCAGGTGGCCCGACCATGAATATCAAGGGCTCTGCGGCCGGTGGTGGCAGGTCACAATGTATTCCTTTAAATGAATTTTCTTTGGGGCTTACCGGTGATATCAATTCCATTATGAATGCCCATAATCTGGGCATGGTGGCTCTCACCGCCCGGATGCAGCATGAGGCCAACTACACAGACGCCCAGCTTGCCCAAAGAAATCTTAAGCGATTGGATATTCATCCTAAGAAAATTCAGTTTAGCTGGATTATAGATTTTTGTGCTCAGGCTCTTCGTAATATTACCATCGGTATTGGTGGCAAAATGGATGGCCCTACCATACAGTCTTCCTTTGCCATTGCTGTCTCCTCCGAGTTGATGGCAATTTTGGCCATAGCTAACGATCTTGCTGATATGCGGGCGAGAATTGCTAAGGTTGTGGTTGCCTATGATAAGCAGGATCGTCCGATAACAACTGCAGACCTTGAGGTTGACGGGGCAATGACAGCTTGGATGGTGCAGGCGATTAATCCTAATCTTATGCAGACCCTTGAGGGTCAGCCTGTTCTTGTTCATGCCGGGCCTTTTGCCAATATTGCTATCGGTCAATCTTCTGTTATTGCTGATCGGGTAGGTTTGAAAATTGCAGGCTATAATGTGACCGAATCAGGTTTTGGTGCTGATATTGGGTTTGAAAAATTTTGGAACCTCAAGTGTCGATTTTCTGGCAATAAGCCGAACTGTGCTGTTATTGTGGCAACTATTCGGGCTCTTAAATGTCATGGAGGTGCTCCTATTCCTGTTCCTGGCAAGCCAATGCCCGAAGAATATGCTAAGGAAAATGTTGGTTGGGTAGAAGAGGGTTGTAAGAATCTCCTGCATCACATTAATACGGTGAAGAAGGCGGGTATTAATCCCGTTGTCTGTATTAACGCCTTTTATACAGATCGTCCTAATGAGATCAAGGCTGTAAAACGTATCTGTGAGCACGCTGGCGCTCGAGTAGCCGTCTCCACTCACTGGGAACATGGTGGTGATGGTGCCCTGGAGTTTGCTGATGCGGTAATTGATGCCTGCGAAGAGAAAAATGATTTTAAATTCCTCTATGAGCTTGATACTCCGCTTGAGAAGAGAATAGAGCTTATTGCTAAAGAGGTCTATGGAGCAGATGGAGTTTCTTATACTCCGGAGGCTCGCACGAAACTTACTCAGCTTGCAAAAGATCCGGAGATGGCAGAACTCGGCACCTGTATGGTGAAGACTCACCTCTCTCTTTCCCACGATCCAAAGCTGAAGGGTGTGCCCAAGGGTTGGACCTTACCTATTCGTGATATTCTTACCTATAAGGGTGCTGGCTTTGTAGTTCCGGTGGCGGGAGCAATTAGTCTTATGCCAGGCACAGGCTCTGATCCTGCCTATCGTCGTGTTGATGTTGACCTGCAGACGGGTCGAGTTAAGGGTGTTTTCTAGGAAACCTTACCGGTGGAAGAGGATATCCTCTTCCACCAATTTCTTTTAACACAGGTATATTATTGTTATGGCCCTACCAACTAAAAATACCGCCATGCGGTCGACAAAGCGAAGGACAGTTAAGGATCAATCTGGAGCGGGGAAGATTAAGCTTGGTGAACTACTTAGTAAGGCAGGGCAAATTACCACAACCCAATTAGAAACGGCAAAAAAACTGGTGAAGAGGGGCCAGCGGATGAGCCTTGTTCTACGTCAATTAGAGTATATTGATGAGGGTACTGTCTTTAACTTTTTGAGTAGACAGCATAATTATCCTGCGGTGGTTATCGAAAAAGAACCTCCCACGGCAAAGGTTGTTCAGCTACTCTCCTACGAGCAGGCAAAAGAGTATATGGCCTTGCCCCTGCGGGTGGCGGGTAATACCCTGCAGGTTACCATGGTAGAACCCTGCGATACGGCTGCTGTTGAGGCCTTGCAGGATCTGGTCAACAAAGAGCTTGCTGTCTGTATTTCTCCTGAAAAAGATATTATTAATGCCTATAAGAAATATTACGGGATAAGCGACGAAGAGGCCAAGGAACTCTACGGTGATGCTGGAGATATAGAAGAAGAGACTGATATTGGCATAACAGAGGTTGAAGATTTTGGCTCTATTGTGGCAGAGGCAGCCGATGATTTTGAGATAGAACAGGATGACGTAGATGAGTCCATGGACCAATTTAATGCCTCCGATGCACCTATTATCAAGTTGGTGAATGGTATCTTGGTTAAGGCTGTCCAGGATGGAGTCTCTGATATCCATGTTGAACCCTACGAAAAGAGTATGCAGGTACGCTACCGTAAGGATGGAACTCTTTATAAGTCAATGAATCTGCCCCTGACCATCAAGAATGCCTTGGTTGCGAGGATGAAGATTCTGGCAGGGCTTGATATTACTGAGCGGAGGATTCCTCAGGATGGTCGTATTAAGATGCGACTTGGTCGCAATCGGTCTGTTGATTTTCGTGTCTCGTCTCTACCGACCCTCTTTGGCGAGGCCGTTGTTTTACGTATTCTTGATAAGAGTTCTTTGAATGTTGATCTCACTAAACTTGGTTTTCAGGAAGATACCTTTGCTGGCCTGAAACGTTGTCTGAAGAGACCTCAGGGGCTTGTGTTGGTTACCGGGCCTACCGGCTCCGGTAAAACGGTTACCCTTTACTCCGCCTTGAATTCACTGAACAGTGAGGATATTAAGATATTAACAGCTGAGGACCCTGTCGAGTTTAACTTTCGTGGGATCAATCAGGTGAACGTGCATCCCGAGGTAGGGATGACCTTTGCCGCTGCCCTTAAAGCCTTTTTGCGCCAGGATCCAGATATTATCATGGTTGGTGAGATTCGTGATATGGAAACTGCGGAGATTGCCATTAAGGCAGCGATGACAGGTCATCTGGTGTTTTCCACCCTGCATACCAATGACAGTGCTGCAACTATTGCCCGTCTTGTTGATATTGGTATTCCTCCATATATGTTGGCCTCTTCGGTAAGCATGGTGTTGGCTCAGCGTTTGGGACGTCGTCTCTGTAGTAAATGTAAAGAGGTTGTCGAATATTCTCCGGAAGAACTTATCAAACTGGGTTTTCATCAGGAAGAGTTGGATGACTTAGTTATTTACGGGCCTGTGGGTTGTAGTGAGTGTAGTGGCTTTGGTTATAAAGGTCGAGTGGGATTTTTTGAGCTGATGGAGGTAAATGAAGAGGTTGCCAAGGCAATCAGTGCCCAGGTGCCCGAGGATCAGTTGCGAAAAATTGCCTGCCAAGAGGGCATGAGCCCACTGCGTGAAGCTGCCCTGCAAAAGGTTCGAGAAGGTGTTACCAGTATAGAAGAGGCCTTAAAAAGAACCGTTGCCCAGAAAGAAAGTCTTCCTGCCTACCTGCTTAACCCAGATGTTGAAATTTATGAGGATGGAGATGTCATTATCAGAGAAGAAAATAATGATAAGGACTTCTTTAAACTGATTCGTGGTGCCCTCTCTGTTATTAAGAGTGGTAAAAAAATTGCCGAGATTACAGAGCCCGGAGAGTACTTTGGTGAGATGGCGACAATTATAAATGAAGAGCGTACGGCCTCCATTGTTGCCCTTGGACGAACCGAGGTAAAGAGATATCCAGGTGATAAAATTGAAGAGGTGATTGCCAAGTACCCAGAGGTATCAGAGCATATCTTTAAAGCAATCACCATACGTTTGCAAAAATCAAATCAGATTATTGTAAAGCTTGCCGGTGCTAAAAGGCCATCTCCAGCGCCCCGTACCTAGGTTCGGTAAAGAGGTAATTTGTTGAATGAGTTCTACTAGAGCGAAGATAAGGGTAACTATTTTTCTTGATGGCAGGCCCGGGCACGAGAAACAGACCATGGGTATTGTTAATGCCCTGCGAGAAAGAGTTGAGGTAGATTGCACTGCTGTGGACGTGCGGGGCAGGGGGTGGTGGACTGGTTGCAAAGATGTCCTCACTCTTCTTTTTGCCCGAGGGAGTTCGGCAAACGATTCTTCCTGTACAGATCTCTATCTCGGGACAGGACGGCGCACTCATATTCCTCTTCTTCTGGCCCAGAGAGCAGGCGGTGGTAGTTCAGTCTGTTGTATGATGCCTGCATCCTGGTTACGGCGATACTTTAATTTCTGCTTTGTTCCGAGCCATGATCGACCTGCCCCGGGCCCGCAGATAGTACGTACCTGTGGGCCTGCAAACTGTTCCGTGGATGAAAAACGTCATGAGCAGAAGAGAGGACTTATCCTGGTCGGTGGAGTTGATCTCAAGAGTCATTTTTGGCAAAGTAAAATGCTCTGTCTGCAAATTGAAGAACTTATTGGCCAGGATGAGAGGCAATGGGTTATCTCATCCTCTCCACGTACACCGCCTGAAACGGTAGACGATCTGAGAGGTCTTGCCGCTAAATTTTCCCAGGTAGAATTTTTTCACTATAAAGATACTCCGGCCGGTTGGGTCGAGGAACAGTATAATTGTAGTTCCGTTGTTTGGGTAACGGTGGACTCTATTTCCATGGTGTTTGAGGCCCTAACGGCTGGTTGTCAGGTGGGACTCCTGCCCGTTGAATGGAAAAAAAAGGGGAGCAAGTATCAGAAAAGTGAACAGTTTCTTTTAGATGAAAATTATGTGATCTCCTTTGCCGACTGGCAGGCGGGGCATAGCTGGCAAGAGGGAATCACTGTTTTGAATGAAGCAAAGAGATGTGCAGGACTTATTATGGAGAAATTGTGTCAAAAAAATTAACAATAGTTCAGATTGTCCCAGAGATGGAAGAGGGTGGTGTTGAAGGAGAAACCTTTGATCTTGCCGTTGAACTTGCCCGGCGTGGCTATCGATCTATTGTCATTTCTACCGGCGGACGTCTTGTCGAAGGATTGCTTGCGGCCGGGGTGGAACATCTTTCCTGGCCGGGGATAGGGTCCAAAAATTTTAGTTGTCTACCTAATATTGCCAGGCTTCGCCGGCTGATGTTGACGGAGAAGGTTGATGTTTTGCATCTGCGTTCCCGCCTGCCGGCCTGGGTTGGTTGGCTTGCCTGGAAGTCTTTGCCTGTGGTGAAAAGACCGGCTATCTTGACCACCTTTCACGGCTTTCACTCGGTGAACTGCTATTCAAAGATAATGACCAGAGGAGAGAGAGTTGTCGCTGTCTCCAAGAGCATTAAAGACCATATTATCGAGAGCTATGGTACTGATCCAGATAAAATAGATATTATCTATGGTGGGGTGGATACGCAGCAATTTTCGCCGGAGGCGGTGCCGGAGCAGAGAGTTCTTGATTTGGCTCGTGCCTGGGGGCTTGTGGAAAGAGGCGTCCCTATTATTGTTCTGGCCGGGCGGATGACGCGACTTAAGGGGCAGGATGTATTTATTGATGCTCTAGCCAAGATTAAAGACCTGAATTTTTTCGCCATCTGTATTGGTGATGTCCCGGAAAACAGCTATACAGCCTCCCTTAAGGAGAAGATCAAGAGTCATGGTCTGGCCAGCAAGGTTATTCTCGCCGGTCACTGTAAGGATATGCCTGCGGCCTTTCAGCTCAGTGATATTGTTGTTTCTGCCTCATCGACGCATGCCGAAGCCTTTGGCAAGGTGACCATTGAGGCCATGGCCATGGCAAAGCCCGTGGTGGCAACGGCTCATGGTGGTAGTTTGGAGATTGTTCAGCCGGGGAAAACAGGTTGGCTCGTCCCTCCCCTTGATAGTGAGGGCATGGGCCAGGCCCTCAAGGAAGCCTTGGAGGATCGGGAGGAACGTGAACGTCGGGGTGCTCTGGGGCGGCTTCGGGTGGAGGAAAACTTCACAGTAGATGTTATGTACAATAAAAGTATTGAACTCTACCATGCTATAGTGAAGTAAATTTTACCTGCAGGCAGGCAAGTGGAGCCCTGGTATCAGCGTTAGGGCCACATTGCCTGGTAGGCTTTTTACTCCTTAGTCATGAGATACATCGAGCGGACTTATCTGGCTGAAGGGCATTCCGCTTTGATCTTTCTCGGAGAGTTGGGGAGGAGTCTTGAGAGGCCAATCTATTGCCAGGTCGGGGTCATTCCAAAGAATTGTTCGTTCGGCCTGTGGATTATAGTAGTCGGTGCATTTATAGACAAAATCTGCCTCCTGGCTTATGACATAGAATCCATGGGCAAAACCCTTCGGAATCCAGAATTGACGTTTGTTTTCAGCAGAAAGCAGGACTCCCACCCACTGGCCAAACGTATTAGAATCTTTACGAATATCAACGGCCACATCAAACACCTCACCGATAACGATACGTACCAGTTTCCCTTGGGTATTTTTTTCCTGATAGTGTAGGCCCCGCAGGATACCGGCACTTGATTTTGAGTGATTTTCCTGAACAAAGGTCTGGGGCCCAATGAGTTCATCAAATTTTTTCTGCTGCCAGGTTTCCATAAAGAAGCCACGGGCATCCGCAAAAACTCTGGGCTCGATAATAACAAGTTCAGGGATCTTCGTTTGTATGATATTCATATCTGTTTTTTAGAGGCAAAGAATTTTATGATCTCTCTCAGGGCCTGCTGCCAATCAGAGGGAGAGATACCGAATTGTGCTGTCAGTTTGCTGGTGTCGAGCTGAGAGTTTCCGGGTCTTTTCGCAAGGCTGGGGTATTGCTCTGAGCTGACATTATTTATCACAGGTTCTGCAGGCAGTAGGTTCTCTCTTTCAGCTTCGGAAAAAATTACCTTGGCAAAACCTGACCAGTTCATAAAGGGCTGCCCAGCGAAGTGGTAGAGACCCCACTGGCAGAAATTTTCATCTGATATTTTTTCGGCAATAGTGATCAGGGCTGAGGCAATGTCTCCGGCGTAGGTTGGGCCACCATATTGGTCAGAGACGATACTGAGAGAGTCGTGTTTTTGGCCAAGGGCTATCATTGTTTTGACAAAATTCCTCCCGTATTCTGAGAAAACCCAAGAGGTACGCAGTATGATGTGCCTCTTGCAAGTATTAGCTACGGCCTTCTCACCTGCGAGTTTGCTTTTGCCATATACGCCAAGGGGCCCTGGTTCTTCCCCTTCGCTATAGCTCTCATCTCTGCTTTTCTCACCGGAAAAGACATAGTCCGTTGAGATGTGCAGGAGGGCAGCGCCTACTGCCGTTGCCGCCTGACCAAGAAATTTTGCTCCGTCCTGATTGACCCTGTATGCCTCTTCAGAATTTTCCTCGGCTAAGTCAACGGCCGTATAACCCGTGGCGTTGATGATGATGTCCGGCTGAAAACCGGTCACGGTTTTTAGAACGGCCTTCTGGCAGGTGATATCCAACTCAGATCGATTGGTTGTCAGCAGCTCAACCTTTCCGCTCAGCTGCCGGCAGAGGCATTTGCCCACCTGGCCCCCGCTTCCTGTTACCAGTATCCTCATTACAGTTCCTTTTTCCCAGAGTTTAAGGTACGACGCAGATTTTTTTCAGTGACCAGAGACTGTAGATATTTGCCATAATCGTTTTTTAGCATCGGTTGTGCAAGATGAAGCATCTGGTCGTCGCTTATCCAACCATTGTTCCAGGCAATTTCTTCGAGGCAGGCCACCTGTTTTCCTTGAACATTTTCAATGGTCTGGACAAAGGATGATGCCTGTTGCAGGCTCTCGTGGGTTCCCGTGTCGAGCCAGGCAAATCCTCGTCCAAGTAATTCGACATAAAGGGACTGGTCTTTTAAGTACATTTGGTTGAGGCAGGTTATCTCCAATTCGCCACGAGAGGATGGGCTTATCTGTTTTGCAAAATCCACCACTCGCTCATCGTAAAAATAGAGTCCTGTCACAGCCCAGCTGGACTTTGGCTTGGCGGGTTTCTCTTCAATAGAGAGGGCTTGGAAATTTTGGTCAAAATCGACGACGCCAAAACGTTGTGGATCTTTGACGTGGTAACTGAATATGGTCGCACCATGGGGGCGATTCATTGCCTGCTGCAGGGTGCGGGTAAATGATTGCCCATAGAAGATATTATCACCCAGAATAAGGCAACACCTCTCCTTATTGATGAACTCTTCACCTATGATGAAGGCCTGAGCTAAACCATCCGGGCTTGGCTGTATTGCATATTGAATGCTTATCCCTAACTGTTCGCCGCTGCCCAGAAGACGCCTGAAGTTGGCATTGTCTTCGGGGGTGGTAATAATCAATACCTCACGGATACCTGCTAACATAAGGGTTGAGAGCGGGTAGTAGATCATCGGCTTATCATAAACCGGCAGTAGCTGTTTGGAGACACCTCGGGTGATGGGGTGCAGTCGTGTCCCCGAGCCTCCGGCAAGAATAATACCTTTCATAAAGTTAACCTTTTAGGCCAAGACGATTGCGATTATAGGATCCATCAAGAACTCGCATCCACCATTTTTTATTATTTACGTACCAGGTTACGGTCTTGCGTAGACCTGTTTCAAAGGTTTCCTGGGGGCGCCAGTCTAAATCCGTGCTGATTTTAGTTGCATCGATGGCATAGCGGAGATCATGGCCTGGCCGGTCCTCTACATGAGAGATAAGATCCAAATAATTCGAAGATTTACCTGGGATTATTTCCTGTAAAAGTTGACAGATGGTCTCTATGACCTCAATATTAGTTTTTTCATTATGACCACCAATATTGTAGGTATCCCCTACTTTTCCCCTGCTGAGGACGGCATAGAGAGCCCGAGCGTGATCCTCCACATAGAGCCAGTCACGAATCTGTTCTCCGGTGCCATAGACAGGAATTTTCTTTCCCTCCAGGGCATTGAGTATAACCAGAGGGATGAGCTTTTCAGGGAACTGAAATGGTCCGTAGTTGTTTGAACAGTTACTGATTACAACTGGGAGCCCGTAGGTGCGATGCCAGGCACGGACCAGATGATCACTTGAGGCCTTGGAGGCCGAATAGGGGCTGCTGGGCGCATAGGAGTTATCTTCACAGAAGGCGGGATCATCTTTTTTCAGGTCCCCATAAACTTCATCGGTGGAGATATGGTGAAAACGAAATTTATTCCGATCGGCTATTGCCAGTGTCAGCCAATGCTGTCGTGTCGCCTCTAAGAGGTTGCAGGTCCCGACAATATTGGTTTCAATAAAATCTTTTGGTCCATCAATGGATCTGTCCACATGACTCTCGGCGGCAAGGTGCATCACCGCATCAGGCTGTGTTTTTGTAAAGAGATCGTTCAGCGAGGTGGCTTCTCATATGTCAACCTGGGCAAAGGAGTAGCGAGGGCTTTTCTCTATCTCGCTGAGAGATTCTAGGTTGCCGGCATAGGTGAGTTGTCAAAGATTTATAACACTGTCATTGGTGTTTTGAATAATATGGCGTATAACTGCCGACCCAATAAAGCCCGCACCGCCTGTTATAAGTATTTTCATGTTTTATCTGTTGTTATGCGAAAGGCACGGAGTTGAGTATCTTATGGTTAAACATATTTCCATGCTAGGATCAGAGACTTTTTCTGAGTTTGATTATAAATAGCTAAATATAACATGTTTGCAGTCTTGGCGGTACATTTTTACCCCTTAAAAATCTGGGATGAGCTTGCCCTTATTCTCTTTTTTTGGGGGTTAAAGAAGTTGTGTTAAAAATATTTTTTAGGTAGATTTGAACTCTTAAAAGGGAGAGCCTCTTTGCTGGAGTTTATCTGCCTGACTGTTCATCTGTTTTCCCGTTGGAGTCAATAGAGGAAGGCTTCATCTAATCGTTTCCCTTCAAAATTTTTTAACAAAAAAATGAAAACAATATCTGCTTTTGTAACAACTTTTAATAATGAAAAAACGTTGGCAAATTGTCTGAAGAGTGTGCAGTGGGCTGATGAAATTGTTGTTCTTGATTCGTACAGTACCGATAGCACCGTGTCGATAGCGGAGTCCTATGGGGCAAAAATATTTCAGCATGAATTTTTAGGATATGGTCCACAGAAGCAATCTGCCCTGGAAAAAATAAGCTGTGAATGGGCATTGCTCCTCGATGCAGATGAGGAGGTTACTCCGGCATTGGCAAAAGAAATTCAGGGGATGCTCACCACTGAGTCAGGCCATGATGGTTATAAATTGCCTCGTCAGGAGCAACTTTTTTGGGTAATGAGCAGTCCATATTCCGGTTTTAACTACCAGTTAAGGCTTTTTCGCAGACTTGCCGGTGCCCTAAGTGATGATGCCGTGCATGCAGATCCTGAGGTTCATGGCACGGTGGGGCAGATGCGCCATCCATTTTATCACTATGGCGAGGTGAATATTCATGCTAAGGAGGCAAGGATAAATGCCTACTCTTCGGGAATGGTGGAGGAGAAAGTTGCAAAGGGTAAGAAGCATCCCCTTTTAATGTGTCTCTTTTATCCTGCTTGGACTTTTTTGCAGTCCTATGTTTTTAAGCGTGGTTTTCTCAATGGCAGTGCTGGATTTATTGGTTCTGTTATTATGGCGCATTATGCATTTCTTAAATATGCAAAATTACATGAATACTATCAGGTTGAGAAGTATGGCACATCTCTTCTTCCTGCCGATGCCCCCGATAATCTTGCTCCGCCGAAGGTTCCGAAATAGTTGTTTAATATTTTTCACATGCCTCTTCTTCTGCCCTCCATGTTTGGCAGTGATTGCACGCTACCGCTTGACCATGCCAAGAGAAATTTGATAGTATGACCCAAAAGTTTTAGTAAATTCACCTACAGGTTATTATGAGAAATACTATCAAAAGCACCAATAGTCTTGCCGGCTATTTTCTTGTTTCGACTCTACAGATGCCCGATTCTCGTTTTGCGGGACAGGTGGTCTATGTCTGTTCTCATAACAGCAATGGGGCCTTGGGCCTTGTTATAAATAAACCAGATTGTAATCTCAGCTTTGCCCAGGTTTTGCGGGAAATGGGTATGGAGGTTTCCAGGGCAGAGCTTCCCTCCGTTTATATTGGCGGACCTGTTTCCCTCGATGCTGCCTTTGTTCTCTATCGATCCCATCCCTATGAGGGTAATCACATAGATATCACCGATAATATTTCCCTCAGTCGAGAAAAAGAGTTACTCGAATTGGTTGTAGGGGAGAACAGTTCCCGCAATTATCTCTTCTTGGTCGGTTATGTCGGCTGGGAATCCGGGCAGTTGGAGTTGGAGTTACGGGATAATAGCTGGCTTGTTGTGCCGGGTGATGAACAGGTGATATTTGATTTGCCAGACGGAGAAAAATGGAAGGCTGCCGCCGCCTACTATGGCATAGATATTACCACCTTTAATGAAAATCTTGGGTATGCTTGATTTTTAGTGTAGGATAGCCTGCTGTTTAATGAAGAGTTCTTCAGTAAAAATCAAATAGTGGGGTGAGTAGCTTTGCGAGAAGAAATATTTGCATGCGCCAGATGTGGCTTTTGTTGTCAGGGGGAGTCTACGGTATCCCTTGATAAGGATGACCAGGAAAGGATGCAGAGTGCCCTTGGTATATCACGCTCAGAGATGTTTGAACGTTTTCTGCGTGTGACTGCTGGTGAGGTACAAATGAAAACAGTTGATGGACACTGTATTTTTTTTAGCTCAGAGGGCTGTGAGGTGCATGAGGGACGTCCTTGGAGATGTCGTCAATGGCCTTTGCACCCAGCTATTCTTGTCGATGAGGCAAATTTTATAACCATCGCTGAGTCTTGTCCAGGTCTTAACAAAGAGTACTCCTATGCGGATTTTTCAGGTCTGCTGCGCCAGTACCTTGCCTCTGTTTCCAACTAGCTACTGTCTATCTAGCTTTTTTATAGCCTTATTTTCTCAGATCACAATAAAATTATGAAACACGAAATACTCTTACTCGGTAAGATAAAGGACTCTTTTATTGCCGAAGGCGTAGAGGAATATTTGAAGCGTTTGCAGCATTATACTAAAGTGGAACTTCGCTATCTTAAGGGCAAGGGTAAAAAAGGTGCTTTGCTCAGCACAGAGCAGGAGGGGGAGCTGTTGCTGGCGAATGTTCCTGCCAACGCCTTTGTGGTTGCCCTTGATGTTCAGGGCAAGAATCTCAGTTCCGAGGGACTTGCTGAGCAGGTGATTAATTGGGAAAATACTGGGACCAGAAGTGTCTGCTACCTTATCGGTGGTCCCTTAGGGCTTTCTCCCAGTCTCCTTGCCAGGGCTGATCTGCGCCTCTCCTTTTCTAAAATGACCTTTACCCACGATATGGTTCGTCTTCTCTTAGTCGAGCAGCTCTATAGGGCCTACACCATAAAGGCCGGCGAAAAATATCATAAGTAGGAGGTTAAGTAGACATCAAATCTGCTGTTTTTCATGGTTATTTCATGGTGTGGTTTTCTCTCTTCTATGTAGGGCGCTCCTTTGGGACGCTTGACTACCACTCGGTTCCCAGCAACAGTGAGCGCCGTCTCCAGTAGATTATCACTGTCATTATCATCACCGACAAGATCACGTATAACCCGCATCTCTTTTTTATTAAGAGCCGATTTTTTTTTATGGGGGTACATGGGATCCATATAGATGGTGTGGTAATTCGTTCCATGGTTTTCTAGGAACTGCTTGCTGTTGTTATGAATAAGATCAAGGTTTGCCATGATCTTATTCATAACACTATCCTGTCTGGCCCGCTCAATACCGTCTTGCAAGAGGGTATACATTATGGGCGATCTCTCGCAGAGGGTGACCCTGCAACCGAGGCAGGCAAGAACAAAACCATCTCCTCCCATCCCCGCAGTTGCATCAAAAACAGTGGGGCGAAAACCGGGCTTGATGCCAACAGCCTTGGCAATTGGTTGCCTTGTGGTGCAGTCGTTTGCATGCCGATAGCCATTTTTACCACCCATAAAATCGATATAGAGTAATTTAGCATGAGAACCATCCTTTGCAGATATACTGCAGAGACTGAGACCATCTCTGTCCCAAATAAGGGCCTGGGGATACTCTTCTCTTCTGTCGCTTAAGGGAATATTAAGAAACTGGGCGATTTCTTTTGCTTTTATGAGTATATTATCTGTGATTATTTCTGGTACAAGAGAAAGTGTTATATTATGTAACATTGGATTTGCTTGACCTGCGTATTTGAAGTAAAAATAAAAAAATAGCTAAGATTTTACATGTTAGTGTAAATCATCTGGAAAAGAAAGATTTTCTTGTGCATGGGTATCTGTCCTCATTATGGGCAGTGCCTCCATAAACAACCGCATTATCAATATATTATAGTGAATTATATGCAAGATAATAAAACAAAAGTTATTGCGATTATCCCTGCCCGTTATGAGTCAAATCGTTTTCGTGGTAAACCTCTGGCCCTTATAGCAGGGAAACCAATGATCCAACATGTTGTGGAGCGCGCTCAGCAGGTGGATATTGTTTCTCGGGTTGGGGTGCAACCGATGACCAACGTATTGCTGACTGTGTGTCCTCCTTTGGCGCAGAGTATGTAATGACTCGTTCAGATCATGTTTCCGGCTCAGATCGGCTGGCAGAGGCCGCTGAGAAGATCGGTATTTCTGAACATGATGTGGTGGTGAATATTCAGGGTGATCAACCTCTTTTTGACCAGGCCGTTATAGAGCAGGTGACAGCCCCTCTTATAGAGGATCCCTCTCTTCCCATGTCGACACTTATCTATAAGATTATTCGTCCAGAAGAGATCAATGATCCCAATCATGTAAAGACAGTTTTTGATAAAAATGGCAATGCCCTCTATTTCTCTCGTTCGCCCATTCCCTTTCAGAGAAATCCCGAGGAGGATGGTATTCCAACCTATTATAAGCATCTTGGCTTTTATGCCTATCGTAAAGGTTTTTTATTGTCCTATGTGGCTTTACCGGAGGGAGAGTGGGAAAAATTTGAAAAACTGGAACAACTTCGAGCCCTTGAATATGGATACAGGATTCGAGTGACGGTGACAGAGCACGACTCTATTGAAGTTGACACCCCAGAAGATCTAAAACGGGTTGAGGCGCATTTGCTGGAGCTGGAGCAGGCATAGGCTTTATTTTATTGGGGTGTCAGTGACGGTTCCTGTCGTGACGCCCACAATGTTCCCTGGATAAATTGCCCTCATATGACTGGAATATTCTATGACACAGAGTTTTTTTTCTAATGTTCAAGATAACTTACAACGTTCACCTTTAGATATCCTGGGGCAGGAAAATATACAGGAAAAACTTGTGCATCTGATGATGGAGGGGGTGTCTCCTTCTCTTAAAACTGAGACGGCACGAGAGCTTTCTCGTCTTTACGATGAGCTTGCCTCTATAGATGTAAAGGATGCTAAGGTTGTAATTTTTGGTGGTGGCTCCGGTCTTGCCAATATTGTTGGTGGCAGTAGTCGTCTCCCTGTCTGGCAGCAGGATTCCTTTACGGGGCTTAAGGAGATTTTCCCCCGGACGAAGTCTGTTGTCTGTGTCACCGATGATGGCGGGTCTACAGGAGAGTTACTTAAAGATCTTCCTCTGATTGCCCTGGGAGATATTCGCCACGTCCTGCTCTCTTCCGTTCAACTAAAAGAGCTACAGGCCCTTTATCAACTCTCCACTGTTGAAAGTCAGTCACTGACCGCTGGGTTGAGTCGTGTTTTTAATTATCGTCTGGCCCTTTCAGTTCATTCAGATGAGTTGATGGAAGAGCTCAATTTTGCTCAGTTTCCCCCCGTTCTGGGGGGGTATTTGCGGGGGTTATATCAGCATCTCTTAACAGATGATCGTCTGGCTGCTGTGAGAAAAAGATTTCACTGCCTTGGCAACCTGCTCCTTGTTGCTGCTATTTATCGTCGCCTGGACGTGGAGATGGATCTCTTTTTCTTGGAGAATTCAAAGCATATTCATGGTGCCATTAAGGATGCTCTGGAGGAGGTGGGGCAGATGATAGGGGTAGGTAGCGGTGCTGTTTTGCCCTGCACTTCAACTCCGTCTCAACTACATGCCCTCTATACAAATGGAGTAGAAATTTCTGGTGAATTTAAGATGAGCACCAGTAATAGAGGTTACCCTGTTGATTCTGTTGCCGTTGATTTTAGCGGGAGCCCAATGGTTTATGAAGAGGTGCTGGCAAATATTGCCGATGCTGATCTGCTTCTCTTTGCTCCTGGTAGTCTTTATACCTCTATAATTCCTGTACTTAAAGTAGCCAAGATAGCCGAGGCCGTACGAGCAAATACTCATGCCCTTAAGCTTCTTGTCTCTAATCTTTGGGTGCAAACCGGGGAGACCGACCGAAGCATCTCTGATCCAAGCAGAAAGTTTCGTGTTTCTGATATGTTACGCGCCTATGAGGATAACATTCAGGGAGGGGCAAAGGGGCTTTTTGAGGAGATCCTCTGTCTGAGTCTTGACGATGTGCCGGCCTCTGTTCTTCAGGATTATGCCGTAGAGGGTAAGGTTCCCATTTATCTCGATCGCGAGGTGGTCAAGGAGATGGGCTATGAACCTGTTGAATGTGGCGTTTATTCAAGGGTGGCTTTGCAGAGACAGGGCTTTATTCAGCATGATCCCAGAATGCTTGCCGAGGCTGTACGTGTACTCTATACAACACGACACCTCTTTGACTTGCCGATCCGAGAGGGTTTTCGCCAGAAATACTGTGCCATTGTTGATACCTCATGCTCTACCAGTTTATTGCCCGCGCAACGCTACAGGTGTTTGCAGCAGCGTATTGAGCAAATAGTTGTTGAGCAATTTTCAACTTCTGCCGTCAGAGATTATTTATACAGTATTCTTTGGCAACATCCGGATATACCCCTTGCCCATCTTGACTATTTTTCTGGTATTTGCGCCATTGCCCCGGAAGATTGGCGGAGAAATCAGAAATGGGACAATGTCTTTTCTTTTTATGATCCGAAGGATCGTTTTATTAAAATTCGCAGTGACCAGTTGGAAAGTAAGAAGGCCTTTGAATTAGCATTTCTTATTGCCCTGGGCGAGGCCCTTTTAGGAAACTATGCCCTGACTAAGGAGATGGAGGATCTTTTTATAGGGGATGATCTACTGGGACAGGTCTATCATTTGCGTCTACGTCCTGTTGCTGAGAGGGTTTGCTTTTTTAGTGATAGAGAGTTGCAGCGATGGCTGTTGTTGGCCAGAATGAACTATTCAGAAGGCGATAGCAAATTGAACTATGCAAGGCTTACCAATGCAGGCGAAATGTTTACACCTCCTGGTTTGCTCTTAGGGCTTATGTACGCCTGGTACATTGATAACCGTCTTGCCAGCCACATTGAGTATAAGATGAGTATTATGAAGATCACCTCAACTAATTTAATTCCCGCCCAAAAGAAAATGTTGGAAAAACGGAGATGGATGATAGATTTTCTTCGTGAGGTTGTTTTTTGTAAAAAACGAAATGACGATGATTAAATCGTCATTTCGTTTTCAAGAGAATGAAGGGTAAGCAAGGTTTTAATATATGTTCAATTTCAAGCAATTAGTGCTGTGGCATATACGAGTAACAGCTTAGGCCACTCTAATGATTATAGATGCCTTCATAAATTGTTATTTTTTATGATCCGCAATTCAAACCTGACCGTTTTTTTTGTGCAAAAGGCCCTATTCTCTTAATGGTCTTTTGACTCACTTAAGTGTGGGGGTCTAATGATTCCCTGGAATCGGGTGCGAGCACTTTATTTTCTATTATCAAAGTGATGCCTCCCATATGAATTGAAGATGGAATCTATTTTCTTACACCTCGTCCACCACATGCCCGTCTGCGTCCAGGAGTTGGATTAAAGGTACCTCTTGTCCCAGAACATGAGTTGAGCAACTCAAACAGGGGTCAAAAGCCCTGATCACAGCCTGTATTCGGTTTATTGCCGAATCTGTTATTTTTCCTCCTGTGATGAAGTGCTTTGCCACCTGGAGCACCCCCTTATTCATGGCCAGGTTATTATTACCGGTGGCAACAATCATATTGGCCTTTGTCATCAGCCCATCTTCATCTACATTATAATGGTGAAACAGGGTCCCCCGAGGCGCTTCAACAACGCCTATCCCTTCACTGAAGTTTGGCTGTGCATATGCACGTATGTGCGTGCTGAGGATATCAGGATCTCGTAGCAACTGATCCAATGTCTCGATACAGTAGAGAATTTCAATAAGCCGGGCGTAATGGTTGTAAAATGAGCTCAATAACGGGCCCTTACCCAAATTACGGAATGTTGCCCATTCTCGGTCAGCCAGAGGCGTACCGCAACCGTCACAGACATTCAGCCTGGCCGCAGGCCCGACCCGGTATATACCCTGAGGGTAGCCCAGGGGTTTATAGTAGGGTGATTTGAGGTAGGAATACGATTCAACCGCCTCGGCAATATAATCCTGATAGCAGGCAGGATCAATCTGGTCTGCAACCAGATTCCCCTGCGCATCTATGAAGCGAAGTTTGCCTTCAACATGCTCCATCCTGCCCTCTCTGTCGACGAGCCCGAGAAAATAGGTAGGGAAATTGGCAAAGGTCTCTATCTCTTTATAGTGCTTATGCAAGGATTGCCTGAAGTACGTAAGCGTTCGTTCAATGATATCCAAGGCCTCGGGCAGCACAGAGAGCATATTGTCACGATGTTCTGCACTCAGCGGGGCATTGACGCCACCCGGCACCACCCAGGATGGATGAATGCGCTTGCCGGCAAACCATTGAATAATCTGTTGGCCAATTTTTCGTAAGCGAATACCATCCATGGCAAAAGCAGGGTTGGCCTTCAACACCCCGAATATATTGCGCTGAGCCGGATCTGATCCCATACCCAGCAGCAGATCAGGTGACGAAAGATAAAAAAAGCTCAAACTGTGGGACTGAATGAATTCTCCGCAATTAAGTAATCGCCGCAATTTAGTGGCGGTTTCCGGAACCCGTACCCCCATGATCTGGTCGCAGGTCTTGGATGAGGCAAGAGAATGACTGATGGGGCAAATACCGCAAATTCGCTCCGTCAGAGATACCATTTCGGTATAGGGCCTTCCCTCGCAGAACTTTTCAAACCCTCGGAGCTGAGTTACGTGTAGTCTGGCGTCTGCAACCTTGCCTTCCTCATCAAGGTTAATAGTGATTTTTCCATGGCCTTCAATGCGACTCACCGGTTCAATAACAATCTGCTTCCCCATCCCCTCTCCCCTTTTTTACCTCTGCTTAAGCCCCGAACCGACTCCTACCCTTAAGGTCTGGAATCCGACCCTGTAACAGCTCAGAAATCAGAAAAAAAATAGCATCACTTGACGGTGGGCAGCCCGGGAGAAAAAGATCTACTGCAACATGGGCGTGGATAGGCACCACACGCGCATTGAGTTGCGGAACGCCGTCCATTGGAATTTGAGCCTGACATGCCGCTGTTTCGATAAACGCGCGATTCAGGATATCCTCCACCTGGAACTCATTTCTCATAGCAGGCACATTGCCTGTCACGGCACAGTCGCCCAAGGCAACCAGCACCTTGCTACGCCTGCGGATGAGCTGTATCTTGGCAACATCATCAACACTGCTCACCGCTCCCTCTACAAAGGTAACATCCACACCTTCGGGAAATTCAAGAGCATCCACCAGGGGGCTGTATACAAGCTCTATCTGGTCAGCTATGTCCACCAACTGCTCATCAATATCCAACAGAGACATATGACAGCCTGAGCAACCATCAAGCCAAGTTGTTGCGATACGTATCTTGCTCATTATGCTTTCTCCCTGTCCCTTATTCTTTGTTTCTGCCTCGCATTGTCTGGAGGTGGGGCAAAAAATCTCGACGTTTAACCATCTCGCCAACGGATCTACCCTTCTCCGATAGTGCTCCGGTGGGGCAGACCTGCACACATTTTCCACAGCTGGTACATGTCTGGGAAGAGCCCCAGGGTTGATTGAGGTCGGCGACCACCTGAGAGAAGATACCGCGATGCATTACATCCCAGGTATGTGCACCTTCGACTTCATCACAGACTCTGACGCACCTCAGACACAGTACACATCGGTTTGGATCCATAATAAAACGATCGTGGGAGGCGTCAACCGCGAGACGCGGATAGAGATAGTCATAATGAATATGGCTTAGACCAAGCTCCTCCGCAAGGTCCTGTAATTCGCAGTTCCCATTAGAGACACAGACCGCGCATACATGATTACGTTCAGAAAAGAGAAGTTCCACTATCTTTTTTCTGTACTCTGTCACCCGTTTGGAGTGAGTTATAATCTCCATCCCCTCCTGGGGAAAGGTGATACAGGAAGGGACAAGTTTTGCCCAGCCTTTGATTTCAACGATGCATAAACGGCAGCCACCGTACTCAGACAAGCCGTCTAAATGGCAAAGCGTTGGTATTGCAATATCATTTTGTCGAGCTACCGAGAGGATAGTCTCATCCTCACGCGAGCTGACATTCCTGTCATTAATTTTAAAGGTCAGGATATGAATCGGGCTAGTGCCTGAACTTTTTTCACTATTTGAAGAGGCTGCAGGATGATTCATTTGCCCTCCTTGTTTACTGGTAGTGTGCAGGAATGAGCAATACACCGCTTCTCCTCAATATGAGCCAGGTACTCATCTTTAAAGTAGCATAGGGTGCTCAATATCGGGTTAACCGATGCCTGGCCAAGACCGCACAGAGCGGTATTTTTCACCAAATCACACAACTCTTCAAGCAAGGTGAGATCAGACGCCTCCCCCCGGCCGCTTGCGATCTTGCCCAGCACATCATGCATCTGCCTGGTCCCCACCCGACAGGGGACACACTTCCCACACGATTCACTCATACAAAATTCAACAAAAAACCTGGCAACATCCACCATACATGAGCCTTGATCCATAACAATCATGCCTCCTGACCCCATAATCGAGCCAACCTTGGCAAGAGACTCATAATCCACCCCCATATCAAGAAACTGCTTTGGAATACAACCACCCGAGGGGCCGCCTGTCTGTACGGCTTTGAATGTACCGCCATCAGCGATACCACCGCCGATATCAAAAACAATCTCCCCCAGGGTTGTGCCCATGGCCACTTCAATCAATCCCTTCTGTTGCACCTTACCGGCAAGAGCAAAAACCTTGGTTCCTTTGCTCTTGCTGGTGCCGATACTGGCCAGCCACTGACCGCCATTGCGGATAATAGGTGCAATATTGGCAAAGGTTTCCACATTATTGATTAAGGTGGGACATTGTTTTAACCCTGATTCGGCAGGATAAGGAGGGCGCGGACACGGTTTTCCTACTCGGCCTTCAATAGAGGCAATCAGCGCTGTTTCTTCTCCGCAGACAAAAGCGCCTGCCCCCAACCTGATTTGAATATCAAATTGAAAGTCGCTGTTAAAAATACCATTCCCCAAAATGCCTATGCGCTTAGCCTGGGTAATGGCCTTTTGTAGCCGTTTTACCGCCAGCGGATACTCGGCTCGAACATAAATAATTCCCTGCCTGGCACCAACAGCGTAAGCACCAATAGCCATGCCCTCGATCACTCGGTGGGGGTCACTTTCCAAGACACTTCGATCCATGAATGCACCAGGGTCGCCTTCATCTGCGTTACAAACAACATACTTCACGGCATTGATTGCTTTGGACACCGTAGACCATTTGAGGCCTGTGGGATATCCAGCGCCACCGCGACCACGTAAGCCAGATGCGGTGACCTCATCGATAACTTCCTTGGGCGTCATTTGACGCAACGCAGTATATAGGGACTGGTACCCCCCTACCGCGATATATTCCTCAATACGTTCAGGGTCTATTTTACCACAGTACTCAAGTACAACCTTGCGCTGCTTGTTGAAAAAGGGAATATCACTGGAACAGAGTAAATGCTTCGCAGGTGCCCCCCCCAAAGCATCGAGGATTGTCTCCACATCAGCAGGGCCGCATCCCTGATAAAGTACATTCTTCGAGGCAAGGGCAACAAGCGGTCCAGCTGAACACAGTCCAAGGCATCCAACCCCTTTGACGCAGACCTGTTTATCCAGCCCGCGTCGAGCCACCTCTTCTTGCAGTGCTGTTTTAAGCTCCCCGCTTCCGCAGGAGAGACAACCTGCAGCAACACAAATATTCAGCTGATGTTGAAAACTGTGCTGGTGTTCTTTTTCTATGGCCGCGATATGGTTAAGATCTTCAAGCGTCAGGGTCATGGCGCATCCATCCTCTCATTTTTTCTTCAATAGTTGCCGATTGCAGCTTGCCAGCTACCTGCCCGTCAAATACTGCAGCCGGAGCCAAACCGCACGAGCCAAGGCAGCGGGTAGTCAATAATGAGACCTTGCCGTCTTGGCTTGTCTCACCGGGATCAATACCGACAGTGTTATGAATAGTCTCAAGCAGGGCAGATGACCCGCTGACATAGCAGGCAGTTCCCGTACATACGACGCAAGTGTGCTCACCCGGAGGTTTCAAAGTGAAATAATGATAAAAGGTTGCTACGGAATACACCTGGCTCAAGGGAACATGCAACCCACTAGCCACATACTCCATGGCATCGCGATCTATGAAGCCAAAGGTATTTTGGACGGTATGGAGGGTTTCGATGAGAGCTTCGGGGCGATTACCGTTGGAGCGCATAGCTCGATCGACCATTCGCCATTGGTGATTTTGGTCTGCTGCTGCGGCACTGTTTTCTTGGGTCGGTGAGATTTTATCAGTTTTGTGCACCATAATCCCCTCCTTAGCAAGCTGATCACTTGCCTTTGCATGAACGAACAAATTTAAAGAAGAATCGTATCACTGCATGGCTACGGGTTCATTATAGCTCTATCCGCCGATGATACCAATACAATCAATCATATTATGATTATTTTTTGCACTACAGATACTCGGGCATCACATGGTTCTATCGTAAATTTGATTCGGCCACCCTGAAAACCTGCGGGGTAAAACCACCTACTTTTGTGGGTAGGGATGGTCTTGTCTGAATGTTTTAACCCCTTCCGTTAATCTATTGTTTTACGTATTTGCATAAAAGCGTAAATACAGATTTAAGTAAGAGGGTAAATAATCTCAATTGGGCTATCACAAGAACAGACGACCCGAAGCCAAA
This sequence comes from Desulfotalea psychrophila LSv54, assembly GCF_000025945.1. GTDB lineage: Bacteria > Desulfobacterota > Desulfobulbia > Desulfobulbales > Desulfocapsaceae > Desulfotalea > Desulfotalea psychrophila. Next base: position 2,540,942 of record NC_006138.1, on the reverse strand, counting down.
GTTCTTCCCTGATTCATAGATACAGGAATAAGATCAAATGCGTCTCTCTTGAGCTTGTTTTACATTGGCAGCGATAAGTTTTTATTGTTGAGGACCATAACTTATTTAGTTTTTCCATTGGTCGAAGCGCCAAGACAGGACAGGGTGCTTTGCAGATAACCTGATCAGTGGTGGAACCAACCATTAACTTCTCTCAAAGAGTATGTAGTTCTATATTACTCTCCCACAGAAATATGAGAAAGTTGAAATTATGAATACTGTAGGCAGGTCGTTTTGGTGGAGCAGTGGCGGCAATGGCTGTACGATGATGGAGTATGAATACCGGATTCAAAAAGATCATTTACTAGACAGGTAAAGAGCTCACTATTAGTAACTAGATAGTGCCTATCTCTGCACTTTTCCTCTGTCGTAGAGAGGGCGCTCGCGTCTATATCCCGCAAATCAGGCGATAATACACTATTATCAGTATGCTGCTCTCCCTAAACGGTTATAGCACCATTTAATAGTGCTATTTTTTGTTCATCAGGATAATCCCTGCTGAAAAGATGAGAATGCCAATGCCTGCTCGCCCATTATGCATAAGGATCAGGCTGACCAGACAGAAAAGAACGCCAATGGTGACTTTATTCATAGCCTTAGATAAATGATTTGGTTTTTTGCCAGTGCTGAAGGAGCTTCTTGTCAGAAACAGGCATCTGTGTTTTTATTTCCGGTGAAAAGACAGAAATTCGAAATTCTTGAACCATTTTTTTATATTGGTCGAGAAGTTGACATGCCTCATCGCTCAGTTTTTCCCGTGTCTTTTCCGCCACCTCTATATTTTTTAAATGCGGTGCGAGGAGGGCATTTTTCTGCCCATCTTTAACGGGGTTTGCACTGAAACGTTCAAGTCTTACCTGAAGACTCCTGAACTGTCTCCGGCAGGAGTTCAGGTCGATCTCTTTTTCTTGTAAAAACGTCTTTGGCAGAATCTCTTCGATAAGGAGAGAGAATGTCTCCTTCTCTTTGTTGGCATTTTTCCGGGTTAAAAAGACCTTCTCCAGTAATTCAGCTGTCTCTCGTCTCAAGCGAAAAATCTCTGCAATATCTTGACATATGAGGTTGCCTCTTTGCAAGAGACCCATTTTCTGAACCTCACCTATTACCTTGGCGAATGACTCTTTGCCAGGAAGAGTTGCCTCGGAGAGATCAAAGATCCCCTGAAGGATAAATTGCAGTAGATGGTCGCTTGCCTCTTTTCTATCGCTATAGTTTTTTACTAGCCATAGGGAAGATGGGGCAGAGAGTGCACTTGAACAGGACTTTCTCAGAGGTTTAAGCTGACCTTTGAACTGCAGTTGATAGAGGTATGACAGCCCCTTCTGATTTCTTTGCAGGGCCTCCTGCTTATTTCTGGTGAAATTCACCTGTACTTTGGACCTCTGTTCGATGGGATCCAGTACGGTAAATAAAAATCCTGAAATACTTCCCTGCTTATTATAGAGGGGGATAGAGGCGGGAAGCTGGTCGAAGGCCCAACTGTCACCCTCCCAACCCTTCCACTTATCAACTATGATCTGGGCATCTTTTTTCAAGGAAAACTGCTCCTGACTGATGGCACCTTTGTTTGGCGTCCCGGTAAGCATCTGCTTTAAATTATTTCCCGAGCAAACCTCCTTGCCAGAATCAGCCTCAAGGACAAAATAGGGGGTGAGATGATGTGGCAGTTCCTGAGGCCAATCAGAGCGCTGTAGGTTGAATCGATAGAGTTTTAGAATAGAGGACTCTAAGCAACTGAGCATGTTGCCACTTGGCGACTGTGCCTTTGTGCTGATATCATCCATGATTCGGTCAACGGAACTATTTATGGGAACGAGCTTTTTTCTAAGAGACTTGGGCAGGCCTTTTAAGAGGAAGGTGATCTTCTCTTTTAAAAATCCGGGAACGAGCCAGTCAAAACGTCCAGGGGAGATTGTGTCGGCAAGATCAACGGGTATATGAACTGTTAAACCGTCACGGTTGCCGCGGGGATCAAAGGTGTAACTGAGCTTAAGCGAGAGGGATCCAATCTGTATAGTGGTGGGAAAATCTGCATATTCACTTGTCTCCGGGGTCCGGCGTAGTATGTCCTGCTCTGTCATAAAGAGAGCTTTTTTGTCCTCTGTCTGTTTCAAAAATTTTTCCAGGCTTGTTCTGTCATAGACATCTTCGCCAAGTCGATCTTGATAAAACTGATGGAGGGCAGTATCACTGTAGACAATGTCTCTTTTTCTTAATCGTTCTTCAGTTTCCTGCCACTGGCTAACCAGAGTGAGATTGTTTTTCAGGAAGGGGTATTTCCCCCAAAGATCACCACTGAGAAGAGCAGATTCTATAAAGATACGTCGGGCTTCGGCTCTGTTCTTTTTGTCTCTTTTACCGAAATTTACCCTACGGCTGGCAAGCAGAACAAGGCCAAAAAGGGTAACCTTCTCGTCGGCTATGACCTGTCCTGTTTTTTTCTCCCAACGAGGGTTTGCCCAGCTGTACCTGCAGAGTGACTTTGCCAGGGGTTCAATCCAGTCAACCTCAATTGTTGCCACCGTTAAGGCGTAGAGACGGTTAGTATCGAGGAATCCTGCAGCCATAATCCACTGTCCTGCACTTTGGAAGAGGTGGGAACCGGGAAAAACCATCAGTTCTCTGTTTCCTGCCCCCATGTAGATCTTCTTCTCTTTTTTTAGGGCAATATTACGAAGAAATCCGGCAAGAATGGATCTGTGGATCTGTTCGTATGAGCCGTCATTTTCATTAAAAGAGAACTCCTTGTACCGTTTAACTATTCGGCACAGCTGTTCATGTAGATCAAGCCATTCACGCATTCTTTGAAAGGAGAGAAAATTGCTTTTGCAGAATTTTTTCAGCCTTGACCACGATTTTTTCTCTTCCTCTTCATGAAAGCTATTCCAGATATTGAGCAGGGCCATAAAGTCTGAGTGTTTATGGGCAAAACGTTGATGAACCTGGTCTGCCTCTTTCTCCTTTTCAGCCGGTCTGATTCGCGGGTCCTGAACACTGAGGGCTGCGGCAATAATCATTGTTTCGCGCAGACAGCTGTTGCTGCTGGCCTCTATTAATATTCTGGAAATACAGGGATCAATAGGTAGATCTGCCATTATTTTCCCGCGTAGGGTTAGTTCGTACCCCTTGATTGCCCCCAGCTCTTGCAGAAGGGCATAGCCATCCCGAATAGTGCTGGTGGCCGGCGGATCAACAAAGGGAAATTTATTTGGATCCCCCAATTTTAGACTGCTCATCTGCAGAAGGACTTCGGCAAGATTGGATCTTTTAATCTCGGGCAGGGTAAATTCATCACGTCCCAGATAGTCTTCCTCTGCAAAGAGTCTAATGCAGGTACCGGAAGATACCCGACCGCAACGGCCCTTTCTCTGGTCACAGCTGGCCCGGGAAATTTTTTGAATAGGAAGGCTGGTTGTTTTTGAACGGACACTGTAATAGGTCATTCTGGCCAGACCACTGTCTATTACATAACGTATGCCCGGTACCGTGATGGATGTTTCTGCCACATTGGTGGCAACGACAATTTTAGCAATCTTTCCCTGAGGACATGGCTGGAAAATTCGCCGTTGGTCACTTCCCTGCAGGCGACCGAAAAGGGGCAGTATCTCTACATTTGGGATATGCTTGGCCAGCATCTCGCAGCAGTTGCGGATATCTTTTTCCGTTGGTAAGAATATCAGGGTATCTGCCGGACGTTCCCGTAAAAAAAGTTGGCTTACAACCCCGGTGCAGTGTTCAAGGTAATCTTCATCCTCATCTGCAATAGGTGCATAGCGCAGGTCGATGGGGAAAGTACGTCCCTCGATGGAGATGAGCGGGGCGTTATTAAAATGCTTGGCAAAAGATGCTGTATCAATGGTTGCCGAGGTGATAATTAATTTGAGATCCGGTCGTCTTGGCAACAGTCTCTTCAGGTAACCAAGGAGGAAATCAATGTTGAGATTTCTTTCATGGGCCTCATCGACTATCAGGATAGAGTATTTACGGAGATCTCTGTCACTTTTTGTCTCTGCCAAAAGGACACCATCGGTCATAAACTTTATCTTTGTTTTTGCTGTGGTGTAATCGTGAAAACGAATTTTATAGCCCACCTCTTCACTTCGTCCAACCTCTTCTCCCACCCGGGCGGCAACGGATACAGCGGCAAGTCGTCTTGGTTGGGTACAACCCACTAACTTACCCTCCTGGGCTACTTCGAGACAGTACTGTGGTAGGCGTGTTGTCTTGCCAGATCCTGTATCTCCAGCGATAACGATAACTTGGTTCTCTTTGATCGCGGTGATAATTTCGTCTTTATGTTTGTCTATCGGTAGTATGGTGAGAAGTTTTGACATGGTGATAATGGATGTGGGGAAGAATATATGGTACATATTGTTTATTTATTAGACTCTGCGCCTGCTTTTTACCATAAGAAGGGGATGAGCAGTAGCTTTTTTGCAAGTTTGTGCTTTTTCTCCTCTTGTCTAAGTGGCAATGGGAGATTTTTTTGGGGATATAGTGGAAATTAAAATAGATCCAGAGGTAGAGGTTGCTCTTGCCCTGCCGGTAAATCAAATACTTACCTACTCGCTAAGGGGGGTTGATACCGGTGGCCGTTCAGATGCCCATATGCTTGGCATGCGAGTTCTGGTGCCGCTTAGTGGCAGGCAGGCTACCGCCTATATTATAAATATTTTAAGGGAAAAGGTTGCTTGTCCAGAGGGGAGGGAAGAAAAAAAGTATAAGATTCGTTCTATCCTTCGTTTTTTAGATAAGGGCGCCCTTTTTCATAGTAATATGTTGCCATTTTTTAAATGGATTTCAGATTATTATCATTATCCACTCGGGCTTGTTATTAAAAGTGCCCTACCCGGTGGCCTGACCCAGAAGACGGTCTCTGTCATAAAAAGAGGAGAGGCCCCGTGGGATGAGAAAAAATTAGCTGGGCTTATACAGGAGATGCCCGATTGGCTGCAGAGGGTTTGCCAACTGGGTAAGCTCAGCTTTGCTGAAAGCCGGTCTCTGTTAAAGGAGTCCAAAAACAGAACTCTCCTTACCAAGTTGGAAGAATTGGGACTTGTCCAGATAGGACAGGAGCAGGTCGGTGATAGTGTCCGGGAAAAAAATGAAATATGCTATCATTTGCTTGGATTAGCCCTTGATATTGACTCCCTGCAGGCAGAGCTTTCCCCTGAAACCTCTCAGATAGAGGAGTTCCGCCAGAGTCTGTTGTCGTCCATTACCGGGAAGATGCTTTTTTCTGAGGCAAAAACTCTCTACTATTTGTCCTATTTGGCCCATAAAAATAACAGTACCGATGTGCCCAGACGAGATCTGCTCAGGCTCTATCCGGGTGCTGCTAAGGCTCTGGTCTATCTTGAAGAGCGAGGGCTTGTTGAACGTTTTCAAAGACGCGTTTTTCGTAATCCCTTTGGTGATACCTTGCCCTTTTTCCCCCGCATCGAAGAGCTGAGTCCTGAGCAGGAAGAGGCCTGCAGTGAAATAAAGAAGACAATAGAAGGGGAAATTTTTGCTCCCTTTCTACTTTATGGGATTACTGGAAGTGGCAAGACCGAGGTCTATCTGCGCTCGGCCGAGGAGGCCATAGCTCGGGGCAGAGATGTCCTCGTTTTGGTGCCAGAAATTGCTCTGGCCACCCAACTAGAGGCCTATTTTGTCTCCCGTTTTGGTGATCTTGTGGTTTTGCAACACTCCGGTTTAAAGGCCAGTGAAAAGTATGACCAGTGGAGCCTTGCCCTCTCTGGCCGGGCTAAAATTGTTATTGGGGCACGGTCGGCAATTTTTGCTCCCCTGAAAAATGTTGGACTCATCCTGGTCGATGAGGAACATGATGGTGGCTTTAAGCAGGATGACAGCTTTCGTTATAATGCTCGGGACCTTGCCGTTCTTCGGGCAAAATACCACTCTGCTACGGTTGTCCTCGGTTCAGCAACGCCTTCGGTAACAAGCTTTTATCATGCCAAAAGTGGTAAATACCGCCTTCTGACAATGAAGAACAGGATTGGTTCCAGAACCCTGCCACGGGTAAGGGTGATCGATCTTAACACTAGAGATAAGGGAAAGAAGAAGAAGGGGATCTTTCAACCTCCCCTGCAGACAGCACTCAAGGAGGTACTGGCTCAGGGCAAACAGTCCATTTTACTTATGAACAGGCGGGGATTTTCAGCTATTGTTCTTTGTCGTGATTGTGGGGAAATTGTCTCCTGTAAGCGTTGTAATGTCTCTTTGACTCTGCACAGGCATTCAAAAAAATTGGTGTGCCATTATTGTGGCTTTTCCCTGCCCGAAGCAACCGTCTGTAGAAGTTGTGGCGGAGCAAATATTGTGCCCGTGGGTTTTGGCACAGAGCGTGTTGAGGAAGAGGTGCAAAAATTGCTTCCAGAGGCTCGGGTAGCGAGGCTGGACTCTGATACAGCTGGGAACAGAGAACATTTTTTGAAAATATTGCAAAAGATGCGTGATGGTCAGATAGATGTACTTATTGGTACTCAGATGATTGCCAAGGGCCATCATTTTCCCGGGGTGGTTTTAGTAGGTGTTGTCTGGGCCGATGGCGGGATGAGTTTACCTGATTTTCGGGCCGCAGAAAAAACTTATCAGCTGATTAGTCAGGTAACCGGCCGGGCCGGGCGAGGTGATTCTCCTGGCAAGGTGTTTATTCAAACCATGCGTCCGGACCATTATGCTATTGCCTTTGCCCGCAATCATGACTATCAGGCCTTTTATGAGCATGAAATATCTCTTAGGCAAAACCCGCTTTTCCCACCATTTGTCCGTCTGATAGCCTTTCATATTCGAGGTGAGAACGAGGGGCAGGTAAAGAATAGTGCGGGAAATATAGCCAACTTTTGTCGCCGGGAAAATCGGGATAAAAAACTTCAAGTTGACATACTGGGCCCTGCCCCTGCTCCTATTGACAGGATAAAGGATTCCTACCGTTGGCAGGTGCTCATAAAAGGGAGCTGTTACGAGAAGTTACATACCCTCTGTCACAGGGTGGAGTCTGCCGGGAAAGAGCTGTTGCTGGCAAAGATAACGATGATTATTGATGTTGATCCAGAAAATCTTATGTGAACCTCTACTATAGGAACCACTTTCTTTTTTTGGGAGAGTATACCACAACCTTGTTTCTGCCATTTTCTTTGGCGCTATAAAGGGCAAGGTCTGTCTTGTCGATAAAAGAGGTCTTGTTAAGTGGTGATATCTGGGCAGAATGTTCGGTGGCGACACCCAAGCTTATGGTAATCTGGTGTGTCTTGTGGATGTTTTGAAAGGAGTGCTCTTCACAGGCGTGTCTAACTTTTTCTGCGACGATAAGGGCGTCCTCTTTTTCTGTCTCCGGGAGGATTATGACAAATTCTTCTCCTCCATAACGAGCAAGAACGTCGTCTTTTCGGATCTGCTCCTGGATGAGCCTGGTGAGCTCGCAAAGTATAAAGTCGCCTGCCTGGTGGCCATAACTATCGTTAAATCTCTTGAAATTATCTATGTCAAACATGATTAAAGAGATTGCTAAACTGTTTCTGCTGGATCGGCTGAGTTCCTGGTCCAGGGCGTTTTGAAAATATCTGTGGTTATAGCAATTCGTTAAACCATCAATATTTGCCAGGGTTTCAAGTTGTCTGTTTTTTTTAGCAAGTTCTTCCGTTAGTTTTTCAAGTTCTATAGTGGTTTCAACAAGTTTTCTATTTACCTGGTCGTAGTTAAGATTGAGCAAGCTTAAGCGTATATTAGCCTCTTGAAGAATATCCTGAATGGAGCGTATTTTTTTTATTTCGATATCAAAGGTACTGCCGGCTTTTTTTATTTCGGTATGCACATTGGCGAGGATATTTTGAATATCTTCTTCCTTGAGCATCAGGAGTGAGCGAGCCTCTTTCCGGAATTTGTTGTAATATATTTCTGGTGTCCGAGAAAAAAAAATCTGAGTGAGAATGTCGGAGAGATAGATGGCAGAAATTGTTCTCTGCACATCTGCACTTCCACCAGTATAGCTTTTGGGGCTGTGATGGTAGAGAATAGGCACATAGATACTTGGTGGCAGAGCCCACGCCTTAGCAATTTCGTAACCCATCCTGCAATGGGTTACAGATAAAATGGCCCTTTCAGTTGTACCCTTATCTGCGGTGATCTCTTCTGAGTTTTCCAGTATCTCCTCATATTTATCAGGAAAAACTACAGCAAAGATAAGCTCACCAAGGTTTTGCAGTAAGCCGGTAATAAGGACCTCTTCGCTGTTGGCATTTTCAATATTATCGAGGATCAGTTTAGCCGTAACGGTTGAGGCAAGCGATCTCTGCCAGAAACTTTTAAAATCAAAGAGATTTGCCTTCTGTTCAACCTTCATTGATAAAAATGAGAAGGAGAGGACAAGGCATCTGACTGCATTTAGACCGAGTAGGGAGACTGCCTGATTAATCGATGATATGTCTTGGGGGAAGCCGTAGTGGGCTGAGTTCACCACCTTAAGCATTTTTGCTGAGAGTGAAATATCCTGTGAGACGAGTTGGGCAATAGAGGTCAGGGTTACGTCTTCTGCAGCTGTAAGCGTCAGTATTTGGCTGGCCACGACAGGCAGGGTGGGGAGCTCACGTGAGTGTAATGCCTGTCGTATAATATCTGCTTTTTGCATAATTATTTAGGTGAGTAAAAGATAAAAAATCAATTAATTCTGATTACTATGACCGGTATAAGTTGTTTTTGCAACTTTAAGTGTTGTTTTTTGTGGTAGAGATTTTTTTAAAGAGGATCAACTGCCTCGGGGTATGAGCATATTTCACCTAAATAATTTTCAAAAATAAGATTCTCTCCTGATTCTTTAATATAATTTGGTGAGAGAGGTATTTTTCCCTTTCCTCCCGGTGCATCGAGTGCCAGACGAGGAATGGCCATTCCTGATATATGGCCATAGAGTTGGCGCATAATATCAATTCCTGTCTTTGTGGTTGTGCGGAAATGGTTTGTGCCGCGGGTGAGATCAGCTTGAAAGAGATAATAAGGTTTGACCCGCATCTTGAGTAGCCCTAAAAAAAGTTCTTTGAGGGTCTGAGCATTATCATTTACCCCTTTAAGGAGTACCGTTTGGCAACCAAGTGGTATGCCACCATCGGCAAGAAGGGCGCAGGCCTTTTTTGCCTCAGGGGTAAGTTCCCGGGGATGGTTAAAGTGGGTATTAATGTAAAGGGGATGATATTTTCGCAGGATAGCGACAAGCTCTGGCGTTATGCGCATTGGTAGGGTGCAGGGTACCCGTGAGCCAATACGGATAACATCAATTGAGGGAATGCTCTGTAGCTCGGATAAAATATGATCTATTTTATCATCTGCAAGAAGGAGTGGATCACCACCTGAAATAAGTACCTCACGTATTGCCGGGGTCCTGCGTAAATAATCGTAGCAGGCCTGCAGGTTTTCCTCTGTTATATGCATTCGTTCTGTACCGACCATTCTCTTTCTGGTACAAAAACGACAGTACACTGCGCATTGATTGGTGACGAGAAGTAAAGCTCTGTCAGGGTATTTATGAACAAGGTTGGGTACCGGACTTAGGGCCTCTTCTCCTAAGGGATCTTCCATGCAGATGAAATCCTCTTCTTCGCGTGGATCGGGAATGCACTGTTTCCAGATTGGATCGCCAACTTCTTCTATTAAACTCAGAAAATAAGAGTTTATGCGCATAGGGAAATCTGGTATAACTTTATTTGATATCGTTTCATTAAGATTTTGATGTTTTTTTTTGAAAAGGTGGAGTTGGCTAGGCGAAGTAATACTTTCTTGTAATATGTTTTTCCAATTATTCATGATGCATACTATTGCTCATGGGATCTTTGTTGTCAATTGGATAGCATTAAGGAATGCTTTTTTTTGTGCGTACAGCTAGTGGCGGCAGGAGAAATCACTGAAGTTTGTTAAGTTAATTAAAATTTTTCAGGAGTAGAGAAATGTCTTCAGATTTGTATCGGTTTAAGTATGATGAGTTTGGTAATACACGTGACATTGCTGTTTATGGAACAGGGCCAAGTATTATGTCCTGTAGCTACACCAATAAAAGCACGGCCTTTAGTTCTAAAGAACGTGATGACTTTGGACTTCAGGGTTCTTTACCACCTGGCTTTCGTGATCTTGAAGCGCAGGTAGAAAATTGTCATATAAAGCTTGGTGAAAAAGAAAGTGAGGAAGAAAAATATATTTTTATCCGTTCTCTTTTTGATCGTAATGTCACCCTTGCCCATGCCCTTATTCAGAGTGACTTAGAAAAATTCATGGGTATTATCTATACGCCGACGGTTGGGCTTGCTGTGCAGAAGTACTCTGCAATGTTCAGGCAGGCAAACGGACTTCATTTCTCTCCAGATACCATTGACCAGGCAGAGGACATTCTTCGTCGTTTTGCCCATCGTGATATTCGGGTTGCCGTTGTTACTGATAATCAGGGAATTCTTGGAATAGGTGATCAGGGAGCAGGCGGTATCGCCATTTGCCTTGGAAAATTAATGCTTTATACCCAGGGTGCAGGTATTGCCCCATGGCATTGTCTGCCCATCTCTCTTGATATTGGTACCGACAACGAGGCGTTACTTGCCGACAAACATTACCTCGGTTGGCGCCAGAAGCGTCTCGTAGGAGATGAATATACCGCTTTTATTGATCGTTTTGCCCGTGCCTTCAGAAATGTGTTTCCGAATGCCCTCTGTCAGTGGGAAGATTTCTCCAAGCAAAATGCCTTCGATATCCGTGATAAGTACCGTCATTCCATGGTCTCCTTTAACGATGATGTTCAGGGTACCGGTGCTATTACCTTCTCGGCGATTCTTTCCGCAATGAAAGTTAAGCGCGCCAAGCTTACCGATCAGGTATTTCTTATTCATGGCGCAGGTGCCGGTGGTGTTGGGATTGGTGAGCAGATTCAGGTAGCCCTGATGGCAGAGGGTCTGTCTGAAGAGGAGGCTAGAGATAAGGTCTTTACCATTGACTCACGTGGTGTGGTCACCGTTGATCGTAAAATAGAGGCCTACAAAAAGAAATTTGCCAAGGATGGAGCCAAGCTCTCCTGGTTGGCAGATCCTGAAAATCATAAGCTTGAAAATGTTATTAAGCAGGCAGGTGTTACCGTTCTTATCGGCACCTCGGGACAGGGTGGATGTTTTACCGAGACCGTTGTCAAGAATATGCTGGGGAATACAGAGAGACCCGTTATTTTCCCTCTTTCTAATCCAACCCATATGGCTGAAGCACAGCCTAAAGATATCTACGCATGGACAAATGGGCAGGCACTTGTGGCTACTGGTAGCCCCTTTGCTCCGGTGGAACATGATGGCAAGACCTCACGCATTGGCCAGTGTAATAATGTCTTTGTCTTCCCTGGTGTTGGTCTTGGGGTGCTTGCCTCTGGAGCGCGTGAGGTGTTGCCTGAATTTTTCACTGCAGCAGCCTACGCCGTATCAAATTCTCTTAGTCAGGAGGCCCTTGATCGAGGCTGTTTGGTGCCCGAGGTAAGTGAAATATCCAAGGTGAGTGAGAAGGTAGCCCTTGCCGTCGCCACATGTGCGATTGAGCATGGGGTGAGCAGACCATGTGTCTATTCCGATTTTAGCCACAATAATGACCCTGCTCGAATGAAGGTGCTTATTTCTAAGATGCGCTGGAGTCCTGAGTATCTACCAATGACAGCGATGTAGGCTGACCTTGATTGGGTAATGGGGAGGCGAAGAGCAGAAGCTCTTCGCCTCCTTTTTTTTTATACGACAAAATAAGAGGCCTGGTCATGGTGGACGACCATGGCTGAGACAGACTGTTCGGGGACCATCTGCAGCTCTTCGGAAAGGGTGATGCCGATTTTTTCTGCCTGAAGAAGTTCAAAGAGGGGCCGTTGCAGATCCAGATCAGGGCAGGCGGAATAGCCGAAGCTATATCTCTTGCCGCCGAACTGGCTCCCCATCTGCTGCCGCATCCAGAGATGGGCATGTTCGGCCAGGGCCTCTGCGGCGTTAACGCTCAAGCCATGGAGTAAAAAGTAATCGTGGTAACTCTCTGTACTGTAGAGCTGCTGCAATGCCTGTGCAACTTTCTTGCCAATGGTGCAGACAAAGAAGCCAACCACGTCCCCTCCCCCATTCTTATCTCTGAAGTAATCTGCCAGGCAGAGGTGGGGACCATGTTTTTGTCTTGGCAGAGGAAAGTTATACTCCCTCTCCCCATCGAGCACTGTCAGAGAGTCTCCCTGTCGATAGCAGCGAAACCAGCCATAGCGTATCTTTGCCTGGAAGAGCTCTTCTTCTAAAATTCGCCTGCGGATATTTTCGAACTGTGGCATTACCTCCGTGCTAATGAGCTGGGCGTATTCATCGTTGCTCATCTTATTTTGCCTGTAGCCCCAACGTCCCCTGAAGAGGGTATTGGTCTTTACCAGATCAAGAAAATCAGATGTGGCAACGGAGAGTTCCGCTCTACCAAGAGGCGGTGTCGGAATATCCCTGGCTGGCAGTATGGTGATGGTCTTAGCTTCTTTGACCTCTTGGGTCTCCCTTGCCTGCCATTTTGTGGTCTCAAGCGTTCCCGCCTCATGTTGCTGGATGGCAGCAAGGCCACTGAAGGCATCCTGACAGTAGACCACAGGGGAGGGGTAATTTGGGGCGCAGGCCTCGGCTACAAATTTTTTGGTGAGCGCTGCGCCACCAAGTAAAATTGGCTGAGTAAGTCCCGCCTCTCTATAGATGGGCATACTTTCCTGCATGACAATGGCAGATTTTACCAGCAGGCCGCTGAGGCAAATCATATCCACCTCATGTCTCTTGGCCGCCTCTATGATCGACTCTATTGATGCCTTAATGCCAATATCAATGACCTGGTAGCCATTGTTGCTGAGTATGATGTTGACGAGATTCTTGCCGATATCATGTACGTCACCCTGCACCGTCGCCAGGAGAATCTTGGTGGATTCACTGTTGGCAGCCTTTTCCATATACGGCTCAAGAATATCAACACTGGCGCGCATAATTTCGGCGGATTTTAAGACAAAGGGCAGGAGCATTTCACCTGCGCCAAAGAGTTCCCCCACCTCACGCATACTTGGCACCAACAGCTGGTTTATGATATCCAGTGGGGTATACTGGTCAAGGAGTATCTGCATGGTGTCTTCAAGGCCCTCACGACTACCCTTAAGGATAGCCTTGCGGATGCCCTCCTCCGGCGAGAGCAGCTCCTCCGGACTACCCTCCTGATCTCCCACCGCTGCATTTTCTGCAAAATATTCAATATAGCGCATGAGAGGCTCAGACTCCCCTTCGACCTCTCTATTGTAGAGGAGGTCGAGGGCGAGTTCTCTTGCCCTCTTGTCAATGGAGTCCAGGGGGATGCAGTTGGTCGGGTTAATAATTACTGCATCAAGTCCTATTGCCACCGCCTCATGTAAAAAAACGGCATTGAGAACCTTTCTGGCAGCAGGTGGAAGCCCAAAGGAGATGTTGGAGAGCCCGAGGATGGTATGGCAATTTGGCAGTTCAACCTTGATTCGCTTAATGGCGTCCATGGTTTGGACGGCGGCATCTTTGAGGGTCTTATCTCCTGAGCCAACGGTAAATGTGAGGGGGTCAAAGAAAAGGTCAGAGCTGTCAAGGCCATATTCCGTGGTGGCAATGTGATGGATTCTCTTGGCAATGGAAATCTTTTCATCGCAGCTCAAGGCCATGCCGCTCTCATCAATGGTCAGGGCAATAACGGTAGCACCGTATTTTTTCGTTAGAGTCAGAACCTCATGCAGGGTCTTGCCGCCATCCTCAAGGTTTATGGAGTTGATGATGGGTCTGCCGGGATACACCTCAAGGGCTGCTTTGATTGCTCGTGGGTTAGTCGAGTCAATCATGAGCGGTGTTTTTAGTGTCCCGCTATAGTCTTTAATTAAACGAGTAATATCAGTGACTTCGTCTCTTCCTGCCCAGGCAGCGCAGACGTCAAGCACATGGGCCCCCAGCTCTTCCTGATCCTTTGCCACCTGTAGACAGCCCTCAAAGTCCTCTGCGAGGAGAAGTTCTCTGAATTTTTTTGACCCCGTAGGATTCGCTCTTTCTCCCACAATAAGAGGGGGGATCTGCTGGTGAATATCTACCGCTTGGAAAAGACTGGAGACCTGGGCAGGGACTCTGTTTTGTTCTGTTACTTTCATATTATTGACTCCGTATTAGTCTGCAATTGTCTCTGTGGTTTTTGTCCTCGTAGACATGTCGCAAGTTGTCTTATGTGTTCTGGTCCCGTGCCACAGCATCCGCCAACAATAGAAACACCATACTCTGCGACAAACTTAAGCATATGCTGGCTATACTCCTCTGGACTTAGAGGATAATGGGTTTTGCCATCTTTAAGCTCCGGCATACCCTGATTTGGAATACAGGATATTCTTTTGTCCCATGTTTGACTGAGATATTGAATCTGAGACACCATGTCCGTTGGCCCTGTCGCGCAGTTGAGGCCGAGGGAAAATAGAGGAAAGGGGGCAAGGGTTGCGCAGACAGCTGCGATATCGGTGCCGAGCAACATGGTGCCCTGTTTTTCAAAGGTAACCGAGGCAAGTACAGGGAGCTTCTTAGGGGCGACATCCAAAATCTCAAAGCAGCTTATGAGGGCTGTCTTCAGTTGAAGCAGGTCTTGGCAGGTTTCTACGATGAGAGCATCTACACCCGCCTCCAGCAGGCTTATTACCTGTTCTCGAATTGATTGGGCAAGTACCTTAGTCTCTATGTGTCCCAGAGAGGGAAGCTTTGTGGTAGGGCCAATGGAACCCGCAATATAGCGTGGTTGGCTGGAGTCTTTAAGTTGCGAGATGGCCTTTTTTGCATTTTTTACCGCCTCTCTGTTAATTTCGTCGACCTTGTTTTCTAATCCATATTCTGTCAATACAATTGAGGAGGCACCGAAGGTATTGGTCTCAACAACCATTGCCCCTGCCTCCAGAAATTTTTTGTGTAATTCAATAATATATTCCGGCGCACTTATATTGAGGAATTCATTGCATCCGGCAAGATCTCCCCAGGCAGAGGGTGCGATATTCATGCTCTGTAGGGTAGTGCCACAGGCTCCATCGAAAATTAAGAGGGATTCATCGGTAAATGCCATTATAGAACCTCAGGACTGATAGTTTGTTTGGTCAACAGCAGGAAAGCATTAACATTATAAGTTTGCTCCCCTGAGACGTTGTAGATTTGTTTGTTGAAAGGGGATTATAGAGAAGTACGGGATAAAAAAAAAGGAGAAAACTCTCGAATATAAAAAAAGGCCCTATGCAGAAAGCATAGAGCCTTGAACTGATAAAAAAAGCCTAAGCTTTTAAAACGTTATCAGCAGCAGGGCCTTTAGGGCCATCAATAATTTCAAAATTTACTCGTGAGCCCTCTGTAAGTGATTTGAATCCCTCACCACCAATAGCAGAATAATGTACGAAGACATCCTGTCCACCTTCTTGCTCGATAAAACCAAAACCCTTTGCGTCATTAAACCACTTAACTGTACCTTCAGCCATTGTTACAACTCCTTTTGAGACAGTCCCCTTAGGGGGCCTTTTTAGAAAAAATGCCTATATTTAGGCAGGTAAATCAAATTATCAAGAGTGAAACTATAATAAACAGTATGGTTGTGGGACAAGATCTAACTTTGTAAATTTAAAAGAGATAATAATCGTTTATCATAAGGATTTTTATAAAGCAACATATTTTATGTATGCAAAGCAGGAAAAAATTTTCCTTATAAAGATGATAGGAAATCTATGCTATCTGTTCTGTTAAAAAAATAATAGCATAAAAAGAACAGTATTATTTAGTTAATAACTGGAAACAGACAGATCTTTATTATCTCTTCTCCTGCAGATCTAAATGGAGCATCGTCTTCTGCCTGAGAGCACCGGGCAGGAAACAGCATATCCTTTAATATGGGTAATCTCCGCTGTAAGCATATATTCCTTGAGGATCAGGACTTTTTAGGAATTCTTGAGTTTTGTTGACTTCCTCTGCGAAAAAGGCCATCTCCGGGCTTATTTGAGTCATTGTATTGATTGATTTAAGACCTGCTGAAAATAGTTGCAGAACTCGCTCCTGTAGTGAGAGCTCTTTCTCTAGGTATATGAGGTTATAGTCCTTGATCCCTGCCTCTATTGCTGCGGCTTCGATTGCCTGGGAAAGATTTCCTAATTTATCTACCAGGCCAAGCTGCAGGGCCTTTTTCCCTGAATAGACGTGGCCTTGAGCCATCGCTTCCACCTTTTCAGGCTCGATGCCACGTCCTATGCTAACAATATTGATAAACTGTCTATAACCGTGTTTTATGGAGATTTGCAGGGCAGCCTTAATGGGCTCTGTCAGAGGTTTGCTTATGTTAGTAGCACCTGCCAGGGGGCTGGTACCTACTCCGTCGCAGTATATGCCCAGATGAGCAAGACTCTTTTCAAAGGTTGGGATAGCGGCAAAAATACCAATAGATCCAGTAATGGTTGCTGGAGAGGCCCATATTTGATCTGCATCTGCACTTATCCAGTAACCACCCGAGGCGGCAAGTCGCCCCATGGATACGATGAGTGTCTTTCCCTTTGCCTTGAAGGCCAGTAGCTCTTGCCGAATAAGTTCAGAGGCAAAGGCAGAGCCTCCTCCAGAGTTAATTCTGAGAACAAGGGCCTTGATGTTTTCGTCATCCCTTGCCTCTTTTATTATTCGAATCAGGCTTTCACTACCAATCACACCCGCAGGTTGCAGACCTGGTAAAATTTTCCCTTCGGCAATGGCAACGGCAATGGTTGGCTTTTCTGAGCTGTACTCCCGGGGTGGGATTGTTGCCAGATATTGGTTGAAATCGACAGTGTTCTCGGGGTTATATGAAAGCTCTTTTAGGTATGGAGAAACCTGATGACGCTGCAGGAGTTTATCGACAAGTCCCGCCTGAACTGCCAGTTTGGCACTATCTCCACCAACCTCTGCCAGTAATTCAGGGAGGTTGTGGGTGTAGTTATAGAGCATGTTTGCATCTGACAGGTCACGTTGGGCGATAATATCATTTCTATAAATTCCCCAGAGGTCGGTGAGCCAGTCTCTTGTCTGTTCTTTATCTCGTCCTGACATAGAATTACGGGTAAAGGGTTCCAGAGCTGACTTGTAGTCTCCTACCAGAAAAACATTATAGTTGATGAACAGTTTATCTATGGCTCTCTTAAAATAGAGACGGTAGGAGCTGAGTCCATGCACGCCGACAAAACCCACGGGGTTCATGATAATGGTATCGGCATGGGCGGCAAGATAGTATCCTTTTTGAGAGTAATTATCCTGGATGGCGATAATCTTTTTCTTACTCTTTTTGAAAAGATCAAGGGCCTTGCTAATATCTTTAAGGCTATTAAAACCTGCATTTCCCATCTTGGTTGTATCAAGCTGGATAGACACTATTTTGGGGTCTTTTGCGGCCTGCTCTATCACCCTGATGATGTCTCGCAGGCGCATTTCCTGTTTTGGCGCCCTGTTAAGGTAATCGCCAGCTAAGCCTGTGAGAGGAGAAAGAGCTGTCTTTTCTTCAACAATATTTCCATTAAGGTTGAGCAAAAGAATGCTGTTTGACTCAAGGGTTGCCTCTTCTTTGTTGATGAAAAGGACCAGGGAGAAGATAATGATTCCCCAGAAAAAAAAATTGAGGATAAGCAGTCGGAGTATATTGAGGGTTTTAATGAAAAATTTAAAAATTTTCATAATGAACGCAGGTAACATGATTATACTCTCTTTTTTCTGAGGGAAATGGATAAGATATCTGTTGTTAAGCTATTTTAGCTTAAATTGCCCTAATTCGCCATGGGCGATGGATAAAAATTGTGCTTTGCTTAAGGGCTCTCTTCTTTTATAGCGAAGAACCTATTGAGACAGTTAGATCTTCTGTCTTTGGGGAAAGGTAGGGGGATTGGCCGTGGGGCAGACCCAATATATGTGAGTTTACTCAGGCTAATTCCGAGAAGACGGATTGGTTTATGGGTGAGGTTGCAATTCGTAAGAAGAGATGGCAAACACTCTTCTATATCTGCCGGGCAGGAAAATGGCTTTTGCAGGCTCAGAGATCTTGTCGTTGTTGTAAAGTCGCTATAGCGTATTTTCAGGGTGAGGGTTTGGGCCAGTTGACTATTATTCTCTAATGCCTTGCCTAGAAGAGAACTTAAATTAATGAGGATATCTCTTATCTCTTCCGGTCTGTTTGTATCTTGAACAAGGGTTGTCTCCTTACCTATTGATTTTCTGTTTTGATAAGGGCATACGGGGCGCTCGTCTAAACCCCTGGCGTTGTAGAAGAAAAATGATCCGGCCTTGCCAAAGCGCTTCATCAGGAAATCTTTACTGTACTGGCGGAGATCTTTTCCTGTTTGGATGCCGAGGCTTTGCATTTTGCTTTTTGTGATTTTACCCACCCCATAAAACTTACCAATGGAGAGTCTGTCTATAAATTGGCGGGCCTCTTCGGGGGGGACTGTGCTTATTCCCCCTGGTTTTTTTAAATCAGAGGCAATTTTTGCCAGGAACTTGTTATAAGAAACTCCAGCGGATGCGCTAAGGTCAGTGCGTAGCTTAATGAGGGCACATATCTCCCGGGCAAGCAGGGTGGCAGAACCATTTATCTGGAGATATTCGGTCACATCTAAAAAGGCCTCATCAAGGGAAAGGGGCTCTACCTTCTTGGTATACTCCCTGAATATAGCCATTATTTGCAGGGACACCTCCTTGTAAAGCACCATTCGTGGTTTAACAAAAACGGCGTGGGGGCAAAGTTTGTATGCCCTATTTGCTGACATGGCCGAGTGGATGCCGTAACGTCGTGCCTCATAACAACATGTCGCAACCACCCCTCGTCCGCGGGGAAGGCCACCAACGATAAGGGGCTTTTTACGCAATTCTGGCCTGTCTCGTTGTTCTATTGAGGCAAAAAAGGCGTCCATATCAATATGGATTATTTTGCGCATATACATCTTGCCCTGAAGTTTGAGGTAATTCTCTCTCCTAAATGGGAACCTAATTTAAATACTTATTAAAAAAATTCAAGAATCATTTATGCTGTTTCTTTATTGATGATTTGCTATCATATTGTAAAAAAAGAGGTTTTAAGAAAATATGAATATTGAAAGTATACTTGCCAACTGTGAACTTTTTGCCGGTCTCCCCGGCGAACAACTGGCTCAACTTGCCACAATTACCAAGGAAATTTCAGTGAAGCGGGGGACGTCCCTGTTCTTTGAACAGGATCCTGGCAACGGCTTCTATCTTATCGTTTCGGGCAGGGTGAAAGTCTATAAAATATCGGCGGGTGGCAAGGAACAAATTCTTCATATATTAAAAGATCTAGAGACCTTTGGGGAGGCAGCTGTCTTTCAGGGTAAACCTTTTCCAGCCAATGGTGAGAGCCTTGTTGACACGGAACTGCTCTACTTTCCAAGAGAAAAGTTTGTATCGCTTATAGAGAGGAACTCTCAGTTGGCGCTTAACCTTCTTGCTATATTTGCCACAAAATTACGAAAATTCACCCGACAAGTAGAGGCCCTCTCTCTTCAAGAGGTACCTCACCGCCTTGCTAAATATTTACTTTTGTTAACCGAGGAACAGGATTCTCTTTCCCTCCGCTTGGAAATATCTAAGGGGCAGTTGGCCAGCCTGTTGGGGACAGCTCCTGAAACCCTGTCGAGGATTTTTGGCCAATTTGCTAGCGAGGGGATTATCGTCATTCATGGTAGGGCGATAGAGGTGGTCGATAAAGGAAAATTAAAAGAAAAGGTTGAAGATTAGTCCACCACTGTTATCATTTTTATTACAAATAATGGAGAGACTGTGACTACACGTTCAACAAAAATATCTTTTGGCGCCCTGTATGTTGTCCTGGCCGGTATGCTCTGGGGGACAACGGGTACCGCCCAGGCCCTTGGGCCAAGTACAAGCAATCCCCTGGCTGTCGGTGCCTTGAGGTTGATAGTTGCCGGCATTGCGCTTGCCCTCATGAGTTATTGCCGTGGTGGCCTGCGTAGCCTCTCCTGGCCTTGGGGTCTGGTTTTTTTGGGTGGTGCCCTAGTGGCTCTCTATCAGGCAACATTCTTTTCCGGGGTGGCTTTGGCGGGTGTTGCTGTGGGTACCATTGTAGGTATTGGTTCAGCCCCTATTTTTGCCGGTGTTCTTGAAATAATTTTTTTCCGGCAAAAACCCCGACTCATCTGGTACCTGTCAACGACAGTGGCCCTCTGTGGCTGCGCCCTGCTCCTCTTTGCTGAAAATGGTGGGGCGGATTCATGGGGGAGCTTTCTGGGCGTGCTGCTTGCCCTTTGTGCTGGTTTGTCCTACGCGGGCACCAGCCTTATAATGAAGACGCTTTTGCAGGAGAGGGAGGCAGAGGAGGTGACGGCAATGCTCTTTTGTGTGGGTGCAGTGTTACTTACCCCAGTTCTTTTCTATGTCGATATTTCCTGGCTTTTCTCCCCCTCAGGTTTTGTCATGATCCTTCACCTGGGTTTGTTTTCCATGGCCCTCGCCTACCTACTCTTTGTCAAGGGTTTAGAGGTAGTTCCCGTTTCCACCGCCGTAACCCTAGCCCTTACCGAGCCCATGACGGCAGGTCTGCTTGCCGTCTTTGTCTTAGACGAGAAACTCTGTCTGCTCTCTGGAGTAGGTTTAGTGCTGATCTTTTTTGCAGTCCTCTTTTTACTAATACCGCAAAAGGCCAAGATAGAGGCCCTCTAGTTCTTTTGCCCTTCTTGCATTCGTTTGAAGTGTTTGAGCTCGTTTGCACGAATGGCAATGGTGCTCTGCTTTTCTGGGTACTTACCCTTTATATCATGATAAAAGGCAGCAATTTTCTCAAAATCTTCTTCTATATTGCCGCTTGGTTGGATAATTTTTCCTATGCCCATTGTCTTTGTTGAATAGTCCAGAAAGGCGAGGGCAATATCCACCTCTGCCTCGATTGCTATTTGGTAAAAGCCACACTTCCAGTGATTGGTAAATGAGCGAGTGCCCTCCGGGGCAATGGCCAGGATAAACTCCTCTCTTTTATTATATTCTTTTTTTATTGTGCGAAGAAAATCGTTTCGTACCCGGCGGTTGACAGCTATTCCTCCCATTTTTCGAAAGAACCAGCCAAGGGGGAAATGAAAAAGACTGTGCTTAGCCGCCCACCAGAAACGCAGGTGAAGTGCAGATAGACAGAGGAGGGCAAGGGGAAAGTCCCAGTTACTGGTATGGGGGGCACCGATAATAAGATATTTATTTTTCGGCATGGGTGTATGGATAATTTTCCAGCCATTTAGGCGGAGGATATAGTGAGAAATTTTTTGAATCATAGCTGCTTTTCTTTATTTTAGAGAAGAATGTTGAGGTTACTCAGAGCCTGAGGCGATGAAAGCATCCCTATAAAAACCTGCCTGATCTCTTTTGGCAAGAGATTGTTTTTTTACCCTCTATACCCCTCTGTCGATGACTATCTTTGTTAATCAAGAGAGGCAAACTTCTTTCTTTAGATTTGTTTTATCCTTGTTTGCCTGAATAAAATCTTGTATTTCTCTTCTCTGGTTTAACTAATCGCCCTCTTGCCCCTGGGGGCATGTT
Source organism: Desulfotalea psychrophila LSv54 (assembly GCF_000025945.1). GTDB lineage: Bacteria > Desulfobacterota > Desulfobulbia > Desulfobulbales > Desulfocapsaceae > Desulfotalea > Desulfotalea psychrophila. Next base: position 2,519,313 of record NC_006138.1, on the reverse strand, counting down.
AAGGGCTGTGTCTTGGAAAATTCATTTTAGGAAAGGAGCTATGAAAAAAGAGATAATACATTTATTTGCTGTGGCAGTACTATTGTTAATGAGCGCCGGGGCCAGCTGGGCTACTGAAAACATTAAGGTGGGAGCTATTTTAGCGGTAACAGGACCAGCCTCGTTTCTAGGCGGACCGGAATTAAAATCTGCCAAGATGCTTGTCCAGCGAATAAACAGAGCAGGCGGAATTCAGGGTAAAAAGATAGAGTTGATTGTTCGCGACAGCGGTGGCAGTAGTGAAAAGGCCATCTCCTTTGCCCGGCAGCTGATTGAGGAGAAGGAGGTTTTTGCTATTATAGGCCCCTCTACAAGTGGCGAAACGCTGAAGATAAAAAAACTTTGTCAGAGGTCAAAGACACTCCTGCTCTCCTGTTCTTCAGCCGACCGCATTGTTTTCCCTCTGGCCAGCTATGTTTTCAAAACGGCCCCCAGTGATGGTCTTGCCGTGGAAAAAATATTCATCTATATGCAGAAAAAAGGGATAAAAAAAATAGCCCTGCTCAGTGGTAATACGGGCTTTGGTAAGGCTGGTAAGAGACAAATTTTAAAGCGGGCAAAAAAATATGGCATAGAGGTTGTCAGCTCAGAGGTTTATGATAAAAATGCTACAGATCTTACTGCCATTGTGGCCAAGATAAAATCCCAACCGGGGATAGAGGCTGTTGTGAACTGGTCCGTTGTCCCCGCCCAATCCATTGTCCTGAAAAATATCAGACAAGCTGGCTGGGATGTACCTATCTTTCAGAGTCATGGCTTTGCCAATATTAAATATGTGCAGGCAGCAGGTGCAGCTGCTGAGGGTGTTCTTTTTCCTGCCAGTCGCCTGATCATTGCCAAACAACTCCCCGCAGGAGTAGATAAAGATTTTCTTCTCCAGTTTAAAAATGATTATGAAAATAGCTATGGGGAGGAGGTCAGCACCTTTGGCGGACATTCCTATGATGCACTTTTACTTCTGGCCAATGCCATTAAGCAGGTCGGCCTTGATAGAGAAAAGGTGCGTGGCGTTCTGGAGGCTACCAGGGGCTTTATGGGTACTGCAGGCGAGTTTAATTTTTCAGCGAAGGATCATTCCGGCTTAAGCATTGAGGCCTTTACAATGCTCACCGTAGAAGACGGTAAGTTTGTCCCCTATAACTAGAGAACTTGACCTATTAATTTAAAAAGCGTTGTCCCTCAGTACTCTCTGTGGGGCAACGCTTATAGATCTCCTACTGCTCGGATTTAAGCACTGCAAGAAAGGCTGTTTGCGGAATATCAACATTACCCACTGTTTTCATCCGCTTCTTTCCCGCCTTCTGTTTTTCAAGAAGTTTTCTCTTTCGTGAAATATCACCACCATAACATTTGGCCGTAACATCTTTTCGCATGGCAGAGATATTTGTTCTGGCCACAACATTACCGCCAATGGCTGCCTGGATAGCAATTTTAAACATCTGTCGTGGAATTTCTTCCTTAAGCATTTCGCAGGAATGAAGACCCCTTTTTCTGGCATTGACACGATGTACCAGCTGGGAAAGGGCATCAACAGGTTCACTGTTTACCAGAATATCGAGTTTTACCAGATCAGATTTACGGTAATCGATCAGCTCGTAATCGAAGGAGCCATACCCTTGGGTTACTGACTTGAGTCGATCGTAAAAATCGTAAATCACCTCTGCCAATGGCAGTTCACATATAAACTCAATACGACCCGGGGTAGGATAGTGAAAAGTGGTATTTTCACCACGTCTTTCCATACAGAGATTCATTACCGCACCCATATACTTTTCCGGGATAAGAATGCTGGCCTTGATAAAGGGCTCTTTTACCTCGTCGATATGAGTCGGGTCGGGAAAGTGGGCCGGATTATCCACCTCTTTAGTCGTGCCATCGGAGAGGGTGAAGATATACTTTACTGAAGGGACGGTAAGGATCAATGAAATATTAAACTCTCGTTCCAACCGTTCCTGTACAACCTCCAGATGAAGAAGTCCCAGAAAACCACAGCGAAAACCAAAGCCAAGGGCTACCGAAGAATCTTTCTCAAAGGTAAGAGCGGCATCATTGAGCTTGAGCTTTTCCAGAGCCACCACAAGATCTTCGTAATCGTCGGTGTCGATCGGGTAGATCGAGGAGAAAACTACCTGCTGGACCTCCTGAAAACCGGCCAGAGCGGCCTCGCAGGGATTGGCCTTGAGGGTGATAGTTTCTCCTGGTCGGGTATCCTGAACAGTTTTAATGCCAGCCAGAATATAGCCGACCTCACCTGCTGAAAGTGTTTTCCGTGCCTCTCGTTGTACCTTGAAGAGTCCCACCTCTTCTACCTTGTACTCAATTCCAGTGGACATGAACCTAATAATATCTCCTGCCTTCACCGTACCGTTGATGAGGCGAACAGAGATGATGGTACCTCGAAATGGGTCATAGTTGGCATCAAAGATGAGGGCCTGTAGGGGGGCCTTTGCATCACCTTCAGGTGCGGGTAGATGTTCTACGATGCTATCCAGAATCTCGTGAACCCCGACACCGGTTTTAGCAGAGCAGAGTTGAATAAGATCGGCGTCAAGGCCAAGATCCTCTTCTATCTGCAGGGCAACTTTTTCTGGCTCTGCAGAGGGAAGATCAATCTTATTAATAACGGGGATGATCTCCAGATCGTTTTCCATGGCAAGGTAGAGATTAGCCAGTGTCTGCGCTTCCACACCTTGCGCAGCATCAACGATAAGCAGAGCACCTTCGCAGGAGGTAAGAGCTCTTGACACCTCGTAGCTAAAATCTACATGACCCGGTGTGTCAACGAGATTGAGGATATATTCTTTCCCATCTTTTGCTGTGTATGGTAAACATACAGTTTGGCTCTTAATGGTAATCCCTCGTTCCCGTTCAATATCCATATTATCGAGAAGTTGGTCTTGGAAATCCCTTGCGGTTATTACTCCACATTCCTGGATCATACGGTCAGCTAGGGTCGATTTGCCGTGATCGATGTGGGCAATAATGCTAAAATTGCGAATATTTTTCATATTATTATGGGGTATACTTTGTTCTCAGGTGATTACGCTAGATTAGAAATGGCAATTTTTATCATAAAAAGAGCAATAATAAAATAGAATTTTTACCGATCAGAGCGCTGTGTTAGAATAGTAAGTGACCTTGAAGGGTAGAATTCTACTGTTTATAATTGGTTGAAGAGTTAAGGCTTTAATGTGAATGAGTAAGGGTACTCTTATTAGAGTACCTCTTTTCCTCATATTTGTATTGCACTTTGCATATGGTGCGGTATTTTACAAGTCTTTTTTTATAGTTTCCTTTGTGGAGCAAGAAATAATATGGCAAAAAAAAGTGTACCTGAAACATCTCCACTGGAAGTGCTACCGACTGAAGACAAAGCTGTGCCGGTAGCTTTTGAGAACCCTCTGGTGGCAATTTCTGATAACGAAAATTTACCGGCAGTGAGCAATCCTGCCTTACACAGATATTTACAGGAAATAAGTCAATATGAGCTGCTGACCCGTGAAGAAACCGATGCGTTAGCGACAAGGTATAAAGAATCAGGTGACCAAGATGCTGCTTATACCCTTGTCTCTTCTAATCTGCGTCTGGTGGTGAAGGTGGCGATGGATTTTCAGAAATATTGGATGCAGAATTTTATGGATCTCATTCAAGAGGGTAATGTTGGCCTTGTCCAGGCAACAAAAAAGTTTGATCCATATCGGGGTGTAAAGTTTTCCTATTACGCTGCCTACTGGATTCGCGCCTATGTCCTTAAGTTTATTATGGATAACTGGCGTCTTGTTAAAATTGGTACGACCCAGGCTCAGCGTAAGTTGTTTTTTAGTCTTAATAAAGAAAAAAAACTTCTGGAGTCCCAAGGCTTTGATCCAAAACCCAAGCTTCTGGCTGAGCGTCTTAACGTTCGGGAAAAAGAGGTCATTGAGATGGGACAGAGAATGGATAACTGGGACGTCTCTCTGGAGAGTCCTGTTCGCTCTGATTCAGACGATGAGCAGAAGAGTTTTCTGCCAAGTAATGGCCCGGGCATTGAGTCGGTTGTTGCTGGCAAGGAGATAAAGGTTAAGCTTACCGAGCTGATCGATGTGCTCAAGGTCAACCTTAACGACAAAGAGCGGATGATTTTAGAGAAACGTCTGCTGACCGATGAACCTCTAACCCTGCAAAATATTGCCGATAAATTTGGCATTTCTCGTGAGAGGGTTCGTCAAATTGAAGTGAACCTATTAAAAAAGATGAAGAAGTATTTCGAAGCAGAAATGCCAGATATTATTGACTATTTTGATGGTGAAAAGATTGTTATTCAGTCAAAATAGTACGGTGTCTTCTGCGCCTGATTATATAAATTTAAAAGATGATAGGATGTCATGAAAGTACCTTTGCTTGATTTGCGAGCCCAATTGGCTACGATTGAAGATGAGATGGTTGAGGCGGTGGTAAATGTTGTTCGCTCTACCCGTTATATTCAAGGACCGGAGGTAGAAGGTCTTGAACAGGAAATTGCTGAGTATAGTGGCGTTGCCCGTGGTGTCGGGGTAAGCAGTGGTACCGATGCCCTTTTGGTTAGTTTGATGAGTCTTGGAATAGGACAGGGGGATTATGTTCTTACCACCCCATACTCTTTTTTCGCGACCATGGGCGTTATTTTACGCGTCGGGGCAAAACCTGTTTTTGCTGATATTGATTTAGAGAGTTATAATATTGATCCGGAGAAGATGGCAGAGGTCTTGGCGGCTGATGTTGATCATAAGATTAAGGCCATCATTCCGGTCCATCTCTATGGACAGTGTGCTGATATGAAGGCCATCAACAAGCTTGCCGAGCAGTACAATATTCCCGTGGTTGAAGATGCCGCTCAGGCCATTGGCGCAGAGTATCCCCTTGTTCATGCCGATGGCAGTGTAGAGGTTAAGAAAGCTGGTGCTCTAGGCACATGTGGTTGTTTTTCCTTTTTTCCCAGTAAGAACCTTGGTGGTATTGGCGATGGCGGTATGGTTGTAACTACCGACGAAAAATTTGCCGATCATCTTGCCTTGATGCGTAATCATGGGATGAATCCTAAGTATTATCATCCAAGTGTGGGCGGTAATTTTCGTCTTGATCCTATTCAGGCGACCGCTCTGCGAGTAAAGCTACCTCATCTTAATAGTTGGCATGATGGCCGTCGCGAAAATGCCGATAGTTATGCGGAGATGTTTGCCCGCACCTCATTGCTAGATGAGGCTAAGGTGGTCTTGCCCAAGCGGGTTTATCAGGAGTTTGAAGGAGAGATTGCCGGTCGTTTTCATATTTATAACCAGTTTATTTTACGGGTAGAGAAACGCGATGAATTGCGTGACTTCTTGCTCGCGGAGGGTGTAGGTTGTGAAGTCTATTATCCGGTACCTCTGCATAAGCAGGAGTGTTTGGGGGCCTATAGCCATGGCCTTTCCTATCCAGAGGCTGAAAAGGCCGCCGATACAACCATTGCCCTGCCAATTTATGCTGAACTTACTGCCCCCATGCAGCAGTATGTGGTAGATAAAATAGCTGAGTTTTACAGCAAAGATTGCTAAATATTTAGATATTTTTCAAGCTACCCTTGTGTAATAACATAAGTATGAAATATACTTATGTTATTACACTTTTCTGGGCCGTAACTTTGCCCCTTGGCTCGGGAAAGTACAACCGTAAATTTTCCCCCTTTGAAAAATTATTGTGAGTACACGATTTATTTATATATTTACTGTTCTTACAATTTTTCTTTCCGCAACCTCTCTTTTTGCGACTCCCATTGTGCCTGAACATGATATTGTTATTGTTTTGCCCGCCCCCCCTGCCTGGAAGGAGGATTGGAATAGGGCTCGCACGCTGGTTAGGGACGGAAATTACAAAAAGGCAAATGAGGTTTATAGGGGACTGATGGAGCAACGTCCTAGTGCTACGGTAATTCGTTGGGAATACTGTCAACTGCTCTTTGCTCAAGATGATTTCTCCGGAAGTGCTACCCTTCTCTCTACTCTTCTGGAGGTGGATAGTCAGAGTCCGGAATATCAGCTTTTTGCCGGTCGTCTTGCCTTAAAACAAAAAAAATATGGAGAGGCAATTCAGCTTTTTCAAAAGGTCTTTGCCAAGGTTCCTCTTACTAAACCAGGGTTACTTGCGGCAAAAAAAATGGCCGAGATTTTTTTGCAGGAGGGCAAGGTCGATGCCGCTCTCTCTTTATTACGTCAAGTTTTTGCAAGAAGCCCTGATGACTTAGAGACAGTGAAAACTCTTGCCCAAATTTGTCTTAATAGGGAGTTGTTTGCCGAGGCAGAAAAATATTTTAATATTCTTATGGAACAAAAAGGCTTACCTGCAAGGTTTGCTCTACAGGCAAGTGCTGTTTTTATAAAAGATGAAAATTATCACTCCTTTTCTCATGCCCTGCAGGAGTATTACCTGCAGATATACCCCTACGATTTGGAGGTGCACAGGGAACTTGCCGATGTTTACCTGAATGCAGGTGACGGAAAGAGAGCCTTGCCCCATCTTCGTAAGCTGACAGAGGGACGTGACGTTCAGCATTGGCTCTCTGTTGCCAGAATATACGAAAACACTCTGAAGAGACCCGATAAGGCTCTTGCCTACTACGAAAAATATTTACAAAAATATCCTAAAGATCAAGAAATTCAAGGCCAGGTGGCCCGCCTGCAAGGCCTTCTTGCCCGGGAATTTATAGCAAGAGGTGTTGGGGGTGAGCAGCTCAGGGAGGATCTCTCTGCCCTGACCTCTTCTCCTGAAAAAATTTACATAAAGATGGCTAACCAGCTTGGGCAGGGTGGAGAAAAGAAAAAGGCGTTAAAACTTCTTGCCAGCCTTGGTAGACCAAAAAATGATAGCAATATCATTGCTATAGCTCGTATCTACTCTGCTCTTGGTGAAGACAAGAAGAGTTTAATCTATATGGATTTTGTCCCGGTAAAGGCTAGAGATCAGGCCTATTATCTGTTTCGGAGAGAAATGGAACAGAATATGGCACTCAAGTTTGAGGCATATCTCTCTTCTTATTCCCTTTTCTTTTTAGAGACACCTGAGAGAGCCTCCCTTACTGTTTTACTGAAGGGTGCGGAGAAATTTGGCAGGCTGGATGATATTACTCATATTCTTGCCGTTACTGAGGCTCGAGAATTGATCTACTCGGATATATCTCTTCTCTTAACTGTTGCTCGAATTTATGCAAGCAGTGGTCTCTTCTCTCGGACAGAAGACCTCCTGAAGAGGGCAGATAGCTTGGTCAGCTCAGATCTTGACGACAGGGTTCAGCTCTGTCGAGCGGAAATATTACGTCAGGAGGGATTTGTCTTTGATTCCGAACGAATCTTACGCCAACAATTAGGCCGATCCGTCTTTCCCCTTGCTGCCATAAAGGCTCTGGTTAAGTTAGATTTGCAACTCTCTCATTTTGACAATGCCAGAAAATGGCTCAGCTACTTAACAGTTCAGGCTGATCAGTTAGAAAGTGTAAATCTTCAACTGATAGAAACAGAACTGGCGCTTCTGCGGGTTCAGATACTTTGGGCAGAGGGACGTTATGATATTGCTGAGCTTGTCTTAAGTAACAGGCTTCACTTTTTGGAAAAGACAAAGTCTGCTTCTCCCTTTGCAAGTTTAAAGAAACGCCTGAAAAATTCCCTGTGTATAACTTGGTTAGGGCAGGGGAAGGATGAACAGTGTCTGGAATTTTTTTCCAAGGAGGAACTTTCCTCCGAAATTATTTCAAGGCTTCAGGAACCGGCGGACGATAAGTTCAAAAGCGCATCCATTTCATCGCTCTTTGCGCTTGCTGAGCAAGCATATCGAGATCGAAATTACGAAATATCTCTCAGGTATTTTAAACTGCTGGATAGCAAGCTTGATGACAGAGTTTTTATTAAAAAATCTCTTGGCGATTGTCTCTTTGCCCTTGGCAAATTTAAAGAAGCATCACAGCAGTACCTGTTGCTGTTAAAGGAATTTCCCGATGAAGAATTTTATCGTGGACGTTTAGCTGATGTTACCGGACGCCTTGGCCGGAGCAAAGAGGAGATAAGGCAACTGTTGGGTGTCGAAACTGTTACAGACTTTGCCCAAAAAATACAACTTTCAGTGAACTCTTCCCCCACTACCCAAAAATCCTTGCGGATAGCGCGGGCATTATGGCTGAGTGGAAGCAAAGAAATATCTCTTTCCCTCTATAAAGAATTGATAGACCAGCTATTCTTTAATTTGAGCGAGTTGAAGAGTCTTGGTTCAACAGAGAAAGATTCGGATACCTACTGGCAGGGTATTGTTCAACTATTTTATCAAGAAAATAATATATTTGAACAGTCCATGTCTCCAGATTATCTGATTGCCCATTTGGGAACCCCAGAGGCAGATCTGATTGTTCGCCTTTATCCTACCTACAGGTGGCATAGATTAATCAGCAGGGAGTACGAAGCTCGTAACGCGGCCCATCAAAAGAAATTACTCCTTGCCGAGAGAAACTATAGAAAGCTCTTTAGTGAAGAGGCAAGTTCAGAGGCGATAATTGATCTTGCCCCTATATATAAGCGTCTTGGCCAGTATAATAAGGAGGCCCAGATTTATCAGTCTGTCCAGGAGGCAGGTCGAACTCTTCCTGATCTGGATGAATCTATTGCCCTAAACAGAGAGCAACGACGCCCACAGCTTCGTCTGGAAACAGGGATGGATAATCGTCAAGGACGAGAAGGCGCTATTAATATGAGAAAATATGTCTCTAGCCTGCGAGCAAGTCTGTTGCCAACGCCTCAGCAAGAGTTCTATTTTGATTATCGGGCTACGGATTATAATGGTGCTGATCAGGATAGTTTTGGCCAGTACCTTGGTGCTGGTGCCGGTATTGATTTTACAGATGATATCTCCCTGGCTATCAGGCTTGGCGGTGAACATCTGAACAGTGATGGTAGGGTGGAGATTTCGGGTTTGGCTCAGTTGAACTATCGCCTTTTAGATCAACTCCGCTCCTATGTTGAGATCAGACGAAGACGGGTTGATGATACCATCGTTGCAGTTGATGGCGAGATCTTTGCCGATGATATTGGCGCAGGGATTGTTCTGGAAACACCGGTGGGTTTTGACCTTGGCCTCGACTATACCCAGAGTTTTTTGACCGATGGTAATAAGCAAACAAAATTTCATCCCTGGTTTTTTTATAATATATTCGGAGATACAACCCAGTTAAATTTTCAATATGACTTTTTATATTTTGCAGGAGATGAGGTAAATCCTGAGCTCCCCTATTGGAGTCCAGAGGACTATAGAGAACATAAATTGTCTCTTTATTTTCAGCATCAGTTTAACAACTCCGGGGAGGAGGATGAGTTAGAAAGTTTTTATTCCCTTGGTGGTGCCGTGGGTTTTGAAGACGATCAAAATATTACTTATACGGGAAAATTTGATATTTTCCTTGAAATGAATCAACATTTTCTATTAAATGGTACTCTTCTATATACACGAAGCGATGATTATAATGAGAGTCAAGCTCGAATAGGTATTAGTTATCGTTGGTAGAGCTATGTAATAATTTTATTTTAAACAACTGAGTTTTGTATTAAACTCTCTTCCTGTGTGGAGTGTGTAATAAACACATTCTAACAGGAATTTTTTTTTATGGAGGCAGGTAATGATCGATCGTATCCCTATGTCTGTACGGGGAAATAAGAAGCTTAAAGAAGAACTCTTGCGTCTTACGCGGGTAGAACGTCTCGATGTTGTCAAGGCGATAGAGGTGGCACGTGAGCACGGCGATCTCAAGGAAAATGCTGAATACCATGCAGCAAAAGAACGTCAGGGCATGATTGAAGCACGCATCATGGATCTCAAAGATAAGCTCGGTCGCGCTGAAGTAATCGATTGTCTGCAGGTTTCCTGTAAGCGAGTGGTTTTCGGTACCGTTGTTGTCTTGCTCGATCTTGATACCGATGAGGAAGTCACCTATCAGTTGTTAGGCCCTGAAGAGTCGGAGGTGAAGGCTGGCTCTATTTCTGTACTTTCTCCCATCGGTCGTAGTATGCTGAGTAAGGAAGAGGGCGACGAGGTTGTAACGAAGACCCCCGGTGGTACCAGAGAGTTTGAAGTAGTTGAAATTAAAACCGGTGATTTCGCTTAATGAGATATGGTCTAATCGCCTGTCCGTGGCTGTGGATGGTTTAAGTTTTGTTTGTTTTCTGAATCCTTAGGTGGAGATTTTTGTATGAAGGTTCTTGTTGTGGGTTCTGGTGGGCGTGAGCATGCCCTTGTGTGGAAAATAAAGCAAAGTCAGAAGGTTGAGGAAGTTTTTTGTGCGCCTGGCAATGCAGGGATTGAAGAACTTGCTACCTGCGTCAATATTTCAGCGACCGATATAAAGGGTTTGCTTCATTTTGCCCAGAAAGAGAAAATTGATCTTACCGTTGTAGGGCCAGAATCATCTTTGGTTGCTGGTATCGTGGATCTTTTTGAAGAAAATGGCCTGCGTATATTTGGTCCCAGCCAGGCTGCCGCAATCCTTGAGGGAAGTAAGGTTTTTACCAAAAACTTTTTGCAAAAATATTCTATCCCGACTGCAGCCTTTGGTGTCTTTACCGAGCGAGAGGCGGCAAAAGAGTACATCGAGCAACAGGGTGCACCCATTGTAGTAAAGGCAGATGGGCTTGCCGCAGGTAAGGGTGTTGTGGTTGCTAAGACCATCGAGGAAGCCAAAAAAGCCGTCGATGAAATTATGCTTGATAAGGCCTTTGGTGAGGCTGGTGATAGTATTGTCGTGGAGAGTTGTCTCTTGGGTGAAGAGGCATCCTTTATCGCCTTTACCGATGGGAAAACAATTCTTCCCTTGCCTACCTCTCAGGATCACAAGGCCGCATATGACGGGGATAAGGGGCCCAATACAGGCGGAATGGGTGCCTATTCACCGGCACCAATAGTGACCGATGAAATTACAGAATATGTGATGACAGAGGTTATGCTACCAACGATTAAGGGACTTGCCGCTGAGGGACGTCCCTATAAGGGTATGCTCTATGCTGGCCTGATGATCGATGGCGATGATATTAAGGTGCTTGAGTTTAACTGTCGATTTGGTGATCCGGAGGCCCAGCCTCTTCTCATGCGTCTTAAAAGTGATATTATTGATATCTTTGAAGCATGCATAGATGGTACCCTTGATCGGGTCGAGATGAAGATTGATCCACGCCCCACGGTTTGTGTGGTTATGTCCTCCGGTGGTTACCCCGGAGCATATGCCAGTGGTGATATTATTACCGGTTTTGAGCAAGCCGATAAGGTGGATGGAGTCGAAGTGTTCCATGCAGGAACTGCGAAGGAGGGTGAAGCTATTGTTAGCAATGGTGGTCGAGTATTAGGTATTACCTCCATTGGTAAAACTCTTGAGCAGGCACTGGAGAGGGCATATAAGGCAACAGACTGTATTACTTGGAATAAGTGCTTTTATCGAAAAGATATAGGTGGCAAGGCCCTGGCTAAAAAGCTGGCGAAGCCGAGTAAGCCTCTTGTCGGTATTGTCATGGGCAGTGATTCGGATCTGCCAACCATGAGGGCAGCCAGTGATTTTTTACAGAGTGTTGGCATTCCCTATGAAATGACCGTTGCCTCGGCGCATAGAACTCCGGAGAGAGCAGCTGAATATGCCAAAACTGCGTCGGCACGTGGGTTGAAAATGATTATTGCCGGAGCAGGCATGGCGGCTCACCTTGCAGGAGTTTTAGCATCTCATACCGATCTGCCTGTAATTGGCGTTCCTCTTGACGCCTCATCCCTGCAGGGAATGGATGCACTGCTGGCGACGGTACAGATGCCTCCTGGTATTCCCGTTGCAACCATGGGTATAGGAAAATCAGGAGCAAAAAATGCGGCAGTATTAGCCCTACGAATTTTGGCCCTGAACGATCATACTCTTGCCAAAGAACTTGTCAATTTCCGGGAAAACATGGTGAGGGAAGTTGAGGAAAAAGCAAAACGAATTCAGTAGGTTTCACCCGCTATCCCACAGCCTGAAGAGTAGTATTCTTCAGGCTGTGGATGTCATAAGAAGGGGTGGCATTGTTGCCTTTCCCACCGAGACAAGCTATGGTCTTGCCGTTGATCCATATAACGTCGAGGCCATAGAGCGCCTTTACTCCTTGAAGGGACGCCACAGGTCAAAGCCCCTCCTCCTACTTGTGGCAAACCATGCACAGCTGTTGGACTGTGTATGTGCCATTCCTCCTCTATATAAGCCCCTTATCGCACGCTTTTGGCCCGGCCCTCTGACCCTTATTTTTCAGGCAAAGGAGACGATTCCAGCAATTCTCACCGGTGGTAGTAAGACCATTGCCATTAGACGTTCTCCTCATCCCGTGGCCCAGTTTTTTGTTGAAAGTGCAGGTATTCCACTCACCGCTACCAGTGCAAATTTCTCTCAGAAAAAACCCGCATTAACCGCTCAGGATTGTTTACATATGTTCGGTGATCTCGTTGATTATATTATTGATGATGGGCAGAGAGGCCTTAATGGTTTTTCAACTATACTCGCCGTTAAAAAAGAGGGTCTTATTGTCATTCGTGAGGGAGAGTTGTCTCTTAAGACAATAGCTCGAGAGCTTGATATAGGGTGTTGAGGGCGCCGCCTTGTATCTGCAGGAATTGGTTGAGTGGATAAAAATAGTGACAAGGCCATCTGTGGTCGTTTTCTTAGAGGAAGGGGGAAGCTTGATTTACTTATCCTCCACCCCTCTGTCAAATATCATTGGTTCTTTTTTTACATAAAGGATTTTAAATATGCAATCATTACAATATCTCTATCGCTATGGCATGGGGCCTTCATCGAGTCATACCATTGGGCCTAACAATGCAGCTCGGCTGTTTAAAGCCAAGAGCAAAGATGCAGTATCTTATCGGGTAAGCCTCTATGGCAGTCTCAGCCTAACGGGTAAGGGCCATCTTACTGATAAGGCCATCATTACGGCCCTTGCCCCAATCCCCTGTGAAATTGTTTGGATTGATAAAGAGTTATCCTTTCATCCCAATGGCATGAAACTGGAGGCCCTTGATGGTGCAGGCCAGGTAATAGATGAGTGGACCACCTTTAGCATTGGTGGCGGAGAGTTGCGCGATGAGGGAGCAGGAGCTAGTGAGCAGCCTCATATCTATAGTCAAAAATCCATGGCAGATGTTCTTGAGTGGGCAAGCTTTTCAGGCAGACCAATTTGGCAATTGGTGGAAGAGACAGAGGAAAAGGGCTTTGTCGAAGGCTACCTCGCTGATATCTGGATGAAGATGCAGGAGAGCATCGACGCCGGTTTAAAGAGAGAGGGGGTGTTGCAGGGAGGTTTAAAATTAAGCAGAAAGGCCAGAGATTTTATGGTTCAGGCCAGGAGGTTAAAGGATACCGAGGGACGTACCGGTCTCCTCTCCGGTTATGCCCTAGCCGTAGCTGAAGAAAATGCTGATGGTGGTTTTGTGGTTACTGCTCCCACCTGTGGTTCCTGCGGTATCCTGCCAAGTGTTCTTTACTATTACTTTTTTGAAAAGGGCCATAGTATGAGAAGTATTTTAAATGCGATGGCTACCGCTGGTATTATTGGCAATTTGGTTAAAGAAAATGCCTCTATATCCGGTGCTGAGGTAGGGTGTCAGGGTGAGGTGGGTACGGCCTGTGCCATGGCTGCAGGTGCTGTTGCTCAACTCATGGGTGGTTCACCAAGACAGATTGAATATGCTGCGGAAATGGCACTGGAGCACCATCTTGGCCTTACCTGTGATCCTATTTTAGGACTTGTTCAGGTGCCCTGTATTGAACGCAATGCCTTTGCGGCAGTAAAGGCCGTTGCCTGTGCAGAGTATTCCCTACTCTCCGATGGCAGTCATTTAGTTTCCTTTGATAAGGTTGTGAAGACCATGCAAAAAACTGGTCACGATATGCTTTCCCTCTATCGTGAGACCTCACTTGGTGGTCTTGCCACCTCATATTTTGAGACGCATAAGTAGGTTGGGCCGGATGAAAATAACCATGGCCCCGAACGGGGCCATGGTTATTTTCAGTTTACGCCTGCTATCTTGTTAGCTGGCGATATTTGATACGGTGGGGCTGATCTGCCGCTGTACCAAGTCGTGCCTTCTTGTCTTTCTCGTAATCAGAGTAGTTACCTTCAAACCAAACCACCTGAGAGTCACCCTCAAAGGCAAGGATATGAGTGGCAATGCGATCGAGAAACCAACGATCATGGCTGATTACTACGGCGCATCCGCCAAAATTTTCCAAGGCCTCTTCAAGGGCACGCAGGGTATTTACATCAAGATCATTGGTGGGCTCATCAAGAAGGAGAACGTTACCACCCTCCTTGAGGGTTCGGGCCAGATGGACCCTATTACGTTGACCACCGGAGAGCAGGCCTACCTTTTTCTGTTGCTCTGTTCCTGAAAAGTTGAACTTGCCGACATAGGCGCGACTATTCACCTCTTTGGTTCCCAGCCAGATGGTCTCCTGTCCCTCGGAGATGGCCTCCCAGATGGTGCTTTCTGGATCAAGATTTTTCCCTCGGGCCTGCTCGGAGTAGGCAATCTTTGCCGTCTCACCTATGCGGATAGAACCGCTATTAGGCTCCTCTTCACCGGTAATCATCTTAAAGAGGGTACTCTTGCCGGCACCGTTTGGTCCGATAATACCTACAATACCACCCGGTGGAAGGCTGAAATTCATATTTTCAACCAAAAGACGATCACCAAATCCCTTGCAAATATCCTTGGCCTCGATAACAACCTTACCAAGACGCGGACCACTGGGGATAAAGATCTCCAGTTCCTTGGCTCTCTTCTCGGTATCCTGGGAGAGAAGGTTTTCGTAGGAACTGATACGCGCCTTTGATTTGCTTCGCCGTCCCTTAGGGGACATTTTTACCCATTCAAGCTCACGCTTAAGGGTACGTTGACGTTCACTCTCCTTCTTCTCTTCTTGGGCAAGTCTCTTCTGCTTCTGATCAAGCCAAGAGGAGTAGTTGCCCTTCCAGGGGATACCGATACCACGATCAAGCTCAAGAATCCAGCCGGCGACGTTATCAAGGAAGTATCTATCATGGGTTACGGCAATAACGGTTCCTGCATAGGTTTGCAGGTGGTGTTCAAGCCAGGCAACAGACTCAGCATCAAGATGGTTTGTTGGCTCATCCAGAAGAAGAATATCCGGCTTTTTAAGAAGGATACGGCAGAGGGCAACCCTTCTCTGCTCACCACCGGATAAAATTCCACAGGTGTGATCTGCTGGAGGGCAGCGGAGAGCCTCCATGGCCATATCAAGTCGGCTATCCAGGTCCCAAGCTTCAAGATGGTCGAGCTTTTCCTGAACCTTTGCCTGGCGATCGATGAGGTCTTGCATCTCGTCATCGGTCATGGGTTCTGCAAACTTTTCATTAATCTCATTAAACTCAGCAAGAAGATCAACGGTTCCCTGAACCCCCTCTTCTACAATTTGCCGTACGGTCTTTTCAGGATCAAGATCCGGTTCCTGAGGGAGATAGTCGACGGTAAGACCTGCAGAGAGGGTGGTCTCACCATTATACTCTGTGTCAACTCCGGCAAGTATCTTAAGCAGGGTACTCTTACCCGAACCGTTGAGCCCCAGTACGCCAATTTTGGCGCCGTAGTAGTAGGAGAGGGAGATGTCCTTTATAATAGGTTTGTCATCATAGTACTTACTTACCTTCATCATCGAATAGATGATTTTTTTGTCATCGGTACTCATGCATATCCTCTAAATCTAATCTTACACCTGTAAGATATTTTTGAATAAAATTATGAACACATTGCTTCTTCATAGATATGGAACACTATTCTACAGAATAGCAGAAAAAAGAGCAGATATCTATCTGTTCTTTAAAAGGTAGTTATAGTAGCCATTTACTTTGCCAATAAGATTTTCTGTCTCTTTATAGGGGGCGTGCTTGCCATGATAGAGATATTTGCTGTACTCTCCGGCATTCCAGGCAGTGATGACCAGTTCCAGCTGACCATTAAACTTATAATTATATTTTGCAATAAGGTAACAGGTGAGGAGAATATTGATAGCGGGGTTAAAGAGATCATTTCTCCGCAGGTTTTTCAGTCTACTTTCACGGATATATTTAAACTCTATACCAGAGTCTGCCAGTTCACGTCCTGCAATCCTGGCTGTGGAGAGGATAATTTGGCCAAGACCATATGCTTTTTCCGGAGAGATGGCCCGTGGATTTGCACTTGACTCGGCAAGGATGAGGGCGTGAATAAAATAGGGGTTTACCTGATGGCGGGGAACGAAATAGGCAAAAGAGGAAAAATATTTTACCAGATGGTCATATGATTCCATTTTATTAAGGAAAACCTCGGGAACGTTGACCCTCTGGTATTTTTTGACATAGTGTTGCAATTCAGCCTGCCCTGCGACAGGTAGCAAGAGGAACAAGAGAATTATTACAGGCTGTAACAGCATAAGATGAAGCAATCTATTCATGAATTTTATGGTGTATATCAGATTGTAAAAAATGGGCTGCGACCCGGTAGAGAAGATAGGGATCCTTGACCCCGGTCATCTCTCTAATGGAGTGCATGGCAAAGCTTGCCGCACCAACATCAATGGTCCTTACCCCGAGTCGAGCTGAGATCATGGGGCCAATGGTAGAGCCGCAGGGCATGTCGCTTTTCATGACAAACTCCTGACAGGGGACACCCGCCTCCCGGGCTATTGCCTTATAGATGCCGGCACTTATGGCGCTGGTGGCATAGCGTTGGTTAGCATTTATCTTTATGACAGGACCATAGTTGAGATCAATATTGTGATTTTCCTCTGACTTTTCCGGATAATTTGGATGAGTTGCGTGGGCATTATCCATGGAGATTAAAAAAGAGCGGGCCAGGGCGATATGTCTCTTTTCAGGCTCTGCTATGATACGCTCAATTACTGTATTAACAAAAGAGCTATCGCCACCGCTGGTGGAAACGGAGCCATTTTCTTCATGGTTAAAGCAGAGGAGCATGGTGTTTTTGGCAAAACCTGCATCTATGATAGCTCTGGCACCGGCATGACAGCTTAACTGATTGTCAAGGCGACTGGTGACCATAAACTCCTCTTCCAGCCCGAGAAGGGATGGTTTCTGCTGATCATAGCAGAAAAGATCAAAGGAGAGGATCTCCTCCACGCTAATGGCCGGATACTCCCTCTCTATCTGCTTTTTGAGGATGGTGTTGAAATCGGGAAGACCCGCATTAATTTTTTGGCTCAGGAGCGGCTCCAACTCTTTTTGAGAGTTAATACTCCTGTTCTTATTGGCCTCTCTGTCCAGATGAATAGCCAGACTTGGAATACAGAGCAGAGGACGAGCAAAATCAAGGAGTATTTTTTGGTACTCCCCCTCCCCGCTACGAACGAGTACCCGACCGGCAATAGAGAGATCACGATCAAACCAAGTGGCCAACAGGGCACCGCCATAGAGTTCTACCGCCAGCTTGCAGTAGCTTTTTTTATGATGAAGAGGGTGAGGCTTAAGCTGAAGGCTGGGGCTGTCGGTATGAGCACCGAGCATTCTAAATCCATCTTCCAGACGCTCTTCCTGTCCCAAGGTAAAGGCGATCAGGGCTCCCTGGTCTCGGACGACAAAGTATCCTGTCCCCTGTTGGAGATCCCAGCTCTCTCCCTCGAATAGCTGACAAAAGCCATTGGCCTGAAGCATCTGCCGTATTGTGGCGGTGGCATGGAAGGCAGTTGGTGAGGAGGAGATAAAGTCTATAAGGTTCTGAGCATGCTGACGGAAGTCGTTCATGATTGTTGTGTTCTATCGTGTTAGAAGGGGATTTAGGCAATGAGAGAGAGCGACTCATTTGCCGGTGTTGCAGTATATGCCTGAACCATTAATCGTGTTCTATGCTGAGGGGGCGCTGCCTGCTTAGAGGACTCAGCAAGCGGTTCACCATGCTTGTCTGCCCCTGGCTCAGCAGCTTTACCTAATGAACCGTTTTCCCTATCTTTTTTAGCAAGCTCTTCCCGGGCTCTCTGCTCCTTTGCTGTCGCCTGAGCTGCTACCTGTTTATCGGCCCCGGAGGGATTTGCCGGGGCAAGGGCGGCCTGACGAACGGTGCGCATCTTACTAATCGTTGCCTCAGGGGTTTTTTCCTGACTGGTGTCAATCTGAACAGAACCCTCTACCGCATAGGATTTGCCATCGGGGCCTTTTTCATAGCTCAAATTTGCACCGCCCCGGGCATAACCACCGGCGGCGGCCAGATGGGCCTGTTCGTGTACCTGTACCTCGGTATCCCGTTTTTGTAATTTTTGTACCTTTTGCAGGTCAGTAAAGGTCAACTCTTGGGCGATACCTGCCTTGGCCAGAGCCTTGCCCTCTTCAGAGAGTTCTACCCTGTCTCGGTGGGACCCCTCCTCTGAATTTTTTTCTTCTCCTGCCCTTGTTTGGCTTTTGTTTATTGACTGTAACTGCTTGTTACCAATAAAAGCTTCTTGAGAAGAGAGTGAGAGCTTATCCATATGGCTACTGTTCCAGGTTTTTCTCTAGCATATAGAGATTTTCAAGATAGTAATCGCGTCTCTGTATATTTTGCCCATGGGTTTCAAGTTCTTTGATGGTCTTTTCGAGAAAAGGTCTAATATCAATACCATGACGGTTAAGGCCCTTCTCCTCTGCCTGATGAACAAAAAAGAGAGCATAGTAGCTGAGAATAGTGCGTAGATCAAGATCCCGGCGAAACATATAGAGTCTTCCCCCCAAGGTATTGAGAAAAAAGCAACCATAGTCGTAGAGGGCTGTTGGGGGCAGGCTGACCCCATACTGCTCTTTAAGGGTATCTGGCTGTTGGAGGATGAGGTAGAGATCCGCGGCTACTGACTCTACTTGATTGTTCTCTTTATCTAATACCTCTTTGATCAAAGAAATATTTTTCCCACCAAGTACTCGATAGAAATGAGCCGTATTTTGCAGAAGGGTAAAGAGATCATCGGATTCTCCTGTGATAACGGGGGGGTTGTCGACAATATCCTGCAGTAGCTTGCTAAAATGAGCCTTGCTGCCCTGGCTGAGTTGGCGTTTCTCTATATAGGTCTCTTTATCGAGTTGGGAGAAAAAGGTGTTCAGTTGGCTTGTGGCCTGATAAATGGTAAGAGCTTCTGGCTTGGCCTGTTGCTTTTCAGCAATTTCAACTTGTTCTGGGAGGGATATATTTTCCCCCGCAATGGTCTCTATATTGTCAGGAGCGAGGAGAACTGAACTCTCTACTGTATCTGCTTGATCTGTTGCCTCTGTCTTTATGTCAGTGGCTACTGCCTTAAGCGGAGACGATTCCTGCAGAGAAGTTGCTGTTTCTCTGCTAAAATACCAGACGATGGCGCAGATAATGGCGAGGGAGATAATAGCTGCAACACCTATCTTTTTAAAGGTGCTTCCTGTTTGTTTTGTTTGCTCTTCCATGTACCTATTCCTTATCTTTATATTTGAAAAATATCCTGTGCAGTGTACTGTAATTTTTTTTTTAAGTCACGGATCTTTATAAGATTTAAATATGATTTAGGAAAACACGTATGAAGAGTTAGGAAATGACTTTTTGTCCTTGACCCATCTCCTCTAACCCACTATTTTAAATTATGAAGTGGAATGAAAAAATTGTAAACAGACCTTGAGCTCTGTTTTTATATTGTAAGTAGATTTTTAACCTATTTTGTTTTCATTTTTTACTGGAGGAACACCCATGACTATTTCCGTAGTAGGACACTCTAATCCTGATACTGACTCGGTATTTTCTGCAATTGCCTTTGCTACCCTGCTCAACGCTCAGGGCCAGGAAGCTCAGGCATGTATGCAAAGTGCTGCAGCTGACCTTAATCCCGAGTCAGCTATGCTTTTGGCTCGCTTTGGCCTTGCGGCCCCAGAAGAGATCGGTGATGTGGCGGGACAGGATGTGGCTTTGGTAGATTTTAGTGATCTGAACCAAGGACCTGCTAATCTCGCCACGGCAAATGTTGTAGCTGTTGTCGATCACCATAAGGTTGGTGATTTGACCACCAACAGTCCAATTCTTTTTCGGGCAGAGCCTGTGGGCTGTACTGGTACTATTTTGAACAAGATGTATAAAGAGGCAGGTGTGGCAATTCCTCAGGCAGTAGCGGCAGGAATGCTGAGCGCAATCTTAAGTGATACCGTAAACTTTAAATCCCCAACCTGTACAGAGGATGATAAGATTGCCGTTGCTGATCTTAAGGCTGTGGCAAAAGTTGAGGATACTGAAGAGCTTTTTATGGCGATGCTTGAGGCTAAGTCTTCGGTTGACGGTGTGCCTGCCAAAGATCTTCTCTTCCGTGACTATAAAGATTTTGAGATGAACGGTAAGAAGGTAGGAATAGGTCAACTTGAGCTTGCCAACCTTGAGCAGGTTGCTTCCATTCGTGCTGATCTGCTGGCCGCCATGGAAGAGGTAAAAGCTGATGGTCGTCACTCTGTTCTGCTAATGCTTACCGATGTGGTTAAAGAGGGAACTGATCTGGTTGTTCTCTCCGATGATCCGGCTCTTATTGAGGGTGCCTTTGCTGGTACACTTGAGATGAGCGCCATGTGGATTGAGGGAATGATGAGTCGTAAGAAGCAGACCGTTCCTAATTTACAGAAGGCCTTTGGTTGTTAATCAGTTCTAGACCGTAGTATGAAAAAGGGGCTGATGCATTGCATCAGCCCCCTTTTTTTTGTCAGATTGTATTGTGAAAAGTTAGTCGATGATAGCCTTGACGACGGAATCTTCGAAGAGCATTTCCGAAACAGGTACAAATTCTACCTGATAGCTGGAGCCCTTCTGCTGCTTCAGTCTTTGTTGCAATTTTTTCATCTGTGCCGGTATCCCTGCCTGTTCCTCTTGCAGGAGGCCTAACTCTGCCTGACTTCCCCCCTGTTTTTGCATGCTTTTTATCTTGTGGGCGTTTATCTGTTTTTTACGCTCCAGATTATTAAGGGCAAAATAGTTGCTCTTCCAAGTTATTTTTGGTGAGAGGGTTATGTCGAGCACACCGAGATATTGTCCCATGGTCTTGGTCTGGGTAATAAGTGTCTTGCCAACAAGGCTTGGCGAGAGATTATTTATTTTGGGGTCACTACTAATAATAACGTTTATCCCGGGGTAAAATTTGGCTATTTCCATGTTCTCCTGGTGGAAAGCTCGGAGAGGAGAATGATAAAATCAAACTTTTTCTTCATAAGAGGAAGCTGTTTTTTCAGTACCGCCCGCCATGAATCAACCAGTAACCGATCTTTACCCTTGGTCTTTTTGCTCAGGGCGGTAATGCCAATATTAAGATTCCCCGCCTTTACCGTGGTATATGGGGTAAAGAATGTTTTTTCCCCATCTCCCACAATATTCAGTGAAATAAATGGCATCTGTGAATTTTGAGGTAAGGCAATGCTTTCGGCATAGTGGCCAGCCAAGTCAAAACTTCCTGCACAAATAGCTGTATAGCCCATCTTTCTAAAGGCACGGGCAATTTTTCGCGCCTTTTTTTGGGCCAGAGTGTTTTTTGAACTCTGGGATGTTTTAAAGAGTAGATTGCCCGATTCAACAATAATAGGGATCTTGCTTGAATCTGCAGTGAGTTTATTTAAGAGTGACGCATGCCTAGACAGACCGCCTAGCTTATTTATCGCTCAGCCAGTATTACCTATCTGGCCCAGGAGATTGCTGCTAAATATGACCCGTATATCTTGACTTGCTGTTGCGTTTGCCGGCGCATGATAGAGAAACACCGCAAAAAGAGAGCAAAAAATAGAAAAAAACCGCATATAACCTCCTGTTATAAATATAAATGAGATATTATTTGATTACGAGTCTATAGCTCTGGCCATCAAAGCTAACGAGGTCATCTTGAGCAAGCTGGCAACCTCGTCGTGTTTCTACTTCACCGTTTACCTCGACAGTTCCTGCCTGGATATGTATTTTTGCTTCAAATCCATCCTGCACGGCACTGGCTAGTTTCAAGAACTGGCCCAGGCGGATGGGGAGTTCGCTTACTACAACATCTGTTACTTCTTGATTCATATTTGTCCCTGTTTTAAAATAGCCTTAAATTAGTGGCATAGCCCCGTAATGTTTTTATATTTTATATAAAAAATCTCGACAATGAGGCAGAATTCAACTACCATTTCTAATGGAAGGATTGTGTGGTGGGGCGCTGTAATTTCTACCGGCGCTCTTCCTATCTAAGTTTCTTATTACAAGTGTTTATAAATACCATGTGGGGGTTAATTATGGCTAGTTCAATTTTTATTCTGAAAAAAAATATTATTTGCTTATGCGCCGTGAGTTTTTTGTTTCTGGGCGGATGTAATAACTGGAAGAATCAACAGTCCGGCTCTGAAATGGCTCCGCCTATTTCCGATGAAGAGTTGACACCAATTTCTGCATCTTTGGCCGGTTACGAGGATATCGAATTGCCCATTGAAATGAAGCAGGGAAAGAATATGGCCATTCGGACAGGTTCGTTTCGGGGCGGAGTTTATGAATATGTGGGCAAGGTAGAATTACATTCTCTGCGCGATTATATTGCTAACTCCATGGCAGACAAGGGCTGGAATCTTGTGGGTGAGGCTGATTACGATAAGGTCATGCTGGCCTTTACTAAACCAAGTAAGACCTGTCTGGTTGTGCTGAAAAATGGTTCGGGATCATCCTATGGTAAAACCTATGCAAATTTTTACGTAACCTATGACATTGCTGCCGCCCACCACTTAACGCCCTTTGGTGAGCGTGAAGAGAAGAAGTAATATGCAGAATCTTTGGGGACATTTTTAGCTCAGCTAAAAATGTCCCCGTACCACTTTGTAGAATTATTCTTCTGTCCTGTTCATTTCCTGCTCAAAGACGGTGGTAAGCCGAACAAAGTCTTGGATGGAAAGTACCTCCGGCCGGAGGCTAACGGCAAATCCCGCCTTTTCAATAGTCTTTTCAGTCATCGCTTTATTTTTGGCCTTATTTTCTTTTTCAGCAAAGAAAAATGATGCGGAGCTCAAGGTGTTAAGGATGGTCTTACGACGCTGACTGAAGGCGCTCCGGACAACGCGGCTGAGCAATTCTTTATTGTACTCAGGGAGCTCTGGCGGTTTAGTAAAATCGACTGTAATAACCGCAGAGTCAATCTTTGGTCGCGGATGAAATTCTGCCGGCTTCAGCACCATCTTCTTTTTGATGGAGGCACAGCAGCCGAGAAGAATTGTAGGAATACCATATTCCTTGGTACCAGGCTTGGCCAGGAGACGGTCTGCCACCTCCTCCTGCAACATGATGGTTGCAGTGGGTATGATATCCCTGTGCTCAATGAGTTTAAATATAAGCGGATGGGATATGGAGTAGGGCAAATTCGCCAGAATTTTGAGCTTGCCACCGCATTTTTCCGCAAGGTCGCCAAAACCTACCTTAAGCACATCCTGATGAATAAGGGTAACATTATCAGGTAAATCCTGTTCCTCTTCGTGGTATTTAATAATACCATTGTCAATTTCTATGCCATAGACATGTTTGGCCTGATGGGCCATGGGCACCGTCAGGGCTCCGAGACCAACACCAATTTCTGTAATGATATCGTCTTCGCCTACCTCGCCTGCGCGGACAATGGCCTCTGCTGTCTGTTTATGGACAAGAAAGTTTTGCCCAAAGCGTTTTTTGGGAGCAAGCTTATGTTTCTTAAGGTCGGTGCGGGTTCTTCCGTAACTACTCATAATATCTCTAACCTCTGTCAGAGGTCCTTTTTTGTTGTGTTATAGAAAAAATTTTTAAGGAAATAAAGTAACCCATCAAGCCGAGGGGAAGGGCAAATACCGCTCCGCCGGCAACAAGCAGGGTAATGGTTTGATAACCCTGATCAAGGAGAATATAGATTGAGGCAATAAAGCCATCTGCCTGCTCAAACATCTTCATAATAGAATAGATCTTCGCTGAATCTAAGTGGTACGGGGTTACTTTATTTCCGAAATAAACAGAAAGATAATAGATGGGAAAAAAGGTTAAGGGGTTGCAGGCAAGCCAACTGAAAATAATACCGGCAGCGGTAGAGGTTCTCGTTGCAAGGGTAAGCGCAATTATTATGATGGTATGCAGGGGGACAATGGGTGTCAAACCGATAAAAATCCCCCAAAAAATGCCGCCTGCCACAAAATAAGGTTTTCCTCTTAACCGTATTATTCGAAGAAAAAAATATCTGCCAGTACGTTTTAAATTCATTCAGACCTATCCCAGTTGTGAACGTGAATAAACGTCATCGCTTAGATTACCAGGTCCAAAACGCAGGTATTTATGATAGCCGGCAACGGCAATCATTGCTGCATTGTCTGTACAGAGCTTTGCTGCCGGAACAAAAAATTGAAGCTTACATTTATCGCACTCATGGGAAAAGGCCAGGCGCAGGGCCCTGTTGGAGGAGACCCCTCCACCGAGGACGACTGTTGAAATACCATGTGTCCTTGCTGCATTAATAGTTTTAGTCACTAAAACATCTATAACAGCCTGTTGGAAAGAGGCACAGATATCAGCCCTTTCTTCTTTTGTAATACTACCATTTTTTTGCACAATTTTATTGTGATAATTAAGAACAGCTGTCTTCAAGCCACTAAAGCTGAAGTCAAAACCATCCTTATCCAGCCATGCTCTGGGGAATTTGATACTTTTTTCATCGCCCGTCTCTGCATGGGCTGCGATATGGGGACCTCCCGGATAGGGAAGGCCCAGGACCTTGGCAACCTTGTCAAAGGCCTCGCCTGCTGCATCATCGCGGGTGCGCCCCAGAAGCTCAAAATCCGTACTACTCTTCACCAAAAAAATTGACGAGGTGCCACCGGAGGCGGTGAGGGCGATAAAGGGAAAATCTGGGGTCTCTTCCTCCAAGAGGATGGCAAGAGCATGACCTGCCATATGATCTACTCCGACAAAGGGAATCTTTTTCACCAGAGAGAGGGATTTAGCGTAGGAATAGCCCACCAACAGCGAGCCACTCAATCCCGGCCCCTGGGTGGTAGCAATGAGATCAATATCATCAAGGCTGATCTTAGCGTCAGACAGGGCCTTTTCAACAACGGGTTGGATGGCGCTGAGATGACTTCTGGAGGCAAGTTCAGGGACAACACCTCCAAAACAATTATGAATTTCTTCCTGACCACTGATGACGTTTGACTGTATTGCCGTTCCGTCTATTACAACGGCTGCAGAGGTGTCATCACAGGAACTTTCTATGCCTAATATTATCATATTTATCTTCCTGGAATACATATGAAATGTATTCCGGCTATCTTTGTAAAAAAAAATCTCTCTAAAAAGAAATTCAAATGCACTAGCGTTAAGAACAATCCTGTACTATATGCTTATTATCAAATCAAGGATGAAAGTATATTGGCGAGTACTTTGCAAGTCAACTTTTACCCCTGCCCATGTATAGGAGAAATAAAAATCGTGCTCAAACAACAGCCTTCCCCACTGCCTCTTGTGGATAAATATGACCGTAATATTTCCTATTTAAGAATATCCTTAACGGACCGTTGCAACCTCCGTTGTATCTACTGTATGCCAGAGGATGAAGATGGTAGACATACGACAACAGGTGTTATTCTACAGCATGCAGACCTTTTAACCTACGAAGAAATTCTCCGGGTAAGCCGCTTGGCAACTGCCATGGGTATACGGAAGATTCGTCTAACCGGTGGCGAGCCACTGGTTAGACGAGGTGTCCTTGAGTTTATTCAAGAGCTTAAAAAAGATAGGGGCCTTGAGCAACTGTCGCTTACCACCAATGGTGTTTTGCTAGCCGATTATGCAGAGAGACTCTGGCAGTATGGAGTGCGACAACTTAATATATCCCTTGATTCTCTTCAGGCGAAAAAATTCTTCGAAATCACTAAACGGGACCTCTTTGCTCAAGTATGGCGGGGCATTTGCGCTGCGGAAGAGCTGGGCTTTTGCATTAAAATAAACGTGGTTGCCATGCAGGGCGTCAACAGTGATGAATTTGTAAATTTTGCCCAGTTGGCCCTCGATCGCAACTTTGAGGTCCGTTTTATAGAGTTCATGCCCATGGGGGAATCCACCAGCTGGAAAAAGGAGCGATTTATCTCCGTCGATGATATTATTGCAGATATAAAAACCGTAGCCCAGTTAACCCCCTGTAACCATGCAAAGGGAGCAGGACCTGCAAAAATGTATGATATATCGTCTGCAGATGGCAGAACAGGCAAGATTGGTTTTATCAGTCCACTCAGCCATCATTTCTGTGACCAGTGTAATCGTCTGCGTCTTACCTCTGAAGGTAAATTAAGATCCTGTCTGCTTAACGATAAAGAGTTAGATCTCAAGTCGGTTATCCGGACCGGTGGCAGCGATGAGGAGTTAATGGCAATAATTCGAAAATCAGTGCTCACTAAACCAAAGGGCCACTCCTTTGATGGAAATGGCCCGGAAGATGGCGAAAAGTGCAGTGGCCAAATGTCACGGATTGGCGGGTGAATACTCGAGGCTATTCTCGTCCTGCGGGTAGGAACCGAGCCATTCGAAATATGAGCACTCCTGCTTGAGACGGGCACAGCCCCTCTTGATCTGCTCATCCTCTATATGGCCAATCATATCAAGGAAGAATAGGTACTTCCACTGTTTACCCTTGATTGGTCGGGATTCAATCTTGGCCAGGTTGATGCCCTCTTCTGAGAGAACTGACAGTATCTCATTAAGGGCTCCAGGTCGATCCATCAGGCCAATGAGAAGGGAGGTGCGATCGCGGCCGCTGATGCCCGGTGACTCCTTACCAATGATTAAGAACCGGGTAGTATTTCCCTCATAATCCTCAATGCCCTTAACCACGACCTGAAGATCGTAGGTGCTGATGGCAAGAGAGGATGCTATTGCCCCTATATTGGGATTATCAGCCGCCATTTTTGCGGCAAGACCCGTGGAGAAGACAGGCAGGGTGGGGGTGTTGGGCAGATGCTTACGTAACCAATCCCGACACTGGGCAAGGGGTTGATTGTGGGAGGCTACCGTCTGAATATCCTCGATATTTCCAGATTTACAGACAAGATTATGGGAGATGGCCAGTTGCATCTCTCCACAGATCTTAATCTTGTACTTCATAAAAGAATCGAGGGTGGAGAAAACGGCCCCTTCAATTGAGTTCTCCACCGGAACTATACCGTACTGAACCCGGCCTTTTTCCACCTCGGCAAACACCTCGTCAATGGTTTCAAGGGGTTTATAGTCTGTAGAGTGACCAAAGTACTTTACTCCGGCAAGGTGAGAAAAGGTGGCCTCCGGCCCGAGATAGGCTACCACTGCTTTTTTTTGCGATAGTCTGCAGGTGGTTATTATTTCATGAAAGATCGAGCGAAGTGATTCATCTGGAAAATCACCCTCATTACTGGTGATAAGTCGTTCATAGATCTCACGTTCTCTGAGAGGATCCCATTTTGACCTGTTATCTTCGCTTTTGAGTCTACCAATCTCCTTAGCGAGACCGATTCGTTTTTTAAGTAATTCCAAGATACTATTATCAATTGTATCTATGGATTCTCGTACCTTTGGTATATTGGAGTCTTGTTTCATATTACCGTAATTTAATGACCATTTTTAAAAGAGCTTATAAGATATTATTATGCCAGTCAGATTAGGGGATAGCTCCAGCTATGTCAAGCATATTTGCAGACGGCCAAGTGGCAATATCTTGGCCAAGGGGATGATTATGGAAGAAAAATATAGAAGGTTGTTGCAGACAATAAAAAAATACCCTCAGGTGGCTGTTGCCTTTTCTGGCGGGATTGATTCAAGCTTTCTTCTCCATGCAGCGAGACAGGCGCTGGGCCCGTCAAAGGTGCATGTTGTAACTGTTATTTCTTCCCTGCAGGATGAATTTTTTGCAAAAAGAGTAGATGCCTTTTTGGCCCTGCAATTTGGCAACTCCTGTGTGGCTCATAAGCTTATCCTTGACCCCATGCAGTGGAATCAATTTGTTAATAATGGCAGGGAGCGTTGTTATATTTGTAAGAAAAATATGTATAGAGCCCTTAAGACCTCTCTATCCAGTGGCCAAGGGGAAGTATTAATCCAGTTACTTGACGGCACCAATAAAAGCGATTTAGAGGCGGATAGACCCGGGCTTCAGGCCCTTATCGAGGAAGAGGTAGCGCGACCACTTGCCGAGGTAGGCCTGGTCAAAGGTGAAATTCGTCTTCTTGCCAAAAAGCATGGCTTAGCTAATTGGAATCTTAGCTCTAACTCATGCCTGGCAACTCGTATCGAGAGGGGCACGAAGATTAGCCTGAACCTGTTAACCTCCATAGAACAGGGTGAAAGATTCTTGCAGGGGCTTGGCTTTTCCGGTTGTCGAGTGCAGCCTCGGGCCGATATGGTTCTCCTCCAGCTGCAGGAAAAAGATATTATTCTGGCAATGCAGAGAAATATGCGTGAAAAAACCTTGTCATTCTTCACAAAAATGGGTTTTAATAGTGTCTTCGTCGATTGTCTCGGTAGGCAGTCGTAGAGTTTGCATCTCCCCTATAGAGAATCGTGGTTTTTCGGGGGATAGCTTAGCTAAAATATCATTTTATGCTTGAATATGGACATTTATTCAATTAAGGTGATTTGCACTTAAGTTAATCAGCTGGCCTTGCTAGAAATACTAAGAATTTCAAGCAGGTCAATTCTAAAATGGGAGAGGATCAGTTCTCCTGTTATTACGCAATGAGCTTTTAGTTGGGAGGAATTCATGAACAAAAAGGAACTTATCGAGAGTATTGCAGATGCAGCCGATATCAGCAAGGGTGCCGCTGAAAAAGCATTGAACGGAACTTTGGCTGCAATTGCCGAGACTTTGAAGAAAGGTGACAAGGTTACTCTGGTAGGCTTTGGAACTTTTTCAGTGTCTAAGCGCGAAGCTCGTGACGGAAGAAATCCAAGAACCAACGAAGTTATTAAAATACCTGCGAAAAACATTGCTAAGTTTAAAGCTGGAAGCAAGCTGTCCGAGGCAATTAACTAAAATTGTCTTTGGCCTCTAAGGCTTCCCTAGCTGAAGAGCGCTTTGTTTGTAGTATGCCGTGGTGCTCATTTTTTTGTAGTGGCATGGCGCTGGTTTTGACAGATTTGCTCTGTAAGGAGGTTGTTCCCGCTTGGGAGTAACCTCCTTTTTTTATGGCCTATGCTAAAATCATAAACAGATGGGGGCCGTTATGGCAGTGGGTATTTTTGCAGTTTTCACAGGAAATGGTAAGGGGAAAACTACTGCCGCCCTCGGGCATGTGGCCAGAGCCCTTGGCCATGGCAAAAAAGTTTGTGTTATTCAGTTTATAAAGGGTGGTTGGCAGACGGGTGAAGAGCAGTTCTATACCTCCTGTCCCGGAGTAGATTTTCATGTCCGGGGCCGTGGTTTTACCTGGAAAAGTGAAGATCTGGATAAGGATATCGAGGTTGCCCGTAAGGCATGGTCGTTTGCCCAGGAAATTATCAAAGCAAACCAGTATGATCTTCTGGTTCTTGATGAGCTTACCTACCTTGCCCACTATTCAATGATAAGCGAAGAAGAGATCCTTCGTTCAATAGGGGAAAGGCCCCCCTCCCTGCACATTATTGTCACGGGCAGATATGCAGGGGAGAAGATGATAGAACAGGCAGATCTGGTAACTGAGATGAAAGAGGTTAAGCATCCCTACAAACAGGGGGTGAAGGCGCAGGCAGGCTTTGACTTTTAAGCTTACCTGAGATAATTTTGAGAAGTATCGGTTCTCTTTTTAAGGGAAGCGATGATCTTTAGTTCGAGCTATTTTTTACGTTAAAAGGATGTATCAGAGATGAAAGTAACGCTATTGGATTATGGGGCTGGCAATGTTCGTAGTATACGTAATGCTATTCGGGCGTTAGGATGTGAAATTGTAGAGGTACAGCATCCCGAAGATATTTTAACGGCAGATAAACTGATCTTTCCGGGGGTCGGAAGCTTTGGCTCTGTGATGCACACCCTGCGTGACCGTGGCTATATAGAACCTCTCAAGCGAAGAATAGAGGAAGACAAGCCCTTTCTTGGCATCTGTGTTGCCCTGCAGGCCCTGTTTGAAGGCAGTGAAGAGACCCCCGGCGTGGCGGGGCTTGGCATCCTGCCGGGGCAGATCAAAAAATTTGTGCGCTCGGCCCTATCGGTGCCGCAGATTGGCTGGAATGGCATTCATCTCCTCAAAGAATCTCCCTCCTTTGCTGGCTATGAGGAAGAAAAGCTCTATTTTGTTCACTCCTACCATGCACCCCTTGATACTGTGCCTGAGGATTGGGCCTTAACAGCAACAGATTACGGTACTCGCTTTATCTCGGCGGTGGAAAAGGGAAATGTTACCGCATTTCAGTTCCACCCGGAAAAGAGCGGACAAGCCGGTTTGAACCTTCTCCAGAATTTCCTCTCCTCCCAGAAGAGGCCCTCGCAGACTCCAATCGTACCGATTGAGATAGAGAAGAAGACAGAGCATGCAAAGCGTGTTATTGCCTGCCTTGATGTACGCTCCAATGATAACGGTGATCTTGTTGTGACCAAGGGCGATCAGTATGATGTTCGTCAGGAGGGTGAGGTGCGAAATCTGGGCAAACCGGTGGATCTTGCCCGTCGCTACTATCAGGAGGGGGCCGACGAGGTAACTTTCCTCAATATAACAGGCTTTAGAGATTTTCCCATGGAGGACCAGCCCATGATTGAGGTGCTGCAGAAGGCCTCTGAAAATGTATTTGTACCCCTTACCATTGGTGGTGGCATCCGTGACTTTACCGATAGCAATGGTAAGTATTACTCTGCCCTTGACGTTGCCGCTCAGTATTTCAGATCCGGGGCCGATAAAATATCTATTGGCTCCGATGCCGTAGCCATTGTTGAGGAATATCTGGCCACCGGCAAGAAGAGCGGCAAGAGCTCCATCGAACAGATCTCTGCCGTCTATGGTGTGCAGGCAGTTGTTATCTCTGTAGATCCGCGCAGAGTCTACGTACAAAGCCCGGACGAGACTACTCATACCTGTGTTAAAACAGGGAGTTTAGGACCTAATGGCGAAGAGTACTGTTGGTATCAGTGTACGATTAAGGGCGGTCGGGAGGGAAGTAAGCTCGATGCTGTCCAGTTGGTGCAGGGCTGTGAGGCCCTGGGGGCGGGAGAGATTCTGCTCAACTGTATTGATAAGGATGGTACCAACGATGGTTTTGAGCTTGAACTGATCTCTCTGGTCAAGAAGGCTGTCTCCATTCCGGTTATTGCCTCCAGTGGTGCTGGCTCTGCCCGGGATTTTGTCGAGGTCTTCCGAGAAACAGATGCCGATGCGGCTCTGGCAGCGGGAATCTTTCACAGAGAAGAGGTTCCAATCTCTGAGGTAAAGACAACCCTTATGCAGGCAGGAATCTCCTGTCGCTGATAACACCTCTGTTGAATAAGGATATTATATGTCTTCAGAATCTGACAAAAAGCTTGAGATAAGACTTGCCTCCCCCAGGGGATTTTGTGCCGGCGTCGAGCGTGCCATTGAAACGGTAAAGCTTGCCCTCAAGGAACATGGAGAACCCGTCTATGTCCTCCATGAAATTGTCCACAACAGGCATGTTATTGATAATCTTCGCCAGGGAGGAGCTGTCTTTGTCGAAGAGCTGGAGCAGATTCCCGCCGGTGCCATCTGTATCTTTAGTGCCCATGGCGTTTCCCTGCAGATAGAGAAACGGGCAAAGGCGCTTGGCCTCAAAACCATTGATGCCACCTGTCCCTTGGTGAGCAGTGTCCACCGCATGGTTGAGAAGTATCATGCCGAGGGCTGTTCGGTGGTTATTATTGGCCACCATAGACATCCGGAGGTGGAGGGCACTGCCGGAAGGGTGACAGGTGAGGTCTATGTGGTGGCAACGGCGGCAGAGGCAGAGAAGTTGCAGGTCAATAATTCCGAAAAGATAGCCTTTGTTACCCAGACAACCCTGGCCGAAAATGATATAGAGCAGGTGCTTGTGGTTTTAAGACGGCGCTTTCCCCTCTTGCAGGGGCCAAAATCAAATATCTGCTTTGCCACCCAGAATCGGCAAAATGCGGTGAGAACTCTGGCCCGTTGTACCGACCTTATTCTGGTGGTTGGCTCAAAGAACAGCTCCAACTCTAATCGCCTTCGTGAGGTGGGGACGGAGACAGGAACACCGGCTTATCTCATTGATGACTTTAAAGATTTAAAAGAATCCTGGTTTAGGGGTTGTGAGCGAGTGGGCATTACGGCCGGAGCCTCGGCACCGGAAAGCCTGGTGGAGGGAGTTGTCGTCTGGTTGCTGAAGAGAGGACGCTACGAGATAACAGAGATGACAGGACAACAGGAGAAGGTTCATTTTAAGGCGGCAAGCCTTATTGATTAATAAAAAGGCGATAGAGATTTTCTCTATCGCCTTTTCTCTTTCTAGGAGAGAGCTTCAGTGATTCTTGCCATTGCCTTCTCTATATTTTCCGGGCTGTTGAAGGCGGAAATGCGAATATAGCCATTTCCGCAGGTGCCAAATCCTGCTCCCGGGGTACAGACAACCCCCGCCTTGCTGAGGAGCATATCAAAGAACTCCCAGGAATCTGTTTTACCATCAATCCAGATATAGGGAGAGTTTTCTCCGCCCACATAGGAGTAGCCCAGCTTGTCATGGTTTGACAGACAACCTTGGCATTGGCCATATAGTAATCGATGAGCTCTTTGCATTCAGCCTTGCCCTCGGGGGTATATGTGGCGGCAGCGGCCCGTTGAATAGGGTAACTTACCCCGTTGAACTTGGTGCAGTGGCGTCTGTTCCACATACTGTGCAGGGAGTGGCTGTTACCCTCGCTGTCGTAGGCCATACAGGCCTTGGGTACAACGGTATAGGCACAGCGGGTGCCGGTGAAGCCTGCATTCTTAGAAAAAGAACGAAACTCAATGGCAACCTTGTCAGCGCCCTCTATTTCATAGATGGACTTTGGCAGGGTATCGTCCTGGATAAAGGCCTCGTAGGCTGCATCAAAGAGGATCAGGGCCTTGTTCTCTATGGCATAGTCAACCCATCTTTTCAGGCCAGCCTTGGTGATGGTGGAACCTGTAGGGTTGTTGGGGAAGCAGAGATAGATCAGATCAACCTTTTCCGTAGGAAGTTCCGGGACAAAGTTGTTCTCCTTGGTGGAGTCAAGGTAGACGATATTTTGATATCTGCCATCGGCAAAGAGTCCGGTGCGTCCTGCCATAACATTGGTGTCGAGATATACAGGGTATACGGGATCAGGGATGGCAATTTTTGTCTCGGCAGAGAATATCTCCTGAATATTACTGGTGTCGCATTTGGCACCATCACTGACAAAGATCTCATCGGCTACGATACCCGCCCCACGGCTCTGGAAGTCATTTTCAGCTATGGCCTCCCGTAAAAAGGCATATCCCTGCTCGGGGCCATAGCCGTGAAAGGTGCTGTCATTTGCCATCTCGTCAACGGCCTGGTGGAATGCGGCAATAACGCTTGGGGTGAGACCCCTGGTAACATCACCGATACCAAGTTTAATAACCTCTTTTTCAGGGTTTTCTTCCTGGAAGGTAGCAACTCTTTTTGCAATATCGGAAAAAAGGTATGAGGCTTGGAGCTTTAAATAATTTTCATTGATTGTTATCATGTCATCCTCTAAAGTTTTCTTACAATGATTGTTGCCAGATAGGTTCGAAAAAGGCGTCTTATATTTTATATAAGATGGCACAATCTAGTCATGGTGTTTGAGAAGTAAAGACCCCATGGGGTCACATTCTCTTTTTAGATAAGATATAATTTTCGCGGTTCATGTGTCAACTGATTTCTGTCGTTCAACCCGTGTTTTTGTCTGTTTTTTTTATATTTGTTTGCTGAAAATTCTTTTTTTAAAGAAAAAAAGAGAACGAAAGAGGGCAAGCTTGATTTGACGGGATGAAGGGTACATGTTTTGTATGAATAATATAGATAAAGGATAGATATGCAATCTCCAGAGCATGAGACAATTTATAGAAAAGATTATACCTCCCCCGCCTTTTTAGTGGAAAAAACTGAGCTGTTGTTCCAACTCTTTGCAGAGAGAGCCGTGGTTACAGCCACGGTATCCTACAGACAAAACCCGGATGGGAACCCTGCCGAGGGTCTTCTCCTGCTCGGTGAAGAGCTTCTTCTTAAGGAGGTCGCCCTTGATGGTCGCACTCTTAATAAAAACGACTATGAGCAAACGGATAAGTTCCTGCGTATTGCAGATGTACCAGAAAATTTTATACTCCGGTTGGTGACTGAGATCTATCCGGATAAGAACACCTCTCTTGAGGGACTGTATAGAACAAACGGTAATTACTGCACTCAGTGTGAGGCAGAGGGCTTTCGCAAGATTACCTACTATCCTGATCGTCCCTGTGTCCTTGCCCCCTTTACCACCCGTATCGAAGCCGACAAAAAGGCCTGTCCCGTAATGCTCTCAAATGGCAACAGGATAGATGCAGGTGAACTTGAAGGCGGCAGACACTTTGCCCTTTGGCAGGATCCACACCCCAAACCATCCTATCTCTTTGCCCTGGTGGCAGGTGAGCTTGTTGCCATTGAGGAGAGTTTTACCACTCGTTTCGGTCGAGAAGTAGCCCTGAAGATATTTGTTGAAGAACGAAACAAGACAAAGTGTGACCACGCCATGGTCTCCCTGAAAAAAGCAATGAAGTGGGACGAGGATGTTTTTGGTCTTGAGTATGATCTTGATATTTTTATGATTGTGGCCGTGGATGATTTTAATATGGGGGCCATGGAGAATAAGGGCCTCAATGTCTTTAACTCCAAATATGTCCTGGCCCTGCCCGAAACAGCCACCGATCGCGATTATCTGGGGATTGAAGGTGTTATCGCCCATGAATATTTTCATAACTGGACCGGTAACAGGGTGACCTGTCGTGATTGGTTTCAGCTCAGCCTTAAAGAAGGACTGACCGTATTTCGCGATCAGGAGTTCTCCTCGGATATGAACTCACGGCCCGTTCAGCGCATTGACGATGTCAAAGTCCTGCGCGACCATCAGTTCAAGGAGGATGCCGGGGCCATGGCCCATCCCATTCGTCCCGATGCCTATGTGGAGATAAATAATTTTTATACGGCCACCGTCTATAATAAGGGCGCCGAAGTGATCCGCATGATCCATACCCTGCTGGGGGCAGAGAAATTTCGGGCCGGCATGGACCTCTATTTTGTCCGTCACGATGGTCAGGCCGTAACCTGCGATGATTTTGTGGCAGCAATGGAGGATGCCTCCGGCGTTGATCTTCTCCTCTTTCGTAACTGGTACTCCCAGGCAGGTACCCCATGTCTTGAGGTGAAGGAAGAGTGGAATAACAACGAGGAGACCTATCGTCTCTATATTCGCCAGACCTGTCCTCCCACCCCGGGCCAGGAGAGCAAGGCCCCCTTTCATATTCCCGTAGCGGTGGGTCTGCTTGGAGAAAACGGCCAGGATCTGCTGGCCGAGGGTACCAGGGTGCTCCATCTTAAGGAGACTGAGCAGTGTTTTCTCTTTGAAGGTATCAAGGAAAAGCCTGTCCTCTCTTTCCTCCGCGGCTTCTCTGCCCCGGTACGAGTTAAGCCATTTCAACCCTCTGCCGAGTTGGTCTTTCTCATGGCCCACGACAGCGATCTCTTTAATCGCTGGGATGCAAGTCAACGCCTCACCATTAAAACCATTCTCAGGGTGGTGGACCAGTTGCAAAGAGGTGAGACTTTGACCCTTAAACCTGCCTTTGTTGAGGCCATGCAGGCAAATCTGCGGGCAGTTGGTGACCAGAGCCTGGTGGCCCAGGCCATTCGTCTCCCCGAAGAACGTTATCTAGCCTCCCTGATGGCGCAGGTAGATGTGGAGAATCTGCATAGGGCCCATGACTTTGTCCGTAGTGAGATTGCCCGACAGTGCCAAGACGATTTGGCCAGGGTCTATCGAGAGAATCAGGAAGAGACAACCTACTCCATAACTCCTGCCGCCATGGGACGAAGGGCAATAAAAAATGCGGTACTGCCCTATTTAGTAACCATGTCCGACTGGTGGCAGACCTGTGCCGACCAGTACCATAGCGCAACCAATATGAGCGATGCCATCGCCGCCCTGGCCGCCATGGTTGATACGGAATCTCCCCTTAAGAAGGAGTTACTTGCCGATTTTTACAACAAGTGGCAGGCAGACCCTCTGGTCATGGATAAGTGGTTTGCCATTCAAGCAGGATCAACCGTGGGGGATACCCTGACTCAAGTGAAGAAACTGATGAAAGACCCTCAGTTCTCCATGGCCAACCCCAATAAGGTCCGAGCCCTTATTGGCTTTTTTGCCAACAATAACCATCTCTGCTTCCACGATGTCAGCGGAGCCGGCTACGCCTTTCTGGCCGATAATATCATTGCCCTGCACAGGGCAAACCCTCAAATAGCCGCCCGACTCTCATCGGCCTTTACCGGCTGGCGCAAATATGATGAGACGCATCAACTCCGCGCCAAAGAAGAGATGCAACGGGTTCTGGCCACCGAAAATCTCTCAACGGATGTTCACGAGGTGGTAAGCAAGTTGCTCTAAAAGTATTAACCTGCCGGGACTCTGTCCCGGCAGGCTAAAAAACATTTACCACAGAGAACACAGAGAACACAGAGTTTTGTAGGATGAAAAAAAAGGATTACTTCGTAGGGGCTGGAACAGATCAACTATGCTTTTCTCTCAGTGTCCTCTGTGCTTAATTTCTAAAGCTACTCGGTAAATCCGTCCTGCCCACTCGTAACACTCGGCTTTATCCTGGGCCGCCTGTCTCGCCCGCAAAGACTCTATTGTTGAAACACCTATGACCTTATCTTTCCTGTAGTTTTTTAGCAGTTTAAATATTCTTCCCTCTGTGTTCTCAGTGCTCTCTGTGGTTAACTTCTTTTCGGTTTTCGCCAACTTCTCCGGTGCTCAGCTCCGTGCGATCCCCCTCTTGCAGAAGCCCGCAAAGCCCTAAACTAATAAAACACCTTGCAGAGATCCGCAAAACTAATAAAACACCCTTGCGCAAACCCGCAAAGGCTAACTTATTAAGCGGACAGCCCTTGCATGAACCTGCAAAGGCCGTTTTATTGCTCCGACAGCCCTTGCATGAACCCGCAAAGACCATTTTATTGCTCCGACAGCCCTTGCGTGAACCCGCAAGGGCTACTTTATTGCTGAGAGAGCCTTTGCAGAGACCTGTAAGGAGCATTTTGTCTCCAGGTCAGGCTTTGCAGGTGCCTGCTCTGGTACTTTTGTTTTTCGCCACTTCGCTACGCTTTGCTGCTACTGACAGCTTTTAGCTGATAGCTCGCCATTTCGCTACGCTCCACTGCTATAGCTGGTAGCTGTCAGTAACTCATTGAATCTTACTATACTCATGCTCCAGATGGTCGTAGTCAAAGATATCGAGGCCTGTCTTACGAATCCCCTCCAACCACACCTCAACCTCTTCCTGATTATGAGAATGCTTCGAAAGTGCGGCATTCTTAAGAAGATCATACTCATTGGGCAGACTGGTGACAAAGATGGCCGGATCATCGGTGTTTATACAGACCTTGGCCTTGCTGGTTCGCAGGCCATGGGGGTTGAAGCGAGCACCTGTATTCAAGTCTTCCCTGTTAATAGGATGCCAGCGGAATATGGGATGCTCGGCATGATCACCCAAAAATGAGATATAGACATTGGAGGTGGGATTGGTTTCGATGATGATCTCTTTATCACATATCTTTTGGATGAGAGAGTCTTGGATCAGCTCTAAGAGGAGAAGGTCGTCGTCACAAATTGTCTCGTATTTATCTAACTTTCCTGTGGCCTCATATTTTTTAAAGATCTTTTCCGAGCCTCGTTCTCGCACATCTTGGCGATGCTGGTAGTCATTGTTGATTTTATGGGCCTCTCTATTATGGCCATCTTCTGCACAGCGCAGCTCCTTGGGAGGTAGGGCCTCTCGGATATACTCATC
The DNA here is from genome assembly GCF_000025945.1 of Desulfotalea psychrophila LSv54. Taxonomy (GTDB): domain Bacteria; phylum Desulfobacterota; class Desulfobulbia; order Desulfobulbales; family Desulfocapsaceae; genus Desulfotalea; species Desulfotalea psychrophila. The sequence goes on along the minus strand of NC_006138.1, from coordinate 2,481,286 downwards.
CAATTCGCTCATATCACTATAATGGCCCAGAGAGGTGCCTGCTTTTTGGGGATTGTCGACCTGAAACCGTTGCATTTTCAGGGGACAGTACTGTCGGAGTTTCCAGGCCAGGCGGTGATCATCCAACAACAACAAAAACACCATGAAGTTCTTTATCCACAGAGGCCTATTGTTTTTGAATATAACGCCGCACTAAGCGGAAAATTATAGTTGGCTATAATGTTTGAGGAACGAAAAACAGCCAACTGTAAATTTTCCGTTTAATTGCCTTGTTAACTTAATTAAACTCACGCTTGATGGTTGCGAGTACTTCACCAAAAGTTTCAGTAATGTTGCTATATCGAATTTGTTGGACACCTGCAATATTAGAAAATTCTTCGGTTGAATTTTCCATTAAAACAATAGCCCGATTAAACCCTAACCTCCCTTGAAACAAACCGATTTCATGGATTACATTTTGCCTTGCTCTCAATTGGCCTGTGTCTTGTTCATCTTCGGCTGTCATTACCAACAAAGCAAATGTACTGTTATTAACCATATCTTCAAGAATGTCTCTGATCGTGTGACCAGCCCTAGCACCAGTTTCGTATGCTTCAATCTTTATATTGTGCTTATCTTGGAGATGATCTTTTAAATCCCGCCATTGGCTTGATCCACCATGACCGATAAAAACTGTCAGATTTTCTTCAAGTTCAGGAGAAGGCGTAACATAATCTTCTGTGGCGTATTTTTCAAATATTTCAAAAATACTATATATAAAAGCCCTATCACTACTACTGACTTCGATTACTGTATAAGTTGGAGAAACATTTACATGAACGGACAACTTATTACACCAATGTCGAAAAGATGCAGAGTTTTGATACTTTCTATAATCTGAAAAGAATTCGTCTTGAGTATCATAGTGCCATTCAGAGTCATCATGCTCAACTGATAATATTACGCAATCTATTTCTAGCTCATTTTGCACGGCAAATTCCGAAAGCTTCTTATAAGCCTCTTTCAGCGCATCTGTTCTAAATCTAACATTTCTATATGTTTTATTTTTTTGCATAATTTATAAAGTAACCAATAGTATGAAAATCAAGCTAACAGTGTTGATAAGTAGAAAAATTTCGGCATATTACTTTTATAGTACCTCTTTTTTTCTGCAGATCTGAATATAGAGGAGGCAAAGATGAAAAGCAAGCTTGATTCCCCCTAATCCTAACTTAAAACTTGTGGGACAGGTGCAGGAGATTTTGCGCTTTCACTACTACTCATTCACCACAGAGAGAAGCTACTACTCTTGGGTCATCAGATATTTACAGCACTACAAGTATGCAGACCACCCCAAAGAATATGGGCACAAAAGAGGTACAAGGATTCCTCTGTTACCTAGCATCAAAGAGGAAGGTCTCTGATGTACCCAGAAACAAGCACTCAACACCATCCCTATTCCTAAAAAGTTAAAAACGCTCTCAAGCAACACGTTGAAAAAAGGTGTCAGCTGTAGGAGTGAAATGTTAGCTGAATGGCAAGCTATCAGTTTTAGCAGTGACGCGTAGCGGAATGGGCGAGTTATTAGTTATGAACTGTCAGGAACTGCAATAGCATAATTTGAAGTTACCGTAGGCAGGGGAGCAGTGAAACGGGGATGTAAGAAAAGGCAGTGAAGGGCATGGATCTTTTGTAAGAGGGGATAAATCGAGTTGATCAGCAAGGGCTACTACAGCTCAGTTATGCTCTTTTCTCCATTTGAGCAGTTTAAATATTTCCCCCTCTGTGTCCTCTAAGCAGTGGTTAACTGCTTTTCTTTTGAACTCGCCATTCCGCGATTAAGCTATAATCTCCAGCAAGTCCTGTTTTTCTGTGCTTTTTAATTAATTTCCTCTGTGTTCTCTGTGCCCTCTGTGGTTAACTGCTGTTTTCTTTTTCTTCTTTTAGCTGACAGCTGACAGCTGACAGCTGATAACTGACAGCTATCGTCATAGCTATTTCTCCACCGGCCGAGTGTGGCAGAAGAGGCAACGAAACTTTGACGGATGTTCGGCGGGGAGGGGGCTTTCCTTGGCAGGTCCATGGCACGACATACAGTGCTGCTCGGCCTCCTTCTTTTCCATGCTGTAGAAGCGTTTGTGATCGCTGTCCATGGGCAGGGGAGCTCTTCTCCGGTGCTCTCAGGATGCCCGCACAGAGAAGGACAAAGGCTGTATTGAGAAGGAGTCTGTTTTGCCCCTGCCAGCTGTTCTACTCTTCACAAATATTCACTTTTTTGATGTCCCGGCCATTTCCACGGTATCAATCTTTATAATTTTACTGCAAGTGTTAAAGGGAATTATGCCCTGCCCTCCATATAACCATGAATTTGTTTGTACCAAACATTCATGCTCTCAAGTTGCCCTGAGATTTGGGTGTTATTGGTGAGTGTACCTGCATATTGATAACCTCGCTTGGCAAAGGTGCTGTTCATTCCAAAGGAGTATGCCCTGGCAATTGTATAGGCGGTTTGCACGCCTCTTTTCATGACGTCGTCTTCCATTACTGCCAATAGGTAGGTCGCAAGGCCCTTGCCACGGCTGTTTAGGTGTGTGGCAAAATCGGTCATTTCAACATTGCGGGCGTTGAAATCGATTTCAGCAGACGACTGGGCAATGAGTTCTGTTCCCTTGAAAATGCCGTGATAGATGACATTTTGTTCCATGGTCGTTGCCAGGTAATCCGGATCATGAATTGGGAATGGATAGGTAGGGAAAACCTGTTTGAACAGAAACGCCATTGTATTAATGTCGTTTCTGTTCATGATCCGGCATGTAAGTCCAGGGGAGAGCATGTGTGACTCCACCCCATCGGAGTATTTGCTATGGGCGGCCTCAATTACTTGCTCAATCAGTTCAGGCCTGGTTTCAAGCTTGCGTGCCAAATCAATGTATCTGCCAGAGAAGTAGCCACACTCCTCTCCATTGAAGAGTCCTGGTACTTTGGCTTCCTCAATGAACATGTTTTGCTCAAAGAACTGTTTGCAGCTCTCCGGGAACTTTGCAAAAATTTTAGAGTAGCCATTAGAGTCGGCCAGCTTGAGGGCATAGTGAATAACATCCTGGCAGTCGGTTCGTGTCGTCTTCATAACGTACACGCGATCATTCTCCGGTCCATGCTGTATAACGGAGTCCCGAAACATTTCTATCTTATCGCTCACTGTCTCTCCGCTCCATACGTTCATTTTTCTTAGGCACCAAAGAAATTGTCCGGTCGTGGTCTGCCAACAGTTTTTCTATTCCAATGGCTCGAGACTCTTCAGCGTCATTAAGGTATAATTGCAGGTTGCAATCAGCACATTTGCGATCACAAAAGGTAGACTCATAGCTGTCTGGTTCCTGATAAGTTGTAATGACCCCCTCATAGTTGCGCAGTATGACCTTATTTGTAGAAAAGGAAACCAGATAATTTGGGTTAAGTGGAATTTTCCCCCCTCCGCCTGGAGCGTCTACCACATAGGTAGGTACTGCAAAACCACTAGTATGGCCACGCAGACTTTCCAATATTTCAATACCCTTACCTACTGGAGTGCGGAAATGGTTGAGTCCTTCAGCTAGGTCACATTGATAGAGGTAGTAGGGGCGAACCCTGTTTTCTACCAGTTTATGAACCAGGCTCTTCATAATGCGGGGACAGTCGTTTACACCAGCAAGCAATACACTTTGATTGCCAAGAGGGATGCCTGCATTTGCTAACTTAGCTAAGGCTTCACGAGTTGAGGCAGTGACCTCTCTTGGATGATTAAAGTGGGTGTTAACCCAGAGCGGATGATGCTTTTTGAGCATCGCGACAAGGCTATCAGTAACACGATAAGGTAATACGACCGGCATTCTGGAGCCTATACGAATGACCTGAACGTGTGGAATTGTGCGAAGTTCTGAGAGGATCCAGTCAAGATAATCATCAGAGAGCATGAGAGGATCACCACCGGAGAGGAGAACATCCCTGATGACAGGAGTCTGTCTGATATATTCAATACCATTAAGTATTTCCTGCTTAAGCGGGATAGAGTCAACATCGCCGACTTTTCGTTTTCGGGTGCAATGCCGGCAGTACATTGCGCATGTGTTGCTGACTTGCAAAAGAACCCGGTCCGGGTAGCGATGAGTGATATTGGGAACAGGGCTGTCCTTGTCCTCCGCAAGAGGGTCTTCCATATCATGCGGGGATATGTCCAATTCCTTCGGTGACGGAAAGGACTGGATAAAAATCGGGTCGTTGCTGTAATCCTCGCTATTGATCAGAGAAAGATAATAAGGAGTTATCGACAGAGGAAATTTACGTAGTGTCTCTTTAATTTTTTTTCGGTATTTCTCGTCCATTTCAATGCCAAGCAGGCTTTCAAACTGCTCAACTGATTTAATGCTGTTTCTCAGTTGCCATTTCCAATCCATCCATTTGGATATGTTTATTTTTTCTGTTGATAGTTGCTCAGCAATATTCTGCTGAGTATTTGAGTAAATAGGCATTGTCTGTTCTCCTTTGCTTGTATTAACTAAACAAAATTCTACAATTCCCCATAGGGAAATGAAGACGTTAGGAGGACACCTGCATAAGGCAAACAAAATGAAATATGACGGAATAGCTCGTGCCACAGATAAATAGGAAGGCCAGGCAGCAGAGTGCCCGAAGATTGAAGTGCTGTTTTTTTTTACAGGTAAGGGCCACCCGCACCCAATCTTGAAGCGGAGTGCCTCAAGCCAGTGCTGCCCAGAAGAAAGAGGATTCGTCCCGAACCTACCAAGGGTAAGCACAGTCCACCTCAACTGCGGGTCTATGATCGGTCCGTTCAGGAAGCGAACGCCGCCAAGACAAAGAGTGATATCTTTTAACAAAGATATTGGCAAATGTCAATTGTTAAATAGTTGAAAGTGCGAACTTTTATGCTTGGTAAGGAATTTTAAATCAGCCTATATCTATGATATATAACCTGTTATTCCGGTTTCCTGACTTTGTTGCTTATTCATCATTATGATCCTCCCCCGACATTGTCGAGTCCATATTAACTCGTTGTAATACGAGGAACAGTAAGCGTTGTGTCAAAGTATCTTTCCCACGAAGACAAAAACAAAATGGATAGAAGGGATCAAAGTGACATCAAGCCGATCGTGACTCTCGTATCATGTCAGCTGGACTTTGTCCGAAATACCGTTTGAATTCACGGCTAAATTGTGAAGCGCTTTCATACCCAACCATATCGGCTGCAATATATGCTTTCATCTGTTCGTTCAGCATAAAATCGCGTGCCCTGCTCAATCGTATTTTTTTAAGATATTGAACTGGGGATTCCGAGGTTACCTCCTTGAAGGCCCGATGGAATGTAGACACACTCATATTCGCAAGTTGAGATAAGCGTTCAACATCAAGCTTGGATGCATAATCGTTATGTATCGATCGGAGTGCATGGGATATCCTGGCAAAATTTCCTGTATGTGTAGCCAGTGCGCAAAGAGATGAGGCCTGGGTTCCGCAAAGTGCCCGATACAGTATTTCTTTTATCAGCCCCGGTCCCAGAATTTTGCTTTCAGTTTCAGACTGTAGACATTTCAACAACCTTACAACCGCATCACCCATATCCTCATCAAGTTCAGCAGGCCCCACACCTTTAGGCACCTCACTCATCTGTATGTTTCGCAAGTCGCCATCCAACCCCATGATCCCGATCAATTCATGAAGTGTGGCTATGTTGATGTCAATGTAAAGCCCGAGAAATGGAGCGGTTGGAGTGGAAAAGGTCTCACATTCAAAGGGCATGGGAACTGAGGTGACAAGATAATTATTCGCATCATACTGGAAAATACTGACTCCCAGATAACCAATCTTTCGCCCCTGAGCCACAATAAATATTCCGGGATCGTAAACAAGGGGTGTGCGGGGAATGTGCTGGTTAGACATAAAAAATCGAACACCGGGTAATTTTGAATCTGTAAACAGTTCGTTTTTAACAAGCTGATCAAGCAACGCTATCATACTGGACATAATGTTTCTCCCATCCAAAGCCTTTAGTCTGAATTTACACCATGCCATATATGAGCATGTAAATGCAATCAAACATGCAGTAAAAAAACATTCTCAGCAGAATTAGGCAATATTTAAGCAGGAACAGATATTCCATTGCTCCTTGGCTTAGCGTATATTCTCCCCACAGTTCAGCAGCAGCCACATTGAGCGCGTGGCAGTGGCTAGATACAAAATGTAGGGCGGCTCCCGGGCCGAACCTTTATTAAAAAAGAATTGAACAGGGCGGGAAGTAGCCGCCCCTCTTGAAACGGGAAGCAAAGCACAGGTGCTTTAACAAAATAACAGCCCGTTTTTTTAATTGTCGTTAACAGAAGAGAAATAAAAATGGCGAAATTTATTGTTCCAAAAGAAATATTCCACGGCTTAGGCACTCTTGAGAATCTTAAAGGGTTGAAAGGCAGCAAAGCAGTTATTGTCATTGGTGGTAGCTCAGTTCAGAAAAACGGAGCTCTGGAAAGAACTCAGAACTGCCTCTCTGAAGCAAACATTGAATCTGTTGTTTTCTCCGGTGTAGAAGCTGATCCATCTATTGAGACAGTTCTTAAAGGAGCAGAGTTCTTCACCGAGGAACAGCCCGATGTTATTGTCGGATTGGGCGGATGTTCAGCCATCGATGCTGCTAAAGCAATGTGGGTTTTTTACGAGTATCCTGAGTCAAAGCTTGAAGAATTGTCAGCTCCATTTGCTGTTAAGGCCCTGCGTAATAAGGCTTATTTCGTTGCAATTCCCTCAACAAGCGGTACAGGTACAGAAATCACCGGTCTTTCCGTAATTACAGACAGAGAGAAAGGTACAAAATACCCTATCGTTTCTCACGAGCTGACTCCTGACGTGGCTATTATTGATGGCGAGCTTTGCGCTAGCATGCCTAAGCATGTAACTGCAAATACCGGACTTGATGCCCTGAGCCATGGCGTGGAAGCTTATGCCTCAAACATTGCCGACCGTTATAGCGATTCTCTGGCCAAAGGTTCTATTGACCTGGTATTCAAGAATCTCCTCATTGTTGTAGAAGAGCCCAAAAACCTGGAAGCCCGCCAGGCAATGCACGATGCTTCCTGCATGGCAGGTATGGCATTTACCAATGTATGGCTGGGAATTGTTCACTCCATGTCACATCAGATTGGTGGAACTTTCGGTATACCTCATGGTTGTGGTAATGCTATTCTTATGCCTAACGTCATCCGTTTCAATTCCAAGGTAACAGATAAGTATGCCGATCTTGCAGCTCTGTCCGGCAAATCAACTGCTGAAGAGTTCGCCCAGGAAGTATCAAACCTCCGAGCATCTGCAGGTGTTGTAGGGTCACTCAAAGAGTATGGTATTGGTGAGAAAGAGTGGGAAGCAAAGTTGGATACTCTGACTGAGAATGCACTGAACGATCCCTGTACCCTTTTCAACCTCAGAAAACCTACGTTTGAAGAGATCAAGGCAATCTACCAGGCATGCTACGACGGAACAGCGATTAATTTCTAAATCTGGAGCGGACTTGGTATAGTTTCAGAAAAATAAAGGAGGGGAGGGCGGCGTTTTATGGCTCCTCCCTTTTTTTGGTCGTGATGCAAAACGTTGAAGAGATGGCAGAGTATAATTCTAAGGTTTTGATATGGCTACATGTCTTGCCGTTTTTTCGGTGGTACTGAGTGGCATGATAAGGTAATTGCATATATCGAACGAGAATTTCACTAAACAATAAATTGGTAACACAACCAAAAAAATGGCCCAGCATGCATAATAAATCTAAATAATACAAGAGGATATTTAGTTAATTCTTTATTTGTAAACATACGAAGTTCTTTGATCCCTTGTTTAAAAGTCAACTCACGGGTTCAAAGTTCACTATTGATTTGAATTTTTTATCCGTTATTCATAATCTTTACAATTTATTCGTTTTAAAGCATTTTTGAGGTGAGGCTTTGGGGGACATCACGATTAATAATTCAGGCTTGCTTTTTAATGTTAGATCACTAGACTAATTATATATAGTATTTTTCATAAGAAAAGTATTTGAGTAGCACCAACAGGCAGTCTGATTCAATGACTGATCCTAATTTTATAAACACTGGATGAAGGAGTTACTATGAAAGGTGAAATCATTTCAAAAGTGTATCAAAAAATGGTGTGGGTTCAAGACAAGAATGGTACGGAGTATGCCTGCTATATAGAGGATCTCGGTCAAATTAAAAAAAAGGAAGATCTGACCGAAGAAGAACAAAAAAATTGCATGGATTTGAATGTAGTGCTTGGTGACAGTTGGTAAACCGTTCGAGCCTTATTGTTATAAATAAAATCTCCCTTGAAGCTGCTAAGCCCCAAGGGGGATTTTTTTGATAAAGAGACAGGTCTACATCAAAAAAGGGAGAGCTTGTTATGGTCCTCCTTTGGTCGTTGAATATTTTCAATCTTAGTTGTCTTTAATGTACATTTTTCCCCAATAAATTGAGGTCATTTTTAAGCCTGAGTACAGCCAACTCTTTTGCTTTTGCTTCAACCTCGACTGTTGCATCCAGATGAAGCCATTCTTGCGGGAAATCGTTTATATTTATAAAATCAGCGTGAGGTTGAGGCTTTGAAGAACCATACCCGTTGAGAGCTGTAGAAATATGGAATAATGGTTCACGACCAATATTATTCCAGCTTCTTACGCATTCAGTCGTAGCATTTTTAATCGATAACCGATCAGGCAAACATCGATGATGGTGTACATCGTACACAAATGGGATCTTCATATCATCACAAACAGATATCAGATCAGCAGGCGTATAAGAATGATCATCATTTTCAAGGGTGAGCCGAGTTTGAACTCTTGCAGACAACAATGTAAAATTATCTCTTAGTCTTCCAAGGGCAAGGGCTTTGTCACCATACACTCCTCCACCATGGATATTTATTACATCCGCCCCAATAAGTTCTGCTAGTAACCCTTGATATTCCAGTTCCTTAATGGTGTTTTTTACAACTTCTGAATGCGGAGAAGAGAGAACATTAAATTGATCAGGGTGAAGGCTTAATCGAATATCTGATTCTTTCCTGCGTGTACGTATCTTATCGCACTGCGTGATGAGTGCTTTGTGATCCGGCAGCTCATTCAGTTGGTAACCAACACCAGGATGGGTAAATCTCGGAAAGAGCGGAGATGAAACACGAAAAGCTCCTATTTCATGTGCTATAACCCACTCTAACGCTTTACTTAAGCTCAGTAGGTTTTTCAAACAAATAGAGGAGAGCTTTTCTAACTGCTCCCGCCTTGACGTCTTTTTTAGTGCTGTAGCAGTTGTCTGGCGAAAGCGGATAGGCTCTTCACGGAATATACAGCATAATCCCAGTCGAATCATTTTTCTTTCCCCGCTTGAATCATTAGTCTAACTCATAGTGTTCAGGAGGCCGCCTCTCTGCAACTTCTTGCCTTTCAATTTTCCCAGTATACCAGTCAGCTGACACATAGAGAGTGCAGTAGCAACTGCCGAATTCTTTTACATCCGGTTCTCGATAAAGACAGGGACAGATAATGTCACGATCATTATTCCTGTCCCCAGAAGCAAGCCGACAGGGACAAGCCATATAGCCATAACGCTTTTTATTGGTTAAGAGGCCTCGAATAAGTTCAAATGTTTTCTCTCTATCTCCATTTAGATAATATCCTTTTGGCTCATTTTTCTTTTTAAGCACCTCATAGAGTTCATCTACCTCAGTACGAATCCCTATTTTTTCTTTTATTTCCTGAATTTTAGGTCCCACGACAACTGTTTCATCTATGACCACAGTTGGAAATGAACACTTAGGGTTAACCTTCCTGAGGTCTCTTAATGCTTGTTTTTTTTCCTCCCCAGTCAATTCATCAGCCTGTATACAAAGGTGGCCTACCGCGAGATCATCAAACATTTTCTTAATAGCCTGACAGAAACCACAAGTAGTCAAGCTGTATAGGACTATCTTTTTATCAGTCATTTTATCTTACACCCCATGAAAACTTCCCCTGTTTTTGATACTCATACTGAATGTCATTGATACAGCCAATTCAGAGTAGCCACATCAGTATACTTATTTAAAGCGTACACTATATAAAAGAATAAGGTGCAATAGAATATTGCCGGTAAATACTTCCCCAAATACATGGTATCTCTTTAATTGAATGACTACGTTTAGATGTGAGATATTACTACTGTATCTTACATTTAAAGCAATATCCTTCTTGGGAGAGTTTTTGGCGTCACAGTAACCTTTATTTTTTAAAAAAGGATGTGCATAATGAGTTATAGGTCTCTAGGTTTGAGAATGTTGTCAAGTGTCAAATCAAAGATGAGAAAGCTGTGTCAGCCTAACAAGCGAGCCTGTTACCTGGTCTCTTTTATTGGCCGAATCAAAAAAAAATGTAGGTATTTGTTTTTAAAGGAGATTGGTGCCCCATGTCTAAATGGTTGCTTGGTGTCTTGTCGCTATTGCTTAGTGGTTGTGGCGGATATCCACAAAATGTATCACCTATACAGCAGTTCGACTTGAATAGATATCTCGGGAAGTGGTACGAAGTTGCCCGCTTAGATCATTCTTTTGAACGAGGTCTTGAGCAGGTTAGTGCTGAATACACCTCTCTTGGCAATGGTCAGGTAAAGGTTGTTAATCGTGGTTTTTCAAATACAAAGAATGAATGGAAAGAAGCGGTCGGAAAGGCCTTTTTAGCTGGGGAAATTAATGAGGGATACCTCAAGGTCTCTTTTTTTGGACCTTTTTACAGCTCGTATGTGGTTTTCGGTCTTGATGAGGAAAATTATCAATATGCCTATGTCTCCGGATTTAATCACAACTATCTTTGGCTACTTTCGCGCACCCCTAAGGTTGAAAAAGAAATTATAAGCCACTTTGTTGAAACTGCAAAAGAGAAAGGTTTTGATACGGAGGCACTCATTTATGTGAAACAGAAATAAAAGCAACAGGTGGGAAGATTATTTTATAGAAGTGGAGCAATAAGGAAAAGTTGCTCATATAACCTAGCTATTCAGTAATGGATACAATCTAAATACTTTAATCAAAAACAGAGGAGGAGATATGCCACATATTGTTCTGGAAAACATAAACTCAACCAAAGCCGCTTTTGATGCTGTACAGCCTTTCGCAAATAAGATAGACGGTGGAATATTAAAGGTTGTAGATAAATACATTAATGCTAGCGAGCAGAGTGCCTTGATCGAATCTTTAGCGATTGAGAATGGAGTTAATCAAAACTTTTTTGTTCAACTTTCACAAAAAAAATCGAGCCTTACCGTTAGATTATTTCCACTCACAGATCCCGAAAAGACAAACGGGGTTAAACTTATTATGGCCACAATTGCTAAACAAATAAAAAATACAGATAGCACAATTGAGTATGGAAAAAATAATTTAGAAGATTTTTTGATTCATTGATTAAGTCAAGACTACCATGCTGCATGGTAGTCTTGATATCATAAAAAAAGGTATACCCTTTGATTTATTACTCTAGTTCAAACGCCTCATCCCCAATCAGAGCAAGAGCCTTTTCAACATTGAAATAAATTAAAAATCTTTCTATACTATCGTCTTCGTTTGCAGATGTTCTTCGCGATAAAGAGGCAATAAGCTCTTTATCTTGTACTTCTTCTGTCATGGTGAGATAGAGTCGAATACCTTTAAAATCTCCCTCTTTCTCAATAAAGAGATAGTTCGCTTTGACGTTCTCTTGTAGGTTTGCCCTTGTCAGTTTATCACGTGTTACAAATGCTATACTGTTTTTACCAGTTACATGAGGCTTGGCATAAACAGCGCTGTTTACCTCACCTTTATTGTTTGCTGTCGAAATAACTCCAACCCCAGATTGTCCTGCAAAGTATTCTTGTAATCTCATATAAACTCACCATTTTGCTGCGTGTTATAGTTTTTTTTCTACTAGCCTTATTTCATATTCTTTTATTAATTTGCATATACTTGCAAAATTAGTGCTCTAAAGAAAAATACAACCGGGATGGACAAATGGTAACTGGTACTACTATTTATGTGTCAGTAGACGAGTTTGAGACCTTTTTGTTGATATGACACTTAAATGCATAACCAGAGGCCATAGAAGACCCCAGATAACTGCAAGTGTACCGAGCGAAGGGAGTAGCTCCCAGTTGAAGTGGGCAGCACCCATACGAACACCTGCCCAATAAGCAATTGGTCCTCCAAGAGTTCCAAAGAGCATAGCAAGCAGTGGCTTTTTTTGTAGCCAGGCCAGGCTATGATTCGGTGTTATGGCTAGCCCCAACCAGATAACCAGTAACCAGAAAGGTATTGGAAATCCTGTTTCAGTAAAAGAGAAAAAGCCAACTTGATGTAGAGTTCCATCTAGCAACAGCCCTGCCACAAACAGGGCTCCAATCATCCGCAAGTCTGCACTTTTCGTTGCTGAATAAAATAGATGGGCGCATAGTAACAATAGACCAAACCATGCACCGCTATTACCGCCAAGAATAGACAGGAACCAGATCGACTGGTAGATAAGGACATTGATTAATGTTTTCATAGGTCTATGGCTGTCGATTGCCAGGTCGGGTTGCAACAACGTGGACAACACTTATGGATCGCTCCAGAAAACCACCTTGGCAGTAACAGAGGTAGAAATCCCATAACCTTTTGAATGTCTCATCATATCCTTTCTTGTGTAGACTAGCGTATGCCTTGTGGAAACGGTGGCGCCATTCTTCTATTGTTCTGGCATAGTCAAAACCAAAATCATCAATCTGGCGAATAACCATGTCAGTTTTGTCCGTAATCAACTGTACCATTCTGTTGTTTGAAGGGACACAACCACCTGGGAAAATATATCGCTGGATAAAGTCGACGTTGTTGACATACTGTTTGTATTTCTGGTCGGCAATGGTGATGGCTTGAATTAACATTTTTCCATCAGGTTTGAGGAGTGCACCGCATTTGTGAAAAAATTCTGGAAGAAATCGATTTCCCACCGCCTCTATCATTTCGATACTGACGAGCTTGTCATATTGTCCGTTCAGATCTCTATAATCACTTTGTAATAGGGTTATCTTCTTGTTGAGTCCGGTAGCAGCTATTCTCCTTTTTGCTTCTTGGTGTTGGGCGTCGGAAATGGTTGTTGTTGTCACATGGCAACCGTATTTTCCGGCAGCATATATTGCAAATCCTCCCCAGCCTGTTCCGATTTCAATAACGGTGTCTGTCGGTTGCAGATCGAGCTTCTGGCATATAGTTTCAAGCTTATGTTGTTGGGCCTCTTCGAGGGATGCATTCTGATTGGGATATATGGCCGATGAATACATCATTGATGGATCAAGAAAAGCCCCGTACAGATCATTGCCGAGGTCGTAATGAGCGATAATGTTCCGTTTTGAGCCACTCTTATTATTGGCATTGAGGAAATGCCTCACAATATTAACTGGCCTGAGTAACCAGGCAAGGCCCTTTTCCATCCGATCAAGCAGGGACATGTTGAGCACCATTATTCTAACCAGTGAGGTTAAGTCATCAACATCCCAAAGTTTATCTATGTATGCTTCGCCAGCCCCAATTGAGCCACCAAAGAGAATGTTTTGATAGGCAATGGGGTGGTGGATAGTCAAAAGTGCCTGGGGGTGACTCCCATCACCAAAGCTCCATTGTTGATCTCCTTCTTGGATAATAAGCTGGCCGAATTGAAGGCCAGAAAGCATTTTCATAAGGAGAGATCGTGACCAACGGGTAGCAAAAGTTCTATCGGCCTTTGTTGGCTGGGACTTAGATATATTTGTCATGCTATTCATATCGTCTCCTTTTTGTAAGTAATATAGGGAACACCTTTTATATAGATTTTCAATGCTTGCCAGTAAATTCCAGCCACCATAGCAATGGTCATTGCTGGTTTTCTTAGTAGCTCGTGGCGCACTGATTTTAAAGTGAGTGGCCGTCTTTTTAGGTCGAGCCTGGCGGTAAAAATATGGCCCCGCTCATCATTGACATCTATTTGAACGAAAGTTGTTTCAGTCGGAGCTTTGAGTCCCCATCGATAATGTTGGTTGAGCGGGTTAAAAGGGGATACATGAAATTGTTTTGGGTTCTCAGGAGTTAAGTCACTTTCGGTGATATAATGGCAATATTGATGCCGGTCATTCCAAGGTATATTAGATACTTCTGCCATGAAATGGCTTAATTTCCCAAGACTGTCATAGCCGTAATAGAAGTTTACCGGACTAAAATAGAGGCCCAGAGTTCGCATATTCATTAACCCGTAAACCTGACCTTCAACCGTATGGCCTGTTAATTCCAGCATCTTCTCTTTAATAGCATCGGCGAGAGGGATGTCTGGATCACCATAGTAGTCCGGGCGGTGATAGCGACTGAGTGCCCATTTTGAGGTGGAAAACCATTTCCCTAGATAAGGTAGTTGGTCCAGTTCATCGAGGTTGAGAAACCACATAAAAAGCGGATACTGGAAATGATGTTTTTTGGGAATTTGCCTGCTGTGGGCTATTGTGCCAATATAAAGTGAAGGTTTCATAATCCCTTCTCCAGTGCAGCGGCCACCCGCAGACCACTTTTAACGCCGTCTTCATGGAAGCCGTTAAACCAGTAGGCTCCACAGAAGTGACTACGATTTTTTCCAGAAATATTTTCCCATTTTTCTTGAGCCTGGATTGCATCTTTGGTGAAGATGGGGTGGTTGTAGTTAAAGGTGCGAAGTATATGTTGTTCAGAAATATCCTGGTTGAGCGTCACAAGGTAGGTGTGTTGTTTAGTAAGTCTCTGCAGGATATTCATATTGTAGGTAAGGGTCGTCTGCTCTTTTGCCGCATCAACCATATTGTAGTTCCAGCTGGCCCAGGCAAGTTTTCTCTTTGGCAGAAAAGAGGTATCCGTATGCAGAATCACCCTGTTTGCTGAAGCTGTAAACTCTGTTAAGAGAGAGGTTTCTTTGTTGGTGGGGCGAGCAAGAAGAGACAGGGCCTGATTGCCATGGCAGGCGAAAACGACTTGGTCAAAAGGCACTGTTTCCTCTTCGGTAACGATATTAATTAATGTGTCTTCACGTTCAACACGAATAACCGGTGTGCTTAGCTGGATATGATCTTTAAACGAGGCTGTTAGAGGTGCGATATAGCTACTTGAACCACCAATGATTGAGCGCCATTGTGGTCTGTTGACCAAATTGAGCAGGCCATGGTTGTCGAAAAACTTTACAAAAAAATGTAGGGGAAAGTCCATACAACTTTCCAGTCCCATGGACCAGATTGCTGATATCATCGGTAATAGATAGTTTTCTTTAAAGATGGGGGAGTATTTTTTTACTGCCAAAAAGTCACCGATGGTTAGGTCCTGATCTTTTTTTGCGGCTACTACCACTTCTTTATTAAACCGAACAATGTCTACGATCATCCTAAGGAAGCGCGGGCTGATAATATTCCTGCGTTGGGCAAAGAGGCTGTTGAGATTGTTGCCGTTATATTCAAGACCTATGGCGTCGTTTTTTACCGAAAAACTCATTTCGGTGGGCTGGGCTACGACGCCAACGCTCTCCATGAGTTCGATAAAGTGCGGGTAGGTGTGGTCGTTAAATACGATAAATCCAGTATCAATGTTTGAAACCTCTCCCTCTTTTTCTACCTGTACGGTATGGGTGTGGCCGCCAATATAATCGGCTGCCTCATAAACCGTTATATCATGGTGTGGTGCAAGCTTATGGGCGCAAGTAAGTCCCGAGATACCAGAGCCAATGATTGCAATTTTCTGACGACTCATTATTTTACCATTTTACTACCAATTTTAGTCCAGAGAGGACTAGGGAGAAGCGCGAGAAGTTTGAGAAGCACGGTAAATCGTTTTGGGAAATGAACTTCAGCTCTTTTTTTAGAGAGGCCGTTTCTAATGTAGTTACTTGCCTGCTCAACAGATATCCGAAATGGCATGGGAAAATCGTTGAGGTCTGTTAACGGAGTTTTGACAAATCCTGGACAGATAAGGCTGACAGTAATATTTTCCTGGTGGAGATCTATGCGCAGGGTATTGATCATATATGCTATTGCGGCCTTTGATGCACCGTAGGCTTCCGCACGTGGAAGTGGCACGTAGGCGGCAGAACTGCCCACCGCGGCCAAGTGTCCCGTTGCACTCTTACGAAGAAGGGGTAAGACAGCTTCGATGGAGATGGCCATAGATTCAACATTGGATCGCATTACTCTCTGGATGAGGCTACTGTCAAACTGAGGGAGATCGACATATTCGCAGGTGCCTGCATTGAGAATAGCAAGGTCGACAGACTCTAGGGTTGAAAACCAGACAAGAGTTGCCTCTTTATCGGTGAGATCCACCTTGCCAGTGGATAGCCCGTGGGAACGAAGTTCTTCAAGGGCCTGCTCGTTTCTACCAAGAGCGTAGACTTCGTGACCTTCAGCATGGTAATCCATGGCGAGCTGTCGTCCTATGCCGGAAGTAGCGCCTGTAATTACTATTTTCATTTGCCAAGTCCCTTTTTGATCCATGTTATAATACGGCCAAGAAGTGGCACATGCTCATACAGCATTGCCCCAAGGTCAAAGTAGTCCCGGTGATAATATACTTTGTTATGTTCATCAAATTTCAAGTGGGTCATTCCATCGATGGTGATCGGTTTACCACCGGCGAGGCTCTTGTGGCTGAAAGTCATTTTCCAACTGACGTAGCCATAATTTTCAACAACGACAGGTTCGTTAAATGAAAAATATATGGAGTCGATGTTTTTATAGAGGGATGCAAAGTATTCTGTGAGATTCGCAATACCGTTAACCTCGTGGGCGGGATCAATAAACTGCACATCATCTCTATAGATATTTTTTAGAGTTTCGAGATTGTGAGCGTTTAATTTCTGGTACGTATGAAGAAAGGTTTTCATCTATCCTGTCTCCTTAACACTGTTCAGTTATTGAGTAAGGCTGCAAGTAGATCTTCTCGGAGTGTATCATCGAGAGGAGCGTTAGGTGCCAGCCAGATACTGAAATATATTTTTGCGAAATCGGCTGATTTAACAAAAGCCACAATTTCCTTGTTGAACGAGAGATGTGGTCATCTGGTCTTTATTATTGTAGCACAGTGTATAGCTATCTCCGTCTGTAATGTTTTCATATCCTTGATGTAGCGGTTTAATATCACTTAGTAAACTGGCCAATTGTTCTTTCGAGAACTGGTCGTCTAGAACCTTATTTGCTACTTCTATAAAGTATTTTTTTCGATATCAACTTGATACTCGAGGTGCAAACATTTGGAGATTTCAGCATTGAGTATATCTTTTATACCTGAGAATTTTGAGCTGTACAGGGATGCGTCATACACTTTTATAAATCCAAGGTAATACGCTTCTCCCTCTCCCAGTTTTTGCATACTGCTAGTAACAGGGCTGGCATAAATTCTATTGGTTGCAAAAAATGATAAGAAAAATATTATTAGAAAGTTACGAATCGTAGTCATCATCTCATCCTGTCACTATGCTATTTTCGGAAGATGATTGTTATCTCACCGACCTCGAATCCAAATTTTGACATGGTAGCCTTATTAATGAGCATATCGTCATTTAATAAAAACATCCAATCGTCAAAGTTTATTTTCCAGGTAGAATCATCGACTTTTAGATTTAATTGGTACTGCCAGTTGAGCACATTTCCGTAGTGATCCTCCCCCGATATTGTGGAGTTAATATGGACTCGTTATAATATGAGTAACAGGAGGCTCACATGATTATACAAAAGCGTAGAAAGGGATGCAGATTTTAAACGTAGTACTGTCCTTTTAAGTTTAGAACCTGTTAGAACTATTATAGAAATTGCCGAGAACCTAGGCATTCATGTGGATTTGATCTATCAATGGAGAAAAAATATGAAGAGTAGGGAGAGATAGCGTTCCCTGGTAACGGTATTTTAGCCCTTACTTCTGAGCAGAAAAAGATCAAAGCGCTTGAGAAAGAATTGAAGAATATCAATATGGAGAGGGACATTCTAAAAAAAGCCATGGCCATTTTCAGCAGGACACAGTGATGCATTATACTTTTATCAGGAATCATCACTCTCGTTTCACTGTGAAGAAAATGTGCCAGACTCTTTTGATCTCAGAGAGTGGCTACTATCGTTGGTTGCAGGAACCAATTTCAAAGCGCTGCAGAGAGAATAATATTCTTAAAAATCTCATCCAGGAGCTCTATGTTGAGCATGGTGGAATGGTTGGTAGTCCTATGGTTACTGCTGATTTGCGAGCAGAGGCTCAGGTTGCAGATGTGGGGAAAAAGCGTGTCGCTCGAATTATGAAAGAGTCTTCAATGCAGTGTAAGTCTCTAAAGAAGTTCAAAACTACGACTGAGTCGAATCATGCTTTTCCGGTTGCACCAAATATCTTGAACAGAAATTTCACTGTGGCAGCCCCAACAAGGTTTGGGTTGGTGATATAACCTACATCAAGGTAGGTAGCAAGTGGGTATATTTATCTGTTTTTATAGACCTTTATTCTATAATAGTTGTTGTTTGGAATCTGAGTACGTCACTTGAAAAAGAATCTACAATCTGGGCATTACGTAAAGCAATTTTGCGAAGAAACCCAACCAAAGAAATGCTTGTCCATAGCGACAGAGGTGTTCAGTACGCAAGCAAGGAATATAGACAGCTACTCCAAGAAAAAGACTTCAGGCAAAGTATGAGTCGTAAGGGTAATTGCTGGGATAATGCTGTTGCAGAGTCTTTTTTTTATACGTTGAAAACACAATATATCCATCATAGGAGTTTTAGAGATATTGAAGCAGCAAAATACGGACTTTTCCAGTACATCGAGGCATACTACAACCGCAGAAGAAGACATTCAGCTAATGGCTACAAAAGTTCTGCAGAGTTCGAAGAGCAGTTTGATTTGTTGCAAAAATTAGCTTAACTAAGGCTCCACAAAACTGGGGTAAGATCACAAGTCTTTCATTACTAAAAGCAAAAAGGCTGTACGCCTGCCTGTGCTGATGAGCAAGCAAGAAGTATCCTTCCTGCTCTCTTTTGTCAGGGACGCCATCTACTCATGGCCAACTTATGTATGGTTGTGGTTTACGAATTTTAGAGTGCCACCGACTATGGGACAAGGATATCGATTTTGCCCAAGCATATATCATCGTCAAGCAGGTAAAAGGTGGCAACGATCGAGCCATCCCTGTTCCCCAAAAAGTTAAAACCGCTCTCAAGCAACACGTTGAAAAAAGCTAGCAGTGACGCGTAGTGGAATGAAGGATATGAAAAAGAGCTGCTACTGACAGCTCGCCATTCCACTACGCTCCACTGCTATAGCTGTAGTCTGATAGCTGTCGTTTCACTATTTCTGCACCGGTCGGGTATGGCAGAAGAGACAGCGGAACTTTGACGGATGTTCAGCGGAAAGGGCATTTTCCTTGGCAGGTCCATGGCACGACATACAGTACTGCTCCGCCTCCTTCTTTTTCATGCTATAGAAACGTTTGTGATCGCTGTCCATGGGCAGGGGAGAGGTGCTCTTCTCTGGAGCGCTTAGTAAAAAGGCCAGGACGCCTGCGCAAAAAACACCAAAGATTATATTAAGGAGGAGTCTGTTCTTGCCCCTGCCAACTGTTTTATTCTTCATAAATATTCACTTTTTTATGGATGATGTCCCAGCCATTTCAACTGTATCAAATTTTAAAATTTTACTGCGCATACCAAGGGTCATTGCCTCCGAGAGCAGGGTGGCAAGCACTTGACCTCTGCCGCTGATATCCAAAATTCGGCGCTGCATCCTCTGACTCTTAATGACTGCCTCTAATTCGGGGTGGTCTTTGCAGCCAGCGATCTCTTCTGCCACGGCAATACCGGAGACAATTGCCGGATAGATACCCTCGCCGGTAAGTCCCGAGGCCAGACCCGCCGCATCTCCTGTGAGGAAGATATTATTATCCGAGCCAAAGCGATAGCCCCGATAGTCGTAGTTAATATATCCCGCCGTACACCTCTCCTGCTCCAGCCCATAGCCCTGAGCTTTGGCCCAGACAAGGAAACGTCTCTTCAACTCTGTAGGCGAAAAAATACTCCTATCTGCATAGGCGCCAATGGAGATGGTATTCTGGTGGGGAAAGATCCAGGCATAGCCGTTAACAAAGAGATCGGGGCGCAGATGCCACTCCATCTTCTCGGCCCTGCCCCTGATCTGAAAATTGAGACCAAGGCCTATATGCTTTACCGGCTGGCCCAAATACCGTCTCACCAGGGAGGAAGATCCGTCCGCCCCGACCAGATATTTAAAGGCTACGCTATAGTCCCTTCCTGTTTTTCTCTCCCGGACAGTTATTTTTTCAGCCCCTATCTGCAGGGCCTGTTCTTCCGTGCGAATAACGGCTCCGGCCTCTTGCGCCTGTTCGGCCATGCTCCTGCCCAAATGTTCCCGATTAAGGGTGGCAACAATGGGATGATCTGCTTCAATGCAACAGGACTGGTAGCGGCTGAAGAGATGTTGTTTGGCAAAGTCTCTCTCGGTGGCAAAGCCCGGCATATGTCGCATAAGGCCGTTCCAGGTAATGCCACCGGCACAGACCTTGCGACCAATTTGGCCATTACGCTCTAAAACAAGGACAGAGTAGCCCCGCTTACCTGCCTCTTTTGCACAGGCAAGTCCTGCCGGGCCTGCCCCGATTATGACGATATCGAAAAATTCCATGCTGGTGCTCTCTAATCACTAAAGACTCAGGTGTAGGGTTGCTAAAATCAGCCAGGGTCCAAACTATAAAGTCTGTGTAATAAATACTGGCCAGATAGACCTATTTTTTTGGATGAATTTTTCAATATAACGCAGAAAATTAAAGAAGGGGATATTTTTCAACCTTTGCTAAGACCGGGACAAAAAAAAAGCCATTTCAAGGCCGAAGCATTGAAATGGCTTTTGAACTCAATCAGGGCAAAGAACTATCCCTGACTGAAAGCAGCCCTAATATACTCATGGTTCAAGCGGGCAATATTGCGAATATCAATACCCTTCGGGCACTGCATTTCACATTCACGGGCATTGGTACAGTTACCAAATCCTTCCTTATCCATGGCTTCAAGCATAGACAGGGCACGTCGTTTTCTTTCCGGCTCTCCCTGGGGCAGGAGGCACAGCTGAGATACCTTGGCGCTGGTAAAGAGCATGGCCGCCCCATTAGGACAACTTGCCACACAGGCACCGCAACCGATACAGGCAGCTGCATCCATGGCCAGCTCTGCCTTTACAGAGGCGATGGGAATGGCGTTGCCATCGGGTGTACCACCGGTGTTGACGGAGACAAAACCACCTGCCTGCATGATTCTATCAAGTGCTGAACGGTCAACAATGAGATCTTTCTTGATGGTGAACACCTTGGAGCGAAAGGGCTCAATAACGATGGTGTCACCGCTTTCAAAATGACGCATATGGAGTTGACAGAGGGTGGTCTTCTTCTCTGGGCCATGGGCGATACCGTTAACTACTGCCCCACACATACCACAGATGCCTTCGCGACAGTCATGGTCAAAGGCTACCGGTTCGATGGCCTTTTTGGTGAGATCCTCGTTCAGTACATCGAGCATCTCCAGAAAAGACATATCGGTGTCAATTCCCTGCAGGTCATAGCTCTCAAAGTCTCCAACGCTCTCGCTGTTCTGCTGTCTCCAGATCTTTACTGTAATATCTATACTCATTTTATTACCTCATAAATCCTATTCGATTTTCTTACCAGAAACCTATTTATAGCTACGTTGAGAGGGCTGGATTGCCTCAAAGGTGAGCTCTTCACGGTGGAGAAGCGGCTCATCTTCGCCTTGACACTCCCAAACGGCAACATGGGAGTACTTCTCATCGTTACGAAGGGCCTCACTCTCCTCTGTCTGACTCTCCTCCCGGAGATGACAGCCGCAGGACTCCGCACGCTCCAGGGCGTCCCGAACCATGATATCGGCAAATTCAAGAAAATCTGCCACTCGGCCGGCGCGTTCCAGAGTCTGGTTGAGATCCTTGCCCTTACCAGGGATATAGACATGCTTCCAGAATTTTTCTTTGAGAGGAGGCAGGAGCTCAAGGGCCTTTTCAAGACCCTCTTTATTACGAGCCATACCACAGTAATTCCACATGATATGACCAAGTTCCTTATGGATCTCATCCACGGTAACATGCTGGTCGGTGACCGCACCGCCGGAGTTGGCCAGGAGCTTTTCTATCCGGGCCTCGACATCGGCCTTTGACTGCTTGAAGTCCTTGTTCTCAACAGAAACCTTGCTAAAGCTATTAGAGCCAAAGTAGTTTGCCAGGGTGTTGCCAATGATAAAATAACCGTCGGCAAGTCCCTGCATAAGGGCAGATGCGCCCAGACGATTGGCACCATGATCGGAGAAGTTACACTCACCCAGTGCGAAGAGACCGGGAATTGTTGTCTGCAGGTTGTAATCAACCCAGAGACCACCCATAGTATAGTGAACAGCAGGGTAGATGAGCATGGGCTCATTGACGGGGTTGCTGGCGGTAATCTTCTCGTACATCTCAAAGAGGTTACCGTATTTCTTGACGATGGTGTCAAGACCGTCACGTTTGATCGCATCGGCAAAGTCCAGGTAGACGGCAAGTCCACTTGGGCCAACGCCCTTACCTGCATCGCACTGGTTCTTGGCATTACGGGAGGCAACGTCACGTGGCACCAGATTACCAAAACTTGGATAGATGCGTTCGAGATAATAATCGCGCTCATCCTCGGGGATATCGGCAGGCGATCTCTTGTCATCCTTGGCCTTTGGCACCCAGACCCGACCGTCATTACGAAGACTTTCACTCATCAGGGTCAGCTTCGACTGATAGTCGCCGTGGACTGGAATACAGGTGGGATGAATCTGGACAAAGCAGGGATTGGCAAAGCCAGCACCCTTCTTATAGGCGCGCCAGGCAGCGGTAACGTTTGAGGCCATGGCATTGGTGGAGAGAAAATAGGCATTGCCATAACCGCCCGTTGCCAGGATCACCGCATCGGCTGAGTAGGTCTCTATCTCACCGGTATAGATATCACGGGTGGTGATGCCGCGTGCCTGGCCGTCGGTGATGACAACGTCCATCAACTCCTGACGGCAGAACATCTCAATCTTTCCGGCACCTACCTGGCGGGAGAGAGAGCTGTAGGCTCCAAGGAGGAGTTGCTGTCCTGTTTGACCACGGGCATAGAATGTACGTGAAACCTGGGCACCACCAAAGGATCTGTTGGCGAGGGTTCCACCGTATTCGCGGGCAAAGGGGACGCCCTGAGCAACGCACTGGTCGATGATATTATTACTTACCTGGGCAAGACGATAGACATTTGCCTCACGGGCTCTAAAATCGCCACCCTTCAGGGTATCGTGAAAGAGGCGAAAGACGGAATCACCATCGTTCTGGTAGTTCTTGGCGGCATTGATTCCACCCTGGGCGGCAATGGAGTGTGCTCTACGGGGACTGTCCTGAATACAGAAGGCCTTTACCTGATAGCCCTGTTCGGCAAGGGTGCCCGCAGCAGATGCTCCGGCAAGCCCTGTGCCCACAACGATTACAGAGAATTTTCTGCGGTTTGCCGGGTTAACGAGTTTGCTTTTAAAAATACAGTTATCCCACTTTTCAGCCAGAGGTCCTTCGGGAATGCATGCATCGAGTTTCATAGTTTTACCTCAAAAAAATATGGCAGGGCCTTGGCCCTAAATCCATTTAATGATTCT
This sequence comes from Desulfotalea psychrophila LSv54, assembly GCF_000025945.1. Lineage (GTDB taxonomy): Bacteria > Desulfobacterota > Desulfobulbia > Desulfobulbales > Desulfocapsaceae > Desulfotalea > Desulfotalea psychrophila. The sequence goes on along the minus strand of NC_006138.1, from coordinate 2,457,566 downwards.
TTTGCTAGAAATTTGCGCCAAGTCCAGTCAGGAAATACAGGGTAACTCCCCCAAAAATCACAAAGAAAAACAGTGGAACAATGTATGTGAGATTATGGATGAGGTCATTGTAGCGAGGATGGTTGACACCAAAGGTCTGTAGCATACTCCAAAAACCGTGGGAGAGATGAAGAGCGAGAACAGCAAAAGAGATTAGGTAAAAGATACCAAAAGAGAAGTCACCTAAACGTTCTTCAACAAGAGTTGAGATAGGTATATCTTTTCCGCCGAAGGTGAAAACGGCAAGGTGAAAGATGAGGAACAGGAAGATAAAGAGGCCACTCCAGTGCATTGTCTTGGAGGCGAGCGAGTATTTAACCGTTCGCACCGACACAGCATAGCGGGAATCGCTTTCGGTCCTGTTTTCAAAAAAGAGGTATAGTCCAAAGCAGATATGGGCCAGCAGTACGACTGCCAGTCCTGAGCTAAAGAGGACAACCACAAGGGGTACAGCATGAAGGGCATGTGCATATGTCAGGAAGGCCTCGCTTCCAAAAAATATGATTGCATTTCCTGCCGCATGTACGCAGAGAAAGAGGATGAGTAATAGACCGGTAAAGGCCATGACAAACTTCTTCCCAATTGATGAAGCAACAAACTTAACGAACCACATAGAACTCTCCTTTTTTACTATGATGGAAATTTGGAAACAAATACTTATACCCTAGCCCGAAAAATTTTGATAGAAAAAATAAATTTTTTTTATGTATAAATATCTTGACCCCATAGAGGGTTTGAGTTTTAACAAAGGCTCTTTTTTAAACCTATTTTTATAGAGACGATATAATGAGATTCTCAGCGATACTTTTTGATTTAGATGGCGCCCTGGTGGACAGCATAGAGGATTTGGCTGCCTCCTGTAATAAGGTGCTGGCGGCGCGCAATTTTCCTGTGCACAGGGTAGAAGACTATAATTTTTTCGTAGGTGACGGTCTGGATGTGCTTATGGAGCGGATCGTCCCTCCGGGAACTTCTGCAGAGGTGCTTGTTGCCTGCTGTCAGGAGTTCGGCCTTCACTATCAGGAGTGCTGGCATGAAAATAGTACGCCATATAAGGGCATTAAGCAAATGATTAATGATCTGAGAGAGGCGGAAATTCCTCTCGGTATTCTCTCAAATAAGCCCGATGCCTTTACCCAAAAGGTGGTGGAGTTCTTTTTTCCGGAGCATCCCTTTACCTATATATCAGGCCAGAGGGCGGATGTGCCTAAAAAACCCAATGCTGCCGGCGCCCTGCTTGCGGCCCGGACCATGGGCATCGAGGCTCAGGAGATGCTCTTTATTGGAGATACCTCGGTTGATATGCAGACAGGCAAGAACAGTGGCATGACCAGTCTCGGGGTCAGCTGGGGTTTTCGACCCATTAAAGAGTTACGCGCCCACAGGGCTGATTTTATTGTTAACACACCACAGGAGATTGTCGAATTATGCCTGTAACGCCTGCTGATATTTTCCCAATTGCCCAGTATATTGCACCACCCATGGTTGGTGCCTTTATTGGTTATCTTACCAATAAGATTGCCATCAAGATGCTCTTTCGCCCCCTCAACCCCTGGCATATCTTTGGCATGCGGGTGCCCATGACCCCCGGTGTCATTCCGGCAAAGCGGCATGAACTTGCCGAAAATATGGGACGAATGGTTGCCGATTATCTCATTACCGGCACAGAAGTACAAAAAGCGATAGAGCAAAAACACGTACAGGCACAAGTCCACGATAAGATACAGGCCCGGGGCGAAGCCCTGGCCCAGAGGGATCTTGGCACCCTCCAGTCCCTGTTGCCTCCTCAATTCTCCTGCTACTATGGACTGGCCGTTGACTATCTCTCCTATAAGATAAAGGATGGGGTGAGTAGCTTTATCGGCTCGGATCAGTTTGCCCGACAGTTAAGAGATGTTCTCCAGGATATCAGCGATAAATTTCTTGCCGAAAAGCTCTCCTCCCTTCTAGCTGAGGAGCAACAAGCCGAACTGCTTGTATCTCTGCAGACATCCCTATCCGGACACCTGGGACGCTTTTTGTCCAGCCCCGCCTGTGAGCAATGGCTTGAAAATGCTGTCCATACCAAGGTGCAGGATGCCTTTCAGCAAAACAGCAGTCTCGCGGACATTTTACCAGAGGCCTCCTACGGTCTCTTGAAAGGGCTGGTGGAAAAACAGGTTCAGCCTCTGCTCGCCGGTGTTGGCGGACTTTTAGCCACAGACGATGTACGCGAAAAAATTATTGACGGAGCCTGCGGTGGAGTAGAGAGCTTTATTGCTTCCATGGGACCCATGGGGGCAATGGTCGGGAACTTTATTAAAATGGAGACGGTACGTGCTAAAATTGCCGACTATCTGGACGAAAAAGAGGAGGATATTCTTGCCTGGATTCAGGGAGACGTGGTAGGGGAACGAGTTACCGCTCTCTTAAACGACCAGTTGGGAAAACTCTTTGCCGCCCCCATGGCCGATCTGGTAAGAGATATTGAACCACAGCAGCTAGAGGCCCTAAGCAAGGGCATTAGCCACGGCCTCTTTAAACAATTACAGGATGAGCAGTTGCAGGGGGTTTTGACAGAGACATTTACCGATAGCATTAAGGGCTATATGACAGGTGATCACTCAATCCAAGAGGCCCTGGCCGATCTTTTGGGGCAGGAGAAAGTCGCCCTTCTACAGGAAAGCCTCCTCGATAAAAGCCTGACTGCCCTTCGCTCCGAGCGCATCAACGAGGTTATCTCTACCGCCGTCGATTCGCTGCTGACAAAGGGATTGGCCTGTAAAATAGGTAAGCTGTCCCGCTTTCTTAATGAAAATATGCGGGACAGTATCTATCAATCCCTGCAGAGCTACCTGACCAAGACCGTTTCCAGGGAGTTGCCGGGGATGGTGAAATCCTTCAACCTGCAGCAGATTGTAGCCGATAAGGTTGACTCCCTTGACCTCCTTAAACTCGAACAGCTTCTCCTCTCCATCATGGAAGAACAGTTCAAGTATATCAATCTCTTTGGTGCCCTCCTTGGTTTTATCCTCGGCTGCATCAACCTCTTCTTTCTGGCCCTTGCCTAGCGCGAAGCGGGGGCAAAAAGTAACTCATTGGATTAAGTGACTGGAATCAAGCAGCTTTCAATCGGCATGCCGATTGAAAGCTACCTGGTTATTGATTAGGAGATGTGTCGGGATCGGTGATAGTTTCAGTAAGACTATCTTTAACTATTTTAATAACTACCAGGGTTAGGTCGTCTTTTTTATTTTTTCCCTTTGAAAACTGAGCGTGTTCTTCGAAAATCTCATCTAAAATTTTTTTTGCACTAGCTGTACTGTTCTGGCGAATGAGTTTCATCAATCACTGTTTGCCACATTCTCCATGTCTGTTGCTTCCTTCCCATATACCATCGGTACCAACATTTATTTCTTCGGAAGGTCAAACTTCAGCTTTCTCAGGCAACAAGCTTCCATATGATTCTGCCTCCTGAAATTATTAAGGTTATTGATAAAAACATTTTCACCAATCGCTGATCGATACGGTGCATTGCTCTTGTGCCAATGGTGCCACCAGCAAGAGCTGCTAACGATGCCACTACAACGGTAGTTATATTGAGCGAACCCATGGCGGCATAGGCGATAAAGCCTGTGAAAGAAGAAAATGGGACGGCCATCGCTGTGATCATTGCAATATGATGCGAACGAAACCGCATGGCATATAAGGCGGGGATGATCACACCTCCACCGCCTACCCCCAGCATGCCAGATACCACACCCGAAACTGCCCCGATCAAGGCTCCGCCTACTGGTGGACAGGTGTTTCGTTCCTCTTTTTGCTGACTTTTCCGTGCAGGAGCAATCATCAAAAAACCGGAAAAGACCATGAATCCAGCAAATACCCCGGAGAGAATATTATGCGGAATTAAGGTGGAAACCCATGCCCCCAGAGGGGCAGCCGGGAGGGAAAACAGTATCAATAACCACCATGGGCCGGGTTTGAATTTACCTGTTTTGAGGTTATAGATGGTGCCCCCGCCGAGGCTTACTGTATTAACAAGTAAGGCGATGGGACGGGCGACACCTCCAGGAACTCCAATGGCGATAAGCGCGGGAACTAAAGCCACAGCACTTCCCACGCCACCCAGGGCAAAGATAAAACTCAAACAAAATGCTAGTAGGGCAATAGTCAGTAGCATCTTTATCCACAGTTGCAGTCTGTTTGAGCTTGAACCTTGTGTACGCCTGCTCCAAACAATGGGCCTGGTTTTAGGGTCTTCAACATTTCAGGAAGTCCCTGGGCAATAATCGACACCTCGTCAAAACCTTTTGCAATGAGATAGGCGAGTCCCACACTTGAGCGCCAGGAGCCGTTGGAGAACAAAATAACCGGCCTGTTTTTAGGAACTTCTTCGAGCCTCTCTGGAAGCTCATTTATCGGTATACTTTTGGCAAATGGCAGGGAAAAGGCCTCAACCTCTTCCCAGGTTCGCAGGTCCAGCAAGAATACATTGTTTTTGATCAGCTTTGGCAGGGCCGCGGCAGGTGTATTAAAATCCCCATTCCCGAATGCCACAAAATCCATCTCCCTGAAATACCCCTGTAAATTTTTCATATCGCTTCCTTAGTTACACTGCTGTTGGTTTGTTGACGTTTTGCGGCTGAACACTCTGGACGAAGAGAATAGCTTCACCATTTCCTCTGAACTAGCCAGTAGGGTCCGCACAGCTGTTATGCCCTCTGCCCTTAGATAAAAGGCAGCCATGCTTGCCCGAACAACCGAAGTACAAAATACAATAATGGGTTGATTCTGGGGCAGCTCCCCCAGTCGATCGGGTAACTGATTCAGTGGTATATGCAGCACATTTTTAAACCTCACAAAACCTGCCTCTTCTTCTGTTCGCACATCCAGGAAGACGGCATCTTCTGAATTTTCGAGGCAATCGGCGGCCATGTTGAGCGTTACACCATGTTTACCTTCTGCAAAGAATTGCAAATCCATTTCTCTTAGTGTTCTATCTAGTTGATTCACTCTTTTAGTCCTTGTGGATGCTTTGCCAGCAACAGATCCGTTCGTGGCAAATTATTATTGGAACCTTGTTACACCGGTCGCCACCCTCTTAATTGCAACAGCCGCAACCCCTGTTTTGCTGGTCTTCCTTTGCCTCTTTTTCAGTTGTCCCCTTTTTACGAACCCTGCTTAGTTGCGGGGATCTCTTCGAGTTCAATTGCACAGCACTCCTTTTTTTTAGAGCCTCCGAAAAGTTTCCCCAAAATGCGCCCATTCTTCTTCATAGTTTTTTCCTTTAGTAATGGTGAGTTGTGTTTTTTGTCCGCTACCGAAGTTAACTTGCCGGATGCGTATCAACCGCCCTCTGGCAAAGCTATTCCTAGGCAAGCATGAGGTTGAAGGAAAAACCGCCAATTACCGCCGTGGCGAAAATAACCGCCACAATGGATGCCACAAGGCGTTTACGGAAAATGCTGGCCAGCATGCTCATTTCAGGGATTGCCATTCCTGCTCCCCCGATAATCAATGCTATTACCGCTCCCATACTCATACCCTTCTCAGCCAGGGCCATACCAATAGGAATGGCTGTTTCAGCCCTGATATAGAGTGGAATACCGATGATGGCAGCAATAGGAATAGCGAATGGATTCTGTGGCCCAGCCAGTGAGATCACAAATTCCTGTGGCATATAGCCGTATATGCCTGCACCAATTGCCACACCAATAAGGAGAAAGGGGAGTACGGCCCTGAAATCCTTCCAGGCAGAGGCAAATGAACGCTTAAGTTTTCCTGAAAAAGATAGGTTTTCTTTCTGTTTACCCTCACCACAGCAGCTTGGTCGTATTTGCACATTTTTGACCCACGCTGCTCCACCGACTCTTTCCAAAACGATGCCAAAAACGATCGATCCCAGAAAGGTGATGGCAAAGTAGAGCACACATGCCTTTAAGCCCATGAGTGCTGCCACCATTGCTATAATTATGGGATTTAACAGTGGTGAGGCGATAACAAAGGACATAACCGGCCCAAATGGTGCGCCAGCCTTGAGTAGGCCCAAAGTCATCGGAATAGTGGAGCAGGCACAAAATGGGGTTAACGAACCGACTGTTGCCGCCAGAACATTGCCCAAAATGCCACGTCTGGATAACCAATCTCTTAACTTTTCCTGGGGGATATACATCAATGCTAAAGCGACTAAGGTGCTGATTCCAAGAAATAAAACTGTCAATTCTGCAGTGATGAAAAGGAAAAATTCAATAGTTTTTGTAAATGAGTTCATTTAGAGAGTCTCCGATTGGTTGACGATGTCAACCAAATAGTTAAATAAATCCATGCCTGTATCGATGGACAGAACGTACCTTACTTTTCTTACCCTGATGCTAGCTGTGAATTTAACGATCTGAAATACTATCTGCGCAGTGCCGCTGCCATCTCTAATAGGGCATTGGCTATATTGTCTGACTGTTTAGCAGGCACCTTGCTTAGCACAGCAGATAGGCGATCGGCATAACCTTGTGCTACATTTTCAAGAATACTCTTTCCCTTGTCTGTAGGAACCACACAGCAGACGCGAGCATCTTCATAGGATTTGATCTTTTGGATATACCCTTTTTTCTCAAGGCGATTAACGATGCGAGTGGCGCCACTTTTTGTAAAGTTAAGCTTATTCCCTATATGCTGTACCGGACAGTCATTGGTGGTAGCAGAGGTCTCCAAGGCAAGATATTCCGGCATTGAAAGATCCTCACAGCATTGACCGTCCAGCCCTTTGGGACCAAATTGCCAGACAATTTCTATCAGGGCTCTACTGAGCTTGATGGATTTCTTAGGATCTATGGCTTCTAACTTTTTCATAAGGTTCTCCGAGATTATCTTATAGCTTCTGGCTGTAAGTGGTTTCAACTATAAACCAATCAACATGCAAATAGGTTGACGCCATCAACTTTAACCGTAGTGGTTGACGTCGTCAACCTATTTTGTGGATATTTACAAAGTAGTTTAAAAGATACGAAAGAATGCGTTCTTATAAGGAGGCAAACTCTTTAACTGATATGTCCATTGCGCATATAGATCTCGGCCTAACAAGCTAGCTGTGGCCAGATCTAGATTGCGAGGAATAGAGCCAGATAGTTTGGTGTAAAATTAGAACCTGCCTAGAAGACGTACTGCCAATATTGAGTTGGTAACAGGTAGCCCCCTCATTTATCTTTTAGGCTCCAATCGGTAAGCCGACCCCCACTAACGAATCCCAAAACCTTACTTTTTCGATCTAAGCATTTAAAACAATAAGACTTTCTTATCAACATTCTGTTTGGAAGTTTTTATTCAATGGCGTTCAACCATTATTCTCACGGGAATGGTGGGCCCGCTAACCTCACCTATGTCCCCATTCCTCCCTCTTTGCCATGTCTTTTTTCCCTATAATCCTAGCGCCATCCTTTAACCATCAGCCAACACCCTCTGAACGAAAGGAATGGATAGCTGCTACTTACAGGATAACATTGCACCATACCAAGCTAATAAATTTAAATCATTGATCATAATATAAAAATAATGTAGAGATTTATTGGGTTTTTTAAGCCAAGCCCTTGTAAGGGATGCTCTTGGAAAAAAGATCAGTTCTGTCTCCTTTTTCGATCCTGCCATTTAGTAAAGAGGGCAGACCTTCCTTTTCGGGAGGGCGGCAAGGGGTAAGATCCGTGGCAGATATCTGGCATTGGCTTTCCTGCGATTGTTTGGTCGTTTCTTAAATAAATTGATTTGAACTGGTGGAATTATTCCAACTTATCTCAGGCATTAATATTTTTTGCGGAGGGTTGATTATAAGCCAGCTGATATCAAGGCATTCTTTTTAGAAGAACAACGATACATCCATTGAAAAGCTCAGTTGTTCGGCAGGTTTCGAAGGGAAAGGGAATTTACCCTTAGATGGTTTTTAGTAAAATAGCTTGTTAAGACAAATTTAAATTTGAGGTAAAAATGTTGCATCAAAAGTCGTATAAAAAAAAATATAACGCGGTAACTGCCTTGGCCGTTGGTGCCTTTCTGCTAACCATGAACAGCAGTAATGTCTTTGCCGATCCTGTGATTACTGTCGATGGACAGTCCACCACCTGCACTACAGGTGGTAGTGGAGGCTATCAATATAATGATGTACATAATACAAAAGAAGTTCTGCGTATTACGCCCTCTGCAGATGTGAAAGATGTACATATCTCTTTTGCCGGGAGTGCTGAAGAGGTTAAAGAGGGGATAGAGGTATTTGGGGTTGAAGAGGGTAAAGCCAATGTCTTGGGGATTGGGGTAGAAATTCTTGCTGACGGAAGAGATTCTGCCAAGCGTAATCTGGAAGTTGTTTCAGATGCCAATATCACCCTTGATCTGCACAATGAATCCGGTGAAGGTATTGCGGCAGGTATTTTTGTGCCCGTAGGTGAGAGTGTTGCCGATGATTCTCATATTCTTGTCGAGAATAAGGGACGTATTCTTGCAAAAGAGTCTCTAAGCAGTAGCCCAAATCACAATGTTGGTATGGTGGTTGAGCGACAAGATAGTACTGGGGAAAATTTAGCTGTAGTAATGAGAAATTCTGGCACCATTGATGTATCCACTGACCAGGAGGCACTGGGCATGTGGTCTGAAGGCGTTGGACATGCTGGGGATATTCTCACCCTTAACAATGCCGCAGATGGCAAGATTATTGTCAGTGACTCTGATAGCATAGCCATGGGGTCCGGCGCGCCCTATGTCAGCCCCCTAGGTGATCAACATGACCGGGATAGTATCGACAGTGAGGAGCCGGTGATCGGGATTACAATGCTCAATAAAGGGACAATTAGCGTTGTTCATGGTGGCGTAATTACGGGTACCCATGCAGGGAAAAAGCTGGATGGCCATCACACCCGGGGGATGAGAGGTACCGGCGGGAATTTTATTGTAAACAGTGGCAGCATACTGGGTGGAGAAGACACCATTGTCACAGCCATTGATGGTAATGGTGAGGGTTCAACCACTATCAACTCTGGAGTAATTGATCTGAAGGGCAACTACTCCGTAGGTATGATGAGTGATCCCTATACTCATACCGAGAACAGGGGAACCATCACTGTCTCTCAATCGGTGGATGATGTGGATCATTCGCCTTCCAGTGCCATGAAGTCTGTCTATTATCCTGCCGCTGGTGAAGAGATGTCTGATCCAGCCTTAGATATGGCTCTTAATACCGGTACCGGCACAATTAAACTGGGTGGGGGGGCAATCGGTTTTGAGCTGGTAAGTAGAGATGCCTTTGAGGACCAGGAGGATGCACCTGTCCATATGACTGATGCCTTGGGGATTAACCTCGGCGAAATCAGCTCATTTTCCCCCCTTGTCGGAGAAGATCCTGCCCCGGCCAAGTCTTTTAGGGTTACTGGTGGCGGTGCTGTCGGGGTTAATGCTGCAGATCTTGCTGATAAGGTACAGCTCAGAGAGGGTGGTAATTTTCTCCTCATTGGTAATCCCGAAGGGGCGGAGAAGACTATCGCCAGAATACAGGTAAGGGACCCAGGTGATGCCACCTATGAAGGTCATTCGGCTAATTCCTGGATTCATGTGGGCATGGATGCAGAGGATAAAAAAGCTCTTGCAGGCTCAAAATTTAATGAGATTAGGGGGTACTTGAACAGTCCCGCAAACTTTGCCATTAAAAGAATTCAGTTACAGGGTAATGCTGTTGAGTCCGAGCATGACAATCAGCATGCTCATCTCAGCGTAGCTGACGGCGCAACTGTTTCAGTTGGAAAATTTGATTTGACCAATGCTCATATCGTCACCCAGGACAGTTCTCAGGCTAAGATTAGTAATCTGAACCTTTATGGCCAGAATAAAATCAGTGTAAGAGATACCTCTCATCTGACTGTCGAGACAGTAACTGCGCCTTATCATACAAATTCCGCTATTGAAGTGGAGAAAGGTGCAGTTTTAACCACCTCCTACGATTTATTGGCAACGGGGAGTTCTATAGCAGATACCAGTGAATTCTCTTTTGCTGGTCAGGGAACTATTGATCTTGTTAGTTCTGATGTTTATGACCAAGAGAGAATCACTTCTTTTGAAACTAGCTTCAAAAGCCAATATTCTGATTTTAAAGGAAGTTTCTTATATAGTGGCTTTGATATGGGTGATGGGCCTATCGACCTTGGGCTGGCTGAAATCATAGACAGTCCTGAAAAGGAAATAAAGCTGACTGTTCCTGAGGACTCTGTTGACAAGACTCAAATCTCTTTTGCTAAGGGCACACCGATGGGGGCGCAAAGCTATGAACTTCCCGATACCGTTGCGGAAGTTAAGGTGAGTAAGGGGACAGTGCTTTCCCTTAGGGGGAGTTCTAGTGGAGAAGAATCCCTGCTAAAAGGTGGGGCAGAGGAAAAATCTGTGAATGTTGGTGGAGGAAGTGTTCTTAATCTTGGCGCCAAAGGTGAGGTTGCAACCGAGAAAAGGACTCAGGGAACGCTTGACGCTAAGGTTGAGCTGGTTGCAGCTGACGACTCTTCGGCTCCAAAAACCGAGCTTAATGTTAGAAATGGAGATTTTTCCATCACGGCTTTAACAGCCCAAAGTGGAACGACTGTTAATATTGGTGATAGCCAGGGGCAGGGGCAAGGCTCGTTGGCCCTTGAAACAGCATCACTTGGTGGCAAAGTAAACATTAAAAAGGGAACTCTTTCCGTCAAGGAATTAACAGCCACAGAAGAGACGGTTATTAATATTGGTAATAGTCAGGGCCAAGGCTCGCTGGCTCTTGAAACAGCGTCTCTTAATGGAGCTATGCTCTTTGCCGATCCCAATTGGTTAGATAGTACGGAACTTGCTAAAGCTAAAGATGCCTCCCATGTAAGCATTGTTAATTTTGGAACTGGTGCTGATAGTAATGTTATTAACGGCCATTTAGTGGCTGGACAAAATTCTATTATTGCCCTGGGTACAACCGATGCTGGTGATGTTGATAATATTGTTAAAAAAATCACAGAGGACAATAACACAACCTGGGGCCGCACTGGGGTAACAGCTGCCGTCTATCTTGATGGCCCTTATAAAGTTGGTGCTGCCGGCTCCCTTACCGTAGATGGTTCTCGCGTCACGGCGCCAACTGGGGCAGATGTACCAGTTGGCGGAACAGCTACATTTGCTGACAATTCTCTGTTGGTGGTTGATGTAACCAATCTGGCTGGACAACCTGCTATTACTGCGGATACGGTAACTATTTCCAACAAGGCATTTGTAGGTGTTAAGGGTGCACTTGTCGGGGAAAAATATACCATGACAAGTACTGGCGATAACTGGCTACTGGCTAATATCTATCTTTATAACCAACTCCAGGAAGTTGCTTCTTTAGTTGACGGTAGTTTTACGACTAAAAGTGCCGGTACCGCCGCCACCCTCTATGGTGCTCGGGGAAATACTGCAAGCTTCCTGACTAATTACAACGAACGTGGTTATGAAGTGCTTGGAGTTACATCCACCAATTATATGAAGGGTATTTTGCGTGGCGCTAGCCCAACAAGCGGCGGACAGGCAACGGAGGCATCTGCCAATATTGCCGGAGTTGGTGGTATTGCCCATGTAAATACCATTGCCTCTGCTCTGGTACTTGATCTCGCCCAGAAACACACGGATATAACCGGTGATTACAGCACAGGTATCTATTTTCAACCTCTTTATCAAAAAAGCGATATTAGCGGTATGAATATAGGTAACTATAGCACCGATATGGATATTGATCTTTACGGTGCAGCCTTAGGTGCTGATAGCGTGCTTGGTGATTTTCTCTACGGTGGAGCCTTCACCTATGGTGCTGGTAAGGTATCTGGTGAAGGATTTACATCTTCTGCCGATACAGACAGTGATTTCTACGGCCTAACCATGTATGGAGCTTACAACCTCTCTAATGCTATGCAGATTAGTGTGGATGCTCTTTATACAGCAATGTCTTCTGACACAAGATATTCAACTCTCAAGGCCGATGGCATTGACTCCTATGTACTTGGTACGGGGGTAAAGGCTAGTTATCTGTTTGAGCTGGGAGATACCGTTGTCAGCCCATATGCTGGTATGCGTTATCAATATTATAAGCAAGATGCTTATACAAACGATGTTTTTGCCGTAAATGCAAGCAGCATGGACACCTGGATAATCCCTATGGGTGTTAAGTATATGTATAAGTTTGCCGCAGCTGACAGTGGATTGCAATTTAACATTGCTGCTGATGCCGGGGTGAATTTTGCCTTTGGTGATACCGATTTTACCAGCAGAAGTACCCTGATTGGCACACCGGAGACTTTACCTTTAATAACAGATGTTTATGATGATGTTACCGGCAAACTGTCTGTCGACCTGATTGCCGAAAGAGGACAGCTTTTCGGTAGCTTCGGCGTAAACACTGCGATCTCTTCGCATATTAGCAGTTTGGGTGCAAACCTGAAATTCGGCTTCCGTTTCTAATCTCTAAAAACTGGACGGTTGCTTTCTAAAGAGGGGAACCGTTTAGGCTTTGGGTGGAGCAGGAAAATCGATATGGAAAAATGCAGATGAGGTAAATAGCGATTGGTATGCTTTAAATAAAACCTTGATTTTTCAAACACAACCGAAATTTAACCGAAAAAGACAAGGGCACTTATGGGAAAATCCCATAAGTGCCCTTGCCATTCTGATGGAGCAACTTGCTTAGGCTCAATCGATAACTAATTACACCCCACCTTCCTCTCTTCCCCACCATTCATCCCCAGCTAGCCAATTACCATTTCCCGGCAGGGAAGGGTGGCATTTTCCTCCCTCCAACCTGCTTAAGAGTACTTAATCATTGCCTATAACAAATAAGTAATGTAAAAGTCAGGGAGTTTTCAAAGGCAACAATTCGCAAGAAATAACCGCAAATATTATTCCAGGTCTATTTTTTATTACAGCTCTGGAACCTCTACTTTAGTAGGTAATTTTCAAAAAGCCCCTCAATGACTTTAAATAAAAAAATGCTGCTAATTTTTCTTTTGGCCTTTTCTATCTTTGCCTCATTGAACTACGGACTCCATCACTATCTCATCCTGCCGGGTTTAAAAAAACTTGAAATCGCGGAGGCCAAAAAAGATATGGGGCGTTGCCTATGGGAGCTCAAGGATGAGATTGACCATGTCGATCGCTATTGCCATGACCTAGCTGCCTGGGATGATCTCCATGCCTTTATCAAGGCTCCAAATGCTGACTTTTTAAAGATAAATTTGAATGCCGATACGATTCTGGACAACGAGGTCAGCTTTATCTGCATAGTCGACAGATCAGGCCAGCTCCTCTTTGCTGAGGATTGGGATCTTCACAGAAAAGAAAAAACTGTATTAACCACTCTACCGGACTCTTTACGTTCTGTGGCCAGTTTACCCTTTTCTTCGGAATCTGATAAAGATGACCTCTCCAATATGAAGCGAGTGGGAATCTATAATAGTAGCAGGGGCCCGATGATGTTAAGTTCACGTCCTATCATAACCAGCAACCAACAGGGGCCTGTCCAAGGGGCAGTTATCATTGGCCGTCTTCTTGATCAAGGGTCTCTAGATGCGATGATGGTAAGGGTGGCACTCAACTTTAGATTTATCGATATGAGTGGAGACGAACTGACAGCGAAAGAGAAGAAAATTTTAGGAGAGCTTGCAGTTGAGGAAATTAGCATTGTCGAGCGAGAAAACAGTGATAATTTGGAAGTCTATTCGCACCTGGCGGATATCGGCGGAAGGTATCTTATCCAGGCAGAGATTCCAAAGCATATTCTACAAAGGTGTCGAAAAAACTATAACTATTCATTGATACTGATAACCGTTTTTGGCCTGTTTATGGCTCTTCTTATCACCTATCTCTTAAAGGCAATTATTCTTGCCCCTGTTATGCTACTCACTAACCATGTGCTGCAAATTACAAAATCCGGGGATCTCTCCGCCCGCATCTCCCTTCTGCAAAATGACGAGATTGGCACACTGGCCAGGGAGGAGAACCGGATGCTTATGCAACTGGAGAGCCAGAGGAGAGAAATCACCGAAGCCAAAGACACCCTGAATGCCATCATTGAAAACAGCCAGGTGGGAGTCATGGCTCTTCGAGGGGAGCAGATCATGTACAAGGGGAATCAGCGCTTAGCAGATATTTTTGCCTACAACAGCCCCGAGTCTATGGAAGGGCGCTCTGCCAGAGAGTTCCATCTCTCGGAGGAAAATTATATTGAGTTCAGAGAGAAATATTTCAAAAAATTGGTTGATGGCAACCAAATTCAAGTGGAGTACAAACTTCGACGCAAGGACGGTTCTTCCGTCTGGTGCACCCTTTCAGGAAAGGCCATTGATTCATCCACACCCCCTGACCTTGAAAAAGGGGTGGTCTGGACGATTGACGATATCACAACAAAGAGGCAGAGCCGGGAAAAATTACAACGACTTGCCACCACAGACTCCCTGACTGGCCTTTGTAATCGCAGTCAACTGTTTGAAATTGCCGAAGCTGAGCTGGAACGTCAGAGGCATAGTTCCGAGCATAATCTCTCTCTGGTCATGCTGGATATCGATTATTTCAAGAAGATAAACGATGCCCATGGACACGCTGCCGGCGACCTGGTGTTAAAGGCCTTTGCCGATATTGGCAGAAAGTATTTAAGGGATGTGGATGTTTTCGCTCGTATTGGCGGCGAGGAGTTCATTATCCTTCTTCCCGGCACAGACATCAAGGTGGCCTTGAAAATAGCTGAACGATTCAGGGCTCTTGTTGAAAAAAACCCTGTCATGGTAAACGAAAAAGAAATTGCCTTCACTGTAAGTTTTGGGGTCACCGCCTGGAACGGTATTGAACAGACATTTGAAGAGGTGCTCCATGAAGCTGACTCTGCCCTCTATGTGGCAAAGGAAAAGGGACGTAATCGGGTAGAGATGGGATAGGTTGTGCCCCCTCACCATTCATTTCCTGCCCCTGATTTTCAATAATTATCGATTCAGATTGGCAGCTTAGAGGCTTATTAGCCAGGGAAGACAGATATCAAATAGAAAAATCACAACAACTGAATTCGGATACTGGACTAATCCCCTTTTGTTTGCTATAAGATCGCAATGACCTCAAATAAACTTTCACAGAACAAACTTTTTCACAAGCTTCCCGCAGAGCAGCAACAGTGGCTCATCTCCATGGAGCAAACCTATGCCTTTTCCTTTCAGCAACTGAAGATGATGGCTGAATACAGCGCAGATCTGATCTCTTGGCAGACCGGCTCATTGGCCCAATTTCACCATCCGCATGCGGTGGGGGGGGCAAAGGGAAAACAGGCATCAGCCAAGGTCTTCCACCAGTTACGTGATGGTTACGAGAGCCTGAAAAACGGGCAGAAGAGCTATAGCGAGGAAAAGCGGTTCGCAGCCAGCGAGCAAAAATTTCCGGAAGAGCAGATGGTGGAGGTCCAACTTAAGGGCAGCATCATGGGAGAGTGCCCGGTTGCCTCGGAAAAAACCAGATGTTGTAAACTGAAAACCCTGGATGTTGTCCAGCAGTGCGGTTTTGACTGTAGCTACTGTTCTATCCAATCATTTTATCATGGTAATCAGGTCCGCTTTATTCGTGACCTAGTTTCCCATCTCAATTCCCTGGAGCTGGACCCGACAAAGGGCTATCATATTGGCACTGGCCAATCTTCTGATTCCCTGATGTGGGGCAATCGCTTTGGACTTTTGGATTCGCTTTACCAATTTGCCACAGAACATCCCAATGTGGTTCTGGAAATGAAATCTAAAAGCGCCCGAATAGATTATTTTTTAGAAAACACCCCACCTTCCAATATGGTTTTCACCTGGTCTCTTAACACTCCCACCGTCATTCAACATGAGGAAAAGGCAACAGCCAGTCTGGATAAGCGCCTGGAAAGTGCCAGAAAACTAGCCGATCAGGGCATTCCGGTAGGTTTTCATCTTCACCCCATTACCTGGTATCAGGGTTGGCAGGAGGATTACCGAGCTCTGGTTTCGCGCCTGGTAAACACCTTCCAACCAGAAGAGGTGGTCATGGTTTCCCTCGGAACCCTCACCTTTATTAAGCCGGTGCTGAAGAGAATCCGAGAGCGGATGCCAAACAGCTCTATTTTGCAGATGCCAATGGAAGATTGTGCCGGAAAACTGAGCTACCCCTTTGACATTAAAAAAGAGCTCTTTTCCACAATCTCTCAGGCCTTCCCAGCGTCTTGGCATGACTCTGTCTTCTTCTATATGTGCATGGAACATATAGATCTATGGCAGCCGGTTTTCGGACGAAGCTATGATAACAATGAACAATTTGAAGAAGATATGTTAAGAACCTACCAGGAAAAAATTTCCCAGATAAGCCAGTCCCGTTGAACTCCGCCAGGCCCCATCTCTTCCCATAACCGGCAGAATGTACCTCCCCCTTTTTTCAAGGGGGAGGTAGGAGGGGGTTCTTGACATCAGGACAATAATATTATATACAGCCAATGACTGAACGATCACTCCGCATTAAGGGCATAGGTAGATGACAAAAAAACAGAGTAATAAAAGAGAAATAATTCTTCAGGCCTCCTTAGAAATTTTTGCCGAGAGGGGCTTCCACAGCTCACCCACCTCACAGATCTCTAAGTTAGCCAATGTCGGCACCGGTACCATCTATCGTTATTTCGAAAATAAAGACGCCTTGATTGAAGCACTATATGAAGAGATCGACCTACGCCTGCGTCCAGCAACAAATGGGGGCATTGATGAAAAGGCACCGGTTCGAGAAAATATTTTAGCTGTTCTCAGACGAGTCTTCCATTTTCTGCTCGATAATCCTCAGGAGTTTAAATTTCTTGAGATGTACTATAACTCGCCCTACGGCATTGCCAAGAAGCGTTCAAAGGAAAACAGCTGTGATTCTCCAATATTAGAGGTGTTTCATAAGGGGATTAAGGAGCAGATAGTCAAGGATCTACCAGAGGATGTTCTTTTTGGACTCTGCTTTGGCCCCATTGTTTTTCTGGCCCGAGATCAGCTCACCGGCTACTTGACCCTGAGTAATGAGTTAATTGAGGCGACGATTAATGCCTGTTGGGACAGCATACGACTTTAGAGAAAAGAAGAGGCATTAGTATGAGTAGTTAATGTTTTTTAAGCTATAAGCGGAGGGATCATTCACTCCATAACATAAAAAGAGACTTCTCGGTGAAGTTTTAATGCTTCTCGACTTCAAAACGAAGTGGCTAACCACTCTTTGAGCGGGAAGAGAAGGGATATCATGGAAAGACAAGAATCTAATCAACAATCCAAGGCCCAGGAGTTGCTACCTGTGACTCACCGTCGTCCCAAAACTGTCATGCTAGCATTGATCTTTGCCTGCCTGCTGGTTGTTTGTGCCGGCCTTGGCCTGATAACCGGCCCACAGCTAATGGCCTCGGATGCAAAAAATGTAGCACCAACCAGGCCGCCAATGCCGGTTGAAACGGCCGAGGTCAGGGTCGCTGACAGTGATAAAATCCTTGCCAGCAGTGGCAGTCTTTATTCTAAAGAATCGGTGGTGATTGTTGCCGAAATTGCCGGGCGGATTAAAGAGATTGGTTTTATTGAGGGTAAGAAAACCAAAGAGGGCAAGATGCTGATCAAACTTGACAGCGCTGTCTTACAGGCTGAGCTCGATCGAGCCGTTGCCAACCGTAATCTCAGTAAATCCAATTATAAACGAGCCGATAACCTGCTCAAAGATCACGCTATCTCCCGGCAGGAACGGGATG
Organism: Desulfotalea psychrophila LSv54; assembly: GCF_000025945.1. Classification (GTDB taxonomy): domain Bacteria; phylum Desulfobacterota; class Desulfobulbia; order Desulfobulbales; family Desulfocapsaceae; genus Desulfotalea; species Desulfotalea psychrophila. Next base: position 2,439,784 of record NC_006138.1, on the reverse strand, counting down.
AGGCCTATGCCAGTTGGCAGCTTGATAGGGCAAATGTTCGCCTAGCCCAAGCACAGCTAGCCAAAACCATTATCCAGGCACCTTTTGCAGGAACTCTCGGTCTGCGCCAGGTTAGTCTAGGGGACTATGTTATGCCGGGACAGGCATTGGTCAATTTGGAGGCGATCGAAGAGCTAAAGATCGAGTTTTCCATTTCCGGAAAACATCTTGCCGAGGTTAAAACTGGTCAGAAAATCAAACTGCGCTCGTCTGCCTATCCACAACAAAGCTTTATCGGCCAGATTTATGCTATCAACCCACAGATCAATGTGCAGAGTCGTAGCCTGACGGTACGTGGTCTCCTTAATAATTCCAAGCATCAGCTCTTACCGGGTCAATTCGTTAAGATACAGTTGAGTGTTGGAACCAGAGCGAATGCCCTCTTTATTCCGGAACAGGCCTTAATCCCGCAACCAAAAACCAAGCTGGTCTTTAAAGTTGTTAACGGTAAGGCGCAGATGGTGGAGGTAAAAACCGGCACGCGCATGGAAGGCTGGGTCGAGATAACCAGCGGCCTGTCCGCAGGCGATATAGTTGTTACCGGAGGGCATCAGAAGATTGGACCAGGTAGTCCAGTACAGACAGTGCCTGCTGATCCGACACTCTTTGCAAAAAATTAAGTCACACCCTTTACCCTACTTCCGCTAGACGAAGAGTATCTCGCCACCTGGGAACAGGTAGAGGGAGATGGGAAAGAACACAGGATACAAGTTATGAAAATATCAGAAATAAGTGTCAGACGTCCGGTACTGGCGACGGTGATGAGTCTGCTGATCGTACTGATCGGCCTGGTTGCCTATGATCGTTTGACGGTTCGTGAGTACCCTAATATCGACGAGCCTACGGTTTCGGTGGTGACCGTTTATCAAGGTGCCAGTCCGGAGATCATTGAAACCGAGATTACCACCATCATTGAGGATAGCCTCTCGGGAATTGAGGGGATCAAAACCATCTCTTCCGAGAGTCTTCAGGAACGGAGCCAGATCAGTATTGTCTTTAAGATGGAGCGTAATGCCGATGATGCCGCCGCTGAGGTGCGTGACCGGGTTGGGCGGGTGCGCGCTGATCTACCCCTCGATGTCGAGGAGCCGGTCATTGCCAAGGTTGAAGCCGATGCCGATCCGATCCTCTATATGGCCTTTTCCAGTGACAAGCACAGTAATGAAGAGATTACTGATTACGTTGATCGCTATGTGACCGACCAGATTGAAATGATCGATGGTGTTGCCGAAGCGCAGGTCCTTGGTGCTCGTAAATACTCCATGCGTATCTGGCTTGATCCGGCCCTGCTCACTGGCCATGGGGTGACGCCACAGGATGTTGAGGAGGCGATCCGGGCCCAGAATATAGAGGTGCCGGGTGGTCGTCTGGAAAGCAGTACCCGCGAGTTTACTGTCCTCTCCGATACCAGTCTCAACTCAACGGAAGAGTTTGAAAATATTATCGTTCGCAAGTCGGGTACAACCTTAGTCCGGTTAAAAGATATTGGTCGGGCCGAGATCGGTCCCCAATCGGTGCGATCGAGTCTGCGTTATAACGGGGCCCAGGCAGTTGCCCTTGGTCTGGTCAAACAGTCGGTTGCCAATCCACTTGATATCTCCATTGCCCTCCATAAGATGCTGCCAGAACTGAAGGCATCACTGCCAGAGGGGATGAAAACTAAAATCGTCTACGACTCTTCCATTTTTATTGAGCGCTCCATTGAAAACGTTTTTAGCTCCATCTTTGAGGCGGTTGCCCTGGTGCTGTTGATTATCTTTATCTTTCTGCGTTCTGTTCGTTCCACCCTGATTCCTCTGGTCACTATTCCGGTCTCTCTAATCGGCTCCTTTGTCCTGATGTGGGCCTTTGGCTTTTCCATTAATACCCTGACCCTATTGGCAATGGTTTTGGCGGTTGGACTGGTGGTCGATGATGCTATTGTTGTCCTGGAAAATGTTCACCGCCATGTTGAAAAAGGCCTCAAACCAGCCGAAGCTGCCATTAAGGGAATGCGGGAGATCGGTTTTGCCGTCGTCTTAATGACCATGACCCTGGCCGCTGTTTTTGTTCCGGTGGCAATGATGGAGGGAAGGACCGGTAAGCTCTTCACCGAATTTGCCCTGACTCTGGCCGGTGCGGTAATTGTCTCCGGCTTCGTGGCTCTGACTCTGACCCCAATGATGTGTGCAAAAATGCTCCGTCATCAGGACAAGCATATGAAGATCTTCACCATTATGGAGAATATTTTCATCGCAATCGAGCAAGGCTATAAAAGGGTTCTTGCCTGGTCCTTGAAAACCGTCATATTTGGATTGACCATTGCCGTTTTAGCCGGAGCCGGTTCCTACTATCTGTTGCAGCAACTCCCTTCAGAGATGTCGCCACTGGAGGACAGAGGGGTCTTTATGACCTTTGCCATTGCTCCCGACGGCGCCAATTTGAAATATTCGGATCACTATCTGCGCCAAACTGAAAAATTGCTCCAGCCAATTCCGGAAAGTAATGGTGTTTTTTCCGTGGCAGGAATGGGTGGTAAGGTGACCGAGGCAATTTCCTTTGTTCAGTTGAAAGACTGGGCTGACCGCCAACGTTCTTCGCTACAGATCGCAGGAGAACTGGCGCCCAGCCTATTCGGAATCCCCGGAGTCCTCTGCTTTCCCATCACACCGCCTTCTCTTGGTCAGCCATTTATGGATCAGCCGGTCCAGTTTGTTATTAAGACCAGCGAGAGCTATGTGGAATTAAATAAGCAAATCAATCAGCTGATGGCTGAAGTACGTAAAAATCCAAAAATTATTGCCGCCAGAACCGACCTGAAGCTCAACTCGCCCGAACTGCGCCTGCAGATTGATCGTGATAAGGCTGCCGATTTAGGCGTTAATATTGCCGTCATTGGCCGGACCATTGAAACCATGATGGGTGGACGGGAGGTAACCCGTTTTAAAATGGACGGAGAACAGTACGACGTTATTGTTAAAATTGAGGATAAACTGCGGGTAGTCCCGGAGGATCTTAACCAGATTCATGTGCGGAGCGCCAGTGGGATAATGATTCCGCTAGCCAATCTGGTAAGCATTGAAGAAGGTGTTACCGCCCAGTCACTTAATCACTTTAACCGCAGTCGGGCAGCGGTGCTGAGTGCCAATCTGGCCCCCGGTTATTCGCAGGGTGAAGCCTTGGCTTTTCTATCTGATGCAGCAAAGCGAATTTTGCCTAAAACCGCCCGAATTGATTATAAGGGGCAGTCACGTGAATTTATGGAGAGCAACTCCGGTCTGATTATGACCTTTGCCCTGGCCCTGATCATGATTTATCTGATGATGGCCGCCCAATTCGAATCATTTGTTGATCCCCTGATCATCCTCTTTACCGTACCTCTCTCCATGGTTGGTGCCCTATTGGCCCTTTACTGTACAGGTAATAGTCTCAGCATCTATAGTCAGGTGGGGCTGATTACCCTGGTTGGGCTCATTACTAAACATGGTATCCTCATCGTCGAGTTTGCCAACCAGCTTCAGGAACAGGGAAAGAGTAAGCTGGAGGCGGTACTCGAAGCAGCCACCCTCCGTCTTCGCCCGATTCTGATGACCACCGGAGCCATGGTGCTGGGCAGTGTACCGCTGGCTCTAGCCAGTGGAGCAGGGGCCGAAAGTCGTTCACAGATCGGCTGGGTTATCGTCGGCGGTTTAACACTCGGAACCGCCCTTACCCTCTTCGTTGTGCCATCGGTCTATATGTTACTGGCCAAAAAGCGACAACCACTAGAGCCCGAGGCTGAAAAATAGTCATGGGCAACTCTTCGAAATATCTGTGGCAGACTGATTATATTGACAGTTTGATGAAGGAATTGAACAATGCATAGTGAAAAAAAAATTCGTAATCTGTTTTTCGGTGGAGTGTTGCTTTTAGCACTCTCCGCCTGCACCCTGGGTCAGGACTACCAACGCCCGGAGACCCTGGTCCCCATTCAATTTAAAAATGGCGCTCCCTGGAAAGAGGCACGTCCCAGTGATGCCGTGGCCAAGGGGAATTGGTGGGAGCTTTACCATGATCCCGTTTTAAACGGGCTGGAAGAAAATGCGCTACAGGCAAATCAAAACCTGCGGGCAGCTTACGCCCGCTTAAGTCAGGTGCAGGCAAATCTTGGTATCAGCCGGTCCAACCAGTTACCCCGACTTGATCTCAATGCCAATGGCGGCAGGCAACGAACAGCTGCCAGCTTAACCTCTCCCGGTCAAGACCAGCTCAGCACCCAATTAAATTTGCCTTTGGTCCTCAGTTATGAAGTCGATCTCTGGGGTCGGGTCAGACGTAGCATAGAGGCTTCCACAGCAGATGTGGAAAGTGCAAGAGCTGATTATCAGAGTCTGATGTTAACCCTACAGGCAGAGCTGGCACGCAATTACTTTACCCTGCGAGCGGTGGATAATGAAACAAGACTATTGCAGCAAACCATTGAACTGCGCCGCTCCACCCTTAGTTTGGTTAAAAGTAAGTTTGAGAACGGCCGGGTCAGTCAGCTTGATCTTTCACAGGCAGAGTCGGAACTGGCCACCGTCGAGGCAGAGGCAATTGGCCTGAAAAAACGACGGGGGGAACTGGAAAATTTAATTGCTGTGCTCATGGGGCTGCCAGCGTCCAACTTCTCTCTGGCCCAGGTATCTTTGCGTCTGAGTCCGCCGACAATCGCCCCCGGCCTTCCCTCCGATTTGCTTGAACGACGACCGGATGTGGCAGCAGCCGAAAGAAAAATGGCAGCGGCATCGGCACGGATAGGGGTGGCAAAAACGGCTTTTTTCCCTGCCATCAGCCTGACCGGTAGCACCGGCTTTGCAAGTAATGAGACAAGCTCCCTCTTTAATTGGGATAACCGTACCTGGGGCTTGGGGCCGGCAATCTCCCTACCAATCTTCGATTATGGCCGTAACAGTGCTAAACTGGACAAATCACGGGCTGTATACGAGGAGGCCATCGCCAATTATCGACAACAGGTGCTGGTCGCATTTCAGGAGGTCGAGAATGGCCTTAATGGATTGCAGGTTCTTCATGAGCAGGGCAAAGCCCTGCAACGGGCAACAACTACAGCCACACTGGCCTGGGAGATTTCGGAAAAACGCTATCGCTCCGGCCTGGTCAGCTACCTTGAGGTGGTCGATACACAGCGTAGTGCCCTGCTAAGAGAACGGGCCCTGGTCCAACTTCGAGGCGAACAGATGAGCACCTCTGTCCTCTTGATTAAGGCCTTGGGCGGAAGTTGGCTGAGTGACACTGGCAAGACCAATTGATCTCAGCCCCTCACCCTTTTTGCAAGGGGGAGGCCGGGAGGGGGTTCTCCCTTTTTTCAAGGGGGAAGGGAGAGAAGGGGTCCATCCTCTCCCCCCTAACACCTCTCTCCAAAACAAAAATATTAACCACCTCAGCCGAGTTCACAGAGAAAGACAATAGTAAGTGAACTAGCTCAAAGAGCGCTTCAGTTTGAATAAGAAAGAGGAGAGGTAGCACGGTCAATACCCACCTAATAGCTCTTAATTATTGTCCATATGGATTATGTACAGCACAGATATGAATGCAACCATTTGTGGGGCGGCAACCGTAGTTTGGGCAATAAGATTATTTCTGAGTTTACAATATTGGCATAAATGACGTTGACCTTGCCTTAACCCACATAACACTTTGTTGGAGCATGATAATAGAAATAACTGGTCATACGAATGGAATCCAATGCCTCATAAAGTGAATATTCAATGTCCATCTTGTGGCAGTTGTAGCATATTTGAATTTGCTGAAATTAAGAGTATAAAGCTCAAAAAAGATGTTGCCTTTTTTCAAGAGAGTGAACTTTTTGAATACCAATTATTTAAAGATTCTTGCGGGGCTTCATGGTGGTAATGCTACAGCCATAAGAGATCTGCCAGAAGGTTATAAACCAGAGGATTGGTGCCATTCAAAGTATCTTTATCAAAGTCACGGCTTAGACCTGGGCTCAGTGAATTGTTCCAAGTGTCATCTAATGCGAAAGCATAAACTGGCTTGGCCCAAGGAAGCCTTCTTCTCAATACAGTACAAACATCACCAACTATGTGCTTTTCATCGAGAATCTGGTTTCAACTCAGGAACTATATTGCGAGTAGTCACCGCGAATTGAGTGATTTCAAGTGGCAAGGCTTTCTTCTTCATGTTCCGTCGGAGTTTAAACATAAAAAAGCAAGAAATTATGTGATTAAACATTTGGATAGCTTGCTAAATCAAAAATGTTTCTAGCGAATGGGTGCAACAAAAGACGGCGGTCTCTCCTCTGACCATGATCTTGCCGCCCTCTTGCCAAATCAATGTCAGCCCTACTTAACCACCCTCGGCCTTGAATCTTGCCGGCCTGTCCAAAACAGGGCCTATATATTCCCCCAAGGCCTGACCTGATTGCATCCCCCCTACTAATCTATTGCCAGATCGTTTTTCGCCTAGGGCCTCTACCCGTAGCCTTGAAGTAAACCAGCATTTCTTCATTTCTCCCTTTGGTGCTATCCTGAAGGAGTGGCTATGGTTTGCAGAATGCCCTTGGGCATCTGTCTATTGGTGAAGGGCATGGGGCTCTTCCACCGGCTACGACTTTTGTTTTAACAGGGGGAAATCTGTCTATGAAGGTGAAAAATAATATCCACTGGGTGGGAAAAATTGACTGGGAGTTACGAAAATTCCACGGCGATGAGTACTCCACTCACAAGGGTTCTTCCTACAACCCCTATCTGATCAAGGAGGAGAAGGTGGTCCTGATCGATACGGTCTGGGGACCCTTTGCTCAGGAGTTTGTCGAGAACCTCAGGCGGGAGATCGATCTTGACCAGATTGATTATATTGTTGCCTGTCACGCCGAGAATGATCATAGCGGGGCCCTGCCGGAGTTGATGCGTCATATTCCCGATGTGCCCATCTACTGCAGCAAAAACTGCGCCAAATTTCTTAAGGGGCTCTACCATCAGGATTGGAACTTCCAGGTGGTCAAGAGCGGGGATCGGTTGAGTCTTGGCTCCAAAGAGCTGGTCTTTATCGAAGCCCCCATGCTCCACTGGCCAGACACTATGTTTGTCTATCTCACAGGAGACGCTGTCCTCTTCAGTAATGATGGTTTTGGCCAACATTATGCCTCAGCGCATATGTTTAACGACCTGGTAGATCAGGCTGATCTTTTTCAAGAATGTCTGAAATACTATGCCAATATCCTTACCCCCTTCAGTCCCATGGTCACCAGAAAGATCAAGGAGATTCTGGACATGAACCTGCCCTTGGAGATGATCTGTACCAGCCATGGGATCATCTGGCGTGATAATCCATCCCAAATTGTAGAAAAGTATTTGCAATGGGCTGATAACTATCAGGAAAACCAGATCAGCATCCTCTACGATACCATGTGGGAGAGCACCCGGGTCATGGCCGAGCAGATTGCCGCCGGAATTAGAGAGGTCGACGAGGAGGTGACGGTGAAGCTCTACAACCTGGCCAAGAGCGACAAGAACGACGTCATCACCGAGATCTTCAGATCAAAGGCCATTCTTATGGGCTCTCCCACACTCAACAATGGCATTCTGGTCTCGGTGGCGGGCCTGCTGGAGGAGATAAAGGGGCTCAAATTCAAGGGCAAAAAGGCAGGCGCCTTTGGTAGCTATGGCTGGAGCGGTGAGGCGGTAAAAAATATTTCTCAGCGCCTGACTGATTCCGGTTTTGAACTGGTCGATGAGGGTCTGCGTCTGACCTGGTCACCGGATGAGGAGGGTAAAAAGACCTGCAGAGAGTACGGCAAAAGCTTTGTCCAGAGTCTATAGCTGCTTCCGCTCAATTGAGCTCAGCCCTAGATGCTCAGCCTAACATCTCCGATTCCCTGCAACCTCGCGGGGCTGGGACTCGGTGCCTCCTCTCTGACAGCAAATCCCCTCCACTGCTGAGAAGAGAGGCCTATTTCTCTCTTGGCAGAAAGAATAAGACCCTTAGGGTTTCCAAAAGCAGACAGCCTTCAAGCACCATGAGCAGGTGGGCATAGACATTAAGCTCCCTCATCAGAAAATAGGAGAAGAGAAGCAGGAGGAGAACGGTGCCATATCTCAACAGCTCTAACCGTCGACCATGAGTGCAGAGGGTGACTACCAGGGTGAAGGCGAGAATAGCCAGCAGATGAGAGCTCAACCAACCCTGTTGATAGAGGCTGGTCAGATAGTAGCGTTTTTTATAGTAGAGATGATGCATAATTCCGGCCCTATAGCTGGAGAAATACTCCAGAACGACAAGGGCCAGTAGCATAAGCAGTTCAATACCGATCAGGGCAATGCTAATCTTTTTCGTCATCTTCTTATCTTGTGGGTATCCCTGTCTCGGTGAGGTTCTTTTCATCATTACTCCAACCGATCCAGCCATCGCTAAAGATAGCAATATCCCTTAGGCCATAGACATCTGCATAATAGTATATTTCAGCTGCCCGCCAGCCACTTCCGCACATAAAGGAGAGGTGATTATTGGTATTAATGCCCTGTTCCTGCCAGAGGGCCAAAAACTCGTCTGCACTGCGCATGGTCTTATCAGGGTTTCGGTAATACTCTAAGCCATAGGCGCCACTGGTACCGGCATAACCGAAGATTGCCCCGGGAATACGTCCCCTCTTCTTATGATAGGAGTAACCGCTTGTCTCGCCAATATGCTCCTGCCAGGTGCGGTTGTCCACCAGGGTAAAACCCTGGGCTCTATCAAGACCCGCTTTGGTTTCGGACATGCTATCCATTATATCGGAATTGCCCGGAACAATACCGGCAAAATCAGTCACAGGGCGAGGGCTATGACTCTCTGTCTCAAGAGGGTAGCCAGCCAAAAGCCAGGAGTCGGTGCCGCCGTTTAAGACCCGGACATCGTCTACCCCGATATAACGCAGGACCGTTGCCAGGCGGTAGGCCGCCATGGGTTCCTGACTGGCAACAATAATGGTGTCATCTTTCTGAAAGCCAAATTCAAGGGCAAAACGCTTAAGGGTCGGGCTATCGGCCAGGAGCCACATCACAGGTTCACTGGTGGTGGGAGGCTCTATCCGATCGGTATTGACATGGAAGGCACCGGGAATATGGCCCTTGCTATATGAGGTTTTTTCTTCTCCCCAGCTGGCCTCAACAACTTTAATCTTTTTGCTCCCCGTAAAGGTCTCGGGGCTCTTACCTGCCAGGGCAGCCCTGACAATAACAGCGGGGACAATGCGTTGATAGTTTTTATAACGCTGCATGGCCAGATTGGTATCTGCCGCCCATCCCCTAATATCATAACCATAGAGCCTAGAGTAGTTCTCTTCTCTCAAAAATCCAGCAACGGCCTTGGCATCGAGGCCATTGGCGTCGTAGAGGACAATATGCCTGTCAGGGCTTATCCCCTTGGCCTTGAGGATCTCTAGCAACTCCTCTTTAAGGTTCTTTTTCTTAAGATGCAGCCAGTTTGCGGAAAAGTTGACCGCCCCCTCTATATGTCCACCACGCTCCACCCCATCAAGCTTCCAACCGTTAAAGGCATCACTGAGTCGAGTATCGACAATAAGCCAGTCCGGATTGTTCTGAATGGCTATAATCTCTTGGCTATCAAGCATCTTAAGTTCAGCCCGGCTCTGCCCGGCAAAGGTGAAGATGCTCAAAAGCAAAACCATGGTCGCTATTTTTTTCATTGGAGAACCCCTTCCTCTCTGTTTTTTATAAAGTCAGCACCTTGCCTTATCAGGTGGGCACAGGTTTGACAATATAGCCAGGCGGGACAGGGGCGTCAAACTGGTTAAAGATATAGGGAGGCTTCCTCTTATAGTCTTTACCTATGGATGTTCTTCCTGGCAAAAATGACCTAACAGGGACCTAGATGATCAGCCTGACCCCGCCCAGTTCCTGAATCCGGTAGGGAAACTTTTCGCCGGGTGAACCGATGAACATGAAGTTAACGGGAATGTTCCACTCCTTGGAGAGCTGCTGAATCAGCTCCGGTCCGAACCTGCCCTGCATATCTATCAGCTCAATGACTATCCGCGGGTACTTATGGGTAAGATAGACGATATCCTGATTAAGGTGCCCTACCTCTCTGTCATCTCCATTACCGTAGATATGGACGATCTTTATCCTCTTGGTATGCTCATTTTTTTGGATATATTGCAGGACCTTTTCCAGATTGACCAGATTGTCGCCCCTGGTGAAAAAAACAAACTCCTGGGACTTGATTCTATCGATAACCACCTTTATCTCCTGGTTAAGCCGGTGGATAATTTTCAGAAGGGGAACAAAGATATAGAGAATGGATTTGGTTAATAGCTCCAAAAGAGCGATACGGTTAAGCATGATGGCCACGAAGAGTATGGCCGGAATGAAATATTCGATAAAGACGGCCAGATTGGAGCGTTCACCGGCCGGGGGCAGCTTGATGATGTTACCCCAAAGGGCGCAGCCTACGGCAAGAATGGCGATGATTACCGTCGGCCACGAGGCTCGCTCCGGTCTGGGCAGGTTTTTTCGTTTAACCTTGAGGAGGATGTTGCCCAGGCCAAAGAGGCCCATGACCAGAAGAAAAGAGATGGTATAGACCCCGGCCAGTGTTTCGGCTTTGCCCTCGGTGATGAGAAGGATGGAGATGCAGAGGAGGAAGAAGGTCAGCAAGATCCGGTAGGAGCTGCCCCGTCGGTTCTTTCTGAGCAGATATCCCGGCAGAATTCGATCCAGGGTTATGCGCTCAAGCAGGCCGGTAACTCCCACATAGGAGGTGAGCACCGCTCCACTGAGGACCAGCACCGCATCGATGGAGATCAGAGAAGCCAGCCAGGCGCCACCGCTAATCTGCCCCATATGTGAGAGCAGGTTGTCTGCATGTTTGCCCACCTCAGCAATGGGCACCAGCGCCAGAGCCAAAAAGGCCATCAGGGGATTAAAGACACTGACCACAACCCACATATTGCGCAGGGTCTTGGCAAAAACCCCCTCCTCCTGCTTTTCGACATAGTTGGCCGAACTCTCAAAACCCGAGATACCCAGCATGGCTGCCGCAAATCCCCAAAATATTGCCATCATAATACTGCCATGGGGGGGAGGCAGCTGGTTGTTGCTTGCCAAGATGGCAAGACCGTTGTTGAAGAGATAGAGACCAACGGCTCCGGTGAGGAGAACTAAGGAGAAGAGATGGAAGAGAAATATAATAAGAGCGACGATGGAAGATTCGCCTATACCCATAAGGGTGACCCCCAGAAAGAGGGCGAGCAGAAGCATGGTGGACAGGGTTATCGGCAGGGCGGGGAGGATGCCATGGAGGTAGTGCATGGCCGTGGAGGCAGAGATCACGGCGGTGGCCATATAGGAGAGAAGGGTCAGGGTAGCGGCCAGGGAGGCGGTGGATTTACTAGTCGTGTTCAACAGGGCATTATAGGCCCCGCCATTCATGGGCAGGGCACCCACCACCTCTCCGTATATCTTTCTAAAGAGATAAAGGACCATGGCCACGACCAGTAGGGCCAGCCAGGCATACTGGCCGGCGGCAACGATCGTCAGGGGGGAGACATAGAGAATCGAGGAGGAGATATCGTTGCCGCAGATGGCGGTGGCGGGTAGTTCCCCCAGTTTGGTGGATTTGCGTTTGGTAATCATAATGTTTTATGGCACCCCTGTGCTTACCTCCTCTTTTTAATGAGTAATCTCAATGCCCTTCATCATCCTCTGAGGAGAAACAATAAAAAGGTCTCTAACTTCTATCCTGCCCTAATCTCTGCCCGTTTACAATGGTAAGATCCTGTTTGCAGGCATAATCTACCCGAAATGTGGCCCTTGTTCTCTGGTAGTTGATCTCCACGCCTGCTATACTGGGTGTTGAGATAAATCTGCCCCGGGCCGGTGCCATGGTGGCTCACGGAATTCCAGAGAGAAGAGAGAGACTGAGTTATGAAAAAACAGATATATATCGTACTCTTTGTCTTATCTCTGGCAGTTCTTGCGGCCTTTGTAATTGAAGCCTATAAGGCCAACTACTCCCAAAAACGGATTCATTTCATAATGAAAGATGTTGGCCTATACACGCCCTATGAAGATCTTTTACAACTGAGAGAGGGTGGCATAACCCTTATAACAACTGAATGGGGAATGGAGGAGCCAGCTGATGAAGTCTTCAGGTTCCTGGACAGGGCATTGAAGGCCGGCCTCAGGGTCATCATGGATGGAGGTTTTTCCGAGACAGCATGGGGCTATGATTCGGGAGTCCACAAAAAAAATCAGAAACCCATCTGGCAAAAAGAGAAGGCACAGAGCTGGATAAAAAAGATAAGGGTGCACCCTGCAGTCTATGCCTATGATATTTGTAATGAATTTGGCGAAAACATGCCCGTCCCCCAGGAACATCCCGAAGGGGGGGTAGAGTGGATTGAGGATTATTCAATACAGAAGAATCAACTACAGAAGGTAAGGAAGGATATCAGGGCAATAGACCCTGTCAGGCCGCTGATGTTGAGAATGAGAAACTGGGATTTGGACGATGATGACTTTGATCTTAATAGATTTATTGAAAGCGATCTGACAGAAATAATAATGCTCAACCTCTATACAAACTGGGTATATGATGGCTACGATCCAGATAATGAGATACTGATCAGTCAAAAGGCAGAGAGGTATATCTCCCGTTTAAGGAAAATTGATCCAGATGTCGAAATTTGGGTTGCAGTGGCAGCATTTGCAGGAATGCCGTACTTTAAAAAACCCAGCAGACAAAAGCTGGAAAAAGATATCCTCGATAGCCTGAAATTAAAGAATATCTCAGGAATTGGCTTTTTCGGACTTGGCTGGATTGCAGACGAGGATGATCATGAGGAGAACTGGTATCTGTTTAAAGAGGGCAGAGATCTCTGGCAGGTAATTAAAACAGAGATAAGGTCAAACAGGTGACTGGACCGAGATTCTTGGGGATGAAACAAAAAAAGGGTTTCAACTTTTTTCAAAGCTGAAACCCCTTATAAAAAATGGGGTGAGCGAGGGGACTCGAACCCCCGACTTCCTGGGTCACAACCAGGTGCTCTAACCAACTGAGCCACGCCCACCACATGTTTATTTTTTGTTGTTGCAAAGTGCGAGTCTCTTATACCCGGTTGAGAATTCTTTTGCAAGGGGTAAGTAGCTATTTTTTTTCAAGAGGGTAAATAGTTGTTTTAACAAAAACTATTTACCCGTTCTTGCGTGCAGAACCGCCCATGAAACAAATATTACCCACAGAGCATACATTTTTTGGCCTGTGCTTTTATTATTTCAGAACACTGAGAAGACTCCTTTTTTAAGTTTAGCTGAACTATTCTACTAATAATTAAATTGGATTTTTGGGCAAAAGAGACGTCAGAAAACAATGTCCATGCCGATAGGTGAAGGCCGAAGCCACCAGTTGGCCGCCCAATAACGGTGAAGAGAGCTAAGGAGAAGGTACAGGACTGATCAGTCAAAAGGCAGAGAGGTAGATTTCACGTTTAAGGAAAATTGATCCGAATGTTGCAATTTGGGTTGCGGTGGCCGCATTTACGGGAATGCCGTACTTTAAAAAACCCAGCAGACAAAAGCTGGAAAAAGATGTCCACGATAGCCTGAAATTAAAGAATATCTCAGGAATTGGCTTTTTCGGACTTGGCTGGATTGCGGACGAGGATGAGGAGAACTGGTATCTGTTTAAAGAGGGCAAGGTAGAGGCATCAGACCCAATCATCTATGGCGATGGGGGCCCCCATTCTGGATAGATTAAATCACCCCTTATCTGTTCATAGTTTTCTAAGAATAACTCTACAATATCAGGATCAAAGTGTTTCCCTGACTGCTCCTGAATATATGCTAACACCTCTTCTTCCGTCCATGCCGCTTTGTATATGCGGGGGTGGATAAGGGCATCCCATACATCAACAATGGCGAAATATCTGGCCGCCATCGGTATTTCATCTCCGCCTATACCCAGCGGGTAACCACTACCATCCCACTTCTCATGATGAGAATATGGAATGTCTATGCAGGGTCTGAGAAAGGCAATATTAGATATAATATCATGCGCTATCTGCGGGTGCTTCTTTATCTGTTTCCACTCCTCTTCATTCAGCTTTCCTGGCTTAATTAAAATGGCATCGGGAATACCAATTTTACCCACATCGTGCAGCATTGCTCCCCGTTCAATGTTCTTCAGTTCCTCTTTTTTGCTGATACCAGAGAACTTTGCCAGCGCAACTGTCATCTTCGTTACCCGCTCAGTATGATCCTTTGTTTCCCTATGGCGAAGGTCAGTAACATGCATCCAGCCAATGATAGTCTGCTCATAACTCTCCATCAGTTTAATATTTATCGCCTTTATGGCATTAATCTCTCTTTTTATAAGAAAGAAGAGGAGCAAGCCGTTGAAGGCAATAAAGAACCAACCCTTAATATTCTCGGCAAAGATGATATCTGCCCTATCCTCAAAGAGGCTATTTACGACTGCATCAGAGATTAATATCCAAAAAAAGCCCAATAGCAGATATATTAAGACGATTCGGTAGTGTGCTTTAAGTTTCATTTACCCATGTTGGTGGTTAAGATTCATTTGAAGCAGAGGCCCACACCTTCTCTCTCGGACCTGCCTCTGATCCGTCTTTATCTGCCTGGTTTGGGTAATAGCTGTAAGCCTAGCTTTTAGGCTTATTCTCTTGCCTCAATTTGCTGAAATCTGCTAAGAAGAAGATCATTATAACTGCTCATTGCAAATTTAATGGGCATATTTGACATCGTCCTGCCCCTCTATCTCATCCTTTAGCGCTGAACTATTTTCCTCTTTACTACCCTTCGAGCAGGGCTTAGGATCGTCACCGAATCCCGTATACTCAATACAGTTTCTTGCCAATAAAAAAGAAATTATGGCCTGGGCCTCCTGCCCATGCTGTAGCTCATTGTTACCTAGCAGAGCCATAACTTCTTCTGGGTTATAGATAGAATCTCCTTCTGCAGTTTGACCCTGCTCATCATCTATTTGTGTCCGTTTAGTCTCCATGCTCACCTGCCAGCAGTCCGATTGCGGAATCTTTCTTGTTCTAAGAACGGCATCACAATGACTTTTGCTAACAAGTCTGTATATTTTTTTCATTCCTCTACCTCCATAAGATTTTATTGCCTCATGCATAATAACATAGGAAAAAAGAGAGAAGGTCAAGGCAAAGGGGTAATTCGCTTGCGAGGAAAAAGCATTTACCAAGAGGCACATGTTTTTATTTAATTGATATTACTTAACTATCCAAGACAGCGGGAAAGATTAAAAAACCAGCCAAACACTGGAGAAAATAGATGCGCCAAGGGGATTACACAAATAGAGAGGATGTAGTTGCTGATAAAGTTCTGATAGGAAAAAAATTATCGCTACACCAATCCAGACAGAGATCGAACCTGCTAGGCAGTCCGACAGGGAGCGGTAATTGCCAAAAGGCAAAAAAGTACTACCAGGGAATAACCCATGCCATTTTTTCTGATGCATTCGAGAAAAAACAGCACATAAAATAAACCCGATGAAGAGACTGTTCGATGGGGGCAGACCACGTTGGCAGGATTAAACATGAGACGGCACTTCTCTTTGGCAGGTGACATTTACAGGTATCCTTCCCCCTTCAGATATAGCAGTATCTTCTCTGCTGCATCCATGGGGTTAATGTTTGTGGTATCGATGGTAATTTCAGGATTCGTCGGGGGAATATACGGATCTGTTATCCCTGTTACATTCTTGATCCGGCCGGATCGGGCCTTGGCATAGAGTCCCTTGCTGTCACGCTGCTCACAAACCTGAAGGGGTGTTGCTACATATACTTCGATATAGCCTCCATAATTTGAAATTAAGCGTCTGTTTACTTGGCGGGACTCTTCATAGGGGGCGATGGGCGCACATAGGGCTATACCACCATTTTTAGTTATCTCACCTGCGACAAAACCAATACGGGTGACATTGAGATTTCTGTCTTTTTGGGAAAATGAAAGTTCAGAGGAGAGATTGAGTCGCACAATATCACCATCCAGCAGTGTTACAGGCCGCTCACGCATCTCCGCAAACTTTACCTGTAATACCTTGGCAATTGTTGATTTCCCTGCTCCGGAAAGCCCTGTCATGAAAATGGTAAAGCCCTGCCCAGACCTTGGGAGGAAATCATGGCGAATTTCTTGGACAATCTTCGGACAGGTGAACCAGGGAGGGATTTCTTCTTCTCTTTTTAATCGACCCATTAATCCCTTCGAATCGATTAATGAACTGTTCTCAGCCCCTTTGGCCCCCTGAAAAATATATTTTTTATCCTTTTTGCAGTATCCTACCCCTCGTTGAGGAATCATTGTTATCTCGGTCTCTTTTTCATAATAAGCGACGAGCTTTTGCGCCTCACCCCGAGGATAAAACAGTGCCTTTTCATCAGTCATGACGGCAAAGGGGTCTGCATGGTCAGGGGCAACCATGAAATGAGTGCAACCAAAATTTTTCTTGATTATCGCCTGTAAAAGAGCCTCCCTCGGTCCTGTCTTTTTTGCCGGAAGAGCAAACAAGCCAAGTCCCGCCATATTTATGGGAAAGAGCTTGGTGAAGGCCTGATGACAGCGTACATGGGTGTAATGGGTGATTTCCCCGGGACAGTTAATTTGGGCTTGGATAAAAACGGCTGCGCCTATCTCCTGCGCTGCGGCCATAATCATTTTATGGTGACCATAGTGCAAATACTCATCGGTCTGAAAACCAACGACCCTTTGCCAGCCCTTCGTCATGAAACGTTGAACAGTCTCGGCAGGACTTAGACGTAGAGATTGGAAATCATAATGAACAGGTAAAGAAATACCCTCAAGAGAACCGGCAAGATAGTAATCGCCGGAGCAATCGTACAATTTTCGTACTCCAGGATGCCGGGCCGAATCAGTGGTACCATAAACGGCCTTGGCCTCCAGCCTTGTATCTGCTTGCCAAATGTCACTAATGGTCAGGATTGCGATAAGAAAACCTTCCTGATCATTAAGTGCTAGGCGCTGCCCTATTGTTAAGCCAGCGACCCTGTTTTTCGAGACAGCCAGAGAAATGGGGGTGGGCCAAAGAGTTCCATCCGTTAGTCTCATGTTTTTTAGCACAGAGAGATAAGAGGCCTGGTCCATATAAGCAACAAGAGGATAGAAACCCCGATTTAACAATAGCTCAAGATCGCAAATTTGCTCGACAGAAAGAGTCAGGCTGATAAGATCCAGGGCCTCTGCCTTTAACCCCTCTATCTGCTCAGGATCGACCAGCAAAGTCTCTGGATATTTGCAATTTATGTTTTTTTGAAAAGGCATCTCTTAACGTTCACCGAAGGCGTTACTGACAGTCTTACGCAATGGTTTCAACATATATTCAAGGACACTACGCTCACCGGTACGAATATCGAGCTGAGCGGTCATCCCCGGTAGGATATCGAGTACCTTGCCAGTTGTGGTGGTAACGGGCGTCATCTCTGTAATGACATGGACACGGTAGTAAATATCTTCGCCCCGGGCAGTTTTCTCTTTAAGGGTATCGGCACTGACGTAGACAACCTTACCGGTCACTCCGCCAAAGATGGTATAGTCAAAGGGGTCAAAACGAATGGTCGCTACCAGACCGGGACGTACCAGGGCAATATCGGTGGGACTTACCTTGGCTTCAATAATAAGATCATCACCGACGGGGATGATCTGCATCAACTCCTCACCGGCACGCAGTACCCCGCCCACGGTCGTCACCCGGACATTTTTAACGATACCGGGAACCAGGGCGGTAAAAACACTGTCCTCCAGCTGTTGTTTTCGTTGGGCGAAGATCTGTTCATTCTGGGCAATACCATCTTCAGCTTTAATCAGCTCGGTACTCGCCTCTTCAAAATGACGGTTTTTGCGCACGATTAACTTGGATTTAGCATCATTGAGTGCCCGTTTGGTACGAATTACCTCGGAACGATTCACATCGCCGGATCGCTCCAGATTGGTCAGCAGGGTCACCTCTTCCTGGGCCAGCTTGACCGCCACCTTCAGGGTTTTGAGCTCCTCTTTTAGTCCGGTGCGTCGTTGTTGGAACAGAGCGCGTTCCACTGCCACGGTTTCAGGATGTTTAAGTAACTCTTCAGGAAAGATAAGTTTATCCACCTCGGTCACCTCCGCCCGCAAACGAGTTGCCTTGGCCTTCAGGGCAGACAGGCGCGCTTCGATCTCCTTCACCGAAGCTCCAGATCGAGTCTGGTCGAGACGTGCCAGTACCTGCCCCGGTTTTACCTGGTCGCCCTCCCTGACGTTCAACTCCGCCAGCACGCCACCATCCACCGACTGAATAATCTGCACCCGACTACTGGCAATCACCTCGCCCCTGGCACGTGCAACCTGGTTCAACTGAAAGACAGATGCCCAGAGGATGACGATAACAAAGGCGATGAGCAATAGCCATAAGACCAGTGAGTAACGACCGCGATGGTAACTCTCAAGGCGAGCTATTGCCCTGTCGTTGTCTATTTCATTTGTCGCTAAAGGATTGTTAGATAACATTATATGCCCCCCTGTTGTTTCCGGAATATACGGCAGCAGGCATCGGCATACGCACCTGTACTTCTCTGGCACCATGGGCCTGGTTCGTCCTTTTTCCCATCAGTCGTGGTAGTACCACTTCTGGTGGGCCATCGGCGCTTATCTCACCGCGCTGCATCACCACAACCCGGTTCGTCAGCTGGGTGATAAGTGCCGGTCGATGGGTTGATAGTATGAGAATATCATCGGCCTTAATATGAGAGGCAATAGCTGCCAGCACCTGCTGTTCACTGTTGCTGTCCAATGAAGCCGTTGGTTCATCCAGTAACCATATTGTGGGTTGGGCCAGGAAGACCCGGGCCAGACCAACCAACTGCCGTTGACCACCGGACAGCCCCTCGCCCCCTTCGCTGATGGGTAGCTCCATGCTGCGGGGATTTTCGGCTGCAATGCTATCAATCCCCAGTTCATGGGCGATATGCAATAGGTGGGAATCACTGACGGCACCGGAGAGTGTCAGGTTGCTGCGTAGGGTGCCCTTGAATAGATGGACACTCTGTGGCAGGTAGCCGATATGTTCTGCTACCAGATGAGGATCCATCTCCCAAAGATCGGCATTGCCTAAGCGGACACGTCCTTCGGCTGGTGCATAGAGACCGGCCAATACCTTAAGCAGTGTCGATTTACCGGAACCAACGTTACCGATCAGGGCCACCCGGTCACCGGCCTTAAAGCTGAGTTTAGCGATATTCAGTTGCTGTATGGGGGACTCGGGATAGCAGAAACGGACCCCTTCCAGCTCAACTGTTGCAGGCCGTTCGTCGGGCATCAACAGCTCCTGGTCCGGACGACGATCTGTCTTAAGGATCAGTACCTGATTGACCATCTGCAGTGCCTGGGCAATATTCTGCCACTGGGCAAGATACTGCACACTTTGGGCAACGGGGGCAATTACCCGGCCACCGAGAATACTACAGGCAATGAGTGCGCCCATGGTCAGGTTACCAGCCTCGATCTGGCCGACCCCAACAACAATTGCCGTAACATAGGCTATGGTTGACAGGCTACCCGTTGAGACCGTCGCCAGATTGCTGATCGCCTTTTGCTGTATATTGTAACGAGAGATAGAGGTGGTTATTTCACGCCACTGTTCAGAAAAACGCCAGGTGGCGTTGTTGGCACGAATTGATTCACTGCCTTGGATGGCATCCACCAGTAGTCCCTGACGTTCGTTGGAGCGTATCATCTGCTCGCGCATTAAACGGCGCAGGCGCTTTTGGG
Organism: Desulfotalea psychrophila LSv54; assembly: GCF_000025945.1. Classification (GTDB taxonomy): domain Bacteria; phylum Desulfobacterota; class Desulfobulbia; order Desulfobulbales; family Desulfocapsaceae; genus Desulfotalea; species Desulfotalea psychrophila. The sequence continues at coordinate 2,419,970 of NC_006138.1, read as the reverse complement.
TTATCCAACCCAATGTTGCCGCCACTGGAAGCAAGAGCAGGTATACCCAGCCAATGGGACCACCAATAATGGCGATAAAGGCAATAAACATCAGGGCAAAGGGCATGTCGATCAGGGCAAAAATCACCCCGGAGGTAAAAAACTGTTTAACCGAGTCAAGTCCACCGACCTGTGCCGCCAGAGTTCCGAGGCTGCGTGGTCGAATATCGAGCTGTAGACGCATTACGTGGTCAAATACCTGTTGTGATACACTCCTGTCGACGGCACAGGAGACACTGTCGAGGATGCGGGCGCGCAGGGTTTTGAGGAGCCAGTCCAGACTGACCATAATCGCCATGCCAGCCACCAGGGTATAGAGGGTCGCGTAGGCCAGGGTCGGTACTACCCGATCATAGACCTGCAGGGCAAAGAGTGAGGTGGTAATCGCCAAAACATTAATGATTATGGTGGAAATAGTGACGTTGACAAGCCAGCGACGATCTTTAAACATCTCCCGTAGGAGCAGACGGGCAGCAAGGTTGCCCTTTAAGGAGGGGCCAGTCTCTCTCTTCTGCTGAACATGTAACCACAGGACAAAGACATCACTCAAATCCGCTTCGCAGCACTGGCATGTCTCGCCCATTTCATCCGTCAGAATTAACTGGCCGCTCTGGCCGCGCTCGATTAACTTCCAACTGCCACCATGGCAGAGCATCGCAGGGAGACGTCGCTGATCAAAACGGGTCCAGCGTAGCTGAGCCACCTGCACGCCTCTGATCTGTAAGGCATGAAAAATGAAGTTAATCCGCTGGCTGGGCGATGCCTCGGTCATCTCTTTTTGTGCCTGTTCACAGGCATGAGTAAGGGCACCTGTCTGCACCGGTATATCCAGGCGATCAAGAAGTTGTTTTAAGACCCCTGCAGGTAGATCTTGCTGTAAAAAACTGGGATCAATCTCAGCGCATCCCCTCTCAGATGCTTTCTGCCGAGCTGGACTATCTGTTTTTAGTATATTTTTAATCATAGAGATTCAATTCCTGCCAGTTGATCAAGCTCACCCGTCACGGCCAAAACGCGTAGGGATGAGGTGAGCCAATCATTTTCTATTTGGGCCAACTGATAGCGCAATTCAGTGAGTTCACGTTGGGTATTGAGTACATCAATCCACGATTTTCGCCCCGATTCATACTGCCGCATAAAGGAGGCCATGGTTGATTCAACAATCTGCACCGATTCCCTTTGAGCATTTTTCAGAGAGCTCTGCATGGCGCGATCGAGCATCAGAGAACGGACCCGATTAAGCACATCATTGGTGGTAAGGTCCACATCTTCCCGTGCAGCTATTTCGCGGGATGTGGCACCTTTTACCCGGCTAATAGTGGTAAAGCCCATACCTTCTAAATTGCCTTCGAGTACCAGGCCATAACTGGTTCTATCGCCGCTTTCCGGTTTATCGAGAAATTCGTAGTCAACCCGGCAAGACAGGGTTGGTAGCGAGGCGATTTTCTCTCTTTTGACATCATAGGCAACCACGTCTAAACGCATCTTCTTGTATCTGACATCAGCACTGTTTTTTATGGCCCGATCTTCAACCTCGGCTATCATCGGTAATTCTGTCAGATCTTTATCAACAACGGCATCAACGGCAACATCGGCTTGAGTCAATAAGCGTAGATTAGAAATGGCGATATCTCTTTCACCGCCAATACGCATCAATTGGGTCTTGGCCTGAATAAGACGAGAGTATGCCAGGCGCATATCAGCCTCGGAAGCCATGTGGCCTTCTTCGCGTCGTTTAATTCGATTATAAAGTTTTTCGTGCTCTCTGATATTCAGCCGAGCCACTGTGGCGCGCTTCTCGATTCCCTCTATACGGGCGTAGGCCGCAGCTGTATTTTCAATGAGTTGCCGCTGTACCTGTAATAGTCCAAGTTGCTCAGAGTGATAGTTGGCCTCTGCCCGGTCAATCTCGTTATCTATTTTCCCAAAAGCCCACAGAGGTTGCTGGATACTCACTATGCCCTGTTCATACTGGCCCAGGTAATTATTAACATTATTGGCCTGAGCAGAAAGAGATGGATATCGCCCCGCCTTGGCACCGTCGATTCTAGCCTCATACGAGTTGAGCTCGGCGCGTTTCCCCTTTATTGCCGGATTGTAACTCATGGTGGCCTGTAGGGCAGCAGCTAAACCCACCACCGCTTGCTCCTTCGCTCCAACTGTCAGGGCATCGCTTTCCGCCAGGGTCTGTGTGTCTGCATAACAGCGCTGCCTAAAAAACAGTGGCGAGAGCAGGATGGAGGTGCAGAGAGAAAATAACAAAATGGCCCTACAAAAATGAGGCCGGCGCTGAAGATTCATATCTATTCACTACGTTAAAATTAATTTTGCTTAAACAACATTTCGAAATCTGCCAGGGTCTCGTCGTCAGACCAATCCCCTGTCTTATCTTTTTTAAGGTAACGATTTTGTAATTCTAAAAGTTTATCCTGATCGCCAACAAGCCTGTAAGCCCTTTCGAGGTTTTCCCGCCACTCTCTATGCCAGGGGGCCTTTTCCAGGGCCTTTTCCAGGAGGGGACTCGCCTCTCCGACATGTCCCTTGCGACAGTAGACCAGCCCCACCATATAGTTGCAGGCAGCGTGTTCGGGGTTGTGGTGTAACATCTTCTTAAAACTCAACTCAGCGCCATCGAGATCGTCCTGGCGGTACAGTTCAACACCATCGGTTAAGAATCCCGGCAACGGCAGGGTAATCATATCCCCTATCGGATCGGGACAGATTTTGGCATTGGTTCCCTGAATCAGCGGCGCCAGATGGTCCTGATAACGCATCCACCTGGCCTTGGAGGTTTTGTAGATCGGTTGCCGCACCTGCCAGACGCTGGCGGTTTTGACGGTACGCTCCAGCTCGTTGAATTTGAGTACCGAAGGCTCCCACTCGACCCCAATATAGTCAAGCATCCTCCGAGCGCTGCCTTCGAGATCATCGACCACATCCTCGTAATTGATCTCCAGAATTTCACCGGGGAAGATCTGGTGCCAATGATGCATGAGCAGGTTATGATCGGCCAGTTGCTCACCGATGCTGGTCAGATCATAGGCAAAACCCATGCCGCCGTGTTTGGCCTGATAGTCGGTAAAATAATTGGAGATGGCAATATCGCGTGGGTCGCGACGCACCGAGATGATTTTGGCCTGCGGAAAGAGAAACTTGATCAGGCCGATATTTTCAAAGTTATGGGGCAGTTTATCCACCACATGCCTTGCCTCGGGGGCATATTCCCGGAGCTCTTTGAGGACATTGTTGGCAATGCCAGCCCTGGCATGAGGGGTGAGATCGTCGACCGCGTCGGGATAGTGGCGGCCGGAACCGACATGTCGTTCCCAGCGGTTGAGGCCCTGCACCACCTGAGGGATCACCCCGAGTTCACCTGCGCCAAAGATCTGGCTATGACCGGCGAGAATCTGCTCAACCAGGGTGGTGCCGGAACGAGGCATCCCCAGAACGTAAACCGGCAGGGTGGAATCAAGGCCAGAGGCCGGCCGATGCTCATAGAGTGACCTGCTGAATCCTGCCCGAATGCGGGCACACTGATTGCGATGGGCTCTAGGGTCGTAGCGCAGCCGCTTTTTGCTCGAATCGTTGGCCTCCACCGCCAGAGCGAAGGCCCTGTCGAACTCTTTACGTTTTTCCCAGGCAGAGGCCAATTGCAGAAGCAGGCCGGAACGGACCGGTCCCTCAAGGCTCGGCTGGCGGGCGACCTTTTCCATTCGCCTTAGGCTGTCGTCATCGTCAGGGAACCGACGGGCATTAATCAGCGCTGAGTAACCCCTGGCCGGGTCGATCTCTTTGATCCGTTCGAACAGCGCCACCGCCTCGTCGAGGTTGCCGCGCTGCATCTGCTGCTGGCCCAAACCCTGCAGGGCCGGCACAAACCAGGGGTTCTCTTCGAGGATTTCCCGGAACAGGGTTTCGGCCTCATCGAAATGCTGGGCCTGACTTTCCACCTGGGCCCGGGCATTTTTTGCCTGCAGGCGCAACTGGCGGATCATTTGCAACGGCACTGCCTCCGTCTCCACCATCGCCTCGGCCAGTTCCACCGCCCTCTCTGCGGCCTTGCCTGCCTGATCCTCCATCTGCTGCAGGCAGGCAGCGGAGAGCCGCACCCACAGACCCACCTCCGGTTTATCCTGATCTTTGGCCAGTCGAATTGCCCGGCGCAGTAACTGCACCGTCTGTATGGTGCGCCCCTGAAGCTGGGTCAGTTCTGCCAGCTGCGAGATCAGGGCAAGGTTTTGCGGATAGTGTTTAAGGGCATTGCCCAGGCTCTCTTCCGCCTCGGCATGGCGTTCTTGCCCTGCCAGCAGGGTAGAATAGCCAAGAATCAGCTGCGTCCACTCCTCCTCCGGGAGGGTCTGGCGACGCTCGGCCAGCCAGGCATCGGCCTGGGCCAGGGCATCCGTGCTCAGCCAAATCTCCAACTGCAGCCCACGAAACTGGGCCATAAAGGTCGCGGCGACGACCTCAGGCAGGTTGGCAGCCAGCAGCTCGAAGCGGCCGATGGCCATCTCCAGGGCCTGTTGGGCCGGCGGATAATCGCCTGCCTCCAGATAAAGTCGGGCCAGGGCGCTCCAGACCGGCAGGCGATCCGGCATTAGCTCAGCAGATCGTCGGTAGAGAATGCAGGCCTCAGCCCTGTTACCCTCCTGCATGCGGCACCAGGCAAGACGCGCCAGGGCCAGGGAATGATCGTCGCTCATGGCCAGGGCCGCTTCGAGCAGGGCTACGGCTTCAGCAGAGCGCCACAACAGGCAGTAGACGGCGGCCAGATCCACCCGCGCATCCAGATCGAGGTCGGCCAGACAGGCCTCGATCTGGGCCAGTACGGCTTCGGCTTCACTGCGCTCGCCCAGATGGGCCAGGGCCAGGGCCAGCAGGGGCAGGGCCTGCACATCAGCCGATTCCTGCAGATAGCGCTGGGCGTTGAGATGGAGCAGGGTGAACTGCTGTTGATCTGCGAGCTGACGAAGTATATCTATATAATTCAAATCAATACCATAAATGTAAATTCCTGATTGCTGCCCTGCTCAAGGCGGCCAATCTTAATCCGGCTAAGGCCGATTCTGCTCCTGCGTTTCCACCACAGTATCCACCGGCTTTTGCCCTCCCGGGATGGCGAGTACTTCGAAAACGCAGGACAGTTTTCAATCGAGCAAGCCCGAAAGCTGCGTCTCTTAACTGAGCAGACACAGCAACGGATGATGGAAGATACCGAGCGCTGGCGAAGCTGGGCGTGGCCTGGCTTAGTACCACAACGGTAATGTTATGCGAGCCCCTGGCTGGTCAATATACCCACGGGAATAGCGTCGGCGTATAGATCTGCCTTGCATCCACCGTCCAACTCCATATTCCCAACTTTACCGCCCCACAAATCAAAGTCCGGCAACATACCATGCGACATCGTGAAATGCGTTTCAGTATACCGTTTCACCTCCCCGTCATTTGCTACTCTCATCATAATCCCACAATCCACCTGTAACTGAATCGCATATGAATACTCCGCCACAGAATCTGCCACCTTACCGACAGCCCGCTGGATAGGGGCTCCATCTCCGACGAACACGATCCTGTCATTTTCACCTAACGCCCCGGCATTGTTCCACTGGCCCCAGGTAGCGCCTGCGGCGGCGTCTGTTGGGGTGGTGTTTAATACCGATGAATCGGAATCGACCATAATGTATATCGTGTACGCGGCGGATGGGTCGTCGCTGAACTCGCGCGCAGCCGCACCGTACCCGCCCTCGTGGCTAGAACTCACCCCATGAACCAGATCGAATACAACAATATTAGTGTTGACAGGAGTCGCGGCTGCCTCGGTGTCAAAATTAAGGATAGTTAAATCCGCTATTCCGGCATAGTTGTTACCGGCCGTGTCGGTGATAGCGCCTGCGCCGATTTCGACATGGTAGGTGGCGCTATTATTGGCCAGGTCTCCGGTTGGGTTGATGGTGAGGACCTTGTCGGTGATCGAGAGTTGCCCTAAGGGGTTGCTTACGTCGATCACGTGACTGTCGTTGCCGTCGGTGATGGTGATGGTGCCGCCGCTACCCAGCGAAACGTTTTCAGTGAAGGTCAGGCCGATATTGCTGTCCAGGGCGATAGCGGTAGCCTCATCGGTCGGGGTGCTGGACTGTAGCGTCGGGGCCGTGTTGTCGATGGTCACTGTGGTGCCTGCCGCAGCCGACAGGTTGCCTGCGGCATCGACACTGTAAACAGAATAGCTCCCATCAGCCAGCCCGGTGGTGGCCATATTGGTGTTGGTGTCTGCCGTTGTAATTGCCACCTGATTCCACTGACCATCTGTCGCAGTCGTAATGCTGGCCACGTCGGTGACCGTGACATCGGTACTTACCAGATAAGCCGTGCCGACCTCGCTGCTCTGTACTAGGACGCTATCACTCGCAGTAAAGATGGCCGGCATATTCAGGGTGCCATCGGCATTGAACTTCTGCACAAAAATGCTGTTGTCACCCTCACTATCCTGCCCCTGCCAGGTCACCACAAACTCTCCGGCGCTACCGACGGCGCTGATTTGAGGATTGTTGTCCTTGCCCCCGTCCTTGCCAATCGCTTCCAGTTGTACTGGGTCTCCCAGGATCACGCCATCGGCATTGAATTTCTGCACAAAAATGCTGAAGTCAGTCGCGCTATCCTGCCCAGACCAGGTCACGACAAACTCTCCGGCGCTACCGACGGCGCTAATTTGAGGAGAGAGATCAATGCCCCCGTCCATGTCAATTGCTTCCAGTTGTACCGGGATTCCCGTGGTCACGCCATCGACATTGAATTTCTGGACAAAAATGCTGTAGCCAGTCGGGCTATTACTATCCTGCCCATCCCAAGTCACCACAAAGTCACCGTCGCTACCGACGGCGCTGACTTGAGGGCGGCTGTCCGTGCCCTTACTATTGCCAATGGCTTCCAGTTGTACCGGAGTTGAGGTCGTACCATCGGCATTGAATTTCTGCACAAAAATGCTGTTGTCATTCGCGCTATCACTATCCTGCCCATCCCAAGTCACCACAAAGTCACCGTCGCTACCGACGGCGCTGACTTGAGGGCGGCTGTCCGTGCCCTTAGTATTGCCAATGGCTTCCAGTTGTACCGGGTCTCCCAGGATCGCGCCTTTATTATTGAATTTCTGGACAAAAATGCTCTTGTCACTCGGGCTATCACTATCATCCCCCTGCCAGGTGACCACAAACTCACCTTCGCTACCGATGGCGCTAACTTGAGGGTTGTTGTCCGTGCCCGTAGTATTGCCAATCGCTTCCAGCTGTACCGGAGATGGGGTCGTGCCATCAGCATTGAATTTCTGCACAAAAATGCTCATGTTATTCGCGCTATCCTGCCCAAACCAAGTCACCACAAAGTCACCGTCGCTACCGACGGCGCTGACTTGAGGGGCGTTGTCACTGCCCTCTTTTTTGCCAATCGCCTCCAGTTGTACTGGGTCTCCCGTGATCACGCCATTGGCAGTGAACTTCTGCACAAAAATGCTATTGTCACCCGGGCTATCACTATCCCGCCCATACCAGGTCACCACAAACTCACCGGCGCTGCCGACGGCGCTGACCTGAGGGCATCTGTCATCGCCCGTGGCATTGCCAATCGCCTCCAGTTGTACCGGGACTCCCGTGGTCACGCCATCGGCATTGAATTTCTGGACAAAAATGCTGTCTTCCCCCGCACTCTCCTGCCCTTCCCAAGTGACCACAAAGTCACCGTCGCTACCGACGGCGCTTATTTGAGGGGAGTAGTCACCGCCGTCGTCCTTGCCAATCGCTTCCAGTTGTACGGCAGGGAGGGTCACCAAATCAATACTGGCTGTCGGGATGACGGTATCAACGGACTGGGTACTTTTGGCGGCAATGGTATTGTTATTGCCGGCCACATCCTGCGCGACATCCGCCGCCACATTCACGACGATATCGGTGGTACTCGAGCTGTCAGGGGTCACGACCAGATTATAGGTCGTGCCGCTGCCGGTGAGTGCACCCTTGGTTCCGCCGGTCACGACCACATCAGTGGCGGCAAAACCGGTCACCGCCTCGCTGAAGGTAAAGGTGTAGGTTACATCCCCAGTGGTGGTACCGTCGGTATTGTCGGTGATAGCTACGGTTGGGATGACGGTATCGACGGACTGGGTACTTTCGGCGGCAATGGTATTGTTATTACCGGCCACATCCTGCGCGACATCGGCCGCCACATTCACGACGATATCGGCGGTGCTCGAGCTGTCAGGGGTCACGACCAGATTATAGGTCGTGCCGCTGCCGGTGAGTGCGCCCTTAATTCCGCCGGTCACGACCACATCTTCAACGGTAAAACCTGTCACCGCCTCGCTGAAGGTAAAGGTGTAGGTAACAGGACCGTTGGCGGTACCGTCGGTATTGTCGGTGATCAATACGGTCGGGGCGGTGTTGTCGATGGTCACTGTGGTGCCTGCCGCAGCCGACAGGTTGCCTGCGGCATCGGCACTGTAAACAAAATAGATCCCATCAGCCAGCCCAGTGGTGGCCATACCGGTGTTGGTGCCTGCCGTTGTAATTGCCACCTGATTCCACTGACCATCTGCCGCAGCCGTAATGCTGGCCACGTCGGTGACCGTGACATCGGTACTTACCAGATAAGCCGTGCCGACTTCGCTGCTTTGTACTGGGACGCTATCACTCGCAGTAAAGATGGGCGGCATATTCAGGGTGCCATCGGCATTGAATTTCTGCACAAAAACGCTGTCGTCACCCTCGCTATCACTCCCCTGCCAGGTCACCACAAAGTCACCGGCGCTACCGACGGTGCTGATTTGAGGAATGTAGTCAGCGCCGCTGGGATTACCAATCGCCTCCAGTTGTACCGGGTCTCCCGTGGTCCTGCCATCGGCATTGAATTTCTGCACAAAAATACTGAAGTCATTCGCGCTATCCTGCCCATACCAGGTCACCACAAACTCTCCGTCGCTACCGACGGCGCTGATTTGAGGGTTGCTGTCCGTGCCCCCGACCTTGCCAATCGCTTCCAGTTGTACCGGGTCATTATTCAGGGTCGTGCCACCAGCATTGAATTTCTGCACAAAAATGCTGAAGTCACCCTCGCTATCACTCCCCTGCCAGGTCACCACAAAGTCACCGGCGCTACCGACGGCGCTGATTTGAGGGTAGTGGTCAGCGCCTCTGGCCTTGCCAATCGCTTCCAGTTGTACCGGGGCATTACCCAGGGTCGTGCCATCGGCATTGAATTTCTGCACAAAAATACTGAAGTCATTCGCGCTATCCTTCCCCATCCAGGTGACTACAAACTCACCGGCGTTACCGACGGCGCTGACTTGAGGGAAGTAGTCAGCGCCACGGGCATTGCCAATCGCCTCCAACTGTACCGGGTCTCCCGTGGTCCTGCCATCGGCATTGAACTTCTGGACAAAAATGCTGGGGTCATTCGCGCTATCCTGCCCCTGCCAGGTCACCACAAAGTCACCGGCGCTACCGACGGCGCTGATTTGAGGGTAGCCGTCAGCGCCTCTGGCCTTGCCAATCGCTTCCAGTTGTACCGGGGCATTACCTAGGGTCGTGCCATCGGCATTGAATTTCTGCACAAAAATACTGAAGTCATTCGCGCTATCACTATCCTGCCCATACCAGGTCACCACAAACTCACCGGCGCTTCCGACGGCGCTGACTTGAGGGAAGTAGTCAGCGCCACGGGCATTGCCAATCGCTTCCAGTTGTACCGAGGCATTACCCAGGGTCGTACCATCGGCATTGAATTTCTGCACAAAAATGCTGGAGTCATCCGCGCTATCCTGCCCATACCAGGTCACCACAAACTCACCGGCGCTACCGACGGCGCTGACTTGAGGGCATTCGTCATCGCCCCCGACCTTGCCAATCGCCTCCAGTTGTGCCGGGGCTCCCGTGGTCTTGCCATCGACATTGAATTTCTGCACAAAAATGCTGGTGTCACCCCCGCTATCCTGCCCCTGCCAGGTGACGACAAACTCACCGGCGTTACCGACAGCGCTGACCTGAGGGGCGTGGTCATCGCCCCTGAGATTGTCAATTGCTTCCAGTTGAACGGTATGGAGGGCCAAATCAATACTGGCTGTCGGGGCGAAGGTATCTCCTGCAACGACAAAGTCGGTGGTGGCCGCACTTTCATTGCCGGCGGCATCGGTCTCTTTGACCTTAAGCTGGTAGGTGGTGCCATCGGCGATGGTGGCACTGTAACTCCAACTGCTACCGCTGACGGTGGCATCGCCAAGTTCGGTGGTGCCGCTGTAGACCTTGATCGTAGAACCGGCCTCGCAGCTACCACTGAGGGCCAGGACGGTGTCGTCGGTAGTGTCGCCACTGCTTAAGTTACCGGTTACACTGCCGATATTGTCGGTAGCTGTGCCGAATTTGGCCGTCGGTGCGGTGGCGTCGACTGCTGTAATCTCCGTGACGGCACTGACGTTGCCTGCTGAATCGGTCGTGACCACGCTACCAGTTTTGCCATCAGTCAAAGGATTCGGGCTAAAACTGTAGGCACCGCTGGTGGCATCGGCCGTTGTGGTCCCCAAAACTGTGGTGCCATCGGCGGCATAAACGGTCACGCTACTGCCGGCTTCGGCAACACCGCTGAGTTCCGTGCCATTGGAGGTCCCGAGAGTCGGAGCGCCAGATGCGGTGGCGTCGACTGCTGTAATCTCCGTGACGGCACTGACGTTGCCTGCTGAATCGGTCGTGACCACGCTACCGGTTTTGCCATCAGTCAAAGGATTCGGGCTAAAGGTGTAGGCTCCGCTGCTGGCATCAGCCGTGGTGGTCTTCAAAACTGTGGTGCCATCGGCCGCATAAACGGTCACGCTACTGCCGGCTTCGGCAACACCGCTGAGTTCCGTGCCATTGGAGATCCCGAGAGTCGGGGCGCCAGGTGCGGTGGCGTCGACTGCTGTAATCTCCGTGACGGCACTGACGTTGCCTGCAGTATCGGTCGTGACCACACTACCGGTTTTACCGTCAGTCAAAGGATTCGGGCTAAAACTGTAGGCACCGCTGCTGGCATCGGCCGTAGTGGTCGCCAAAACTGTGGTGCCATCGGCGGCATAAACGGTCACGCTACTGCCGGCTTCGGCAACACCGCTAAGTTCCGTGCCGTTAGAGGTCCCGAGAGTTGGAGCGCCAGGTGCGGTGCCGTCGACTGCTGTAATCTCCATGACGGCACTGACGTTGCCTGCAGTATCGGTCGTGACCACACTACCGGTTTTACCATCAGTCAAAGGATTCGGGCTAAAGGTGTAGGCGCCGCTGCTGGCATCAGCCATGGTGGTCCCCAAAACTGTGGTGCCATCAGCGGCATAAACGGTCACGCTACTGCCGGCTTCGGCAACACCGCTGAGTTCCGTGCCGTTGGAGGTCCCGAGAGTCGGAGCCGTTGGGGCGATTTCGTCAAGATCGGTTATCGCCAAGCTGACAGTCTGCTCACTGCTGTTACCGGCGGCATCAGTCGCGACCACAGTGAAGCTGTAGCTAGGCTTCGCTTCAAAGTTCGGGCTGATTACCAGCTTGACTTCGCCCGTGCTACCATCAATGGTTAAGCCTGCATCACTACCCGCTTTGAGACTGTAAACCGTTGCTCCTGTTGCGGTGTCAGTGGTATCTGTCGACGTTGCCGTGTAGATCACTTGATCGGCAACAGAATTTTCATCTATGGCGGTGGCGCTGTCGCCACTGGTGATGGTCGGAGCGCTGGTATCGACCTCAATTATAACGGCCGGACTCTTATTACCGTCGTTGATCTGATACTGGACGGCAATTGAACCATCACCTGCATCCCCAATCTTGCTGGCGGGAACCATAACGGTGCCCATCCCCTTGTCATCAATATCTGTGGGAAGAATATTAAGGATTTCCTCTCCCCAATGGAGGGTGATTCTGTCGCCTACTTCAACTCCGCTTATTTTCACAACGACGCCGGCATCTTTCTCGGCAGCATTAATGCCATCCCTGGCCGCTTCGATCAGGGGTGGCTGGATGAGGCTGCTACCGAGGTCGGCTTTACCGGCGTTAATTCCGTCTTCAAAAGCATCGACACCGTCGGCCAGTAATTCAACCCCCTCCTGGCTCAAGGCTAAGCTTCCATCCTGCACGGTAATGGCGTCTTTTAATTTGTCGAGGGTATCGGTTAGTCCTCCGCTGGTCTTATCGGCACCGGACAGCTGGGCGAGGATCTCACCATAGTGTTCTGCCGTCTCATTGATCTCGTCGCTGCTGTCGTAGGCATCATCGACAACGGTGACAACGGGGGCCAGGATATCTTCAACGGCAAAGAGTTCTGCGATCTGATCGTTGACAGCAAGATCGGCTTCGTTGACCTCATTGCCAGTGATGCCGGCCTGCCGTGCCGCAAGCTCGGTCAGAGGGGTAACGCTGATATAGACATCACCGTTTCCATCGGCATAGCCCATGGCGCGCAGGGGCGCGCCGAGGCTGAGAGAAAGGCCGCTGGCCTCATCGAGGTAATCCCCTGCACCCTCATTGTTGTCAATTACCTTGACAAGAATTGCCCCCTTATAGTCTCCAATGCTGAGTTTAACCTGGCCGTTGGTCTCAAATTTACCAGTGCCGAGTTGATTGCCTCCGTCATCGTAAAACTCAACCAGCGCATGGGAAGTGGCCAGAAAGGGACCGGCAACAGCCCTGACGGTAACGTCGTGGCTGGCGCTACCCTTATCTGCTAAGCTACTACCATCTGAACTGCCTCCGCCTGCTGCCATGGCGATACCGCCGGCACCCAACAGGCCACCGGCCCAAACCCACGGGCTGATTGACTCTGCCCCTTCGGAGGCCTGCCAGACGATTTCATCCGTTGGGCCAGCCGTTGTGGTCTCAGTGCCGGTGATGGCCATCCCCTCAGCGGGGGTCAGGGAGCCATCGACACTGTATATCGCCCCAAGGTCCTGGCCATAGAAATCTTCAATTTGGGCAATAGGCTCTTCATCGATTTCAATGTCAAGATTATCGCCGCTTCGTTTTATGATGAGATTGTCCGGGATGCTGTGGTCCTGGTCGAGGAGGGTATAGGTCGCACCCGCCTGAGCCTTAAAGGATGCCGATTGTAATGAATGTTCGACTACTTCTCCGCCAGCCAATACTTCGATTAGTATTAATCTCTTCATTATTCATCCCAGTATCTAAGATATTTTCTTAGCAAAAATTTTATATGGTGGCCCGTCTCTCTCTATTTAATTATTGGGTCCCCTGCGATTGGTTGGCCTGTGTTGCAGCAGGGAAAAAACCCGACAATGGCCTTTTCTGGCAAGAGTCATATGGCTTTTTTTCACAAAAAAACTTATTTTAAAAGTATGTTCGTTCCCACTTTTAGATTGGCGTAAAAAAGCTACATATCAAAAGTAACTATTTTTAAAAAAATCTGAATGATTTTAAGTTAATAGCAGGTGTACTCAAAATAATCAAGAAATAACTCTAACTATTTATTGCATGAAATTTAGCAGAGGAAAGGCTTGCAGGCCTTGCCTCTGTCCCCACCAATCAACGATCCAATCCCCGCCGCCTCAGCAACCTCTTGTTGGCTCAAAGCCCAGCAAAATGATAGAATTTCGGGCAAAAAAAAAGCCTGTCAGGCTTGAATTGCAAACCATAAAAGGCAATAAATTATGACGTCAGCTATAGTTATTTAGATTAGCCTCAGATACTACTAGTCAATTGCTCATTGACTGAAATCAGGTAATCCCATCAATCATCTGCTTACCCTTCCTGCCTAACGCCGATATCTGGCATCTGCGCCGGACGGTGGCGGGATCGATCACTGGCCTACAGCAATGAATCATGCCAGCCCTTGCGACGTGAGTATCGCCCCGATCAAACCGGGGTCGATCACGTAGTTCTTGCCCCCATGCAGACGGTCACCCGCACCGATGGCGAAACAATTGTACTGCGCACGATGCTCTGGTTCTCAAATTGCTCATCCAGATGCCGCAGAGGACTTTACCCTGTCATTCACCTACAGTAAGGATCACAGTGGCCATAAAGCGGCGGTACGCCAAGCCCACCAGTGGATCACGGGCGGTGTGCTATCTATGCCTGCAAAACCGACATCCGCGGCTACTACGCCAATATATCGGGACACTAACTGCTAGAGCTGATGTCCCGACATGTCACATGCCCGGTCCTGATGAATCTGCTAGGCAATTTCTGTTTTACAGCACCCAAGAATGTGGTTTACGCGAGCCCCTGGCTGGTAAAAATATTCATTGGCATAGCTATAGGATATATTTGGCTATCTGACCCGATAGCAGATAGTACGGTACCGGCTAAGCTGCATATAGAGGCTAGTCCACCATCACTCTTGTGAACAACCGCTCCCGTACCTACCAAGATGACGCTATCGTTACCAGACAATAAGTTGGCTTCGTCCCACAAGACTGTTGCTCCCAGCTCTTCGCCATCCGTGTTCAACTGCTCCGCACCGCTCGCGCCTTTAATATCAATATCATACCCGGCTTCGCTCTTAAAAGATCGCCCGCTTGAGTCAGAGGATACATCCTCGATCAGGTCGAATGCTACGAACGTTGTATCCACTGGCAGGGCGCTGTTCACTTCTAGCAACGGGATATCACTGCTATCTGTCTGCGTTGATATATCAAAGCTAAATTCACTGTCGGCAGCAGTGGTGGTGGTTCCATCACTCATTACAACTTCGCTATGGCCATGTACATAAACACCATCAGCGGCCAGATAACTTTCACCATCATTTATAAGACTGATACGTTCAATGCCCCACTCATCTAAAGTGCGCACTTCACCTGTTTCGCTCACCCCATTGCTGTTGAGGTCCTGCCAGATCGCAAATTTACTCCACTGCTCGTCAGCATGATTAAGATAGTTGTCTTGATTGGTATCAAAAACCTGTTGAAGAGCCTCCATATCGGTCCCTGCATCGGGTGCGTGATCAGTAAAGACAAATTCAGAACGATCCGTCACGCTGCTATCACCCAATAGATCAATGATCAGCAGACCATCATCGGCACCAACCCATGCTGTTCGATCACCGATATCATCTGCCGTGTAATCATAAAAAATCGTGCTCTGACCTAAACCAATGAAGCTAAGACCGTCATTGGTGAGATCAATTGCAACAGGAGCCAGTGATCCTGTCGCCGTCGTAAAATTTAATGTGGCAGGATCAGAAATACCTGCGTAGCCATTTCCTGCCAGGTCAGTCACTGCCCCATCCTCGATCTCCAGATGGTACTTGCTGAGGCTATCCATTGGGGATGAGGGGGTAATCATCAATTTACCGTCGCTAATAGCCAACTGACCGGCATGATTGCCGACATCGATAGTGATCGTGTTGCTGGCGTCCGTATCGTCCACCAGCTTGATATTACCGCTTCCCAGGCCAATACTTTCCGTAAAGGTCATGGTGAGGCCAAGATTGGCGGCCACACCCTTTGCCCCATCAGCAATACTGGTGTCCATAGAGTCAGTCAGACGAGCGATCATGAAATCTTTACCTGTTTCCCCGCCAGTATTAACGTAACCACCGATTACAATATTGTCATTGGCATCGACGATGACATCGTACGCTTCATCCGCGCCGCCATTTCCTGAAAGATCAGCTGCGAAGACGCCATTGTCAGCAAAGCTGGCATCGAGATTGCCATCTCTGTCTAGGCGCATAATGACGCTGTCTAATCCGCCTGTGGTTGAAGAGTTAAAGCCAGAAGAAATTATGATTTTCCCGCTGGAATCAAAGGCAATCCCGCCACCGCGGTTGCTCGCGTAACCATCGGTGCTAAGGGTAGCGATACCATCCCCGGCCCAGCCTATGTCCAGTTCTCCCTTAGCGTTGAATCGAGCCACGTTGAGGGCACGTGAACCGTTTGTTAAGACATAGATGTTTCCTACCCCATCGATGGCGGTATCAAGGATAGAGTCGTATAAGCCTGAATGTATATCCGCAGAGATAAAACCATCACCACCTCCGAAGCTGGCGTCGCGACTACCATCGGAGTTGAGACGCAGGAGATATGTGTTGTCATCAAGACTGCCGGTGAACATGAGTTTTCCATCGGCCTGGATCTCGATATCCTGAACAGAGTCATGCTTCCCAGGTGCAAGGTCAAAGATAGCGTTCCCGCCGCTACCGAAGTCGGTATCGAGGCTGCCGTCGGGATTGTAACGGGCGATTGCGCTATCCAGTGTACGTTCATTCTGTACACGACCGCCCATGATCACTTTGCCGTCTGTCTGAACCGCTACAGCACAGGCAGTCTCCGCCTTGTCGGTCCTGCCAAAATTATTTAAGACAAAGCCGTCTCCACCAAAGCTGCTATCGAGGCTTCCATCTGCGCTAATTTTAGCAACAACGGCATCATTATAATATGTCCCACCAGAAATCACGCCAGGGATATAAATATTGCCCTTGGCGTCAACGACCGATTCGCCATAGATGTATTGGTATTGTTTTACATCTGTAGTCACTTTGGCGGTCGCCACCCCGTCCCCACCCCCAAAGCTGCTATCTGTGCTACCATCGACATTGACCCGGGCGACAAAAAAATTGGCCTTTGTCTGGTTTTGCCCGCTGATGACGTATTTTTCATCAGCGACCTCGTTGATTGTCGCATGATTTCCTTCGTCAGCCCTGCTCCCTCCATCGATAAAGGTACGACCATCGCCGCCGCCAAAGCTTGTATCCAGACCGAAAATACTTCCCGTTGTAAGGCTAATAGTGTCGACCTTAATGGTGCCGGGATTGCTGGCGGTGCTACTGAGGTTTCCAGCCCTGTCGGCCTGGCGCACCTGAATCGCACCAGCAGGGTAGTCTGTATTATCGGTCAGGGCGAAACTGCTACCCGAACCATTATTCCAACTGCTGCCAGCGTCAAGGCTGTACTCCCAGCTGGCAACGTCGCCTGCCAGAGTGACATTAACCATGCCATTCTTTGTGATCCCATCGCTGTTACTGCTACCGCTGTCCGTTGCCAAGGCAAAGTTTGGGGGCGCGACTGTCATATCAAGAGTAAAATCGACCGCATTGCTGGTAATGCCCACATTACCAGCCACATCAGCCAACTGTGTAGTCAATGCCTTGGCACCGTCGCTACCGAGATCAGCGTCAGTAACAGTGAAATTCACAGAGCCGTTAGTAATGTCGTCTGCAGAAAGTATCACCGTCTTTGCTGTTGCAAATGAACTGCCATCAAGAAGCAACTCGATGCTGTCACCTGCCACTGCAAGTGAACCTGTTGTTGGTAGTGTTGCTCGAAAGTCTGTTGATAGAGACTCAGCAGCATTAATGAGAGTGTCGTCCAGATCGGTGCTAGTGAGCTCGGCTAAGGTCGGTGCAGCTGGTAGGGTGGTATCAAGGGTGAAGTCCATCGCATTGCTGATAATGCCCAGATTGCCAGCCATATCGGTTAACTGTGTAGTCAATGCCTTGGCACCGTCGCTACCGAGATCAGCGTTAGTAACAGTGAAATTCACAAAGCCGTTAGTAATGTCATCAGCAGAAAGTATCACCGTCTTTGCTGTTGCAAATGAGCTACCATCAAGAAGCAACTCGATGCTGTCACCTTCTACCGCAAGTGAACCTGTTGTTGGCAGTGTTGCTCGAAAGTCTGTTGATAGAGACTCAGCAGCATTCATGAGAGCGTCGTCCAGATCGGTGCTAGTGAGTTCGGCTAAGGTCGGTGCAGCTGCCAGGGTGGTATCAAGGGTGAAGTCCATCGCATTGCTGATAATGCCCACATTGCCAGCAATATCGGTTAACTGTGTAGTCAATGCCTTGGCACCGTCGCTACCGAGATCAGCGTCAGTAACAGTGAAATTCACAAAGCCGTTAGTAATGTCATCAGCAGAAAGTATCACCGTCTTTGCTGTTGCAAATGAGCTACCATCAAGAAGCAACTCGATGCTGTCACCTTCTACCGCAAGTGAACCTGTTGTTGGTAGTGTTGCTCGAAAGTCTGTTGATAGAGACTCAGCAGCATTCATGAGAGTGTCGCCCAAATCGGTGCTAGTGAGTTCGGCTAAGGTCGGTGCAGCTGGTAGGGTGGTATCAAGGGTGAAGTCCATCGCATTGCTGATAATGCCCAGATTGCCAGCCATATCGGTTAACTGTGTAGTCAATGCCTTGGCACCGTCGCTACCGAGATCAGCGTCAGTAACAGTGAAATTCACAAAGCCGTTAGTAATGTCATCAGCAGAAAGTATCACCGTCTTTGCTGTTGCAAATGAACTGCCATCAAGAAGCAACTCGATGCTGTCACCTGCCACTGCAAGTGAACCTGTTGTTGGCAGTGTTGCTCGAAAGTCTGTTGATAGAGACTCAGCAGCATTAATGAGAGTGTCGTCCAGATCGGTGCTAGTGAGCTCGGCTAAGGTCGGTGCAGCTGGTAGGGTGGTATCAAGGGTGAAGTCCATCGCATTGCTGATAATGCCCAGATTGCCAGCCATATCGGTTAACTGTGTAGTCAATGCCTTGGCACCGTCGCTACCGAGATCAGCGTTAGTAACAGTGAAATTCACAAAGCCGTTAGTAATGTCATCAGCAGAAAGTATCACCGTCTTTGCTGTTGCAAATGAGCTACCATCAAGAAGCAACTCGATGCTGTCACCTTCTACCGCAAGTGAACCTGTTGTTGGCAGTGTTGCTCGAAAGTCTGTTGATAGAGACTCAGCAGCATTCATGAGAGCGTCGTCCAGATCGGTGCTAGTGAGTTCGGCTAAGGTCGGTGCAGCTGCCAGGGTGGTATCAAGGGTGAAGTCCATCGCATTGCTGATAATGCCCACATTGCCAGCAATATCGGTTAACTGTGTAGTCAATGCCTTGGCACCGTCGCTACCGAGATCAGCGTCAGTAACAGTGAAATTCACAGAGCCGTTAGTGATGTCATCAGCAGAAAGTATCACCGTTTTTGCTGTTGCAAATGAGCTGCCATCAAGAAGCAACTCGATGCTGTCACCTGCCACTGCAAGTGAACCTGTTGTTGGTAGTGTTGCTTGGAAGTCTGTTGATAGCGACTCAGCAGCATTCATGAGAGTGTCGCCCAAATCGGTGCTAGTGAGTTCGGCTAAGGTCGGTGCAGCTGGTAGGGTGGTATCAAGGGTGAAGTCCATCGCATTGCTGATAATGCCCACATTGCCAGCCATATCGGTTAACTGTGTAGTCAATGCCTTGGCACCGTCGCTACCGAGATCAGCGTTAGTAACAGTGAAATTCACAGAGCCGTTAGTGATGTCATCAGCAGAAAGTATCACCGTCTTTGCTGTTGCAAATGAGCTGCCATCAAGAAGCAACTCGATGCTGTCACCTGCCACTGCAAGTGAACCTGTTGTTGGTAGTGTTGCTTGGAAGTCTGTTGATAGCGACTCAGCAGCATTCATGAGAGTGTCGCCCAGATCGGTGCTAGTGAGTTCGGCTAAGGTCGGTGCAGCTGGTAGGGTGGTATCAAGGGTGAAGTCCATCGCATTGCTGATAATGCCCACATTGCCAGCCATATCGGTTAACTGTGTAGTCAATGCCTTGGCACCGTCGCTACCGAGATCAGCGTTAGTAACAGTGAAATTCACAGAGCCGTTAGTGATGTCGTCTGCAGAAAGTATCACCGTCTTTGCTGTTGCAAATGAGCTGCCATCAAGAAGCAACTCGATGCTGTCACCTGCCACTGCAAGTGAACCTGTTGTTGGTAGTGTTGCTTGGAAGTCTGTTGATAGCGACTCAGCAGCATTCATGAGAGTGTCGCCCAGATCGGTGCTAGTGAGTTCGGCTAAGGTCGGTGCAGCTGGTAGGGTGGTATCAAGGGTGAAGTCCATCGCATTGCTGATAATGCCCACATTGCCAGCCATATCGGTTAACTGTGTAGTCAATGCCTTGGCACCGTCGCTACCGAGATCAGCGTTAGTAACAGTGAAATTCACAGAGCCGTTAGTGATGTCGTCTGCAGAAAGTATCACCGTCTTTGCTGTTGCAAATGAGCTGCCATCAAGAAGCAACTCGATGCTGTCACCTGCCACTGCAAGTGAACCTGTTGTTGGTAGTGTTGCTTGGAAGTCTGTTGATAGAGACTCAGCAGCATTCATGAGAGTGTCGCCCAAATCGGTGCTAGTGAGTTCGGCTAAGGTCGGTGCAGCTGGTAGGGTGGTATCAAGGGTGAAGTCCATCGCATTGCTGATAATGCCCACATTGCCAGCCATATCGGTTAACTGTGTAGTCAATGCCTTGGCACCGTCGCTACCGAGATCAGCGTTAGTAACAGTGAAATTCACAGAGCCGTTAGTGATGTCGTCTGCAGAAAGTATCACCGTCTTTGCTGTTGCAAATGAGCTGCCATCAAGAAGCAACTCGATGCTGTCACCTGCCACTGCAAGTGAACCTGTTGTTGGTAGTGTTGCTTGGAAGTCTGTTGATAGAGACTCAGCAGCATTCATGAGAGTGTCGCCCAAATCGGTGCTAGTGAGTTCGGCTAAGGTCGGTGCAGCTGGTAGGGTGGTATCAAGGGTGAAGTCCATCGCATTGCTGATAATGCCCACATTGCCAGCCATATCGGTTAACTGTGTAGTCAATGCCTTGGCACCGTCGCTACCGAGATCAGCGTTAGTAACAGTGAAATTCACAGAGCCGTTAGTGATGTCATCAGCAGAAAGTATCACCGTCTTTGCTGTTGCAAATGAGCTGCCATCAAGAAGCAACTCGATGCTGTCACCTGCCACTGCAAGTGAACCTGTTGTTGGTAGTGTTGCTTGGAAGTCTGTTGATAGCGACTCAGCAGCATTCATGAGAGTGTCGTCCAGATCGGTTGTAATGAGTTCGGCTAAGGTCGGTGCATCTGGTGCCATGGTGTCGACCTCAATTATAACGGCCGGACTCATATCACCGGCGTTGATCTGATAGCGAACGACAGTTGAGCCATCACCTGCGGCCTCAACAATACTGGCGGGCAGGGTGATGGAGGCCATTCCCTCGTCATCGATATCTATGCCTGCAATGATAAAGTCTTGCGTTTGCTCTCCCCATTGGAGGCTGACCCCGTCATCAGCTTTTACCCCAGATATTTTTACAAGGATGCCGGCATCCTTGTCGGCAGCATTAATACCGTCATTGGCCGCCTCGATCAGGGGAGGTTGAATGAGGCTGTTCCCGAGGTCAGCCCGATTGCCATTAACTCCGTTTGTAAAGGCATCAACACCGTCAGCGAGTAGCTCAACCCCCTCTTGACTTAAGGCTAATTTTCCATCCCCCAGCTCGGTGATGGCGTTTTCCAGTTGGTCAAGGGTCTTGGCCATTCCGGTGGTGGTACTATCGGCACCGGACAGCTGGGCGAGGATCTCACCATAGTGTTCTGCCGTCTCATTGATCTCGTCGCTGCTGTCGTAGCCGTCTTCGACAACGGTGACAACGGGGGCCAGGATATCTTCAACGGCAAAGAGTTCTGCGATCTGGTCGTTGGCGGCAAGATCGGCTTCGTTGACCTCATTGCCGGTGATGCCGGCCTGGCGGGCGGCAAGCTCGGTCAGAGGGGTGACGCTGATATAGACATCACCGTTTCCATCGGAATAGCCCATGGCGCGCAGGGGCGCACCGAGGCTGAGAGAAAGGCCGCTGGCCTCATCAAGGTAATCCCCTGCACCCTCATTGTTGTCGATTACCTTGACAAGAATTGCCCCCTTATAGTCGCCAATGGTGAGTTTAACCTGGCCGCTGGTCTCAAATTTACCACCGCCGAGCAGATTGCCCTGGCCATCGTAAACTTCAACGATCGCATGGGAAGTGGCCAGAAATGGACCGGCAACACCCCTGACGGTGACGTCGTGGCTATCACTACCCTTATCTACTGAGCTGCTACTATCTGAACTGCCTCCGCCTGCTGCGACGGCGATACCGCCGGCACCCAACAGGCCACCGGCCCAAACCCACGGGCTGATTGACTCTGCCCCCTCGGAGGCCTGCCAGACGATTTCATCCGTTGGGCCAGCCGTTGTGGTGTCAGTGATGGCCATCCCCTCAGCGGGGGCCAGGGATCCATCGACACTGTATCTAGCCCCAAGCTCCTGACCGTAGAAATCTTCAATTTGGGCAACAGGCTCTTCATCGATTTCAATGTCAAGATTATCGCCGCTTCGTTTTATGATGAGATTGTCCGGGATGCGATGGTCCTGGTCGAGGACAGAGTAAATCGCCCCCGCCTGGGCGCCAAAGGACGCCGATATTGTCAGAGGATGTTCAACAACTTCTCCGCCAGCCAATACTTCGATCAATAATAAATTTTTCATATTTGCTCAATATCCATGGGCAGTATTTCTAAAAATAGAGTGTGATTGCAAGATGTTCCGAGAGCTAAGCATCTAAAGCCCATAGGCGCAAGAAAAAAAGCAGGCCATCTCTCATCTGGCATCTTTTATTTCTGTTTATTATTTTTCCACTCAGCTAAGGTGCCTTTTAGGTGAAGACAAGGTGGGACTAAGGATATGACAGAAACTAAGGACGATGAGGATAGAGCTAAATCCTAACATGAATAGCAAAGGGTGGGGGACATGCCCATTCCTCATTGTCAGCAGCTGCCCAAATGACAAGAGGATATTTTACTCTTAATTAGTCGCCAGAGGCAATCAGCTTACGCTTACGGATAAATTTTCCTAAAGAAAAGGTTCTGTTGTCCCAACATTTATCACCGTATCCAGGAAGATAAAAATCAAGATAGCGTTTTGTCAGAAGGAGAGGTTGCAAAGGAAACATGTTTAATTTGCCATCAAGAAGCATTTTGCAAGGACTGACACCGCTAGAAGTCTTTACGGACAAGTGTGTTGCCCTTATTACTTGAAGTAGCTGACACTTTATTACTCTCCCACAAGCGTGGCCGGAAGCAACGATTTGCTCCTTCTTGCATTCCTGATCTCATTGGTGATAGACTTTGAAACGGATAGAAATAACAAACTATTAGTGTAAGGTTTGTTATTTTAAAATATAAGAAACTTTTTATAGATTCGTTTGTGGAGATGCTATGGGTGGAGTCAAAGGTTTTACCCTTGTTTTGGGCGGCGAAGCGGGTCAAGGAATTCAATTCCTAGAAAAGGCCCTGCTACATATTGTCAAAGAAAGTGGTTTGTATGTTTTTGCTACTAAAGAATATATGTCCCGGGTACGGGGAGGAATAAATACCACAGAAATAAGAATTTCTTCCGAGCCAGTTCGTGCCCATGTGGATGTGATAGATCTTCTCATTCCACTGAAAAATGGTGTTATAGAACATCTTGGTAGCAGGGTTACCAAATCAACCACAATAGTAGGTAGCCGTGAGCATATCGGCGGTCGTGACACTGAAATCGATTTTGCAGCAACAGCCAAAAAACATGGTAATCAACTGTACACCAATTCTGTAGCCTTAGGTTTTCTCTGTGGTCTGCTCGATTTCGATTCTGCTAATTTGTATAAAGAGATCAGAGACACTTTTTCCCTCAAATCAGAAGGGATTATTGCTGGCAATATAGACGCTGCCGAAGAGGGGTATAAGATTGGCATGGCCTCTCATTCAAGACTATTGACTAGTGGGCGACCAACTCCCGCCAAAAACAGATCATTGCAAGAGAACCTACTCCTCAATGGTGCTGATGCAGTGGCACTTGGTGCTATGGCAGGAGGGTGTAATGCTGCATTTGCCTATCCAATGACACCGGGTACATCAGTTTTTTTAACACTGGCCGAATTTTCCAAGCAGGCAGACATTGTTGTGGAACAGGTGGAAGATGAAATCGGGGTGATTAATATGGCCATAGGCTCCTGGTATGCAGGTGGTCGTGCCATTGTCTCTACTTCAGGTGGTGGTTTTGCCTTGATGACCGAGGGAATTTCTCTTGCCGGCATGACAGAAACTCCCGTTGTGGTGCATTTGGCGCAACGTCCAGGGCCTGCAACAGGGTTACCAACAAGAACCGAGCAAGGTGACCTGAATCTGGTCTTGTATGCAGGACATGGGGAATTTGCCAGACTTATTCTCGCACCCGGCACCCTTGAACAGGCCTTTGAGTATACGCGACTTGCCTTCAACCTTGCAGATCGTTTTCAAATACCAGTTTTTGTCTTAACGGATCAATTCTTTGTGGATAGTTATTACCCTATTGCTCATCCGGATGCAGGGCAGGTGCAGATTGAATCCGCAGTGATTAAAACCGATGATAGCTATAAGAGATACCAACTAAGCGAAGATGGTGTTTCACCACGCGGCATACCCGGATATGGTTCTGGCAATGTCTGTTTAGACTCAGACGAGCATGATGAAGATGGTAAAATCACAGAAGACCTTGATGGGATACATCTGGCAATGGCAGATAATCGGCTGAAAAAGCTAGAAACTCTTACAAAAGCGGCCATGCTACCAGAGCTGGTGGGTGAACCTGACTATGCAACCTTGATCATTGGTTGGGGCTCGACCTACGGGGCAATTTGTGAGGCTCTTCAGATTATTGGTAGTGGCAAGGTATCTTTTCTGTTTTGCCCGCAACTCTATCCGCTCTCTGAGAAAATTGCTGAGTATATAGATGGTGCGCAAAAGGTGGTGGTGGTGGAGAATAATCAGCTAGGCCAATTTGCAGATTTTCTGCAAAGAGAACTGGGCAGGCTCTTTCCTCATCGCATACTAAAATATAATGGCATGCCGTTCTCAGTTGAAGAACTTGTCCAGAGCATTACGGAGGAGATGATATGAAAGACTTATTTGATCTACAACCTGATATTTCCTGGTGCCCAGGTTGTGGCAACTTTGCTATCCGAAAAATAATATTAGAGATCTTAAAAGAGATTGAGATGGAACGCCAAGAGGTGATTTTTGTTTCAGGCATAGGTCAGGCGGCCAAGGCACCTCAGTTTTATAATGCAAGTTATTTTAATGGATTGCATGGTAGGTCCCTGCCCGCAGCCACAGGAATTAAGGCTGCTCAACCCGAAACTCATGTGATTGTTGAGAGTGGCGATGGGGATATGTATGGAGAGGGTGGTAATCATTTTATTCATGCTATCCGGCGTAACCCTAATATCACTGTTCTGGTGCATGACAATATGGTTTATGGTCTTACCAAAGGGCAGGCCTCTCCCACCAGTCTGTATGGCATGGTGACTCCTGCTCAGGTAACAGGTGTAGCTGCAACACCTCTTAATCCACTCGCCCTGGCAATAAGCCTTGATGCCTCTTTTGTTGCTCGCACTTCAATGCATAAACCAGAACTCAGTAAAGAAATCATTAAAGAGGCTATCGCTCACGATGGCATGGCAATAGTAGATATCTTTCAGGCCTGCGTAACCTTTAACAAGACAAATACCTATAAATGGTATGTAGAAAATACAGCCGAGCTAGCAGAAGACCATGACTGGTCCAATCAGGCTGTGGCGTTCGCCAAGTCGCTGGAAACCGATCCGTATCCGCTTGGGATTATCTATAAAAACATGAACAAAACTCCTTTTGAAAAGTCCCATCGTTTATACCATGATGCCACCACACCGCTTTATAAGCGAAGGATATCGGAGGAGACAATGCAAAGCCTCTTTGCTAAATATCAGTAACCAATTCAAGATAATACCCTATCATCAACAAGGCTCACAGTCGCACAATTCGAGGGAAAAATTTGTTAAAAGAAGCCACCCCCTTCCTCCCAGCTGCAAAGAACTCGAACGAAACAGTTACCAATGCCCTCTTGGGCGGTTGTTGGGTTTTCTATTCTAATTTTCAGCACGAGAGTTAGCGGGCTACCTGCGGCACCAAGTAGGAGATAAAATGCTCTTTAGACCTTTGCCGCTATGATATAATCGGCATATTCTTGCTATATTGCAGGGTTATTTTCTAGCAAAGGATCTTCTCATTTTAAACTGGAAGGAGTTGTTTTTGAATTTTACTGTTACCATCTCATTGGTAATGTCTGATGTCTTTTTTTATGAGCATCTTTTCTGTACCCCCCAAGCTTAGGGAACTACATAGTTTTGGACCACGTCATCAAGTTTTTGCAGATCTGCTATGCTTAATGTGCTTCCCTTGGTGCTAAGACTAATTTGGGCAAAAAAGAGGGCAGAGGTGTTGCCTGAGGGGGTGAGCTTTTTAACAAAACCCAGCCCTGTAGCATCAATTTTGTCGTGCATTTTATTGCACTGTGCTTTGATATATGTCTGTTTTGTGGGCAGATCATCCTTGGGAATATGGATGCCCAGCCTAAGGACATAGCCTCCAGTTAATTCTTCAAGACGGCATTTAAGGATGTTTTGGCCTAAAAAGGGCACAAATTTTGTCCAGGGTTTGCCCTTGCTATTACCCACCTGCAGATAACATTTATTGTTATAGTGGGTTCGGGTCCGGCCGTTTACTGTTGAGGTATAGAGAGGAACGTTGCTAGAAAAGCAGGAGTGAAAGATGGTTTGGAGCAGGAAAGACTGCCCCACATGGTCGTTTAAATCGAAGTCTGCAAAGGAACTGGCACTTTTTTGACTGTTGATGAAGTTATATTTATTCTCCACGCAAGATGCCATGTCTCGAATAAAATCACTGCTTGCACCACGGTGAGGAGAAAATATTATCTGCAAGTCCTGCCAGTTGATCTTTTTGAAAGTGCCTTTACAGACAACCTTTCCCTTGATGTCTTTACAGTGCAGGGGATCCGCAAAATCGTAGCCTGATTTAAGATAAATTTCAGCAATATCTCCAGTAAGAGCCTTTCCCTTTATTGCCTTGTCGTACTCTATTAACTGGTCTTTTTTGGTCTCGTTTGCCTGCACCTTATTTTCAATAAAGAGATGTATTAAGCTGTCGTCGATTTTAGTAAATTTTGCATAGATATCTATTCTGCATGTTTTGTTGAGTTGCTGCTCTGTTGTAACCTGAAGATCTTTTATATCGACTGCGGCAAGAGGGGCTATAGTGGCTTTTCCCAGGCAGTAGTTGGTGAATTCCAGGGCAACCTGTTTGGTCTCTGGGGTAGAGGTATGCTTGGGATTGAGATTTTCCAGAAGCCAGGCGTAGAAGGCGGAGGTGGAGAGCTCACTGGTTGCAAAGGTGAATATATTGGGCATACTGTTCCTTGTCTAAAAAAGGAGTATTATTTTTGAGAATTTTGAGCATTACTATTTTATTTCAATATTATATTTAATAATTCTTATTTCTTCCTCCCCCTAGTGGAGTCAGGGGAGGATTCAGCTCCGAGCCCCTTTCCTGATCAAACAATGCCCCTTTCTAACGACACCATTAACAACTAGAATAAACTTGTACACCACGGGCCCAGTTGCTGGCAACTACCTTTTTTTCTTTATGTTTTTATTCCCATGGAAGGGAGGTATGCCGCAGTGGCAGAGATACCAAGGAGCAACTTTCTCCAGAGGTGCTACCCTGTAGTATCTAGCTAAGAATAAAAGAAGACTTAACGGCTTTCGCAGGAGAGTGGAGAGCTTAAGGGGTCAACCTGAGAAACCTTTACGGAGATGCTGTTGACTCAGAACCAACTCACCGATTGTAATGCTAATCTATTGTAATAGGAAACTTCCCTCTTGATGAAAGCGAATTAACTTTGTCGTATGGACCTGAGTTATTGGCATAATCCCCATTACCATATGACTGAGCTTTTCCACATTTTACTATTATGACCTTATCTAAACCGCGCCTGCAACACCCCCATAACCTTGATTGCAAGCGACATAAAGACATACGTGGCTCCTGATGCAGATGTTTTTTGTAGAGTTTTTAAGACTCCTTTTTCGAGTATTTTGCCCAGCACCTAGAAATTTGTTTCAGCGATTTATAATTAGGACTTCTTTTGTAGATGTCCTTAACATAAAATATAAATAGTTGTTTTTTGTTTCAAACGTGCACGTACGATTCAATACATAAGGAAAAAAACATGGGCGTAAAACGATTCGTAATAGTGGGAAAGTTTGTCGATGGTACCGGCGCTGCTTTGCGCAGGAATATCTTTCTTGGTGTGAAAGATGGCGTGATCACTGATATTGGTCCCGTATCGGACCTGCCTGGCAATGACAGCAGTGTAGTCGATGACTTTTCACACTGCATCATTGTGCCAGCATTCGTGGACTGTAGTGTTTCTCTTTCACGATCGCCTTCTGTAGATAGAAGGGTGCAAATCTCATCAGAAAATGCAAGTTTTGCTGAAAAAATAACCATGTTGGAGAAGCATGTCGGCTACTGTTATGACCACGGAGTGTTGGGCGTGGCCGACAGTGATAATATAAGTGATTTAGTGAATCGGTCTCAAGAAGAAATGACCGAGGTGAACATGGTTGATATTAAAATATCCAGCCAGTTCTCTCCAAGTAGAGAAAATTATATAGCAGATAATCCGGGAGAAGATTTTATCAAGATCAATCGTTTCGGCAATATCGATGGGGAAGAGACCGCCCATCCTCAGCTGGATAATGAAGAGTTATGCCGTATTATGCACCAGACAAAAGAGAAGGTGGTGGTGGTTGCCAATGGAGTGCAACAAGTTGGAGATGCACTTGCGGCAGGGTGTGACGCTATTGAACAGGGATATTGTATGGGGGAGGAAAATCTGAAAAAAATGGCTGCAGAGGGTGTCGTGTGGATTCCGAGTGTCCTGCGGGCCAAGAATGGTTTAAATAGTGCGAGTGCTGGTGGAAACGTCTGTTGTCGTTTTGCCCAGTCTTGCCTGACTCCGGGAAAACCAGTTCTCGAAGCGGATAAATTTTGGAAAAAGATGCTCGCCGAGCAATTAAACCAACTGCGCTTAGCCAGACAGTTGGGGGTGACAACGCTTATTGGAACAGGTGCGGGCAGTGCTGGTATACTTCATGGTGAGTCGATGGTAGAGGAAATGAAGTTATTTATGAAGGCTGACTATTCACTGGAGGAAACTGTCCGCAGCGCAACGGAAAATGGTGCTCAATTTTTCGGAATGGAGAATCTTGGGGCTCTTACAGTTGGCCGGAAAGCAACTTTCCTGATTACTAAGGGGACCGTGAAACAGCTACCAAGAAAACTCTCTTACTTAGAAGGCATTTGGGTTGATGGCGCCCCCAGTACTTCATATCGTAAAAATCCGATCAAGGTGGCACCATAAATTCTCGTTCGATATGTGCAATCCCCTGCAGCCCAGTACTTTTGGCAAAGCCGCTTATTTTGCGCTTGAGTCTTTTTAGCCTCGTTCGCAAATTAAAATTCTGTCGTTCAAGTCGTTGACCACAGGTAATGGTCAAATAATTGCCGTTATTGTGCTGACAGAACCAGCTATTATGCCCAATGCATTACAAGCAAATACAGGCCAGTCTTTATTTTTCCCTAACAAAGCGTAACAGACCCAAGCGCTGCAATTTATAGTTGTTGCAATAGGCAAAAGAATGGAACCTTGATTTCCTTCAATGTTAAGTCTTCTTTGATCAATGGATTAATTTAAACAAAGGTACATAAACCACCACAGGAATTCGGCCCCTGCTTAAATGGTGACACCAAGGTCACATTTGACGATAGTAAAGTGGGTGCGTTTAAACAAACGGCTCTAAAGTTCCATAGGATTTTACGTAAACAAGCCGCCGACAAGACTTTCAACCCGTTTATGACCTCCCCATTTTAGTCAGTACCAGACCCAAATTTTTGGAAGGTGTCAAACCCAGGGGTTTGGGCAGTAACGGAACACAAAACCGGGTTAAGCAATAATGCTCAGACTTCTTTGCATACCTAAATCGGCCTTAGTGCCCGAAGTTTGCCTTTCTCCACCTCTGGCGATAAATCAAATGAATAGCTGCCAAGCACGTTTAAATTCGAGTGCACCAATGGTGAAAGGCGAGATATATCCTCGGACGTAATCACTCTTCCTTGATTACGTAACGTTTCCACCGCTTGATCCATATATAGTGTTTGCCAAAGCACTGAAGCATTTAGCACGAGGCCAAGAGCACCGAGTTGATTCTCCTGTCCTCTCTATATCTCTTGCGGATTTCACCGCGTCGAGGGCCTTGTTGCATAAATCATGAGAGAAGGAAATCAGTTTCTCTCTGCTCCATTCCATATTAGCAAACAACCTCTCGAACAGGCATCTCTCTTGTTCAAAGCCTTGATCTTTCTGCTGCTGTCTTCCATAACTCTTCCAATAATCTATGTTATAAGAAAACATCATCGAGCAATGCTAGCAAATTCTATTTGTGCAACAAGGCCGGTAGCAACTGTCAATGGACACGAATGAATCCTTGAAATTCTTTTTGTCGCCTTTTTCTTGATATGAACCAGGGAAAATGCGAACATTAAACATTGGTATGGAGTGCAAATGTTTCTGCCATACAGATATATAATATAAAGGCAGTGTCAAGCACGACCCGATTTATCATAAAACCGGCTACAACTTCATGGCTCAACACAACCTTTTCACAATTTCCGACCTATAGTCAGAGGCTTATTTGAGAGGTCTGAGCTTCTGATATGGTGCACGTTTAAGACATTATGCAGCCAGGCTAACCGCCAGCACCTGCGTTTGTATAATTGACAGAGGAACCAGAGCCAAACGGCTTGCCAGATTATCTGCATCATAACCGAAATGAACAACAATTGTTTCGGCGGCTGTCGAAAATGCTAAAAGCCCAGATGAACTGAAAAGAAGCTGGCAACTATTGATTGATTCCAGTGATACCGGCAGACAGAGGTGAAGATGAAAGATGATTCCGGGCCTTGCAAAGCGATCACAAAGGCTGCCAATTCCTGGGCAGTGCAACCGAACCTCTTGGACTATGGCAAAACCTGTGACCAGTTTTCATGGGCAACAGCCCGTCGGGAATTGGACGGACTACCGGAAAACAAGGGTTTGAACATCGCCCATGAGGCTGTAGACCGTCATGCCAATGGCCCGCGGGGTGACCGTCTGGCCATACGCTGGCTGGGCAAGGACGGCGGCGTTCGTGACTTCAGCTACTCAGACCTGAAGAGACAGAGCAACCGTTTTGCCAACGTGCTCAGGGAACTGGATATCGGCAGGGGAGAGCGGGTGTTCACCCTGGCAGGGCGGGTGCCCGAGCTATATTTCTCTGCCTTTGGCACCTGGAAGAACGGCAGCGTCTTCTGTCCACTGTTTTCCGCTTTTGGCTCGGAGCCAATCTATCAACGCCTGAGCAAGGGCGATGCCAAGGTCCTGGTGACCACCGAGCGGCTCTATAAACAGAAAGTCGCCGCTCTGCGCGAGCGACTGCCGCAGCTAAAACATATCCTGCTCATCGATGCGGCGCAAGATATCGGTGAAGGCCTCTGGTCGCTGCCCAGACGTATGGAAGAGGCTGCGGACGCGTTTATCATTCCACCGACTGACCCGGAGGATATGGCGATTGTCCATTTTACCAGTGGTACCACGGGGATGCCGAAGGGTGCTGTTCATGTACACAATGCGGTGCTTACCCACTACCTGACCGGTAAGTACGTACTCGATTTTCACCCCGGAGATGTTTTCTGGTGCACCGCCGACCCCGGCTGGGTCACCGGCACCTCCTACGGCATTATCGCCCCTCTCGTTCACGGCGTAACCAACATCATCGACGAAGCAGAGTTCGATGCCAAGCGCTGGTACCAGCTGCTGGAGGAGCAGCAGGTAAATATCTGGTACACAGCCCCCACAGCCATTCGGCGACTGATGCGCCTGGCCATCGATCCCACCAAACAGTATGATCTGAGCCACCTGCGCTGCATTCATAGCGTTGGTGAACCGCTCAACCCCGAAGCCGTATCCTGGGGACAGCAAAGTCTGGGCCTACCAATCCATGACAACTGGTGGCAGACCGAAACAGGCGGCATTATGATCGCCAATTACCCAGCCGTAGACATCCGCCCTGGTTCTATGGGCTTACCGCTGCCGGGGATCGAGGCGGCGATCGTGCGGCGCGGCACCGGGGAAAGGGCCGAAGCAGTTACCGAACCGGGCACCCAGGGCGAACTGGCCTTACGGCCCGGCTGGCCCTCCATGTTCCGTGCTTATCTTCATGAGGAGCAGCGCTACCGCAAATGCTTTGTCGGCGACTGGTACATAACCGGTGATCTGGCTTATCGCGATGCGGACGGCTATTTCTGGTTTGTCGGCCGTGCCGATGACATTATCAAAACCTCGGGCCATATGGTCGGGCCGTTCGAAGTCGAAAGCGCGCTGCTGGAGCATCCGGCGGTGACTGAGGCAGGCGTCATCGGCAAGCCCGAAGCATTGATCGGTGAGTTGGTCAAGGCCTTCGTCACCCTTAAGCCGGGCACAGAACCCAGCGAAGAGTTGCGTCTGGAACTCATCGGCTTCGCACGCAAGAAGCTTGGCTCGGCGGTGGCTCCGAAAGAGATTGAATTTCGTGACAATCTGCCCAAGACCCGCAGCGGCAAAATCATGCGGCGGCTACTCAAGGCGCGTGAGCTGGGGCTCGCCGAGGGCGACACATCGACACTGGAGGTAGACGAATGAAGGTAAAAGCGACAAGCGGCTCGGCAGGGGCCGGGGTTGATCCTGCGCATGCGCGACAGCTGCTGTATCAGATGGTGCGCATACGGCGTTTTGAAGAGAAGGCTGCTGAACTCTACACCAAGATGAAGATCCGCGGCTTTCTGCATCTCTATATTGGTGAAGAGGCGGTGGCCGCTGGCGTGAGCGCGGCGCTTGAACCGGAGGATGCCTCAGTGGGCACCTACCGCGAACACGGCAACGCCTTGGCCCGTGGCATATCCGCCGGCGCCATCATGGCGGAAATGTACGGCAAACAGGAGGGTTGCAGCCGGGGGCGAGGCGGGTCGATGCACATATTTGACGACAAGACCCGGTTCTACGGCGGTAACGCCATCGTCGGCGGCGGCTTGCCACTGGCGGTGGGATTGGCCCTGGCTGACAAGATGCAGGGCAAAAAGCGTGTCACCTGCTGTTTCTTCGGTGACGGAGCCGTCTCCGAAGGGGAGTTTCACGAATCGATGAACCTGGCCGCCCTCTGGAACCTCCCGGTCCTTTTTATCTGTGAGAACAATCTTTATGCCATGGGCACCGCCTTGGAGCGGTCGCAGTCGGTCACCGATCTGACCCGTAAGGCGGTCAGCTACCGCATTGCCGCCTCAGCCGTGGATGGCATGGATGTACTTGCCGTTGAGGCGGCGGCCAATGAAGCTGTGAACGCTGTGCGCTCGGGACAAAAACCGTACTTTCTGGAGTGCCGCACCTACCGTTTCCGGGCCCATTCGATGTTTGATCCGGAACTCTATCGGTCCAAGGCCGAGGTCGACAAGTGGAAGAAACGTTGCCCCATCGATTCCTTCGTCAAACGCCTCAAGAAGCAGGATCTGCTAAGCGATGGCGACATGGAGAAACTGGAGCGGCAAGTTGCCAGGGAAATTGAAGAGGCGGTGGCTTTTGCCGAAAACGGTACCTGGGAGCCGGTGGAGGATCTAACGCGCTTTGTTTATTCGGAAAGGGGGACGACATGAGCGAAAAAAACATGATTCAGACCACGTATCGGGAAGCTGTGCGGGCAGCGATGCGCGAAGCGATGCAACGGGACAAAAGAGTGTTTCTTTTGGGGGAGGATGTCGGCCGGTACGGTGGCTGCTTTGCAGTCAGTAAAGGGCTGCTCGAAGAGTTCGGCCCGGAGCGGATCATCGACACGCCCCTGTCGGAGTCGGCCTTCACCGGGGCCGGCATTGGGGCTGCCCTTGGCGGCATGCGTCCCATCGTGGAAATTATGACGGTCAATTTCAGCCTTTTGGCAGCCGATCAGATCATCAACAATGCCGCAACATTTCTGCATATGTCGGGCGGGCTGTTCAATGTTCCTCTGGTTATCCGCATGTCCACCGGCGGCGGCAAGCAGCTGGCGGCCCAGCACTCTCACAGCCTGGAGGGGTGGTATGCCCATGTTCCCGGCATCAAGGTGTTGACCCCGGCAACCCTGGAGGATGCGCGAGGCATGCTCTGGACCGCCCTGGAAGACCCCGATCCGGTGCTCATCTTTGAACACCAGGGGTTGCTGAACATGGAGGGGCCGCTGGCGGCAGACGCAGGAGCCGTGGACATTGACAGGGCCCTGATACGCCGACGAGGCCGTGACCTGACGATCATCACCTACGGCGCCAGCCTGTTCAAGGCTCTGGAGGCGGCCGAAGCACTCGCCGGCGAAGGCATCGAGGCGGAAGTGATAGACCTGCGGACCCTGCGGCCGCTGGATGAGGAGACTTTCCTCTCCTCCATCGCAACTACGCACCGGGCACTGATCGTCGATGAAGGCTGGCGTAGCGGGGGAATTTCCGCAGAGATCAGTGCACGTATCATGGAAGGTGCCTTTTACGATCTGGATGTCCCCGTCGAGAGGATCTGTGGCGCCGAGGTCCCCATGCCCTACGCCAAACACCTTGAAGACGCGGCGATGCCGCAGGCTGAGACCATCGTCACAACCGCAAAAAGAATGGTGGCTTCCAATGACTGAGTTCCGCATGCCCAGCCTGGGTGCCGACATGAAAGAGGGGCGGCTGGTCGAATGGAAGGTCAAGCTGGGCGATCAGGTCAAACGTGGCGATATCATTGCCGAGGTGGAAACCGCAAAAGGGGTGATCGAGATCGAGGTGTTTACCGACGGCGTCATCGAGCAGATCCTGGTCCAGCGGGGCGAGAATGTTCCCGTGGGCACTGTGCTGGCGACCATCCAGGGGAACGGAGAGCAGGGCAGGGAGCTGAGGGAAGAAGCGTTGCCGGAACCGGTGTTCAAGTACAAGGCCTGCCTGATCGCGGCGCACCGTGAGGAACCGGCGGCAGAGCCGCCTCCGGCTGTGGTCACTGCAGCGGGCAAAAGGCTGAGGATTTCGCCCCGGGCGCGCAAGCTGCTTGCTGAACTGGACGTTGAACTGAGCACAGTCCAGGGCACAGGGCAGGGCGGCGCCATCACCGGCATCGACATTGAACGTGCCGCAGCGGCGGAAAAGGCCGCAGCCCAATCGGTGCCATCTACGCCAGGGGCCGCCATGCGGCAGGCCATTGCAACCGCAATGGCCCGGTCCAACCGGGAAATTCCTCATTACTATCTGGCCAGCCGCATCGATATGAGCAATACCCTGCGCTGGCTGGAGGCAGAGAACAAGAAACGTTCTATCAAGGAGCGGGTATTGCCTGTGGTGCCGCTGATCAAAGCCACCGCCCTGGCCCTGGCAAAGGTGCCGGAACTCAACGGTTATTGGCTCGACAATCGCCAACAGCCCGAGGAAGCGGTGCATATCGGCTTCGTTATCTCGCTTCGGCAGGGCGGCCTGGTGGCACCGGCCATTCACCATGCCAACCTCAAGAGCCTGCCCGAGCTGATGGAAACCTTGTCCGACCTGATTACCCGCACCCGCAGCGGTCACCTGCGCAGCTCGGAGCTGACCGATGCTACCGTTACCATAACAAACCTGGGGGACCTGGGGGTTGAGGTGGTTCATGGCGTCATCTATCCCCCCCAAGTAGCGCTGGTCGGGTTCGGTAAAATCCTGGAGCAGCCTTGGGCCAAGGACGGTATGCTCGGCATTCGTCCCATCCTGACAGCCACTCTGGCCGCAGACCACCGTGCCACCGACGGCCATCGCGGGGCCCAGTTTCTGGAAGCCCTCAACCACCACCTGCAAAAACCGGAAGAGTTATGAGAAAAGAGCAAATCAAAGAGACCATCCTCCGGGCCCTGCAACCAATCACCCCCGAAGCCGATTTAGATGGGTTGGCTGCCGACGAGAACATGCAGGATGCCCTCGACATCGACTCTTTTGATGTCCTCACTTTTTTCGTCAAGCTCTATGAAGAACTCGGGGTGGAAATTCCAGAGGAGGACTATGGACAGATCATTACCCTAAACGACCTCATCGGCTACCTCGCTGCCCGCATCGACTGAGGTTTGGCAGGCCGGCCTGCACCTTGCCAATGCCCGTAACCGATCCATAGCCTGTTTTCAGGTTTCAACAGCAGAGGTCAAGGATGGCCATGTTATTTATCGATAATTCCGGCATTACCGACCCGCGCCTCAACCTGGCTTTCGAAGAATATTGCCTGAGGAATCTTGATCCGCAGCATGACTACCTGCTATTGTATATCAATGAGCCTGCTGTCATAATAGGAAGAAGCCAGAATGCGTTTCAGGAAATCGATCACGCATTCGTCAGACAGAAGGAGATTCATGTCGTTCGCAGGATTTCGGGAGGTGGCGCCGTCTACCATGACCACGGGAATCTGAATTTTAGTTTCATCACCAAATACGAAAAATCGAACATACTTAATTTCAAAAAAATCACCGCGCCGGTTATCAAGGCATTGCAGGGCCTGGGCGTTCCGGCAGAACTTTCCGAGAGAAACAATATCTTCGCTTTCGGCATGAAAATATCTGGAATGGCCCAATATTCAACGAAAAAGAGCATAGTCAGCCACGGAACACTGCTTTTTGATGTGGAGATGCAAGACTTGGCTCGCGCCCTGAAGGGGAAAGTGGAGCAAACTGACTCCAGGGGCGTACCATCCGTCAGAAGCAGGGTGACAAACATCTGCGAGCACCTTGTAGGCTACATGGATATGGACACTTTCAAGAACAGTATACAGGATTCTATTTTTGCGCCGTACGGCGGCATGCGGGAAAAGAAACTGACCGACAAGGACTGGAAAGACATCCACCTGCTGTCCAAAGAAAAGTACCATGCCTGGGAATGGAACTATGGCAAATCCCCTGAATGCCGTATCCGCAGAACCGCCCGGTTGAATGACTGCCGGATTGACCTTGACCTAATGGTAAAGGGGGGGATTGTCAAAAATATCAAGATTTGTGGTGATAGTGCCTGTGGAAATGATATGCAAGGATTGGAAGCAGTGCTGACCGGTCGACGTTATGATCTTGATGAATTCAAAAGGGCGCTATGTAGCGTCGATCTGCAGTGCTACTTCTGGCAACTGACGCCTGACAAGCTTGCGAACTGCCTTTGTGGCTGTTATCCTGAAGAATCTTGAGAGAAGTACCAAGTCCACGACGATAGAGTGTTTATCACGGGATAATAATAAAGAAGTACGTAGTTAGTCAACCTATTCAAACCTAATTGTTGGGTCCCTGATGATTTCCTAGACATCCGTAGTGAAAGGTTGTTGCAATCATATGCATGGATGCAGGATTTTATTAACTTCCTTTCAAAAGGTGATTTTTGCCATAAGCTACATGCAAATGCAACCACAACGCCCCGAATTCGTAAGTACATACAGGTAAACATGGTTTTGACCAAAATTGCACCGTCCACAATATTGAGCATAGACTTATAAAGCCAATGCATCCTCAATCAAACGGAATGGTTGAACGTTTCAATGGGCGCATTGCTGCCATTCTGAAAAGAACTACTTTCGAGTCAGCACAAGATCTTGAGGATACAATGCACCGATACGAACTCGTTTATAATAGCCACCCGCAAAAAGCATTGAAGCATTTAACGCCCATGGATAAGCTGAAAGAGTTTCATCAACTCAAACCAAATTTATTTAAGAAGCGGCCAACCAATCGTCGGGCCCCAACAAGTAACAATAAAACATTCCTTTACCAAGTTACGACCTCGAAACGCAACATGCTCCTAATTCTTTTACGTATGTATAATGCTCAACGGATGAGTTAAATATACTTTGTTTTTTCCACACACATTCAAACCCGTTGTTCTCATAATATTGAAAAGTGGATTGACTATCAGTATGAAGGAAATATTTTTTGCTACCACATTTCTGAAGAAACTCTTCAAAGTTCTTCACTAAGCAAGATCCTATCTTGTAGCGCCGGTACTCTTGATTCACAGCAAAAAACATCAATTCTCCATCACAGTCTAATATCACCTCACATTCCGATTCAAATTTTACGTTTTTATTATGTAAAAGCATTTCTGTTAAAACCATCTGTCCTTCACTCGTGGTCGTTAACTTTATGTTGGCATCTCTTATCATTGCGTTATAGTCGAATGAAACTGCTGGTGGCACACTAGCATCAGTTGCACCTATCAAAACACCACATATCTCTCCATCCCATTCAGCTATTTTGATACAACTTGCAATATGAAATTCTTCTGCCATCTGAATAGCTGCTATGCAGCTAAGGACATCTTTATCAGTTGCTTTAGTAAATACGCTGTGGGACATATTCTTTACAAATATTTGTATAATAGTGCTAAAGTCATTAACAGAAGCATCTCTGTAGGTAATATTCATTTTATGCAAATTCCCTTTTTCATTATTTTGATAATTTTTTAATGCCTGAATTCATATAACAAGTGCTGACTTCGTAAAATCGCTCTGTAAAAAACGTAAAAGAAAAAGCAAGTTTACACTTCGCAAGTAGTAATTAAACTATTTTTGGGAGGGGTAAGCATAAGCTATAAACAACTTAGGTCGTAATGCCAATTTGTTATTTAATAAAATTCTCGTTCGAAAAAAGTACCAATTACCTTATCATGCAGCTCAGTACTTTTGGAAAACTCGATTGTTTTGCAATTGAATCGCTTTAACATCGTTCGAAAATTTAAATTCTGCCATGTATCACTACAAGCAGTTGATGAACGATAATTTAAGCCTTCGCGAATACAACGGTCAAGCCTAAGTCCACTGTAATCAAGACCTTGAGCAAGAGCAATGCCTGTTCAAGAGGTTGTTTGCTAAGATGGAGTGGAACAGAGGAAAACTGATTTTCTTCCTTCAGAATTTATGCAACAAGGCCAACAAAATGCATAAAAAGTCGATCGGGGCGCTTAAAAAAACCTTGGCTTTCCCTTAGGGAGCCTCAAGCCAATAACGATTTGCCCCCCATCGTTATCACGCAAAGAGTCTCCCCTAGTCCTGTTATAAATATTTCCGTATGAAAATTAGCAATTATAGAAAGAAGAAGATCAGAAAAATGAGTGCATCTATCCTGTAGATAATAGTCTTCTTTTGGAATAATTCTTCGAAAGCATGACTCGGAAAAATGCAACGTTTGACGTAAGCTCTATATAGCGGATAGAATACAAAAAAACCCAAGGTAACCAACCTTGGGTTTCTCTGCTATCGTACCGCGCTACATTAGCACGAGTGTTGTACGATACTTTATCCATCATACGTATCATCTACCTTGGAGGTATCTAATAAAACTACCTTAACCGAACTTCTCTAACATTGTCAACTAGAAATACACCTTCCTGAACGAGGAATGTTTTGTAATAATTTTAATAGCATATGATCTAAAAAACAGAAAAAACAACATTGAGAGATCCCCACCGTTTCAGGCATGACGCTACCCCTGTTTTGGATTAATCGAGGCCTTATTGCATAAATAGAAGTTACTGACTTTGCTCGATGATGTTTTCTTATAACATAGAGCATTGGAGGAGTCATGGTAGCTAGCAGGAGAAAAACCAAAATTTGGCCAGAGTGGGGCGCTGAAGCAATGACCTTGACGTCTTGGGTAGACAAGAAAACGAGGGAAAGTTGGGACAGCACAGCATTATCAGGGCAGCATGACCGTAACCGCGAATACAACGTTCAAACAGGTAAATCCAAAAATTTATGGGCCGTCTAACAGGCACTAAATTCTACAGTTCAATACTTATATTGAATCAATCACTAAGCAATTATATAGTGAAGAAACAAATAGAGCATACAGATAAAAATGTTACAATATATCGAATTTAACGAAACGTGTTATCTCGCAGTAAAGCCGCGCAAATCAACCCTGGAGAGATTGCAATATCATGGAATGGCTCAACTACCATCATCTGTTTTATTTTTGGACTGTAATGAAAGAGGGGAGCATCACAGCAGCCAGCGCCAAACTCAGCTTAGCTCAGTCAACAGTGAGCGCCCAATTATCTAAATTCGAAGAAAATTTAGGGGCAAAACTGTTCAGGCGGGTCGGCCGAAATATTGAACCTACAGACATGGGACATCTTGTTTTTCGGTATGCAGATGAGATATTTTCTCTGGGCCGGGAAATGATGGACTCTCTACATGGTCGGCCAGTTGCTGGCCCCTTATCACTGAAAGTGGGCATCGTCGACGTAATTCCAA
Source organism: Desulfotalea psychrophila LSv54 (assembly GCF_000025945.1). Classification (GTDB taxonomy): domain Bacteria; phylum Desulfobacterota; class Desulfobulbia; order Desulfobulbales; family Desulfocapsaceae; genus Desulfotalea; species Desulfotalea psychrophila. The sequence goes on along the minus strand of NC_006138.1, from coordinate 2,379,921 downwards.
AACTTGTGGCTCGAAAGCTTCTTGAGCCAACAGGAAAGCTACCTGAAAAAGTGCGTTTGAGTTGTCACGAGGGAAAAGATGAACAGTTACTTGCCGAACTGGCCTTGCATAATCTCGATGTGGTTTTGACAGATACTCCGATTCGCTCAAGTTTAAGTATCAAGGCCTACAATCATCTTCTAGGTGAGTGCGGTGTCTCTTTTTTTGGGGTCGAAAAACTTGCCAAACCGCGCCAGAGCAACTTCCCCCATTCCCTAGATGAAGCGCCCATGTTGCTGCCCATGCCCATGAGCTCATCGCGAGGCATGCTCGACCAGTGGTTTGAAAGAATTGGAGTTCACCCGGTAATAATTGGCGAGTTTGATGATAATGCATTAGTTAAAGTGTTTGGACAAGCTGGTGATGGCATTTTCATGGCACCAACAGTTATCGAAAAAGAAGTTGCACAACAGTATCAAGTTCAGGTGATTGGACGTACAAATAAAATAAGAGAAAAATTTTATGCAATTTCGGTTGAGCGGATTATCAAACATCCTGCCGTAGCAGCTATCTCTGATGCTGCCCAACAAAAACTATTTTTTGAATGTTAGTAAGCAGGAGAGCCCAAAAACAACAAGGGCACCTGCAAGGCTTGCGTGAACAATCCAACAGCACCTCAACAATAGTTTCACTCCTTGTTTGAAAACACTAGGCACCTCCTATGCTACCGACAAAGAGCAACAGGGTGGAGAGTACCTCGATCAATCAACTGGTGTTAAAAACTGATTTTTTACTCTTAGAAAATTATGCCTCTTAAATGTTTTCAAGCCTGCATATAACTACACTCTACTGCCCCCGTCAGGAGACTTGATAAGCTCCTAACGGGGATTTTATTATCATTGAAAAATAAGCTCTGTACTACCAGCCACTTTTCAGCTACATCAATGAACTGTTTATGAGGAAATGGGTATAGATACTTGCTACGTATCCCAGGGCAATCACCGGAGACCATTTGAGGTGTCCGAAAAATGTATATTTGCCTCTGGCCTGCCCCATAAGTGCCACCCCTGCGGCTGAACCAATGGACAGCATGCTTCCACCAACTCCCGCTGTCAGGGTGACAAGTAGCCACTGACCTTGAGACATCTCCGGCATCATGGTCAGAACGGCAAACATGACCGGAATGTTATCAACAATTGCTGAGAGAAATCCTACAATGATATTGGCGGTTGTCGGCCCCAGGTCAAGGTACATTATGTTTGAGGCAAGGCCGAGGTAACCCATGAAACCGAGACCACCAACACAGAGGATGATACCGTAGAAAAAAAGCAGTGTATCCCATTCTGCCCGTGCTACCTTGGCGAAAATATCAAATGGAACGATCTGGCCGATCCGTTGTTCCGCTTTTACTGGATCATAGGTTAAACGGTTTTTAACATGGGTTTTGTTAAGGTAGTAGCCGAATATTTTCAAGAGCGACAAACCGGCCATCATACCAGCCACCGGTGGCAGTTTCAGAAAATTATGAAAGCTTACAGCAGTGGCGATGGTCCAGAGAAAAAGACCTATAATCACAAGGGCCCCACGCTTCAGTTTTATATCATCAATGCCTGATTCAGGCTGCTTATTTGGTACGGCAAAGCTCATTATAACTGCCGGCACAAGCCAATTGACGACAGAGGGGATAAATAATACGAAAAATTCCTGAAACTGGATAATTCCCTTCTGCCATACCATCAAGGTGGTAATGTCTCCAAAGGGGCTAAAAGCACCGCCCGCATTGGCGGCAGCACTCAATATTAATTCAGTCCAGGCCTACAAATTTTTTATCCTCTTTGCCGATAACCATCGCCCCAGCACACATCAACAGGTCCGTGGTAAGATTGTCTGCACCCGAAGAGATGAAAAAGCCCAGCAAACCGGTGATCCAGAAGAGTTTTCTGAAGGAGTAACCGGCATTGACCAGCTTTACCCGGAGAACCTCAAAGACTTGCCGCTCATCCATGGCATTGATAAAGGTCATGGCCACCAGCAAAAAGAGAAACAGCTCTGCATATTCGAGAATATTATGACGCAGGGCAGCCTCTGCAGCATGATCAATGCCATTCATCGCATATATCAGGCCGATCACACCCCAGATAATACCGGCAGCTAACAGGACCGGTTTGGATTTTCGCATATGCGTAATCTCTTCAAGCATGACAAATACATACGCCACCACGAAGACTATCAATGCAACATATCCTCCCCAGTGCTTTGTCAGATTCAAGGTGTCCTGAACCATTCCAGAGCCAGTCGCAAAGGCTACTCCGCCAAAACCCAAAAAGACCACAAGGGCTGTAGTAAAGGAAAAAAAGTTTAAAAATCTACGCATTGTGAAACTCCTGATAATTTAATGATAAACCTGCTACGAGGAATCTGTGGATGAGGCTCCACCACCTACAGAATATTGTTAGAATGGCCTCAGCCGAATATTGTTATAGGAACGCTCTGGTTGTTGGATTGGCGTAACTTTCAAAAAGACAAGGTCCCCAGGGGTATTTGGGTTGGGCCTGTGTTTCGACTGGTTGACTTTCAGGGTAAAACAAAAGAGGGCAGAAAAAGTTACTAAACCAAAAAACAGTAATATTTCCATGATGATACCTTTTATTAGTTAAATTGATTTATAAGAAAAATCTATCCTCAATTCTGATATTGAATCCGTCATGAATCGAATAATAAAGCAAATATTCACTTAGTACAAATAGATAAATACGCTAAGATGTTTCGGTATATTCGAACTAACAGTTCCTGTGATGTCTAGCTTGACGTGGCAGTATTAACCTTTGAGGTGAGCTGCGATATTATCTATTAGCTCCTTCCACATGATCCAACCCAACATTATGGAGTCCATATTAACTCATTATAGCACGGAAAGCAGGAGGCTCGGCTATACAAAGGCGTAGAAAATATGATGCAGTAAAAAACACTAAAGAAAAAGGAGCAGGAAAGCACAGGGTACCAACAAATATCTCTTGCTGAAAAGACGATGTGTCACTACAAGCAGGTAGGGCTGCGATCAAGGCTTTGAATAAAATTAATGCTTGCCTCTTATCTACCCCAAGTAAACCCTATGTCTCAGGATAATCTGTACCGTAATAATTTGACATCTAGGTGCAGGCATACGAAACTACTCAGCTAAAAATGGGACTGACGATGGGATAACGTCAATAAGATCAAACACTAACAAAGGCCACATTCTGCATGCAAAACCCAACTATAACTAAATCTCTCTCAAATTACCCAATCTCTGCTGTTCTTGATAGCCTGCAAGAGAGCCTTGCCGCTGGTCACACCGTCCTCAAGTCCCCTACGGGTTCAGGAAAAACTACAATTGCACCAATAACCCTATTAGGCCAAGATTGGCTTCACGGGAAAAAAATCTACATGCTTGAGCCGCGCAGAGTGGCTGCAAGGGCCGCTGCCTACAGAATGAGTTCTCTCTTAGGAGAAAGGATTGGACAAACGGTTGGTTACATCACTCGCTACTCCAAAGAATTTTCAGCAAATACAAAAATATTTATCGTTACAGAAGGCGTTTTCCTTAAAACAATCCAAAAAGATCAGGAACTCACAGATATTGGGCTTGTTATTTTCGATGAATATCATGAGCGAAGCCTCATTGCAGATCTCTGCCTTGCACTTTGTCTTGACCTGGCAACTCTTCGTGAAGATTTCAGGTTACTTGTAATGTCCGCTACCTTAGATAGTGAGAAATTAGCAAAACTTCTTGATAATGCCCGAATAGTGGAAAGTGCAGGTAAGAGTTTCCCCGTTTCTGTGATTTACCAGCCTCCTGCCACAGAATTCACCCCATTGTCAATGAGTGTAACTTCGGCTATATCCTATGCCCTGGCCAACTATGAAGGTGATATTTTAACTTTCCTCCCTGGAATTGCAGACATTAAATCTGTTGAGAGGGAACTTGAAAGCATTGGGAACAATGTCAAGATACTGCCCCTATACGGTGATCTGCCAATAGAACAGCAAGATAAAATTCTCGCCCCAAAACAAAACAGGCAAAGAAGAGTGGTCCTCGCAACTCCGGTAGCAGAGACAAGCCTCACTGTTGATGGTGTGCGCTGTATTGTTGATAGCGGCTTACATAAACATCCGGTTTACAACCCAAAGAACGGTCTAACAAGCCTTGTCACTTCAAGGATATCTAGAGCATCTGCAGAGCAGCGTCGTGGCCGGGCAGGGAGACAAAACAGCGGTATGTGTATCAGACTTTGGGATGAAAAAATTCATCATGGCCTGCTTGCATTCACACCACCTGAAATCTGCAATGCTGATCTCACGAGCTTGGTGCTCGAACTTGCTCACTGGGGTGTAAACGATGCAAAACAGCTCAAGTGGCTGGATCCTCCCGGTAAAGGAGCGTGGGAAAAAGCGGTAAAGCTCTTAACTCAATTAAGTGCACTGAACAAAAAGGGTGAAATAACCGATATCGGCAGAAAGCTACGAAAATTCCCACTCCATCCACGCCTAAGCTACATGTTACTTAAGGCAACAGAACTCTCTTTAGGCCTCACTGGCTGTTACCTTGCCGGTATCCTTTCAGAACGAGATATTTTCCAAGGGCATGATAATGGTATAGATATTCGAGATCGTATAAAAGCACTTTCCTCTCTAAGCAACCGCTCTTCCAGCTATTCTGGGAGAGCAAACCTCAACACTCAGGTGTGCAAACAAATTTTACAGCAAGTTGAACAATGGCGAAAAACGCTTGGCATCAGGTGGGCAGAAACAATCAACTCTGAGGAAACCGGCAATCTTCTTTGCTTTTGTTATCCGGACCGTATTGCAATTGGGCGATCTCAACAGGACTCTACCTTCCAACTGGCGAATGGTCGACAAGCACGAATCAGTGCCCAGGATAGTCTGAACAACTCACAAATAATTGTAGCTGCCAAGGTAGATGTTAGAGGAGGAAATGGGAAAATATTTCTAGCAGCACCAACAACTCTCATGGAACTAGAAAAGAATCATCCCGACCTTATTTCAACTTCGGATCATATCAGGTGGGATAAAAAAGAGCTGGCAGTACAGGCAAGGCGCGAGACATTTATTGGTTTGGCAAAAATATCTTCTAAACCAATCTCTTTGCAAGACAAGGATGTCGCTCTCACTCTATTGCTGAAAGGCATACAAGAGACTGGCAGTGAGGCCTTACCATGGTCCAAATCAAGTCGAGAGCTACAAGCCCGTCTTCAAACTTTATTTAATTACGATCAAAATAACTGGCAGGATTTCTCAGATGAGGCCCTTATACAAGACCTCACATGGTTAGAGCCTTTTTGCTACGGATTCACCAAAGTGCAGCAACTTAGAGATATTGATTTTCAATCCGCATTGCTCGCGAAACTTTCATACAACAAACAACAACTATTACAAACTTTGGCTCCAACTCACACCAAAGTTCCTAGTGGATCGAATATAAAAATAACATATCACCTGGGTGATGAGCCAAGGCTTGCAGTACGACTCCAAGAGGTCTTTGGCATGTGCGATACACCAACTATTTGTGGAGGTTCACTACCATTAACTCTGCACCTACTCTCACCGGCACGACGATCAATGCAAATAACTAAGGATTTAAAATCATTTTGGCAGAGGACATATCCAGAAATTAAAAAGGAACTTGCAGGACGTTATCCAAAACATTATTGGCCCGATAACCCCCTGGAGGCACAGGCAACATCAAGAACTAAGCGCAAAATGTAGGACTCTATCTAGAGCTACTCTGTAAGATTTCAACAATGACAGTATGAATTACCCCCTATAGACATTTAGAATGGCAAGAAACAGACCATGCCTGTCTGGTTGTTGAGATGGCCCGGGCGTCTGTATCAAAGAAGGGCCTGTGGTGTCCTATTGAGCAGAGAAACAGGTGAGGCCCTCTGTGGGCAAGCTATAGGTGTGTTCGTGTAGGGGGTAGTTTTTAAAATATAGGTAACTTCGGATTAAAAGGATTCCGGCCCTAAGATCGAACCATTACTAGCGGATACTTTTTTCTATCGGTAATATTGGACTTATTGCTTAAACTCAGCTACTCTCCTCGGAAATTTCTTCGTCCCACTCCCCCTAACCACCATGGCCATGCACTTAGCTGAAAGAGACTAAGTTTTGAGGTTGGTGGCAGGTCCAGGGGTAGTGATTAAAGCTGCATTCAAGGTAAATATTTTTTTATGATTACTTCCAGATTAATAATTTTATGCGTTTTAATAAGTACTTTTGTCTTTCAAACCAGTTTTGCATCTGAAATTGATAGCGTCACCCCAAGAGACCTTGAACTTGATAATAGCCTCGTTTCTATTAACAAAATATTTAATCAACGTATTCAAGAGGGAATCCAGAAAGCCAATGCCCGACTGGATGATACCGACAACCTTGAAGGCGATGAATTTTGTGATGAAGAGATCCTTTATACCGAACTTAGAAAAGCAATTTTTCAATCCTTTACCGCATCGTGGGGCTTCAAAGGCTACGCGCTTGACCAGCAATTACGCAGTTTACTCACCAGCAAAAGTTACTCTTTAGCACTAGAAGACTCCATTTACCGTGATATCAGCTACATAGAAGGGTTTTCTTTAAACCTGAAAAAGCTCAGTGATGTGGTTAATATCAATGGTCATCTTATTGGTCTGGATAAAGTGGTTCTTTTCTTTGGTGAGGGCTGGCAATATTTTGAGCTAACCGAAAAGGGCAATAATATCGACCAGGCTCTGAGCTGGGGAGAGGAACAGGAAGCTGGAAAATTTGGTTATACAACCACCGGAATTTTTTCCTCTGCTGATCTTGTCGCCAATTTTAATGGCTGGCGATTTTGGAACAAAGTCTTAAACAAAGATAACGATCCTTTAAAGGGATGGTTTGCTGCTCTTTTTAATCGGCCCTACGTAACCTGTGACATCCAAGTTATTTCTTCCATAAAAAGCAGGAAAACAGTCAAGGCCTGGGAATCCAACACCCGATTTGATTTGGCGGATTACATAGATGGCGCGTGGGACGAAGGCAACAACTGTAGCAGCTACGCAGACTCGAATATTGAAGAAAAAGTTACAGCACGGATACATAATGTTAATCCCAACTTCAACTGTTCTTACGTAGCTGGAGAGTGTGTGGCCGCCCAGAAAAAATATGGCGCTTATGCAAAAGAGGTTTTGCACCCCCAATGCCTCAATGAAACCAATTAATGGCCTTATTGCATTAGAGCAGGAAATGCTGCCATTTTGGGTTGGGACATCTTACCATAATAAATTACCTGCACGAACCAAGCTAAAAACCATTGCTCAGACGATTCTGATAAATTTAAACCACCTTAGTTGATTTCTGGAATCTAAGAAAAAGGTTCAGTATATCTTTCAACAGTTTGTAATATTGTCAAATAATATGATATCCTCATCATATATTCCGCCCCCCCTACCAGACTCGCCCGAAATTCGCCAGTGAGCGCCACGATTAATAGCGGAACCCTTTTGGAGAAAGAGATGAAATCAAAATTAGCCTTACTCATTATTGTTGTAGCCTTCGCGTTCACCGGCTGCACCCAGATCAACCACGGGGCGAATCTTAATAAGGTCAGCTCTGATGAGGCAAAGACTGAATTACTTTACAATAACTTTATTGAAGGACAGTCTCCTAATATTGCTCAACTAAATCTTTTTCTTACAGAGATGCCTAAGGGCGGAGATATTCATCATCACTTCTCAGGAAGTATTTATGTGGAAACTTATTTGGATTGGGCAAAGGCCAACAGTCAGCTTATCGACACGGAAACACTAAAAATAAGTGAAGACAAGACGAAAACGCTACTAACAGTTGATGCATTACGTTCTAATGCAGAGCTTTACAGAAGGCTATTAACCCTTTGGTCCGATAAAGATTATTCCAACCATTATCAGTTGCAATTACCACCTGATGCAAATTTCTTTAATACATTTGGCTATTTTGGATACGTTTCTCAAAGCTATGAAAAGGGTATGCTGGTCTTCAAAAAGCGAGCCATAAAAGAAAATGTCAGCTATATAGAGACGATGATTAAATCAGTTGGCTATTCATATCCAGATCCAATATTTGATACAAACGTAAGAACATATAGTGATAACGAAGAATTATTTTCGCTTTTGGACGAACAATCATCAAAGATTGACGGGGATAATACTTTTACTGAAAAAACAAATGATTTTACCACAGGAATTAAAACAGCTCACGAAAACGCGAATGTGGACGATGAGCAATTCATGATGCGCTATCAAACATACACATCACGAAATAGTGTGCCAAGCAAAGTTTTTTCTGCACTCTATGCAGCATTTCAGGCAGCTGATCAATCTGAGCTTATCGTCGGGGTTAATCTCGTGGGCCCTGAAAATGGCGTGGTGGCAATCGAGGATTACGAATTACATATGCAATTTTTCTCTTATCTCAGAAAAAAATATCCTGAGGTTAACGTAGCATTGCACGCTGGAGAGCTTACTCTTGGTATGGTGCGCCCAAAAAATTTGACATTCCATGTTGATCAGGCAGTAAATATTGCCGGTGCTCAAAGAATTGGCCATGGCGTTGACTTACCTTATGAAGAAGATGCCATCGACCTTTTGAGGGCAATTAAAGAGAAAGCAGTGGTAGAAATTAATTTTACCAGCAATGAATTTATATTAGGAGTTAAAGGTCAAGAGCACCCATATTTGATTTATTCTGCATATGGTGTCCCAATAGTTATATGCACAGACGATTCTGGGGTTTCGAGAAACAACTTAAGTCATGAATATGTTTTGTTAGCTACGAGATATAAACCAAGTTACCAAACCATCAAACAATATGCGTTTAACAGCATTAAATATTCTTTCCTCCCCAACAAAGAACGAGAGAAGACAATCATTTCTCTCACAAATCGCTTTAAAAAGTTTGAATCCGAAATGGCTATCTATTCCGATCAAATACTGAAGGGCAGCGTAAACTAAATAGACGAAGGCATAGGTGTCAGGATAGTTTGCTCCTCAAAAAATATTGGAAAATCCTTGGGCGAAACGAGAACTGAGAATGCGTAAACAGTATGCAAAAGAATTCAAAAACCGACGATAAACGTGTCTATCCAAATAAAGACAGGATTTTGGTCAGTTGACAGCATTTTTTTACACTTTTTTTACTTGTAATGAATTCCAAAAAAACCTATATATAAGTTATAAAGCATAGTAGGGGGCAACTGGAAGTCCATTTTTTAAAGAGAGGTCATCTATGAAAAAGGTCAAAGGGTTCTTTGTCATTGTTATAAAACAGTTTGATACCACGATGTTTGGCGCTGATTATCACTATACACCATGGTGCATCGCCTTCGACAAGTACTGCCGTTTCGAGCATATTGAAAAAATGATGAAATTCAACACATATGCCGAAGCAGAGCGGTATGCAAAAGAGGCTGATGTCGACACCACCCACGATCGTATGTTGGAAATCGCCTACCTTACTACACCCAATGCAGCTGATGATGCTAATAATGACACTCAGCTCTGTAATTGGTTACAGGTAAGAGGGGAGGAAGATGCCCTCAATTACGATATCAAACAGGCACAGGGTATTCACACTCGACAAAAACCAAAGGAAGAAGTTGCTGACTGGGATACCACCAAGTTTTCTTCTCTACATAAAGGCAGTGAGCCTTTATAAGGAGCTTAAAAAATAACACCGTCAGCAGGTCAACAGCCCGCCTCTCAGGTGTAGTAGAATGCACCTGAGTTTAAATGGCTGTGGCCTAGTTACATTAGCCGAGTATTCTTCTCCTCGATACTTCAGTTGCATCCCCTGCAAAAATTTCCCGAGGACTTGGTCAAGTATTCCTCTAACTTATGTTCGGTATCTTTTAAAAAGTCGAGTAGGTTTCACCCAACAATTACGAATATATTCCCCTTCACGTCCTTACATATTCCCAGCGGATAGATTAATGCTACCTTATACCGGTTCCAGTTATATAACTGGCTGATCTGCTCTTTCCCATGATGTTCTAGAAAGCTTGTCTGATAATTAATAAAAGTCTTAAAAGAGAGTTACCAGGAGTTGTTTTCCGCTCCTGCGCTTCAATAAAGGTCTGTTGAATCGTCAAAGACCAAACAGTTAGGTATTGTCAAATATCTTACGTATTGTTTCTGCTAATAGTCGGGGCAAAAATGGTTTAAGCAGAAGAGAGTGCTTTGGTTTCGGTTACAGTGCTATTATATCCTGTACAAAGTATGCTTTTGCTATCAGGGCATATCCGTAGAATCTCTTTAATCAGATCGAGTCCGGTCAAATTTGGCATTGTCATATCCACTACCACAATATCGTAGGATTCATAATTTTGTTGAAAATGCTTGAATGCATTGAGACTATCAGAAAAAGATGTGACCTCATAACCAAACGCTTCAAGAGATCTCTTGAATAACTCACACAAGATAGTTTCGTCATCGACCAAGCTATTATACAGACCTGAAGCGCAATCTTGCGTGATAGGCAGACTACCGCCCCTCGCTCTCTGTAAAATCGCTAACACAGGTACTACATAAAAAAAATGTTCCGCACAAGAAATAAGCTATAGAGATATGATTCATCTCTCCTCATCCCTGTTTCAAAACCGCCCTCGAATCGCTGCTCGAAAGCTTCATCACCGAGGCCCTGGAAGAAGAGGCAAAAGGACGTCTGCGTCTCAAGGTGGCCGATGAAACCTTCGGCCGCTACTGTGATACTTTTTTTAGAGCACAAGCTCCATGGACCCGTTCAGCAAAATATTCAAGAGGGTCTGGGCGCAATCGGGCAAGGAAACAAGCATTTATGGGACTGTTTCTGTCTGACCCTCTGGGCAGAGGATGTGGTAGGTATCCGCTAATGGCCAAGGCCGAAAGAGCAGGACGAGATGAGTGATGATTTAGTCGTTGTAGATTAGCCCACAACACGGGGCTAAGGAGATAGTATGAAAAAAATGACCATGGGGATGAATGAGATCAGCGCCTACCCAGGCGGAGACCATCAGACAGGCCAGCTTCCCTGCGGTAACGGTGTGGCCGTGAGTCAATGTCTGCTTATTGAGGAGTGAGGGGGGGGGCGCCAAGGTCAGTGGGCACGAGTAGCTCCAGCGGAACGCGTTCCACTGGAGCTACTTGTTAGCTAATTAGGTCCCTGTTGGTTGCCTATCTGCTTTTTTTTAGCTCTAAAAAACCCCTGGCAAGAAGACGAAGGACATGAGGTAGACCATAATTCCCACAACCAGACCGTAGATAAGAAAGGGTAAGGCCGTACGTTTAAGGATTGCGCCCTCCCTGCCGGAGAGTCCAGCCACAGCACATACTGCTACAATGTTGTGGATGCAGATCATATTACCCATTGCTCCGCCAACGCCCTGGGCAGCAATGATGATCTGATGAGGGAGACCAAGGCTGGATGCTACGCCCCATTGAAATTCTGCAAAGAGAAGATCGGAAACCGTATTGGAACCGGTGATAAAAGAACCAAGACCGCCAACAAATGAGGCAAACATCGGCCAGGTCTGTCCTGCCAGTCCGGAAACCGCCTCGGCAAGTGCCAGAGGCATTGATGGATAGTTATTTGGATTCAGGGCAGCATCAACAATTCCGGAACCTTTAAAGATGGAGACGATGGAAACAGAGAAGAAGAGGGCAATGGCTGGGCTCTTCATCTTGCTAATAGCCTCCTTCCAGGCAATGACTGCCTTGGCGGCAGGCATTCTGTGCAGGAAGATGGTGAGGATGGCCACCAGGGCAAAGGGGATGGTTCCTGGAAGATAGAGGTACTTTATGCTGGCATCAACGGACTCAAAGCCGAGGATATCGGTAAAGGGAATAGAAACACCTGCAAGTATCCCCTTCAGACCGAGGGATGGTATACGGGTCACGACAAGAATGAGGCCAATGAGAATATATGGAGCCCAGGCCCGAAGCTGGCTCATATGGGCTTTGAATTCACCCGAATTATCGGCGCTAACAAGACCGGTCCACTCTTTATCCCATTCCGATGAGGGACCGAAATCCCAGCTTTTCTTAGGCATACAGAAGTTCTTTTTAGCGCCAAAAACAACGATACCAAGTCCAACAAGACCACCGATAAGGGAAGGAAATTCCGGGCCTACCAGCCATGCTGTCAGGAGGTAAGGAACAGAAAAGGCTACGGCTGAGAAAATACAGAACTTCCAGGCAGCAAATCCTTCACTCCACTTGCGATTTTTCCCGAAGTAGCGGGTCATAAAGCCGAGCATAAAGATGGGAAGGATGAAAATCATGGGCAGGTGCATCAGGGTAGCCCACTGAGTGACAAGCTGGTTAAAGCCTTCCATGGAGGTAAAGTTTACCCCCGGAGCAGCCACTTGAACCGCCTCGTCTACCAGGCCTGTGAGATAACTAAAACCAAGAACAACAGGGGTACCAACAGCTCCGAAGGTTACGGGGAAGGAGTTAAAGACAAGGCACATGACCACCGCACAGAGTGGGGGAAAGCCAAGACTTAAGAGCAGAGGTGCGGCAAGGGCTGCCGGGGTACCAAAGCCTGCTGCGCCTTCAATAAAGGCAGCAAACATATAACCGATGATAAGCACCTGGATACGACGATCACGGGTAATATTTTGGAATCCATATTGAATGGTTTCCATGCCACCACTGTACTGCAGGGTGTAGAGGATGATAATCGCACCGAAAACAATAATAAGAATACCTATTGCTGTGACGAGTCCCTGAAGTGTGAGGGCCGCGATATAGCTGGCGGGAAGTTGCCAGACTGCAATTCCTCCAATAACACAGGAAAGCCAGGCAACGGGCATAGCCTTGGTGGCAGGCCAACGGAGGCCGACCATGAGTACCAAGGCCAGCATGAGGGGAACGAGCGCCACAAGGGCTAAAATTCCTACGGACATGTTTTCTCCTTGACTAGTAATCGTGAACTGCCTGTTACAGTGAAGCATTTTCACCAGAATAAAAGCCTGTTTATTCTTTAAAGGTGCTGACAAAAGAGAATGCTTCTTCTGCCTGTCGCTCTGGGTAAATATCGAGAGCTTATATTTAATATGTCAATAAGCATACCGGCAGGGCTAATATTTTTTATTCCTTTGTTATTGTAGCTTATTTTAGTTTGCGGTGGAGGGGTGACAGTCAAAGCGGGTAAAATCGTCTCTGCAAGAAAGGACTGAGTTACCCAGAACCTTGGTTTGGGAACCTGGAATGGTATCTTGGGGCTTATTTTTTTAGTTCATTCGGCAAACGAGTAACTGTGGTGAAAAATAAAAAACAAAAGGACATGGAATGAGGCAGGTTGTTTGTAGTAGAATCAATTCAAGCAGGGGATTCATATCCATGTCTATGCTTTATCATGTTTTTGGTCGCAAAGATGTGACTTGCCGATCACCTACTTTATTGGCAAGCCGATTATCTTTCGATTCAAAGATCCAAGTCCCTAAAGCTGTGCAAAGAGCTACAAAAGGCTCCCCAGTCACTGGCCCTAGAAGAGTTCAACAAACCGGTGCACGATCTCAGCAGGGGGTACTGTTCATGATATTGTCAATACGGTTGCAATTACAGCCATTCAAGCACATGCAAGTAAAGAAAAAAATCACATAATCAGCGATCACTATGAATACTCTAAAAACCTTTTAGCACACCGTAACATGTTGAAAATTATTTAATATTTTACAAAGAGGCTCCTATGAGCAACGTTGAATATCAAAATTATGTAAAGGCAATATCCACCCTTATTCCGAAAGAACGAATCTTTACCGATACGCTTCGATGCCTGGCTTATGGCACGGACGGTGGCTTTTACCGCTTAGAACCACAGGTCGTGGTACGGGTTGCAAATGAAAAGGAGATGCAGCTTTGTCTGCGCGAAGCATCGTCTAAAAAACTCCCGGTAACCTTCAAAGCAGCAGGCACCTCTCTTTCCGGCCAGGCCATCTCCGATTCTATTTTACTTATGGCAGGTGAAGGGTGGGAAGACTACGAAGTATTGGAAGAGGGACAAAAAATCCGCCTCCAACCTGGAATTGTAGGGGCTAAGGTTAATCGCATTCTGGCCCCGTATAATCGCAAATTTGGGCCGGACCCTGCTTCCATAAACTCCGCAATGGTTGGCGGTATCATCATTAACAACGCCTCCGGTATGAACTGCGGCACCCATGAGAATGCCTACAAAACCATCGAAGCGGCTAAAATTATTTTCGCAGACGGCACTCTGCTTGACACCGCAGATGCTGACAGCCGTGAATCCTTTCGACGTACCCGACCAGGGTTTGTGGAAAAAATTGAAGAAATTCGGGACAGGGTAGGTGCAGATGAAACGTTTGCAGCTCGAATAAGAAAAAAATATTCCATAAAAAACACCACCGGATTTTCCATTAATCCTTTTATTGACTACGATGACCCCTTCCAAATTATCATCAATCTGCTGATCGGTTCAGAAGGTGCACTGGCATTCATATCAGAGGTGGTAATGCGTTCAGTGCCCACCTACAAGTGCAAGGCAAGTTCCATGGTCTATTTTCCGGACATCATAACGGCATGTAAGGCAGCTGTAGCGTTGAAAGAAGGACCGGTAGATGGCGCGGAGCTACTTGACCGGCTGGCTTTAAAATCGGTCGAGAACAAAGAGGGAATTCCCGATTTCATCAAGGATTTTGATGAAACAACCACTGCTGTCCTCATAGAGACCATGGCCTCGGATGAAGATATCCTCGCTAAAAATATTATCCAAATCAAAGAAATCCTCAACGACTTTACAACGCTTCGCCCCGTCGAATTCACTTCCGACCCGGCTGAAAACGAACAGTTGTGGAATATCCGTAAAGGGGTATTTCCTGCTGTCGGCGGCATGCGGGAAATCGGCACGACCTGTCTCATTGAAGACGTCGCCTACCACATGGAAACCCTGCCCGAGGCTACTAAGGAGCTGCAGGATATCATCGTTGAACATGGTTACACTGACGCCGTTATTTACGGTCATGCCCTCGAAGGAAATTTTCATTTCATCCTCAACCAGGATTTCAGCGACCCAAAAGAGGTGCAGCGTTACGCTGCGATGATGCACGCCGTCATCAATATGACCGTCGATAAATACGACGGTTCCTTAAAGGCAGAACATGGCACCGGACGGAATATGGCACCATTTGTCAAGAAAGAATGGGGTAAAAAAGGCTATGAGCTGATGTGTGAAATCAAGAGGCTCTTTGATCCGGATACTATCCTCAATCCGGGTGTTATCATTAATGACGATCCCGAGTGCTATTTAAAAAACTTCAAACCCTTGCCCCAGTGTGATCCCTTGATCGATAAATGTATTGAATGTGGTTTTTGTGAAGTTAACTGCATGTCAAACCATTTCAGCCTCTCTGCCCGCCAGCGTATTGTTGTACAGCGAGAGATCGCGAGACTGAAAAAAAGTGGCGAAAACCCTGAGCGCCTTGCTGAACTTGAAAAAGGTTTTGTCTTCCAGGGCGAGGAGAGCTGCGCAGGTGACGGACTTTGCGAAACGTCATGCCCTGTCTCCATTGATACCGGGAAATATATTAAACAAATACGTGCGGCAAATCACAGTGCCTTTGGGAAAAAAGTAGGCAACTTTACCGGTGAACATCTGGGCCTGATCTGCAGCACCGCTTCCGTTGCATTAGGGATGGTCGGAGGAATGCATCGGCTCTTGGGTACCAAAAATTTTGGTAAAATATGCGATACGGCACGTTCTATAAGTGGCAATCACATACCACAGTGGACAGCTGCCATGCCAAGTGGCGTATCAGCTCCAGAAGAGACCCCAATCAATACTGATGCTGAGCAAAAAGTTGTCTATTTTCCGTCTTGCATTGCCCGGGCCATGGGACCGGCAAAGGATGACCCGGTGACTGAGTCTGTATCAGAGGTGACCATTCGGGTACTCAAGAAAGCCGGCTATGGCATCATTTTCCCTAAAGGTATGAAAAATCTCTGTTGCGGTACCCCTTGGGAGTCAAAGGGTTTTACCGAAACAGCGGACATGAAGTCCAGCGAACTTGAGCAGGCACTGCTTATCGCTTCTGAGCAGGGAAAGTATCCGGTGCTCTGTGACACATCGCCTTGTATATATCGAATGCGCAGAGTCATGGACAGCAAACTAAAACTTTACGAACCTGCTGAATTTGTACATAAATTTTTATTAAATAAGCTGCATTTTACTCCTAAAAAGCAGACCATAGCCATCCACGCGACCTGCTCAACCCAAAAAATGGGCCTTGCCAAAATTTTACAAGAGGTTGCCTCAATGTGTGCAGACAAGGTGATTTTGCCCCCTGATGTAAACTGTTGCGGATTTGCCGGAGACAAAGGTTTTCATCTGCCTGCTCTCAACGCTCATGGCCTGAGAACAGCGGTGCCAGTGATCAAAAAGGAGGGAGCTGTGGTCGGATATTCAAACAGCCGAACGTGTGAGATCGGCTGCACAGAACAACTCGGCATTCCTTATATGTCGATCATGTACCTGGTCGATGAAGTCACGACCGGAATAGATTGACATACAGAGGCTAGTGTCCCCGTGCAAACGGGGATCGCAATGCCAATCTTTCATCAAGAGGTTTTCCCTCTTGATGAAAGCTCATTTACTTTATCGTAGAGAGCTGACTTATTAAAATAATCCCCATTATTATACGATTGAAATTTTCCCCATTTGCCATCACGACCAAATCTTCACTACCCTCAAACTTTACGCTTATTCCTTTAGTGGCCCTACTGGAAAGTTCAATTCTAGATTTTATTTTAAGGAATTACTATGAGAATGACGCACATTTTTTCGATGGTATCTATTTTTATGTTGCCAACTTTATCTATTGGGTCATGTCTCAATGATAATGGCACCTATACCTGCTCCGGCAGCGATATCCCGGTCCTCAATGTCGGGTCAAGCACTGCCACCCACTTCCTGTACGAAAACGTAACGGGTAATTTCGGGCCTTCCCTGTCAAGTGACGGCGACTATGCGTTCAAGTTTACGGACCAAGCGGGCCCGGGGACCGACGCGACCGACGGAAAGCATATGAATGGTCAGCCGGGGGGGGAGGGCTACAGTTCGTACGATATGTCCTTGATGATGCATTTCGACAAGGGCTTTGGCATCGACAGCGCCACGGGCGGGATCTCGATCGAAGGCAACGGCGGCATCGGTGGCAACGCCAATGAGGACAAGAAATACTCCACCACCGCCTATGGCGGGGTCGGCGGCGCCGGTGGTAATGGCAGCGTCGTGACGATCACAGCCAATGCTGACAACGGCGGGGTGCCCCCTTTCCCAATCACCGCGAAGAACGGCCCAGGTATTATCGTGCTCAGCCGGGGTGGTAACGGCGGCGAAGGCGGCGAGGGCCACAACCATAGCGGCGGGGTTCATCAGGGTAATGGCGGCAACGGCGGTGCCGGTGGCAATGGCGGCGATATCACCGTGAGGCTCGACGATCAGCATTCAGTCGACATCGCCACGAGCGCCAGCAGCGGTATCGCCCTGGTTAGCGTCGCCGGCAACGGCAACACCGCGGGTGAAGGGGTTTCGTCGAACAAGGCTACGGGCGGCACTGGTGGTGCCGGTGGCAACGGCGGGATTGTAGAGCTCACCGCTGACAGCAGTTCGAACGCAATCTCGACCTCGGGCGATGCGGGACATGGCATCGTTGCTATCAGCGAGGCTGGGGACGGAGGGACCGGCGGCGAAGGGGATGGGACGGCCGAAGGGGTTGGAGGCGTTGGCGGACACGGCGGCACTGCTGGAGAGATCAATGTGACTTTCGCCGGCGACATCACGACCTCGGGCGCCCAGGCGCAAGGCGTCTTTATCCAGAGTATCGGCGGCGCCAGCGGCAGTGGCGGCAAAGGCGATAGCTGGTTCGACAGCGACTCTGGTCTTGCCAGCGTGCCGGGACCGGGTGGCGAGGCGACGATCAGCTACGCGAATGGAACTATTACCACGAAAGGCGATGAAGCCTCGGCCATCCTCGTGGAGAGTGTCGGCGGTTTCGCCGGTAGCTCCGGCGGCGCGAGCGGCTTTGTCGGCTATGGCGCCAACGGCGCGAGTGGTGGTGATGGCAATACCGTTACGACAACCCTTAATGCCGTGTCTGTGGCTACGACAGGGAACTCTTCTATTGGACTAAGCGCACTCTCGGTGGGCGGTGGCGGCGGTGTCGGTTCGAAAGACGATGGCTTTGTCACCATCGGTGCCGCAGGTGGTGCAGGTGGCGCGGGCGGTAACGTCACCGTCACGCTGACGGACACCAACACCATCACTACCAAGGGCGACGACGCGTCAGGAATCTTCGTGCTGAGCGCTGGCGGAGGCGGCGGCACCAGCGGCGGGAACGAAGGCGTGGTCGCCCTTGGCGGTGCTGGAGGGAAAGGCGGCAATGGTGATGTTGCCACCTTCTCCGCCGACGGCAACACCACCATCACGACCGAGGGCGAATATGCTGTTGGTGTGATGATCTCGAGTATCGGCAACGGCGGCGGCAAGTCGACCTCGCCCACAGGGCCCTGGGCCCTCGGAGCCAACGGTGGAGATGGCGGCAGTGGCTCCGACGTGACCTTTGATCTCAAGAGTGGAACGCTCGGGGTCACAACGCAGGGTAGCATCGCAGACGGGGTACTGATTTCATCCGTTGGCGGCGGTGGTGGCCATGGCGGTAGCTCCCTTGCCGCCCTCGATATCATCAAGCCTGTCCTCGGCTCCCAGGGCGGCGATGGCGGTTCAGGCGGCGACATCACGGTCACCAGCGAAGGCGGCAGCGTCGACATCGAAACCTCCGGTTTCAAGTCTAATGGCTTCGTCGCGCAGTCCATCGGCGGTGGCGGCGGCACCGGCGGCAACGTGGTCAACGTCGACATCGGCCTGACCTTCAACCAACAGACCGCCGCCTTGGCCACGACCGCAGCGCATCACGGTGGAACCGTCAACGTCGGCAACAAGGATACCGTTGGCCTGACCGGATCGGTAACCACGCACGGAGCTACATCTTCGGCCCTCCTTGTCCAGTCGGTCGGGGGTGGCGGCGGTTCGGCTGGTAATAGCATCGAGGCAGGCAGCACCCTTGAATTCAATCATGACATGGGGGCGGGCGGTCAGGACGGCGGGACCGGTGGCGACGTCACGGTAAACTCCAAGACCGATGCCACGACCGATGGCGACCACGCAGACGGCATCCTGGTGCAATCGATTGGTGGCGGCGGTGGCCAGTCGAGCAACGTTATCGATGCCAATGTCGGCGGGGAAATCAGCCAGTTCATTGGCAATCAGGGTTCATCTGCGGGAACTGCCGGCTCTGCCGGAGCGGTCTGGGTCCAAACTGACAGCACGGTCGAGACCAAGGGCGACAATGCACTTGGCGTCGTCGCCCAGTCCATCGGCGGCGGTGGCGGCAAAGCGGGTTATACCGTCGACGGAGACGTCTCGATCAATGCCGGTATCAGCCTCGGCTCATCCGGTGGTGCGGGCGGCTCGTCGGGAACGGTGGAGCTGACCACCGCCGGTAGCGTGACGACATCCGGCAATCTCTCGACCGGCGTCATGGCCCAGAGTGTGGCCGGCGGTGGTGGCACGGCTGGCACCACAGTCAATGGCAATGCCGGTATCAGCCTCAGCTATACCCATGGGGGCAACGGCGGTCTAGGCGGAATGGCCTCGGATATAACGCTGATCAATAACGCGTCCGTCACCACCGCTGGCTCGGGTGCGACCGGCGTCCTGGCCCAGAGTATGGGCGGGGGCGGTGGCTCCGGGGGCGTGACGGCCTCAGCGTCATTTGGCATCGTGGGTGATCTCAACATCGCCCACGGCGGAGACGGCGGCAACGGCGGCACAGCCGGCAAGGTGACGCTGACCAACACCGAAAATATTAAAACGTCGGGCGACAGCTCGCACGGGGTCTTTGCCCAGTCTCTGGGCGGGAGCGGCGGCGTAGGCGGATTTCTGGGTACCGGAGCCGGAAGCGCCGGGCCGATCTCGGCCTCGGTCAACGTCTCCGTTGGCGGTAGCGGCGGCAAGGGTAGCACTGCAGATACGGTCGACATCACCAACTCGGGCCAAATCACCACCGCTGGCTATCACTCCACGGGGATTACCGCCCAGTCGGTTGGCGGCAACGGCGGCGACGGCGGTGCCATCATTGCAGGGGCGATCGATTTGAGCTCCGACGGTAGTGGTTCAGTCAACGTCTCCGTTGGCGGCGATGGCGGCGACTCGGGCACGGCGAAAGCGGTCACAGTGACCAACAACAGCGGTGGCGACATCACAACGTCCGGACATCTGTCCTACGGGATCTTCGCGCAATCGATCGGCGGCAACGGCGGCAAGGGTGGCGGCAGCTACGCCTTCACACTGTCGGGGAGTACCGGGCCGACGGTAGATGCCTCCGTTTCGATCGGCGGCAACGGCGGCAGCGGGTCGGTTGGCAGCTCTGTGACGGTCGAGAATGACGCCACGCTCAAGACATCGGGCGGCAACTCCCATGGCATCTATGCGCAGTCGGTCGGCGGCAACGGCGGCGTCGGCGCCTACGGCTTCGCCTTCGCGGGAGACTTCTTCTACAAGCCCGGTGACAATAACCTCGACGTTAACGCGAACGTGGCGCTGGGCGGTTCAGGCGGCAGCGGGGAGGATGCCGGCTCGGTAACTGTGCAAAACAACGGAGACATCTCCACGCAGACCGAGACCGCTTACGGCATCTACGCCCAGTCGGTCGGTGGCGGCGGTGGGGACGGCGGCCAAGCCGGGTCCCATACCTTTGGCTACACCAAGAAACAGACCAAGACCGACGAAGGTAAAAGCTATTCTCTGAACTTTACCATGGGCGGCGACCAAGGCGTCTCTGGTGACGGCAACGACGTGTCGGTAACCCATTCGGCGGGCACCATCTCGACGGTCGGCAACGCCTCCTACGCGATCTACGCCCAGTCGGTTGGCGGTGGTGGCGGCAACTCCGGCAACGGCTCGCCCGGGCTTAAGGGCTGGGTCGCGGATATCAAGAATACCGGCGAGTTTCTGGACGACCTCTATGACACCTACAAGGACGTGAAGGGCTTCCCCAAAGACGAACTCTCCTTTGAAATCGACATCGGCGGCCAGGCTGGGGCCTCTGGCACCGGCGGCAACGTCACGGTCGAAAACGATGCCACGCTGACCACAACCGGCGACAGCGGCACGGCGATCTTCGCGCAATCCGTGGGCGGCGGCGGCGGCAGTGGCGGCGACGGGAGTCAGGGGCTTCTGACTTCTATCACCGTCGCACGGTCGGGATCTGGGGGCGGCAACGGCGGTAATGTGGCCGTCACCAACAGCGGCAATATCAGTACCGGAGGCTCCGGAGCCATGGGTATTTATGCCCAATCGGTCGGTGGCGGCGGTGGATCGGCCGGTGACATCGAAAGTAGCATCGTAACCGCTGTGGCCAATTTCTATGAAACCATGGGGGCCCAGATTTTCGGTAAGGACAACGGTGGCCAGGGTGGCGACGGGGGCGATGTTAACATCACGAGTACCGGCCAGATTAACACGGCAAATGAAAACGCCCACGGGATCTGGGTGCAGTCCGTCGGCGGTAGCGGCGGTGCCGGTGGCAATCTTGGCAGCAAAACGGACAGCGTAAGCATCGGTAGCGCCGGAGACGCCGGCAACAGTGGCTATGTCGACATAGCCATTGACGGCTTGATTAATGTCAAGGGCACCGGCTCGCACGGGATCTTCGCGCAGAGCGCTTCGGGCACCGATGGCTACTCCGGTGGGGTCAAGATGCGTATCGCCGGCACAGTAAAAACCGAGGGCGCGAACGCCCGGGCGATCCTCGCCCAATCCTCGGAAATTGGCACAGACGATCCGCAGGGCAGCGAAAGCAGCGGTTCCACCCAGTGCAAAGACGCCGAATGCCGGGGCACCAGTCACATCTATGTCAATAAAGGCGGACTGGTCGAGACGACGAACAGTTCGGCCTACGAGACGATCGCTATCTCAGGGGGGCGGTCAAACTATAATTCCGACGGGTCGCTCAGCTATTCCAACATGATCCAGAACGAGGGCACAATCCAGAGCGCCAACGCGGACTCAGTGGTCATTGCTAACGATTCTCAAGGGGCGCTCAGGATCCACAATTGGAACGGAGGCATCCTCTCGGGCTCGCTGCAACTCGACGACTCCAACCGGACTGAGTTCGAAAACCTACAGGCCGCGTACTTCCACGCCGGCAAGACCGTCTATCTTGGCAAGCTCGGTAACTACACAGGCTACGACGGCAGCACCATGTCGCCCTATGGCCAGAACATAGTCGGCACAAGCACGGTGAGCCTCGGTGAAACCTACGCCGAGGCCGGGACACTCTGGATCGATGTCCAACAAAACTCGACTGGGACTGTATTAAATGACCAGATCGTTTTTGATGGTCTTGCCCAGGGCGCGCAGATCAACCTGACCGGCGTGATCCAACCCGTTTGGGTTGGAAGCACCACCCTTTCCAGCGGCAACACCGGCGTACTGCACATCGTTTCGCTGACGAATGACGCTAACCTCAAGACAATGACCGCGACATTAGTCAACACCCCGACCGTCACCTACACCCTCAGCAACAAGACCAGCGATATCTTCGTCAATTACACGATCGACTATACTGGCAGCGCAGCGGGAATAGAACTAGGGAACAATGCGCTCAGTTATGCCAGATATTTAAGCAGCGCCATGGCGGCAATTGAGGCCACGGCGAGCGGCAACACGGAAGAAGCCTCCATGCACGCGACCACAATTCTAAACACTACCAGTGCCGACAAACTAGCGGCAATTGAGGCCACGGCGAGCGGCGACACGGAAGAAGCCTTATCCATGCACGCGACCACGATTCTGAACACTACCAGTGCCGACGAACTAGCGGCAATCTACGGTAGCCATACCCCGGAAGAGAGCCTGATCGGGGCGACCAGAGCGGTCTCGGCATCGCACAGGCTAAACCAGCTAATGCAGAGCTGTCCGACACTCGACCCGACGACCGGCACCGACTTCCTGCGCCAGAACGACTGTGCCTGGGTCCAGGCAATCGGCTCGCATTTAAACCAGAATGCCACTGGAGAAAGTCCTGAGTTCTCCGAGACCACCTGGGGTATCGCACTCGGCTCGCAACGTGAGATCGCAGCCGACACCTTTATTGAGATAGTGGGCCAATTCGAGACGCTGTCCATCGACGGCGACAACTTTTCTCAGGATGGCGAGCGCTATTCGCTGGGCTTGGCTCTTAAGAAAGAGATCGGGAGGTTCACCCTCTCCACAGCACTGACCGGTGGGATCTATTCACTCAACTACGATCGGGCCTACAAGTCCTCCCAGATTTGGCAACAAGCCAATTCCGACATAGACGGAGGCTTCCTCGGAGCCGAGGTCCGGGCATCGGCTGTGTTCTTAGGCCAAAGTGGCTACTACGCCAAGCCCTCAGCCGCATTGGCCTACACACAGGTCTGGCAGGACAGTTTTACCGAAAGCGGCAACGGCCTCCTGAATTGGGACGTCGGGTCGGTCAGCGATGGCTGGCTCGCCATGACCCCAATGATCGAGCTTGGTCGGGCCTTCTCGGGCAATGACCACTCCATGCTGGCCTTCATCCGGGCGGGTCTCACGGTGGTATTAAACAAACCGAGCATGGACGCGAGTTCGACGCTGGTGGACGCGGATGCTTCGCTCGGAGAACTGAACTTCACAATGGGCACCGACCGTTGCCAGGGCGATTTAACCGTGGGCTTCGATGCGCAGCTACAGGACAACCTTTCGCTGTCAATACGGGCCCAGACCGCCTTGTCGACGAACAGCTACGATTACGGCGGTTCCGCGAAACTCGAATTCCGGTTCTGATAGAAATAGGGGCAGGCCCCGTGCACCGCGCCGCGGTGCACGGAGAGTAACCTAAAAAAACAATCGGACAAGATCAAAACCAGACCTTTTAAAAGGGGTATATTTTTTACATTGCCAAGAAGCTAACCGGATTGTGTGCTGAAGATTTGAATAAACTTTCAGCTTTATCGTTGATAAGAAGAATCTCAAACATAAATATTATTTAAGTGATTCAAAGAAATCTAAATTAAACTTTGGTAAAAAAAATATTTATTGACCTTCCCAAGATCTTTTGCCCACTCTGAAAAGTAAGGATTAGGTATGACATGACCACCACCATTAATTTTCACTAATTGAACTATGTTATTCGAATCTTCACAGCTATTATTGTAAATGCTTACATCATGTGACTCACTTCTAGTTTCTGTTATTTCTTTACAAGCCATTAAATTTTTCCAGTACTGAATGGTATTAAATGTAGGAATGACTCTTCCTCTTTTACTCCAGCAAGAACTTTTTGACCACCGTTAAAGGGACTTACAGAATCTTCTGGGCTCTGTTGCAAAAAATCTAAATATGCTGTGAAATCATTGTATGTCATCAAGCAATAGAAGGCGTTATGAATGATTTCAAATGGAAGCATTTTCGTGGTGAGATAATTTTGGCTTGTGTACGCTGGTACTGTAAATACGGAATTAGTTATCGTGATTTGGAAGAGATGATGGTGGAGAGGGGTTTTGAAGTCATGAGAATGTTTAAAAAAGGCCAATTCGATATATGGCCCCATGATCAAGGTTTGCAAGGAGAGATCCGCCTAATTTAAAGACAATTTGATATCTATTCTGCAGCATAAAATATGTCTTCTATAAGGGGTCTTTGACAAATTGACATTTTTTGCAACAGAGCCCTATAAGCTATACTGGAAAGTTCAATTCTAGATTTTATGTTAAGGGGTTACTATGAGAATGACGCACATTTTTTCGATGGTATCTATTTTTATGTTGCCAACTTTATCTATTGGATCATGTCTCAATGATAATGGCACCTATACCTGCTCCGGCAGCGATATCCCGGTCCTCGATGTGGGGTCAAGCACTGCCACCCACTTCCTGTACGAAAACGTGACAGGTAATTTCGGGCCTTCCCTGTCAAGTGACGACAACTATGCGTTCAAGTTTACGGACCAAGCGGGCCCGGGAAACGACGCGACCAAAGAAAAGCATGAAGATGGCCAGGACGGGGGGGATGCCTACAGCTCGTACGATATGTCCTTGATGATGCATTTCGACAAGGGCTTTGGCATCGACAGCGCCACGGGCGGGATCTCGATCGAGGGCAACGGCGGCAACGGCGGGTTGGCTAACGAGAACAGCGCATTTGGTACTGCCCGCGGCGGAATCGGCGGCGCCGGCGGTAATGGCAGCGCCGTGACGATCACAGCCAATGCTGACAACGGCGGGGTGACCCCTTTCCCAATCACCACGAGTGGCGGCCCAGGTCTTATCGTGCTCAGCCAGGGTGGCCAGGGCGGCGAAGGCGGCAAGGGCACCAACCAGAGCGGGTTGCATCAGGGCTTCGGCGGCAACGGCGGTGCCGGTGGCAATGGCGGCGCTATCACCGTGACGCTCGACGATCAGCATTCAGTCGATATCACCACGAGCACCAGCGCCGGTATCGCCCTGGTTAGCGTCGGCGGAAACGGGAGCACCGCAGGGGAAGGGCTTTCGGACAACAAGGCCACGGGCGGCACCGGTGGTGCCGGCGGCAACGGCGGGATTATCACGCTCACCGCTGCCAGCAGTTCGAACACTATCTCGACCTCGGGTGATACCATACATGGCATCGTTGCCATCAGCGAGGCTGGGGACGGAGGGACCGGCGGCGAAGGGCATGGACCGACCAAAGGGGTTGGAGGCAATGGCGGCCCCGGCGGCACTGCTGGAGAGATCGATGTGACTTTCGCCGGCGACATCACGACCTCGGGCGTCCAGGCGCAAGGCGTCTTCATCCAGAGTATCGGCGGCGCCAGCGGCAACGGTGGCAACGCCGATAGCTGGGTCGACGGCAACGCTGGTTTTGCCAGCGTGCCGGGACCGGGTGGCGAGGCCACGGTCAGCTACGCGAATGGAACCATTAGGACGAAAGGCGATGAAGCCGGGGGCATCCTCGTGGAGAGTGTCGGCGGTTTCGCTGGTAACGCCGGCGGCGCGACCGGCTTTGTCGGCTATGGCGCCAACGGCGGGAGTGCTGGTGATGGCCGTACCGTTACGGCGACCCTTAATGCCGTGTCTGTGGATACGACAGGGAACTATTCTAATGGACTAAGCGCACTCTCGGTGGGCGGTGGCGGCGGTGTCGGCTCGAAGGATGACGGCTTTATCGCCATCGGTGCCAAAGCAGGTGCAGGTGGCGTGGGCGGTAACGTCACCGTCACGCTGACGGACACCAACACCATCACCACCAAGGGCGACGACGCGTCAGGAATCTTCGTGCTGAGCGCTGGCGGAGGCGGCGGCACCAGCGGCGGGAACGACGGCGTGGTCGCCCTTGGCGGTGATGGAGGAAAAGGCGGCAATGGCGGCAAGGCCGCCTTCTCCGCCGACGGCAACACCACCATCACGACCGAGGGCGAATATGCTGTTGGTGTGATGATCTCGAGTATCGGCGACGGCGGCGGCAAGTCGACCTCGCCCAAAGGGCCCTGGGCCCTCGGAGCCAAAGGTGGCGATGGTGGCAGTGGCTCCGATGTGACCTTTGATCTCAAGAGTGGAACGCTCGGGGTCACAACGCAGGATAAAATCGCAGACGGGGTACTGATTTCATCCATTGGCGGCGGTGGTGGCCATGGCGGTAGCTCCCTTGCCGCCCTCGATATCATCAAGCCTATCCTCGGCTCCCAGGGCGGCGATGGCGGTTCAGGCGGCGACATCACAGTCACCAGCGAAGGCGGCAGCGTCGACATCGAAACCTTCGCTTTCAAGTCTAACGGCTTCGTCGCGCAGTCCATCGGCGGTGGCGGCGGCACCGGCGGCAACGTGGTCAACGTCGACATCGGCCTGACCTTCAACCAACAGACCGCCGCCTCGAACACGATCACAGCGCATCACGGCGGAACCGTCAATGTCGGCGCCAAGGATACCGTTGGCCTGACCGGATCGGTGACCACGCACGGAGCCACATCTTCGGCCCTCCTTGTCCAGTCGGTCGGGGGTGGCGGCGGTTCGGCTGGTAATAACATCGAGGCAGGCAGCACCCTTGAATTCAATCATGACATGGGGGCGGACGGTCAGTACGGCGGGACCGGTGGCAACGTCACGGTAAACTCCAAGACCGATGCCACGACCGATGGCGACCACGCAGACGGCATCCTGGTGCAGTCGATCGGTGGCGGCGGTGGCCAGTCGAGCAACGTTATCGACGCCAATGTCGGAGGGGAATTCAGCCAGTTCGTTGGCAATCAGGGATCATCTGCAGGAACTGCCGGCTCTGCCGGAGCGGTCTGGGTTCAAACTGACAGTACGGTCGAGACCAAGGGCGACAATGCACTTGGCGTCGTCGCCCAGTCCATCGGCGGCGGTGGCGGCAAAGCGGGTTACACCTTCGGCGGAGACGTCTCGATCAGTTCCGGGTCGATCGCGCTCGGCTCATCCGGTGGTACGGGCGGCTCGTCGGGAACGGTGGATCTGACCACCGCCGGCAGCGTGACGACACACGGCCATCTCTCGACCGGCGTCATGGCCCAGAGCGTGGCCGGCGGTGGTGGCACATCCGGCACCACAGTCAATGGCGATGCCGGTATCAGCCTCGGCTATACCCACGGGGGCAACGGCGGTCTAGGCGGAATGGCCTCGGATATAACGCTGACCAACAACGCGTCCGTCACCACCGCTGGCTCAGGTGCGACCGGCATCCTGGCCCAGAGTATGGGCGGAGGCGGTGGCTCCGGGGGCGTGACGGCCTCAGGCTCATTTAGCATCATGGGCGATCTCAGCATCGCCCACGGCGGAAACGGCGGAGACGGCGGCACAGCCGGCAAGGTGACGCTGACCAACACCAAAAATATTAACACATCGGGCGACAGCTCGCACGGGGTCTTTGCCCAGTCCCTGGGCGGGAGCGGCGGCGTAGGTGGATTCTTGGGCACCGGGGCCGGAAGCGCCGGGCTGATCTCAACCTCGGTCAACGTCTCCGTTGGCGGTAGCGGCGGTGCGGGTAGCACTGCAGATACGGTCGACATCACCAATTCAGGCCAGATCACCACCGGCGGCTATCAATCCACGGGGATTACCGCCCAGTCGATTGGCGGCAACGGCGGCGACGGCGGTGCCATCATTGCAGCGGCGATCGATTTGAGCTCCGAGGGTGGCGGTTCAGTCAACGTCTCCGTTGGCGGCGATGGCGGCGACTCGGGCACGGCGAAGGCGGTCACAGTGACCAACAACAGCGGTGGCGATATCACCACGAACGGACACCTGTCCTACGGGATCTTCGCGCAATCGATCGGCGGCAACGGCGGCAAGGGTGGCGGCAGCTATGCCTACACTGTATCGGGTAGTTCCGGGCCGACGTTTCAGACCACCGTTTCGATCGGCGGCTCCGGCGGTAATGGGTCGGTTGGTAGCTCTGTGACGGTCGAGAATCAGGCCACGCTCAAAACATCGGGCGGTAACGCCCATGGTATCTACGCGCAGTCAGTCGGCGGCAACGGCGGCGTTGGTGCCTACGGTTCCGCCAGCGCGCTCAACTTTTACTTGGCGCCCAAAAACAAGAACCCCAGCTTCAGCGTAGACGTGGCGCTGGGCGGTTCGGGCGGCAACGGAGAGGATGCCGGCTCGGTGACTGTGCAAAACAACGGAGACATCTCCACGCGGACCGAGACCTCCTATGGCATCTATGCCCAGTCGGTCGGCGGCGGTGGTGGCGACGGCGGCCAAGCCGGGTCCCATACCTTTGGCTACACCAATAAACAGAAAAAGACCGACGAAGGTAAAAGCTATTCTCTGAAA
Source organism: Desulfotalea psychrophila LSv54 (assembly GCF_000025945.1). GTDB lineage: Bacteria > Desulfobacterota > Desulfobulbia > Desulfobulbales > Desulfocapsaceae > Desulfotalea > Desulfotalea psychrophila. The sequence goes on along the minus strand of NC_006138.1, from coordinate 2,351,056 downwards.
TACGCCATGGGCGGCAACTCTGGCGCCTCGGGGGACGGCAACGACGTGTCGGTGACCCACTCCGAGGGTACGATATCGACGGCCGGCAACGCCTCCTACGCGATCTACGCCCAGTCGGTTGGCGGTGGTGGCGGCAACTCCGGTAACGGCTCGCCCGGGCTTAAGGGCTGGGTCGCAGATATCAAAAAAACCTTTGATTTTTTGCACGACATCTATGAAACCTACAAGGGCGTGAAGGGCTTCCCCAAAGACGAACTCTCCTTTGAAATCGATATCGGCGGCCAGGCTGGGGCCTCTGGCACCGGCGGCAACGTCACGGTCGAGAACGATGCCACGCTGAGCACAACCGGTGACAGTGGCACGGCGATCTTCGCGCAATCCGTGGGCGGTGGCGGCGGCAGTGGTGGCGACGGGAGCCAGGGGCTTCTGACTTCTATCACCGTCGCACGGTCGGGATCTGGGGGTGGCAACGGCGGTAATGTGGCCGTCACCAACAGCGGCAACATCAGTACCGAAGGCTCTGGAGCCATGGGTATTTATGCCCAATCGGTCGGTGGCGGCGGTGGATCAGCTGGTGATATCGAAAGTAGCATCGTAACCGGTGTGGCCAATTTCTATGAAACCCTGGGGGCCCAGATTTTCGGTAAGGACAACGGTGGCCAGGGTGGCGACGGGGGCGATGTTAACATCACGAGTACCGGCCAGATTCACACGGCAAATAAAAACGCCCACGGGATCTGGGTGCAGTCCGTCGGCGGTAGCGGCGGTGCCGGTGGCAATCTTGGAAGCGACACGGACAGCGCAAGCATCGGTAGCGCCGGAGACGCCGGCAACAGTGGCTATGTCGACATAGCCATTGACGGCTTAATTAATGTCAAGGGCACCGGCTCGCACGGGATCTTCGCGCAGAGCGCTTCGGGCACCGATGGCTACTCCGGTGGGGTCAAGATGCGTATCGCCGGCACAGTAAAAGCCGAGGGCGAGAACGCCCGTGCGATCCTCGCCCAATCCTCGGAAACCGGCACAGACGATCCGCAGGGCGACAAAGGCGGCGGTTCCGCCCAGTGCAAAGACGACGAATGCCGGGGCACCAGTCACATCTATGTCAATAAGGGCGGGCTGGTCGAAACGACGCACAGTTCGGCCTACGAGACGATAGTTATCTCAGGGGGGCGGTCAAGCTATAATTCCGACGGGTCGCTCAGCTATTCCAACATGATCCAGAACGAGGGCACGATCCAGAGCGCCGATGCGAACTCAGTGGTCATTGCTAACGATTTTCAGGGTGCGCTCAGGATCCACAATTTGAGCGGAGGCATCCTCGCGGGCTCGCTGCAACTCGACGACTCTAACCGGACTGAGTTCGAAAACCTACAGGGCGCGTACTTCCACGCCGGCAAGACCGTCTATCTTGGCAAGCTCGGTAACTACACAGGCTATGACGGCAGCACCATGTCTCCCTATGGCCAGAACATAGTCGGCACAAGCACGGTGAGCCTCGGTGAAACCTACGCCGAGGCCGGGACACTCTGGATCGATGTCCAACAAAACTCGACTGGGACTGTATTAAATGACCAGATCGTTTTTGATGGTCTTGCCCAGGGCGCGCAGATCAACCTGACCGGCGTGATCCAACCCGTTTGGGTTGGAAGCACCACCCTTTCCAGCGGCAACACCGGCGTACTGCACATCGTTTCGCTGACGAATGACGCTAACCTCAAGACAATGACCGCGACATTAGTCAACACCCCGACCGTCACCTACACCCTCAGCAACAAGACCAGCGATATCTTCGTCAATTACACGATCGACTATACTGGCAGCGCAGCGGGAATAGAACTAGGGAACAATGCGCTCAGTTATGCCAGATATTTAAGCAGCGCCATGGCGGCAATTGAGGCCACGGCGAGCGGCGACACGAAAGAAGCCTTATCCATGCACGCGACCACGATTCTGAACACTACCAGTGCCGACGAACTAGCGGCAATCTACGGTAGCCATACCCCGGAAGAGAGCCTGATCGGGGCGACCAGAGCGGTCTCGGCATCGCACAGGCTAAACCAGCTAATGCAGAGCTGTCCGACACTCGACCCGACGACCGGCACCGACTTCCTGCGCCAGAACGACTGTGCCTGGGTCCAGGCAATCGGCTCGCATTTAAACCAGAATGCCACTGGAGAAAGTCCTGAGTTCTCCGAGACCACCTGGGGTATCGCACTCGGCTCGCAACGTGAGATCGCAGCCGACACCTTTATTGAGATAGTGGGCCAATTCGAGACGCTGTCCATCGACGGCGACAACTTTTCTCAGGATGGCAAGCGCTATTCGCTGGGCTTGGCTCTTAAGAAGGAGATCGGGAGATTCACCCTCTCCACAGCACTGACCGGTGGGATCTATTCACTCAACTACGATCGGGCCTACAAGTCCTCCCAGATTTGGCAACAAGCCGATTCCGACATAGACGGAGGCTTCCTCGGAGCCGAGGTCCGGGCATCGGCTGTGTTCTTAGGCCAAAGTGGCTACTACACCAAGCCCTCAGCCGCATTGGCCTACACACAGGTCTGGCAGAACAGTTTTACCGAAAGCGGCAACGGCCTCCTGAATTGGGACGTCGGGTCGGTCAGCGATGGCTGGCTCGCCATGACCCCAATGATCGAGCTTGGTCGGGCCTTCTCGGTCAATGACCACTCCATGCTGGCCTTCATCCGAGCGGGTCTCACGGTAGTATTAAACGAACCGAGCATGGACGCGAGTTCGACGCTGGTGGACGCGGATGCTTCGCTCGGAGAGCTGAACTTCACAATGGGCACCGACCGTTGCCAGGGCGATTTAACCGTGGGCTTCGATGCGCAGCTACAGGACAACCTTTCGCTGTCAATACGGGCCCAGACCGCCTTGTCGACGAACAGCTACGATTACGGCGGTTCCGCGAAACTCGAATTCCGGTTCTGATAGAAATAGGGGCAGGCCCCGTGCACCGCGCCGCGGTGCACGGGGAGTAACCTTAAAAAACAATCGGACAAGATCAAAACCAGACCTTTTAAAAGGGGTATATTTTTTATATTGCCAAGAAGCTAACCGGATTGTCTGCTGAAGATTTGGGTCGTGATGCCAATCTATTGTTTCGTAAAATTCTCACTCTATAAATGTGCCGATAACATGCAGCTCAGTACTTTTGGGAAAATCGACAGGGTGCTTTTACTGTTGCCATGCCAGAACCAAAGAAAGAGATGGTATACAATTATTTCAACGTTTTGGTGTCACCAGTCACAGTAATTATGTTGAGTCTTTTTCTTCTCTGCTTGTTTTTTGACGCCATTCAACTCTCTGATATTCTTTAGTGAGATTTTTTATATTTTCACTGGTTCAGATCCTGTCAAAAAGAAAAGCAGGGTAATTACAGGGCAAGTCACGCCCTAAAAGTTATAAGCGATTCCTCATTTTCGATATTGAGTTCGTATGGCCCTTACCTCGCCTATGTGTTCAAAGAAAACGTCAACAAGATAGGGGTCAAAGAATTTCTCACGTTTGGAGCGAATGTATTCGTAGATTTGTTTTTCCGACCATGCCGTTTTATATGACCGATCTGACGAAAGAGCGTCATAGATATCGGCCAGCATTGTAATTCTGGCATATATGCTGATCTTTTCACCATCGAGACCGGCCGGGTATCCGGTTCCGTCCCAACGTTCATGGTGTTGGTGAGCGATGATGCAGGCGATGCTCAAAAGCTCCCGGTCAGAAGAGCCCAGAATGTCCTTGCCTATAGTCGTATGCGTCTTGATAACGTCAAATTCTGCATCTGTGAGTTTTCCTGGTTTCTGCAGAATACTCTCGGGAATGCCAATCTTTCCCACGTCATGCATCGGTGAGGCGGCCTCCAGGGTTTCCAGCTCATGATCACTCAGTCCGATTTTTTCCCCAATCAGTCGTGATATCTTGGCAACACGCTTCACATGATTGCCTGTTTCCTTTGATCTGACTTCAATCACTTCGCCCAGGGTACTCACCAACTCCCGTTGGGTCGTGATGAGTTCCTTGTCCAGAGCTATTAGACGGGCGTTGGTGACATTGATGGTTCGTTGTTTCTGGAGATTCAGGAATAGAAGCGTTGCAATGATGGAAAGGATGGCGATTACGATACCTGCCGGCAGCAGTACGTCGCGATGCTTTTCATAAAATGATAAGGGCCTGTTGATGAATATGGTATCTTCAGGAAGAAGTTTTTCCTGGATGCCAAACTGTTTCACCACTTCATAATCATAGCGGTTTTCGAACACGGAAACGTGCGACTGGAAAGGCGGTACAGCCTGTCCGTCAAGAATCTCCATGAGGGTGCGCATCGCCAGCTCTCCTGAATAATACGGGGAGACGCATCGTCCACCAATAACGCCTGTGCCCAACTGAAAGGACCAGGAAGCCAGGATGGGGACTGAGGAGAGGGAAGCAAGTTCCCTCACCGCCTGACCTTCCGCAAATACATTCCCGGTGATGTCACGGAAAAAGGGAAGTGTATATACAAGATCCGTTGCCTTGCGGGTAGCAACAAATCGTTTCAGTTCATCAAGGCTTTTGTCGGATATGAATTGGGCTTTGAGAGGGGCTTCTAATGAGGAGAGAGACTGTCGTACCTCGCTGGCTATGAATTGGCCTGTGGGGGTTGCATCGTAAAGGACAAACAGTCTTTTGGCATCCGGCCAGTACTTCAATGCCTGCCTTATGGTTTCTCCATGGTCAGCTCCCGCCGCAATGATACTTTTGATATTACTTCCCTCTTCCGGTGGCCTCGCGTCGTTGATCCCGCAGGCCACTACGGGAACTCCTGGAAAAATATCTTTTCCATAACTTGTCATAAAGGCCAGGGCGTTGTTGTCTGTTACAACGATGCCATCGAACTGTACCTCAGCGTATTTCAGGGTATAGGTATGGGCAAGGCTTTTGATATAGGCTTCATTAAAAAAATTTTTTGTGTCCATGAATTCAACGCGGAACTGTGAGGGTGGAGACATTTTTTCAAGAGTCTCTGTTATCCCCTGATGCAGCTCCTCCGTCCACATGTAGTCCATGGAATAGGAATGTAAAATAAGTATCTTGTATGCTGGACTGTACGCATAAGCCCTGGAAGCGGACAGAAATAGAAACAGAGCAAGGATATAGAGGGGGGAAAAGATTTTTTTTTGCATTTTCACTCCTGAAGCAGGCAGGTTTTTCATCTTGGGACACTACTGTCTCGAAACATGACGGCTGAGCTAACCAGCCGCTATTCAATAGTGTCACTTGGTATTTATAGTTAATCTGGCAACCAGGTTCCCGGCAGACCGCACTTCCAGCGGTCTGCGTTAAGCGATCGGCTACATACTTTTACTTCATGGCGTTACAGACTTCCCCTTGGCAGATCACCTTAGCTGTGAAACTAAAAATAAACCAAGTAAACATAAACATGAGCTATAAGGACGCTAACCAGCATGATTGGCAAACCTATTTTAATGAAATCGAGAAAATTAAGGGGATAGCCTGCCCGATCACCCAAACCAGCCACCATTACGTTAGCAGCTGCACCAATCAATGAACCATTACCACCTAAACAAGATCCAAGTGCCAGTGACCACCAGACGGGCTTTATTGCCTCTGCACCGCCAAGACTGATCTCCATTGATTCCACCAGAGGAATCATTGTTGCAACAAAGGGGATGTTGTCGATGGCTGAGGATGCCAAAGCAGACAGCCACAATACCGAAAATGCGGTGGTTTGCGGATCACCTTCGGTTAACTGAATCAGCTTATCACCCAGCATATGCAGTATGCCGGTATGTTTAACCCCATGAACCAGAATGAATAGACCCATGAAAAAAAATAGTGCGCCCCATTCGACTTCGGCTAAAGCCAGACGCAGACGCTGACCCTGCACCTGGGCACTTTCTCCGAAATCACAAAATAACAGTAACAGAGCTGCACTGAACATAGCAATTGTACCGGGGGCTATTCCATAATGGTCGCCGAATATGAAGCCGGCAATGACAGCGGCAATCATAGTCAATGAAACCTTCAACAGGGCCGGGTCCTGTATACTGTCAGCCGGTCGAAAGCGCATGATCCTGGAACGATTTTCCTCTGATGTTTGCAAAGAACTGCCAAGATAGAAATAGAGGAATAAAGTGGTCAGTACCAGCAGTATCAATACCAGTGGCCCCAGATTAAAAAGAAAGTCCGTAAATGAGTATCCGGTGGCTGAGCCAATAAGAATATTTGGCGGATCACCGATAAGAGTAGCAGTGCCACCGATATTGGATGCCAGTATTTGAGAGATTAAAAACGGGTAAGGGGATACTTCCAATTTCTCGGCAATAAGCAAGGCGACCGGCACTACCAACAATACAGTGGTCAGATTATCAAGAAATGCTGAAAACAGTGCCGTAACCAGTGCCAGTACAATCAGTACACCTCGTGGGTCCCCCTTGACCAGCTGAACAGCCCAGATGGAAATATATTCAAAAAGACCTGTCTGGCGGGTTACCGCGACAATGATCATCATGCCCGTTAAAAGGGCCAGGGTGTTAAAGTCTATGCCTGCTATGGCCTGTTCCTGGGTCAGGATACCGGTGATAATAACAGTACAGGCACCAATCAGGGAGACAACGGTTCGGTTAAAGCGCTCGCTGAATAGGACAATGAATGTAATGACGAGGATAGAGGCCGATAGTATGACAGGATCCAGGCCAAAGAGAGTAGCGATCTGGTCTTGATTCGGCGGATTCATGGCCTTTCTTCCTGTGCCGCTTCAAGCGCATGCATGATAGAAAAGTAGGAGATGGCGCCAACGAGTAGACCGTCGTCATCCACCACAGGCACTATATACTGACGATTACTGATCACCATCAGGGCATCGACCAGGGATGCGTCAGGATGTACTGTTTGGGCATGTGGATCGAGCAAATCACCGATTAGCCGGAAACGGATATCATCCATACGAGCCTGCAAGTCCTCAGCGGATTCACGTAAGTAACTGGCATGTTTTATGCTACGCATCATCCCAATTGATTTGGGTAACAACATCCGCATCAGTTTTTCAGTGCTGACCAATCCGGCAAACTTATTATCACGGTCCACAATAGGAACAAATTCAAGGTGATGCTTGCGCATAAAGTCGATGACAGTACCCGCTGATTGATCAGTATAGAGAGGTGTGGGTAATGGGCTCATGCAGATACGGCAGTCCATAATAGAATCTCCTTTATAGGTGTCCCCATTTCTCTCTGACGAAATAGAAATTGACAAGAAAGAGAGAGATGGAAAACGGCAATCGTTTCGGCAGCAGGCTTACGAGGTTATTCCGTCAGCATAACAAGTTATTATCCGGTTTCTCGCCCCATCGCAAAACACAATTTGCCAACGCTTTTTCATCCACGATACCCCCTTCTAACTGGATATCTCTCACAGCCAATCTTGCCTGGCTCAAGCGCCGACAAACACAGACCTGCGTCCACTACGGATGATATCAAAAAATCGACATCAACTCAAAGAGGGTTCGCTTCGCAAACGGGCTTATTGCATTAGAGCAGGAAGGAACTCCTCCCATAGGGCCTGTTAACATGCTCAGCCGTCAGCCAGGCCATCGTCCGCCTTTCGCGTTGTTAAGGTGTGTGGCCCGTCCATGTCTGCTTAGGAGTGGTGGGGAGATCGTTGCTGGTTGTGGGGTACATCATTTTCTTTTACTCAAAAGGGTTGAGTTACATCGCACAGGGCGATAATTTATCATTATAACAAATTGGCATCACGACCCTCGATCGAGTTTCCTGGATTTGATGGTAGTCACCGGATCGTGGCTTGCCAGCCACACTGGCCAAAGGAGGAAGCATTCCCCCCTTTGCACCCCATGCCGCCCCGGCCCAGTTACCAATCCTCACTCTCGTTTCAGCTTTCGCTAAGCTTGCGAACGGGCTCCTGGGCGCAGCTAGCAGTTCGTCCTGACCTGCCCACCGCCTCCATCCTAATACGGTCGTAACGCCAACGCGTTGAAATGATGGTGCATGACAGAGGGGTTGGACCGCTCTTCCAAGCCCCACGAGAGTTTAAGAAGGCTAGCTCAAACAGCTCAAACTCTATTTCCGCCAACTTCTCCGCTGCTCAGCTTCATAACAATGGGTGTTGTCCCCAACATGGGAGGGGGCTGGTCAAAGGTGGAGGGCAGTGGCTTGGCTTTTAGCGTAGTTGGTGGAGTCGGTTGGGACGGCAGCTGTCACCCCTCAGCTTTTGCCTTTTGTTGGATGTGGTCTTACGGACTGTCTTTTACTTTGACTTTAGGTTATGGCAGTTATGTTGCCTTTACAGCGTGTTAAATAGATTGCATGGTAACAGCAAGGTTGTCTTGCTGGCAATGTTTTTGGAATATAACTAAAGCTTAGTTTTTTGTTATGGCAAATTCGGAGCACAGCAAATAGTCTGGCTACCAACAGCGTTTGTTATCCTTTTATTTTAAAAACTTGTCTAAGAAATGGATGGTTTTTTCTAATGCGCCTGGAGATGTGAACCAAAAAAAGCCAACACAGTTCATAACTACTGTACCCCAGAACTCAGAACGAAATGATTCTTTCGTTGTTTTATGGTTAAATTTTTGTTGAGCAAGAAGAGCACCTGGCCACCCACCAACGATTGAAAATAAGTGTAAAGTGCTTTCTTGCGTACGCCATCCACCTTGTTTAGCCTTTGATTTATCAATGCCATACGCAAGAAAAGTGATAAAGCTCGCCCCTAAGTATAAATAGATAGAAACTTTTGGAAGTTTTCCCAGATAAACTCCAACGGCGATACCAATCACATATAAAAATGCGCAATAAATTGTAAATGTGAGTTTTTTCGTGTGTGTTGAAGAAGATTTGTCTTCCATGTACTGCACATTGCATGCGCGTAAACGACCCTTGTCACCCGATGTTGTACCATATGAAATAACCTGACCAATTTCAGGGCGGTGTGGTCGTTTTTTGAAGGCTTTGATATGTAAGAATACGTCATTCCCTCCATTATCTGGAGTGATAAAACCGTATCCTTTTTCGTCATTCCAATGTTTGATTGTTCCGAAATTCATAATTCTTGTGCCATTGCTAGAAATTAAGTCTTAAGATAGAGCGGGCTTATGGAGTGATGGAGAGTGCATACCAATATGGTTTAAATCCTGCCTCAACCATATCACATACCAGGGAGAGGAAGGGGTGTATTTTGACAAAATCCACGCTAAAAGGTAAGAGTTGACGAGTTGTTTACCAGGTGCTTACCACCTGTGAATGTTACCAATTTAATAGCGAGGGGAGGGAGAAAGAGCCCACGTCTACTACAACCTTGACCTCTCCCCCCAAAAAAGAACCTTTGTGAATCAGGTGCTTTTCACCTAACCTTAAAAAGGAAATTAGCTTATGAAGAGATCACTTCTTTTAAAGAAGTCTCAACAACGGGGGGGGTGTATGAAACAGTTTATCATTTTAGTACTGGCAGCAGTCTTATTATCATCCACGGCCTATGCTGAAGATGACTGGGATGATGGTGCAGTTAATCCAGGCACTGGTGAATTTTATCCCGGAGGCTAGTTGCTATCCCCTTAGTTGTTGAGTTCCCTACGATTGGTTCTGTTTGAAAGACATATAAATCTGACTGAAACACTTAATCTGTTCAGTTTTTTTCACTGTAAATAAGCCATTTCGGATAATACAGCCCCCATTGAATCGCAGATGATCTGAGTATGAATATAATACCGACGGCGTAAATGATGTTAAAGCCATGCAGAGGGAAATAATAACGGATGAGGCAAAATACAACGGCTCCGAGCAGCGCGGGAGTCGCATAGAATTCCCTGCCTAAAAGCAGAGGCATTCGGCCTGTCAGCATGTCACGGATCATGCCGCCCGCGATTCCGGTGATCACCCCATTAATACAGCAACCGGCTCAGAAAAGCCCAGAACAAGAGTTTTCTCCGTTGCAAGAACGGTAAAAAGAGATAGGCCGAATGCATCAACGAACAGCAGTAGTTTCAGAGCATGACGCACATGCTGGATCAGAAAAAATGTTATGACAGAAGCCGACACGGCTATCCATAGATAAAGTAAATCGTTAGCCCAGAAGGCCGGGCCAGAATCTATAATCACATCACGCAGAGTGCCGCCTCCGAGCGCGGTAACAACACCGAGCAGGACAACGCTGAATATAGCCATCCCTTTTTTACCGGCTGCAATTACCCCTGTTATGGCAAAAGCGGCTATTCCGATTAACCCCATATAATAAATCATAATTTTTTACTGCCTGTGAAGAGTCGATTTTCAACACAGGGAATACTAACGTCTGGATCACAAGTTGCTGGCCCAGCATTGAACTTAGAGAGAAAGATGATCTTTGAACCTTGCAAAACCTTTCGAGAAAAAACGTAGGGTCAGCAATCTTTGTGAATTCATTTGTTATGTCATTTCCATTTACTGCTTATTTCTTATATTCTCTGGCCCAATAGGTCATTACATCTCGACCAATGCCTTTTACTCGTATTTCTCACCTTGACTCATATCGGAAAAATTCTTTAACTAATTCATATTAACCAGTGGAGTGCTTTTCTAGAATAATCTGCAACTGAATCCGAAGATCCGATATTTCTCTTTGCCAAAAAGCATCGCTTCCCCAATCTGGAAAGTTTTTATTAAACTGAAAATCATTAACCTGTTTGCTGCACCAGGCTAAGTGATGGAGCATTCTCATCGCACGCAACGGTTCGATCAGCTTCAAGCTCCTATCATCAAATTCCCGAAACTGTTCATACCCTTCTAATATAAGATTTATCTCCCTTTGGGATCTATCAGCATAATCATGCAATAAAAGCCAAATATCTTGAACGGGAGGACCTGTCACCATGTCATCAAAATCAATAATCATGAGACCTTCTTCGGGGCGATTCAGAATGTTCCTACTATGACAATCACTATGAATTCGGATCAACTCAATATCCTTGAATCCCCTCTCGGCGATCTCCACAATTTTTCCGGTAATCTCAATAAATTCGTCTAGATGCGTTGTGCTAACAAATCCAGCACCAACAAGCTGCGCGATGTCAGCTACCGTGGATTGTGAAGGATGGAGAACAATCCGATCATCAGCGGTTTTAGTGCTACCGACAAGATGAATCCTGCCAATAAGTTGACCTATTCTACGCCAGTCTTCATCGCAGGTTACTTCGAACTCACGTCCTGCTTTTTTAGGAAACAGGGAAAAATAAAATCCATCCACTTCATCAATTGTCTCTCCATTGGCCAACATCAGCGGCAATACTACGGGGATTTCCGCTGTGGCACAATCCACCATAAATCGATGCTCATCTCTTAAAGCATCAATACTCCATCTGCCTGGTCTATAAAATTTAGCAATAATCCGTGTTTCATCCATGGTCTGAAGTTCATAGACACGGTTTATATAGCTTGGTAGTGGAGAGTCAAACCGGACATTCTCTTGCCCAAAGCGGATTCGATTGCTTCAAGAATTAAATCAGGAGTGAGTCTTGCGAAGTCAGATTCATTTTTCATAAAGTAGATATCTAGAGTGAAGTCAGTTAAAAACTGAGAGAAAAAGGGTCAAAGTAAAGTTTACTTTCTTTTACCTTTTATTTAATAATAAAACCAATTGGATTTTAATCATGATGTTCAATAGTACAGTGAAGAATACTGATAGCTCGCCTGAGTTAATTATATAAATCCTAGCTATATTACTTCCATTCTTCTAAAATCTCATGACACATAACATAATGATCACCGGTTTATCCGGTGCATTATTTGGTTATAAAAAGTTGCAACAAGAGTCAAGAGCAGACTTGACCCCTTTTCTTAATTGCTTTTCTAATTTAATTAAGTTTTTTTGCTAGGAAGATCGTATGACGGCTTCCTTTACCAACTCTTGCTCTCACAGTTTGAGTAGTGACTTTAAAACCCACCTTTTTCAAAGAACGAAGAAAAGTATCATCTGGCGCAGCCGACCAAATGGCGAGCATGCCTTCAGTGCGCAAAGAATTATAAATTGCTTTTAAGCGGTTCAAAGAATAAAGGTGATCATTTGCTGAATGAGTAAGCCCTTCAGGACCGTTATCTACATCAAGCAAAACGGCGTTGAAGATTGATTTGTTTTTGCTGAACAAATCAATGACATCACCAGTATGAATAAGTACACGTTCATCCAGCAATGGTCTTCCAGCTCGTTCGCCCAAAGCGCCTCGATTCCATTCCACAACTGCAGGTATCAGTTCTGCCACCGTTATTTTTGCCGATTGAGAAACTACTTTTAGAGCAGCGGCCAGCGTGAATCCCATTCCCAGGCCACCTACCAAGACCTGTGCGTCAACTGTCGATTTGAGATGCGCACATCCGAGTTCAGCAAGTGCTTCTTCCGAATTATGCAATCGGCTATTCATTAGCTCACCTCGATTACCGGAAAGGCGGATGGAGAATTCATCCCCTCTTTGCAGTAATTCAAGCTGTCCGCCGTCATTGGGTATTTCTGTTTTATCTAATAATTCCCAGGGATTCATAATACCTCAAAAAGGGGTCAGGTCCGCAATTTTATATCTATATTATATTACGGGACTTTTACCCAAAGCAACCAGACAATATAAAAATGAAATAAGGACTATTATAGTGTTTTTCGTGCTCTTAATTTACCGGGGAAGCTAACAAGTTATTATCCGGTTTCCTGATATCATTCCAGGTAAACACAATTTGAAAACAATTTTTTCATCCATGGTACATGGTTTCTAACTTGATATCACTATATGATCCAAAACCCTCACGTTTTCATAAATCAATTTATCTCCTTATACAAAGGGGAGCCTTGTAAAAGTGGAGTGATTCCAGCCTGTTGTCCATCCGCTTCGCAGATAAGTTTCAAACCTGCAACTATTTGTTATACGTATTACGCACCGGAGACCTGACGCCTGGCAATCTTCGCCCATAGATTCTTTGCCAGTTCCTTTTTGCCCGTACCATAGTGCAGTTCGCAGTGACAATTGGGGCAAAGTGCTCACCTGGTCTTGCCGCCAACAGTAATACCTTCCGGGGCAACCTTAGTCTCTTTTAGGGTCAGGGTATTTCCCTCAATGGCGCCAGGCCCAGCGCAGAACAAGATCTTCATGCAGGTTTGAGACTACCTCGGCAGGCAGCGGGCGATGGGAATCGAGGGTTTTTTTCAAATAATCCAGTTTTGTATAGTCAGCCATATCTTTTCTTCTTTGACTTTAAATTATGACAGTTTTACTGCCTCTACGGTGTTTTAGGTAGATTGTATGGTAACAATAAGGTTGTCTGAGTTGCAATGTTTTTTGGATACAGAGAGGGCTTAGGTGTTTGTTGTGGAAAGGGAGGATACCAACTTTGGCGACGACCTTTACGATCAACACATTAACTCCGTTACTTCAAAGTTCTGGTATATTCTGGCCAAGAGAAACCTCTCTTTATACTCTTCCCCAGTATCTTCTGGTGTTTTCATGTGTGCCATACAAAATACCTAACCTAAGAAGGTGTTTCATATAACACGCCTATAACAAAGCTTAGTCTTAACTTTTACTCCAGAAAAATTCTTCAGCCTGTCTGACTGCATCCAACCGCATGGATTCAGAGACATTGGGGAGCTGGAGGCCTGTGGAAAGAAAAACAGGGCCATAATCTTTATCATTGTCGGCCACAGAACTTGTTAGGTCATGCCCGTATAGACGCGTCAGGTGATTCCAAAAATGACTCCGTACCCTTCCAGCCTCTGTGCTGGAAGTTGCGGTTGCAAAAGTGTCCATGGCCCTGCTGTCGGCTGAAACAAAAGAATCAGAGATTATGTTTGTTTAAAATAATTATTTATTCCTAAAAAAATTAGGTTGGCTGGAATAATAAAATAAAATGCCTTATCCTTAAAAGCAAACGGCTAAGCAACGGAGATTGAAAATGGATAAGTGCCATCGCTTTAGATTGACAGCCACATCCATTGGCTTGGGCGTTATGGTTTCACCCGACACCTTTGTGGGCCTGGGAAATTTCATGGGGTATACCGGTCGCCTGGGCCTATGGCTTATACCCGCGGCCATGGCCCTGTTTTTTGTTATCGCCCAAAGCATAGAAAACTTCACCGTGGCGACGCCGTTTACCCTGGCTGTTAAATTTGCCGCCGCCGTTTTTCTTTCCACAGGTATTTTGGTTTCATCGGGCTTTGTTTTTAATGAGGTTTTCGTCTATTGGTTTCCCAACTTCGGGTTTGCCTTTTTACTGTTAGGCCTTGTCCTTGGGATACAATTGGCCGGACCTATTGTCATCCTCAGGGCCCAGGTGCTTTTTATCGGAACGGTTCTTTCCGCCCTTGGCATACTCATAGTGTCAGGCCTTAGCAGCACCGGGCCGGGTGTAACTGGGCCGGCGGCCCAGATGGTGGAAGTTCCAGGCATTGGGATCTTAAGCCTTCCCTTGCTGCTCTGGGTTGGGTTTGACCTGGCAGGAGCTGTAAATTCCAAAGATAGCGGTAAGATGCCGTGCCTGGCCGCCATTGCCGTGGCAGGACTTATATTTTTCCTCTGGGGGCTGGTCTCCATTTCCCATCTTCCTTTAGAAAAATTGGCTGACTCGGGAATTCCCAACATGAAAGTCGCCAGGATCGTTTTGGGGCAAACCGGCAGGATCATCATGGGTATTGCTGTCATATCAGGCACTTTGGCAGCCGTAAATGCGCTTTTCCTGGGTTGTGACTATACGGTAAAACAACTGACAGAGCGGGGAAAACTTCCCCCATGGACCGCAAAGCCCTTTGTGGTGCCCATCTTCCTGGGCCTTGCTGTGGGCCTGATGATGGCCCTGGGCATGGCCGGCAGTGAAAAACTCGAACTCTGGATCCGGGCAGCTTTTTTGCTCTGGCTCCTGGGGTATGCCCGACAGGGCTACTCCCTGAAAAAATTTCTGCTAGCAAGCCTTCTCATCGCAGGGGGCGGGGCAATTCTATTTTCAGGGGAAGCGCCCCTGCTGACGCTGTTTTATATGGGATGTATCCTGCTTACAGGACTTATCCTGAGTTTAATATCCAATAAAATGCCACACAATCACGAAAAAAGGAGTTCATTATGAAAAAATTAAACTTTTGCTTTGGCTGGTTGATTGCTTTGACCTTTATCGCTGCATTGGCTGTACCAGCAATGGCAGCCCCGGTGTCTGTTGTGAGTAAGGAGATAGTGAAGGGCTGGATGGATAACGGCGATGTGGTCATTCTCGATGCCCGTCAGGGAAGGGATTGGACCTCATCGGAATTTAAAATAAAAGGGGCCCATCGGGCCAATCCAGGCAAATTGGATACCTGGAAATCAAAATTTGCCAAGGATAAAAAGATCGTCCTTTATTGCGCATGACCCAACGAATCCACCAGCGCCAGTTTGGCGCGTAAGCTTACTGCAGACGGTTTCTCTTCAGTCCATGCTCTGAAAGGTGGATGGCGGGAATGGTCCAGGGCAAAATTTCCTGTTGAAGAAAAATGAAAAACTCCCCCTACCCCTGAAGGATGCTCATCTTGCAGAGGGAGGGGGGATGTTTACCCACTTTAAAAAAATCAAACCAAGACAAGTGACTAGGTTTTTAGACAAAATCAAACACATAGAGCTTGTTTGCGGAGTGGTCACCGTGGTTTAAGGATAAGAAAAACCAGAGATGGCTGTGGTATGCGTGGGAATCACCCTGGGGATCATCAAACCTGCTTTTGGCAGGATAGCGAAGCTTTCAGGTTATTATTGACAACGCCTAAGATTTTTCTGCACTGATAACTTGAAAACCTATCATATTGAGTTACCTGTGAAAAAGCACATTGTGGGGAGATGGACCATGGACTGTTCAGCAAACTCCTCAAGGTGAATATTATTATTCATCTCTTTTACTCAAAAGGGGTTGAGTTACATCGCACAGAGCGATATTTTATCAAAATAACAAATTGGCATCACGATCCTCGATCGAGTTTCCCGGGTTTGATGGTAGTCACCGGATCGTGGCTTGCCAGCCACACTGGCCAAAGGGGGAAACAGCAGCATTCCCCCCTTTGCACCCCATGCCGCCCCGGCTCAGTTGCTAATCCTCACTCTCGTTTCAGCTTCCGCTAGCGCTACGAACGGGCTCCTGCCCTCGTAGCTAGCAGTTCGTCCTGACCTGCTCACGCGTCAGCTTCACTTCGTTCGGGCAACTTGAGATGGGGAGAGCAAGAGTGAGAGCCTACCGCCTCCAGCCTAATACGGTCGTAACGCCAACGCGTTGAAATGATGGTGCATGACAGAGGGGTTGGACTGCTCTTCCAAGCCCCATGAGAGTTTAAGAAGGCTAGCTCAAATAGCTCAAACTCTATTTCTGCCAACTTCTCCGCTACTCAGCTTGGTAGAATGGGCATTGCCCCAACATGAGAGGGGGCTGGTCAAAGGTGGGGGGGCTGTCAGCCGTCAGCTGTCAGCTGTCAGCTATCAGCTAGGCCTCGCAAGCCGTGGCTTTTCTATTGTTAAGGTGTGTGGTTCGGGAGTCAATGTCTGCTTAGGAGTGGCGGGGGAGATCGTTGCTGGTTGTGGGGTGGGGTGATGAAGATACTGTTCCAGGGTTTCAGGCAGTTATCCTGGTCTCCGAAATGGGTGGTGATGCTAAAATATAGAAAGGCTCAGTTGTATAACAATGAGGATTATTCCAGTAACTCAGGTCTATATAATAAAGTAAATTCAATATCATCAAGAGGGAAGCTCCCTCAACAGCAGATTGTACCACGACCCCCTTTTAGACCAACCATAAAGCTGGATCGGCACAAAAATTTGATAAGTGGGTATAAAATTTACCTAGATGAATCCCATCTACTACTCCATGATGAACTTGAATCCCAATAGGTAGCAACAGCTGATCTCCCTGTTTAAAATATTTCCCGATAGTAATTATCGGAATCGATGCATACACTTTATCATGCGGGTGAACAATCGAAGTGAAACTGAACCAAGGTATGTTCGTAATAAAAAACATATGGTGTTTCTCGCCAACACCATTGTCAGGTTTTGCTTTAACCTCATTTATCTTAGTGCTGGAATATTCACTGTATTTTTGAAAATCTTCGAAGTAACAAGAGTCGCAAAATGAGAACGTTTCATCTTCTAGTAAGACTGTATAGCCAGGGTCCACCCTGTCATACTCGTACAATTCACCATCAATTATCCTATGCCTCAATTCTGGGATAAGGTTTACTGCTTTTGATATTAAATAACTAATAGATATAAAAAATCCATATTTGTGATTATCTATAAATGGCTTTAGATTTTTTATGTCCACATGGCTGGTTGTTGATAGATATGGCATATCACGATCTTTAAAAGCTTCAAACATTCCTTTTCGTTTATAATTGCTAATATCTATTTTTTTCTTCACAGGAAATCTCCGGTTGTGATGCCAATTTGTTGTTTAGTGAAATTCTCACTCCGTGCGATAACGTGCAGCTCGGTGCTTTTTGAAAATCCGATTGTTTTGTGATTAAGCGCTTCAACCTCGTTCAAAATCCTTACGATTTGTTATTCTGAAGAACGTGATTTTTTCACAGGGTGATCACCTTTTTAAGGTTAGGCAGAAATCACTTAATTCACAATGGTTCTTTTTTTGGGAGGAAGTCAAATCAATTATTCCCGATGCAAAACTTCGCAGGAGAGTTTTGCGCCTGAGCAGGGCAGAGCTGATGTCTCTGGTCTGTGAGTTAGCTATCTTTAGGCAAATTACTAAGCGAGATGCTTTGGAGCCAGCAGGTCAAATGATGGGTCCTGTATTTAAAATACAGGAGGGCGTCTAAGATGAATAGCAAGATAACGGGCATTGTTGGTGGCCGTATACGCGGCAGTGACTATATGGAACGGATACGATAGCGCGCCAACCAACGAAGAACATCCGCCAGACCAAAGAAAAAGCGTAACCTATTACCGGGCGAGGAGAATCAGCTTCGCCTCCCTGGTATGTGAGAAGAATTCAAAGGTATAAAAGATGACAGGAGCTAATATGTTTTTTCTTTTTAACAACAAGGGGAGTCTCCAAATTAATTGGTCACTTTACCCGTGCTTGGTAGCCCAGCGCTTGGGTCACTTTGCGGATTGTGTCATATTTTGGGTTACCTTTTCCAGAAAGAGATTTGTAAAGACTCTCACGGCTTACACCAACTTTTTTAGCGGTTGCTTTCATGCCACGTTTTTTTGCCAGATAGCCAAGAGCTATAACAAAAATTCTTGGGTCTTCATCTCTGGAGGCATTATCAAGGTATGTTCGTATCTCTTCTTCTGTGGTGAGATAGTCAAATGGATTGTAGGAAGCTGTTTTAGCCATAGCATTAACCTCTTATTCAAGCTTTTTAATAAGCTCTTTGGCCTTCTTTATATCTTTTTTCTGGCTACTTTTATCACCTGCCAAAAGCAACAAAACAATCTTGCCACCTCTGATGGTGTAATAGATTCTATAGCCTGGGCCTGTAAAAAGACGGATTTCGAAAAAATTTTCTTCAAGCTGTTTTTGGTCACCGAAATGACCAATCTTCACTCTGTCTATCCTTGCAAGGATAGTGAGTTTAGCTTCAGTTTCTTTAAGCTTTTTCAGCCACTTATCAAATTTTTTTGTACGATCAATTTCATACTCCATACCCATAGTGTATCCTGTGGGCTACTGAAAGGCAATAGAAAATGCACCGCCACCTTTTGCGTGGTGTTTTTTTTGGGCCCTGTTATTGGCATAATTGTATCCAAATTCATAGCCTTGCTCCAAATTTTAGGCGGGCTGTATGGAGGGTCTCTGACCCGCCGGTTCTGGTTACCGGTACGCCAATCCACATGGTATGCCCTTTTTGTAATTGGCGACAACGAACATCCCTTCTATGGTGAGGCTCTTAACAGCACCATTCGTCTCTGTCTTAAAGATGTCCGCACCCTTATTCACAAAAGAGGAGGGTGGTAAAAATGGACCGTGATCTCCTCAATCACTGGAGCTGGGAAGAAGAATCCTTCACTTTTGCTCAAGCAATTATCGATCTGTATCTGCGAGCCAGTTACAGGTCCCGCACTCTACGAATTAACGGAGCATTCTTTTCCATCGGTCGTGGTCAGCAGGCCCGTTCAGAGGTCAGCCGCGCGGTAGTGACTATATGGAACGGATACGACAGCTGGCCAAAGGGGGAAGCGTTCCCCCCTTTGCACCCCATGCCGCCCCGGCCCAGTTGCCAAGCCCCACGAGAGTTTAAGAAGGCTAGCTCAAATAGCTCAAACTCTATTTCCGCCAACTTCTCCGCTGCTCAGCTTGGTAGAATGGGCATTGCCCCCAACATGGGAGGGGGCTGGTGAAAGGTGGGGGGGGCAGTGGCTTGGCTTTTTGCGCAGTTTGTGGCGTCGGTTGGAAGGGAAGCCATCAGCCGTCAGCTTTTACCTTTTGTTGGATGTGATCTTACGGACTGCCTTCTACTTTGACTTTAGGTTATGGCAGTTTTCCTGCCTCTACGGCATTTTAAGTAGACTGCATGCTAACAACAAGATTGCCTGATTTGCAATGTTTTTTGGATATGTGTAGGAGACTTAGGCGTTTGTTGCAGAAAACAACAAGGGGGCTTTAGATGATTCTCCAGACAGGCTAGTGTAAAGGGGGAAGGGATAAAAAGGGAAATCAGCTCTGGGTTGTAGGGTTTGGACAAGGCTCTGTTTTTCGGTTAGAGTGAGATTCGAACTCGCACGGGCCGAAGCCCATGAGAGTTAAACGCCTGCATCACCAGCGGCCTAGATGAAAGTTGATTAACGATGAACCTGGCACCGTTTTATTCAATTCCGGCTTTGACATGGCACTTATGTCTCAAAGATGCAATTTACAGGGCAAACAGCAGCACAATCAATACAGGCATCAGCATTGATCACATAAGCCATTGATAAATTCTCCAAAATGTTTTGTAGCTAGAGTGTTCAACGTTAGCAACCATTGACACTCCTTTAGGTTGGGTTTATTCCTAGCACTTGTTTTGTGAACAGGTGATCGGTTTCTTTTTGACTTATATTCTACTGATCAAGCAAGATTAAGACTAACCCTACATGGCAGGATAGTTTTCATTTTAACGCCGCTAGTCGGCCGCGCGGCTTTTTGCGTCGGCTACATTAACATCAATCATACCAATCTCTTTCAATAGTTCCACCAAGAGAAAGCATAACAGAGCAGGTTTCCATGAGCTCATTTAGTGTTGCTCCTGCATCAATAGCCTTTTGTGTTTGTCCTAAAATACAACCCTTACACCCCATAACTATAGCTGCACCCATTGCCATCAGCCGTTTGGTTTTAGTGTCCAGAACGCCAGACTCATAAGTTTTATTGTAATGGGCTTGGTATAGTTCTCCCTGTTCCCCTTGCCAATCGATCAACTCCCAGAAATTATCACTTATCTGCTTGTTATGTGTTTTTCACCTTTGATGACTAAAAAGCTAAGAAATCCAAATAATATAAATGTGACAAATGCTCTCGCGGAAAACATGTAATATGAGATTAGATAAATAAACTCACTTGTATTAATCACGTCTACATTTTCACCTACAACCTTTATCAATTCTGATTTCAAATCTATCGAATACTCCATCGTTTGCCAAAGGAGATAGTAATGCATGATTGCCATCGCAATGATCACAACTAGACTAACTATTTTATTTAACTTTGGACTAGTCAGATAGCTTCTAGCCTCACGAGACGTAATAATCCATCCAATTGCACCAAGTAATAAACCGATCGTTGCCCAGATGATATTCATATGGGTATCGTAATTCTTAGCAAGAAGAGAAATTATTAGATCTCTTTGATAAATATTGCTCATTATAGACTCCTAGTTGAATCAACCTAAAAACATAACAAGTTATTATCCAGTTTTCTGGTATCATTCCAGATAAACACAGACTAGCATTTACTAAGAATGATATCATAAAAGCGGCATCAACTCAAAGAGGTTTGACTTTTGTAAACACTCTGCCACCTATAGGGCCACCAGGTAAACGGAGAAGGGGGTAGAAGGGCGAGAAGTGTATTGCATCTGGTAGATGATGATCTGTACTGGAGATAATAACATTGTTTTTTCTATAGGTTCCAGCATGCTTATCATCAATATTTTTCAATACCAACTGGTGGATGGATTTGATCTGGCACTCTGAGAGGATCTGCCCTTTCTCCACCAACTCTTCGACAAAGTAGATGGCCTCCCGGTGGTTGATCGCCTCAAGATGTTCACGTATGGTCTTGCCACCAACAGCAATACCTTCCAAGACAACTTTAGTCTCTTTCAGGGTCAGGCTGTTACCCTCTATGGCACCAGGTCCAGCGCAGGACAAGATCTTCATGAAGGTTTGAGACTACCTCGGCAGGCAAAGGGCGGTAAGAATCGAGGTTTTTTTTCAAATAATCCAGTTTTGTGTAGTCAGCCATATTTTTTCTTCTTTGACTTCAAATTATGCCATTTTCACTGCCTTTACAGCATTTTGCTGTTTCATTGTAACACCAAGGTTGGCTCTCTAGCAATGCTTTTGGGCCAGAAAGGGGCAGGGACAAAAAATAGCAGAGGGTTGTCGGCATTTCCAGAAGAGGAGCAATACGATTGTTTAACTTTTAAATAATCGGCGTCACAAAGTTGCGTAATAAGAAATGAGCGGAGCAGCTTTGTGACGTTCGAATTAGTTTTACTATGAAGCACTTAATCAACGATTTTCTCTCGTTCTAAAATTTGTCGTATTTCATCAAAAATTGCCGAAATATTTCCCTTGGGAAACCTTATTTGACCTAAACCTTGAATATTTGAAAATTCCTCACAACCTTCTTCTAATACGACGATGGCTCGTTCAAAGCCAAGCCGACCTTGGAACAATCCTACTTCATGAACTACATTCATTCGAGCGTGCATATTACCATCTTGTTGCTCATCTTCAGCAGTCATAACCAAAAATGCAATACAAGATTGATCAAGCATTTGTGCAAGTCGAGTTATATTTGTGACTCCTGCAACAGGGACTCTATTAAACTCATCCCATGGTAAATGGAGCCTCTCACTTACAAAATCTTTGAGTTCTCTCCAATAATGAGAGCGACCATGCCCAATAAAAATATTTGTTCCAATGCGATCTTCCACCACTGATTTTTTTTCTAAGTTACGCATGTGATTAGCTATTTTTAATGTTGTTTTTTTAAGGTTCGAACATGATTGAAAGGGTTGCATAGTTGCGTATGCTTTAGATAGTACAGCAATATGAGGAGGAACAACTAACCCGCAATGTACGGCTAAAGAATCTCTTGACATTATTTGGCCTGTTGGCCGTTGATATTTCAGAAAATCATCTTCGGAAAGTATTTTTTCAGATTCTATTTTATCAACAAGCCCTTGGAGGAAACTATCTTTTTCTCCTGGCAAATTCGAGTAAATTATTGACTAGTAAATCAGATTTTGAATCTTCATACAGTAACGTTGCTTGGTCTCCATCACTGGATAATTTATCAGTATTGGGGGCACCAGCTTGTTGATTAATATAACTCACCACGTCATCAAAACTATACTCAAGCCAAGCACCTCTTGACCCCCCAGAAAAGTTATTTTCTAATCCCCATTCTGCACTAAATACTGCCCCAGGAGGTGGCGTTTCAAAGGCAGTATAATATACTCTGGAATGATACCCCAACCAAGACCCACTCCATGACTTACCAACAGCGGTAGCTGAGTCAATTAAGTTTTGAATCTGTGGAGTCTTATAATCACTATATGCCCCTAAATTATTAGCGATTTTAAATAATTCTTTTGAAATAGACATAACTGCTCCTGAAATATGATACTTTTAGGTCGAGCACCGGCACCACTGGGCAAATTGGGCACACAGCGAAAAATTGATCCGCGTGCTTTCGCTTGTTAAAACTTCTACTCGCTGGCACTTTTTATCTCTTTCAACATTCTTGTGCCCATATAAATTGCCTCATGGGCATACCTCTCTGACACTTGCTGTCCATGTATTGCCGCATTACAAACCTTCAGAATGTAATCGAAAGAGCTACGCATATTTTCGTACTTTGGGTATTGGATCGTGAATTGCCTAAATAGCTGTCTAGCAGATAGGAACGTCCCTTTCATTGCATGTGGGTCAGCTGTAATAGTTCGTTTTCTGAGAGCTTCACGCAAAGATTTTTCAATTTCCATGCGAAGTTTCGCAAGCGCAAAATTGAAGTCTCCGTCTGCCTCCCTGATAAAAGTGGAAACACTTTTTTCAATAGTGGATGCCTCTTCTGGTTTTTCAATAGAGGCATCAAGGTCTTCTTTCGCTTGCTGTGCCTCAGCTTGACCTGGAAGATTAACATTAACAGTTTGATTTACGGTATTCGAAATGGCGGTGATCATGTTACTATAAATACCGAGAAACTCTCTTGTCTCAGTTTTAAATTCACTTACCTCTGTTTTGACTTTTTCGACTTGTTTTTCATAGGTAAGCAACCTGCCAATGCTCATTTTTTTCGCGATTGGCAAAAGGAAGAAAAATGCTGAAAAAACCAGCAGCATTATTGCTGATGGATTCAAATCCTTTTCTGGCGGGATTCCAATAGAATAAAAAGCCAATAAAATTAGAGTGGTTGCAATTAACCGACAAAGAAAAGGGAATGTATCGAAAAATAGGATTTTTTTTATCGTTTCTAACGGTGATACCTTGCTCATAAGCTTTGACATTGGCGTAAGATGGGGAAAATCTACGGATATCACCTATCGGTAATATTTTATCCGTCTATCATGAAAAAATGAGAAAAACCTCTCAAAGAGAATCAGGCATTTGCCATCTTTTTTTACATATAAAAAATTTATATTTATCTAGATATACAGGAAAAAAAGGTGAGAGACAAGGTGCATTTTTCATGAGATCCTCTTTCAGAGCGTAAGCACATTGGCCGCGAGGTATTTGTTGCAGGGACTGCTAGTATCTTGAATTTTCTCTGTATGTATTTGTGCAGTTTTGTTTTTTTCCGTTTTTAATAAGGCTCTGGATTATTATTTGTTTTTACTAAAAAAAACTTTAGCTTTTATTTAGATAGTTGGGATCTCAATAAAGACCCCAACTAGCTTTTCTTATTATTTTTCTGCCAATTCAATGCGGAAGCTTCTTGGAGATTCCTGTTCTTCTAGTAATTCATTATTGCTATTGTATAGTCTTATAATGACGCTTAATTGCCCAGGCCCTTTTGCTTCTATATTGTTGATCTTTGCATAGGCGCTAGAACTGATAAAAGAATCTTTACTTGAAAGCTTTTCAGTTTCTATTTCTTGTTTGCCAATGAGGGTCTCTTCTTTATTTATTTTTATTGTTACAGATAATGAAGATACGCTTTCATATATTCCATTTTGAGGAATTTGCACTCTAACCATCATGCAAAAGACAATTCTTCTTGGCCAATTTTCTCCATTTTCTTCTTGGGAGAATACCATGGGGGTTTCTAGTATTCCCATTAAGGAATATTGATCTCCTACTTCATGGCGAATATCTTCGCAAATAATAAAATCTGTGATTTTCATAGTAATCTTGTTTTTTATGATAAAGAACTTTTTACAGTAAGTTCAGATTGTGTTTGGTTGATTCTTTTTGATTCTTTTGGTGTTGTTGAATCGTTATGAATATTAACAGTAAAGCTAATATTTATATTGTTTTGTTGAACCCCAATAAAATTTAATGAATTGAAAGGAGGTTTGTCATTGGACATATTTAGGTGGTAATCGACGCAAGCATGACCAAATATTGCAGCCATTTTTTCAGGATTATATTTGCTTTGTGCAATTTTAATTAACCAAGGGAATATGGCAATTAACTTTACAAGTGTTGTGCCGGATCGAGTTGGCTTGGTCCCGTTTTTCCATTTGCTAAGTGTGCGTTGTGGTAGATCAAGAGATCTTTCTATCCCAGCTAAGCTATGGTGATTTGATAGTTCAGTGAGTATTTTAGATATAGTTTCTGATCTAGTATCAGCCAGGGCATTGTTTATTATTTCATCATTATCTATAGAAAATTCTCCGTCCATTCCACATTCTTGACATTCTTCGTAGAGTGTCTCTATATGTGTTTCTTTATCTAGGTGATCGGTGAATATTTTTTTTATTTCTTTTTGTTGAGTAATGTTATGAGAACCGCAAGCGGGGCATGTAAGTTGTGTCATAGCTATTTCTCCTGATCTTAAAAGTTTTGGTTTAACATTTTCTGATCAAATATACTTCCAAGCGTAGGGTTGGGATTGTTAGTTTTATGCAATGATTTTAGTACCCAGAAACCAGTTAGGTAATTGTGGAAAAAAGCCAAATATAATTGTTCGTGCAAAGAAGTGAAACTGTAAGCATAAACAGTCATTTTGTTCTCTGGGTTTGGGTTTTTTTCCCAAATTTTAGAGTTGATGTATGTTGGTGTTTCGATGCCACCATCACCAACAAAGGCTTTTATTGCTTCTTTTGTGTGCAATCCTAATATGTTACTTGCGTCTGAAGAAACTTGTCTGTTTATTGCTACTTTTTTTGGTTCCTCGGAGCAGATAGCACAAAATTTTTTTAGGTTGTTCATAGGATATGTCTTTAATTTGCTCCAGTCAAGTAGTTACCCATAGTGGGTTGTTCTGTCAATGTTTATGTACCTATGCGGATAAACTGCTAGGTTTTGTGGGTTTTGACCCAAGGCAAGTTGTGCCCAGCGTAATCTATATTTTGTAAAAGATCCTGGCCTGTTACTAATATTGCATTGTTATGCTAGCGGAAGGGGAAACCCCTTCCGCTAGGCGATTTTCTTTCCTAGCGTGCTACTTCATACACTGCAAATAGATGTTGCTGACGTACCAGCCGGAGCGGTATTTTTTATGCAGGTAGGTTTCTCTTTCTGCTGAGAAGTTGCGGCCTTTGGGTTTGTAGTGGCGGATCGTTGTCTCGGTGTGGGCAGTGTCTTCCTTTTTGCTGTTGTCCAAGAAGATGTCGACGTTGAGTTGCTTGCAGGGGGCACCACCCTTAATGAAACCTTTGGTTTTGATTGTGCTGCCTGTCTGGCGATAGCTTACCTTAACTTTTCGTCCATCGATGTTGAAGGTGTCGGTCCGTTGGGCGAGGGAAGAGTCGCCCCCCCCTCTAAGAGCACAATCTTAACAGCTAAAACAATTTGTACAGCAGTTGTTAGGACATGGCAACCACCTTTTTTCTTTATGTTTTTATGCCCATGGATGGGAGGTATGCTGCGGTGGCAGGGATGCCAAGGAGCGGCGTTTTCCAGAGTACCACTATGTGGTATCTAACAAAGAGTAGGAGATGTGCTTAGACAGCAATTTATGAAGGTGAGGGTAGATGCTAGGGCATTGAAGAGAAAAGGCTATTCTCCATGCCAGAGCACTGTCCGTGAGAGGAAAGAGAGGGGTATCCTTGCTTGGCAAGGAGGATGATCAGGATGAGCTTGAGTGCACTTAGATGTTATTCTCTTTTACATATCAGCCAATTTTTTAACAGGCCCTATGTGTTCTTAAAACTAATTTTGTTTCCGATTTTACGATCTGTTTGCCGCTTCCCCCTGATAAATTGAGGTTTTTCTCTGCCTTGATCTTAGGTCGGGCAACGACCTTCACCCCGTATAGTTCTATATTTTTGTTCATCATCATTCCCTCAAGATCCGTCTTTGATATTTATTACAATCTCTCTGCATATGAAAATATAACCTAAGACCAGGTCCTGGTATATCTTTCGTTTGGAAAGGGGCAGGCAGCTTGAAGAGAGCAAAACCTCAAGCAAAGACCTCGGCAGCAAACTTGAAATCCGCCATAACCTGATGATGGATCATCTCTTGAAGGGGTGAGTGTTATAATAGATCACTATTTATACTTTCTTCAATTATAGCAAGTAGGCTTGGATATGAATTGATAAAATTTTCCATATGAAACGCTAGAGTTTCGTCTGGCATTTCTTTAGGAGTATTTAGCAATAAGGAACTGATACCTGAATACATGCTTTCTGCCATGGAAACAAGTTCGACAATGGACTGGTCCTCTTTTTGTAAGATAATGTCTAATTTCACTATATTTTTTTTGATTGAAATGAAGTGTTTTTTTTGGGCAAGAAAATGGCTGTGTTGAGTTTCGTAGAATTGTGCGTAAGAAAATTTAAAGACTGGAGATCCTGTGTCAGTCATTATTTTACTGTGAATTTTTAATTCTCTTATGGCATATTTTATTTTGACAATACATTGAAAAAGAGTGTCATGACGTAGTTTTTTTTTCCAGTCATTTATTGTTTTTAGTGCAACAACTAAAAGCCCAATAGTCCCAACTCCTGCCATCCATGTTCCCAGATCTGAGAAACTTCCCAGTATATCTCTACGTATTTCGGGTGAGCTTGTGAATGTGGCACAAATTACCCCAATAATAACAGCAAGATTTACGAAACAAGCTGTGACGGTGCCATGCTTTTGCCAAAATGCTTTCACTTTCTCTGCCATGCCTGCTCCATTTTTTTTCGTGAATAAGATCAACAGCTTCACGGTGAACATACATAGTCTGTATGAATTTGTCAGCATGGTCTCTGCAGGTCTTCATCGGTTTGTCGTGATTCTGTGGAGAAAGTGAACTGGCAGGGAAGGGGGGCAGGCAGCGTGAAGAGAGTAAAACCTCAGGCAAAGACCTCGACACCAAACTTGAAATCCGTCATAACCTGATGATGGATCATCTTTTGAAAGGATAAATCATACAACTAAGGATAGATATACGACTGAGGGGAATTTTTTTTCATTGCCTTTATAAGAATGATTCTATAGGCTAAAAGAATACTTCTATCAAAGAGATAGCTAAAGAAAGCAAGGATAACCGAGATGAAACAACCCCAAAAGGGATTCACCCTGATCGAAATCATGATCGTCGTGGCAATCATCGGCATTCTCTCCGCCATCGCATTCCCTTTGCTTCGCGACTATGTCATTCGGGCTAAGGTCACAGAGCCGTTAGCCGAAGTTGCTAAGGCTAAAAATGATTTGAGCGTGTTTTATGCCGAACATAACCGCTTTCCCGTCAACGGTGCTGAGCGCGCGGACTTTAAATATTGTTAACTCAGACAACACCCACTATCCGAAGGCTTAGGGTTAGGAAGGTTAAGGGAGAGGTCTGTAATGTCAAAGCCGGCTGCCCGAAAGTACGTATAGAGGCCAAGTTACAAAAGGATGTCTATTTCCGTATTGACGGTAATAAACACAGTCAAATTAGAATGGAAGGTGATGCCACCTCTGAAGGCAGTATCACCTGGACCTGCGGACCAAATAATGTGCAACCATTCAAACTAGAATGGCTTCCATCGACTTGTCGAGAGCCAGCGTCATAAACCAAGTCGAGCATGAGCCAAGTTTTATAATATCCCTTCTTATTAACGGAACTAAAGTTAAGGCTTTGAAATACTAAGTAAAGCAGTATTTTCAGATCATGGGAAAACAACTTATATCGCCTCTGGAAAGTCTTTCCTTCCATCAACGCAGTCGGTAAAATACTTATAACAGATAAGTATTGAGAATGTCATCTTATCCATGTAACAGCTTATCTTCTTAAAAAAGATTCAAGAACTGATAGGAAGGACAAGGGCATGGGAAATGGAGTAATATATTGGGGCTTGAGGTTGAACAAAAGCAATGCCATAATGAAGTAATGGAATGCTTGTTTAGAAAATAAAACCGAGTAAAAATAATAGGAAGGAAATAAGGCTCTAAAAAATGTAGTCAACTGGAAAAAAAAAGGACCTAAGAGAATATCTCTTAAGTCCTTGCATTTCTTGGAGCCAACAAGCGGGATCGAACCGCTGGCCTACGCTTTACGAGGGAGTCGCTAGGCAATCACGCAAAATCACCGCAGATAATTTTATGACGCAATTACATTGACATGGAAGCAAAACCCTCTTATTGTTATCACGATTGGACACGGGGAATAATGGAAAATAATGGCGTTTACCGTCCCATTACCGTCCCACAGCCGTCCCACATTTAAAGACTACGCCTAGTTAGGTTGGGCCGTAATTTGGGTATGATTTTAAGAGAGGTGATGCCAAGATGAGTGATAATAAATTTAACTTTACTAAGACGAGATTGGTAAAAATACAGAATACCACGGGCAAGGATATTCATTTTTTCGACACAGGTATGAAGGGTTTGATGTTGAGAGTGAAGGCAAACGGCCGCAAGATATTGAGGGCTCGTATCTGGGACACTTCCAAGAAAAAAGAGGTGCAAGAAAACTTGGGTGAATTTCCTGAACTTTCCATCAACGACGCCAGAGACATTGTGGTTGCCCGAGTGTCGGATATTGCCAAAGGTATTGATGTACAGGAGAGAAAAAAGCAGGAACGGGCCGAGCAGTCACTCGACGATGTTTTTGACATTTGGCTTAATACCCATGCAAAGCTGAATATCAAGAGATGGCCTGAAGAGGTGAGACGCTATGAGCTTTATATAAAACGACGGTTAGGGAAAAAAAAGCTTAGTGAAATTACTCCCGATGTGATTCTGACCTGGAGAAATGCTCTTCTTAAACAGAAGAAACAGCGAGGAAATGACTGTCTGTCAACCGCTATGGCACATAGAGCTTTTGTTACACTCTCCTCCATTTTTGGAAAGGCTGCTGCAAATATCGATAATCCATGCAGCAAGGTGCAACGGTATAAGGAAAAAAAACGAACGGAGTTTTTAGGTTCGGACCATTTAAAGCAATTCTTCAGCCGCCTTGACCATGAAGCAACAGATGAGCTCCTACGAGATTACCTCCTGCTCTCTCTTTATACTGGTGCTCGTCAAGCAAATATTCGATCTATGCGCTGGTCTGAAATTGACCTGAAAACTCAGTTATGGATTATACCCGCTGATAAGAGTAAAAATGCAGAGCCGATGGTTATCCCTCTGGCCAGTCAGGCTATCACTATTCTTGCGAAGAGAAAGGAGAGGTATGGTGGTGACTTTGTTTTTATCTCTCATAAAAGTAAGACAGGACATATAAATGAACCCCGGCGACTATGGAAAAAATTCTTAGCAGATGCCGAATTACCAACAAGTTATCGTTTTCATGATATCCGCAGGACATTGGGGAGTTGGCAGGCAATATCAGGATCGAGTACAAAGATAATTGGTGCTTCCCTGGGACATAAGTCAGAGCAGGCCACGGCACACTATGCCTATCTGACGGTGGACCCTGTCCGCAAAAGTGTGGAGAGAGCTATTGAGGCAATGCACGAGGCGGGTGAGAAGGAGGATGTATCTGGGGAAAACGAACAACTATAACCAGTTGTAGGTGTAGTGTGGTCGTGTTGGTAACAGGAATATCCAACAGTGGCTATGGTACGCATGGGAGCTATGCTGAGTTGCCTGGGGAAAAGCATCTTGTGAGGAAGCTATGGCAACGCATTGAACGGCATAATCTGAATTTGCGAACAAGGCTATAAAACGGCTCAATTGCAAAACAATCGGATTTTCAAAAAGCACCGAACTGCACGTTATCGCACATATAAAACGAGCAGTTTGCTAAATAACAAATTGCGTCACAACCACGAGCCGGATGCATATTCTGCTACTTATCGATCTGCCTATTTGATAGCCAATTCGAGCTAATATGGCGAGCTTTTTAGCAGGGTTCATCGTATTTTTATCATTTTTGAGCGGACGCAGTTTCTACCATCGTTTTTTGCCATATAAGCACCTTCATCTGCTGCCTTAAGCAGATCGCTGACCTTGTTGATTTCTTCGTTATTACAGGCTACCCCGATGCTGACGGAGCCCTGCCAATAATTGTTGCCAAAGACTGTTTTTGTCTGAGATACATTTTTCCTGATTCTCCTGGCAATTTCCATCCCCTCCTTAAGAGGTGTCCTGGGACAGATGATAAAAAATTCATCCCCGCCAAGTCGGCAGACAATATCTCTGGCCCGGACCGAGTCAACCAGTATCTTGGCAATATTTTTGAGGACAAGATCGCCTGCATCGTGGCCATAGGTGTCATTTACCTCCTTAAAGCAATCCACATCTATTATAAAACAACAGAGAGGGTGGGAGGCGATTTTGGACTTGTCCCAGAGCAGGTGTATTTGATCCATGGCATAACGTCTATTGGCAAGTTCCGTGAGGGGATCGGTTTGGGATATTTTTTCCAGGTCTCTGTTGGCCTTTCGCAGTTCTGTCGTTCGCTCCTGTACCTGCTGTTCCAGATTTCGGTTCAGTTGGCTGAGTTCGTTGTTGCGCAGGGAGACGGTTTCAAAGAGTTGGTTGAGTGCCAGCAGAAGTGGTTCGTTGTGCCGTGTGTTCTGCTCTTGCTCCTGTCGATAGGCGAGTGCTGGAGATATACCGTTTTTTATGGCGGTTATCTGCCTGGCCATGCTTTGATCAATATTGAGTATATGGTCATCCAGCCAATGGATGAGAAAAGCTAGTATTTGACGAAAAAAATTATGGTTTGTAAAATCAGGATTGGTGGTAAAAATTTTTATTTGTTGGCTAAAAGCATTGTGTGTGTCTATATGTTGAGAAATGAAAAGTGGATCTAACTTCTCGGCCAGCATGATCTTTTCTTCTGTTTTAAAATGATTTTGCGCATAGTCCATAAGTTCTTTGGAGACGTGCAAGATGAAGTCCTTATCTATGGTGTTTTCGCTAAAGGCAAAGACGAATTTATTTATAACTTCGACAATATGATGGTGTTGTTCATCAATCTTGCTAATTCCTGTTGTAAATGTTTTGTCCCAGATGAATGTTTTCATGAACACTCTCAGTACGATAAAGGTTTTATATAAAATTCAAATTTCCCAAGATCACTCTCTAATATTATCTATTTAAGGCAGCTAAAGAAAGTATATTTTGTACCCAGAAGGTGAGGCCTGGCAAACGGGTCGTGATGCCAAAACGTTGAAGTGATGGTATAGTGTACTTTTTTAAGGTTCTGATATGGTTACAATAAAAGTTCCTGCCGTTTTTGCGGTGGTATTGATAAGGTAAGGCGGCACGGCAAGGGCAGTAATGGAAATCAAAGATTTCGTTGTTCAGATTGCAAGCGAACCTTCCAGATAGACTACGCCTGTGAAGCCGATTCGCAACGAAAGATACAGCTCCTGCCAATGATGGCTGCTTAGTGATACTGCAAGAGTTCTTAAGGGTACCTGTGGTACACATGGGCGCCACGCTATAAGCGTCTTAAACGCAAAATAATCGGATTTTCAAAAAGCGCTAAGTTGCATGATATTGGTACTTTAATAAAGTGAAAATTTTACTAAATAACAGATTGGTATCATAACCAATTACTTAATGAAAGGCTTTAGGATGAAATATAAAATTCTTATTACTGTTTGGACGTTACTTTTTTTTGCAACATTTTGCCATGGAAGCGAAATAATGGAAAAGGCTCAACAGGGAAACGCCATAGCTCAATCTCGGTTAGGATTAATGTACTACACTGGTGAGGGTGTGTCGAAAGACTTGAAGGAAGCATTTATCTGGTTTGAAAAGAGCGCTCAGCAGGGATATTCCACAGCTCAATACAATATGGGAGATATGTATTATAATGGAAAGGGAACTACGAAAAACTTGAAGGAAGCATTTGCCTGGTTTGAAAGGAGTGCCCTGCAGGGAGCTGCTTTAGCTCAAATGCGGTTAGGATTAATGTACTACACTGGCGAGGGTACTGCGAAAGACTTGAAGGAAGCATTTATCTGGTTTGAAAGGAGTGCTCTGCAGGGGCAGGCTTTATCTCAGTTTCAACTAGGAGTAATGCACTATACTGGTAAAGGTACCCCGAAAAACTTAAAGCAATCTCTTGTTTGGCTTGAAAAGAGTGCTCTACAAGAAAATAGTAATGCTCAGTATAATTTAGGTTACATGTATTATAAGGGGCAAGGGACTGCGAAAGACTTGAAGAAAGCATTCAGCTGGTTTGAAAAGAGTGCTCTACTAGGGGATGCTGTCGCTCAATATCGGCTAGGATTAATGTATTATAAGGGCCAGGGGACTGTAAAAGATCTGAATAAGACATTTTTCTGGCTTGATAAGAGCGCCCAACAAGGGAATGCTCGTGCTCAGGCTATCATGGAAGGTCTTGAGGGGTGACCCTTGAACACTCCCGCTGGCTTTATGTAATTTTCTGGAACGGAGTGCTTTGTGGATAGGTAGACTTCCCCCTATCCCGTGTTTACTTTTAGCATGGGAAGAGAGATTATTACCCTTTATTTTTTGTGAAAACCCTAGAATAAATAAAAAATTTTATGAAAAAATTCAAAAAAAAGGCTTTGAAAAAAGATGGGGTTAAGGCTGAGTATGAACGGCTTGAATCTGTTTATGCCCTGAGAAAGAAACTCATAAAGCTTCGAAAAAACGAGCAGTAGATTTGAATGTTATATTGAGGTTGGATTTTCTTTTATGTGCTGTGCATAGAGTAAATCAGCAAAATCATCTGCACTAATTTTTTTGATGACTAAATCTCTCACTGCATCGGCAAGCAATTCGTTATCTGCTGTGAGCTCAAAATCGTTGAGCGATTAGTATTCTAAGGCAACGGCTAAGCCTGTACGCTTGTTGGCATCAGGGAGGGCGTGGGCAACAGCTACACATGCAGTATATGTTGCTGCTATTTCAAAGACATCATCGAGACCAGAGTAGACAATTGCATTGTCAATACGAGCCAAAGCGCCTTGAAGTTTAGGGATGTCAATAGAGCCTTTCATGCCTGGCTCATGCTCTAATATGTAGTTGTTTATTTCTATGACCCTTTCAAAAGGAAATCTAATTATATTCATTACATATCAGCCAGTTTTTTGAAAGTTTTTTTGTGTGTTCTTAAAACTAATTTCGTCTCTGATTTGACGATTTGTTTACCCCCACCCCCTGATAAATTAAGGCTTTTCAGTGCCTTGATCTTGGGTCGTACAACGGCTTTGACTCCGTATATTTCTATTTTTTTATTAATCATAAATCCCTCAAAATTTGTTCATAATATTGACTATAATAACTGCATAAGCAGTGATCAGCAAGTAGAACGGCCTTGGAATATCCATACCTATCCCCGTTAGGCGATTACTCATCATCCTCTACTTCTATATAATCGTAAACTGCATTGAGATCAATCATTGACCACTTAATCCCTCAGAAGGAGAGACTAAGAAAAATCACTCCGCATATTTGGCAAAATATTCTTGATCGATATCGTAGACAACCCTCTGAGTGAGGCCGAGTTGTACCTTCTGGAACATCTCTACCAGTTTTTCGCCATCGACGAG
Organism: Desulfotalea psychrophila LSv54; assembly: GCF_000025945.1. Taxonomy (GTDB): domain Bacteria; phylum Desulfobacterota; class Desulfobulbia; order Desulfobulbales; family Desulfocapsaceae; genus Desulfotalea; species Desulfotalea psychrophila. The sequence goes on along the minus strand of NC_006138.1, from coordinate 2,316,778 downwards.
TTCTATGGTGGCAGCACCGTCTCGGTTTGCTTCCTTAAGAGCTGCCTGAGTAAATGTTGAGGTGGTGATGATGATACCCTTTTCAGCACGGCCCAACATGGAGTTACGAAGATCGGCCACCTGGACTCGGCCAACATTATTACCCTCCTGATAGCGCTTACACTGAAAGATCACCTTGAAGCTAACAAAGGGGTTCAGCGCCAGGACACCATAGCCATCTATACCTTCATCTGCTGAACCACCTGTGATTTCAACTTTCTCAAAACCTGATTCTCGCAACAGCTCTCTGGTAACCTTTTCAAAACCTGTGGGGGAGATGGAACGTAGCACGGTAAGAAGATCATTTTCCGGTTGGGGGAAGTTCTCTATCTCTTCCGCCTCGGGATGCTCTGCAGATGGCCGCTGTTTTCGTCTTTCCTGATGGATAGCCTTCCACTTTCGAGTAAGAGCCGCGGCTTCATCTACGCTGAGGTGTGCCCCCTGCCCCTTTTCAGTCAGTTTCCAGGTACCATGGATGGACGAGTCGAGGAACCCTGCCCATACCAGATATTGCCGGGCCCAACAGACCTGATTGTGGAATTTCTGTGTACCACTCTTGAAGCTTGCATCGAGGATGGTATCGGGTAATTTGAGGTTCTCGGCTATTTTCGCAGAGACCTCCCTGGGCCTGCCAGAGTCACCCAGGTCCCGCAGGGCATTTAATAGGGGGCCGAACCACTGAATAAATCCTGTATGTTTTTTAGCAGTCATGATGTTTGTTTTATTGGTGGATGGTGAGAGAACGTCTGAAGAGGGTTTCTCTATTTTATTCTCGTCCAATACGGTCTTTAGCCGTTGCCAGTCGGCGGATGCCCTATCGACTCCACCCTTATTTCTATTGTTTTTACCCAACTGCCCCGGATGGGATTGACAGCAAAGAGTGGCACCCCGATATTGAAAACTTGAATCGATGGCCTCTGCCACATTATTGGTATCCCCCATACCGCAGGCCCTACGCATGACGTTAAAGGTATTTTTGCCAAAGCAGATAACCAGCTGTGGCTGAATAATTTCCACCATGGGTAGGGTAAAATCTTTGGCGGCGCGAGTAAGATCTTTAATGGAGATAAGTGCGTTCATAGCACCAGGCTTGATATAGGGAAACAGATTGGTCGTATAAGTATCCTGCAGGGAGAGGCCAAAATGGTTCTGGAGCAGGGTCATTAAGCTAATATTAGTTTTTGCCGTGCTATCATAGCCAAGGCTCAAATCTTCCACACAAATGTCACCTGTAAAAGCATCGGATGAGCACCAGTCTTGCAAAACGGCCATGACCCTGGCATCAACATTATGGGCGGATTTACTGTAGGGGGAGACATAATCACACTCCCAAACACCACCATTGTAGTCACCGATAGAGGTGTAACCGTCGTACCTAGTGGTCTGTCTCTTTTTCGCCAGGGCGAGGAGGGCTTGTTCTTTTGTCATCCTATGCAGAAGACCTTTTTTGAAGGTTTCTAGCTGGAAATTTTCTTTCGAAATAGACTTTATTTCTTATCTAGATTAAAGAAAAATGGGCCATTTTTTACCCTATTAGAAAAAACAACTGATATCACTAACCATGCTAGTAACAATAAGGAAAACATCCGGTAAGCTGTCCATACCCATTGTCAAGGTGCCAAGGGTCGAGCATACTATTTGACAAAACTAACAAATCTACATTTCAGCCACAACAAAAAATTAGAGAATGCCTATTGTGAATGTTTTTTAGCTTTAGACACAGGTTAAATATAGTGCCTGTTACAAAGACTAGGCAACAGTGTGATCGCTCCCTGGTCAAGGTGCAGGGACGGTGGGGAAATCAATGTCAGCTCATTAAGCTGAGTTGCCAAAGAAGTAATTTGTTATAAGATAATCTATTCTAGCAGAATTTTTCCTTTATTCGTAGAAACAGCCTTTCTGTCTTCCTGTTGTGCCGTACAGCTCATAACCTTTCCATCGTCTGCAAGAAGAGTGACGGTAAGCTGATACTCTGGCAAAACCCTTTCTGTTCTCGCCTTTTTTCTGTTTGAAAGATAAGCTTGGTTTGATTTTCTATGGCGGCCGTTAACAACGCTATGCCCCCAGTTCAAGCCACTTTGGCACGGCCAGGCTCTATTGGGGGCTAAAAAACTTTTTTGTCTATGAAAAACGCATTAGCACATTGCTTGGAACATTATTGTAATCTTTCCCCGCAAAACTCTTAAGTATTGCATTTAAAATCACAGCTACCCCTTGAGGTGGAACTGCCATACCTATTTGTTTCCGGGCACTTTCTTTATTTCCACAAAATCGATAGTTGTCAGGGAATGTTTGCAACCTCGCTCTTTCTCTGTTTGTTAAAGCCCTTGGCTCTTCCCAGTGATACATATGGGTTCCACCGCCTCCACTGCCCGTGACTGTGTAAGCTGGTTTGTTTGGGTTAAGTCTTTTGTAAATATTACTAAGTCTTGCTCCTTTGACATTTAACCTAAGATGCTCAGGAATATCTTCAGACCAAGCATTGTCGCCAGGTCTTATGTAATTTAAGCGTTCAACAACCTGCTGAGACTGCCTTGTTCTTTCTTGATTTGGCGCGTCCTCAGGAATTGGGGGACATGTTAAAGCTTCCCCAGAAGATTTATATTGATTAGGAGTTGTGGGGGCAGGCACCTTAAATTCTGTATTTAGATCTTTCCTGATTCCAACAATAATTATTCGGTGGCGTGCTTGAGGTACACCATACTCTTCAAATTTGTATAGGTGAGGAGTGATGTTGTATCCAGCATCTTCCATCTCACGCAGGATAAGTTTAAAAGCTTTTCCTCCATTGGCATGAGATAAGCCACTAACATTTTCTGCAACAAACCATTGTGGTTGATGTGTTTGAAGGTACTTAACACCATATTTATAAAGAGGACCAAATTGTCCATTTAGCCCTTTTGTCTCACCAACACTGCTAAAGTCATTGCAAGGAAAACCAAACGCCAACGCTTGCCGAGGACGCAAGGCCTCTATATCTAACTCTCGGACATCTTGACAAACTACAGTGTCAAGATCAAGCTCGTTAGAGTTATGGATATTAAGAGCGTAAGTTCGACAGGTGGCTTCATCATAATCAGTTGCCCAGCTGGGGGCAATTGAGAAAGACTCATTGTTTCTGTTATTGTACACTACACCAGCTAGTTGTGCCCCCAGGGCAATTCCTCCAGGGCCGCAAAACAGTTCCGCAAGTTCAAATTTCATTATTTATTCTTTGTATGCTTATCTATCTGTGATGAAAGTCTCTTTAAAAGGTGCTTTCAGTATTGGTGAAAAAAAATTTCTGCTCTTGACGCAGAAGCTTCTTTTTAATCGTTTTCGCAATAGGTTGCTAGATCAATCTGTAACTGAAGTGGTACTTGTGTTGATAACAACCTGCAATTAGGCCAAAAAGTTATTGATTCTCTTGCCATATCTTTTACACACAATAAAACTGAATAAAAAGGTAACAATGTAAAGCCCTTACGCTCATATGTGGCTGTTTCTAAAGAATAAGAGCAAGACCTCTTTCGTTGCCGTAAAACTGACAAGGTTTTTTATTGTTATGTATAAATAGAAGTTACGAACATAGCTTGGTGATTTTCTTTGTAGCACCTAGAGAATATTGAGGAAATTTCGACAAGGCAGGGGGCAGAGTATTAAAATATGAGGTTCGATGACGTTTTCCGTGGAGAATTAATTGATTGAAATTTAGTACATTACGATATCATCGGGACAGCATGCTCTTAATCTGGAGGGTGGATACCTACAAAATGATGATGTAACAACATTACAAAAAGGTGACTTGAGAGAATGGAAAGCAGGTCGTGATGCCAATCTGTTGTTCAGCTACTTCGCATATAAGTTTTATGTCTGCAACAACTTGTTATACGTATTACGCGCCGGTCACTTGAAGCCTGGTGATCTTCGCCCGTAGCTCCTCTGCCAGTTCTTTTTTGCCCATACCATAGTGCAGTTCGCTGTGACAATTGGGGCAGAGTGCTACTGCATTGTTTATTGTATCTTCACCATGATCTGCTAAATGCTGGACGTGATGAACTTCTAAAAATGGTGACCCGTCTTCTCGCAAAAATGGTGCTGATGACTCGCAACATTCACAGTGGCCTGCCGCTTCAGCGAGAACCCATGCAACAACTTCCGGATCTCGGACAAATCGTGTGCCCGAAGACAGAAATGACGCTGGCTTTTTATTGCCCTTTGGAGGTAAAGATGGAGGTCTTTTTCTGAGTTTTTCTACTGCCGCATTAAAGTAAGCGATTGCAACTAGATGTTGTCCTTCACTCTTGGCAATTAGGTCTTCGAGCATCTGAATCACATTGACACCGACATTCCGGGCTGGTTTTAGCCCCGACACCCACTGACGACCTTGAAGCGAGTAGACGTAAGAGATGTTTTGCATGCGGTACTCGTATGACTTCACGGTGCGACCGAATGTATTGGCGAGGGTCTCGTAGTAGGCTTTTTTTACAAAAGGCTTGCCTCTAGCTTCGAGGCTATGCATTTCGACATATGCATCAACAGAGGCACGCAACTCTTCTTCGCTCCAGTTCTTTTTCAAGTTTCTCTTCAATAGGTATTGATATTGCAATTGAATGTGGTGACAACGACTAGTTTTAAGAAATGGTCATTATGCCAATTTGTTGTTTTAGAAAAACTCTCTTTCTGTAAAAATACCGGTCACTCAATGCTATCACAAAACCGACAAGGTATTTTTGCTGTAGCTATATCAAAACATTAAAAAGAATACACTATACTATTACTTCAACGTTTTGGCATCATGACCCATGATTTACGCAATAAAACTCGGGAAAGTTGTCCATTCACAGCTAAACTGAAAAATCCATATAATATGTTTCGTCATCAATTTTATAAAAGGTAATATCGCTACGACCGTATGATGTCAAATCGTTTTTTGTAACCAAAACACCGGAAGTTAATCCAAGTCTATTCCTAAAATATTTCCCAATTAAACTGTTGTTGTGGGGACTATGTATTGCTTTCCCATTCTCTTGGGCACGAGTACACATTATTGTTTCTCCATCGTCTGTTAAAACTGTAAATTGAATTGTCTTCTCCGGGAAAAAATCTGTCCGGTAAACGGTAGAAGGTAATCTTATATAGGCTTGGTTTGGCGCTCTGTGTTGTTCTGGGCGTTGTCCCCAGTTTAATCCAGAACGTGGCGGCAAAGTGCCATTATTTGCAAGTAATGAGATTGTTATTTTAGGTAACCCCTTTATATGGTCAGGTGTTGTTTCCTCAAACGCTCCTTGCTCCACAAGTTGTAGCTTCTTTTTCGAGTAATTTTCATTGTATAACTGTATTGAGTTTTCAACATTATTGTGTGTGCAACATATGGTGTCAGAGAGTAAATTTTGGAAATAGTCGTAAGCGATGTTAGGATCACATGAGGCTACTGCTTCACGCTGTTTGGAAAAAAAAGCATTTTGAGTATAATTGGCAGAACCAGCAAAACCAAATACAGGTTTATTATCTTTTGTCCAAACATAAACTTTTGAATGAATAGCAGGTGATGCCATCACATAAGAGCATTCGAATTTACCAGCAAAATCATCTTCAACAAGTTTTTTAAAACCGTTGTGATTACTAATCGACAGGCCATCATTAGGGCACATACCTACTATTAAATCTACCTTTATGTCATGCCCTTGTTTATTTACATGCCTGATATGGCGAAACGCCATTGCCGCAGTTGCATATCCAGATATGACATGTAAATGGTCAGCACCTTGTGTAGCTGGAGCAAGTAAAACGCTATCATATAAATCAGTTGAAAACATATTTCATCCTTTGTTGATTTGTAATTCAGTTGTTTTTCATACCACACAGCTATTGGTCGTTACGCCAATTTGTTGTTTAGTAAAATGCTCTCTCTATAAAAGTACCGCTGACATATAGCCTAGCACTTTTCGACAACCTGATCTTTTTGCGAATAGGCCGCTTCAGTGTTTTGGTGTAGTGCCCGTGAAACAGTTGTTTGTTGCTTGAAAATTTTACCCCAATGATTCTATGTCATCATAGTGCGAGTGGAAAACAAACGAATCTGTTTACCAACATTACAACCTACACACCTATATTTATCCCTTACAAAGGATTGAAATTACTTTTTTCTGATCTACACTTATTCTTTGCTTTAAGCAATGATTAAAGAACATTAAGTGCATAAATGGAGAAAATTTCCACCATGAAATATCAGCATATCATGAAACATGATATCAACCATTGCTTAGCATGTAGAGGTGCAAAAGCACGGTTACTTTTTTTAAATCAAATAATTTAAATTTTTGAGTTATTACAGATAATACCGCTCTGTTTTACTGGCTGGATAAGCTTTTGCTAGTGCTCATCTTAAAATGGTATATCGTTTGTAGGTTGAAAGACGCTCTTTGGAGAGATTTTCTGTGGCTAAAACAAAGCCGCAGAAGGCGTTGCTACTATATCAAGAGCTCTGTCTTTTATGCGAGATACCTTGCTGTTTATCTCACCACGGCCAAGGGTCTAATCGAGCTAAGGCTTCATTGAAATATAGTTTTGAACAACACTGTTGAGCTTTTGCAGATCTGCCATGCTTGGGGTGTTGGTCTTACTATCGAGGTAGATTTGGGCAAAAAAGATAGCAGAGGGGTTACCTCTTCTAGGGAGAAGTTTTTCGATAAAGCTAAGCCCTGCAACATCAATTTCGTCGTGCATCTTATCACGTTGCGTCTTGATGTATGTCAGTTTTGTGGGCAAGTCAGCCTTGGGAATATAAATACCCAGTCTTAGGAAGTAACCACCAGCTAATTTCTCAATGCGACATTTCAGGATGTCCTGACCCTGGCAGGGGACAAATTTTGTCCAGGATCTGCCTCTGCTGTTACCCACCTGGAGGTAGCACTTGTTGTTATAGTGGGTTCTGGTTCGGCTGTTTGCTGTGGATGTATAAAGGGGGGCGTTGGTGGTAAAGTAAGAGTGAAAGATGATTTGGAGAAGAAAAGACTGGCCGACATGATCACTTAAGGTGAAATCAGCAAGGGTAGTGGCACTTCTTTGGTTATCGATGAAGTTGTATTTATTCTCCACGCAGGCCGCCATGTCTCGAACAAAATCACTGCCTATAGCACGATGGGGAGAGAATATTGCCCAGAGATCTTGCCAGTTGATCTTTTTGAAAGCACCTTTGGAGACAACTATTCCCTTAATGTCTTTGTAGCACAGGGGATCTGCAAAATCGTAGCCTGATTTGAGGTAAATTTCAGCAATATCTCCGGTGATATGGCCTTTTGTCTCCTTGTTCTTTATCTCATCGTGGTATTGCACGAGTTGGTCTTTTTTTGTCTCGTTTGCCTGCACCTTATTTTCGATGAAGAGATGTATGGGGTCTTCTCCGTATCTCGTAAACTTTGCATAGATATCTATTCTGCAATTTGGGTTCAGTGGATACTCTGTTGCAACCTCAAGAGCCTTTATATCGGCCACGGCAAGAGTGGGGATACTGACTTTTGTCAGGCAGTGGTTGGTGAAATCCAGGGCGGCCTGTTTAATCGCTGGGGTGGAGGTATATTTGGGATTGAGATTTTCTAAGAGCCAGGCATAGAAGGCGGAGGTGGAGAGCTCGCTAGTTGCAAAGGTGAATATATTAGGCATACTATTCCTTCTGAACAAAAATATTTTATCCGATCGAATAATTTTTAATCTTCTGCACCACGCAACCGCAGATTTTGAAGTTTGTATCCGTCACATTTTTATCTCCATACTTGTCATTGAGGGAGACCAGGTAAAGGTCACCTCCGTCTCGTTCAAACCTTTTCAGGGTTGCCTCGCTGCCCGAAGATTGGCCGTCTAGTTGAGCTATGACAAAACGCCCCGTTTCAGGCGCAATTTCCGGATCGACGATGATAATATCACCCGGACAAAATTCTGGTTCCATCGATTGGCACATGACCTTAAGGGCAAAGGCTGTTTTGCCGGCCTTACAGATCACCGTAATCCACTCATTTATTGTCGCGGATAGAGTATTTTTTAAGGTAGTACTCCATTCAGCCGCTTCTGTCCATGAAAGAAGGGGTATTTTTTTTATACTTTTATGAGTTATTCCAAGGTTTTTAACCCTTTTTTTAAGTATTTTAGTGGAGATTAATTCTGTAGGATTTTTTCCTGCAAGAATTTGCTCTCCAGCTGCTAGGAAATCTTCATAGCTCATTTCAAAATAGAGGGCGAGCAGTCTTCTTTGCTCTTCTGAGCCCTTCTTTTTCGCTTTTTTAAGTTCTGTTAAATACCCACTTGATATTCCTGTACTTTTTGCACAAAGGCTACTTGCACCGTATCCCTTTTTAGATAAGCAATAAACAAGCGCTGCAGAGAAGGTTGTTTGCTTAAGCATAATTATGTACTCCTTTGTTTTATAATATTAGCCAATAGCTAAAAAAACAAGGAAATATTAAAGACTTGGCCTTTTTTTCAAAACGACATTGACATGCCATCAGCTAAAAACGTATGCTCTTAGCATGAAAACGGTCAAACAGAGGCAAATAGCGAATTATCTGGGGATTTCCGAGGTTTTTATTCATGAAATAAAAATGGGCAAGAAAAAATTCTCCAGGGCAAAGGCTAACTCTCTCGCTGAGCTGACAAAAGTACCTTTTGAACTTTTGATGCTCGCCGAGGGAGGGACAATCTATAAGAGACTTGTTGAGTCCTATCTGGAGCAAAAACAAAAAAGTTTGGGCGAAGATGACAGGTTGAATATAAGCACCGAGAAGGAGGAGAGGGGAGGCCAGGCAAATGAAGGAAGATGTGCTGCGAGAGATAATCAGAGAGGAGCTGTCAAGGGTGGCTCCTATACAGGAACTGCTCACCATTGATGAGGTGAGTAATATTCTAAAAATTTCTGCCGGAACGCTTCGTAATTGGCGTAGCCTGGGGCATGGTCCCAGCTATATAAAAGTTGGTGGTGCTGTTCGTTACGAGAAAACAGCCATTATCCAATTTACACAATCAAACATTTTTTAAAATGGAGCAAAGGTGTCTACGGGGAGCATGGTTGTTGACCTGTATTTAGTTTGTTGTGCCATGTTGGCACTATTTTTATTCTATGGATTGGCAGATTTTCTGGTCACTTTTTCAAGAAAACCAGAGGAGGAAAACATTTATGAGAGTTGCATGCGTTGGTGGCGGCAAAGAGCCGGAAGGCATCATTGCTGGCTTCTGCGCAAGCTTGTCCGCCGAGTTGCCGGAGCCAGGATGCTGGTAGGCAAAAAAAATCCCCTGTCGATGCGCAAACATCAACAAGGGAAAATTACAGTGCGAAAAGAAAAACACCATAACTGAACATATAGGAATATAATGAAAACGATCGATTTAGTCAAGAGGTGTACGTCTCCCACATCTATCACTCCGCAAGGGGATGACCCTGCTGTCCTGCCTAGATATGATAGTAGAAGGATCTCATCCGATGAATTCCCAGAGGGCTATCGTTCCGCCATAATCCTTCTTCCTTTAGGTGAAGGGCTCCATCCCGCACCTCTCCCCGAACAGATATTAGACTCACAAAAATCCCAAGCGCAGGCGTCGCCTCATCTTGCTGGCGCCAGCCTCTTTTTTCTACCATCAAAACAAATTGTTTTGCTGTTTCTATTAATCGCTCCTCTTTAGCCCCAATGACCTTTAATCCATGGGTTCATTGAAAAGAAAGCAAGGGTGCAGCGCCTACCCAAGTGACACCAAGGGAACGCCTTGGTTCGACAGGGACAAAAAGTATGGCGGTCGGAGTTTTTGTGCCTACTGCCAAGACGTTCGCTGTCGGGGCTGCCCTCACTGGAGTGGAAAATTGGTAAGTTTATATTTCGAGGAGAAAAAAGATGGACATAAAACTCAGTGAAATTGGCAAGGGAAGTTTAGAGGCAAAGTTTCAACGTTCTTTAGCGCGGTTGATAAAAAATATTCATGATGTCAATACCGATGCCGGTGCCAAGCGAGAGATCAATATAAAGATCGTCGTCAAACCCAATAAAGAGGACCGCGAGATAGCTGAGATGGTTACCTCCTGCAGTGAAAAGCTCGTTCCGGCAAAACCTCTTGCCTCACTTTTTTATTCTGGTGTTGACCTGGCCTCGGGCGAGGTTGCAGCAAGAGAGAAGGTTATGGAACAGCCAAATCTCTTTAGTGAGGCGGGGAGTAGCTCCCCGGGCGACAAAATCAGGAGCTTTGAGGATTTCAAAAAGCAGGCCAAGGCTTAATCTCAACAAATTTACCATAACCGAGGAACTCGAGATGATTGATAGAACGTTTATAGAAAAAATTGAAGAGATGAGCAAACCCAATTTTCGTGAAGAAAGTGGGGTGGTCCTTAGTAATAAACGCCTGCATAGACTGGCAAGACCACTGGCAATGGGACTCGAAGTGCACAGTTTGCAGGCCATAGCCGACTATGCAAACAACCTTACCGAGGAAGGAGTGGCTTTTGTGGTGAACGTGCTCTCGCCGAGCAAGGTGGTTCTTTTGAGTGGGCTGGATCCTGATCACCGAGACCGGGAGACTTTTTTGGAGTCCAGCTGTGCCTATGATCCTTTTGTTTTTGGCCGGTACTATGATGTGGAAGAGTTTATCGTTTCCCTGCAGGCACAGTTTGTCCAGGACGAAGTGATCGGCGCCATCTTAAAGATGGTGGGAAATATGGTCACCAGATCCGATGTAGGGCTCTATGACGATGGAGTGACTCAGATTGCCGAGGTAAAAACCGGCCTGGCCAATGTGGAAAAAGTAGCTTTGCCCAACCCTGTCTCCATTGCTCCCTATAGAACCTTTCCAGAATTAGAACAGCCCTGCAGTAACTTTGTTCTGCGTCTCACCAAAGATCATAGTTGTGCATTGTTTGAGGCCGATGGTGGTGCCTGGAAGATTGAGGCGATCGAGAAGATAGCCGATTTTTTTCGCACATCAATAATCTGTGCTGATATTGCGATTCTGCATAGCCTGTAAAGACAGGGCCGGCAGCAGAATGTGTCCCCTCTTATAGACATGAAGGTATGCCATGGCTGTTAAATATAGAAAGGTCGACCCCAGGGTGTGGGACGACGAGGTCTTTTACCAGCTCAAACCAGAGGAAAAGCTGATCGCTCTTTACTGTTTCACCTCGGCGCAGGTTAACAGAGTGGGAATCTTTAGATTCTCCGTAGCCCTTGCCGCCGAAGATCTTGGTATGAAGCAGCAGAGGTTTCAGCGAGGTTTCCTCGTTGTGCTGGAGAGGTTTGCCTGGGAGTACGACAGAGGCGCCAGAGTTCTCTATCTCCCCACCTGGTGGAAGTACAACCATCCGGAAAATGAGAATGTGCTCAAGGGCAATCTGTCGGATCTTCACGATGTACCCCTGACGGATCTGTTGGGTAGGTTCTTAAATAATCTACGGTATCTGTCGGGGAAGGTTCAAGAGACCTTTGTTGCGGGTTGCAAAGAATTACAGGAGAGGTTTCAGGATGGTTGGGCAGAAGGTCTGGAGATGGTTGATACTGACCCTGCGGAAACCATCCCCCAAACCTTTGGGGAACCATTGGGTAAACCCTTGCCAATACAGGAGCAGGAACAGGAGCAGGAACAAGAACAGGAAAAAAATATTGTCGTGACAGCGGTGGTTGTATCGTCTGCGTCCGAGAGAATTCCTTTTACGAAGATTATTTCCTACCTCAACGCTGCTACTGATAAGGATTTCAAGAACTCCACCAAGGCAACCACCTCGGTAATACGGGCTCGCTGGCAGGAAGGCTTTCGCTTCGATGATTTTAAGCAGGTGATCGATAACAAGACTGAGGAGTGGGGGAGTGATGAGAAAATGTGCGAGTATCTGAGGCCCCTCACTCTCTTTGGCACCAAGTTTGAAAGTTATTTGCAGGCAGTCAGATCACGGGACGCTCCCGGAAAAGTTTTTGTCCCCGCCAGTTCAGGAGTTGACTGTGAGGTGAGCTGATGAATGGCCCCTTAGCTATTATCGGCCGAGAGAATATCAAAAATTTTATCTGCGCCTATCGAGCTGCTCAGAATGGACGATCCGTAGATAAGGAACTGGGAAAGGGAGGGACTGTCTGGTTTGCAAAACTTCTGACAGAGCTTCAGGAAAACGGTTTTTCCGTGGGCAGAATTGACGCCTCGGGAGAGATTGTCTGGTCGAAAGTGCAAAAGAGCAAATTACATTTGTTACTTGAGGAAGGACTTGGTCGCGATATTCCCGTGGTAATAAAAAAGGGTCCGACACGGGAGATGGATGAGCAGCTGGGAGCGGTGAATTCAGCGGTGATCTCCATGCAACTTGCAGGAGTGCTGAGCTCTCAACAATCGGCAGAATATATGGCCCGGATAGCCAGCTCTATCGCGCGAGGAGATATGGCCAATTTTGAAGTAGAAAAGAACAAATTACGGAAGCTTTACCGTGAAAATACCGAGAGGATCCAGGGTTCTTCATTTAAAGATATTTTACCAGGAAATGGTTGAGAATTGGGGCTGAGAGTCACGGGCTGACTGGCTCTCTCGCCCTAGCCTTTTCTCCAGATAGGATAAAAAAAGTTATAGTTCTAGCATTTTATTTCTGTTAAACAATATTAATGAATCATGTAAATAGTTGGGCATCGGCAAAGGGAACTGACATATAATCAACGACTTTATCCTGAAGAAGAGGGCGATGAGCATGAAGATTAAGGGCATCAGCAGAGTGGCTCAGGAATCAAAGAATACATACGGCTGGTATGTAAGAATCACATTTCAGGGGCGTATGCATAGCAAGTTTTTTTCAGATAAAAAAAATGGAGGGAATGAATCAGCACTTCAGGCTGCGACGGCATGGCGTAACCAGAAGGAAAAAGAAATTGGCAAACCCAGAACGGACCAGATGATGTTCAGCAAAAGCCGTGGAGGAACCGGTGTTATAGGGGTGCTGCTCAATGAAAAACGGGAACGTTATGAGGCCACCTGGGTGACGCCCGAGGGAAAGCGGGGCAAAACCTCCGTTTCGATTAAAAAGCATGGGAAGAAAAATGCCTTCAATCGGGCCTGCCTGATACGGCAGGAGAAGGAGGCGTTGCGCTTGGGGCTATAGTTTATTTCTGGGTGGTTTGTTTCGGGGCGATGCGGAAAGCAGATACACCAGGATGATATCACAGGGTGGCAGGATGAAAAAGAGAGGCACAATACTGGTGGGCATGGATGAGATCAGCAGCCATGCGGGCAGAAACAAAGAGACTATTCGGCAGGCCATAGCAAGCCGTGGTTTCCCGGCGGTGAAGGTGCGTGGCCGGTGGGAGTCCAACACCCTGCTTATTGAGGATTGGCAACGAAAACAGATTGTTGCTGGTTGTGGATCGTAGATAAAAATTGCTATTTTTCAAAATTCATGGTGTGATTTGTTAATGAGAGGGATAGTGTAGAGTCTATTATCTGGCTGAACTTTTATGGACACTATTTTTATCCTTTGAAGTAGGTGCAATCTTTACTCAACTTATTGGAATAAGGAGTCAGCTTGAATAATATTATAATCCTCTCATTAGTGCTTATTGCTTTGGGTGCCCTGGTGATGTTAGTGAGTATTGTTAAGTATGTTTTAACAATTCAAGGTATTGAGGCTCTGTTAGAGGATAGAAAAAAAACCATATATCGCCTACACAAAATACATTTGTCTTTAATGTGTTTTTTCTTTATCGGTTACCTGGCTGTTTTGATTTGTTTTGTTTTTAATATACATGTGGTTGGAATTTTATTTACTGCGGTTGTATTTTTTTTCGGCGCTATATTTGTATTTATAGGAATATTACTACAGGCATATATGCTTGTCTCCATTAAAAAGAGGCATGAAAAAATTATTAGTAAAAACATTCAACTCACTCAGGTTGAAAATGTCACCATTTTTGCTTTAGCATATGAGGCTGAAATGAGGGACGAGGAGACGGGTAAACATCTGGAAAGAACTTCTCAGTACGTTAAGGCATTGGCGGAAGAACTTTCTCGCTCCCCCAGGTATAACTCACAGTTGACACATGCTTATATAGAAAACCTTGTTACAGTAGCTCCTGTTCATGATATTGGCAAGGTTGGTATTCCTGACCATATTTTAAGAAAACCGGGGAAGCTCACCGACGAAGAATTTAAAATAATCAAGAAACATTGCGAGCTTGGCGCCGAGATTCTTAGGGCAGCGGAAGAGAAGCTTGAATTTGAATCTTTTTTTACAATAGCCATTGAGATTGTAATGTCCCATCATGAAAGATGGGATGGTGGAGGCTATCCTCAAGGCCTGCTGGGAGAAGAAATACCCCTGTCTGCAAGGATTATGTCGCTTGCGGATGTCTATGATGCGCTACGGAGTAAACGCTGTTACAAGGAAGCTATTTCCCATGAAGAGTCCTGTCGAATATTAAAAGCGGAGAGGGGAAAACAGTTTGCTCCTGATATTATTGATGCCTTTATGAGGGTTGAAAAAAAGTTTTCACAAATTTCAAATACAATGGCAGATTGAGTAATAATGGACTGCTGGAGTGCATACACTGCTTGTTGAGTAGAAGAAGCAGAGTGTGGTTGGTTGTGTCGGCATTGATTTACTAACCTGTGTTCAACAGTAATAGTTGGGTGTTTAAAATACTTCCTTAGCCGGAATTGAACTCCGTATGCCATTTTTTAGGTCACGATTTAAGTATTTATCTGATTTTAATTCAGGTGAGTACGCTGGCAAATAGAAAATTTTTAATCAATCCTAATTTTTCATGACCGATGATAAATTTACTCTATCAACAAAGACAATGTCTCCCCTTTTTCTAAGGGGGAAAACTCTCTTTCTTTTTATCCTCACAAACGAAAATTAATGTCAATCAAGACAAATAATTGACTCTATATAGCCATTTTTCTTACAAAGAAACAGCCTCAACAACCTTGACCTTCTGCTTTTTTCCCTATTTTATTAAATAGGTGATAATAAAATTCCAGAGGGATAAAGGATGAAAAAAATATACAGAATCATCAATCATAGCCATCAAAATGCCGTTCTTATAACAAAAAAAGATGCACAATCAAATCTCTGGCAGGTGAGCCTCGCAACCAAATGGAAACCCACAGAAGATAACTCAGCATTACCGGAAAAACGATACCACACCTATGACCCCGACAAAACCATGGCGCTATTGGGTAACAACGATCCCAAACATAGTGAAGAGGCTCAGGCCATAATCTCTTTTTTGTTGGCAAAAAATTTCATTGAGTATACGGGAGTTGGCGATGACTCTTCACCTCAAGAGCAGTACGAAAAAGATGGCCTTTACCAAAAGTAGGTTGATGATCCCCCAACGTGGCTCCCATGTGCACCACTCAGCCAACCTTAATAACTCTTGTAGTATCACGAAGCAGCCATCATTGCCAGGACTGTATCTTTCATTTCGAATCGGTTTCATAGGCGTAGGCTAGCTGGAAGGTTCGCTTGCAATCTGAACACCGAAATCTTTGATTTCCATTACTGCCCTTGCCGTGCCGCCTTACCTCATCAGTGCTACCACAAAACCGACAAGGTACTTTTACTGTAGCCATATCATAACCTTAAAAAAATCACACGCTACCATGTCTTCAACGTTTTGGCATCACGACCTAATTTCGTAGCTGATTCCCAATTTAAAAATACAGTAATACCTACCAAAATAAACCATATAGTGGTTATGCATATACCTGTAATATGTTTCTGCATTTATACCTTTTAACAGCTAACGTTAAGCTAAAGGGCGGCAAGTGAATTACCCCGAAACTGATTTAGTATTTATAAGTTTTGATTCAACTTTGAGTTTGGCAAACAGCATAGCCTCTTGCCGCCCCTCTTGAGCGACTTGTTCGATGTATATTGCCTACTCATTAGTTTCATTTTTGCCAAAAGAATATTTCTTTGCAGCTACTCTAGCCTTTGTATTTATGTAATTACATGGGACCTGTAATCCAAAATAAATTAACCTTGCTTTAAGCCCATCATCAATATCATACATGTTGTGGAAAGTTTCTAGTTCGCCAGTGTTTAAATACTCAATATTTTTACACTTAATAGTTTGAAAGCCATCTGAAGTATGCAAGTGAACATATAAATCATCATGCTCAAAAATGTTACCGTTACTTAGAATAATTGAAAAATTACCAGATGCAGGAATTTCGTTTCCAAGCTTGTTTGTGTAAACCCTGTCACTTATAGAAAAGCCAGGCCCACTTAAATTAACAGAGTGAGCGGTACTTTCTGTTACTAGATAAAATCTTTTATTGTAAATATTTATTTCGTGAAGCGTAACAGGATAATTTTTACAGTTGGCAAAGGTAAATGAAAAAGAACATTTTTGGGAGGAAAAATTCTCAGTTACTTTTACTAACTTAATTTTAATAGCGTCTCGTTCACTGCGCAGAAAGGCGATAAGAGGAATTAAAATACCGAGAATTGCAGCAAGTCCTGCAAAGACATCAACAATGGGCTTAATACTTTCAAAAAATGATATTATTTCTAGTTTATTATAGAAATTGTGAATGTTGTGTTTAAAGCTTTTTAAAAACAACGTAATGTTGCATTCACCAATGAACACTACAAAATTATTAACTTTATCCAAACAGGAGAGAACTGTTTGGTTACCGACAATAAAGAGCAATAAGGTTGCTAACAAAAGACTTAATAGTAATTCAATTATGTACATTTATATTTTCTGTTGTGTGCAAATTTAATGCTGCAATTGTTTACCCACCGAACGACCCGAGATGAGCCGCGAGGTTATTTTTATAATTTGGGCGCCGCACAGCAGGTCCTGAATTGAAAATGGTCGCAGTCGGTTTCATTGGTTTGATAACCGGAGCGCTTGACGATCCGGTTGGCAATCTGAGGGAACTTAACCTCGGGTCGATAAATTGGAGCGTCGTAGCGGTCCGATTTATCGTTGAGTTAAGGGGCTGCGGGGCCTTTAGTATTTACTTTTTTGATTTAGATTTCTTTTTGGTCTAACTCGGAACTTTTAAACGCCGAGCCTCACGCAGTCCCTTTTTAACACCTTGTTATGAAATTATTATATATATCTATCAACGACTTCAGCTATTTGACCTAAATTTAGCATTTGGCCTTTATATTTATAGTGTTGAGCGGAAACAGGGCATTGACTTAAGTCTTTGTTTTCTAGATATATTAGTACCTTCCATACATTTTTAAGAACAGTTATAACCTCATACCTACCTATACTTATTGGGACAACAGTAAATTGCAGTTTTTTAGTTTGCTTCAAATCTAGATCAACGTAATTTGAATACTTCCAGTCACCCGTGCTTTTTCTGATTTCTTCTGAGAGGCCAATTTCTTCTTCATTTCTATCTAAGTATAGTTCCCACAGGTGATTGTGAGTGATAGTGTCACGTAATACAAAAAGTTCACCTACTTCATCAAGCATAGGGAAATCTTCGTATAGATTGGCCAAATATTTTCCTACGGGCATTCTGTTGATTTCGTTCTCACTGGCTTCATTGATATATCTTACTCTCATTACGTAAGACTCAAGAAGTGCGATGCTTAAAAGGCAAATTGATGCTGAATATCCATTGATATAATAGCCAGAACCCAACGGCCCGACTTTAGGTTGGTCGTAATTTTCCAACTTTTCAAGGAGGGTACAAATTGGCTCGACGTATGAGCCTCCGATTATAGTAACAATTTGATCGATCATGGTTTTAATTCATAACGTTAAGTTAACCAGCGAGCTTCAGCGAGTCCGAGTGAGCATAGCGAACGGGTTAAACGCCTGGTTAGATAGTTTTTATTAATCTTGAGTTTATTGTAAAGCACTTTGCGGAATGAATTTCTGTACCACAAATATCACATCTTTCATTTTCCCATTCTCGCCAACCAGAGACAGTTAATACACTTACATAAAAGGTTTTCCCGCACTTACTGCAAGTTATATTAAAGTTATCTTCATAGGACATCGCATCATTTTCTTCTGCAATTTCATGAATAATTTTATTTTGTTCAAAAGGATCAATGGAACTTAAATTGGCAATATTTTTCCCCTCAGAAAAAACTGAAACAGGACCGTCCTCTGAGACTGTAATAACAATGGATTTTGAATTATCGAAAGAGAATCTAGCTGCTGAGTTATGTCTGGTTCCCTTGTCTTTAATTTGGATAAAGGATTTACTGTCATCAGAAAAACTTAAGTGTGCTTTGCCACCGATTATCTTGCCACTTGAATTTATGACAATTGCTCCATCATTATTTCTAAGGTATTGTTTTAATATTTCCTGATGATTTTCATTGTTAAAATCAAGACTTATCGAGTCCGGCAGGGTTGCATAGGTAGAAGTAAAGTCGTCCTTAAGCCAATATATTATTGTGGCACCAATTTTATTGGTAGAAAGATTGTGGAATGAGTAAGTCAGCAATTTTCTGACGAGATCTGCGTCAACAGCACTATAGTGTTTTTTTATTTCAACTATTTGAGCGTCAACTTTTTCCAGTACTTTCCAAACTCTATTTTCGCAAATATAAATTGTATTATTAAAATATATTTTGAGAGTATTCCCTTGTCTGTTGATGATACAAGTTTGCTTATTATTACATAGTTCAAGAAGATCTATGTTATTCATTTCTCTTTGGAAAACTACAGTTTTTAACTCATTGCTTCCATTAGAGGAAAATCCAAAGGTTCTTTTTCCATCACAATAAGAATCTTTAAAATCATCTACTAATTCATGCGGAGAAGTTGGTGTATTATTAGAAAGAATTATCCCCCAGTAAGGCTCTTTGTTCTCGTGAGGTGCTAAATAAATTGCTTTGGTTACAGTTTCAATTAAATCTGGATAGAGGGGTAGTATTTCTTTACTAGGGAAATTTACCAACTCAAGTTCTTGGCGAATCAAATCAACTTGTGACATTTGTTATTGCAACCTATTTTATTTGGTAAATTTAACGCCTAAAATCAGGGGCGCGGCTTTTTGCGTCCCCTGCATTTTTTTGTTATACAAAATTTTCGGTACCCTTTATCATTTCTATAAAATTTAACGGATTAGTCAAAACAATTGCTCCATCTAAACTACTACCTGTTTCAAAGATCTCTCTCCAATAATCATAATTCTTTTTACCAGAAAATATAGTACTTGCCATTGATCTGTCTTTCCACAGTGGTAGTTGACTAAGATTTTTGATAAAATTTCCAATATTTATCCAAAGTTGTTCATCAAACGGTGTCTGAAAAATTTTTTCTTCAGCAACCATTTTACCAGTATTTGCAAAGTATGTTGTGATGACTTTTTTCAGATATTGCAACCAATTATACAGAATCTCTTCTTTGCTGATTCTGTATGCTATTAAATGATCGTCTGTTATATTTGTATCCTTTTTATCAATAATTTTCTTTTCAACTCGTGCTGTTCCTAATTCAGGCAAAAACTTGTTCATGTAAATATTCTCAGCCAGTAGACTTAGAATTTTTACAATTTGATTTATTTCCAATTCTCTTGGGTTTAACCCTTCATCTGTTTTTGAATCTATCGCTGTTTTTAAAACAAGTTTAGAATTGACAAATGAAGACAAAATAGTTTTATCAAAAGCACTGTATGAAATAGGCAACTCTTTGGCTTTCCCGTCAAAATCAATATAGTCTTTTAGTTTATTGTCTTTTGCATTCGTTATTGAATGTTTTATAGAGTCAATAATGTATTTTTTTATATTGGCCCCATCTCCTTTGAAAAAATCAATAAGCTGCTGCTCTGAAAAAGAATAATCATCTTCTTTTAGGTTATGGGCGACTTGATACTTTTTAACCCTTTCCGAATAAAGCGTATTGTTCAATTGCCTCATTATTGATTTATCAAAAGCAATTTGCCGTAGAGTACTCCAGCATTGTATTTGTTTCTGTCAACCGGTCTATATTTGGTTCCAAAAAAACTCGCACAACCAATTTTTTAGTTCCTAATAAAATTTGAGCACCGGCTTTATGCTGCCCATCAAATATTTTTAACCTGTCATCTTCTATCCGAGCGAGACTAAGATGCAATTGTGGGTTTTGCTTATCAAACTCTTTAATAAGCTTTCCGATACTATTATTTATCCCGCGTGGGTTAATAATTTCATCATGATATAGGTACTCAACTGGAACTTCTATAAAGCATGTTTGTTCTTTCGAAAGATTGTCAGTATAAATTGGTGTTTGGTATGTTTTGTTATCTCCAATATCTGAAAATGAATATTTTAATTCCATACCTTCAATCTTGTATTTAAACTCATACTTTGAACCATTATAGCTTTTTAGTATATCCTTGAGTGACGCTGATTTACTTGTTTTACTTTGTATTGACTTTTGAATTTTACTAAGTTTTTGTAGTATTTTTGCAATCTTTAAATTTGCGTCCTGTTTAGACTTGTTACAACTTTCATGTGTGACTGCAAAATTCACCTCAGCATCTTTACCCTTATTTGCCAAAGGTACAATATGGTCAATATTTGTAGTGTTTAAATCTAAATCAATTTCTTCTTCACATATAAAACATTTATGATTCTGAATGTTCCACAGTTTTTTTGTAAGCTCTAAATAATCATCCTTCGATAGGGATGACAAATACTTTGATGCCATTCTATGCTCCCATTTTAATTACTGGTATTTTTATTTTGTATAACGTGGCGTTCACTGGCACGCGCTGTTTGCGGGTCCAGTGGAACAGTTGGTTGTCTGATTAATATCTCATCGATGTGATGTTAGACGGTAGTTCACATCACATTGATAGCGCTTCCCTTAGACCAAGGTGGATAACAATAGTCTTATTTAAATCTAAATCAGCTTTCTCATCACGATGAGCCCAAGTATAATATTGCTTTTTTTTGTACTCATTGAACCACTTATTTCCTATTGCATTAAATTTAAATAAACCAATGAGCATTTTTTCTAAATCAAGGCCAGGGTAGTGATAAGAGTTTATTGTCATATATTTTTTCAATTCATCATACTCAATAAAATGCTTATTGTAATTTTTTAGTAATTTAAGTGCGTTATCGATTTCTTCATCGAGGTAATGTCCAAACATTTCATTCCTTACTTCATCAAGCAGATACTCTGAATAATCCTGCTTAACGACTCGAAAACTTTTCCAACCAAAATATTCGGAATTTGGATATTTTTCTATGATTAAATTCAATATTGTAATTACATCCCTTGGTCGAAAAAAAGATCTCTCAAGTATATATCTCTCAGGATTAATGTAATTAATATCTTGTGGAAATAAGTGACGAAAAATCTGCTCATTGGAAAGTACAGACATTAAGGAACTAGATTGTTTTGCTTTATAAATTACCATTTTAATTAGAGGAGTATCGACTGACACACGAGTTCCCCAATCAATCTTCAACGTATTAACTCTTTTTATTTTGTTTAGATCTGGATCGTTAAATATAGAGAAAATATCAGACCGCAGTAATATTACTACCTTAGCTTTGGAGTTTACTTCTATTGCTTTTAAATTAATGTAATCTGCGGCCTTAATTAGACTGATTATTGAGTTGCGGTAATAATCATCATTTCTAAAACGATCATCTAACTCATCATAAATTGAGGTGTACGAACTCTCTGAAAGAGAGAGCAAGGAAAAGACAACCTTTTCCAAGTCGTCAATATAATCCAGATATGTTCCTTCCTCTAGTTTTTCACCATCAGAGATATCCACGAATGATTTTAAGAATCCGCCTCTGACTTGCTGTTTTTGTGTTACTTCCACGATTTTTTTAGCATCAATTTCGATTGATTTGTAATTAGCCTCAGGGAATGCATGAAGTTTACTCTTGTCATCACAATCCTCTATGCCGTTGTCAGCGAGGCAGTGTTTCCCTATGTCAAGTAATAGCAACCATCTCCATATTTCATAATATTCATTTGGAGTGATATCACCTGATTTCAATTGAATTAACTCTTGAAATTTAAAGTCTTTATATGAACTGATCTCACAAAAATGGAGAGGATCTTTTGAAGACATTCTCTTAACATATTGCCCCAAATAGGTCTTACCTGATCCCTTTCTCCCTAAAACCAAAAAATACTTATCTTGTTTTAGCTTTTCATAGTTGTCATCTATATCTACAAAATATCTTTCAAAATCTGACCTATAGACAGCTTCTTTTTTGCCATCATTTTCACCAAGATAAACATCTTGTAATCGTAATTTGTACATGAATATTCCTTAGAAGATATTATCGTTTTAAATATTAAATAAGCGAAAACAATGAAAGTCCTTACGCCAATAACGCATTGATTTAGCCAAAACAGACAAAAAATTATTACCCGATTCCCTGATGTCATTCGACACGAGCGATAACTGAATATCACCACATCATCCAAATCCCTCGCCCTCTACGAAGGACCTAATCAACTTACGAAAATTTCTTTATAATCCAAAATACTTAAGCACCACCAACAATACTAATCAAGCAAAAAGATTATTAGAAGCAAATAACCTCATTTCCCCCATCCTAACCAGTAAAAAATCACCCTCCAAAAAAACAGGTCAAGACCCTTTAATAGCATGTAGACGGCCATAGGCGGCCATAGCCGGCCATACACGTCCAGCGGTAAAAAGTGGGTGTACTCTTGGAGGAGAGTATTTTGGCGATGGTTGGAAATTCATGAGAAGGGAGGAGGCGATGGAGAATTTTATATATAGACGGGCAATCAATGCCCTTATTCCGAAGGCTGAGAGGGTGGCGGACGCCGAGGTTAAGAACTTAAATCAGCAGGGAGAGTATCGCCCTGGGGCAGGTGACCGGCCTTATTATTTCTGGTATTGGGATCACTTTTTTCACCGAGCCATGAAGCGCCTGGCTTGCGAAAAGGGTTTGAGGCGATAGGGTGGGTAGGGGAACTCTCTATGTCCGTCACAACAGGATCTGGTTTGATTTTCGCTATATGGGGGAGCGCGTTCGTGAATCATCTGGCCTTGTCGACACCAGAGAGAACCGGCAAATTCTTCGGCGGCAGCTCGATTTGATTATGGCAGAGATAGATAATGGGGTTTTCAGTTTTGGCAAGCGTTTTCCCAGAAGTAGGAGAAGGGCCTTTTTTGCTGAGCTGGAGGGTAGGGAAGTGACCACCCACCCCTCTGAACTTCTTTTTGGTGATTATGTACTGCAGTGGTTTGCCGATATGGGAAGTGGGATGACGGAGAATCAGATTCGGGACTACCAAAGTGCTCTACAGAGACATGTTTTGCCCTATTTTCGTGATTTGAATTTTGCGGAGATAACCTCTGCCCGAATGAGGAAGTTTATTGCCACCATGAAGGGCAAGAGGAGTGAACAGGGGCAACCACTTTCGGCTAAACGTATTCGCAACGTCATCATCCCCCTGCGAGTAATTATAGAGGATTGCGTGGATGAGTATGCCTGGCTGGATTTTCCGGATCCCTTTACCCGGTGTAAACTTCCACGGCCCAGGAAGTTTCGAGTTCAACCCTTTAGTTTTGAAGAGTGGCAGGTTTTTATAACGCATATATCCCCTTGGTATCGGCCCTATTTTGAATTTGCCGTACAGACGGGATTGAGGCCCTCGGAACAGGTGGCCCTGAAATGGGTTGCCATCGACCATGAATATATCCACATAGAGTTAAGCAGGGTACGGGGAAGAGAGAAGGAAGATCTCAAAACCCATGAGAGTAGACGCAGGCTCTTATTGCGACCGGGATTACGGAGAATTCTGTTGCGCCAGCGTAAACTGACGGCGGGAATCAACAGTCCCTATGTTTTCGTCAACAAAGATCGCCTGCCTATTTCACAGGACAAACTGCGCAGTGTGGTATGGGTTGAAGCATTTGCAGGTTTGGAACTGCAATATCGGCGTATGTATGAGACTAGGCATACCTTCGCCTCTTGGGCCCTCGCCCTGGGAGAGACACCTGAATGGGTGGCCAAAACCCTGGGCCATGTGGATACCTCAATGGTTTATAGAACCTATGGTCGCTATATCCCCAATTTGAAGAGTTTAGACGGGTTTTCCGTGGAAAAACAGTTCTCTGGAACAAGAGTCGAGGGCAAGGAAGATTTTGGACACAGTTTTGGTCACAATGAACAGGAATAGAGGCTGTCCATATACTTAAATATTTAATAATAAATGGTATTTTATTTTTCCGATGTCGGGATTTGAACCCGCCACTTCTTGAGATCGAAAAATTATCTTAGCCAAGTTATGTTTTATGCAATAGGAGGGAGGTATGGAGTTTATATCTGAGAAATTGACAAACTATGCCCTATGGCTTCGTGTATCACCTGTGCCCCATCTTGGTTATGGCAGACTTGCTATAAGTTGTTGCTGGCAGGACTATCCTGCTTATGAGCTGCAGCCCGTAGAGATCAGTGACGAGGAGGCAATGCTCATTGATACTGCCATTGCCCGATTGAGACAAAGAAAGGCATCCGTTGCCGAAGCCCTTATGGTCTATTATCTGAGTAAGGAGAATACGAGTTATGTTGCCCGAGAACTGGGGATGGATCGGCGCAAGGTTACTCAGCTGGTTAGTATGGGTGAATCTTGGGTTGCTGCCTGGTTAGAAAAGGATAGTGAAAGCTCTTCATCGTCTATATGCATTGATTAGAAAACTCTGTCGATCCTGTTTGCAAAGTTGTCCACAGCTGGCTATCATAAATTAAATAAGGTGAGAAAATGTGCACAGGCAAG
Organism: Desulfotalea psychrophila LSv54; assembly: GCF_000025945.1. Lineage (GTDB taxonomy): Bacteria > Desulfobacterota > Desulfobulbia > Desulfobulbales > Desulfocapsaceae > Desulfotalea > Desulfotalea psychrophila. The sequence continues at coordinate 2,292,062 of NC_006138.1, read as the reverse complement.
GCCCCGTCTCGGTTGAGATTGGGTCTTTTTTTGTGTCATTCTCTTTTTTAGCCCCGTCTCTTAGTTCAAGAGTACGGAGTTTTTTTATGTAAAAAATGGTGAATATGCTCCAGGCAAACTTAAGACGCGAGAAGAGCACGGACCAGGGCACAGAGGGAGTCTTTCGCTGCCCTGAACGGGGATTTCGCTCCTACACCTTGGAGCTGCCGTGGCGGGATAATCGGCCCAATGTCTCCTCTATTCCTTTGGGTGTCTATCTCTGTCGTTTGGTAAAGTCTCCTCGTTTTGGCTGGGTTTACCAGGTGCGCAATGTAGAGGGCCGATCGCATGTTCTGCATCATTCAGGCAATGTGGCCGGCGACAGGACCAAAGGCTATGTAACCAATGTTCTCGGCTGCATATTACATGGTAAGAAACGTGGGCACCTGGCTGGACAGCGAGCCGTTTTACTTTCAAAAGCAACCATCCGCAGGCTGCACAAAGCCATGGGCGGTGAAGATTTTGAACTTACTATAGAGAGTGGAGATTGATATGCCTTGGGATATTCTTTTTGGTGGAATTACGGGTCTTGCGGGAACCATTTGGTCCAGTTGGAATCAGAGAAAGATTAGAGAACTTGATATGAAGGATAGGGCCCAGGGGCGTGAGCATGAGCTGAAGCTAGTACAGGCGGAGAGTCAAGCGATGCTAGCTGAGACCGAGGCCAATATCAGGGTTGCTCGAGTACAGACTGAAGGAGCCCTACATCTAGCTGAAACCGAGGCTTATGCCGCCCACCTTATTGTTGCCAATAAACCGACCCTTTCCACGGCCCTGGCCGGAAAACTTTTTTCCACCACGGGCTGGGTAGCGATTTTGGCTCAGCCAGCCGGAGTATTCATCTGTATTCTTTTTGGTCTGGTGGATACGGTTAAGGGTTTTGCTCGGCCAGGGATCACTCTCTATCTGTTGATACTCTCCACCTGGATTAGTCGTCGGGCCTGGTCGATTCTAGAGAGTTCTGGCGGTGCTTTAACCACGACACAATCGGCTGAAATTGTCACCCAGGTTACTTGCTCCCTGCTCTATCTGACTACCACGGCAGTTTGTTGGTGGTTTGGGGATCGCATGGCAGCGAAGGGTGCCGCACGCCTTATAAGCCCACAGAGCCACTCTGAAGGAACGATTAAATGAAAGGGGTTGAACTGTTCTTTACTGGTAATCCTTTGTTTGCGGCGTGGATCTTTGTGTTGCTAAGCGGCCTGGTTGTCTGGTTGTGGAAACGAGATGTGAATAATACCAATAGTGTGATGAAAGTGTCACTGGACAACAATACCCGCGCCCTGACAACCCTAAGCGATAAGCTTAATGGCCTTGATGCCCGAGTACGCAGTAATGAAACTGCAATTGCTGAAATAAAAGTTGGCGCCCAGGCTAAGAGTAAATGCGACAAACAGCAGGTTGCTGGATCTTCTGCCAAGAAAGGTTGAAACCAAATGACTCTCAAAAAAAACAGGTTACGAGAGAAAGCCCTGGCATCTCTTGATGCTGCCTTGGAGAAATTGGAGCAGGATTTTAGTGGTTCACTCTCTCTTCGCTTTGATCTCTGCCAAGGTGGTCTACGCAGGGTTGGCGTAAGTCTCTCTCATGAACATAAGGTTGAGGAGCTCAAAGATGGCTAAGAGAAAAAACAAAATAACGGGCACGACACTGACTCCCAAACAGGAGCTTTTTTGCAGTGAGTATTTGGTGGATTTTAATGCTTCGAAGGCTGCATTGGCGGCAGGATATAAAAGCAATAGTGCCTATTCCATGGGCCATGAGAACCTGAAAAAACCTGAACTACAGAAGCGATTACGTGAATTGGTGAGGTTGAAGATCGAAAAGGCCAAATACGATGCCCAGAAAGTCCTTGAGCGGCATGAAGAAATTGATGGACTAGATGTGATAGATATCCTTGATGAGAACAGACGGGTTAAGGATATTGAGGAGTGGCCCAGAGCATGGCGGGTCACCATTGAGGGGATTGAGGTTATCCAAAAAATCAAAGGTGATACACCCTGTGAAATTATAAAAATCAAATGGCCGAGTAAGCTCAAAAACCTTGAAGCCATAGGTCGGCATGTTGATGTCTCTGCCTACCGTGAGCATGTTGAACTCTCTGCAACAGATCAAACGCTACGAAATATTATTGATATTCTCGACGGTAAAACATGCGGTTTACCAGGAGGAAGCGGTGACGGCTCACAATAATCCACCGGCCGAAGAACAGGAGATTTTATCTCGTCTGGGAGACAGAGAGTGGAGAATCGACAACCTGTACTATGTGCGGGACAAGGATGGCAAAAAGGTCAAATTTATTCGTAACGAGAGCCAGGAGATGTTTTGGAATGCCATGTGGTATATGAACATCATTTTGAAAGATCGGCAGCGGGGTTTTTCTACCCTCATCGCTATAATCATCCTGGACACCTGTCTTTTTAAGAGCGGTACTCAAGCAGGTGTTATTGATATTACTCTCGCTGATGCCAAGAAAAAACTTGGGAAAATCAGTTTTGCCTACGAGTGTTTACCTGAATTTCTACAAAAAATGTTCCCTCTTAAAACTGATTCAAAAGAAACTATTGAATGGAAGAACGGGTCTGCTGTTTATGCCGCTATCTCCCATCGTGGTGGAACCCTGCAGGCGCTTCATATCTCTGAGATGGGTAAAATTGCCACACGTTTTCCCGTTCGAGCAAGAGAAATCAGAACGGGTGCACTGAATACCTTAAAGGCTGGCTGTTTTGTCTTTAATGAATCTACGGCCGAAGGTAATGCTGGGGAGTTTTATGAAGATTGTGTTACCGCCCGGGAGAAGGCCAACCAAGGAGCCAAGCTCAGCAAACTTGCCTATAAATTTCATTTTTTTGCGTGGTGGATGGGAACGGAAAACGAGCAGGACCCCGATGGAATTTATATCCCTGCTGAGGTGGATAAATACTGTGACGACCTGGAAAAGATCATTGGTTTAAAAATCGGCAAGAAAAAACGGGCCTGGTATGCAGAGAAATCGGCACAGCAAAAGGATGATATGAAACGGGAGTTTCCTGGGACAGCCGACGAGGCGTTTCAATCATCTATTCAGGGAGCGTATCTTTCCAAACAGCTGAGTGTCCTTGATAAATCCGGACGACTTATTGAGGAGATCCTGCTTGAACCTGCTTTTCCTGTAAATACCGGCTGGGATTTTGGGTTAAATGACAACATGACAGTCTGGTTGCACCAACGGGTGGAGTTTCAAGACAGACTGATCGGTTATCTCACGGGGACCGATGAAGATGTTTTGTACTATTGGGCCAAGCTGAACAGAGATTTTAACTGTGTGTGGGGCTATCATTTTCTTCCCCATGATTTTGGTTATCGTCGTGGAGGAACAGCGAGCAGTGCCGCCTCTCCGCCCAAAACATTAGAAGATATTCTCATAGAAGCGGGGATGAAAAACAGCCAAATTATTCCTCGAATAGATGATAAGACGGCCGCAATTGCCGAAGCACGGTCTTGGCTTCCCAAGGCATTTTTTAGCAAAAGAGGGTGCGGTGTTGGCAATAAGGGCGCGGCTGACGGCCTAAAGTGTTTACGAAATTACCGGCGTGAATGGGACGAGAACAATGGATGTTGGAAAGATCGGCCACGACACGATTGGGCTTCACACGGTTATGACGCATTTGAAACTCTTGTTCGTGGTTTAAACGCCTATGGTTCTATGGGCGCGGCAGGAGAAAGATCGGCACAGAATAGTAGCCAGAGACACCGTAGACCTGTTAATTGGAGGGCAGTTTAAATGACTGAAAAAAATACTGGCCGTACTGAGAGTGAGTTACTGGCGAGCATTTTAGATGAAATCAGAGAACAACCACTCTGGCGTATCCAAGCGGATAAGGCCATGGATTATAAGGATGGCAATCAACTTGATTCTGATACCCTTTTAGCTCTTGAGGCGAAGGGTATTCCTCCCGCTACACAAAACATGATTGGGCCATTAGTCAATGCTGCTATTGGATTTCAGATTAATAACAAGACTGACCTGAAAATTTTACCCGATGTTGAAGGGGAAGATACTGAAGAGATTGCAGAAGCTCTCAACTACAAAATCAATCAGGCCGAACGTCGAAGTAATATGGATACTTCCTGCCTAATGGCCTTTGAACCACAAATAGGGGCAGGCCTTGGTTGGGTTGAGGTTAGCCGTGAAACAAACCCCTTTAAATTCCCCTATAGATGCCTGGCTGTGCACCGGGGAGAAATTTTTTGGGATCATCTGGCAAAGGAACCTGACCTTTCCGATGCCCGTTGGCTGCTACGAAAACGTTGGACAGATATCAATGTGGTTAAGTCGATGTTCCCCGGCAAAAAAGATCTCTGTGACCAAGTAAGGAACTCATGGGGTGGTTTTGACCAACTGAGCTTTGCTACAAACGATAGCGACAACATCAACCTCTTTCAATCCTGGGAAATTGAGCGAGGATGGGACGTTGATGAACAGGAGTGGCGTGCCCCTGACAACGATCGTGTTTGTCTCTTTGAGGTACAGAAGCGTGAACGGGTAAATATTTATATTTTGCGGCTGAGTGATAATCGTGTTGTGGAGTTCAATTTACACCGGCCAGAACACATTATTGCCCTGAAAGCTGGGCGGAAATTGGAAAGCCATTTTGTTTCAAAAATAACCACCTACTTTTTTCTTGGACCTCATCTTCTTGGAAAGAAAAAGAGTGAATTTGATCGTTTTAACTATGTCCCTTTTTGGGGGATCAGAGAGGATCGAACCAATATTCCTTACGGGATGATTCGTGATCTCATCTTCCCCCAGGACGAGGTAAATGCTCGCATAGCCAAACAACAATGGGCTTTATCCGCCACCCGCACAGTACGAACGGATGGGGCAGTGGCCATGACGGATGATCAGTTTAGAGAAGAGTGTGGCAGACCCGATGCTGATATTATTCTGAACCAAAAAGAGATGGCTAAACTTGGGGCCAAATTTGAGGTTAATCATAATGAGGCCATTAACTCTCAGCAGGAGGCCCGATTACGAGATCTTATTCTGTTTTTCCAACAATCCACCCAGGCACTAGAGCAACCGGCAGTTGATATGCGGGTTGATATCAGCCAGGTAAAAAGTGGGGAGGTTCACCATAGCCTGCAGGCCATTGCAAAATTTTTCGATAATTATAAGTGGTCTCGGCAACAGGTCGGCGAACTGCTTCTCTCTTTGATTATTAAAGATATTGGAACAAAAAGAGAAATTGTCACGATTAAACGAGAACCTCTGCAGCACAACAAAATCATCGCCTTGAATGATCCAGTTGATTTTAAAGGCACGGGAGTCACGGTACTTAACAACAATTTACTACGTACCAGGCTACGGGTTACCATGTGTGAGATCCCAAGCACGGCCTCTTATAAAGCCCAGAACAGAACACTGTTGCAGGAGGTTATGAAATCTCTGCCCGATGATTACCAAAAAGCCCTTATGCCTTATCTTGCAGAGTTTCTTGATATCCCTAACAAGGACGCAATTATCGAGGCAATGGTTGAACTTCGGGATGGATCCAAAATTACGGAAGAGCAGGTGCAGGAGCGGATCAAGCAAGCTATTGAGAAGACCAAAACAGAGCTTATGATTGAGCTAAAGACCAAAGAGCTTGAGCTGAAAGAACGCAAGACCGAGGCCGAGATAGAAAAAATTATTACCGAACAAGTCAATAACAGGATTGAAGGTATTTACTCAGCTATCCAAGCCGGCCTGCAGGTCACCACAAATAGTGGAGTGGCGGCCTCTGCCGATCAGATTCTTCATAGCGCTGGGGCAGAGGACAAAGATGAACCACCACTTGTGGATATCGCCGGTCCCATCACTGTACCCAACGGCGTACCCAACGGCGTACCCAACGGCGTACCCAACGGCGTACCCAACGGCGTACCCAACAGTGTACCGGACGGGGTTACCCAGAACACCAGTCCCCTATTTCCTCCTCGAGTACAGGAAGACAGGGTACATGAACCTCAGACACAACAGCTAGACACAATGGCAGAAGCCGATGAGGAGGTGAACAGAGGGATAGAATCTCCTGTTATTTAAAGTCATTAAGTAAAAAATTATTTAAACGCCCTCTCTCTTCATGGATATGGGCGTTTTTTTGTGCCAAAAAATCAAGAAGCGTTGCCCTTTGCCTCTAACTAATTGTGGTGATCGGTTTTTTGTCTCCTGAATTTCGCAGCTAGGGCGATATCTAGCAAGGGAGTGTAGATATGAGTGTTGAAAATGCTGGTAATAACTTTGACGAATTAGTGGAGCAGTATGGGGATGAAAATGGCAATATTCCCGACACGATTATGTCAGAATATCTTGATACGGGTTTGATACCCGAAGGCGATACTGCTGCAGTCGATGTTATAGCGGATGAGGAGTCGCGCCCCTCGGATCAAGAGCTAGCCAATCCTGTACCTGACGAAAACCCTTTAGCCGTTGAAGATCCAGCAATGGTTAAAGAGCCCGCAAGGTCTGAAGAAAATGCGACTGATCAAGAAACTGTCGTTATGGCTAAAGACGGGGTGCATCACATCCCCTTCTCCGAACTTGAAAGTGAGCGTGCCAGAGTAAAGACACTTGAGGCGGAGTTAGCAACAAGCAAGCAGGTGGCTGCTGCAAAGTTGCCTGAGCTTGATGAAGCAGAGCTTGTAGAACTGGCAGAAGATTATCCAGAAATTGCCGAAAGATTTCAGGCGATGATGAAGGAAAAACAGCTGGCCCAGGAACAGGAGGAAAACAATACTCAACAAAGTCAGTTCGATCAGGCCGTGGCGGAGTTTAATCCCTTTTACCTTGAGGCAAAAAACGACCCACTTTTTTGGGAATGGTTTGACAAACAACCTGCCGATGTCCGGGCCGTGGAGCAGGTAGCTGACCCTGAAGCAATTGCTCTTGTTGTATCGCGTTATCAGGACTCCCTTACCGTTGAAAATGACGATACAGCCGAAAAAGGTGACCCTGAAAAAGCGGCAGAAGCACCAAAGCAAACAGCAGAAGAAATTGCCCAAGCGGCCATGGCCGAAGCAAAAAAGCCAGCAGAGATGCAGAGTTTAAGTGATGTGCCAGGGGCATCGACCCAGGCAGATAAGTTGTCACTGCTTGATAATGAGACAAATGCCATAAACCTGATGTCCACCATGGAGAGTATGAGTCCTGATGATATTGAAGAATATTTATCCCGAAGCCTTTAGCTGATTCCAGCTAAGGGCTTTTTTGATGCCCCACAGTTTTGCCTTTATTCAGTAGCCCCTCACTAAAAATAGTAAGGGGCTTTTTTTGTGCCAAAAATTTAGAGAGGTACGAATATGCCTACCAATATACCCTATGGTGACCCCATAGCATGTACAAAACAGGCCGTCGGTTTATTTGCCGCGACCACTCAACGCCAAACCAACCTTAATCGTCTAGCGGGCAAGTTTCCTACCCAGAAAGGGGCGGAAAAAAATCTGCGTAATCAAACCTCGACCGATATGCCCATCGTCCGTTGCCGTGATCTGCAAAAAAGTGCAGGGGATGAGGTTACTTTTGATCTGATCAATCCCATCGGGGGCAAACCCATTATGGGCGGTGATATGGCCGAGGGCCGTGGCGTTTCCATGACTTTCAGCAATGATAAACTCCGTATTAACCAGACACGGAAACCTATCAATGCTGGTGACACCATGACCCAACAGCGTACTCCGCATCAGCTACGAACCCTGGCGCGAGCAGCGGGGTATGGCTATATGGAAAATCTCGAAGACCAGCTAACCCTGGTACACATGGCCGGTGCCCGTGGGTTCCATAACAACATTGAATGGGTTGTTCCCCTGGCCTCCGATTCTGATTTTACTGCTACCTGTATTAATCCGGTTCGGGCTCCTTCTGGCAACCGTCATTTTATAGCCAACGGTGGTTATCTGGAAAAAGTCAGCGCCACGGCTGGTGAAATTAACATCGAAACTACCGATGTTATGCAGTTCGGTTTAATGGATGCTTTGAGAGCTGTGGTAGATTCTATGCCCCTGCCTCCACCACCTGTTAAATTTCATGGTGATAGTATGGCGAGTGATGATCCTCTTCGTGTCTGTTTAGCAACTCCCCAACAGTATGCGTCTTTTATTGCCTCCGGTAATTTTCGTACCCTACAGGCTAACGCTATGCAAAGGGCTTCAACAGCGGGTGGAAACCCACTGTTTAAAGGTGAGGCTGGATTGTGGAACGGTATCTTAATTGTCAAGATGCCTAAGCCGATTCGCTTCTTTGCCGGTGATCCTATTAACTGGTGTGCCAACATTAACTCTTCTGCAGAAACCACCACCGATCTCGTCCCTGCTTCTTTTGCAGCAGCGGGTTATGCCGTTGATCGTGCCCTCCTTCTTGGTGGTCAGGCTCTTGCCCAGGCACTTGGTAAGCATCAAAAATCAGGCGTGCCCTATTTTTGGAGCGAAAAAGAGTTGGATCATGGCGATAAACTGGAAATTCTGGCAGGAATGATTGACGGTAAATCCAAAATTCGCTTTGAAGTTGATTATGGCGCAGACGGAAAACAACCTACCGATCACGGTATCATTGCCATTGATACTGCCGTAAAAATCTAAAAATTTCACCCTGCTCTATAAAAACTTTTCTGGCAGGGTGAACCTATAAAATAAAAGGAGACATTATGCCTACTATTACAATAAAAAATGCCCACCATCTTCCAGATCCAGGGTTTGGTGGTACACCTTATGGAAATGTGACAGCCCTTAAATATGGGTTTGAAGTAGATGCTACCGGAGCCGTTGCCAATGGCAATTCTATCAATGCCGTTGCCGTTAACGATAAGGTTATCTTGGGTGTTATTGAGGCTGGAACAAAGCTGGTTGATGCTGTTGCTATTGTTACCAATGCCTGTACTGCCCAGACCGCTTTTAATCTTGGTTTTGAATATGTCGATGGGGATGATTCTGCCGAGGTGCCACAAGATTTGGCCTATCTCTTTGCCGGTGCTTCTAGTGCGGCTGTCGCAGTTATTCGTCGTACTGTCGCTAAAGGATCGGTACGAATGCCTAAAAATGCTTATTTGGTTTTGACTGCTAAAGGCGCGGCTCATGCTACAGACGGGAAAGTTGAATTTTATGTTCAGGGAATTTCCTAAAAATAGCTGTGGGTATTGATTCAGGAGAGAGGCAGGGGAAACCTTTTACCTCTTTTTTTTGATCATACTTTTAACGATTATTCGAACAACAAGGGCCACCAATGAAAATTTCTACAAAAAACAGAGATTGTCTGCGACAGGCGATCATTAACACGCTTGATTCCTCTGCTCAGGAGGAAAATATAGATGAGCTTATCACTGAGGCGGTGATAGAGGTGCTAACAAAAATTGTGCCCTTGCAGAGTGAGACAAAAACAATCCCAGGGTTACCATCAAAAGAGATGGTTCTTGTCCGTTATGTGGGGAAAAGAAAGCTTTATAACGATTCTTTGTTTGGCACTGGCATGTGGGAAAAAGACCAGATAAAGCGGGTGCCCCTGTCAATAGCCACAAAGATGCTCGTTCACACAAGTGTTTATGTCGTTGACGAAGGAGGTGCTACGGCTTCTGCAACTTTTCCCAAAGTGGGAAAATCCCACTTCGAGAATAAGAAAACTGAGGAAGCGAAAAGAAAGCAAGATGAAGTAGAAGATTCGTTGATGGTGATGGACTCTATGACCAGCAAAAAAACTGTTGTTGACTTTATCTTGGCAAATTTCCCCAACTATAAAATTGAGCTAGAAAAAACTGAAAAACTCGATGTCTATAAAGATTTGGCGAGAAATCTTGTTAATCAGTTTGGGTTGGCGTAATGAAAACTACAGACCTTGTCGCTCAGTTTAGGCGCGTTACTGGTGATAAGGTTACTCCGTATCTTTGGGACGATGATACCATTGTGTCCTTTTTTAACGCTGCGATAGATGAGGCCTGTCTTCGCAGGGATTTTATCTTTGAATCTAATACTGATGGATTGAGTAATCTCGTTCTAAGGGAAGGGGAGTTGCATGCTGACATTAGCGGAAGTCTTTATAAAATTGATATCGCCCATTTCCTTAATTCTTCCGGGCAACGAACTGACTTGGAAATTCGTTCCCGTGGCGACCTCTCTTTCCGCAACAACTTACCCGACCTTCAAGCTGTGGGCGACCCGGCTTTCCTTATCACAGACGATAAGAAAATATTTATTCTACCGCCCCCCCCCTTTGGTGGCGGTATTATCGAATTGGAGGGGTACAGAACGCCACTTGCAAGCGAAAAGCTGTCCCTGAATGATGTGGATAGCGAGCCGGTTATTTCTGAAAGACACCATAGCAGGTTGCATCATTGGGCTGTTTATTTAGCTCTTTCCGATGTTGATTTGGATTCCTATGCACCACAAGTTGCCGCAGTTCATCTGGAAAAATTTGAGGATTATTTTGGCGATATGCTCAGGGCCAACAGGCAGAGACTTAATAGCCAGAATCGCCCACATCGTAATCACTTATGGTAATCGTTATGGGGAAAGAATATGGCCCATGATATCGTTTTATACAATAATTGTTTAGGCCTGAATAACGTCGATGATCCGGCAAGATTAGTCATTGCGAAAGGGCAATCAACACTAGAAGATTGCCGTGATATTGAGATAGACCATACCGGGGCTATTGTTTCTGCCCTAGATGTAAAGAAGTTGGCTGAGGGTGCTTATCATTCGATGTTTCCCTTGGGGGATAATTTTTTTATTGCAGAAGATAGAGAAGCAGATACGGCTTTATTTTTCATACAAACAAATGCTAACGGGATAACTAAACAGGGTATTCGTTCTGCTTTAACACAAGGCGCACGAATTTCCTATACGCTCCTGGGGAGCAACGTTTTCTACTGTAACGGTTTTGAAAACGGGATTTTGGCCCTTAATGAAGGCCAGTAACAACAGAGGGATTATATAATGAGTGTGAAAAAAGCAAAAGGAATGATCTTGGCTGAGCTTATTGCCTTTGCCGCTCGGTTTGCCGGTGGCGTTCTTCATATCTACAGCGGAACGCAACCTGCCTCAGCAGATGATGCAGAGGCGGGAACGCTGCTCGGAATTATCACAGTAGATGGTTTGGCGCATACTCCTGGGGAGGTGACAAATGGTCTCAATTTTGGTTCTCCGGTAGATGGCGTAATTAGCCCTGCCGAAGGAGAAGAATGGAAGGGCACTTGGGTTGCTACGGGTGAGGCAACTTGGTTCCGTTTTTACGATAAAGACGAAATCACCGATGCGTCCGATGTTGCTGTTCGATGGGATGGTTCTGTCGGTGTGGCCGATGCCGATCTGTTGCTTGAAAATGTAACTGTTGATATGGGCCAGAGTATTATCGTGACTCTGAATGTCAATAATCCACCAGCATAGGTAGCGAGGGGTTAGGGATAGATTAATATGTTTTACGATAATTTTAAAAGGTAAATATCATGACAATAGAAATAGTTAATCCGGGGCTAGAATCGCCTTCGGCCATATTTCCAGCACAACTCCATACGGCTACCGACAGAGCGAACAACTTCATTTTAAACTTTGCTGACGAGTCATCTTATTGGAATCTGGATGGAGCTAAGGGGCGACTGAGCTTAGTAGAAATGACAGAGGCAGATGGCGTGTTTAGCGCAGTTGCCCGTGGGGAGGTAATGTTTGAAATCCCCACACCGTTTGAAGATATTGATTTCGTTGCCCTAGAATGGGACTCAAATAGTGGTAGCTTTGTTCTGGCGTATTCAACCGACGGCAGGTTAGAAGCTTGCAAAATAAGTTACGACAAAAGCACCTACGCAATTACAATAGGTGCCCCTTCCGTGCTTAAAGCTGGTGTAACTGTTGGCTATGGTAAGTTTTCACTTGCGTCGCACTACAATCCAGCGGCTCCTACCGCCCCTGCTCCGCTTTTAATGCTATACAACACTGCTTGGGTAGACAATGTTTCCCCAAATGTTTTTCTTCGTAGTTTGGTCGTTGGTGAAAGCGTTGCCGTAGCGGGTGCGGAATATTCTTTTGCGTTTTCTCTTTTCGGCAACCATGTTGCTGTAAGTGGCAGCAGGTTTGCTATTTGGAATTACGCCACGCATCCTGTTGTTACAGGTTCATGGGATGAATTGACAGATATGATTCATCCAGATTCCGCCGAGATTTGTCCGTTTGATGGGACGAAGGCTTCTGGCCGCGAGGATTCTATCGTTTACTGTGCATCGGAAGATTTGTTTCTGATATCGGAAGAGAAAGTAAACGGCAACTTCTTTACCTTCCCGGCAAATCAAAGTGGTGGGGTAGCCACGGATACCGGGGTGCAATTTCTTCAAACAAACCCAGAGGGAGAAGCTGCCTCTATCGGGGAAACGTATCTGCAAGAAACAGACGAGCCTGACAGCTTTGTCCTCTTTTGTAAAAGTAACTATTGTGTCAGTGCCCATCCCATTACTGTCGCAAGCGGTGTGGTTTCTATCGGAATTCAACAGCTCGTTGATTATCACCAATTTCATCGTGGGGCTTATGGTGATGGTAGAACGCCCTATACGCTTATCTGCGATCAGACATGGGATGATGGAGATGTTTATACAACCAAGTTATCTTTGGTTGCAGAGGCCGCTCCACCTCTCCCTATTGAGATAAGTTCTAGCACTATCATGGGGCTAGGCTTTTCTACAGAGAGTGTTGCGAGCCCTATTGTTCTCTCTTCTCTTGCGGGTGAGGTCACTTTCCCTGCAACCACTGTATCGGGTACTATCACTAAAAAATTAATTGGAGGATTTCCAGACATGCCAATCGTCAAAGTATCAACTGGTATCATGCAGAAGGTTGTGAACAATTTTATCACCCAACAAAGCGGTGGAGTTATTCATATCTATGATGATTCTGCAGGTGTCCCTGCTAATTCAGATGCGGCTGAGACAGGTGTTCTCCTGGCTGTCGTTTCCAAAGATGGTCTTGCTCATGTTGCGGGTAATGCGGAGAATGGTTTGGTTCTTGAACCAACAGGCGGGTCAGTGGGTGCGCTACAACTCGCTGCGGCAAATTCATGGAGTGGTAAGTGGTTAACCACGGGAACACCTCTCTATTTCCGTTGTTACGATGTGGAGGTAATTACCGGAGCCTCTACTGCCTCTGAGCGTTTTGATGGTGGTATCGTGGTTGATGCCGGAGGCGATACTAGCCTCGCCCCAATGGTTTTGACCAGTGGCAATGTGGTGGTTGGTGCTGATTTCAATGTGGACTCTTTTAATATTAACATTGTGCCAGAAGTTCCCGTAGTATAACAAAACAGGCTGTAGGCCTTACGTTAAGGGCACATAAAATGGCAAATAGTCAGTATATAAAATCTGCTACAATGTTTGGCCTCAGTTTTAACACAGAGGTACGGGTGTTGCCAGCTGTCACCCATGCACTAGCAGAGGCCACCATAGGCCTTGGCTTTAACTGTGCGGTGAAAGTAGATACTCCTGTAGTAATTAAAGGCGTGTCCGATTGTATTTTAATTTTCGAGTCTTTTTCTGTGGCCCGTGCTGAGATTCCTGCAGAAATAGTCTTTACCAGTTCCCCTTGGGTATCCCAAACTTGGCCTGGGCCAGATGCTAAATCTAGCTTTTACCCTGCGCCTATTGCAACTCATATAGATAGTATTGCAGGGCGTATTCTTTTTGCTGTAGGGCAAGAAGTTATCTTCTCTGAACATGGTCTTCCCGGTGTGGTCGATATGGTAAAAAATCGTCTTCGCTATGGTTCTAGGGTGCGGATGGTTCGCTCTGTAGGCGAAGGTTTTTTTGTTTCAGATGAGACAGCCGTTTATTTCGTGGGCGGTACAAATCCGGATACATGGAGCCATCGAAAAATTCTTAATTTCCCTGCTTTTGAATGGGCAAATAGCTCTCACCTTGTAGACCCTATGCTTTTTGGTTTTGAAACATCTCAAATGTCGTTGCTGTTTGCTACTCCTGAAGGAGTGTTTCTAGGGCTTCCAAGTGGTTCTGTTTTTAATCTTACCAATAAAAGATATGAGCTTAAAAAAGAGTACAACTCACTAACCGTCCGTGGAAAGACCGAGATTATTCTTGGTGGAGCGGAAGGTGGTATGCATGTTCAAGGAGCTGTTGGTGAGGTGGGGAGTAAGGCTGTTAGCGAGAACTCATTACAGACTCGCAGTATACTTGCCGTTGCTGACCAGACATATATTGCCGGTTTTGACGGACTGTATAATTTGGAAAAATCCATAAAATCAGGCAAGGAAAAATGTTTTGCTTTTGCAACAACCGATTTTGGAAACAAAAACCAGAAATCTATAAACAGCGCATATCTGAGATTACAGGGTATCGGTGATTATGAATTGTTGGTTATGGCAGATAGAAATGGACAATGGCATAGTTATCCTTTTGAGGTGAAAAATGAGGGAATGTGTGAGGTTCGTGTCAAGGTAGGCAAAGGTCTTGTAGGTAGATATATGACTCTAAAAGTTGTTTCTTGTGCGTGTTTCGAGATAGAGCAAATTGATTTAAGTATAATGATATCAAAGTTTAGCAGAAGGAGACAATAGCTATGACTCTTGCAATTTCAGGGGCGGAGAAAATAAATCTGCCTGCGGCTAGTGTGAACCCGACAAGCATGTATACAGAGATCACCGACATTATAGACAGTACCACCGCCTATGCTGATGCAATGAAGACAAAGGTGGATACGGCTCTGCTCAATTTGGAAACTGCATTAGGAGAATATGACCCGGCAACCAGTATTGTGAATGTGAATATTCCCGGCATAGATGCCCCTGAATATCCCCCCATGCCAAATTTTCCGGCTTTGGTTTTGGACGATAGCTTTCCTGCTGACATAGGCGACCCACCAGTTTTTGAAGAATTGGGTGATATAGATTTTTCTTTTATTGCTCCTGTTCCTCCCAGCAAGGTGGATGTAAGTTTTGATTATACCCAGCATGAATATACCTCAGAAATGTGGCAAGCTCTTTTTTCTAAGGTACATGCGGCTATTTTAGAGGAGGGGCCAGGCCTTTCCGATGCTACCCATCTTGCCATGGTTCAACGTGAGCAGGAGAGCAGAAGATTAAGCCAAGACAGGGAGTACAGAAAAACCCTGGACGCAGTGGGAAGTAGGGGTTTTGAACTCCCCTCCGGGCAAGTTGCTGCTATGCAAATTAATTTCTCTGCCGAGATAATGAAACGCGATCAAGATGCGCTCAACACCATCACCATTAAAGATTTTGAGATGGCTTTTGATTATAAGAAGTTTGCAATCACTACGGGAACACAGCTTGAACAGCTTTTACGAGAAGCTTTTGAAAACAGGGAGGGACGCAATGTCGAGATCCAGAAAGCGACAACGGACTACCTTCTCCGAGCCTATGAGCAGAATGTAAAATTATATCTGGCTCAGTGGGAGGGGATAAAAATTAGTTTGGAGGCACTTGTCTCTAAGATCAAGGGAATTACCGAATATAACGATGGTCTTGTAAGGATATATTTAGGACAGGCCGAAGTTTACAAATCTAAAATTGAGTCTATCACTAGCAAGAACAGGGGGCTCGTTGATGTTCGCCAATCAGAAATAACTATTTATACTGCTGAGATTGATGCAGTATCAAAACAGTATCAAATGCTTATTGAAGAGGCCAAAATGGGGTTAGAGGCTTCTAAACTGAAAGTAACTCAGGCCATTGAGAATGAAAAAATTAATCTACAGGCCTATATGAATAAAGAGTCTTTAGCAGAGAGGATTGGTGAGGCTGTTGCCAGTGTTTCAGCTCAATCTCTGGCCTCTGCCCTTGGCGCGGTGAACACCTCTATCTCTCATGGATATCAGGGTTCTGAGCGTAAAGGTGAAACATGGAGCTATGGTGGAAGTCTGAGTGAATCCCATTCTTACGAAGAACCGGTGACTTAATCGTGTTTTATCTACCTCCCATTCCAACGCGGTTTCAAGTTAGCGGTAATATTGCTGCGGGAAAATCACTTATGGGTTTTGCCCGGAGGCAGTTGGATATGCTCAACACCAGCATGTCTTTCCAGAAACTTCCCACGGGAGAACGTAATTTTCATTTTGCTGACGGGACTCATATCCGTACTTATATCAGATATGGGCTGTCCTATGCGGATATATGGGTGCCAATGAAAGGCGTGGGGGGAGGTAAACCATGTCTCTGCGATGAATGTTTTGCCAATGTCAATTTTGCTGTATGTCGCATTGTTTCAAAATACGATTATTCCCTGGACACCCCGATGGGTTACGAGGGGGATAACGTGCGCTATAACTTGGAAGTCTGCAATAAAAGCAGCGTCCCTTGTGTCGGATATAAATATGTTTCCTACGAAAAATGTATGATTACGGATTTTATTAATATAATTTCAGATGAAGAGGCGGGGGCGGGATCGGAGGAAAACCCTGGATATATAAAATGTGGGTTGGTTCTTCTTTTTGGCTTTGACCCGGAACAGATGGGCACCGAGCCCGTGGCTGCGCCCGATAGTGCCGATAAGCCTAAGCGGGATAAGGACTATATGTCTTCGAGAATAGCACCTCTGTATAAGGTGCTTCCCTTATTTGAAAAAATTCCTGAATGGGTTTTCAAAAACAGGCCTTGCAGATGATAATAGATACCAATACATATTTTTCTATTCTTGATCCTGAACTTGCCGAAGATCAAGGATTTACCGTTGCTCCGGAAAGCTTTGATGTGAACAAGCTCACCCTTTTTACTGTTCTGGTAGACAGAAGTTCTGACCCGGAGAAGAGTGGCACCATAAGGGCTTTGGAGCAGTTTGGTTTAACTGTAGAACAGATGGTGGGTGTTAACCTTCAACAGATGCCTGTTCTTTATCATTGTGAATTTTTTGTGTTGTGGCTTCAAACAAAGACAGGGGAAGGGCAAAGATATCTTAACCGTCTTGAGTTGCTTAACGAGACAGGAAAGATGGCTTTTGAAGATAAGGTTTACGCTCAATGTGTTTATTATGACGATGGAATTAGTAGCTTTTATTATGTGGTATCTCCCGGTACAGACCAAGAGGAAACGTTACCCATAAAAACGAAGACATGCTTAAAACCTGCGATTGAGATTTTTATAATCATATTTGATCTGAGCCAAAAAGACAACTTCCCTATTAGGGTTAATTATTATTACGACCCTACAAATGATATGTTTCTCTCTGTAGATGAAATTGTATGGGAAGACTATTATATAGCTGGTTCTAACAAAAGGTTATTCTCTAAACAGATAGAATTAGATAATAATTATGGTACTGATAGTCTTCAGGAGCGTGTGATCTTCTCTGGAACAAGTGTTTCAATTGACCCTGCCGGTTATGCCTACAATTCTTCTATAACAACCTTAAATCAAAACAAATTTATTCCAGCGGGTGATTGTATTTGGTTTCCACGGGATCATTGGCATTTTGAATATTCACGACTTGATTACACTGTTACAAAAGATAGTGTTGTGACATATAACAACGCGCCAGCCGATGTTTTAACGGTTGTGCCCGGGAATACACTAATAACAACGCGAGATGGTTGGTACAGCGATGATTATACTCGTTGGACTACAAAGACGATTAGAACAATAAGCGTTAATAGCTATATGTCAGAAAGGTCTTTTTCTTCTCGTTACGAAACCACCTTTGAGAAAACCAATCTTGATAATGGGATTCCTCACTATACTGAATATAATGATGATATTGGTTATTATATCAGGACTGAAGTACCTGATTCTTATGTTTCTGGTGCATTGGCGGTGGGTGTTGGTTTTATCTGTAAAATTATTTGGGCACCGAGTAGCTACACGGAATTTATTACAAAAGATGAACAAACTAAAACGTCAGAAGTTACAATTATAAGGGGCGATCTACAGGTAGAGGCTCGTATATCGAACAGGTATATAAGAGATCCTGACAAGGTGTGGCTGAATGTCTCTCCTACTGGCGGTTTGGTTTATCCATATGAATTTTTAGCTACTCGTTCAGCTTGTGAAGATTTGATTTCGCACAACGATGTGCCAGGATTTCAAGCAAAATTGCTTGCTATTATAGAAACAGAGATACCTGCGCTTTATCCTGGCAAGCATGTTTCTGATATAAGCATTGGTGCATATAATTCAAAATTTAATCAGTCACCAACGTAAATTGCGTAATTATGAAACAATAAGGAGGGGCACAATGGCTCTAGCAACGATTGAAGATGTTCGAAAAAAACGGCCTTTAAACGCTATGCAGACAGGGGCCGAGGCCCGTATTGTCAACGGGGCGCGTCGAATGGGTGGTGCTATCAAGAAAGATATTATAGATCCAGCGGTAATGTCTACCGGGGGTACTGCGTTACAGTCGGGGGTTGACGGGATAAGCAAAGCCTATAGCCGTGGTGCGGAAAGCTATGACATTAACCTCAACCGGATAAATAGTAAGGGCAGGGGCATTGCTAACGAGATGGGGGTACAAACACCTCTCCCTTCAAGCATGGCAACGGTGGCTCCGCAGCAACGGTTACGGAATTTTGGTCAATTGCCTCAAGGCGTGGCCGGGGTAGTGAACCAGCGACCAGCTGAGTTAGGCCCATCGACTACTGCGAACCAAGAGGCGACCCTTGCCGCGAACGCTAACCTCGCCAATCCCTCCAATCCTGCCGGGGTAGTGGGCAGAGGAGAGGGACAGCCAAGTATCCAACGTGGAGTTAATGCGCAGGGAGAGCGTACTTTTACTATTAACCAGCAAGATGGTGGCTATGGACAAGCTACCATGCACAACAGGAGCGAGATGAGCCCTACCGTGGCAAGGTTTATGCGACCAACGGGTTATGCTCCCGCGCAGAGACAGAGAGCACAATCCCCCGGAAAAATTATTACTCCCAATTATTCATGGTTGAAGAGGAACCAAAAAGAGAAGGAAAAACTTTTTACCCGTAAAACTCATCCTAATATGCCATGGAAAGAGCGACAAATGCTCAACGGTCTTTTGTACCAGAACAAGGCCAATCGGGAAAGCTTGGCTAGTGCAGAGCGTAATAACGTGAGGACTACCGGGGTTACTGGCAAGAATAATATGAGAACAAATCAAACTTTATCTGAGAACAATATGCGAACAAATCTAGTCAATCGGCAAAATGGGGTTGGCCTGAACAGAACAAGGGCCCTTACCGCACAGGGTTCTTTTGCTGCCAACGATGCTTTAGCTACTTCAAGAGGTTTATCAAATGAGCAGTTATCTACTGCGATGCTTCTGCAAAAACAATTTCTTGAAGAGAAAAATGCGGGCAAAAAGAAAGCAATTCAGAAAAAGCTCAGTTTTCTTTTAGGTACTGATAACTCTGCAAATTATGAAAAAATTACGATGCAGGAGTATACAGATGCAAATGGACAGCCGGGAGAGCGTCTTATCGGAGTAAAAAACGGTATGGCAGAAGAAATTCCGATAGCAGGGTTGAAGCGACCACAGAAATAGCCGATTTGCAAGAGTGCTTAGATATAGTGTATTCTTAGTATTATATAAATTGTTGTATACTCCCTTCCTATCTCTTAGGTTGGCTCCAAAGAACCTCTTTCAGAGACTATCTGCGGCCTGACTTGGGCAGAAGCATTGTCCAGACCGGCAAACTTTTATTTTTTTTAAGGAAAAAATAATGGCAGATAATAATATCGGATTCCCAGAAGATTTACTTGAAGCAGAGCTTGATTTTAATGTTCCTAGCGCAGAAGAGTTGCAAGCCCGGAAAAAAGAGCAGGTTAATACCCTTCTCTCTCCGGAAAGAGCAGAGAAATTTTCGTTTAATGATCCTGATTGGGAAGCTCCCCCGGAACCTGAACTTGTTGAACAACTTCCCCTTGAGCAACAGGCTCCCGAAGGGTCAAACCTCGAGCGTGGTCTTCTGTCGGGGGTAGATCAAACCCAGGGGTCTATTTATGGTGCCACGGCTTTAGCTGCCGACGCGATCAACAAAACTTTTAATGGCGGGAATGATGGATTTTTAAAAGATGTTCGTAATTGGGGCTATGAAGGGTTTCAGCGTAATGAAGAAGAGGCTGCGGAAAACCCTCTTGATACCGAGAATTTTCTTGATATCGGCAAGAATCACGGGGTGGCAGAAGATACCTTTGATTATGTGACAGGTCAATTGGGCAGACTTTTTCCTACCATGGCCACGGCAATCGCCGGTACTCTCACTGGTGTTGGTGCCGGTGCTGCAATTGCCCCTGCCCTTGGTAAAAAAATTATCCGTGAGGCGATTGAGGCCCAGGTAAAAAATGGGGTGGTTAGGGAGGTTGCAGAGGAGGCGGCGGAAAAGGCCATTATCGCCCGTGGTAAGAAGATTGGTTTTAACCTTGGTACGACCATGGGTATGGGTGCTTTAGAGGGCGGTGGAATGTATGGCCAGGAGGCCAATAAACACGGTATTGATAAGGCCAATCCCTTCTCAGCCGGTGGTTTCGGTCTTCTCTCCGGTGCCTCTGAACTACTTTCTCCCGGCGCATTTCTGTTAAAACGACTTACCGGGGCCACGGGTGCTGGTAGTAAGGCGATCCGGGAAGTTGCTGATAATTTTCTTGGCGGTTTGCAGAAAACGGTTAAGGGCAGGTTGCTTACTCATACCCCCGCGTCGATGGCCGGTGAAGCTGTGCAGGAGACTTTGCAGGCGTTTCTCTCTAAACTCAATGAAAAATATAATGACCCCTCTGTCTCGCTTACTGATAAGGAGGCAATCAAGGAGTATATCAACAGCGCGGCGGCAGGGGCGGTAGGTGGTGGGCTGTTTGGCTCGGTTAATGCTGTTCTCCCGGAAAAATATTCTGACAGACAAAATAAGAAGATAAAAGATGCCCTGGCAGATCCGGGGACCGACCCCGCTGAGAGGGCCGGGGCTGCTAATGCCATTTATAACGCCCTGGAAGAGAAGGATCGGGCGGCGGCGGCTGCATGGCTTGACCATGCCCAGGAGATGGTAACACAGGGTTTACCCATTGATATTGATGCCAAGTTTGCCGGAATCGGCTACGCCGGTGAGGTAACCGAAAAAATTGGGGCAAGTGGCATGATTGGTAAGACCCTGGCTGCCGGTGAGGAAAAAGAGCCGGTGGCCCCCGGGGAGCAGGTAGCCTTCCCGATGCCAAACGAACCATTCAGTGTGGAGCTTGAATCTCTGCGCTCTGCTGCCCTTGATAAAAACAATATCAAAAAATATGAGCAGGAAACCGGCAAAAAGCTCGGTACTCTTGCCGGTAACGGCCCTCTTCTGGATATTGTTATCAGTAAGGTAAAAAATGGGCAGAGTCTTACCCGGAGACAGCAGAGGGCATTGGAATATGTCACCTCTCTTTCTGACCGGGGAGCCGTTGGGCTGGATACCCGTTATCAGACAGAGGGTGTTGCGTCCCATCCTCGCCAGGATTCAATTGCTGCCTTCTCCGCTGAGTTAGAGAATCATCTTTCTCCTGAGAAGAGTGTGGCCCGTAACCCTCCCGAACAGCATGCGCGTAGGGCCGTAGATATGGCGGTGGCCTTTAGTGGAGAGAAGGGATGGGAGCGGAAAGATTTTCCTGGGAGAGCTTCTAATCCTCAAATGATTTCAGCGACGAGGGAGGGGAACGATTATCCCCTGGTAGAAATAGAAAACCAACAGTATCTTCGCGCCCTTGACGAGATGGAACAGGAGGTTAAAGGGGGGCATGTTAGCAGAAACAAGAGCCTTCAGGACGGTACTGATGTTGAAGCAGGATCTTCCTACCCACCATGGTTTAAGCAGCAGATTGTTGGTGAGTACAATAAGAAAAATGGCACAAAAGTAAGATTGGGCCAGGAAACATTTAACAGGGTTTTGAGCAAGATTCGTAGCGGCAAGCCCCTTACCCATGCCCAGCTTGAACGGTGGGAATACCTGAAGACGGTGGCCGAGGAATACAATGCAAAAAATCCTATGGTCGCTCAATCGGTGCAGTTTGACAGGTTAGAACAGGAGGGGTTTCAGCTTACCGATGAAAGGGATCTTGTTGTCGGTGATTTGAAGGAGGGCGACCAATTTGTCTCTATGCAAAATGGTGTCCCTGAAGTTTTTGTCCACCGGGGCCGAGATCCCGAGACAAACAGACTTCTTATCGAGGGCAGAAATGCCATGGGTTCGGTTCTGGAAGTTGATGAATTTGATACCGTCCCGGCAGTGGCCGTAAAGACCAATGGTAAGGTAAACGTCAAACCTGCCCCACATGAGCGAAAAGAGTTTCCCCAGGCTGTAGAGAAACCTGAACAGGCAAGGGTTGATCCAATTAAGTATGATCGACAAGGATTCCAGCAAGTTATAGAGAAGCCTGAAATGGCGACCATCGACCCGGCCAAACATGAACGAGAGGAGTTTCCCGGTCGGGTTACTACCCCAGAAATGGTTCCACAGGTGGAACCACAGAAGGAGGATCCGACCCATAAAAGCAGCTACGCCAGTATCCAGACCTCTCTACCCGGCCCTATAGCAAAGGATATTATTGCCTTCGGTGAAAAAATCCCGGAGGAGGAGCTTTATACAGATCCCAAAGACCCTAGCTATGGGCGGGAGACAGCCCCACATATCACGGTAAGATATGGGCTTAAAGCCGACGATACAAAAGAGTTGCAAGAGCTATCTACCCTGGGGCCATTCTCCGTTGAGCTTGGCCGTGTCTCTATTTTTGAAACGGATAAATACGATGTATTGAAGGTGGAGATAAAGAGTGCCGGTCTTGTGGGTGCAAATGAGAAGGCGGGTAAACTGGCCTCTTTCCCAGGAGAAACTTTTCCTGATTATCAGCCCCATGCAACCATCGCCTATCTACAAAAAGGTGAAGGGGAAAAATATGTGGGGGATATCTCTCTTTCGGGAAAAACCTCTATGGTATCAGGCCTGGAACTTTCTGCCAGAGATGGCAGCTTGCACCCTATTCCCCTTGAAGGAGGTAAAGATACATCCCCTGCAAAGGCAAAAGCCAAGAAAAAAGAGTCTGCAAAGCCTGCTGCAAAATCCACACCGAAGGGTAAAGAGGAGAAGATAGAGGATTTTGGGGAGAAGATCGGCGGGGCCAAGAAAGATCTCTATACAAGAAGTCTGACCGATGCAGAACATCTTGATACTGCCACCGTCCCTCTTTCCAAAGCCTTCCCCGCACCCAATTATAAAAAGCTTCTGGCCGATGGGTTCAGCCCTAAAATTGTGGCCACGGTACGGTCTATCCGTGATGAAGTGCCTGCTAAACCTGGCGGTCGCTCGAAATACAAGATGGAGGAGTATGTTAAGGCTGTTGAGTCTTTGCGCCAGTTGGCGATTGAACTTCTCAGAACAGAGGCAGGCCAGGGGCTTATAACAGAAGATTTTTGGGATGCCATGCCACAGGAGATAGCTGGCCGGGCAGAGCTTTATGAGATTCACGGCCATGAAAGATCTCTTAAGGGTATCACCTTCAGCAAAATCCATTGGAGTCTCTATAAGGGCCGGGAAAACGTTGATATGTGGATGATTCAGCAAAAAGCCCCTGCCAACGTATATTCCAATTTCAAGACTCTTGCTGACGGTGAGACAAAAGAAAAAGCACTGGCCAACTTTGTGCCGGTTTATAAAGCCTTGGGAGAGAAAAAGGCAGTGGATAAAAAGGTTAAGTTCACCGTCTATAACTATCGAACCGATCCGAAAAATATCTGGATTGGAAAGAAGGTTGGTGGGTCACATCTCGACCTCAAGAGTTTTCCCAATGCTGCCGAGGCCCGGACATATTTAAAGGAACACTACGACGAGTTGGTTAAAGAGTTGGAGCTTCGTAAATATACCCCTGACCATCGCCGTAAATCAAATGAGGAACGGATAGGGGAGAATCACCGGCAGGGTAAGGATGTTAGCCCAGAGATGTTTCAGGAGGCCTTTAATTTCAAGGGAGTGGAGTTTGGCAATTGGGTTAAGGCCAGCGGTGAAAGACAGATGGCCCTGAACAATGCCTTTGATGGTTTATACGATTTGGCCAACCTGCTTGGTATCCCGCCCAGGGCGATCTCTCTTAATGGTGAACTTAGTCTGGCCTTTGGTGCCCGGGGATCTGGCGGCAAAAATGCTGCTATGGCCCACTATGAGCCCGGCAAGGTTGTTATTAACCTGACCCGAAAAAGCGGGGCCGGGAGTTTGGCCCATGAGTGGTGGCACGCCCTGGATAACCATTTTGGGGCCAGGGATGCCGGTGCTGAGAGGGGGGGGTACTATATGACAGCCGAAGTCTTTGCCGGGAAGAACAATGGAGGCGAGAAGGTCAGGACGGAGGTTGTTGCCGCCTTCAATAATCTAATGGCAAAGATTAATGGGACAAAGCTTTATGAAAGATCCGCTGAACTGGATAAGAAGAGGACGAAAAAATATTGGGGTACTGAGATAGAGATGAGTGCCCGGAGTTTTGAGAGCTATATCATCGAACAGAACAGAGCCAAGGGCTATCTCAATGACTATCTGGCCAATATTGTAACCTCCGATGTTTATATGGAAAATCTGTTGGCAAAGCTGGCCAACTCAATCAGGGAGGGGGACAGCAAGGAGCCTGATTCCTATCCCTACCTGAAGGAAGATGAGTTGAAGACGGTCGGCCCTGCCTTCACCGATCTCTTTAAGACTCTCAAGAGCAAAGAGACTGAGAAGGGCACCCTTCTCTATTCCAGGTCAAGTGTTACCCCGTGGCCACAAACCCTTGAAAAAGCCACGGTTCATACCAATCCGAGCACCCTGCGAAGTCACCCCGATTTTAAGGCGGCCAAGGCTGGTGATTTTGACGCGGCGGTTCGATTGGTAGAGAGCCTAATGAAACCGGCTAAAATTAAGGAGTTGGCGGCAAAATATCCCGATGCCATAGTGGTGCCGGTGCATGAACTAGAGGAAGAGGGGGTTAACTTTATTCCCGTCGCAATGGCGGATCAGTTTGGTAAGGCAGGGCTTTCAGCGCAACTTTCTATTCACCAGATAAGCAAGACCAAAAGGAGGCGGTTAAAAGGTTCTAGCCGTATCCTCGCCAGGAAGCTATTTAAGGGGCCAGTGGTTAAGGGTGGCAAATATATTATCCTGGATGATATGCTTACCCAAGGAGGTACAATTCATGAACTGCGGCACTATATAGCGAACAACGGTGGTGAGGTTGTGGCCATCTCTTCCCTTGCTTCGGTGCAAGGAGGCACTATAGTAGGGATAAAAGAAACTACCATTAACCAACTTATAAGGAAATTCGGTCGTGAAAAACTCGAAACCGTCCTCCAACAATTCGATATCTCAGGAACCATCGAAGCCCTCACCAACTCAGAAGGCAACTATGTCCTCAAATACGGTTCTGTTGAATCCCTCAGAAATGCGCTTATTAAAGGAGAAAGCGATTTACGCCAAAAAACGTCTACAAGAGCGGAATCCGAATATCAAAATAGTGGGTTAACCCCCGCTACCCTTCAAGCAGAACTCAACAAAGCCGTTGGCCGGAGCACCATTTCCCGGATGATCCGTACCGGCACCCTTTCTATTCTTAGCACTCAAAAAGAAGCTCAAGAAATTATCGCCGGTCTGCAAGGTGAACCGTATTATTCTGTTCGAACGAATCCCACCCCCCTAAAGACAAAGATTGATATCTTCTATTCCCAAAATGGCTTTATCCAGGGCTTTACCGTTGCCAACAAAACATACTTGGTAGCTGACAGCATTGCTCAAGGTAAAGGACAGGATGTGCTGCACCATGAGGTGGGGGTGCACCTTAACCATCTCCTTCTTGCGGACAAAGAGTTTCAAACCCTCAAGAGATCCGTATTACGACGTAAAAACAGCAACACCCCAACGGGTGCAGCTATTCGCAAGGCGATAAACAGGGTACCTAAGGATACTCCGCTTGAACATTATGCCGAGGAAGTCATTGCCTATCTTGTTGAAGATACAGCGCAAATTGGCCTAGTACGTCGTTTCCTGGCCAGGGTAAAAGCACTTCTCATAAGATTTTTAGGTGCTGAATTTGTTAATTCATTAACCGCTGCCGACCTCAAAGCCATGGCCGGGGCCGCATTGCGAACTAATCAGAAGAAAAACAATAATGACGCCATCAGATATTCCCATGCCAAAATAGATAAAGAGCAGGAACCTGGTGAAAAATACTTCCATGACAGCGTGACTGAGACCGGCAAAGGTTATCTCGAGAAGATTGATCAGATAAAGAACAAGCCATCTCCTGCTGATATGAACTTCATGGAAAAGATACTTTCGGCTCCTGAGAAGTTTTTTAAAAAGTCAGGGGCGACGAGCCGAATGTTTATGGCTCAGTTGGAACGCCGGGATGAAAAATTTTCCATGGAAGAGGATATTCTACAGGATTTTGTCACCACCTTTCAAAAAGCGAAAAAAGAAGATAACGCTACCTATGAACAGGCAAATAACTATCTGCTCGATGTTGATCAAAGTGGTAACTCTTTCAAGGTGAAGAGACAGATGGCCTGGCTAGTGAAGACTCCCGATGATACGGTTTTAGGGTATACTGATACCCAGCTGCAGGCGTATGAACTCTCCGCAAAACATCTAAAAGAGCAGCAGGCTCGTGGTAAATATAAGGACAAGGTTCGTCCTAATTATAACACGGAAAAATCCGAACGATTTCATGTTATGGATCCTAAAGGCGTTCTCTTGGAAGTTTTTACAGAGGAGGCAAGTGCCAATGCCGCAATAATAGAATTTGAACAGAAATCACCAAGAGTGCAGAAATTATCAGAAAATTCTCGATTACTGATTAGTTCCTTTCGCAAGATGACCAACCGCGCCTTTGATTGGATGGTTGCAGATCTAAGAAAAATACTTTCCCGAGCCAATGAGGCTGGCCTTGATGAACCAACGGTAGCGTTGGTGGATGAGTCACGTCGCTGGGCCCTCTATAAGAATGGTAAGAGAGTTGCCGAATTCGGCGACAAAGTGGTAGCTCAAGCTGCCGGCACTCGACATCACCAACTCAAGAGACAAAGGGATAATGAAATTCGTAAAGAGATGTCGCTAGCCGAGCTGATTGCTGAAATGGGTGATCTGCGTGGAGCATATTTCCCAAGACAGAGACAGTCTGGTGGCGTAATTCTTTGGGCAACCAAAGAGGGACAGCCCTCAATTATGAAGAAGTATGATTTTTATGCAGTGGACTCCTATGCCCTCAACAATGAAACGGGTGAAATTAAGCAGGGGCGATCCGCCTCCTGGTTTATCAAAAAACTTTTTAATACTGCAACAGGATTTCTTCCCTTCGTCGAAACGTTGGAGAAAGATGGACGGAATTTGAAAAAGCGCGGGTACCACGTTGAGGCAAAAAAAGATCAATCCACCCCAGAATCTGTTTTTGATGCCATGCAACTTGTCTCTTCCCTTGACGCTCTACTTCAAGAGGCGGTTACCAAAGGCGGTATCAACGATACTCCCGCAATCTCCCAAGAGATAAATAAACTTCTCAGTATGAATCTTGCAGAAATTTTCAAGGGTCGAGGTTATTTGTCCAGCCGTATCGCTCGTTCAACAAAATATGTAAAAGGTTTTGAAGAGGATATGCTTTTGGCTGGTACCCAATATGCTCGAGGCTTGTCAGCAGGATTTGCCAAGAAAAATGCCGCCAGAAAAATGATAGAGGCCCTCGCTGGTCGCGATATCTCTTTTACTGAATTCAAGAATGGAAGAAGTGCTGATAAAAGTTGGGAGGCCTATAGCAAATTTGTGGAGAAAAGGCGTTTGAATCCTACCAGGCAGAAAAATCTTTATGGGGAGGCCATCTCCTGGATGAGGGAAGTTCTGCGAAACGAAGAGCAAGTAGATCGAGTCATGGGAACCTTGAAGGGACTTGCCGTTATTAAGTTTCTTGGCTTTAGGGTGAGTTCAGCCGCCGTTAACGCCACAAACATGGTTCAGGCTGTGCCTGCAATTATCTCTGCTGAAACGGGTTGCGGGTTATCAAAAGCATTGTCGGTTATCCGCCGAGCGCCCGTGGACTATGGTAAATATTTGCGAGATAGCAGAAAAGCGCCCGGGGAAAAGAGATTATTAAGCGATAAAGAGAGGCAAATCTTTTTAGATATCTCTGCAAGAGGCTGGGATGAAGCCCAGTTTAATCAAGAAAACGCCTCGGTATTGCAATCCAAAGTAGGGCGACGATGGCAAATTTTTAACGAGTATGCCATGAAACTTTTTGGCGCTGTGGAAAAAACCAATCGGGCGGTAAGTATCTATGCTGCCTACAAAAAATTATTAGAGCAGACAAGTCTCTCCCGAGAAGAGGCAATGCATAAGGCAAAGAGTATAAGTGATAGCGCTCATGGGATTTACGGTAAAGCAACCATGCCTGCCTGGACGAGAGGATCCTACAATCCTGCAAAGCTTTTATACACTTTTCAGAAATTCTCTCATAATTATGCACTTAATATGATAGACTTAGGTCTTAAAGGGAATATAAAAGAGTCCGCGTATATGCTTTTATCTCCTGCAGTACTTGCCGGAGCTGGTGCTTCACTTGCAACTCCCGTACTTGCAGCCTTTGCCGGGGCCCTTGGGTTTGCCGATGGAGATGATCCCGAAGAAAGGTTCTACACCTGGGCCGAAAGAACCTTTGGTGGTGAAAGATTCTTACGCCATGGACTTGCAGGCCTTGCTGGTGTGAATCTTAAGGGTTCTTTGCAGTTAAACAATCCTATGCCGAGAACTCTTGCCGAAGTCTTCGGCGCTCCCGGGGCTATTTTTACAGATACAGCCCGAGGCATCAAACACCTTGGCAGAGGGGAACTCTCAAAGGGTGCAGAGGCTATGTTGCCCACTGCCTTTGGCTCTATGTCAAAAGCTGTTCGTGAAGCGGCTGAAGGGGTGACAACCGGCTCCTACAGTCCCGTCTACTATGGTACAGAACCTTTAAAAGCCGATGGATTTGATGCGACGGTTCGCTTTTTTTCTTTTAACCCTGCCCGCATTTCTGGAATCCGAGAAAAGCAGTGGCACGAAAAGAAAGTAGCAAAACGAATGCAAGAGCGACGAACTGAGATAAACAGCCTTATCAAAAAGATCTACCTGTACCAAAAGGGTACTCCTGCAGAACTTTTTAAAGAGATAAGTCGATACAACGAACTTGCCCACGGTATTGGTCGGGTTGACATTCGACCGATAAATCCTGGTCGTCAGATTAGATTAGTTTTGAAAAGAGCCCAGAGGGCAACCAAGCTTGAACGGTCTCGGTCTAATGAGTAGATGATCGTGCGGTAAATTTGACAGGTGAAAAAGAAGTAGGGCACTTCAAAAACGATAAAGGGAAAAATAAAATGAAAAAATTCTCTTCACATAATTTCACGGCAAAGAACAAAAAGTCATCTTATTTACCGTCCCATCACCGTCCCACCGTTTTTAAAACAAAAAAGGGTTTAGAGAAATTATCCTCTAAACCCTTGAATTTCTTGGAGCCAACAAGCGGGATCGAACCGCTGGCCTACGCTTTACGAGAGCGTCGCTCTACCAACTGAGCTATGTTGGCTCACAGCTTTCAACTTTATAGCAGGTAATTCTTTAAAGTTCAATAGATATGAAATGTAAATTTAAAAATACCTGAGTCAAAACCAGACTATGTCGTAAAAACAACTCAATATGAAAAAAGCAATTATCTTTTTTTTAGCCACCATTCTCGCCTCTCTTCTGCCCAGCCCTGTTTTTGCCAAGGTTAAGGCAACTCAGCGGCCCTATATCGTTAAGCATGTCAAATACTATCCTCTGCCCACCAGTGCGGGTTTCTCCCAATGGGGAGTGGCCTCTTGGTATGGCGGCAAGTTTCAGGGACGGCTAACCTCAAACGGAGAGAGATATGACATGTTTTCCATGACAGCTGCCCATAAGACCCTGCCCATGCAAACTGTTCTGGTGGTGACCAATTTAAAGAATAGCAGGCGGGTATTGGTAAGGGTTAATGACCGGGGGCCCTTCATCAGGGGAAGGATCATTGACCTCAGTTACGAGGCATCCAGACGTCTGGGGATGTCTGAAGACGGAATAGCCAATGTCCTCATCCAAGCTGCCCAGCCGGACAACCATGGCAACTATCCCCGCCCTGGGATAGAGAGGGAGAATTTTTCTGTGCAGATAGCGGCCTTGGCCAACAAAGAGAAGGCCTTAGCCCTGGAAAAACGTTTTAGCAGGGGAGGGCATAGGACAAAAATTCAAAAAGCCAGAAGGGACGGCAAGACCCTTTATCTGGTACAAATTTTTGCCGGTTACTCTCGGGTAAAGGCCAAGGGCTTTAAAAAGGCGCTTCTTGCCGCAGGCTACCCCGATGCAGCGGTTGTCACCCAGCGAGGCGCCCTCTCTCTTAGACGGTAAGCTCAACGGATTGAATATCACCGAGATATTTTTCCTCTTCGATACCACCTTCGTAAGCCACCACATACTCAAGGGTTGTCGGTGTTTTTTTGCGTAGGTAAACCCATGCATCCTCATCAACCCTATCTATTATCAATCGTTTTACCCGAATAGTCTGATCGGCAATGTCGATGCTGCTGGCCAGGGCCATAAGCTGATCGGTATAGTAAAACTCGAACTCCTCCTCACTGGCATCAATAAAGCAATACCACTTACCGTAGGGATCCTCTCTATCAATATCAACAATAAAACGTCCCTTCTTCTCGCTACCTATATAATAGGGACAGCTAATCTCCCGATCAGATAAATTATGATCAATAACCTTGATGCGTGATCCCTTTCTGCTACGGACCAGACCAAAAGCTACACCCGTCTTACCTGTAGGCGCCTCCATGGAATATTTATCGTAGGAACTACCCCGTAGATCCATGATGGCATAGCTCCTCT
Organism: Desulfotalea psychrophila LSv54; assembly: GCF_000025945.1. Classification (GTDB taxonomy): domain Bacteria; phylum Desulfobacterota; class Desulfobulbia; order Desulfobulbales; family Desulfocapsaceae; genus Desulfotalea; species Desulfotalea psychrophila. The sequence goes on along the minus strand of NC_006138.1, from coordinate 2,261,195 downwards.
CTGTACCCAAGGGTGGAAAGAGCTCAAAACCTGCCTCGCCTCCTCCATCCTGAGGAAATATCTCCGGACTTTTTTCTGCAATATAGGCCTTAAATATCTCCTCAACCCAATGAGATTGACTGGAATTTCCTGCCAGGAAGATATGAATCTTCTCCCGGAGTTGTAGTTGCTCTGTCTTTTGAGAAAAAACGCGATAAATGGCCTCTAAAAAACTCTCAACTCCTCGGGCAATTCTGGCTCTTATGATCTCTGCCATCTTCTCTCTGTTACAGAAGAGCTGATAGTTAACCTTCTGTTTACCCTGGTTGTCCCATAGGTTGAGATGAATGCACTCCTGAAAGAGTTGCTCATTTCCCTCATGCTGTTCCCAAAAGGGGCGGAGCTTTTCGGCAAGATGGGTCATATTCATCTGAGCCTCCCGGGAGTTAGCCAGAAGTAGCTCTGAACCGGCAAACTCAAAACATTCGGGTGGACGAGGGAAAGATATACTATCCTTTTGCAGTTGTTCGTAGTTGTTCTTAAATATATCAAAGGCCAACAATTCCAGGAGATGCTCGCCTCCTAAGAAACGATCTCCACCTGCGCCAAAATGCTCAATTGCGTAGTCATATCGTTTCTCCTTTATGCCCTTTGCCTCCCGCCACATACCAAAGTCAAAATCGGTGGTCCCCCCACCAAAATCAAAGATGCCGTAGAGTATCCGTTGCTCACCTTCTGGCTCAAATTTATAACTGTGCAGGGCCGTGATGGCATAGGCAGCCGGTTCACTTGCCCCCATTCTTACCCGAAACTTTGTCATCTCTTCCTCATTTTCAAGCAGGGCAGGAGGAAGAGATTTACGGATACCCGCCCTAAAACTTGCGGTAATTTTTTTTCGTATGGCCAGTTCGTAGGTTATGGGAAAGGAGAGATAGTAGTTAAGATAGATACCATCATGCTGATTGTTGATATAAAGCCCCAGATAGTAGGCATAAATTTCCAGAGGATCAAGTGTCCCTGGTTCTATCTCAAAATATGGGGGCAGGGCTTCAAGATAATTTTTCTTATCAATAATATTTATTTTTTGCTGTTTCTGTCCTGCCCACTGCTTCAGGTCACGCAGATAAGAGTAGTAGTCACAGCTACTGGAAGATTCCTGCAGGGAGTTAAGGGCAGTATGAGAGACGGTGACATCCTGCCAAGAGGTGAAAGGGCGCCCCTCTTCCAGACAATAGTCCCTATAAAAAGACTGTAGATCGTTAAACTCAATAATAGTAGGGTTTTCGTAGTGCGTTTTACTGATTTTTTTTGCAAGATCACCGGTACCAATTCGCAGAGGCAGGGAGTGCAGAGACTCTTTTTGAGCGACGACAACGGTGCTCTTAGTGCCAAAATCGATTCCCACCACCCCGTCTATAATACTACTGGCAGGGTCTCTGGCAATAAGGGGGATCTTTAGTTCAATATCAGTCAGCTCAGCACCTTTGCTGGGCCAAAGCTCCCAGTGCCCCTCATTAACATCTTCAATTATTTTTCTAGGGTACTGTTTTATGTCTGCCCGGCGAGTATCGTCTCTGAGTAGAGAATCAACCAGAGTTGTTGAAAGAACAAGTCTCTCTCCTGCCTTAATGGCCTCTTGCAGAGTCACATGCCTATTTGTTGGGCCTATTTCTTTCAGACCCTTAAGAACATACTCCATCAGAAAAAAATACTCTTTTTCTAATTTCAAATTTTCAGGTACAAGGCCAAGCTTTAAAAAGTGAAGAAGAACCTCTTCGGGCTGAACGCCCTCCCTTGAAAGACGACTAAAGCGAACAATGGGGATAAGAGCAGCAAAGGATGCAAATTCCTCAAGGCTCAGTATCTCTCTAATCTCTATGATATTAACCATCTTCTCCTTGAGAATATGGTTAAGTCCAAGACAGACAACCTGTCCCTTGTTTTCACAGAGAACAAAGACCACCTCCTTATTTCCCATGAAAATAGAGTAATTTTTCCCCCTCTTATAGGGGACTGTGCTACTGGTTATAATGGCCTGTTGAATTTCATCCCTGTTAATAAGCTGCCAGTCAAGCTGTTGCCCATAGTTTTTCTTAAGCTTTTCCCTGATGGCCTGTGCCTTATCATCTGCGCTACAAACAAAATTTTTATGCAGATGAAAAAGAGGAAGGAGACCATTTATTCGGGAATCATAGTAAATTTTTTGATTTTTAATTATAAGCCAGGGACTCTTTTCCAACATTTGCCTAACTTCTGCTATGACCTTAGAAAAATTATCCGATAATCGGGCACGCATACCAAAACGAAGTGCTAATCTTTTTATGCTCTCTGTACTCAAAATAGGTCTCTCTACAATCAATTTATTCGTAGGTGTTTTCTTGTCCGGAGTTCCAAGGCAAAAATATTAAATATTCTCAACAATGCTTTTTTTTATGATAAGACCGGTTTTTTTGTTTTCATAACCTTGAAACAAAACCCGGTCAACCCTGCCACTCACCCGCCCAGATAAGACTCGTATATGAATATCCGGGTCAAACACTTCACCCTTTTTAGTGGTAAGGCGAGAATAATTTGAGTCATAACAAACATATTGAGAAAATAACAGATCAAAAATATTTTTTATCTGTTCAAGATGCAAATTTTTCTCCTCTCTATGCTGTTCTTCAATTATCTCATACTTAATATAATTCCAGATGTTTTCGATGGTCGGCATCTGGGCACTGCTCATAATAAATGTGTTGAGGGAGCTATCGTTCAAAAGAGGCTGGAGAGATATGCGTACCTCTTGGGGAAGATCTTGAAATAACCGATATGCCGTAATAAAATCCTTAAATAAATCTTCATAGAAGAATATCTTGTCGGCAAGGATAGCTGTTTTTTTCTGAAAAATATCTTCATTCACCGCATACCCATCTGGTTCAGAAGATCCACCCTCTGTTACCCCGATCGTGGAGGTTAAAAAAACCCGCTCTTTCAGTTGAAGTTGATTTTTTAGATAGGCTGTACTGTTTTCTTTGAGAAAATTTAAGATCTCTTTTTTAAAAAGTTCTTTTTCATACATTGTTTGCTCACCTGTCGATAAATAACTCAAACGCTGATGCCAGGTCTATGAAGCCTTCTCTTCTTCAGATAAAAAATCTCTGAAAGAAATAAGCATACCGAAGGGGTAAATCCTGACTTATTATTAGTTTAAAAGCATAACACTTTTAAATATCATTGACACAATTAGAATTTAACTCTGCTAACATCTTTTTTTTACGTTTTTTTCAAGGAAAACTCAGCAAAAGGGAAGGGGACTGGGGACACCTTCTTTTATTTCTCTCTTTGCAAATGGGCCTGGGTGAATTTTATGTCTCCATAACTACAGGCCTTACCAAGCTGCTCCTTAATCTCTCCCAGTTGCAAATCGGCCGATTTAAGAAGGACAACCTCTATCTCTTGCTGCCTCTCTTTACTGACAAGTCTGGCGATACTCATCTTTCCCTCTTTAACCCAAAAGGCAAGATGGGTCTCGATGGTGGCCGCTGAGAGATCCCTGAGTTGGGCAATTTCCACAATAGCTTTCCCCTCGTTGAAGAGGTTAAGGCTTATCTCCTTGGTATTGCCCCGACTGGCCTTTACCTTACTCGCAACCTCCCGTTTGGGCTCAGGCAATGACATCTGCTGTATATCATTTATGCCGCAGTATTCCCGGACAAGGCTTAAAAGTTCTTCACCATACTTTTCTACCGTGCGAGGACCGACGCCCTTGAGTTTGAGAAGCTCCTTATCACTCTTTGGCAGTGACACCGTTATCTGTACCATTGCACTCTGATGCAGCACCTGGAATGCCGGTATTTTTTCCTCTTTGGCCTTGACTGTCCGCCATTTTCGTAGGCTGGCAAAGAGTTTTGGATGGGCAATATCCTCCTCGGAGTATGCCGGTATCTTCGCCTCTCTTTTTTTACCTCTTCCCTTCTGTTCAATTTCTACTTGGGAGATGGCGCGAAGGTATGCTCGAGGAGAAAAGCCTGTTTTCCCTGAGGCAATACCCGCTTTTTTAACCAGGGCCTCGGTGAGCAGAGCTGTCTGCGCAATTGCAATTTTTTTGTTTATCTCACTGTTATCGCTTTCTATCCGTAGTAGTTCAAGCGGCTTGATCAACAGCTCATCTATTTTCTTACAAAAATAGCCTGCAGCCTTACAGCATCTCTCCATGATATGATCATTGTCTGTGGGCAGGATATCCTCTTTAAATATATCTATTAACTGCCGTTGAAAGTTGCCACCAACAGCGCATATTTCATCCGTCACCCCTGTCTCAAAGGCTTCCACATCTTTCATTCCTGAAATCTGGACGATATAGCGATTACTGGTGAGAAGAAAGGTAACTCTTCTTAATTTTCCGGCCAGCTGTTCAAAGTGATAGCAGACGAGGATCAATTTTTGTTGATAGAGGATTTTTTCCTGTTTGAGCCTTATAAGAGGGTCAAATGATTTTTCGCTCTGCTCAATAAATTGTAACACGGTTCTATCGGTTTGCATGGCTGATCTGCGCAGGGTAGAGCAGAGGACAAGTCCCTCCAGGCTACGACATCGACTAAGGGCCACATAGATCTGTCCGGGGGCAAAGGCAGCCTCTCCATCAACGATGACTCGATCAAAGGAGAGTCCTTGACTCTTATGGATGGTAATTGCCCAGGCAAGTTTGAGTGGATATTGAGAGAAGGTACCGAGTTTTTTTTCCTCGATCTCCCCACTTTCAGCATCCAATTTATACTCCATATGTTCCCAAACGACAGGTTTAACGGTGACGGGTGTCCTCTCTCCCGGGCAGAGGACATTAATACCGTCCTCATCAATATCGATAACCCTACCTATCTTCCCGTTAAAGAAGAGCCTGTCAACAGAGATGTCATTACGAAGAAACATTACCTGAGCACCGGGTTTAAGCTCCAGAGAGAGAGAGGCAGGGTAGGCCTGTTCCGGGAAATCATCTTTTATCTCTGCTGCAAATGAGTATGTCTTAGCCGAGAGTCCCACAAGTTTATTACTGTTTATTGCATCGGCTCGATAATTATGGGTACAGAGGGTGATATAGTCCTCATGGCCTTCTTCCAGTATTTCAGGATTATAGCGTTTATTGAGTTCGGCCAGCTCGGCCTCTGTAATTGAGTTTTCACGTATCTTATTAAGCAGATTGATAAAGGAGATATCTGACTGACGATAGATCTGTTGCAACTCTATGTAGGCAAGTTTGGTTTTCTGCAGGGCGTAGCTGCCAAAGAAATAGGGCGTTTTATAATGCTCTCCCAAGATGCTCTGATCATTCTTGGTGATAACAGGGGAGAGCTGTTGCAGATCACCTATCATAAGCAGTTGGACACCACCAAAGGGGGCCTCGCTTTGCCTGTATCTTCTCAGAACCGCGTCAATGGCGTCGAGCACGTCGGCCCGAACCATACTGATCTCATCGATGATAAGTAGGTCAAGGCTTTTGATAATATTGATCTTTTCTTTACTGAAACGATATTTCATATTCTGACTCTGAGCAGAGCCGCCCGGAACAAAGGGGGCAAAGGAGAGTTGGAAGAAGGAGTGCATGGTTACCCCGCCGGCGTTGATTGCCGCAACCCCGGTGGGAGCGACAATAATGAGCCGTTTTGCGGATGTTTTTGCCAAATTTTTTAAGAAGGTAGTCTTTCCAGTGCCTGCTCGACCAGTAAGGAAGATGGTACAATCTGTATATTCAACAAACTCATTGGCAAGTTCTAGTTGGGGGTTTTTCTTGCTCATGCAGGGCGGTGCTCCGTTTTAAAAATCAATCTCTTTATGGGAAAAGGCTGGCCTCTTCTTTAAAATGAGACCTTAAAGTGTCAATACCATATTGCTCAGGCAACTTCTCGAAAATTTTATCCGAATTGACAACAAGAGCAAGGTCTTTGTCCTCTCTCCGGCCACCTCTGGATGAGCAGGAGGCATTGGGGCCGGTGCTTAGGAGAGATTCACATTTAAGGGGGTATCAGAAGCCTAAGCAGAGGATAATATTGACAGAAAGTAGACAGAACTCTTTTTGATATGCTAGGCTTATCTCAGGTGTTTTATGACGTTAAAATCATGGCAGATGAGATTCGTTCTCCTTATTGCCTCTTCCACTCTCATTAAATTTCGCCGTTGAGAACTATCACATGAAGAAATTTATATTTTGTTTTTCTCTCCTCTTTCTTGCCTGTCCAAGCTGGGCTGCAATCCCTGAACATCAGTCTATTATGGACCCATTTGCCTCTCCTCAGGATGTTACCCGCGTATGCATAGGCTGTCATCAAACACAGGCAACAGATCTCTGGCATTCTCGCCATTATAGGTGGCAGGGCGAAGAGGTAGAATTCCATGGGAAAAAACAGAGACTAGGTAAGAAAAATCTACTTAATAATTTTTGTATCAACATTATCTCTAATGAGCCTCGCTGTACAAGTTGCCACGTAGGTTATGGTTGGAGTGATGGTTCCTTTGCCTTTAAAGAAGAGGACATGGATTGCCTGGCCTGCCATGACAGCACGGGGAACTATAAAAAATTCCCTACAGCTGCGGGCTACCCTGTTTACCAGAAAGAGCAGAAAGTTTTTGCTGGCAAGGTAGTTTTTAAGAAGGTTGTCCTACTTAAATCAGCCCGGAGCGCCACAAAACCTCTTTCACAAAACTGTGGAGCCTGTCATTTTTATGGCGGTGGCGGCCATGCTGTAAAACCTGGTGACCTTGACAGGAGTGTCCTTGAGGGCGATCCTGCTATTGACATTCATATGAATAATCCTGACCTGGAAAAACGCCTCGTCTGTGTTGATTGTCACGCAGATCCCAATAAGCATGATATTCGTGGGGCTCTTCAGGCATCTATGGCAACAGGCAGTAATCATTTCTCCTGTCGAGACTGTCACGGCAGAGCTGCACACAGTAAACGTATGAAGTCTACCCTGAATAGGCATACCAGCACAGTCGCCTGCCAGACCTGCCATATCCCCTATTACGCTAAAAAATACCCCACCAAAATTTGGTGGGATTGGTCAACGGCAGGAGACAAAAAACGAACAGTTAAAAAAGATGCTTACGAGAATCCAGATTATAGCTGGAAAAAGGGTGACTTTCGTTGGGACAAGGCATTACGTCCTGAATATTATTGGTATAATGGCAAGACTGACTATGTTTTACTCGGTGAAAAAATAGATACCACCAAGATTTTGGTCTTCAACCCCCTTGAGGGAAGTTTTGCAGATAAGACAGCCCTGATTTCACCATTTAAAGTGATGCGAGGCAAACAGTTTTATGACAAAAAGCAGAACATTGTCCTGGTGCCCAAACTGTTTGGCAAGAACGGTTATTGGAAAAGCCTCAATTGGCAAAAGAGCTTCTCTCTGGGTATGGAGGCCGCCGGTCTCTCCTTTTCAGGTGAGGCAGGCGTCATTGAGACCAGGATGTTTTGGCCCATTGATCATATGGTTTCTCCGGCAAGTCAGGCTGTAGGCTGTATAGAATGTCACACAAAAGATCCAGAGCAAAAGCCCCTGCTTGATTGGCAAAAACTTGGCTATCCTGGCGATCCTGTAAAGACTGGTGTTACACGTTATAGTGAAGATATCACAGAGCGATAGGGGGATTACCATGAAACGTGTCTTGCTGATACTATTTGTTTTTTTTGTGACCGTTTTGCCCACAATGGCAGATGAGACCTGTTTGACCTGTCATCAGGAGAGTGCTTTTGTGCATCGCTGTCGGAATATTGCTGTATCGCCCACAACCCTGATGGAGAGTGTGCATGCAAAATTTGCTTGCGTTGATTGCCACTATAAGGGGCATGAAGATTATCCCCATCAAAAATTTGATAGCCGCATATCCTGTGGAGAGTGTCACAAAGAAGCGTTAGCGCAGTATCAAAATTCGAGTCATTACCTTGCCCTTCGAGCGGGAAATGTGGAAGCTCCAGATTGTACCAGCTGCCATAGTCAGCATCAGGTACTCGATCCACAGGAGGCCTTTCACGGTCAAAATGGCATAAAAGCCTGTCGGCAATGTCATAATGATCCAGATAAAAATATCCGGGCAGGATTAAAACCAGCCCTAGTGAAAGGTTTTGAACACTCCTATCATGGACAGATGTATAATCTTGGCCACGATGGTGAAGAGTTTGCGACCTGTATATCCTGTCATGGAAGTCATGCGATCCTTGGCCGTGATAATCCCGATGCAACCATTTACCAAAACAATCTTGTTGAAACCTGCTCCCAGTGTCATACAGACGTAAACACAAACTTTTCCGGTTATCTCAATCATTACTCTCTGGATAATAACGAATCTGCTGTTCTCGATAAGCTGACTCATTTTATGGAACTGCTTTTCCGGGGCACAATGATTGTCTTTGGTCTGCATACCCTCTTGTGGTTTATGCGTACCATGGTAACAACGGGGTGTAAGGCAACGTCAGCCGCCTACCAAAGTGAAAATGTTATCATACGTTTTCGCCTCCAAGAGAGGATGATGCATCTAATTATGGTGCTCTCTTTTCTGACACTTGCTGCCACGGGCTTACCACTTAAATTTAGTAATTCGCCATTTTCAGAGTGGATTTATAAGAATCTCATAGGATTTGATGTCGCGGCCCAGATACACCGTATTGCGGGAGTCGTCTTGCTGGTACTCTTTATCTTTTATGTCCTATATCTGCTTATTTACCGACTAATTATTCGAGGTGAGCGGGGGATGCTGTGGGGGGTAGACAGTTTAATGCTCCAACCAAAGGATGTGGCAGATTTCTTCCGCCATATTGCATATTTTCTTTTTCTAAGATCAGAACCTCCCAAATTTGACCGTTGGACATACTGGGAAAGGTTTGATTATTTTGCCGTCTTTTGGGGTATGTTTGTCATTGGTATATCAGGCCTTGTCCTGCTTCTTCCCATGCAGGTGACGGTCTTCTTTCCTGGCTGGGTGATTAATTTTGCCCATATCTTTCATTCAGAAGAGGCTCTGCTGGCCACGGCTTTTATTTTTATTGTCCACTTTTTTAATACTCATCTGCGACCAGGAACCTTTCCTATCGACGATGCTATTTTCACGGGCCGCATAACAGTTGAACAGTTGCAGGAAGAGAGACCGCTTGAATATGAACGTCTGTTACAATCGGGTCAACTTGACCTTCTACGGGCAGAACCACTCGCCCACTGGCAGGTGGTTCTCCTTCGCATCATGGGCCTCTCTTTTGTTTTTATTGGCCTCAGCCTACTGGTGCTCATCATTACCAGTGTTTTTGATCTTTTATAGGCTTGCTCATTGCCGGATGAATCTTAACGAGGCGGGGAGGAGAGGCAGACAAGAAGAGGAGATACACCTCTTCTTGCTCAACAGCTGTCTAGCCGTGGGTAATAACTTTGCCCAAAAAATCTTTAAGACGTGGATGCTCTGGATTAGAAAAAAATTCCTTGGGTGGTTTATCCACCTGAACCACACCCTCATCAATAAAGAGTACTCGATCGGCAACCTCCTGGGCAAAACCCATCTCGTGGGTAACCACAACCATGGTCATTCCCTCGGCGGCAAGCGTCTTCATTACCTCAAGTACCTCACCAACAAGTTCCGGATCAAGAGCCGAGGTGGGCTCGTCAAAGAGAATGGCCTTGGGCTGCAGGGCCAGGGCTCTAGCAATGGCAACCCGCTGTTTTTGTCCACCAGAAAGCTGATTGGGAAAATCACTATCCTTCTCGGCAAGGTTCACCTTTTTCAGAAGATTACGGCCAAGATCATTGGCCTCCTTTTTGCTGGTGCCGCGCACCTTTATGGGACCAAGGGTGATATTGTCCAATACCGTCATATGGGGGAAGAGATTAAAGTGCTGAAATACCATGGTGGCTTCGGTGCGAACCATGTTGATATCGGTGGATTTATCCATGATATCGTAGTTATCAACGATAATGGTGCCGCTAGTGGGCTCTTCAAGTTTATTTATACAGCGTAGAACGGTCGATTTCCCGGAGCCGGATGGACCAATGATAACAACTACCTCCCCCTTCGCGACCTCAATGTTAACACCTTTTAGGACCTCTGTATCACCAAAGGATTTATGGAGATTACGAATACTAATCATATCTTATCTTCCCTGTATCTGTAGACGTTTTTCAACAATTTTTAATACCCTGGCAATGCTCATGGTCATGGCCAGGTAGATGAGTCCGCAGGCGAGATAGACCTCAAAGGCTCTGAAATTTACCGCCACAATTTCATCTGCCGTGCGCAAGAGCTCTCCGACTCCGATAATCATCAATAGAGAGGTATCTTTAAGACTGATTATAAACTGATTTCCCAGAGGCGGAATCATCCTTCTAAAGGCCTGCGGCCAAATAACATAGCGCATGGCCTGCAAGGAGGTCAGGCCAATAGAGCGTCCCGCCTCCATCTGTCCTGAATCTATGGATTGTACTGCTCCGCGGACTATTTCGGCAATATAGGCGCCGGAATTAATAGCAATAACAATAACTCCTGCCGCCAAAGCCGGTAGGCGGAAGCCAAAGGCCATGGGCAGACCAAAGTATAAAAACATGGCCTGCACCAACATGGGCGTGCCCCGTATTGTCTCAATATAAAAACCTGCAATCTTACGCACAGGCCATAAGGTGGAGAGCTTCATAAGGCCAAAAACAACACCCAGGACAAAACCAAAAACAAGTCCACCTACCGTGAGATAAACGGTAAGCTTGGCACCCCCTAGTAGTAGCGGGATCGATTCGACAATTACTGCTGGTTCAAAATTAAAGGCCATAATTAACCATTTGTAAAAAGATAAAAAAAAGGGGCATAATGCTTTTCACACCCTGTCCCTTGTCTTGTCGGTTTAAAAAATGTTTAGCGGGGAGCTACACCAAACCACTTCTGATAGATCTTGGTATACTCACCACTATCTTTGAGGGTTCTGAGAGCTATATTTACCTTCTCTACCAATTGAGATCCTTTGGGAAAGCCAATGCCATAGGGCTGACCGGCATAGAGGGTATCTACAATAGTAACCTGACCCTGACCACGCTTACTGGCAAAAGATTCAATAACAGGTCTATCAAACATAACGGCATCCACTCCACCGGTCATAAGTTCCATAAACATCGCATTATCGTTGGGGAAAAGGACAAGTTTGGTCTTGGCAGAGTGCTTTTTCAAGAAGTCAACACTGGTTGTACCAGTCTTGGTGGCAACCTTTTTGTCGACCAGATCAGCCAGGCCTTTAATAGAGCTGCCCTTAGGTACCAGAAGGAGAAGGCCAGAGTCATAATACCCATCAGAAAAGTCAATAACCTTCTTACGTTTATCAGTAATGGACATACCTGCAATACCAGCGTCGATCTGTGCAGACTGAAGCCCGGGAACAATGCCCTTAAAAGCCATGGGCTGTAGTTCGTAGTCAAGACCTGCCTCTCTAGCAATGGCGGCCCAGAGTTCCACGTCAAAGCCCACATGCTTACCACTTGCAGGATCTTTGAATTCAAATGGTGGGAAGTAGTATCGGTTGCTACAACAAGTTTTGCAGCAGATGCAGAACCTGCACAAATGGTAAAAACAAGAAATGCGGCGAGGATATAGTGTTTCATGAAAACGCTCCTTGTAATAGTGGGGTCTGTCCCTTCAGGTATCAACGGTCTGTTACTAAGGCTCTTTACCTATTGATGAATAACTTATTCATAATATACGACAGAGTGGCTTGCGTCAATTTTTTTGTCTCTGTGGAGAGAAGATATCTACCTATTATTCTGTGATTTTTCTTTTATACATTATCTTATTCCGCAACAGGCCCGGGCTTTAGAGATGCTACTAACTGGATCGCTCTCTACCGAAAGGAGAGGTCTCCTTAAAACTATATACAAATACGATTTCGTCCCGAATCCTTGGCCTCATAGAGCTTTTTATCGGCCCGCTTCAGTGTTCCCTCGAAGGACTCGGTGTCCGGCTGGTAAATGGCTATGCCGGCACTGAGGGTAATCTGGAACTTACTGTTATTGTCCTCAAAAACCAAACAGGCCGTCTCTTTCCTTATTCTTTCAGTAACAGCTATAGCCTCTTGTTCATTACGAAAAAAGCCAATAAGAAGAAATTCTTCGCCACCAAAACGAATGCTAAAATCATCGGGTCGGGTATTGTCCATGAGGATATTGGCCAACCTCTTTAAAACCAGGTCGCCACAGCTATGACCATAGCTATCATTGACCTTTTTAAAATGATCAATATCTATAAATATCACCACCAGAAGATGTTGGTTGTCCCGGTGTAGCTTTTTTAGAACGTTTGGCAATATCTCTTCTAGAAATCTCTTGGTATAAAGATTGGTAAGCGTGTCTTTTATAGCAAGTTCTCCAAGTTGACGCAGGAAGTAGTTCACCATAAAGGTTGTAGCGGCAATAAACAGGATAAAACAGGTGATGAATATTCCCGAAGCCTTAAAAACAGTCCAAAAAACATTTTTTTGCATATCGTCGAGGTAAAGCCCTGTACCCAGAACCCAGTTCCATGGAGCGAAGTAGGTAACATAAGAAATTTTAGGACTCTCCTCAGGGACCTTGGGCTTAGGCCAATAATACGATACCCAGCCACCACCATTTTTTGCCGTGTTAATAAATTCTTTAAAAAAATATTTCCCTTTCAAGTCGGTCCAGTCAATTTGGTTAAGACCAACTCGCTCGGGAGTATACGGCTGCATCAAAAGTTTTCCCTCACCACTGTTTATCCAGAGGTAACCATTTTTCCCATATGTAGCATTTTCCAAGGCATTCATTGCAAGGTCTTTAGCCTCGGCAGATGTCATCTTGCCCTCTGAACTCATTTGGTAAAAGTGTTGAACAACCCCCAGGCCAATCTCTGTAAGATGCTTAGACTGCTCTTTTTTCTCTTCCTCAAGACTTGTTGAAAATGAGTAATAAAAAAACAGAAGAAAGGCAGCTATGCCAAGGCCAATAAGAATAATAAAGGCCAGTAGCTTATTATGAATGGGAAGTCTGGTTGTTTGGTTTGCTGGCTTGCTCATAAACTTGCTCTCCTCCTAATAAATAGATAAGGGGCGCCTGAACCGGCCTTTCCTGAATTTTTTGTTCCTTTTATTGTAAAGAAAAGGAGGGAGAGTTGGAATGTTTTTTATGAGAAAGGAAAAAAACTAACTGGCCAAAAATAATTGAGCCAAGCTCAGGAGGTATTTTTTTAGCCCTTAATGGGGTGAAAAGAAAGTCTCTCACTCACTGGTGGAGTCATCTATTTTATTAAAAAAACTAATCTGATTTCGACCAAGCCCCTTTGATCTGTACATGGCCATATCTGCCTGGCTGATCAACTCGTCCTTTTTTGGCCAAAGACCTGGGAGAGCACTGCTGATACCAAGGCTTATGGTGACAAGTCCCGTTGGCATTGATTTTGTGTGTACAATTCCCTTTGCCTCAATATTTGCCTGTATTCTCTCCGCGACCTTCAGGGCAGATCGGGGAGGGGTGTTGGGCAGGAGGATAATAAACTCTTCCCCCCCATAGCGTGCACAAAAATCTGCGGGTCTTTTCAGCGATTCATGTATCGCCTGCGCCACTCCCTTTAAACAGATATTACCTTTACTGTGACCATAGCTATCATTATAGAGCTTAAAATTATCTATATCGCCCATTATAATTGAAAGAGGCTGCTGATTTCTTTTACAACCCGCCTTCTCTGCATAAAATCTCTGCAAAGCTTCGATAGTTTGGAATTCCTGTTACCGCATCGAATGCCGCCTGCCTTTTTATTATTTCATAGGCCCTGTTTAATCTCCACCCAAAGAGAAAGATACCAACCAGGCCGACAAAGGCTATTAACATATGGCCGATAAGGAGTGGGAAAAATGGTTGGCATGGCATAGGGTGTTGTTATGCTGACCCCGCCTCGTATGTCACCTTCCCTATAACCCTGCCGGGCATGGCATTGCAAACATGCCTTCTCCGTTATAAGAGGAGCCATATAAAAAAATGAATCCTTTACTTCCCGGTCACTGTAAAGCTCTTTTTCTCTGGTCCCACTTGCAAATTCTTTAAGGAATTCTCTTTCCCTTGCCGTTGCTCTGTTACCCGGCCGAAGAGGCTTGAGACTAGTAAGATGAAACTGCACACCCTCATGTACCCGGGTTATGTCAGAAATTTGCCGGGTCATAAAGGCCGGGTTAACCTTGGTTAAGGTCAAATCATCATTGACTACAATTTCTCTCATTGGCACATCAAGATATTGGTTTGGCTGTGTCTTTTCTGTGACAGGCACATAGCGTGCTGGGCATTCCAAAGACGAGCAGCAACAATATGTTGAAAAAAATTCCTTGCAGAGAACAGGGCAACTCTCTCCTGCTCTTTGATTGCGTTTGTATAGTTCCAAAAAAAAGATAGGGCAATGAGTGATAACCAGGCCAACATGACAAGGGCCATGGTTGTTTTTAATTTCATAATCTTCCTTATTTTTTATCTGATCAACCCGGAAAAATCAGATGCAAAAAATACTCGGGACTATTTCTTGAGCGCCCCCATATGCGAGGAAACTACCAGAAGAATACCCTTATCTGTGAAATTGATCTAACAATATGTTATTATATCTAATCTTTCTGCATGCTCGAATGATCTCTTTTTTTTCGGGCTACTGTTAGCTACAAGCTTATGAGGTCCAAGAGACGATTAAGAAAAGTTCTGTGTGGCCTATATAGGCCATGACAAAAAGAGATCCCTTTCTCTCTGTTTTTTTGCAAAAAAAAACAGAGACTTTACATCTTTCTTTATTTTTTGTAATTCATCTCCCATATTATGCTAGCGTGTAGTATAGCTGATTAGGGGTATTCTTGTCGCAAGTTTTCTCTCCCCCTGATCGTGACGAATAAAATCAGCCATTTCACCTAGTCCGAATTTATCTATGTGTCCTGTGTGTATTTGTATAGAGGTGTAAGGATGGAAAGTAGCAGAGAGTTTATTCCAGACCCGGAGCTTGGGTTGCTGGAACAGGTACAAGAGGTGTTACGCTATTATAATTATGCCTATCGAACCGAGCAGAGTTACTGTGCATGGATTATTCGTTTTTTGAATTTTTATGACTCTCCACAAGAGCCAGCACAAATGGGGATAACTGAAGTTGAAGAATATTTGCATTATCTGCAGGAGCATGAAAACGCCTCAACAAGTACTCAGCGACAGGCACTCAACGCTATCTCCTTCCTCTTCCAGAGAGTATTGGGAATAGAATTGACAGCTATTGCACCTAGTCGCAGTAAGCGACACCTGAAATTACCCACTGTCTTGACTCAAGAAGAGGTGAGCCAGCTCCTCTCGCAACTTCGAGGCCAACATCTCCTCATGGCGCAATTGCTTTATGGCTGTGGCTTAGGCCTAATGGAGTGCATTCGTCTCAGGGTCAAGGATATAGTTTTTGCAGAGGGCCACGTTTTCGTCAATGCAGGTAAGGGCGGTTATGACCGAACTGTCCCCCTGCCGAGATTGATCACCGATCAACTCCAGGCCCAGGTATCGCGGGTGATACAGCTACATAAAGAGGATATAGTCGAGGGCTATGGAGAGGTCTATCTGCCCCAGGCGGTGGCCTTTAAATACCCACTCGCGGCCATGGATGTTAACTGGCAATTTCTCTTTCCTGCCAGCAAAATTTCCTCGGACCCACGTTCCGGCAAAAGACGTCGACACCATGTGATGGAATCAGGCCTGCAGAAGGCGATAAAAACCGCCACGAGCAGGACAAATATAGAAAAACATGTTACCTGTCACACCCTGCGCCACAGTTATGCAACCCACCTCTTAGAGCAGGGAACTCATCTCCACCTCCTGCAAAAATTGCTGGGCCATAAGGATGTAAAGACAACGGAAATCTACACCCATCTTATGAAAAAGAATGTCCATGATGTCCAAAGTCCCCTGGATACACTTACTGAAGAGCAAGGATAGATTTTTGAATTAAAAGGGTGTCCAATCGACGGATGCGATGAGACACCCTCTGTCTATTTTCAGGATTTTTTCAGCGGAATACAGATGTCAAAGATCCACCTGCCGTCAGGATCTTCCTCTCCATTATTATGAAAAAGCTCGTAGCAGGGTTTAGCAGCACACTCATAGCCCTTACCTATAAACCATGAAAAGGCATCTTTCCATGCCTGCTGAAAACCTTCTGCCGTAATTTCGAAATGGCAGACGGCGTATTGGCCCCCACTGATGAGCTGTACACCGATCGTGCCTTCAGCTAATGTTCCGTCCGGAACAGTTATACAGGCATCGGTACGGCATTTCTCGGGCGGGGTAGTCTCCGGGTTATCCCAATATAACCCAAGTATTGTTCCCAAACGCAGATAGCCCTTCGGCTCCGCCCACTGCACCAGTTCAGCGAAGGCCTGTTTACAGGTTTCTTCGCCATAGGCCCCCATCTTGCGTACATATGCGACATTGTACTCCGGCATTTCTTTAATCTTTGCGTTCATAGTAGTTCTCCTTTCATTTTTTTCACCGGTAAGGCAGGGCCAAAACGGAACATTATTTACCGCAAGCCCGGCCATCTCTCCATCCCTCCATCATAACTAACTCTCTTTCTTCCTGAGAGCGGGCCTGTTTTGTCACTCATTATGACCTCTTGCCCTCATCTCAGAGGACTTGCCGGCCCTTTCCTGGCTATGATCCTGTGCATTAACTATGGCTTTTGTGGACAAAATATGATTTATCTGCCATCTCTGTTTGCCGGCATCTCCGGCTAAATTTACCACTAGGGCCCGCAGGGGTCTGCTTCTATAATTAAAGGACCCCATGAGCGCATTTACTACACTGGCCTTAAGCAAAGCAATGACCGATAATCTAGAGATCATGGGTTACCATGAAATGACTCCTATCCAGGCAGAGAGTCTGCCCCATGTGCTGGAGGGCGAGGATCTGCTAGCACAGGCCAAGACAGGATCAGGCAAAACAGCAGCCTTCGGTATCGGCCTCCTCCACAATCTGGATGTAAGCCTCTTTCGAGTCCAAACTCTGGTGATGTGCCCAACCCGTGAGCTGGCGGAGCAGGTAGCAGGCGAGCTACGTCGTATTGCCCGCTTCAAGCACAATATCAAAATTACCACCCTCTGTGGCGGCATGCCCATCAAGCCTCAACTGGCCTCTCTGGAACATCAGGCCCATATTGTGGTCGGCACCCCGGGCCGTATTGAACAGCATTTAAAGCGAGAAAGTCTCAATCTTGACCACGTCACCACCCTGGTCCTCGATGAAGCGGATCGCATGCTGGACATCGGCTTTGCCGATACCCTTGATGCCATTATAAGCTATCTCCCCCGGCGTCGTCAGACCCTACTCTTCTCTGCCACCTTCCCCGATGAGATCCTCCGTCTGAGTGAACAATTTCAGTATAAGGCCCAAAGGGTCATAGTCGACGTAGAGCACGAGGAAAACTCAATTCAGCAAGAGTTCTTTGAGTGCAAATGGGATAAAAAAGCAGCTATTGTCAGCAGAATTTTGGCCACTCATAAGCCTGAGTCCACCCTGATCTTCTGTAATACTAAAGCGAACTGCAGGGATATAGCCGAGGCCTTAGAGGCCAAAGGATTTTCGGCCCTGGCCATTCACGGAGACCTTGACCAGAGAGAACGGACAGAAGTTCTGGTACGTTTCTCCAACGGCAGTAGTCCTATCATGGTGGCCACCGATGTGGCAGCCCGAGGACTTGATATCAATGGGCTCAGCGCAGTAATCAACGTCGATCTTCCCTTTGAGTCCGAGGTCTATATCCATCGTATCGGGCGGACGGGTCGAGCCGGGAAAGAGGGTCTGGCCTTTTCCCTTATGGAGCCTGGCGAAGAGTTCAGGTTGGAGGAGATTAATCGTCTGATGGGCACTGACTTTAAGATTTCCGATGTCGAGGCGCTTGCTCCGGCAGGCAAAGGCGTAACAGCCCTGCCACCGATGGTGACCCTCTCTATCAACGGTGGACGAAAGACCAAGCTCAGGCCCGGAGATATTTTGGGAGCCCTGACTAAAGATGCGGGCATTGCCGGAAGCAAGGTGGGCAAGATCAACTGTTTTGATTTTTACTCCTATGTCGCCATTGAACGTTCCGTAGCAGACGAGGCCGAAAGGGCACTTTCCACCAAAAAGATCAAGGGACGACGCTTTATTATCTATCGTCATGAGGGGGAGGGAGTCAAATCCTCCTTTGAGTATTAAAAAAGAAGCCTGACGCAGAGAACAACAGCCATGGCTCCTTGGCAGCCCCTGTCGGGGAACCATGGCTAACTTTAAATTAGAGAGTAGAGTTCTTTTGCCAAAGATATTGCCTCAAGCTTTGCCGTAGCCAGGACCCGCTCCCTGGACGCAGAGTCTGTCAGGGTGGGTTCTACCCGTATGCTGTGAATATTTTCAAAACCAATAAAACTGAGAAGCAACTCCATATATGTCTTTTGAAAGTCGAGGGTGCTTCCCTTAGTACCACGGTATTGGGCTCCACGAGCATATATTACCGTACAGGCTTTTCCGGTTACCAGTCCCTGATAGCCTGATTCTGGAGAAAACATAAAGGTAAGACCGGGCTGAGTAATGATATCAATAAAGTGTTTGAGTTTATACGGGATAGAAAAATTCCACATAGGAATACTAAAGAGATAACTGTCTGCATCCTTAAACTGACTGACGATATTTGCAATTTCGGTCCAGGCCCGGGCCTCTGCCTCTGTTGGATCCTGCCAGTGAAGTATCTTATATTTGGCACTGAGATAACTGCCATCAACTTCCGGTAAGGGAAAATCCCATAGATCCAGGGTTTCTATCCTGTTTGCAGGATCGGCATCCAGAAATGTATTAATAAAGGATTGAGCGACCCTAGTAGAAAACGATTTGTTTTTTCTTGGTGACGCCTCTATGTAGAGTAATTTGCTCACTTTTTTATCTCCTTTGCCTGATCGTCTACCCTTTGCCCATGGCTACAAAGCATCCATTTATCCAGTAGATAGGTGTTATCTGTCCATTTCAGTATAGGGGGGGGCAAGGGAAAAAGCAAAAAAAGATATTATTTCAGTGGCAAAGGTGATCGGCAAAACTATTCCGCCTTAGCTGATGTCTTTAGCAGAGGAGGTACCCCTCAGACCGGAGGCCGGAAGAGGGAAGGACAGACACCTAGAGAAAACGCTTATATGCCTCGAACTGGTCGATATCGGCGTAGGACTTTTGGGTGCCGGGTCTGGTGGTGGAGAGGGAGGCGTAGATTACAGCCTCTTCCATGGCCGGGATAAGCTCACCACCTTCCACATAGTGCTTGGCAAAACAACCTATAAAGGCATCTCCTGCCCCACTGGTATCTTTAGCCTTCACCTGAGGACAGGGAACAGAGGTCATCTCTTTTTCTGTAACAAGGAGAGCGCCTTTGCTTCCCATAGTCACAATAACCTTCTTAATACCTGCATCTATTAAAAATTTTGCCGCCGCTTGAATTTGTTCAAGGGTCTGCACAGGCATACCTGTGAGAATTTCAAGTTCTGTTTCGTTAGGAACCAGCATATCAAGCTGACAGATCTTCTCCATATCAAGACCGGCAACAGCAGGGGCAGGATTGAGGAGGACAGGAATATGCTCGCGTAGACCCAGCTCAATAACGTAGTAAACGGTTTCAAGAGATATCTCCAACTGCATAACAATGAGATCACAGGCACGGATATCATCAATGGCACGGTCCACATCAACAGGACTGAGATGCTTATTGGCTCCCTTGACAATGAGGATACTGTTCTGCCCCTTTGCATCAACAAAGATAGGGGCAACACCACTTGATATACCTGCGGCGGTTTCTACATAGCGAGCATCGATACCGTTGGCAACAAAGTTGGCCCTGGTATTGGGACCGAACACATCATCGCCCACCTTGGAGAGCATCAGGACCTCACCCCCAAGTTTTGCGGCAGCGATGGCCTGGTTGGCACCCTTACCACCGAAACCAAGATCAAAATCCGGTGCCTCAAGGGTCTCACCAGCTACTGGCATACGATCAGTATAGGTGACAAGGTCCACCATATTACTGCCGATAACAGCTATTTTTTTCATATTTTTCACCTATGGTAGTGATTAAATAATCTCTTCCATGGTCCGGCTTTCGAACTCGGACAAAAAGCCGATACGTACATGAATACCCGGCACAGACCTGCTTGCCACAAGCCAAGGCACAGCGATGGCCAGCAAATTCATTATACACTCATATCTGCCGGCAAGGCCAAGACAGATTACCCATCACTGCCGAAGGACTTCTGCCGCAGCCATGGGCACCCGATATATATCAGTTTTTCTTTTAACGAGAAGGGGGGACCTCTTCTCCATTGACAATTGCGATACCGGCACTTGCCCCAATTCTATTGGCTCCTGCCGCTATCAGGGCGCGGGCATCGGCAAGGTTGCGTACCCCGCCAGAGGCCTTAACCTTACATCTCTCACCAACAACAGCACGCATAAGTTCTACATCGGCAACGGTTGCGCCACCATGACCAAAACCCGTGGAGGTCTTAACAAAGGCGACACCAACTTCCTTGCATATCTGACAGACGCTTTTTTTCTCCGCATCGCTGAGCAGGCCTGTCTCAATGATCACCTTAAGGTCTGCCTCTCCACAGGCGGCAAAAACTGTTTCAATATCTGCCCGAACAGCTTCAAGTTCTCCTGCCTTCAAGAGACCAATATTGATAACCATATCAATTTCGTCGGCCCCGGCTGCCACTGCAAGTTTTGCCTCGTAGGCCTTTGCCGAACTCAGCATAGCCCCAAGTGGGAACCCCACCACCGAGCAAACATCAACGGGGCAAGCTTGAAGTTCTTCCACACAGAGAGGGACATAGCAAGAGTTGACGCATACAGTCTTGAAAGAGTACTCACGAGCTTCTGCGCATAGGGTACGAATAGCTGCAGGGCTTGCCTCAGGTTTGAGGAGAGTGTGATCAATATACAAGGCAATTTCTTTCGGGCTAATGATTGTATTCATATGACTCCCATTAAATTTTGTTACTCTTTTCGCATCTACTGATGCATTATCAGTGAGGCCCCGAGAAACTGCTCGGCCCTTGCCAGTACCTACGTCAACACCAATAATAGCGGTTTGACGCTCCACCTCGGTACGTTTTATGAGAAATAGTAAAATAAGGATGTTATTTTTTGTCACGATTTTTTATGTTACACATCCTGGCTGAAAAGCGCTGACAATAAAACAGAGTTACGGATACCTATAAAGAGAGGTTTGAGCTTTTGCGGATAGCTCGCCCCAGAGCAGAGCTCTGTAATTTTTCCCCGGCAGACACTGTTTGCTAGATTTTTAGCCTTAATAGTGATAATTTATGTAAGTTTTTTTAGCACCTCTGGCCCTGTCTCCGACGGATTTTTTATCTGCCTGCGTTATCTGCCTTTGGTTACGATCCTCTTTGCATTACTGCCAGTCATTGCAGATGGGGTGTTTACTTCTTTTTTTTGCTGTAGTGAGGATTGCTGTGAGTTTTCGAATTGCAATAAATGGATATGGACGTATTGGGCAGAGTGTATTACGTGCCCTCTATACCTCTGAGGTGGGCAAGCATTTTAAGGTTGTTGCTATAAATGAGTTAGCGGACATAGAAACCATAAGGTATCTGACAAAATACGATACCACCCATGGTCGCTTTCCTCTGCCAATCTCCTCCGAGAACGGATGTCTGATTGTGAATGATGACCGGATAGAAATTTTTCGAGAAAAAGATCCCCGCATGCTGCCCTGGAAGGAGTTGGATATTGATCTTGTCTTTGAATGCTCCGGATCCTTTCATGATCGGGAAACGGCGGAACTTCATCTTGCCAGTGGGGCAAAGCGGATTTTGATATCTCACCCCAGCTGCAAGGAGGTGGATGCTACTGTAGTTTTTGGAATAAACGAAGGACTGCTAAAGCCAGCACACAGGGTTGTCTCCAATGCCTCCTGTACCACCAACTGTATTCTGCCCGTATTGCACCTGCTTGAAAAGAATTTTGGGGTGGAAAATGGCCTGATAACCACTGTCCATTCGGCCATGAATGATCAACCGGTTATTGATAGTTACCACAACACCAACCTGCGTCTGACCAGAAGTGCCCTGCAATCAATAGTGCCCGTTGATACAGGCCTATCCAACGGATTGCAGACAATATACCCTGCCTTTAAAGGCAAGTTTCAATGCCTGCATCTGCGGGTGCCAACGATTAATGTTTCCCTGATGGATCTCTCGGTTAATCTAAAAGAAAATGTCAGCGTGGAGGATATTAATAATCTCTTCGCAGGTGTTGCCAAAAGAGAACTCCAGGGCCTGCTTGGCTATACCCGTGAAACCCATGCCTCCGTTGACTTTAATACAGACTCAAGATCCTGCGTGGTTGACGGTACCCAAACACGGGTCTGTGGTGGCAAATTAGTGAAGATGATCTGTTGGTTCGACAATGAATGGGGTTTTGCCAATAGAATGGTCGATGTTGCCGGCCACTGGTTAACCCTCTAGCCGAGTCCTTAGAGCTCGCTCTTGCCCGCTTTTTTTTCGTAAAGGGCAAGAATTTTCAGGAGGCGATGGGTGATGGTTTGAAACGCTATAGAGGCAGGTGCCTTGGGGTCGTATTCAGCTATGGGCATAAAGGCCTTAAGAGCTGCTGACATTGTCTCATCATGGGGAATATCACCCAGGTCAGGCAGGTAAATGCCCAGATACCTACTAGCCATTTTATGCAGTTTTGCCCGGTTAAGCTTGCTCTTGGGGGTTACCCGATTGATGATGAGCAGTGGATTAAAATAGCGTAATGACTCCTGGGCCTTTTGCCGGCCACCTGGCTCCATCTCCTCTATCAGCTCCAGGGCCTGATCAAGGCTGCTAAAACGATTATTTTTGATTTTCTGGCTGATATCACCACTGGAGAGAAACTTGCTCAATGTTTTTCGAATTGTCGCCAACTGCAGAAAGGTATAGAAATCCATAATGGATGTAGGTTCTGGCATGGCAACACACATCTGAATATCCGTTGCCATGAAAAAATCGAGGGTATGATAATTTGTGCCTGCCCCCACATCAAAGAGAATAACATCGGCATCGATACCGCCAATTGCTCGCAACAATCTCTGCTTTTGTTGAAAGTTCATATTGGCAGTTTGCAGGGTATCACCTGTACCGGGGATAAGCTGAAGGCCATAAAAGACATCCATGGTCTGAATAGTCTCTTGGATGGTCTCGACCCTTTTATCAAGAAAATCGGTAAGGGTGTATTTGGGCTGAAACAGACCAAAGAGGATATGGGTATCAGCACCACCAATATCAAAATCAACAATACAGACCTTTTTACCTGCCTTGGCAAGAAGAAGGGCTATATTACTGATAGCAATGCTCTTACCAACTCCACCTTTTCCTGAACCTACCGATATAGTTATTGCCATTGTTGTTTTGACTTTGCCTTACTTTTGGCTCTTTTTTCGTTTATTTCTTATGGAGTGAATTCGGCCGACCTGTTGCAGTATTGTTTGCATTTGGTGAGCAGAGTCCATCTCTCCAGACCAGAGAGCCACTCCGTCCTGAGTGGTGATAGACATCTTGCCGTTTTCACAACGAAGTAGGGCATCCGCAGGTACCTGAGAACAGGCACATGGTCGCTCTTTTTTAACAGCCGTAGAGGCACCATTTTTTTCTGCATTGGTAGCATGCAGTTTCTCAAAGCATTTTGAGCAGAGTTCTCTTTCAGGGAACTCAAAGAGATTCAATACAACTCCACAGCTTGAACAAAATTGCATGTGGCAGGCCCTTTTTATAGGTTAGTGTGAAATGATTTTTTAAAACAGTCTCATATTACAAAGGGTTCATTCTTTTAAACAAGACTGCTTTAAGAGATAACAGGGATATATTAGGCCTCATCGGCCACGAGAGGCCTTTTCTTTAGACCTGTTCGCTAATCTGCCATTTTTCGTTCCATACCTCAAGGGCCAGAGCTGATGCCTCTGCCCGTTTCTCTCCACGAAAGCGTTTTGGCACCTTCTTCTCCCACGCAGGAAAGAGGCCAAAGTTGACATTGGAAGGTTGGAAGTTCTTGGCCGCACTCTTAGTGAGATGGCCAACCATAGCGCCCAAGGCCATTTCTGCAGGTGGGCTCACCAGCTCCTCTCCCATTGCCCTGCGGGCAGCGTTGATACCGGCAAGCAGCCCCATGGCGGCTGACTCAATATAGCCTTCAACCCCCGAGAGTTGTCCTGCCAGAAGGAGATCTGGACGTTTTTTTATCTGCAGGGTATCCGCTAAGAGTTCCGGAGCACAGATAAAGGTATTACGGTGAATGGAACCAAGACGGACAAATTCAACATTTTCCATGCCCGGAATCATTCTGAAAATTCGTTTTTGTTCGGGATAGGTCATCTTTGTTTGAAAACCCACCATATTGTAGGTGCTACCCTCGGCGTTTTCCATGCGCAGCTGAACAACGGCGTATGGGTCTTGACCGGTACGAGGATCAGGCAAGCCCACAGGCTTCATTGGCCCAAAGCGAAGGG
Source organism: Desulfotalea psychrophila LSv54 (assembly GCF_000025945.1). Taxonomy (GTDB): domain Bacteria; phylum Desulfobacterota; class Desulfobulbia; order Desulfobulbales; family Desulfocapsaceae; genus Desulfotalea; species Desulfotalea psychrophila. The sequence goes on along the minus strand of NC_006138.1, from coordinate 2,236,685 downwards.
TGTCAACACCCCGGGAACAGATCACCTCAACGGGGAGACAGCCCTCAAAATATTTTGCATCTTCAAAGTCTTTAAGGGGCATATAATCAGCACTGGCCAGTTCACTTATAAATCTCTCGTACTCTTCCCTGTTCATTGGACAGTTGAGATAATCGCCGGGGCCGTCATCATAGCGGGATTTACAATAGACAATATCCATATTAAGTGATTCACTGTCAAGAATAGGGGCAATGGCATCGTAGAAGGCAAGACGATCACGACCCGTCAACTCGGCTAGGGATTCAGCAAAATCCTCAGCGGTAAGGGGGCCAGTGGCAATGATGGTAGGGTGGTCGGCAGGTTCCGGAACTGCAGTAACCTCCCTATGGCTGATACTTATATTGGGATGAGACTCCAACCGGGCCGTAATCGCCTCGGCAAATTTATCTCGATCTACAGCCAGGGCCTTACCTGCAGGAACAGCCGTGCTGTCAGCGACATCCATGATCAGAGAATTAAAAAAACGCATCTCCCTTTTCATCAAACCAACAGCAGAGGTCGGATCATTTGAACGTAGAGAGTTACTGCAGACAAGCTCACCCAGAAGAGGGGAACTATGGGCAGGGCTATACTTTTCAGGTTTCATGTCGACAAGCTCTACCTGACAACCTCTGTTTGCTGCCTGCCAGGCGGCTTCACTTCCAGCAAGACCGCCGCCAATAATTATTACTTTATTCATATTATTCATTTTTCTCTAAGGGGATTAGGGTAATACGATGTTTACGGGTAGGGTTTTTCTTCCCCATTGAAGTGCTTCCTGGTGAGAATCAAAAAAGAGATCAATGCGATGGCGCCCTTTAATTGCTCCACCCCGATCTTCTACAACGCCCCAGCCATAACCTGGAACATACATCCTCGTACCAAAGGGATAGTAACGTGTATCCGCTGCAATTGTGCCATCCTCTGCCATCAAGAACCACGGGAAGAGAACAATGCGTACGGGAATCATCCATGGCCGCTGGACACTGTCCGCGGAAAAAAGCCCCTCTTCCGGCTCCTCGGGGTTTGTGCCGTGAGCGGTGAGGCCGGAGTATGGGCGACCTGCGGCTTTACCTGCACTGACATACTTGTTCCAAAAATCAAGGTGCAGATATTGATTTTTTCCTCTCTGCCAATCACAACAGATTTGACAACCGCAGTATGCGGTGGTCTCCATCCTGGTGGCGACAGGCTTTTTAGCGCATGCGGAGAGAAGGGCACTGACACAGATAAGGCAAATAATAAGATTTTGTTTCATGTACGATAAAACCATTTTTTTATTTCATCTGAAGAAAACTGTTTGACAACAGGTCGGCCGTGAGGGCAGTGGGAGAAGAGATCAGCAGCGGCCATATCGGCCAAAAGACTCTCCATCTCCCTCTGGGAAAGCCTGGCTCCTGCCTTTATTGCTGCCCGGCAGGCCATGCTTGCAAGTATGCTATCCAGCATATCGCCTGCATCCTTCCTGCTCTTACCATCGGCACCAAACTGTTCCAAGACATCAAAAAATATCTTCTGCGGGGCAATCTGTCCGGCCAGGGCAGGGATTGCCCCTATGACATAGGAGTTGCCACCAAAATCACGCAGAGAGAACCCCATTTTCTCAAGATCTTCAAGATGTTTTTCCACCAGTTGGCTCTGATAAAGGGAAAGCTCCACTGTTTCCGGGAAGAGGAGGTTCTGTTTCACCATACTATTTGCGCTAAAATGTTTTTTAAGTTTTTCGTAGAGAAGGCGTTCATGGGCCGCATGCTGATCTATAACCACAAGCCCTGCCTGACTACGACAAAAGATATAGAGATTATCCACCTGTCCTAAAATCTCAAGCCCTCGGCCTTCCTCCTCCCGTGGCAAGAGTTGTTCTGCAACAGGCTCCTGATCTATCTGCACGGCCTCTACTCTGCTGCTCTCAGTTACTGCCGGTTCTTGCCGCTGGTATACCTTTGCCGGTTCTTGCCGCTGGTAGACCTCTGTCCCTTCTGCCGTTTCAACCAAGGGTTCTACCCGCATCGGGGCGGCAGACTTTTCCCCCACCACGGCGGATTGCACCTGCCTCTCTATTGCTGGGGGATGGGTTGCTGGCGAAGGTTCTGAGCGTTCAAGCTGAGGCACTACCTGTGATTTTTCACCAAAGATATTTTGCTGTAGATGGCCCTGCTCTGCCCTAATGGCAGCAAGAACCCCGGCTTGCACCAATCCGTGCACCTCCTGAGACCTGCGAAAACGAATTTCATGTTTTGCCGGATGAACGTTAACGTCATTTCCTCTGGTGGCACTTCAAGGAGGATAAGACCGGCAGGATTTTTACCCTTCATAAGGAAACCACGCATGCCCTCTGCCACAGCATGAACAATCATCCTATCTTTTACCGCTCGGCCATTAACAAAGACCCGGAGACGGGCCGAACCGGGTGAAACCTTTTCCGGGGCAAGAAGCAGTCCAGTCACCCTGTGTTCCCCGTCTGTTGAGAAATCAATGGGGAAAAATTCTTCTGGTTGATGCATGATCTTGGCCAGTCTCTGGATCAGATTAAAGCTACCGCTCAGGTTAATCGTTTCCCGACCATCAACCCGGAGAACAAAACTAACGTCAGAGGCAACCAGGCTATAATTTTTAATAACCTCGTCGATATGTCCCAGCTCTGTTCGGGTGGTGCGAAGAAACTTTCTTCTGGCCGGGACATTGCCAAAGAGATTGCGGATCTCGATGATGGTGCCAACGGCACAGCCCGTTTCGTGGGATTTAACCAGGGTGCCATATCGCAGTTCTACCCTATAGCCAAGCTCGGAGTTGTAGGTACGTGAACTGATGGACAGTTGAGAGACAGAACCAATGGAAGGCAGGGCCTCGCCACGAAAGCCTAGGGTTGAAATGGCCCCGAGATCTTCCTGATTCCGTATCTTCGAGGTGCCATGACGTTCCAGACAGAGAAAGATATCATCACCGTCCATGCCCTCACCATTATCAATGATGCGGATGAGCTTAGTGCCACCACCGACTATCTCAACTTCAATGCGATCAGCACCTGCATCGAGGCTATTTTCAATAAGCTCTTTTACCACCGAAGCAGGTCTCTCGACAACTTCTCCTGCGGCAATTTGATTGGCGAGCTGTTCTGGCAATATACGGATTTTTGACATGAGCCTGCTTGATATAAATATTATCGGTAAGTGCTAGTGTTTTTACCGAGTTATTGTTTGTCTGCATAATCATAAATATTTTACCATTACATCTCCTCAGGTGTCATTACAAAAGAGCAGGCAAGTGGCAAAAGTTCTACAGCGACCGTCTCTTCCTACTCTCCAGGCTCCCATCCAGATCAGACCGAAGTGCCCATGGAGAAAGGCTTCCTGATTCGGCATCTATGATAGTCACTCACTTGATTATGTCAAAGCCCCTGCTCTCAACGTTACAGGAGACAGAGCTAAAGAGAGAGGGCCGCGACATGTTTACAGAGTTTTTCTGTGAGCCCATCTATTTGAGCTCAATCCTATAGAAATATGCCGAGTCAAATTCCTTCCTTGACTGATAGGTGAACCCTCCCTAATATATCAGTACATTTGATATTTTTCAGAGCACAATTGTGCTCTTTGTTTTTTACAGAGAGAGAAAAGATGGATTATTACGGAAAGCTAGAGATTGACAAGTCAGCTACTGCAGCCGAAATAAAGAAGTCCTACAGAAAACTTGCCCAAAAATATCACCCTGACAAAAACAGTGGTGATAAGGCAGCTGAAGAAAAATTTAAGGAAATCAGCGAAGCCTATGCCGTTCTTTCCGATCCAGAAAAAAAAGAACTCTACGACACCCATGGTTCCACCGACTTTCATCAGCGCTATTCCCAAGAAGATATTTTTAAAAATTTTGACATCAATGATATCTTCAGTCAATTTGCCGGTGGTGGACGTACCAGCTCTTTTAGAGGCGGTGGAGGAGGAGATCCATTCAGCTCTTTTAGGGGTGGTGGAGGTGGTTGTGGTGGTGGAGGTTGTCCCACCCCTACTCCTGGGCGAGATATCACCTACCAGATAACCGTTACCCTCCAGGAAGTTCTTGAAGGTGCCGAGCGAACCGTTGCCCTCCGTAAAAATGGTGAACATCAAAATGTCACCGTGAAAATTCCGCAGGGAATTGTAGAGGGTAAAAAGCTGCGACTTCGTGACAAGGGTGAACCGTCACAGACTGGCGGAGCCAATGGTGATCTCTATCTCAAGGTTTCTGTGGCAGCCGATGAGCGTTTTACTCGGGACGAGGACGATCTGATTGTTCAACACGCTGTTTCCTACAGTGAGGCCTGTTTGGGAACAAAAATTACCGTAGAAACCATTGATGGCAAGAAGATTGCGGTAAAAATTGCCCCGGGAATGGCTTCAGGCAAACGACTTCGCTTGAAGGGTTTTGGCCTGCCCCAAGGGCCAAACAGCACCAGAGGTGACCTTTATGTGCAGGTAGCAGTAAGCGTCCCTCAGGAGCTTTCTGAAGAGCAGAAGGTTTTAATTGAAAGCCTTGCCGAGGCAGGGCTATAGAAAAGGCTACCTTTAAGAAATTCTACATGATCGTAGGGCTAAGAAGGGCGTAACAGAATATTTTGTTCCTGTTACGCCCTTTTTATTGCTAGAGAACTGACCGTTTTTTAGCAAATTCCCCTCGCACTTGTCGATATCTGCAAAAATTTTAACTACCCACCCCTTCTCTCACAATATCGCGCTATCAGCCGCGTTTTCTTCAAACGAAAATCCTACGCAGAATCGCTTTCCGCAGTAGCCAAAGGCAAACGACATAACAGCACCTTGAAGCCTGCCAAGCTTGAATAATTTTCATTGGAGCCTAACTACCATCTTCCTCAATCAAAAGACCACCTTGTTCAATCATCTGAACAGTGCGATTCTGAGGCAGGGCCTTTATGAGCAGCTCTTTTTTATCACCCGGTGCTAATTCAATTTTAAAGGTATCCTTTTCAAGAGAATAATATTTAGGCAAATTATTGGCCTGGACGGTCAGTGTCCATACCCCGGGTCTTACGTCATCAAAACGAAAACGTCCTCTTCTATCTGTAAGCACCTTCCATATCTCATCATTACGCTCAAACACCAAAAGAACATTGGCCAGGCCACGGACTTCTGCCATCTCTTCTTCGTCTTCTTTGCCGGTCGGTTTATTTGTCGACAAGGTAAATTGATCCTGTAGAACACCTTTTCTTTCGGATCCATAAAGCATAATCTTACCTGCAAGAGTGGCACTTGTTGTTATCTCTATTTTGACGGCCTCTTCCTTGCCCCCGCTAATAGTCACCTCCATAGGAGTCTTCTGCGCCGGAATCCGATCAAGGCCAATGCTTCCACTATCAACATCCAGATAGAACGCCCCCGGTTTCAGGGCGGGAAAAACAAATTCACCGTCACTATCTGTTACCGCTGTAGCACCGTTCAAACGGAGAACTGCGTCTGAAATCGGTTGATCATTCTGCTTATCCCGAACATATCCCTGAAGCATCCCGACACCCTGTTTCCGCCCAACAGGCAGGCCGAATGGCATTGTCAATTCAACAATAAAGGCGGTTTCATCTTCCTGATCAGAACTACTTCCATATACGGTTTGACGACCATGGGCATAAATCTGAGTCTCGTTAAAAAGTTGATAATTCAATCCCATATCAAATACGTGCCGAGCTTCGACATCAGTTCCCAGGCTATCGTATCTGTCAATTTTGAAATTGACGCGGACATCTTTACCTATCCTGAAAGCAGCAGTTACACCACTATTGAGAGTCGCACTATTAGCATCTTCAGTATCGTCGTCCTCAGAATCACTGTAGGCGTTATAGGTACTGTAGCGCAGATAAGTGCTATAGCTTTGATTCTCAGTCGGTGCATAATAAAAACTACCCTCATAGGTGCCCACATCATAGACCTGATCTTCCAGTATATCTTCTACCCTTCCCCGTTCGGCCGAAATATTAAAAGACATCTTTTCAAAGCTCTGCCCCAAGCGAAGCGTGTAGGTCAGTTCCCTCTCGTCAAAGTCAGGATCACTCAAAAGGTCTTCACGGAAGCGAAGGCGCGACCAAATACCAATGGTTGTCCCCGTTTCAAAGCTGTAGCTCAAACCTACTTGACCAAATCTGGTTAAGGCAGCTGAATCAAGCAAGGGATCTAAATTTAAATTATTTTTTTGCTGATTAAGAGAGACATTCAGGCTGAGATTTTGTTTTATGGGAAAGAAAAAACTGCCTGAGATATACTCTTGGTCACTGTAATAGCCCGGAAAATCAGGTTCCGCATAAATATATTCCAGGCGATAACTCCCGCCCAACGCAGGGGAACCATACAAATTAAGCCAGTATGCACTGTCATGCTCGCCCTCATTTTTTCCATATGCCCCTTCAAATTCAATGGTCGTATCTTCAAAAGGCTCAAATTCCCCCTGCATACTTACAATTTGCGTATCTTCCAAATCACTTTTCTTATCAAGTAAATTAAAACCAATGCTGTATGTATCGTCAAAGAGATGATCAATATGGAATGCAGACTGTTGCTCTTCCAAGTTACTCAGCCTTGTTTGCATATAATAACCATTTACACCGAAATCGGCCGAAACCCAACCTGCCTGAGCTCCGCGGGCATAAAGACCCTGCTCAGTGAGATGTGAAAGAGAGTAATTACCATCGCCCAGACGGACGTTGGTAGTATTATTCCGGTATCTGGCAAAATATTTATCACGCTGACCAAAGGTTGAAACCTCTTCACTGGTATCAGGGCCCCTGAAGAGGAACTCAATCTCATCGTCCCCATCTTCGCTTAGTTTTCCTCCCCCTGCAAACTCAACCTGAAGGCCGTTCTGGTTTTCCTCATTACGTACTCCCAAGGACCGCAGAACAACCCTAGCCGATATTCTACGAAACTGATCTACTTCCCCCGTTGTCTTGGAGATAATGTTCACACTACTCTGTGCCTCGGCTCTCATCTTTTCATCCTCAACTGACTGGACTATCAAGCGGAGCAGATGCTTAAAACCTTTACTGAGCTTTTCATCAGTATCTACGGTCACCCTGACGGTCTTTGATTCTGCCGGGCCAAGTGTAACCTCTTCAGGCTCAAGGGTATAGGGCAGGTCCTGACCACTTTTAACCTTGATAAGGACGCTGTTTTCTCTGTTACCAGCATTAAGCACCGAAAAAACGGCATCGTAAGACTCTCCTGCAATGACAGTTTCTGGGGCATGCAGTAATACAGCCTGCAGTTCTGTAACAGAGGTGACTACCACATACAGCCTGGCCTGATCTCTGATAGAGGAATCGCCTACCGAGCTGAGCCGATAGACTATCTCATATCTCCCAGCCAAAGCACTCTGAGGGACAAAAAAACTGACCAGCCTGGCCTCACTTGCATTTGATCTCAGGCGGAAGGGAAATGAGGGTGTGATCAGTTTCCATCCGGGGGGGAGCTTTACCTGAGATACAAACTCCTGTTCTTCATCCCCGGTGTTCGTTACCTGAAAAATGGTGGTGACAACGTTTTTTGGAGCGGTCTCAAACAGTTCCTGACCACCCATCCTCACATTTACGCCACGATTCTGGGCATAAACTGTACCGCTAACAGAGAAGAAGCAATGAAAAATTAGCAGGATAAAAAGTTTTCTTCTCACGTCTAAGGCCTAGTCAAACTTCAGGGTGTAGTTAGCTCCGAACATGTCATCACCACCTGCATCCGCTACCACTAACGCCTTGTAGGTACCCTTTGGCACCTGGCTCAGGTCAATCTTGAATCTGGCAGAAGTAGTAGGGTAGATACGTAGCTGTTCACCTTCAAATTTTCCGACTGAGTTATTTTTTTCGTCATACAGTTCGGTCCAGAGGATCGGCCTAAGCCATCTTTCTCCGGTGTTCTCCAGATCAATTTGTAAAATTCTCTTACCGTCGGTTTTCAAAATCTTTGTCTTCACAAATTTGAGGCTATGGGTACCGGTATTGCCGATATTCGTTATCATCTGTAAACCATATCGCATGATCTGTTGTATACCCACACTGATCACCCCTTTCGCGCCATTACCTGCCTCAGGGGAACTTGCAGAGATACCCTCAACCAAGAGCAGACTCCAATAAGTCCCAGTCAAGACCTGGTCAGAGGGGACATCAACAATATAAGCGACCTGTACACTGCCCCCCGCTGGAATAATAAGACGGCGGGGACTAAAGCTTATCCAGTCGGCATTGGAACGGACATCTTTTCCAGGTTCTCCGTAACTATTACTGCCATCAGCATAAAAAAGATAATCACTCTGGTAGACCTTCACCTCTTGAGGATCTTCTCCCGGGTTTAGAAGCTGAATGGACCCTCGGTAGCTTCCTCCCACCTGTGCATCCTTTTCATAGGTCAAACCGCTTGGAATCGACACCCTTGCCATGCCCAAAGAGGGCAGAAGCAAAACAAAAAGCACAACTAAAATATTTATTTTTCTTCTTAATCTCATAAAAAACTCTCCCTTACTAAGTATCGCTCACCGTGTAATAAAGCGTGGTGGAATAGGAGTCGGGGCTAATCTGAATGGAGGCCCCGCTCATTTTCAACTGCACCTTTATGCCACTCACATCTCCAGAACCGGTAAAAAAGGAAGTCTTCATACCTGTTACCTGCTGATACGAGTCACCGCCGCTGACACTTCCCCCTGAGCCGTCAGCAGTTTCTTCTCACATAGGCATAAAGGTCGTTATCCCAAGTAGAATCAAATTTATTCACATCAACGCGCCAAGTATCAGAAGAATCGCTTGTGCCTGAAATATCGATGAGGACATCTCCAGAAACATTGGTATACGTGCCTTGTAGGTCGCTGCCGGCTCCGGACACCAAGTCGTTCTTGTCAATATTTTCAATCCATGATCCGGTTACGGTGATAGATATGGCGGCGTGCGCCGGCTGGACCGCAAAACACAGCGACATCAAAAAAAATATGATGGCACGTCTGCTTGCACGCTTCATTTTATCCTCCTTTTTTTGAAGTGGGTCAAAGGATACCTCAATCCGCAAGGGTAAAGATAACAGGTATGCCAGTGGCAACCACATTTGCCTGGACAGTGGCACTCAGCGTGTAAGTTATTGTCAGACTGCTAACAGCCTCAGTGCCTACACCCGTCACAAGAGCGGACGTTGAGGTGCTGAGGTTCACGTCACCCAAGCTTGTGCCGCTGTCTGACGGGGCGGCAGCATTCACAGTCAAGGTAAGATATGAAGGCAGGGCCGTATCAAGATGGGCTGTAATTTTCTTGTTAGTGGCGTTTGTGCTTATGGCGTATATGGCCGAACTGTCAGTCACCGGCGAAGGTTCTTGCCCCACAATCGCAGAAGAAGAGATAGCCAAGCTCGGTTCTTCGCTGACCATGATCTCGTTAATCGGCTGAAAGGTGAAAGTCATCACCTGAGTGCCAACGTCCGCCGCTAAAACGGCCTCCTTTAAAGCAATAACCATCATTACTGTGAGCAAAAATATTTTGAATATTTTCATTGAATTTCTCTTTTTTTGTTAATTAAAGCATGATAATATCTTTCAAGTCAAGAGGTTAAACAAAGTATTCCACCTTGACCTTCATTACAATTCGTTAATAAAAAATGCTGTGACTTTTTCAGCAGAAAGAGAAAGGTAAATTGCTGATACATTGAGTTTATTGTGCTGCAGATAACAAATAGAAGACCCACGCGCATTAAGCATTGAGTGAAATAACTGAACTACAAATCAACTGGATGGGCTGTTTATTACTAGGAGAGAATGACGATAGTAAACAAGAACACTCTGCGTAGAGTTGTTTAACAAAAAGCTAAAGCGGGCCCTTATAGGGCCCGCTTCATTGTCCTCAGAAGAGGGGTTAATAATATTTAACTAAATCACTACGCATCTATGAGGGTAAATGTAACAACCGGGGTAATAGGAGCTACCGGTGTCGCAACAGTGGCAGTAGCCCTGTAGGTAATTACCTGCTCGAAATCCGCTATCTGTTTTAACCCAGTTACCAAAGTCGCAGGACCTGCAGTAACAACAGAAGTAAGCTCTACCTCACCTTCGGAAGTAACAGACTCGGAGGCAAGCGCGACGTATAACTTCAAATCTGCTGCGGTAATGGCAGTATCAAGATAGGCAGTTATTTTTTGACTATCAGGAGAGTTTGTCGTTACCGAATATGTGCTATTAGCATCCGTGATCTGGAAATCATCCTTACCAATTACATAGTCGCCCGAAACCCTCGGCCCCTCAAATGCCTCAAGATTGGTAGCGTTGAATGTGAGAATAACTGCAGCCGATAGTTCTAGTTCCTCAATAGCCTGAACATCGAGAGTAACAGCTTGGTCATCGGTGTTACTTGCCATTGCCGAACCAGCCATTAAAACTACGCTCATAGGTACTACAAGTGCCATAAATGTTGATAATGTTTTTTTCATTTTATCCCCCACTCTCGTGTTTAAGGTTTTTGTCGCTTTACCTTCTCTCTGTTGCTTTACCTTCTTTACAGCAATACCCATGCCAAAGTTAAAAGCATACAATTAGAACCATATTATCAGTGCTTTACGTTTTATATATCAGCGTTTGTCGCAAAAGTGGCCAATACACCTCTTCGATCACGCTTGCCTCTGTTCAATTTACGACAGCAAAACGGATTTTTTTTCATAACTTGTTGAGAGTACGACAAAAAGCAAAACAGTGGGTGTGTGCAAAAGCCAACATAGGCAGCAGGATAAAGATTCTTTAAGGGCGGGCAAACACCAAGGAATGTGCATAAGGATTGGGATATGGTGAATATCTCTTTGAACTCTATGATGAGGCTCTCAAATGCCATTGAGAGCCGATAGGGTACCAATTAAGTTGGTGTTGGAGGGACGAGAAGGGGCGAGTGTTAAAATCAATCACCAGAGCGTGGTTTTTCTATTCCGTATTTTTTTATTTTGCTATAGAGGGTGCCCCTGGCAATATCAAGCTTCTCCGCCGCCTGCTTCATGTTCCAGCCCGTCTCAGCAAGGACATTCTGTATCAGGGCAGATGCCGCATCCGGAAGTGAGCGAGATGCAAGATTGAGGATAAAGGCCTTTGGCAAGGAGGTTTCACGCACTTTCAAGGGCAGGTTATGCAGGGCGAGTTCCTTCCTTTTACAAAAAACGACAGCCTGTTCTATGACGTTGGCAAGCTCTCTTACGTTGCCCGGCCAGTCATAACGATGCAGCATCTCCATGGTCGAGTCGGGAATATGAGAGATGTCCTTCCCAATTTGACCACAGTATTTTTTTAAAAAGTACCTAGCCAAAAGGGGAATGTCGGATTTTCTCTCCCGAAGGGGCGGCATATGTATCGAAACAACATTGATCCGATAAAAGAGGTCTTCCCTGAAAAGCTTCTCTTGAACCATATGCCAAAGATCCAGGTTGGTGGCACAAATAATCCGTGAATTAGTTTTCAGGGTTTTAACGCCACCAACACGTTGAAAGGACCCTGAATCAAGGAGCCGTAAGAGGCAGGTCTGGGTCTGAAGGGGGATGTCACCGATTTCATCCAACAGAATAGTTCCATTGTCAGCCAGTTCAAAACACCCTTTTTTCAGCGCCATCGCACCTGAAAAGGCCCCTTTCTCATAACCGAACAGCTCGCTATTGATAAGCGTTTCAGTAAAGGCTGCACAGTTTACCCGAATCAGAGGGCCGGATTTCCTGGCACTTCTAGAGTGAATCGCCTCGGCGACCAGCTCCTTGCCTGTTCCTGTTTCTCCGGTGATAAGAACAGTGGTATTGGCGACTGCAACGTCGTTTACCTTCTGATAAACATCAAGCATCTTAATATTTCGGCCAATGAGATTCTCAAAGCGATATCTTTTTCGGCGCTCTTTTCCCTCAAATGAAGTCTTTAATAGCCTATTTCGGATTAATTCTCTGATCGCACCAAAGTCAAATGGCATTAATACGTAGTTATAGCCTCCCAACTTTACGGCATTGAGCACCTCTTTCGAGGTGTCATTATTCACAACGGCCACGATAATCCCATCGGGGATGTGGGTACGAATTTCATCAAGAAGTGCTAACCCGTCCCCTACAATGCAAAGCATTACAATATCTGCAGGGAATATTTTAAGTACCTTTAACGCCTCCCTGCTATCAGGGACAGTTTTAAGCAAGAAATCTTCAGCACACAGATTCTCGCAAAAATGATGCCGAATATCCCTCTCTTCATGAACAAAGAGCAGTCTAGTTTGTAAAGACACTAAATTTTCTTTCATATCGTATTTACATTCCCCTTTTTCGTATAAGAGCCCTCTCTAAAATAAATGCAAATGAGTGCAACTTTTCTCTACATCTACAGTATCGCTATTTTGAGACAGACTTGCAAGGTCACCTGGCTGGCAGAAAGCAAGCTACAAAAACAGTAATACAATGCCTTAGAGAGGGTGGATTTCGAGATAAGAGTAGGGAAATTCTACGAGAAGAGGTCATAAAAAGGGCTGCATCTCCGTGGGAGATGCAGCCCTTTTTTATGGAAGATTTAATCGACTAATATTTTTTATCGGCGTAGGCCAACCAGCCACCTGCGGCCACAAGTTCCTTGTCAAAGGGATTCATCGCAAATTTACAGGTAAGAGATTCATTGCCAGCCTGAGCTGTCATACTATCGGCTTCCAGATCCACCTGAATCTGGACATCATCTCCCAAGGCAAAGATACGATCTACATCAGCTGCCTCTATCTCAATGGCAAGTATGCCGCAGTTGAACATATTTTGCCGAAAAATACGGGCAAAGCTTGTGGCAATAATCACATTGATATCGTTGACTTCAAAGGCCCATACTGCATGCTCTCTTGATGAGCCGCAGCCAAAGTTCTCTTTGGCCACAATCACCCGTGCTTCCTGCATGGCCGTTGACTGATATGCAAAGGGCTCGCCGTCCACAAGGAGATCTTCAAGCAGATGCGAACGCAGGGCTGTTTTGCTGCTCTCCGCTAGGTACTTTGCCGGAATAATCTCGACTGTGTTAATATCGTTTCTGTCCAAAAGGACTGCAGGGCCACCAAACTGCTTCATAAACTACCTCTATCTTTGGTAAATTTTAGGAAACCTTGAATCAGTTCAAGATCCCCCTTAGTATGTGAAAAGGGTTCTTTCTGTTGACATCCTACAGAAACTGACGCGGATCGGTTATTGTACCGGTTACAGCCCCTACGGTTGCGGAGTATGGACTCATCAAATGTACCATTCCCCCCTTACCCATCCGACCGTTAAAGTTACGATTGGTGGTGGAAGCACAGACCTCACCTTCGGCCAGCACTCCTGAGCTCATACCAAGACATGCCCCACAGGTGGGGTTGAGTACACAGAAGCCGGCATCCATAAAGATCTTGATGATACCCTCTTCAAGGGCCATGCTGTAAATCTTTGGGGTAGCCGGAGTCACAATACCACGTACCCCGGTGGCCAGGGTTCTGCCCTTAAGGATAGAGGCAGCCGCGCGCAGATCTTCTATACGGCCATTGGTACAGGAGCCGATATAAATTTGATCAACCTTGGTACCGGCCATATCAGTGATATCTTTCACCTGATCAGGTTTGAAATCAAAGGTAACCTGAGGGGTGAGGGGAGAGACATCTATTTTGATCTCTTCCACATAGAGGGCATCACTATCGGAGTGCCACTTACTGAAATCTGCAACGGCCGCAGCAATATCACTGTAGTCATCCTTTATGAACTCCCAAAGATATTCAGCTGTTACCAGATCAGGCAGGCAAATACCACAGGTTGCACCCGCCTCAATGGCCATATTACAGAGGGTCATACGCTCTGCCATATTGAAAGCATCGATTACCGGGCCGACAAATTCTATAATCTTATCGGTACCACCATTTACGGTGAGTCTTTTAATTACAGCAAGGATAACATCTTTGGCAGTAACGCCATGTTGCAGCTCACCGCTCAGCTCTATCTTCAAAGATTTTGGGGTTCTGAATGAGCAGACACCCTTATAGATACCCACCTCAAGATCCGTTGTGCCAACACCTGCGGCAAAGGCGCCAAAGGCTCCGTGAGTACAGGTGTGAGAATCACCCATGATAACAGTGTAACCGGGACGGATAAAACCCTTTTCAGGAAAGAGGGCATGGCAAACACCATTGGCGCCAATATCAAAAAAATCTTTAATAGCATGACGTTTTGCCCAGTCACGCATGATTTTTCCCTGCAGGGCAGTCTTAGAGTCTTTAGCAGGGGTGACATGATCGATGACGGCCTTGATTTTAGTATTATCGAAGACCTGATCCATCCCCTTTTCTACAAGATCCATGATGGCAATAGGGGTGGTAATCTCGTGACAAAGTACGGCATCCAGATTAAGAACCATGTTATCTGGTGATGGTTTATCACGCAGATGGGCATCAAAAATTTTTTCAGCTATAGTTTTTCCCATTTATAAACTCCGTATTGAGAATGTTAACAGTATAAAATACATCGACTTGTTCTCTTTCTCTTACCTAGAAGGGAAGAAAAAGCTGTTAAAGCAATAAACGACCAACTAAAATACACCAAAAAAAACACCGTGGCTATAAGTATAAGCTGGAGTTCTGCAATATATAGAGGTAGAAAGTGCTAAAACTTTTTTTAGTTAAACCTTTCTGGCAGGAAAAGACCAAAAGTTCTCCTGTTAAGAACGCCTTGCGACATCCAGCCTTATCTAAACTCACAAGGTGTGTAAAACTTAATTTAAGTCAAAAAAAATATGGACCTCTCTTATAATATTAGCTCTCTTGCTGAAACAGAAATATTGGGACTCTTCCTGGGACATGTGGCCGAGGCAGGCGATGTCATTTGTCTTGAGGGCGATTTAGGGGCTGGTAAAACAACTCTGACCCAGTATATTGCCCGTGGCCTCGAAGTTGATCCGAGGGAGTATGTGACTAGCCCCTCCTTTGCCATCCTCCATGAATATCAGGGACGAATCCCCCTCTATCATATGGATCTCTATCGACTTGGTGGGGAGGATGAGGTAATAGACCTTGGTTTTGAGGAGTACTTTTATGGTGGAGGACTCACCGTTATAGAGTGGCCCTCTCGTGCCTATGATCTTATTCCTGAACAGAGTTTATATTTGCAGATAAGCTTTGTAGACGAAGAGAGCAGGGCTGTGCGCTTCTCCTGTAAAGAGGCAAGTTCCTGGGGACATAAGATAAAAGAATTTCTTTTGCATAGAGAGAAGGGGGAGTAAGCGTTCTCTCCTCTATGAGTATCGATCTATTCCTGAGACCAAGTTTTTTTTGGGGATTATTGATTGCCTTTTGCCCCATTGATGATGATGTTGTGCGTGGACAATGGCCCGTACGACTTAGCCTCCGGGTTTAAAGAGATGATCTTTTTGAGTTGGCCAGTTGTTGTTTGCCCGTCCATGGCTGAATCCCTGGAGTATGTATATGACTACTGAATTTAGCAGTAGACAGTTATTAGACTTAACGAAATAGGCAGAGTAATGGAAAAAAAGCCAGTAGTATTAAAAGATTGCTATAAGACATTTACCACCGATCAAGACAAGGCAATTACACCGGGAACAAACCCTTGAACGTTTTTATTCCAAGGTGAAAAATCTCGATATAAATATAGTCAGTGAAGTTCGTCGTATTGATAATGGACGCTTAGATATTCCTGTATATTTTAGCGTCTGTGGCGATGATGCCTCTCAATATACGGGGACAAAGAAGCAGATGGGCAAGGGTGCCTCGCCCATACAATCCGAAGCATCTGCCTGTATGGAACTTGCCGAGAGATTCTCTTTTTTCTCATTTAGCAAAAACGCAGATAATTTTTTGCTTGGTGACTATGAGGAGATGCGGGCAGCAGGTTATCCCGTCTTAGACATGGAACATCTACTTAAATCCGTGCACGATACCCATACCACCGTGGCTCAGTTAGAAAAACTTCTTGCCGGTATTCCCATGCAGTGGACCTGGGCCACCAAAATGACAGGTGAGGAAGGAGAGGTTCTTATCCCCTTTTCCTGGTTCTTTGCAATTAATGAGTTCAACGGCCCTTCAGCCGGTAATACCCAAGAAGAGGCCGCCCTTCAAGGTCTCTGTGAGATTGTCGAGCGCGATGTCTGCTCTCGAATTAACCGTGATAAACTACCAACGGCAAAGATCGATGTAGAGACGATTAAAGATCCCGTAGCCGTGGAGCTTCTTGAAAAGTTTGCCAAAAATAACATTGAAGTATATCTCAATGATTTCAGCCTGGAGACAGGAATTGCCTCCGTTGGTGCCCTGGCCATTGATCGCTCAACCTTCCCTGAAAAGAGTGAAATTGTCTATACGGCAGGTACTACTCCAAATCCGGAGAAGGCCATTATTCGAGCCATCACCGAGGTAGCTCAGTTAGCAGGAGATTTCAATACCGGTTCCAATTATATAGCCTCCGGTTTACCTAAACCTCTGTCCATGAGCGAGGTTACCTATCTTACCGAGACAGCAGATCAGGTGACTATTGACGAGATGGTAGATATTTCAGATGATAATATCTATACCGAAGTGAAAAATTGCCTCGATAGTCTGAAGAACAATGGTTTTGATGTCTATATGATAGATGTCTGTCATCCCCAGCTGCAAATCCCTGCCCTCTATACCATTATTCCCGGCGCCCATTTTCGTGAACGCTCAATGATCTGTAATGCCGGTCTCTTCTGTGCAAAACTCCTCGTTGAACGCATCGAAGATCCTGCAGAGCAGGAGGTAAAATTAGGCGAGATGAGTGTCCTCTTACCCGATGCCTACTATCTTGAATTTTATCGGGGGAAAAATTTTGTCGCAGCCGGCAACGCCGAAGCAGCCCTTATCCATTTTGATAAGGCCCTGACCCTGAAGCCAGAGGCAGAGGATGTCCCCTATATTTATTCTTATAAGGGCTGCTGTCTTCGTGACCTTGGTCGTTATGCAGAGGCCATAGAGGCCCTGCAGGAGGGTCTGCTCTTTGACGAGGAACGACCCGATCTGCATAACACCCTCGGTGTATGCTTCTTCAAGCTTGAACAATATGAGACGGCAATCTCCTCCTTTAAGCGGGCTATTGAGCTTAATCCTGCTTCAGGAATTGATTACGCCAATGTCGGGGTAAACTATATGCGTCTCGGTCATAAAGTTGAAGCTGTGGAATTTTTCACCGTAGCTTTAAGCCTTGATGCAAGCCTTGACTTTGCCCAAAATGCCCTCAACCAACTTTTAGCTGAAACAGCATAAAATTTTACTTGCTGAGCCATCCTAAGACCCATCCCCTTTGCCCCTAGCCAAGAGGATGGGTTTGTCAATTGCAGATCATATGAAAAAAATATACTTTCTTCGCCATGGCCATACTCCGCTAACGGGAACATATGTAGGTTCAACGGATTGCGGACTCAGCGCACAAGGCGTAGAGCAAATACAGGCGGTAGCGGCAAGTCCGGCCCTGCAAGAAGCAACCAGAATCATAGCCAGCCCCATGCTGCGCTGTGTGCAAACGGTGGCTGAATTAACGGGCAAGTATCAGGTTTCTTACCACCCCCTGCTCAAAGAGATTGATTTTGGCTTCTGGGAGGGACTGACCTTTGATCAGGTCTACACCAAATATCAACAGGAGTTTGATCTCTGGTGTAGCTCTCCTGCTACCTTCTCTTTTCCCGGTGGAGAATCTGTTGCCGACTTTCGGGCCCGGATGAAACAGATCATTCCCCTGCTCAATACCTGTGCAGATGAAAGGATTATGGTTGTGGCTCACGGCGGGGTAATATGCCATCTTCTCTGCATCCTGCTGGGACTCCCCCTTGACAATTACACCCTGCTAAAACTTGATGTTGGCCACTATGCCAGCGTAGATCTCTATGAAACTGGTGCTGTTTTAACGGGTTTTAATAAATCCATATCAGGCTGAAGGAATCTCATCGGTTTATTATGAAAAATTTGTAGAGAGAATGAAAAATGGCAGAACTTATACTGGTAACGGGTGGCAGTCGGAGTGGTAAGAGCAGTTTTGCCCTTGATCTTGCCGAAAAAAAATCGGAGAGACGAATCTTTGTCGCTACCTGTCCTGTGGTGGACGGTGAATTGACGGAACGGGTTCGTCTCCATAAAGAGGAACGGCTTGGCAGAGGATGGACTACCTGTGAAGAGGAGCTTGATCTTGCCCGGGCTATTGCGACTTCAAACGGCGAGGATGGTGTTGTTCTCATTGACTGCCTCACCCTTTGGATAAATAATCTAATGTTTTTCCATGAACAGGATGGGAAAGCCTTCTCCACCGAGCAACTCCGAAAGCAGTGCCAATTTTTTTTAGCCGAGGTAGAGCTCCTTTCCGGCACGGTGATCTGTGTCACCAATGAGGTTGGGCTTGGTATTGTCCCGGATAACGCCCTGGCTCGCAGATACCGGGATTTGGTGGGCATCTGTAATCAGCTTATTGCCGAAAACGCCTCTGAAGTTTACCTTGTAACCTGCGGAATATCACAGCAAATAAAATAGTCGTTCAAGGAACGATCCCCTCAAATAGTTTTGGCTGTAATGGACTATTTTTGTTATAGACACAGATCCCTAATAGCGAATAGCGAATGAATAGATATTGATCAGGCACTCCTCAAAACCAGCGGAGTCCTTAGACCTTAATGAATAATTTATATGGAGGCTTATTATGAGCTTGCTCGACAGAACTTTACTGGAAATTTTCCCTCAGGATTCAGATAGCCGCGATGCGGCAAAGGCCCGACTTGATAATCTTGTTATGCCCCACTGGGCCCTGGGAGATTTGATGGACCTGGCTATTGATCTTGCCGGAATGCAGAGAACAATAAAACCACTGGTGGACAAGAGAGCCATTGTTACCATGGCAGGCGATCATGGGGTGGCAGCCGAGGGTGTGAGTAAGTTTCCGGCCGAGGTAACCGTTCAGATGGTGCATGCCATTATTGGCGGGTCCGCAGGCGTCAACGCCCTTGCCCGCTCGGCCGGTGCCGATGTCTTTGTGGTTGATATGGGCGTTAATGCCGATCTCAGGGATCTGGTTGAACAGAAAAAACTGATCAATAAGAAGGTGGGTCTTGGTACAGGTAATATTGCCAAGGGGCCGGCAATGAGCCGGGCCATGGCGGTACGGGCTGTGGAGGGAGGAATCGACGTAGCCTTTGCCCTCAGTACCAAATATAATATCATTGGTACTGGTGAGATGGGGATTGGCAATACAACCCCATCTGCTGCCATTGCGGCTGTTTGTACCGGAAAAACCGTGGAAGAGATAACCGGTCGTGGCTCAGGACTCAACGATGCGGAGCTGCAGACCAAGATTGATATTATCAAAAAAAGCATTGAAATCAATAAACCAAACAGCAAGGACGGGCTGGACATTCTTGCCAAGGTCGGTGGTTTTGAAATAGGTGGTATCGCAGGGCTTATCATTGGTTGTGCCGCCAAGAAAATTCCTGTGGTTGTGGATGGCTACATCAGTACTGCAGGTGCCCTTATTGCCGCCAAAATAGAACCCTTTGTTAGGGACTATCTCATCTTTGCCCACCGTTCCGTAGAACCGGGCCATGTCCATATGCAGGAATTTCTTGGCTGTAAGCGTCCCCTCCTCGATCTCAACTTTCGCTTGGGAGAGGGAACAGGTGCTGCCATGGCTATGAATCTTGTGGACGGTGCCAAAGCGATACTGACCGACATGTCGACCTTTGACGAGATAGCAGTGACTGCTCCTGAAAAGTAAATTAAAGAAGAGGTGGATGGTGCTTGATCAGCTCAAAAAAAACTGCCATATATTTTGTGTGGCCCTTCGTTTTCTCACCATTCTGCCTGTGCGGTGGTGGGCGGGGGATGATGCAAAGTACTTTAACAAGACACCTCCTTTTTTTCCTCTGGTAGGTCTTGTTATCGGTCTGCTGGCGGTTATTGTGGTCTGCCTCAGTTCCATACTCCTGCCCCAGCCCGTTGTGGCTGCTCTGCTCCTGGTCTTCTTTGCCGGGATATCAGGATTTTTGCATCTGGATGGTCTGGCAGATAGCTGTGATGGCCTGCTCTCAGCCCGTCCTGCTGAACGCAGTCTGGAAATCATGAAGGACAGTAATACCGGGGCAATGGGACTTGTCGGCGTTGTTTTGCTGATGATTGTCAAGTACGCCAGCCTGGCCTCCATATCTCCCCTCCACCTTGCATTCGCCGCCCTGCTCATCCCCGTGGCTGGACGTTGCGCCATGCTTATGGCAATGGCAACTCAGCGTTACTGTCGCCCGGAAGGTGGTTTGGGAGCTCTCTTTTATTCCCCCAACAGCTTGCGTTTAGGCATCCTGGCAACGGCTTTTCTCTTCTGCCTGCTCTCTCTTATCTCCCTGAAATTTGCTCTTATTTCCCTCCTTGTGATATGCGCGGGCGTCTATCTCTTCGGCCGTTTTTGTAAGAGTCGAATTGGTGGGGCAACGGGGGATACCTTGGGCGCTATCACTGAAATTTCAGAGATGCTTATGGCGTTACTTTTTTCTATGAACTTTATTGCAGGTTAATTCAGGGTCCCTGTTGCTCATCTTTGCAAAAAAGCAGAGGCCTGCAGGGATGACATTTGGGGTAGTTTCATGATTAAAAGAAAAGAACATGGCGGTAATCTCAGAAAAATAAAGGCCGAAGGTGCTGAACAAAAGATCATCGATTTCAGTGCCAATATAAACCCCCTGGGGCCCCCTGAATGGTTACGACCGGTGATCAGTAATGAGTTGGAAACGCTCATTCATTATCCCGATCCCGATTGTCTGGAGTTCTGCCAGGCCATTGCCGGGCACCATGGCATTTCCGAGAAGAGGGTGGTGGCGGGAAACGGCACAGCAGAGTTGCTTTATGCCCTTCTACGCATCATCCCCAGTAAGAGAATCGTTATTCCAGTACCCTCCTATATCGATTACTATCATGCGGCGAGTCAGACGGGGCAGGAGATTGTCCCCGTGGAGCTCTCCCCGGAAAACGGTTTTCAACTCTCTCTTGAGCGCTTAAAAAAAATTCTACGACCGGGTGATCTTGCCCTTATCGCCAGGCCTAACAATCCAACCGGCCTCCTCCCCGATACAGAACAGTTGGCAGATATTATCAAATCCATGCCAGAGGTATGGTTCTGTCTGGACGAGGCATTTTTGGATTTTATCGCAGACGAGCCAAGCTTTGCCGGCCGATTTGAAAATGTCATTACCCTCAACTCAATGACAAAGTTTTATGCCCTACCCGGCCTGCGTCTGGGATATTGTAGCTGTTCTGAAGAATTAAAAGTGGCCCTGCATAATGCCCTACCGCCCTGGACGGTCAACACTCTGGCCCAAGCCGTGGGTAAACGCCTTTTTGCCGATGAGACCTATAGGCAACAGAGCCTCGCCTATGCGGAGGCTGCCCGCAGGGATTGTTTTCAGGAGCTGAGTTCACTAGATGCCCTGGAGGTTTTTCCCTCCCGGGTCAACTACCATCTCTGCCGTCTGCGAGATGGTGGGGCGGTTGAGCCTCTCAGGAAAAGACTGCTTCAGGCCGGCTTTGCCATTCGTCCATGTGAGAATTTTAGTGGACTGGACAGGAGCTATTTTCGTGTTGCCGTCCGCACCCATGAGGAAAACCATCTCTTCTTCCAAGCCCTGCGTACCTCGCTGGCAACAGTACCGAGCAAAAAAAAGAGAGAAAAGAGACCCACACCAGCTCTAATGCTCCAAGGCACCTGTTCCAATGCTGGGAAATCGGTACTCACCGCCGCCCTCTGCCGTATCCTTGTCCAGGATGGAATTAAGGTAGCCCCATTTAAGGCGCAGAATATGTCACTAAACTCCTTTGTCACCCGCGACGGCAGGGAAATGGGCCGAGCCCAGGTGGTACAGGCCCAAGCAGCCTGTATTGATCCCCATTGGCGAATGAATCCTATTCTCTTAAAGCCAAATTCTGATACGGGCAGTCAGGTGATCGTTCAGGGAAGGCCTGTGGGCAATATGAGCGTAGGTCAGTACCATCGCTATAAGGGTCAGGCCTGGCATAAGGTACAGGAATCCTACGATGAACTGGCGGCGGAATATGATACCATCATCCTTGAGGGTGCTGGCTCGCCGGGAGAGGTGAACCTGAAGCAACATGACATTGTCAATATGCGTATGGCCCAACATGCTCAATCTCCTGTTCTTCTGGTAGGGGACATTGACCGGGGTGGAGTATATGCCTCCTTTGTGGGTATCATGGAGGTACTTTCCCAGTGGGAACGTGACCTAGTTGCCGGTTTTCTGGTAAACCGTTTTCGGGGCGATGCCCGCCTTCTCTCTTCAGCCCACGATTATCTCCTTCAGCATACGGGCAGAAAGGTTCTTGGGGTTGTCCCCTATATTCATCAGCTCGGTATTCCAGAAGAAGACTCTGTCTCCTTTAAATCCGGGGCCCTTGACAGTCTGCCACCTATTGGCGACCATGTGGTAATCTCTGTTCTTTCTCTGCCGCATCTCTCTAATTTCACAGATATAGAGCCCTTTTTAACCGAACCAGATGTCCACATCAGGATCGTTACGAGAGTTACTGAGCTTGAGAACAGCGATGCAATCATTATTCCCGGCTCAAAAAATGTGCTTGGGGATATGCGCTGGTTACAGGAGGGAGGCTTTGTTGAATATATTAAGGAGTTTGCCACAGATGGTGGCACCGTAGTTGGTATATGCGGCGGCTATCAAATGCTGGGGAGAAAAATTTCAGACCCCCATGGGGTAGAGTCTGCCCGCCTCAGCGATGAAGGGCTTGGCATTCTTGATATTGGCACCGAGATAGGAGAGGACAAGAAATTATTACGTAAAACCGGTCATCATATATCCTCACAAACAGCCGTCCACGGCTATGAAATTCATCATGGCATTTCTGTTGGTAAAAGCGCCCCTCTCTTTCTCTTTAATGACGGGTCCTACTGTGGTCACAAGGCAGAGAATCTGCCCGTCTGGGGGGCCTATCTCCATGGTATGTTTGATGCAGATGATTTCAGACGACTGTTCATTGATGACCTACGCCAGAAAAAAGGCCTTAGCAGAGAGGGAAGGGTACTTGCACCCTATAACCTTGACGGGGCCTTTGAAACTCTTGCTAAAACCGTACGCGAATCTGTAGACATGGATGCCATTTACCACCTTCTGGGACTTTAAATGTTCAGTATAAAAATACTCTTAGCCATTATTCTCGATCTTTTTTTGGGTGATCCCTCATGCTATCCTCACCCCGTGCGCTGTATTGGTTTGGCCATTAATCGTTGGGAAAAATTTTACAGACCCAGAGTAGCTCAACCCTTCTGGGCAGGAGTTCTCACGGTCTGTTCGGTACTAACCCTGGTGATTCTTACCTTGGCTGTTTTTTTTACCCTGCTTGCCATTTTTCCCCCGATAGTCACCGATTTTGCTGCTGTGTTACTACTCTATACGACGGTGGCAATAAAGGATCTGAAGAAGGAGAGCATGGCCGTTTATCGGGCCCTGATACAGGGGGAAGATTTGCCGAAAACCAGAAAGCTTTTGGCACGGATTGTTGGTCGCGACACCGAAAACCTTGACCGACCTGCCATTATCAGGGCCACGGTGGAGACCGTTGGTGAAAACCTTGCCGATGGCATTATCGCCCCGCTCTTTTGGGCAGTGGCCCTAAGTATCTTTGCCCCTCTGCTGGGAGTAAAGGCGATTGTTTTGGCCTCTGTCGGGGCCATGAGCTATAAGGCCATTAACACCATGGACTCCATGCTGGGTTATAAAAACGAAAGATATATCCTCTTTGGCCGAGCAGCTGCCCGACTCGATGACTGGGCCAACTGGCTGCCGGCAAGATGTACGGCCCTGGGCATTGTGGCCATCAGCTTTATGGCCGGCTATAACGGCCCTCAGGCATGGAAGATTTTTAAGCGAGATCGATACCAGCACACAAGTCCCAATGCAGGACATCCAGAGGCAGCTCTGGCAGGAGCCCTGAATATCCGTCTCTGTGGCCCCAGTGTCTATTTTGGCAATATTGTAGAAAAGCCCTACATAGGTAATGCCCTTCGAGCAATAGAACCGGATGACATTCGACAAGCAAACCGAATTGTTCTCTTCACAACTTTTTTGTTAAGCCTTCTTTTTTTGTTATTTCGTTTTGTTCTGACAGGTCTCTAGGAGACTAGCCCATTCTTGACAATTGTCCTGCGGAATGCTACAGGTGGAACAAATTATCTTTATAAGTTTGCGAAAATTTGTCTTTTTTTATCACTTTAACCCCCAAGGATTAAAAGCGAGGAAATTATGGAAAAAACTTTTGCTATTATTAAACCCGATGCATTTGCAGCTGGAAATGCGGGAAAAATTCTTGCCCGCATCTACCAAGAAGGATTTACGGTAATTGGTTTGAAAAAACTGTGCATGAGCCAAAGGGAGGCAGAAGGTTTTTATGCCGTACATAATAAAAAACCTTTTTTTGCTGAGCTCACCAAATTTATGAGCAGTGGCCCATGCATCGTCATGGTCCTTGAAGCAGAAGGCTGTATAGGAAAATGGCGCGATCTGATGGGGGCCACCAACCCCGCTGATGCCAAACCTGGGTCCCTGCGCAGAGAATTTGGCACCATTGTAGGTGAAAATGCAACCCATGGTTCCGATGCACCTGAAACGGCAGCCGTTGAATTGGAGTACTTTTTTTCAGGCCTTGAGCTTCTGTAGACCACCTTGCCAAATCAGAGAGGAAGGGGCGACATAAAGCCTTTATCTCAAGTGGTATGATTCTTCTTTACCTGTCCTCAAGATCTTACCTTTTACTTTTTTCTAGCAAAAGGTAAGAATATTATCCACCTACCTCTCTTTACTTATTATAATTTCTCGCAAAAAGAGTATATTAGTTTACCATTAATATGGAATTCACCTTAGCCCCTGTCCATTCCCCCTAGATGATAAGCAGTAACTATGACTAACAAAATCATTATATACCTGTCTGCTCTACTCCTCTTCTGCATCCCCTTACCTGGTATTTCTCAGGCTAAGAGTCCAATAATCCTAGGCCAATCTGCGCCCCTTACGGGAAAATCGGCGCGACTCGGTCTTAACTTCCGCCTGGGGCTGCTCGCTGCCTTTGCCGAGATAAACGCAGAGGGTGGTGTGCATGGACGGGATATACTGTTAAAGAGCCGGGATGATGGTTATGAGCCTCATCGGACACTGTTTAATGTACAAAAACTTATTGATAACGATAACGCTTTTTTGCTTATAGGAAATGTGGGTACTCCGACAACAGAAGAAATTTTGCCGCTCCTCTCTGCCAGACAAATACCACTGTTATTTCCATATACCGGAGCAGTGTCTCTACGAGATATAAAACACCCACAAATACTGCATGCTCGGGCGAGTTATCGCCTGGAAATTGAAAATATTGTTAAGTTCCTTACAGAAAAAAAGGGCGTCCAACGCATAGCCTGTTTTTACCAAAACGATAGCTTTGGCAAGAGTAATTTGCAAACAGTTCAAGATGTATTACGGCAAAAATCGCTCAAATTGGTAGCGCAAGGGAAGTATGAAAGAAATACCCTCTCTGTCTTAGGAGCATTAAAGACTATAGATGAGCAGGAACCTGAAGCTATTATACTGGTGGGATCTTATGCGCCCTGTGCAGAATATATTAAGCTTGATAAGATCAAAAACAGAAAAAATCGTATTTATTGCAATATTTCCTTTGCCAGTCCTGGAGACTTACAGAAATCTTTGGGAAAACTGGGAACCAACGTTTTTGTTTCTGCCGTGGTCCCCTTCCCCTGGGCTGAAAGCCTTCTGGTAAAAAATTATAGAAAAGCTCTTCTTTTAATCGATGAAAACACGGGCCCAAGTTTTTTGTCATTGGAAGGTTATATTGCAGGCCGTCTCTTTACGAAGATAGCAAGAGCTGTACCTGGAAGACTTACCAGAGAAAGATTTCTTGCGACTGCCCAAAAGAATATAAACATTAAGATTGATGATAAAATTTGTCGCTTAGCTGAAAGGATTCCCCTAGGGAGAGATTCTCTTTACCTCGTCTCTCTCTTCCCAGATTTCCAGAAGGTGCAATAGGATGTTACTGAATAAGGCTAGGCGAGATGTAAAGGCTTCTCTTTCAATAGCTCCCTTCTGGGCGAGCGCTACTGTTATTTTTGTTCTTTATCTTTTCACCGGAACCTATTGGGTTATTGATGAGTGTAAAAAATATGCCGGCGTACTCGCCTTTACCGAGGAGGAGTATCTGCGCCAGAGCAGACATGCCTTACAAAATACCACTGAGGGTATTTTGGCGTCTATTCAAAGGCAAGAGTCTCTCGTTGAGCAAGAGGTGAAAAAAGAAGTACAGGAGCAGGTCCAGGAAGCCTATACCCTGACCTCCCATTTTTACAATATGTACAATGAAACCATACCTAAAAAAAAGCTTCAGCAGATGATTAGTGAAGCTCTGAGACCCATGCGTTGGGACATGGGCAGGGGATATTTCTTTATCACCGATACCAGAGCAAATACCTTTGTTCTTCAGGCTGGTAGCCCGGAAATGGAAAACATGCCCGTTGAGAAGACGCTCTTATCTGCCTTTAAGGAGATTACCAACGGGCAAGGCGCAGGATTTTTTTCCTATTTGGCAGAAAAGCCTAATAGCAGCGATGGCAAGTACTCTAAGATCTCTTTCATAAAAAAATTTTCACCCTATAACTGGATTATTGGCACAGGAGTTTATCTTGATCAATTCGCCAGACATGGTCAAAAAAAGACCCTTGCTATTATGGAGGGTAGCCGTTTTGGTGACGGGGGGTATTTTCTCTGTTTTGATGGGGAAGGCCGTACTGTTATTGATTTTGATAAATTACGCACAGGTCGGTCTATCAGTAGCTTAAAGGATATTGATGGCAATTCCTATGGCCTGGAGCTACAAAAAATTGGTGCTACGGGCCTCAGGAGTGGCTTCCTGATCTATAAAATGCCTGATCACTTTGGTAATCCTGTACAACGACTGAGTTATGTAGCCAATTATCAACCATGGAATTGGACCATTGTTGCCAGTGTTGAACTCTCTGCCATGCAAGAGGCATTGAACATAGCAGAGGATCGCCATAAAGATGCCCTTATTCATGGCATTGTCTTTTATTGTCTCACCGTGTTTTTAACCATTATTTTGGTCTTTTTTATTGCCCGCCATTATTCAATCAAGATAAGAAATGAATTTAATATATTCACAGATCTTTTTGTTCAGGTAAATAAAAAGAATCTCGCCTTTAAGCGAGACTCCTTTACCTATAGAGAGTTTGAAACCTTAGGTCTCTATGCAAATAAGATAATTGCAGATAGAAATAATACGGAAAAAATTCTTCAATCAAACGAACTTCGCCTTGAGACCCTGCTGCAACTATGGAGTATTGCTCCCGAGGGAATTGTCGGTCTTGCTCAGTTTTCCCTGCAAAAAATGGTTGCAATGCTCGATAGTGAATACGGTTATATTGCTCTCTACGATGATGAAAAAAAACAGCTCTCTCTGTTAGCCACAGAGGGCTTTTCTGCTAAACAAGAAGGGATAGAAAAGGTTTTTAGTTTTTCCGGTCACTCCCTACCCGCCAGGGTTGCCCGGCTAGGACGAACCTTTTTCGACAATACAGCTAGCATAAAAAACAATACCGAGATTTATCCTGCCAGGGTCGTGATTAAGAACTATCTTAATGTCCCCCATCTTGATGGTACATCGCCGACAATAATAGCTGGCCTGTGTAATAAAAATGGCAAGTACGATGAGCAGGATAGTAAACAAATATCTCTGGTACTCAACGGTCTATGGCATGTTTACTCAAAGCATAATGACCAACTGGAGATGGAAAGACTACGGGTTTTGCTACACAGTATTTATGATTCTCAGCCATCTCTTTTTGTGGTGGTGAATAAGAGATGCGTAATCACCTACTGTAATATAGCCACAGAGAAATACGTTGGACAACCTCTTGAGAGTATAGAAAAAAAAGATTTTGAAGAAATTTTTCCCCGGCTAAAAGCATATAAGGCCAATATTATTGGTGTTACCAATACCAGAGTCCCCTTTGAGAAGGCGAATATTCCAAGAAACAGTAGTGGCACAATTTATTATGAGACCATTACTATCTTTCCTTTAAGCTCTGATAAGATTATGGGTGCGGTCATTCGTCTTGATGATGTAACGGAAAAGGTGAAGATCGATGACATTATGGCTCAATCCCAAAAGATGCTCTCTGTTTCAGGAATAGCCGCTGGAATGGCCTATGAGATGAACAAACCCCTGCTTGGTTTGAGTCGTAATATGCAATTAATTCGCAAGAGCTTTTTCGAAAATATTGCGGCAAATCAGAACACTGCGGAGGAGTCTGGTCTGGATTTGCAGGCCTTAAATCACTATTTAGAAAAAAGGGGGGTAAATACCCTTTTAAATTCAATTGATGAGTATACATATCGGGCAATTGGACTTGTAAAAAATATGCTCTCAGTTGGGCACCAAGGGGATACTCAATATAGCTTTGAAGATATTGTCGCTCTCACTGAATCTGCCATTGATCTCGTCAAAAGTGATCATGATATTCAAAAAAATATTGACCTAGAGTCAATAACTATAGAGAGAGACTTCGCAGATAAGCTGCCAATGATATCCTGCTCCCGGGTAAATATACAACAGGTACTCTTTAATATTCTTGTTAACGCCCTCTATGCTCTTGGCACAGATCAGGACACTCGCTTACAAAAACGGATCAAGATATCTATATCCCAGAATATTCGTTGGATAAGTATCAATATAAAAGATAATGGACCGGGAATGGATCTCATAACAGCAAAGCGTATCTTTGAACCCTTCTACAGCACCAAACCCAAGGGGCTTGGTACGGGTCTAGGACTGTCTATAGCTACCTTTATTGTTAGAAACCAACATGCAGGTTTACTCGACGCCCACTCTGTCCTAGGAGAGGGGACTACCTTTATGATTAAATTACCCCTTAACAGGACGAGTTACAACCCTGATCTTTTGCTTAATCCTGGTTGCTCTTAACTATCTTACAGTCAAGGGAGCCTTGGCCAAGGAGGACATTGATCTCCTGCCCCTCCTTTACCTGAGTACTGTTTGAGATGATTTCCTTTCTGCCCGTGGAAATAATTCTTGCCACAGCATAACCTCGGGAAAGGGTAGCCAGAGGGCTGACGCTGTTGAGTAAGGCGGCCTGTTGAGAAAACTGCCCCTTTTTTTCATCAAGGCTATGTCTTATCTGTCTCTTCAGCCTGTGTTTTAAATTTTCTACCCTCTGTTTTTGCAAAATGATCTTGTGTAGAGGCGCTTCCGCCTTAAGACGCTCACTGCCCTGTTGCAGTTTTTGCTCTCGCCTCTCCATAGATGAGAGCATTGCCTGTTTGAAATAGGAGATGGTAAGTTCGAGATGGTGAGAGGATTGTTCAACCGAATACTCTATGAGACTGAGGGATTTTGTGAGCCGTTTCAGCTTTTGCTGATAGAAAGAAATTTGTCCACCCAGTATGGCCCTTTGCCGATTGCCATAGGCCATAATTTTTCGTCCTAGTTCCTCACTGTCAGCCAAGAGCATCTCAGCAGCCCCCGTAGGTGTGGCAGCTCTGGCATCAGCACAAAAATCAGCAATTGTAAAATCAACCTCATGACCTACCCCTGTAACTACGGGCAACTGAGATGCATGGATGGCCTCAGCCACGGCAATTTCGTTGAAGGCCCATAGATCCTCAATCGAGCCACCACCCCGACAAAGGACAATGAGATCAATATTATCAAGGCCATTGGCTATTCGGATTGCCTCAGCTATCTCCTCTGCCGCCTGTTCGCCCTGAACTCGTACGGGCAGTATTTGCAAATGAGTAAAGCTCTGCCGAATTTGATATATCTTCAGAAAATCTTGTATTGCAGCCCCTGTAGGTGAAGAAATAATAACAATTTTTTCAGGATAGGGAGGAATGTTCTTTTTGCTAGATCCTGCAAAATAGCCCCTCTCTTCCAGCCTTTTTTTTATTTTTTCAAACTCCTGACGAAATTGTCCTGCCCCGTCACCTTCAATGCTGTCAACGATGATCTGATATTCACCTCGTGGTTCATAAAGAGATATTCTGCCATGGCAGATAACCTGTTTACCGTCCTGTAGAGGATCAAGGAGATAGCGCTTCTGGTTTTTAAAGATAACAGCTCGTATTTGGGCCTTATCATCCTTGAGGGTGAAGTAACTATGACCAGAATAGGGTGTTTTCAGATTAGATATTTCCCCTCTGATTGTAATAAAACGAAATTTTCCTTCTAAAAGGGTCTTGATTGATCCGGTAATCTCTGATACTGAGTATATTGGTTGCTTAAGAAATGTCATATTTAATATGAATATGTCGTTTGTTGAGTAGGATAGTCCTACTTTTGTTTTCTTGAAAATATCTCTCTTTTACGCATAGACAGGCTACGCTCTATATATTATATTGCCGAGCAATGTTAAAGTAGGAACTGCATTTCCCACTATTTGTTAGAGGCCTATTCCTCAAGTTTTAACCCTTTACGCCTTATTGTTTTCGGTCAACGAAGATATTTGGGAGACTTTTTTATGGCAAACCACAGTGCATTTGAAAAGAAGTATGTAGCAAAAGATACAATGAGCGACGTCGAAGGTGTGTTAGAACATTTTAACCTTCCCCCCAAGACCATTACCTTTATCCGAAAAAATGTCCGTGCAATCCAGTTAGCTTTGGCCTTTGTTATTATTATGGTTGTGGCTTTTTCTCTCTATGCTTCCTATAGTAAAAAACATACAGCAGAGGCGTCTTCAGCCCTTGGTCTTGCCCTCGAAGAACCTGCTGATAAACGAGCTAACTATTTAAGGAAAGTCGTAGAAGATTATTCTGGAACAAATTCGGCGACTTGGGCAACTATTGAGTTAGCACATGGCTATATGGCAGAAAAGGCATACGCTAAGGCCTATTCAAGTTACAGCATTATTCTTGATAAGATAACAGATACTGACCCCCTCCATCCATTAATCATTTTTGGTCAGGCGGAATCTCTTGAGGCTCAGAAAAAGTATGTAGAGGCCTATGAAATGTATCAGCATCTTAAGATTTTTTCCGGTTATAATGACCTGGCCTATCTTGGAATGGCTCGCACCTGGGAAGCTCGTGGTGATATAGAAAAAGCAATACTTACCTATAACGACTATCTTTTAACTCTGGAAAGCAGTCGTCCACAGGCTAAATCCTATATTGAGTCTAAAATTGTTCGATTGCAGGCAAAAAAGTGAAAAAGATAAGTAGCAGACAAGAGATACGGGAGCAGGTAAAAAAATGGCAGGAGCAAGGCCTTACCGTGGCTCTTGTCCCCACCATGGGTTGTTTTCATCAGGGCCACCTTTCTCTGATAAAAAAGGGAAGGGAGATTGCAGATCGACTTATTGTCAGTTTATTTGTCAATCCCATCCAATTTGGTCCAGGTGAAGATCTGGATGCCTACCCGCGTCCCTATGAAAAAGATTCCCGTCTGGCAGAAGAGCTTGGCACCGATGTTTTATTTTGCCCCGAAACAACGGAGATGTACGGACCAAATTTTCAGACAAATATTAGCGTGACCACTCTTACCGCTGATCTCTGTGGTGCCGGCAGACCCGGACACTTCGACGGGGTTGCCACCGTTGTCACCAAGCTCTTCCATCTCTGTCAGCCTGATTTTGCTATCTTTGGTGAAAAGGATTTTCAGCAATTAGCAATGATCAAACAGCTGGTTATTGATCTGGATTTCGATCTACAGATTATCTCCTGCCCTATCTATCGCGAAGACGATGGCTTGGCCATGAGCTCTCGAAATAAGTATCTTAATGCAGAGCAACGCCTCAAAGCCCTCTGCCTCTCTCAGGCTCTGGAAGTAGCCAAGGACTATGTCCTGGCAAGGAGTGCGGCTGGCAAGACTATTGAGAGCGATGAGGTTATAACCAAGGCGAGAGGCGTGATTATCGATGCCGGTTATGAGCCAGAGTATATTTCTATTGTTGACCAACAGACACTTGAACCTAGCCCAACAGTCCAACCGGGAAACGTGATGGCACTTGCTGTACGAATTGCTGAACGTATTCGTCTTATTGACAATTCTGCATTATTGACATAAAGAACAGAAAGAGGAAAATTTTCATGAAGATGATTTTTCCTCTTTTTTGCGTTGTGCGCCCCTTGTTTGGGCTGTGTTCTGCATTATTTTATTCGCAATAGGATAGTGCGTGTCACCTCTCCCCGCTTGAGGGTAAAATTTTATTGGTTTATTATTATGTTACATCAGATGATGAAGGCTAAGTTGCACCGAGCCACAATTTCGGCTGCTGACTTGAATTATGAAGGAAGTCTCACTATTGATACCGATCTGCTAAAAGCTTCAGGTATTCGTCCCTATGAACGTATCTATGTCTATAACGTAAATAATGGCGAACGATTTGAAACCTATGCAATTGAGGGAGAAGCGGGATCCGGTGCAATTCAACTCAACGGAGCAGCGGCACGTAAGGGAATGATAGGCGATTTTCTCATTATTGTCACCTATGCCCTCTGTTCAGACGATGAAGTAGATGAGCATAGACCAAATGTTGTTCTGCTTAACCCAGATAATACAATTAAAGAAATCGTGAAGTAGAAAATAGTCTTTTCTACAAAAGGAGAAAGAGATGCCGGGTTTTGAAGTATTTGGAGAAGAAGAAAAGCAACAGGTGAACGAAGTTCTTGATAGTGGTGTGCTTTTTCGTTACGAATTCAAAGACCAGCGTAAGGGTGTTTATAAGGTAAAAGAGTTTGAAAACAAATTTGCCAGCTATGCAAATAGCACCCATGGCCAGGCAGTAACCTCGGGAAGTGCCGCTCTGAAAGTAGCTCTTATGGGGCTTGGAGTTGGTCCTGGTGATGAGGTTATCACCCAGGGTTTTACCTTTGTTGCTACCTGGGAGGCTATTCTGGAAATTGGTGCCACTCCTGTTTTCACCGAGGTCGATGAAACCATGAATATGGATCCAGCAGACCTTAAAAAGAAGATTACCGCCAAGACAAAGTGTATTATCCCTGTGCACATGTTGGGTGCTCCCGCTCGTATAGAAGAGATTGTTGCCATTGCTAAGGCAAAAAACATCTTTGTCCTCGAAGATAGTGCTCAGGCACCAGGCGCCCGCATTAACGGCAAGCATGTAGGTTCCTTTGGCGATTGTGGAACATTTTCTTTTGACTCAGTAAAGACCATCACCACCGGTGAAGGTGGAATGATTATTACCGATAACGCCGATCTTTGGCGCACTATGTCTGAGTATCATGACCATGGTCATGATCATCTGGATAATCCCGGTGGACGTGGTGGTGACAAACGTCGCTTTATTGGTTCCAATTATCGTATGATGGAAATTCAGGGTGCCATTGGCTTGGCTCAGCTGGGCAAACTCGACTATATTGTTTCTCAGCACCAAAAGCACAAGGCAATATTAAAAGAGGCCGCCTCGGCAATTCCTGGTGTCTCTTTTAGACATATCATGGATGAAAAAGGTGATTCTGCCTCATTCTTCTCATTTTTCCTTCAGGACAAAGAGCACAGCTCCCGGGTAAATGAGGTTCTTCGAGCAGAGGGTTGTGGGGCAATTAATTTTGCCGAAAACACCTGGCACTTTTACCCCAAATGGGAACATCTGCTTGGCGCCAAAACCTGTACCGCTTCAGGCTGGCCCTTTGTCGGTGGAGAGAATCGTAAGCGCTTTGTTTATGATCCTGCCGCCCTGCCACAGTCAGCAGACCTCATTGGTCGTTGTCTGGTCTACCCTATTGCTGTAAAAACAGATGAGGCAAAGCTTGCTCAAATGTGTACTGCCCTGAAGAAAGCTGCTCAGGTGTAGTCCTCGCCTCCTTAAAGAAAGGTACGCCGTATTGGTTTTGAAATTTCATCATATACCAATACGGTTTTTTGCGTTAGACCGAATGGTCTCTGGTAAAGAACCCATAAAGCCTTGCCCCTTTTTGCAAGGTTCCCTCTCTCTTTATAAATTGTCGCCATCTTAGCGAATGGATAATAGCCATGCCAAATAGTACATTTTCTTTAAACTTGCCTGAATGGGCAACGAAATTACAGCAGAACCTTCCCGAGTTTATGCCAAAGGCGGAGGATCGAATGGCGGCTGTTATCGAATTTTCCCGACAGAATATTCGCCAAGAAACAGGTGGACCCTTTGCTGCAGGGATTTTTGAAAAAGAGAGTGGTCGGTTGGTAATGCTCGGAGTTAATCGAGTGATGCCCTTAAACTGCTCTTCGGCTCATGCAGAGGTAATGGCCATCTCTCTGGCTCAGCAAAAACTTGAGAACTTTGATCTCGGTGCGCCCGGTATGCCGGAACATGAGTTGGTGGTAAATTGGCGTCCCTGCATTATGTGTTTGGGTGCCCTTATGTGGTCCGGTGCCCGCCATCTCACCATTGCCGGATCAGGACCTGAGCTTGAAGAGATAACAGGTTTTGATGAAGGATTTGTGCCAGATGATTGGCAGGCCCAACTCGCGTTAAGAAGTATTTCAGTAACGGACAATATGCTTACCGAGAAGGCTGTTGAGGTCTTTTACGAGTTTGCCAAGAGCGGTAGTCATGTCTATAATGCTCGCCAAGGTAGCTGACCATTGGTAATTTTTTAGGCGACAAAGACAAAAAAGGGTTTACGGTTTTACCGTAAACCCTTTTTTTTCGACCAGAAGAAGAGGCTATCCCCTAGGCAACTAGTGGCTGAGGGTTGAAGAAAGGCATAAGTATACCCTCAGCAGCGGCCAGAGTAGAGTCAATGGCTCTTCCCAGTACAGAGGTTCCTGAATTTGAGCTAAGCTCACAAAACTCCCAACAATCAGAAGCATTTGCAATGGCCTGCATAAAGGCACGATGCTCGGTATGTCCTGTTTTATGGGATCTCACATGACCTAAAATAGGGCAACCAAGTAAATAGAGATCTCCTACAATATCAAGGACCTTGTGGCGAATAAACTCATCATGGTAACGAAGACCATCTTCGTTAAGCACAGAGGTACGATTCCAATGGATCGCAATAACATTGGCAAGTGATCCACCCAGAGCAAGACCATTGGCCCACAGCTCTTCAACCTGTTCTACATAGCCAAAGGTACGGGCAGAGGCAATGTCCTTCAAAAAAGCCTCCGGCGACATATCAAAGGTATAGCTTTGAGTCTTTATTATGGCATCATCTATGGTATCGTCAAAGGAAATTTTTCCTGTTACCTTAAAACCATCATAGGGAAGAATTTCCATGACCTTATCACCTTGCTGATAGCGAATAGGCTTGATAACACGCAAAACCTTCTTCAGTCCATCCTGCCGTTTCTTGCCTGAAGATTTAAGGTGGTTAAAAAATGGACCGGCACTACCGTCCATGATAGGCACCTCGTGAGAATCAATTTCGATATCAGCATTATCAATACCGTAGGCGTGCAGGGCTGCCATCAGATGCTCGGTGGTTGAGATAGTTGCATCTGCCTCACCAATGGTAGTTGCAAGGCGGGTATCAACGATCTTGTCCATATGCGCCTTAATTACTTGGCATGGATGAAGATCTGTTCTAAAGAAGCGAATACCACTGTCAACCGGGGCAGGCTTGATGGTGAGATTTACGGTTCTTCCTGTGTGGAGACCAACGCCACAACAGCTAACAGACTTACGCAGGGTATATTGATTTGGCATTACAGATAATTTCATAGTTATTCCAAAATAGATTAAGAAGTTTACTTTATAGATGCAACAACAATGCCATTTTAAAATAAATACAAATTTATCAATTAAATCTCGCAGTAGCGGCCAGATAGAAGAGCTGCGTCTTTTTGCCCCTCCTTATCTTTTGTGAGGGAAAAAACACACATGAAGGGATTTTGGTTATAAAACACCCACTTCCTACTCCCCGAAAGAGGCACAGGTCTTTAATATAAGCTCATCAAAATCTGTACTTATCGTTGTCCTGGGTCGTGCTGAATAAAGAGGTAGCTCTGTGGCAAAAGAATCTATTTTCACCAGATCTTTATCGGTAGTAATAATTGCCTGAGCTCCACCTTTTTTCGCCTCCTTGACAATCTCCTCTATACACTGCCCTGTATACTGTTGATGATCAGAAAACGCCTTGAAACCTACCAAGGAAAAGCCCTGCTTCTCTAAATCATGATGAAATCTCTCCGGATTGGCAATACCGCAAAAGGCAAATACCTTTTTGGGCAGATGAGTAACCACTTTTTCTTGTTTGGCGGAATAAAAAACACCCTCTGTTCTATAAACAGAAAAAAGAGGGCACTGAGGCAGCTCGTGCTGTAATTCAAGCTCAATTGCCAACAACTCCTCCTCTTCTCGTGGACATTTACCCGTAATCAAAAATGCGTCCGCTCGATCTAGGGCAAAGCGGGCCTCACGTAGATCTCCACCGGGAAAAACCCTATTATTGCCCATGCCCGTCTGGGCATCAAAGAGTACCAGATCAAGATTACGGGCAACAGCAAGATGCTGAAAGCCATCATCGAGGATAATCACCTCTGCCTGCATTTTTTCTACGGCATACTTACAGGACAGGTATCGTTTTTTCCCTGTAATAACAATGACACCCGCCAGCATGGAGGCAAGCATATAGGGTTCATCCCCCGCCTGTTCCGCCGAGAGGAGTATCCTCTGGCCATCGGAGACAATATTAACCTCGCCCCCGGACTTTCCAGAGTAGCCACGACTAATAATGGCCGGTTGTAGACCGTGTTCAAGCAGGAGTTTAGCAATATAATGAGTTACCGGTGTTTTGCCCGTACCTCCCATGGTTAAATTCCCCACTGAAATAACAGGTACCGGAAAATGATGTTGCCTGAATAGGCCACGACGGTATAGTAGGCAACGTAATTTCATAATGCCTGCATAGAGAGAGGAAAGGGGCCAACCTATAGAAAATAATATATCTTTTTTTTGCATTTTTCTTGCCCTAGCTGTTTTTCAATTTATGGGGGAGCTTGAAAGGTTGGTAATTTCGACGAGGAGTAACCTCGATGCGCGAGGCAGGATATTGGCCACAAATATTGAGGCTTGAAAAAAACCCCTTGTCCCCTCTGCAGGTATTCTTACAAGCCATAGGCATGCTAATTATCTGCTGATTGGAAAGCAAGGATAATTGCAGTTTACCTCATTCATATTGACACGAGTTTGCTCACCGGCAAAACAGAATATCTCTTATATTTCTGAAAAAGGGGTGGCTGCTATCTCTACTTCCGTTAAGGGTGAGAAAAATTTCTTTGAAATTGTTGGGCAAATCAACAAAAAAGGCAGACACACACAAAAATTTAGTTAACAAAATGTCAATCAGGCATTACATATTGCTCTTTGTGTTTATGGTAGAGACAAAAAAGGTAGCTTAAAAAATTATTAGAGTTCAAAATTTATATATGTGCCTGCGAGAACTAGCGGGCAACTCAATGCAAAAAGAGATTCGCGAAAGAACTTTTTTGGTTCTTACTAAAGGGAAAATATGAAAATTATTAAGGCAGCTGTTATTGGTGTTGGTTATCTGGGACGTTTTCATGCCCAAAAATATGCCGCTCTTGAAGGCGTAGAGCTTGTTGGAGTGGTTGATCCAAATGGAGAACAGGCGAAGGCAGTAGCCGAGGAGTGCTCCTGCAAAGCCTTCACCGACTATCATGCTCTTCTTGATTTAGTCGATGTTGTTTCCATCGTTGTCCCCACCTCTTCTCACTATGATGTTGCCCATGATTGCCTCCAGGCAGGAATAGATGTGCTCCTTGAAAAGCCCATGACGGTCACCCTGAAAGAGGCCGATGAGCTAATAGCCATTGCCAATGAGAAAAATCTCATCTTGCAAATTGGCCACCTAGAGCGTTTCAATCCTGCCATCATTGCCATGCAACCCTTTCTTAACAAGCCGGTTTTTGTAGAAAGTCATCGGGTCGCAACATTTAAAAACAGGGCGACAGATGTGGATGTTGTTCTCGATTTAATGATACATGATATTGATATTATTTTAAGCATTGTCCAAAGCCCCTTGGAGTCAATCCACAGCATAGGTGCCCAGTTAGCCACCAAGACAACAGATATAGCCAACGCCCGCCTGGTCTTTAAAAACGGGGCGGCCGCCAATGTTTCGGTGAGTAGAGTCTCTTCAGGCAACAGTCGCAAGATGCGTGTTTTTCAGCAAAACTCTTTTATAAACATTGATTTTGCCAGTAGAGTAATAGCTGTTACCGAGTTTACCAGTGAAAAGCAGCAGGACGTTATGCCTGAATCCACCACCACCACCAAGGTCTTTGAGCAAGCCGACGCCCTGAAGAGTGAAATAGAGACCTTTCTTGGTCATACCCGTAGCCGAAGTCTGCCGGCAGTTTCGGGTAAAGAGGGTCGTAATGCCCTCGCTGTAGCCCAAGAGGTTATCGCCCAGGTAAAGGCCACGCAACAAAAGCCTGCCTTTTTGTAAGATAAAGAAATCCAGCACTTAGATCTAGGGATACTATGGATAAGCAGAAACGAGAAACTGGTTCAGAAATCATGGTCGTAACCGGAGAGGCATCGGGAGATATCCATGGGGCAAATTTAGTGCGGGCCCTTAAGGAAAAGGATTCCTCCCTCTCTTTTTCAGGGATGGGTGGCCCTGAACTTGCCTCACTTGGTGTTGAAATTCTTTACGATGCAAAAAAAATCTCCGTTGTTGGCCTAGTGGAGGTATTCTCGCATCTGCCCTCTATTTTTGCTGCCAAAAAAATCCTGCAAAGACGGCTTAAAAATAAACCGCCTGCCCTGCTTATCATCATCGATCTACCGGATTTTAATTTGATGCTGGCCAAGAAGGCAAAAGCCCTCGGTATCCCGGTGTTCTACTATATTACCCCGCAGGTTTGGGCCTGGCGTTCCGGACGAATCAAAACCATCGGAGAGCGAACAGATCAACTTGGAGTTATCCTCCCCTTTGAAGAAGAGTTCTTTCGCCAGCGGGGACAGGCTGCAAGCTATGTCGGCCATCCTCTTCTGGATAACGTCAGCATAAAACTCTCAAGGGAAGAATTTCTCACCAAGCACAGGATCGGGCCCGCGGCAAAATATGTTGGTCTTCTTCCCGGGAGCAGGGAAAAAGAAATTTCAGCCCTGTTGCCAGATTTTCTTCGGGCGGCAAAGCGGCTACAGGACGAGTGTAGTGAAAAAATTTCATTTCTACTGCCCATTGCCGCAACCATTGACAGGGAACAACTCCTGGAAAATGGCCTTGCCGAATATCAAGACCTACTCGATATCCATGTGATCAGCGAAGATCGCTATGAGCTTATGGCATGTTGTGATGCTGTGGTGGCAGCCTCCGGCACGGTGACTCTGGAGCTTGCCATCCTTGAAGTGCCTATGCTTGTGGTCTATCGCACCTCACCGATCTCTTATTGGGTAGGACGAAAACTGGTCAAGATAGAGTTCTTTTCCCTGGTAAATCTTATTGCCGGCCGAGAGGTAGTAACAGAGCTTCTGCAGGACGAGGTTACTCCAG
Source organism: Desulfotalea psychrophila LSv54 (assembly GCF_000025945.1). Taxonomy (GTDB): domain Bacteria; phylum Desulfobacterota; class Desulfobulbia; order Desulfobulbales; family Desulfocapsaceae; genus Desulfotalea; species Desulfotalea psychrophila. The sequence goes on along the minus strand of NC_006138.1, from coordinate 2,197,151 downwards.
AGCGAATAAGTATTGAGATTAAAGAGCTATTATATGGGGCAAAGGGAGTGGCGGTAGGGAAGGGCCTTCGTGAGGTACATGGCCTGCTTGGCGAAGCAGGCGCATCGGCAAAGGCGGCTGACCTTGCCCTGAGCATGATCTAAGCCGCCTAAATAGGTTGTGGCGAGGAAGACCTCCCCGTCACACCCTAGCTCTGCTTCGTAGTTTCATCGGTGGCAAGCTGTCCACAGGCAGCAGCAATATCTTCACCACGACTATTTCTAATAAAGACCGAATAATTTGCCTCTCGAAGTATATTCTGAAAGGAGAGTATTCTCTTCATGCCTGGACTCTTATAGGGAAGTCCGGGACTTTCATTATATGGGATTAAATTTATCTTACAGGGTATTTCCTGCAGTTTACGGGCAAGGGTTCGGGCCTCTGTATCTGAATCATTAATTCCTGCCAACATGATGTACTCAAACATAATCCTGCGTCTCTTGCCCATGGGGTAGGTACGACAGGCTTCAAGCAACTCATCAAGAGGATAACGGTTATTGACAGGCATTAACATGTCTCGGGTCTTATCATCCACTGCATGTAGGGAAATAGCGAGGTTTACCGGTGCCTCCTGACCAAGACGAGCCATATTGGCAACAATACCACAGGTAGAGACTGTAATCCTTCGACCCGTAAGGTCGAGCCCTTTTTGTTCGGTAAGAATGGAGATTGAGGTGAGGACATTTTCAAGATTATTCAATGGCTCCCCCATTCCCATATAAACCACATTGGTAACACGGTCAGGACCGATAAGCTTGTCGGCTGGTTCGTTTGCCAGAAAATCCCGAGCAGCACATACCTGATTAACAATCTCAGAAGGTGTCAGATTACGGGTAAAGCCCATGCCACCTGTCATGCAGAAGGTACATTTCATCGCACAACCTACCTGGGATGAAATACAGAGGGTATTACGGTCCGGCTCCGGAATAAGAACAGTTTCTATGACATGGCCGTCATGAAGGCGAAAACCAAATTTAACACAACCGTCCTTTGCCCGTTCAATGATGGGATCATCGAAGTGAGAAAAGAAAGAATTTTCGGCAAGCAGCTTCCGAAAAACCTTGGCAAGATCTGTCATCTGCTCAAAGTCCCGTACTTCAGGGCGATAAAGCCAGGACATAATTTGCCGACCACGAAAGGCAGGCTGTCCTAGTTTTTCAGCAAATTCAACAAGCTGATCTTGACTTAAATTTTTAAGATCTATTTTTTCTCTATTTGTAGTTATCTCTTCCTGCATTAAAGCGACCTCATATAATCAGGCATGAGTGGCAGTTTGCCCGCACAGGCCCTGTCAATCAAATGAATGAAATTTTCTTTATCCCTCGGTAATTTGCCCGAAAGATGCAGATGGTTAGATGCATGATTTGCATGAAACTGAGCTTTGTCAACGTCTATACCTGCAACAAGCCATTTCAGTTCCTGCAGAATTTCATGGGAACTCAGTGGCAAAAACTCCTTGCCTGCATAGCTATGGGCAAGGGGCGTCTCTGGCAAAATCATCAGGGTAAGGGCGGCAATATGTTGAGGCCTGAGAATACTGAGGGCCTCTGCCGTTTTCTGAGCATGAAGTTTACTGTAGCGTTTCCCACCAAGACCAAGAATGATACTTGTGGAAAGATACAGACCTGAATCAAGGGCTTTTTTGCCACCTTCTATTATTTGACTCGCACAGGCACCCTTGTTTACAGAACAAAGTACCTCATCTGCGCCACTTTCCAGGCCCAGATAGATCCGGCTGAGTCCTAACTTCCTCAGCCTTATTAACTGATTTGTAGTTTTTTGCAATAGAGAACGAGGGGAGGCATAGGAATTAATCCGTTTTACCCAGGGAAGTTTATCCTTAATGGCACAGAGTATTTTAAGCAGATGCATCTGGGGGAGGGCAAGGGCATCACCATCTGCCAAAAACAAACTTGTAGGGGAAGGCAAAAGGGTACGGGCCTTTTCGATATCTCCCAGGACAGTTTCTATTGGCTTTGCCCTGAACCTTTTATCCCTATATGCCCCGCAAAAAGTGCAACCATTATGAGAACAGCCAAGGCTTATTTGCAGGAGAAGAGAGTGGGCCTCACTGGGCGGGCGAATTATAGTGCCGACGTAATCCATAGGGAAAAAGCCCCTCGTTTGAGCAAGGGGCTTAAAATCTTTACGCTGGGTTATTTGCAGCAAATACCTGCATAAACTCAACAAGCTTCACCACACCTTCACGTGGAAAGGCATTGTAGATAGAAGCACGGCAACCGCCAATAGAGCGATGACCCTTAAGACCCTTCATCTGTAAGGCTGAAGCCTCAGCGATGAACTTTGCTTCAAGCTCAGCCGTTGGCAAATTAAAGGTAACATTCATCAGAGAACGGGATCCGTCCTGAGCGTGAACCCGATAATAATCACTGGCATCTATCTGTGAGTAAAGCAGAGCAGCCTTTTCTCTGTTAATTTCCTCTATTTTTTCAACACCACCAAGATTCTTCAACCACGCAAGAACCTCTCCCATTACATAAATGGCAAAGCATGGGGGAGTGTTAAACATAGAGCCCTTATCGGCATGGGTCTTATAGCTTAACATGGTAGGGGTGTGAGCAGGAGTTTTCTCCAAGAGATCGTCACGAATAATAACCAGAGTAACACCTGCTGGTCCAAGATTTTTCTGGGCCCCAGCAAAGATAAGGCCAAATTTGCTAACATCCACCTTACGGGAAAAAATATCGGAAGACATATCAGCCACAAGCATCTTCTTACTCTGTGGCATAGTCTCAAATTGGGTACCATAGATGGTGTTATTAGAGGCAAAGTAGAGATATTCGCTCTCCTCAGCAACCTGATAGGCATCGTTTGCAGGTACATGATTGAAGATACTCTCCTCGGAAGAGTAGGCGACATCAATATCACCAAAGAGTTGTGCCTCTTTGATAGCCTTTTTAGCCCAGGTACCGGTATTGAGATAAGTTGCCTTTTTACCCGCGCCAAGCAGATTCATCGGCACCATAAAAAACTGGCTCGAAGCACCACCTTGAAGAAAGAGCACCTTGTAATTATCTGGAACCTCAAGTAATTCACGTACAAGAGATTCTGTCTTCTCTATAACCTCAATAAACTCCGGCGAACGATGGCTAATTTCGATGAGGCCACTACCAGTCTCCTTGAAATTGACAATATCTTTTCCTGCCTGCTCTAAAACTTCAAAGGGAAGGGTTGCCGGACCAGCACTGAAATTATATACGCGATCAGCCATCGTATTACTCTCCTTATGGATTAATTATATTGGCTTCAAACAGAAGAAGCCTTTGCTTGCTAAAAACAGTGCAATCTAACATTATATCTGCTGTTTGTCTCTCTTTCTTGTTGAAAACGTAAAGAGGAGCAACGATTATACGTTTTCGCCAACCTGACGCATGGCCTCATAAAGAACAATTCCTGCGGTCATTGCCAGGTTAAGACTGCGAATATTGGGGTTTGGCATCGGCAGAGTCAAACAACGATCGGGATGGAGATCAAGTATCGGTTTGGGCAAGCCCTTTGTCTCTTTACCAAAGATAAGAAAATCTCCCTGTTTAAATTTGGCCTCTGTATAGCTCTTCTCTGTCTTGGTAGTAAAGAAGTACATATTATCCTTATCACATTGACTCAAAAAGGCCTCAAAGCTCTCCCAATAGACAATGTTGACAAATTTCCAATAATCAAGCCCAGCTCTACGCAGGTGTTTATCGTCGGTTGAAAAGCCCAGGGGATGAACAAGATGAAGGATGGCGTTTGTCGCACCGCAAAGCCTGGCAATTGAGCCTGTATTGGGTGGAATTTCCGGTTCGACAAGAACAATATTAAGATGGGATGTGTAGTCCACGGTAGGGCACCTGTATGTTGTCATTTCACCATCATGAGAGATGGCTCATTTAAATTATATTTTGCCTCTATTTATGCTACATTTTCCTTAACGAGGTAAAATTTTATACTCTGGAGCTTTGCCATAAGGCAAGGAAATAAGCTGTGAAGGTGGTGGCAATGAAAAATATATGGCAGACCATCATGGCCGGCAACTATGATGGCAGAATTTATCTCCTTGTTTTTGTAGCTCTCCTAATGTTTATTCACCCCCTTCTCTTTTTCCTGGAGCAAGAGGAGACAGAGCAGCTCTCCCTACAGATAAACTATGACGAATTGATTATTGTCCAGGCGGAGACGGATGCCAGTGCTCCGATCAATGAGAAAAGCATGGTACTCCTGCCCCTGCTCTTTGCCCCCATTCCTGTAAACATGGCAACAACTGAACTCCTGCAAACTATTCCTGGCATTGGTCCCGCCCTGGGACAAAGAATTGTTGAAGAGAGAGGACGGAACGGAGTATATGATAGTCCGGAGTCACTTCGCCGGGTTTCAGGCATTGGTGCCAGTCGAGCCCAAAAGATCGGTCGCTATCTTTCATTTCAACATCCCTAGGTTCATCGCATAATATGGAAAAAATAAAACAACCAGTCCTTGTCCTTGTTGGTCCCACCGCAATTGGCAAGACGGCACTATCTCTTCAGCTGGCACGTCAGTTTAGCTGTGAAGTTGTCTCCATGGACTCCATGCAAGTCTATCGTCATATGGACATTGGCACGGCAAAGATCAGCAAGGAGGAGCAGGGGGAGGTCCCCCATCATCTCCTTGATATTGTCGAGCCTGACGAGCACTATGATGCCTCAATGTACTGTCGAGATGCACTACGCACCATTACCGAGATCCACGCCCGTGGCCATATTCCCCTTGTCACCGGCGGGACAGGTCTCTATCTGCAGAGCCTGACCAAGGGTTTTTTTGAGGGCCCTCCCAGTGACAGTGCCGTCCGGGAAAGGCTTCAAGAAGAACTTGACAATCTTGGCCCGGAAGAGATGCATGCCAGGCTGGAGCAACTGGATCCTCTCTCTGCTCAGCGCCTGCATCCCAACGACTCTTACCGGGTAATGCGAGCACTTGAAATTTTTGCCATTACTGGAAAACCATGGTCCCAGCTTCTCTCCCAACACAAACCGGAGAACCAGTTTGCCAATATGTTACAGATAGGTCTCACCTGTGATCGCCCCCTCCTCTATGATCGCATCAATATGCGTACCCAAATCATGCTTGATGCAGGTTTAGAAGAAGAGGTAAGAGGACTTCTTGATATGGGTTACTCCCGGGAACTCAGATCCATGGGTTCCATTGGATATAAGCATATGGCTAATTTTATCTTTGGTGACTGGGAATTTGAAGAGATGAAGACCCTCCTGGCTCGGGACACAAGAAGATACGCAAAGCGACAGTACACCTGGTTTAATAAAGATGAAGATCTACACTGGTATCAAAAAGAGAGTAAAGCTGAAATTGTAGATAGGGTAGGGCAGTGGCTTGAAGACCAGTTAAGTAAAAATCTCTAGGAGAACGCGGTGTCCAGAAAAAATCCAATCGAACAGATCCTCTCTCTGCGAGGATACCAAGAGGCGCAGGCAATAGAAGAATTTCTCTCCCCCCGGCTCTCCTCTCTGCCACACCCTTTTACCATGCTGGGCATGAAGGAGGCCGTGGCAGAAGTTCTCCGGGCCATAGATGAAGGTCTGCCCATTCTTATCTGGGGTGACTATGATGTCGATGGCACGACGGGGACCTCGATTCTGGTAAATTTTTTTGAGAGGATAGACGTTAAGGTCTACTGGCATATCCCCAGTAGGCTTACCGAGGGCTACGGTCTAAACCTTACCTATTTTCAAAATCTTCCTTGGGCGGAGGAGCACTTTCTTCTCATTACCGTAGATTGCGGTATCTCTAACGCTACTGAAATAGAGGCCATAAAGAAGAGGGGCGGCAGAGTAATTGTCACCGATCACCACCAACTACCCAAAAGAGTTCCCAACTGTACAGTATTAAATCCCAGTAACGAAAAATGCCCCTTTTATGGGACATCTCTGGCAGGGGTTGGGGTTGCCTTCTATCTGGTTGCAGGTGTTCGCAATGCCCTTGTCTCAGGTGAGCTGAATGGCAAATACAGCCAATCTACGCCAAATTTAAAATCCTTTCTCGGCTTTGTCGCCTTTGGCACCCTGGCCGATGTTGTCCCCCTCACCCCTGTAAATCGGCTCCTGGTTAAGGCCGGGGTAGAGTCATTTGCCCGCACAGAATTTATTGGCCTACAGGCATTGCTAGAGTCATCTGACATTGCCGATGGCTCGGTAACCTCAGATGATATCGGCTTTAATCTGGCACCCAAGGTCAATGCCGCGGGCAGGTATGGTGTGGCCCATCAAGTTGTAGAGTTATTGACAAGTAAAGAGGCAGAACCGGCCTATAAAATTGCCAAAACGCTGACCAAGCTCAACAACGACAGGAAGTTACTCTGTAAAGAAAATATGGCTGAGATAGAGACACTTCTCCATATAGAGACGATCAAGGCAGATGCTTGCATTATTGTTGAGGGTGACTTTTTTGAAGGAATTTTAGGGATACTGGCATCCAGGCTGGTGGATCGTTTTCATCTACCGGCAATAGTTTTTTCTCGGGCTGCGGATGGCGACCTTAAGGGTTCAGCCCGCTCCATCGAGGAAATTAATATTCTCGATGTAATAACCGAGACCTCTTTTCTGTTAAAAAAATTTGGTGGTCATAAAATGGCCGCCGGCATGAGCATGTCCCCGCTCAATTTTGCCGCCTTCAGGTCGGCATTTGTAGAGAATCTACAGAGGGCAGAGGTGAAGGAGATTAAGCAGGAAAGCAGATATGAGCTTGACGCCTCCGTTGAGCAGGTTTTCAACCCGGACAGCTTAGCCCTCTACCAAAAAATGGAACCATTCGGTCCAGGAAATCCTCAACCAACATTTTATGATGCCCACGCCCTTATCGTCGCAGCAAGACCCGTAGGTCAGAGTAAAGAGCATCTGCAGCTGACAATCAGAGGGAAATACGGCGACAATATAAAGGCCATCGGCTTTAACCTTGGTGAAAAGGGACGGAACGTCATTGCCGGCTCAACGGTGAAAATAATTTTTACTCCTACCATTAATCGTTTTAAAGAGAGGGTCAGCTGGCAGGCTCGTATCCTCGATATCTTATAACAATTAATGTGATTCGCTCTGTTTTGCTCAGAAGGGCAATTTTTTTTTTAGACAGGGATTCTTAAAAAAAGCTCCAATAAGGTCACTGCACTTTCAGTAAAAAAATGCTATAAGGTGTTTCGCAAAAACGGTGTCCCCTTTTCTATTGAACATATTGAAATTATTCTCGGAGAAAATCATGTCACAGACAACAACATACCAAGAGCCCCTGGTGAGTCGATATACCAGCCCTGAAATGCAGTACCTTTTTTCAGCGGAAAAGAAATTTACTACCTGGAGAAAATGTTGGGTCGCTCTTGCCGAGGCTCAATACGAACTTGGCCTCACCGATATCGTTACTCCGGAAATGATTGCCGAGCTCAAGGCAAATGTGAACAATATTGACTACGATATTGCCGCTCAAAAAGAAAAAGAAATTCGCCATGATGTTATGGCCCATGTCTATGAATATGGCCTCAAGTGCCCCACCGCGGCGGGCATCATTCACCTGGGTGCAACCTCGCAGTTTGTTGTCTGTAATACCGATCTTATTGTTCAGCGCGAGGGCCTGCTCCTCGCCAAAAAAGCCCTTCTTCAGGTTATCAGCAATATGGCAGAATTTTGCGACGAGCATAAAGATCTGGCAACCTTGGGCTTCACTCACTACCAGCCTGCTCAACCTACCACAGTGGGCAAAAGAAATACCCTGATTCTTCAAGACCTGGTGATGGATCTAAACTACCTTGATTTCTTGCTCGACAACATCAAGGCCCGTGGAGCCAAGGGAACCGTTGGTACCCAGGCGACCTTCCTTGACCTCTTTAAGGGAGATCACGCCAAGGTACGTGCCCTTGACGAGTTAGTGGCAAAGAAACTCGGCTTTTCCTCTACCTTTGATGTAACCGGCCAAACATACACCAGAAAGCATGATATGAAACTGGCAGAGACCCTGGCAGGAATCGGTTCAACCGCCCATAAATTTGCCGTAGACCTCCGTCTACTGTCAAATTTAAAGGTACAGGAAGAGCCCTTTGCCAAGAACCAGACCGGATCTTCAGCCATGGCCTACAAGAGAAACCCCATGCGTTCCGAGCGTATGACAGGACTTGCCCGTAAGCTGATGAATCTGCCACAAAATTTTGCAGCCACCTATGCCAATCAGTGGTTTGAACGTACCCTTGATGATTCCGCTATTCGTCGCATGGATATTCCTCAATGCTTTCTCTTAACCGATGCCATACTCAAGCTCTTTATTAATATCAGCTCTGATATGGTTGTTTTTCCAAAACAGATCGAAAAACATCTTCGAGCCGAACTACCCTTTATGTCCACCGAGAAAATTTTAATGGAAGCCGTGGAGAAGGGTGAAAATCGTCAAGACATGCATGAACTTATCAAAGAACACTCTTTGGCAGCCGGCAAGGTCGTAAAGGAAGAGGGTCTGGATAATGATCTCCTCAACCGCCTGGCTGAAGATGATCGCATTCCCTTTGATCTTGACAGTCTTTTGGCAATGATTACTGACTATACACAGTTTACCGGTCGTGCCTCGGCACAAACAACGGATTACCTGACTGAAGTTATCAATCCCCTCTTACAAAAGAACAGTGAGTATATGGGCGAAATAGATAGCTCTCTCTCCGTATAGGCCCTACTCTCCCTCCATATCGAAGGGAGAGCATAAGCACTTATACAGGCATTTAGCTTAGGGTGGTTTGAAAAAATTGGCATTTAAGCCACCCATTTATAACCAACACTGCCAAGGCAGTACTGGAAACAGACAAGGAAATGAACACAAATCTAGAAAGTACCTACCTGCGTATAACCCCTTCTCAATTTCATTTTCTCAAATTTATATTAGAGGGCTATGACAACCTTGCTGTTCTTTCTAGTGAAGATGGGAAGGCTGGTATTGTTCGACTTCGATATCCGGAAGAGTTACGAGCCGACGTCTTCGCCATACTCACCGAACTTGCCCCAAGGCTCAATCCTCTGCTTTCACACTTCACAAAAGAAAATTAAACCCGCTAGTCAGGTCATATATTATGGAACAAAGATCATTTTTTATAAAAACATACGGTTGTCAGATGAACCTGCGTGATTCTGAAATCATTGCTCAAATTTTGAATAATAACGGGTATGTAGAAACCTCGGAAATTGGCGGGGCAGATTTGGTTCTACTTAACACCTGTTCTATCCGGGCTAAGGCCGAACAAAAGGTCATGAGTAAACTGGGAGAACTCCGTCGCAATAAAAAGATCAATCCTCGTATGCAGATCTGCGTTGCCGGTTGTGTCGCTCAGCAAGAGGGAAAGCAAATTCAGGCGAAGATGCCCCATGTAGATTTGGTTATCGGTACCCAGTATATTTATGCTATTAATGAGCTATTGGAAAGATCACGCACAGAGGGCCCCATTACTGCCACTAACCTCGATGACAAATATGTCATCCCTCAATTTATTCCTGAGACCACGGGTAAAGAGCATGAGGGCGAATTTCGCAAATTCGTTACCATTATGCAGGGCTGCAATAATTTCTGCACCTACTGTGTTGTCCCCTACACCCGTGGCCGAGAAGTTTCCCGTAGTATAAAAGATATCGTTGAAGAGATAACAGTTCTGGTGAAGAGCGGCATCAAGGAAATCACCCTCCTTGGCCAGAATGTAAACTCCTATGCCCAAACCAACACGGTAACCGAAGACGACACCCCAGCCACCTTCTCAGATCTGCTTCGTCAGGTAGCTGCCGTTGAGGGCTTAAAACGCCTTCGTTTTACCACCTCAAACCCCAAAGATCTCTCCAATGATCTCATGCAGTGCTTTAAGGATCTTGATGTCCTCTGTCCCCAGTTTCATCTACCGGTACAGGCTGGATCCAATAAGGTTTTAAAAGAGATGGGGCGAAAGTATACGGTGGAGAGCTATCTGGATCTTGTGACACAGCTTCGCGAAAACTGCCCAGAGATTGCCATTACCACCGATATCATTGTCGGCTTTCCAGGTGAGACCGACGAAGAATTTGAAGAGACCATGAAGATGCTTGAAACAGTACGCTACCATGGCTCCTTCTCCTTTAAGTATTCCGATCGCCCAGGAACCAAGGCCAATGAGCTCACCAACAAGGTAGACGAGTCAGTCAAGTCTGCCCGCCTTGCCCGCTTTCAAGCCCGTCAGGATGAAATTGGTCTGGAACGTAATCAAGAGTACATCGGCACCACCCAGGAGGTACTGATCGAAGAGCTCCGTGATGGCGAAATCAAGGGACGCATGGGCACCAACCACATAGTTCATGCCATTGGTCTTACCAATAAAAAGCCAGGGGATTTCCTGATGGCCCATGTCACAGCCGCAGGCCAGCACTCCCTGCGCGGTAGCATCGTAGAAGAATAGCTTCCACTGCATTAAAAGAGGGTGAGTCTCTTGTTAAAAGACTCACCCCTGAATTGCCACAAGTTCAGGCTAGAGCCAGCTCATTGCAGCTAAGCGTTGAGCACTCCAGAGAGAAGATTAGCCAGGGTGGCCTTGGTCAGGGGCTTAAGAGCAAACTCCCTAATGCCAAGAGAATGAGCCATATCGGTATCAAATTGATCACTGTATCCTGTACAGAGAATAATGGGAATATCGGCTCTAATTTTTAAAATTTCCTGAGCTAGATCTGAACCAACCATATCCGGCATGGTTTGATCGGTAATAATCGCATCGAATGCATTCGGCCTCTCTTTGAAGATGGCCAAGGCCTCCAGGCTACTGCTCTTTGTTGTTACCCTATAACCAAGTCGTTCCAGAACCTTTTTGCCCACCGTAAGCAGTAACTCTTCGTCGTCTACCAAAAGTATTCGACCCCTCCCCTGGGGCGTTTCCTCAAGCACCGTATTCTCAATTGTTTCAACTGCAGTAATCACTGGGAAATACACACTAAAAGCAGAGCCGTGACCAAGAACACTAACAACATCTATTCTGCCGCCATACTCACGGATAATCCCATGGATGGTGGCAAGCCCCATGCCCGTGCCCTTACCTATCTCTTTAGTGGTAAAATATGGCTCAAATATTTTGCCAATATTATTGGGAGCTATGCCCTCCCCTGTATCGGCTACAACCAGAACAACATAATCACCCGATCGAAGAGATGAATGCTCATTTTCCTCGTCAATAGAGATTCTCTTCAGCTCAATATTAAGTCTCCCCCCCGATTTATCCATGGCGTGGTTGGCATTGGTGCAGATATTCATTATAATTTGATGCACCTGGGTTGGGTCGGCCAAAATAAAACCACAGAGAGGATCGATTTCCGTCTGAATCTCTATGGTAGAGGGGAGGGAAGGTCTGAGCATTCGCATTGTCTCTTTAAGAAGGACCTGCACCTTCATGGGCAGACGTTCCACCTTCTCCTGACGACTAAAGGCAAGAATTTGTTTAACCAACTCTTTAGCCCGATTGCCCCCTACAATAACCTGATCCAGATCTTTCTCTATAACCGAGTTTGCCGGGGCCTCATCCTTGGCAAGCTCTGCATAACCAAGGATGACGGCCAGAATATTATTGAAATCATGGGCAATGCCTCCGGCCAGGGTACCAATAGCCTCCATCTTCTGGGCCTGCTGTAACTGCAATTCAAGCCTGCTTTTCTCACTGGCCTCACGTACACGTGGGGAAATATCATTGACAATGACCAGTGACAACTCCTCAATCGGCACCATATAAAATTCACATCTGTGCACACTACCATCCCTTGTAGTGAGGTCCCACTCCTGCACCTCTATATCCCTATCATCAACAATTGCCCTTTTTATGGCTAAATCCCAGGTATTTTTAACTCTTTTACGATAATTTGCATCTGGATAGGCGCTCTCCCACCATTTTTTCTCTGTGTCGATATCTTCTAGCCTGTAGCCAAAGAGTTCTGTGAGCTTATCGTTAACAAAGACTATCTCCTGGTTTTGACCATTTATCATGGTAGGCATGGGTGATTTTGCGACCATCTTTCTAAACCGGCTCTCACTTGCCCGTAGGGACTCCTTAGCCTGCCTTCGTTCAGTGATATCCTGGAGAATACTGATGGTACCCATCGCTATTCCAGATCTGGAAAAAGCTCTTGTGGACGTCACCTCAATGGGAACTAAGGAGCCATCCTTTCTCAGACAGGATGTTTCACCCACAAAGCTACCTTTCTTTTCTATAGCTTTCTCTATTTGTCCCGTTATAGCCGTTCTAACTTCGAAGGACTGGTCGAAGGCAAACGGACGACCGAGGCACTCACTCTCTGAATAGCCGAAGATATCCTCTGCCCTGCCAAGCCACTTTTCAATATTTCCATCCATACCTATAAGAACAATGGCTTCGGGCATCTGTTCCAATATCTCATCGGAGAGAAGCACCTTACTCTCCACTTTTTTCAGACGAATAAGGGCTGTGGCAAGGGAAATAACCAGTATGACAAGGATGAAGATACAGGTAAGGGTCATCTGCACCAGTCGCTTATTTTGAGCATAAAAAGAGATAGGTCTGTTGATGACAACTGCCTCCGCAGGCAGATCACTGAGGTCAATGTTGAATCGCTGTAACTGTTGCCAATCGAACATATACCGATTTGAACCTCTTTCAATAACGGGCAATTCGCTAACGGGGGTGCCTTGTAAAATTTTTAATGCCAGCTTGGCCGCCTCACGCCCCTGCCACTCTCCACTGATCAACTTGCCACCAACAATGCCTTGGCCTAGGGTACTGTCCCAGAGTGTGTAGAAAGGAAATGGTCTATTCTTTGCCAAATGGGGAACAAGCTGTTGATATGGTATATAAATACCGTCTATGGGAACAACACTGCTAAGGAGAATGGCGATGATATTTGGCCCGAGAGCATCAAACTCTCTATCAATTTCACCCAGCTCTTTTCCGGTGATAATAACCTGTTCTACCTCTTCTCGATACCGAGCAGGAAGATCTTTAACCCACTGCAAACGATACGACTGAGCACCGGGAATAATGAAGACAAGCTTTTTTATCTTTGGATGAAGCTGTAGGGCAATGTCAACGGTTGCCTTAAAATCGTTTTCTTCTACTATACCGGTGATCAGTTTCTTTCCCTTCAAGCTGGTGGGATTAAACCTGTTCACCCCGGTAAAAACCAAAGGAATATCTTTAAACAGAGAGCTTCTGTTTTTCAGAAGAAGTTCATATGCTGGGGTATCACAGGTGATAATAAGGTCAATCTGCTGATTACGATATTTAATTTCCCAAAAATTTCGTAAATCAGCAAAATAAGTGCCACCATGATTTCGTTTAGTATCAATATACTCAAAGAAAAAATTGGTTGCTTCCGGGGCAGAGGAAAAAACATCCTGAATCCCCCTATTCAGTGATTCTGTCCATAGATAACCTTCATAACCGGATTGAATAATAAGAACCTGACGGCTATGCAGCTCTTTTTGCGGAGACTCGGCAAAAAGTGGCAGGACAGACAAGAGAAGAACTGACAGCAGACAACAGTAGAACAATGGAAAGTTACTTTTCAAAAGAGATCTTAATACAAAATTCATTTTTAAATTCCTTACAACTCAAAAACTACACAAATATGTTAAGATAAGAGTTACCAACACAAAAAAGCCAAGATTTATTTCAGGGGAACATCTTTTAAATTAATAGGGATTGAGGCGGGTATGAAACCATGTTTTTGAAGTAGCAACCTTTAAAAAGAACACACTTATACTGCAAGATAGCTAATTAATACAAGAAAAAAAGGCTGTAACTATAAATAGTAAGGAAGAGGCAGATAGAGGGGGAAATTTTAATTTGGTGCTCATTTCATGCCGGACAGTTGGTTGCAGAACAGATCACACGGCATTATACTATTCACTCCTTAGTTTCCACAAGTTCAGGCTAGAGCCAGCTCATTCCTGCTGACCACCTAGAACCCCGGAAAGAAGATTAGCGAGGGTGACCTTAGTCAGAGGCTTAAGGACAAATTCTCTAATGCCAAGAGAATGAGCCATATCGGTATCAAATTGATCACTGTATCCTGTACAGAGAATAATGGGAATATCGGCTCTAATTTTTAAAATTTCCTGGGCTAGATCTGAACCAAACATATCCGGCATGGTTTGATCGGTAATAATCGCATCGAATGCATCCGGCCTCTCTTTGAAGATGGCCAAGGCCTCCAGGCTGCTGCTCTTTGTTGTTACCCTATAACCAAGTCGTTCCAGAACCTTTTTGCCCACCGTAAGCAGTAACTCTTCGTCGTCTATCAACAGTATTCGTCCACTGCCCTGGGGCGTTTCCTTAATCACCGCATTTTCAGTTGTTTCAACTGCAGTAATCACTGGGAAATACACACTAAAAGCAGCGCCGTGCCCAGGAACACTAACAACATCTATTCTCCCGCCATACTCACGGATAATCCCATGGATGGTGGCAAGCCCCATGCCCGTGCCCTTACCTATCTCTTTAGTGGTAAAATATGGCTCAAATATTTTGCCAATATTATCGGGGGCTATTCCCTTCCCTGTATCGGCTACAACCAGGACAACATAATCACCCGATCGAAGAGATGAATGCTCATTTTCCTCGTCAATAGAGATTCTCTTCAGCTCAATATGAAGTCTCCCCCCCGATTTATCCATGGCGTGGTTGGCATTGGTGCAGAGATTCATTATAATTTGATGCACCTGGGTTGGGTCGGCCAGAATAAAACCACAGAGAGGATCAATTTCCGTCTGAATCTCTATGGTAGAGGGGAGGGAAGGTCTGAGCATTCTCATTGCCTCTTTAAGAAGGACCTGCACCTTCATGGGCAGACGTTCCACCTTCTCTTGGCGACTAAAGGCAAGAATTTGTTTTACCAACTCTTTAGCCCGATTACCCCCCACAATAACCTGATCCAGATCTTTCTCTATAACCGAGTTTGCCGGGACCTCATCCTTGGCAAGCTCTGCATAACCAAGGATTACAGCCAGAATATTATTGAAATCATGGGCAATGCCCCCGGCCAGGGTACCAATGGCCTCCATCTTCTGGGCCTGTTGCAACTGCATTTCAAGTTTATTTTTTTCACTGGCATCGCGTATGCGTTGGGATATATCATTGATAACAATCAAAGATTGTTCTTCTATGGGCACCATATAAAATTCACATCTGCTTACCCTGCCATCCCTTGTGGTGAGATCCCACTCCTGCACCTCTATATCCCTATCATCAGCAACTGCCCTCTTGATGGCGATCCGCCAGATATTTTTAACCATTTTACGATAATTTGCATCTGGATAGGCACTCTCCCACCATTTTTTCTCTGTGTCGATATCTTCTAGCCTGTAGCCAAAGAGTTCTGTAAACTTATCGTTGACAAAGATGAGGTCCTGATTTTGATCGGTTAAGATAGTAGGCATGGGTGATTTTGCAACCATCTTTCTAAACCTGACCTCACTTACCCGCAGGAACTCCTTGGCCCGCCTTCGTTCAGTGATATCCTGGAGGATACTGATGGTGCCCACCACTATTCCAGATCTGGAAAAAACTCTTGTGGCCGTTACCTCAATGGGAACAGCTCTGCCATCCTTTCTCAGACAGGATATCTCACCCAGAAACCTGCCTTTCTCTTTAAGACCCGCCTCTATCTGCTCCGTTATGTTGAGTTCCAAGGGCTGATTAAAGGCAAGTACACGACCAAGGCATTCACTCTCAGAGTAGCCAAAGATCTCCTCTGCCCTGCCAAGCCACTTTTCAATATTTCCATCCAAATCTGTAAGGACAATGGCCTCGGGCATCTGTTCCAGTATCTCATCGGAGAGAAGCACCTTATTCTGCGCTTTTTTCAGATAAATAAGGGCTGTGGTAAGGAAAATAACCAAAAGGAGGAGAAGAGAAATACCGCTAAGGGTCATCTGCACCAGTCGCTTATTTTGAACATAAAAGGAGATAGGCCTATTAATGACAACTGCCTCCGCAGGCAGGTCACTGAGGTCGACGTTGAATCTCTGCAGCTGTTGCCAGTCGAACATATACTGATTTGGAATCTCAATGACGGGCAGTTCACTAACAGAGGTTCCACGTAAAATCTTTAATGCCAACTTGGCCACCTCACGCCCCTGCAACTCTCCATTGACCAATTTACCGCCAACAATGCCCCGGCCCAGGGTGCTATCCCAAAGTGCATAGATGGGAAAGGGTCTATTCTCTGCCAGATGGACAACAAATTTTTGAACTGGCATATAGATACCGTCTCTACTAACAACATTGTGGAGGAGAATGGCGATAATATCTGGCCCAAGAGCATCAAGCTCTCGGTCGATTTCACCCAGTTCTTTTACGGTGAGAATAACCTGTTCTACCTCTTCTCTATACCGAGCAGGAAGATCTTTAACCCACTGCAAACGATACGACTGAGCACCGGGGATAATGAAGACAATCTTTTTTGTTCTTGGATGAAGATGAAGGGCAATTTCAACGGTTGCCTCAAGATCGTTTTCTTCCACTATACCAGTGATCAGCTTCTTCCCCTTCAAGCTGGCGGAATCGAACCTGTTTACCCCAGCAAAAACCAGAGGGGTATCCTGAAACAGAGCGCTTCTGTTTTTCAAAAAAAATTCATATGCCTGATTATCGCAGGTAATAATCAGGTCGATGTGCTGATTGCTGTATTTGATTTCCCAGAATTTTTGCAGATTCTTAAAATAGGTGACCCCATGATTTCGTTTGCTATCGATATATTCAAAGAACAAATCGGTCGGCTCCGGGACAGAGGAGAAAACATCTTGAATCCCCTTATGTTGCGAATCTGTCCAGGGATAACCTTCATAACCAGCTTGAATAATGAGGATTTGTCGATTATGTACCTCTTTTTGTGGGAACGCGGATAGAAGAGGCAGGCTGGGCAGGAAAAAGGCTATAAGCAGGCACAGATGAAAAAAAGGAAACTTATTTTTAAAAACACATCTTGAGATAAAATTCATTCCCAAATGCCTCACAACTTAAAAAATATACGTTAAGCCTGCAACTGACTTTAAACAGAATTTAGAGCCTTTCCCAAGAAAAGTCCTAAAAATCCTATTCTAACTAATACGGAGACAATCCAGAAAATTCATTTCATCAACTTATACTGCAAAGAATACGACTAGTACAATAAAAAGCCCGCCAGCGCAAGCGGCAAGTAAGAGCTAGGCAAAGTCGAGAGAGGGCAGGAATCTTCTTTTTAGCCTCTAAATTTCACCAAGCCCTTAATACAGGTTGGATATAATCACATTGACCATTTTTATAAAAACAAATTATTAGCGATGATCCATCCCTAATAATCGCCGAGCACTCTGGAGAGTAAATGGGCCAGGGTGCCCTTGGTTAGGGGCTTAAGGGCAAACTCCCTAATGCCAAGAGAGTGAACCCGGTCCGCATCAAATTGATCACTGTATCCTGTACAGAGAATGATGGGAATATCAGCTCTGATTTTTAAAATTTCCTGAGCGAGATCTGAGCCGACCATGTCAGGCATGGTTTGATCGGTAATAATCGCATCGAATGCATCCGGACTCTCTTTAAAGATGGTCAATGCCTCCAAGCTGCTGCTTTTTGTCGTTACCCTATAGTCAAGTCGTGCCAAAACCTTTTGGATCACCGTAAGCAGTAGCTTTTCATCATCCACCAGAAGTATCCTGCCCCTGTCCTGAGGAGAATCCTGAGCAACAGTATCAGCAACTACTTTCTCTGTAGTAATTACTGGAAAAAACACACTAAAGACAGATCCGTGCTCAGGATCACTTGCAACATCTATTATCCCGCCA
This sequence comes from Desulfotalea psychrophila LSv54, assembly GCF_000025945.1. Classification (GTDB taxonomy): domain Bacteria; phylum Desulfobacterota; class Desulfobulbia; order Desulfobulbales; family Desulfocapsaceae; genus Desulfotalea; species Desulfotalea psychrophila. The sequence goes on along the minus strand of NC_006138.1, from coordinate 2,179,307 downwards.
TACTCACGGATAATCCCATGAATGGTGGCAAGCCCCATTCCCGTACCCTTACCAATCTCTTTAGTGGTAAAATATGGCTCAAATATTTTACCAATATTATGGGGGGCTATGCCCTCCCCTGTATCGGCGACAACCAAGACAACATAATCACCCGGCACAAGAGATGAGTATTTATGCCTGTTTCCCTCATCAACAGAGATTCTCTTCAGCTCAATATCAAGCCTCCCCCCCGATTTTTCCATGGCATGGTTGGCATTGGTGCAGAGATTCATTATAATTTGATGCACTTGAGTTGGATCGGCCAGGACAAAGCCACATAGGGGATCTATTTCCGTCTGGATCTCTATGGTAGAGGGGAGGGAGGGCCTGAGCATTCTCATTGTCTCTTTCAGAAGCACCTGAACCTGCAAGGGGAGACGCTTCACCTTCTCCTGACGACTAAAGGCAAGAATTTGTTTTACCAACTCTTTAGCCCGATTACCCCCCTCAATAACCTGATCCAGATCTTCACCTATTATCGAGTTTGCCGGGATTTCATCTTTGGCAAGCTCTGCATAACCAAGAATTACAGCCAGAATATTATTAAAATCATGGGCAATGCCCCCGGCCAGAGCACCAATAGCCTCCATCTTCTGCGCTTGCCGCAGGCGTAATTCAAGTTTATTTTTCTCACTGGCCTCACGTACGCGTTGAGAAATATCATTGACAATGACCAGTGATAAATCCTCTATGGGCACCATATAAAATTCACATCTACGTACACTACCATCCTTTACGGTCAGATCCCACTCCTGCCTTGCCATATCTGCATCACCGGCAAGCATTTTTTTTATGGCAACCCGCCAACCTTCCTCAGCACGTCTTCGATAATTTGCATCTGGATAGGCGCTCTTCCACCATTTTCTTCCTGTTTCTATATCTTCTAGTCTGTAGCCAAAGAGTTCTGTGAATTTATCGTTAACAAAAGCAATGTCATAGTTTTGATTGGTGAGCATGGTGGGCATCGGTGATTTTGCTATCATCTTTCTAAACCGGTCCTCACTTGCCCGTAGGGACTCCTTAGCCTCTCTTCGTTCGCTGATATCCTGAAGGATACTAATGGTACCCACCGCTATTCCAGATCTGGAAAAAGCCCTTGTAGACGTTACCTCAATGGGAACTGAGGTACCATCCTTTCTCAGACAGGCTATCTCACCCAGAAACCTACTACTCTTCTCAATACCTGCCTCTATCTGCTCCGTTATATTAAGTTCCGAGGACTGATTAAAGGCCAGGGCACGACCAAGGCAGTCACTCTCAGAGTAACCAAAGATCTCCTCTGCCCTGCCAAGCCACTTTTCAATATTTCCATCCATACCTGTAAGAACGATGGCTTCAGGCATCTGTTCCAATATATCATCGGAGAGAAACACCTTCTTCTGCGCTTTTTTCAGATTAATAACCGCTGTGGCAAGGGAAATAACCAAAAGGAGGAGAAGAAAAATGCCGCTCAGGGTCACCTGCACCAATCGCTTATTTTGAGCATAAAAGGAGATAGGTCTATTAACGACAACTGCCTCCGCAGGCAGATCACTTATATCAATGTTAAATCTCTGTAATTGGTGCCAATCAAACATATACTGATTTGGAATTTTCTCAAGAATGGGCAATTCCGCGACAGGGATGCCCCGTAAAATCTTCAATGCCAGTTCAGCCGCCTTACGTCCCTGTAACTCTCCTCTTATTAACTTACCACCAACAATACCCTGGCCTAGGGTATTATCCCAGAGTGTATAGAGGGGAAATGGCCTATTTGTTGCCAGATGGATAACAAATTTTTCAAAGGACATATAAATGCCGTCTCTGACAACGACACTGTTGAGAAGAATGGCGACCAAGTTTGGGCCAAGACTGTCAAGCTCTCGATCAATTTCATCCAGCTCTCTTGCCGTGATAATTATCTGTTCTACCTCTTCTCTATAGCGAACGGGAAGATCTTTAAACCACTGCAAACGATACGGCTGAGCACCAGGGATGATAAAGACAAGCTTTTTAGTCTTTGGATGAAGACGAAGGGCAATGTCAATGGTTGCCTCAAGATCGTTTTCTTCGGTGACCCCCGTGACCAGCCTCTTTCCCCTCAACATAGCGGGCTTAAATTTATTCATCCCGGCAAAGACCAGAGGGATATTTTGAAATAGAGAGATTCTATTTTTAATGATAAATTCATAGGCCTGATTATCGCAGGTAATAATAAGATCAATTTGCTGGTTACGATATTTAATTTCCCAGAATTTTTGTAAATTTTTTAAATAGGCTTTGCCGTGATTTCTTTTGGTGTCAATATACTCAAAAAAGAAATCGGTTGGTTGGGGGGCAGCAGAAAAAACATCTTGAATGCCCTTATTTTGCGAATCTGTCCATGGATAACCTTCATAACCGGATTGAACGATAAGAACCTGACGGCTATCTGGCTCTTTTTGGATTTCAGCGGCAAATGATGGCGTCGCCCACAAGAGGGCAATGAGCAGGCAAGGATAGAAAAAGTGGAGGATACTTCTTAAAAAAAAATTCATTTTTAAACTCTTCACAACTTAAAAAAACTATATAGATATGCTGAAAGAACAACTGATGTCATGGCCTCTCTTAAACGAGGAGGACCCTTTCATCCAGACCATGATTGGGACAGTAGAACTACCCCTGTAGGACAAACTTATACTGCAAGGATGATGACTAGTACAACTAAAAAACGGCTATAATTTCAACAGTAAAGCACAGAGAAAAAGTCTTCCGGACATCGGTCTCACCTATACAGACCTTTTAATGCGGGGGTAGCCATCTTCCTTGCTAAGAGGTGAGGTTTTGCAGCTGGATTACTGCCAAGTAAAATCTTAAAGAAAAAACAGAATATTCTTAAGAGAGGGTCTAGGGGAGAACTGTCGACCACCTTCAGCTAGAGTAAATATTGATTTTGTCAGCTTAGAGATATGCTGTACTGGCCCTCAGCTTACATGGTATTGCCGTAGCTGCAAACGCCCTGTTAAATTGTATTTTCAGGCGAGTAAGAGAGAAGACTATGCTAGCAGTTAATAAAACGTTTTCAATAACAAAACATTTCTCTGCCTCACATCTCTTATCAAAGGAGATATGCTCTTCACCGTGAGCACCGATGCCATAGCTATCTATAAGGATAAATGCTGGCGATTTTGTCAGAATGAGATCAAGAACAGCACTTGGCAAAATCGTCTTCTCGGCGCCATATTCCGGTGAACCGTAACCATTTTTTTCCAGGTTGCCGCTGAACAAAACAAGGGCCTTCCCTGATAAGTCCAGACCCTCTATCTCTGCTGGCAAGGGCATTCTCTCAGAACAGTCCAAAACCACGGTCTCTACCTGGTAGTCATTTTTTTCGGGAACATGTTGGTAACAATCAATATGGGTGCCGATGTGACCTAGGGCAGAGACTGAGTCTGACTGTTTTTTAGCCCACCTGTAGGCGGGATGATCCTCATCAATTACAAGACTTAAATCGTGTTCGTACATGGGGCACCATTTTATGGGTTATGGGTGATGCGGCCTGGTCCTATCTCAACTAAAGCACTGACCTTTTGGGCAGAGCTGACCATAGCAAAAAGCATCTCCTATGACAATGAGAGTTACGAGCCATAGAAAGATGCTAAAAATTATCCCCCTGCTTTTCTGGCAGTTTCCAGGCAATCAGTATAAGAATAATGGCAATAGCCCCGGCAACAAGAACGGCTGAAATTGATGGAAAGAATGTTTGTAAGGCGTTATTACCCGTTGCAGCCAAGGTCATTTTGCCACCTAAACTTTTAAATAAAAAAGTGCCTTTTAGTGCCGCGTAAACAAGGGTGAAAAGCTGAGCGCCAACGAGGCCGCCTAAAACAAAAAACAGGGCATCTTTGCGGCCAGTGCCAAGGGCGGCAAGACCCGTTCCTGGACAAAATCCAGAAATGGCCCAACCCAAGCCCATAATGGCACCACCAACAATTACCCCTACATAAGAGGCCTTTACACTTAGATTTCCCATGTCGATAAAGCCAAGATTAAGCAAAGAAAATAAGGCTAAACTACTGAGGCCAATGGCAAGGAGAATGGCCTTCATTAGGTGAAGGTTTTTAAGGCGTAACATATCAATGATAATTTGTGGATCTGCCGCACCTATCTTTTGCAGGACAAAGCCAAAGAACAAGCCTAAGACAATCGCAAGGACAATAGACATATTACTCCTCCCTTCCATAGATAAGAATGGCCATGGGGATGGCCACGGCAAAGGCACCCAGAGCAAAGAGATAGCCACTAAGAGAGGTCTGCATCATACCACTCATCATATGACCACTGGTACAGCCACCTGCAAGACGTGAGCCAAAGAGGACGAAGAGACCTCCCAGAAAGGTTACCAGATATCTTTTAGGCGAAGAACTGCCAAATCTTCGCAGACAAACTGTTGGGACGGTTATTATTTTTGCTTTCTCCTCTCTATGTTGCATTTTCCGGGCAACAAAAGCGCCTACAATCATTGCCAACACAAAAACAAAGCTATAGTTGAGGGGATGGACGATATTTTTTGCATACTTTCCGCCACTCTTATTGAGATAGGCGTTGGGACTTGAGTAGCCGCTTTTGTGTGCACTATTCTCCACCACCACCCTCTCATCAAGCAGGTTCCAGACAATGCCATCAAGAATGACAAACTGAGTGGAGACCCCGATTGGCTTAACCAATTCTTCGGCAAGTAAAAAGGCGAGGGCTAGGGCGATGCCCCTGGTCCGCCAATTCCCCGGCCCTGATAGAGAAGATCTCTCATTGGGCCCCTTTTATTTTATCTTATGGAAAATATGGCCAAAGCCATGACGATAAGAGAGGACCTCTCACACCTCATCACCTTGCATAAAAGAGGAAAAGACCGAAAAGCAGGGCCTCTCAAACAATAACCTCTAAAGATCGTTATACATCAGCGGGAAGGGGTTATACAAATGTAAAGAGAGGGAGACACTCAGCGGGGCAGCTATCCTTCTCTCATCCCCAGATCAGGTATTGTTGAAATAAGCAGAGCGGAAACCAATATAAGCCGACCTCCAACAATTTTAAATATTCTTAAAAAGAGAAGAAATAGGTAGAAGAAGATGGGGAGTGCTACCAACAAAAATGTATCTTCGTTGATCTTCAGCTGAGGATGATGGCGATCATCACAGAGCAATACTTTTAACCTTCTTTGGCGGTAGTTTGGCTATTGTCTCCGGGATTAAATCTTTCACTGCGGATATCGAGGAACCCAGCAGAGACCTAATAAGCCATCTTTCTTCCTCTTATCCCCGTATCTAAAGCGTAACACGGAACATAAGACCAATCCTTACAGGGCCATAAGAGCATCTGTTTCACTGAACTGTGGAAAATTTGATGAGAGAAAGGACAGCTGTCAGCAACAGGAGAAAGCAGAAGCTCACTTGGTAAAATCAAGGAAAAGCTGATTCAGCCACCTCTACTCTGACCCGGGGAGGTATTGCTACTTCTCCATGGTCCTTGTGGAACTCCTTATGAACATCCTGCAGATCAGCTATCTACAATAGGTCTTCTGAGACCCTAGCACCCCCCACCTTAACGAGTGGAAGTGGGGGGTAACGGTAAACCAATAAAGCGCACCGAACTCCGTAGCAAAACTGCCGAATATAAGGTATCACCTTGATTGCTTTGTTATACATCAACAATAACAATTTAACCTAGTGAGCAGGATGCTTTCAGCTCGCTAACGGCAAATGAGCTACCACTATTCAAGCATAAAAATCACCACGGTAACCTTAGAATTGGTTAAAGAAACAAAGAGCCAATTAACCGATAAAATATCCGCTATTTTAAATAGCATACCCATCAATGAGATAAAACATGCATAACGGTTGAATTGAGATGCGGCGGTATACCGTCACCCTCGAATGATTGGTTATAAATTTTATAGTGCTTTCATTCTTCTTCTTGGCTCTTCTCCAGAATTTGTGGCAAAGACAGGTTCTGGTAGCTCTCATCGGTTGATAATATCAAATTAGTTTTTATTGGCTTTCTTTTCTTTTTTCTCTTTGCGCTTTTCTTTCAATGTTTTTTCGGACACTTTTTTTACGCTCTTTTTGGAATCTTGACCTTTAGCCATGGGTTACTCCTTGTTGAGATTTATTTTATAACAAATTATTATCCAGAAAATGGGCGTCATTCAATAAAAAGTGCTCTCCGAATGCCTGCCACATGCTCCAGATTACCTACAATCTTACCGACCAGTTTTTACTCACTGTAATATAGTGCGAAAAGCCTGTAAGACAAGAACAGATTGCCAAAGGGTAGGAAATCGATCCATTCGCCCAGTTTCGGCACCATCCTCCACTTGATGAGGAGAGCAGAGGGCCCCAATTGCAAACGGGGGTCGACTGAATGTAATTATTATACCACCATCTCAGCAGATATTGCCAATTGAACAGCCTGAGCAGCATGAATTTCGGTCGTATCATACAGTGGTACGGGGGTGTGTACCTGTTGGATAAGCAGGGCTATTTCAGTACAGCCTAAGATTACGGCCTCAGCACCCTGTTCATGCAATCCACTTACGATACTTATATACTGCTCTCTCGACTGAGGATTGATAATGCCTCGACACAGCTCATCATAAATTATGTTGTGAACAATAGTCCGGTCATCGGTGTCAGGAACAACCACCTCAATACCAAATTTATCGACGAGACGACTCTTATAGAAATCCTCTTCCATGGTAAAGCGGGTACCAAGCAAGCCCACCTTTTTAATGCCATCGGCTAGCAATTTATTGGCAGTAGCATCGGCAATGTGGAGAAGGGGAATGGAAATTTCCGCCTCAATTTCTGGAGCCACCTTATGCATGGTATTGGTACAGATCAGTAAAAAATCGGCACCGCCGGCCTCAACCAATTGAGCTGCATTGGCTAGGATCACTGCCGTTTCCTGCCAGTTACCCTCATGCTGGAGCTTTTCAATTTCGTCGAAATTTACGCTGTACAGACAGATTTTTGCGGAGTGCAAACCGCCAAGCTCAGCCTTAACGCCCTCATTAATTGCCTTATAATAGCTGGCGGTGGATTCCCAGCTCATCCCACCTAACATTCCAATTGTTTTCATATTATTGTTCTCCATAAATTTAAAAGTAATATAAGGTTAATCATTGACCTTCCCAGGTGTCAGCCTTCCAACTCCTCTTATTACCATATCTAAGACTTAATGTGGAATACAAGGTCCATCCTTACAGGGCCATAATATCATCTATTCCACTGAAGAGACAAGGGAAAGATACGAGATGCTAGATGCTAGAAAAAACAGGGCCTACAGCTGAGAGAGAGGGTAGCTTTAAGCTGTCAGTTATCAGCTATCAGAAACAACAGGAAGCAGTGGAGTGTTAGCACCGTACTTTGCGGTAAATTGAGAGCATGACGAGTGCTTGGCCCAGTGCAATGATTTATTAAATATTTTTCAAACCGAATATCTCGAGATAACCATCAATGTTTTTCTAACCTATTTTGGCCTTGTTGCACAAATTGGCCTGAATACAACAGAGCGCTAAAGCAACGGCGTTGACGTTTTGGGTGGACAAGAAAGCGATTGAAAGTTGGTACATCAGGACAGCGTGATCGTAGCCACAAGCACACTGATGATGCATGATTTGTTTGATGGAACCATTTACGGTCTTTTTCTCAGAGCTGCTGAAGGTTTTCTAAATTCAATTTTTGACCTGATGTCATCGATCCCTGGGCTCTTGATACACCTGTTAGCAGGCGTGCCCAAACAGTTAAGGTGAATTGAAAGGAACAGGATATCATCAACGGTCAAGCAGGTAAGTCCGTTGTGATTAAAGCTTTGAACAAGATTAGCGCTTTAGAAATGCCTGTTCGAGAGGCTGTTTGCTAAGATGGAATGGAGTAGAGGGAAGATGATTTTCTTCCCTCATGATTTATGCAACAAGGCCACCTATTTCAGTAAATAAGTTAGCGAAAGATTGTTTTACGTATTAATATTTGGTGGCAGTCATTAACTATCTGCTTGCGCTTGATGATCTTCTGTATTGCTCCAACGATTTACAATGGCCTTCAGATCGGCATCATTGATCGCATCATTAGACCAGCCTTGGGCAAATTTTATATCGTTAGAATCAGGTAATTGCTCTGGCGATAATTTTCGAATCCGAATTCTACTGGGAAGTGCCGCTGCCTCACCTACAAAAATCGCTTCACGCCTTGTAAGAGCGGATAGCATTTTGGTTAAACCATTTAAACTATCTGGTAAGAACTTTGATACATGCTCTTGGTCACTAGAATTAGACAATCTAAGAACAATCCAAGAGTTACACTGTGAAAGAACGGTGCTTTCTACATCAGAAGGCCTTTGAGATATTAGCCCTAAACCCAATCCATATTTACGACCTTCCTTGGCAATACGTCGAATTGCATCTTGAGCCTCCTTATATTGAGCCTCACCATGATTAGGCACATAACGATGGGCTTCTTCGCATACAAACAACATAGGATCTTTTTCTCTCTCTTCTCTTGTTTGCCAAAGCTTATATTGAAACAAAAGGCGTGAGATCAATGCTGTTAAAGGACCGGCAACTTCATTTGGAAGACCAGAAATGTCAATTATACGTATGTCTTTTCCGCCTGCTTCACCTACGAACTGTGCTAATATTTCCTGTAATTTAGGGGAAGCATTCTCATCATATTCCTCCAACAAGAAATTTAGTTGAGGATTCGAACGAAGGACTTTAAGTTTCTTAAGTATGTTTTCAACTTTGTCGCGACCTGAAGATGCAGCCAAGTTATCCTGTTTCCCAGCCTTACGTCCTTGTACCTTATCTATGTGTTTTACGAACTGAGCTAATTTAAATGGAACTGGCTTATCTCTATCAAAATTTAAAACTTGTTCTTCAGTGATACCAATAACCCGACCAGCTTCATATCCACCATTTGGTTCAGCGCCCACATCTTGAATTAGACTAGCTTCCAATAATCTAGAATAAGCAATTGCTTCATAGACAATATTATTCTGAGATGTGGCTTCGTGCTCAGTTTTCCCGATGATTAAAGATCTCAATTCATCACTGGACATAAGCCAATAGGGTAATTTCAATATCTCTGCATCATTATTTGCAATAGATGAATCATTATATGCTCGATATACTTTTGCTCTTCCACCAAAAGCACTAGCATATTCGCCATGAGGATCAATCATAACAATTCTAGGTTTTAGCACGATATCATTAGGCCTGTGGTCTAAAACAGAATGTAAAATAGATGCAACAGTAGCTGATTTACCAGATCCTGTAGAACCCAAAATTGCAAAATGATGTCCAAACAATTTATCTATATTTGCTCTGCAAACAGCATTATTACCCCCGATATATTTTCCAATTGGAACCATTGGGCTAATGGCTTCATCTTGAGCGTTTGACTCTGCAGCTTTATAAACTGCTTCCAACTCATCGTTAAGACAAGTATAAGCACATTGTAAAGGTAAAGGGTAGGTTTCTACACCACGGGAGAATTCTAGACGTAAATTACTAGCAGACCACGTTCCTTGGCCAAACAAATCTGCTTCTAAAATACGGGCATCATCTGCGGCATTAATTGGCTGATTATTGTCATCAGCAATCAATTCTGATCTCATCTTAAGCGATCGAACAAAAGCAAACAATAGTTTCCTACCAAAATGAACTTTAATAATACTGCCCATTTGACCTACAGGATAAACCTGACCATCAACTATACGTATTAACTCGTTAAGACTATCATCAATTTCTATACGTAAATTATTGCCAGACACCTCGATGATTTTTCCAATCTTTAATTCCTGTCTCACCTGAAAAATATCACTCATTATACTTCCCCTGTCTTAATAAACTGAGTCAGAACATCAAAACGCCACCAATTATATTTGGATGTATCAGTTTCAGCTGACGGCGTTGTCGAAGCATGATAAATACCGGATTCACCAGCTACATAAACCTTTTTACCTATTTTAGGACAGTTCAACCAACCATCTAATGTCTTATTGATTACGATGCCATCCTTAGGTGCCTCTTGAATAAAAGCGATAACAGTCGTCTGGTTCCCTTCACTTTTCAATGCGCTTTCTATTTCGGCATTGATGTGGTCATCGCCGAAACTGTAACCACAAGTAAGTAGTGTATTTTGCTGCTTGTTCATCAGGGTCTTTCTTAATCCCATGAATAGATTGGCAAAGGGGTCTTTTTGAGTTTCTACATACTTTGTCGCTTGAGGATAAATCATAATATTTGCAAGATTTGACAAATACTTTGTCCCATACCGTGCACGTACTAGACCGAAACTCTCATCTCGATGCCAATCTATTGATCCATGCAATTTATATAATTGGTAGGTGTTAGAATCTATTGAGATATCAGAAAACTCTTTTTCCGCATTCCAAAAACCTACCGCTCCACCTGAAAAACCATCACATACAGCCTTTTTATGTAGAGCTAAAGCATCTTCGAGCAATGTATCATAATTAGTGGTAAAGAATGTTGTTTTTGAACGGCGCTCAAGGTTAGACTGGCTCAGCAATAGTGCTTCAACAAATTCATAATGTGGTTTTATTTCGACAATAGGTCCTTCAGCTGTACCAATTTCTTCCTCTAGACCACGCTCAGCATTTGCGGCAACATACCCATATCTGACGATTCCACCAATGGCTTTGATAATTTCTAAATACAGTTTATTGAGATGTTCTACCGAATAGCAATTTCCACCAATATGTGCAATCTTATCCTTGGAGCGTTCGGCAATAGCCAGCAGGTCTCCCAAATGACTCAGATAATGCTCTACATGGCAGTCATCGTTGAGATCTGCTTTTAATGATGCCAATATTGCTTTTTCCTCGTCACCTGCGATATCTTCAACAATTTTCTCAACACGATCTGTTAGAGGATACATTAAGGGTATTTTCGAACCGTAACTTATACCTGCCCCAAAAAGCCAATTTTGCCTACTTTGCGAGCTCAAAAGTTGTTTTAAGTTTTCCATAAATTTCCTCTCAAAAATCTAACAGTGGTGATTGGTGTTTTCACTGAAATATCAACTACTTCTATTCATCAAGGTATACAGCAGCTAACCACATAAAACAATGGCCAATATCAAATTATGCCTAACGTATATTCCCTCAACAACTTGTCACTGTTGGAATTTCCCTTAAAAAATGATGGGGTCGCTACAGGTGCTTTTCTGACAGCTTATTTTTCTCAATCCTCTGTGCGCTCTGTGCTCTCCGTGATCTCTGTGGTAAATGTCTTTCCCCGGCCCTTTCTAGTATCTCGCATCTCGTATCTTCCCCCCACCATTCCGCTCCGCTTCACTGCTGTTTTTTCTCCGTGTCCTCTGTAGCCGTGGTAAATATCTTTTCCTTGCTCTTTCTAGTATCTCACCATCTCGTATCTAGCATCTGTTTTTTCTCGCATCTTTTTTTACTTTCCTTTCTCCGTGTCCTCTGTGTCCTCTGTGGTAAATGCAGTTTCTGACAACTGATAGCTAAAAACTGACAGCTGCTTTTCTCTCTGCCTGGGCCAATCCCAAAACCATAATATTAATATATTATGATAAATTATTGACAGTGGCTGATATGCCTGCTAGGCTTATTATACTATCTACCTATAAGGTGGTGTAAAAAGAACAGATTTATAAGGATGGTGATAATGATGAGTTCAGGGATTGATGGCCTTTCTTCAGTAAAAAGTGAAAAATCAACGGATAAAATCATCCGGCAAATTCGCAGGGGTATCTTAAAGGGTGATCTTCAACCGGGAACTTTTCTTGGCTCTGAAAAAGATCTTTCCGAGCTTTTTGAAGTAAGCAAACAAACCCTGCGGGAAACCATTAATGCTCTGGAATATATGGGTCTGGTCACAAGGAAGAAGGGGCCAGGAGGCGGTGTTTATATTTGTCGGGTTTCTGAAAAGATGGCCCATGACCTCCTCTTTAACTTCTTTTGCTTCCAGCAACTCTCGCCGGAACATCTCTCTGAAATGCGTATTGCCCTGGAACCTCTTGCGGCAAGGGCCGCAGCAGAGAATATAACAGCAGAACTTCTTGCCCGCCTTAAAGGGCTTAATATGGCCAGTGAAAAGGCCTTTAAGAAAGGTGATTTTAATGAGGTAGATGATTACGCGGTTCTCTTTCATAAAGAGATAGGCAAGGCATCCGGTAACCCCCTCATCGCCTTTACTCTCAGCTTTGTGGAAGATCTGCTCTCTCAAATTAAGGCCATTATAAATGTTGATCGCGAATTTGCCGGCAATGTCATTATGGCCCATAAAAAAATTTATAGGGCCATGAAGGCAGGTGATCCTGCTGGAGCGGCTATAGCAATGCTTGAAGATGTTGAAGATGTTGGGGCAGGCCTTCTGCGCTTGAGCAGAAAGGCAGCTCTTGTACCCATCAATGATAATGGGGAAGATCCTTCCGTCTTCTCTTATTTGGCTTCAGCACTGCAAAAGGAGTAAGAGGCCAACCTGTCTGATCCTGACAGAACAATAAGGCTATTATGAATGTTTCTCGGAAAATTTATTCGAAAACTTTTAAATCATACCTATAGGAGAGAGAGACCATGGCAGAAAAATTACAGTACTGGGTGGATAATCAGTGGCGCAGATCTAAAACAACTTCCTATGCCGATCTTTATAATCCTTCAACAGGTGAGGTGACGGCCCAGGTTGCTCATTGTACGGCAGAAGAGGTGGAAGAGGCCATTGCTTCAGCGGCTGCCGCCTATCCTGGATGGGCTGCAACACCTGTGGGAAAGAGGGTGCAGATTTTCTTTCGGATGAAGATGCTGGTTGATCAACACCTCGAAGAGCTTACCGATATCTTGTGTCGGGAGCAGGGCAAAAACAGAGCAGAGAGTATGGGCGATGTCCTGAAGGTAAATGAGGTAATAGAATTTGCCTGTGGTGCGCCTCATCTTATGAAGGGGCCTTCTCTTTTTAATGTGAGTAATGGTTATGATACTGTTCAACAGATGCGTCCTCTGGGTGTCTTTGCAGGTATTGTTCCGTGGAATTTCCCTGCCATGATTCCCCATGGTTGGATGGCACCTATCTGTATGGTCACAGGCAACACCATGGTTTTAAAGGCCGCAAGTTATGTGCCCCGTACCGCTATGCGGCTTATGGAACTTTGGCAGGAGGCAGGGCTTCCACCTGGGGTGCTCAATCTGGTTACAGCCAACCGAACCGAGGCTGAAATTTTACTACGTCATCCAGAGATTAAGGGCGTCTCTTTTGTGGGTTCGACAACTGTGGGCCGGCATATCTATGAAACAGCGACTGCTAACGGTAAACGCGTTCAGGCCCTCTGTGCCGCCAAAAACCATGCTCTTGTTCTTGAGGATTGTAACCTTGAGCGTACTGCCCAGGGAATCATCAATGCCTTCTGCGGCTGCGCAGGTGCCCGTTGTATGGCTCTTCCTGTCATCGTTGTTCAAGAAAGCATTGCCGATAAGCTGGTTGAGCGTATTACCTACCACGCCAAAAAACTGACCATGGGTAAGGCATGGCTTCCTGAAACAGGGATGGGCCCAATAGTCAATGCAGGTCATAAAAAAAGTATTCTTGACTGGATTGCAAGGGGAATTACAGAGGGTGCTGATCTTGTCCTTGATGGTCGCAGACCTGTAGTGGCTGCAGGATGCGAAAATGGCTATTTTATAGGGCCTACCATCTTTGACAATGTGACCCCTGAAATGAGTATTGGCAGCGAAGAAATTTTTGGCCCCGTTCTTTCAGTAAAACGGGTAAAAGATTTTGCTGAGGGCATTGCCCTTATGAATGCCAATCCATATGCCAATGGTTCGGTAATTTATACCGAGAGTGGCTTTCATGCCAGAAACTTTGTGGCCCAGACCGATGGCGGTATGGTGGGAATCAATGTGGGTATTCCTGTGCCTGTGGGTATTTTTGGCTTCACCGGTCAGAAGAAATCATTCTATGGTGATCTTCACACCATGGGCCAGGATGGTTTCCGCTTTTATACAGAACAGAAAACGGTGACAAGTACCTGGTTCTCCAAGGCCAAGACAACGGCCAAGGTAGATACCTGGGACGGTACTATGAACATGGGATAGGAATGTGGTATAGACCCTGCCTGAGGTAAGAAACCCTCCCTGGTGGTTCAGGCAGGGAGAGAAGGCGGAATTGTTAGAGGAAGAAGATCAGGAAATAGCCAGTGCATCCTGAATGGTTTGCAGGTCAGCTGCCTGAAGTGTTGAGAATTCCCAGATAAAAAGTCCTCCAATACCCTTACTCGTTACCTGATCAAGAAAATAGGCAAGGTTCTCGGAATTTAGGCCAGCAGGAGTCAAGGCGAGAATCACCTTTTTCGGGTCTCCGGCATGGGCAATGGTTCGGTCAATTGCAGGACCGACGTTTGCCGTAATATCACTCAAAGGCCACATAGCATCGCCATAACACATGAGGCAGAAACGATCACAGGCACCTGAATCCGCTATTGCCTTAACCTCCCTATTTATCGTTGCCCCCGGCTCAGACTCAGGATGGTTGTAGTCCCAACCGGCAATAAAGGTGTAACTGGTCTCTCTGTCGCTCTTTTTCAAACTGGACATCATATTAATTACATTATCGATGTTCATTTCGCTTTCGTTATCAACATCAACTCCCGCCCAATCCTGAGATGTTGTGGCAGAAATAATCGCCTCAATATCAGTTTGATTAAAGGGAGTTCCCGTCGGCGTGCCGCCCAGCCCACCATATGCCCAAAGCACTTTGCCAGACACCTTGGGAGCAGGCGTCGCAGCAACACTCCAGCCAGGGTAATCCGGCGTGCCTGACGTCAAGGCAATAAAGTTGGTGATCATTCCATATATACTATAAGAAAAGGTTACCGGTGGTTCTACTGTCAAATTTTGAGTCCATCCTCCGATGACATATTCGCTCATGCTTAAGTCTCTCCATAAGAAAAATTTGATTTAGAAAAAGGGATGCTACCCTCACTTCACTTCTCAAGAAGTTGCCTAATAAATTATTCTCCAGAAACTGAATATAATTTATATCATTAAGCATACGGGATAAAATTCAGAAAACAAGGCTACTGCAAAAAATGGTCAGAAGGAGAAAAGACAGCTCTAGCAGTGAAGCCTTAGCGAAATGGCAAGTTCTACTACAGTTAATATATAGCTGTCCTTGCTCTTTCTCGTAGCCGTCATTCCCTCACTCTTTCTCTGTGTTCTCCGTATCTCTGTGGTAAATGTAGTTGCTGTTCCTGACAGCTAATAGCCTATAGCTGTTTTTTCTGCTCTGCGGAAGGAATATACTCTTGCGGATTTCCGCTAGTCCAGGCCTTGTCGAATCCCTCCATGTCGTTGTCCAGATCAAGTGTCATTAACTCTTCAAGATCTTCATTCTGTTTCTGATACATAGATATATATTGGTTCTGATCTTCACGATGTGTTTTATATAATTCAGGCATTGTCACCTCATCATTCTTCTTAAAAATACGCATTAGTTTATGTGTATCATAGGGGTCAAAGCCAAGCATTTCCAAGGAATCTTGACCAAGAGCCAGAGCACTGCCAAATGTTTCCCTTCTTATTTGAGTAATTCCGAGATCCATGAGTTCGTAAGCTGAGGACCGATCTGAAGCATTGACTGCTATTTTAAGATGTGGGTAGTGTTTTGCTACCAACTCGATCAAATTTCTAGATTTGTTTATATCACCTATGGTGATTATCAAGAGTTCCGCTTCAGCGGCTCCCGCTGCTTCAAGCAGATCCAAACGGGTAATGTCTCCATAATACACCTCAAAACCAAACTTTCTAAGAACATCCACATTAGCCGCATCATGATCAAGAATGACAGGTTTAACACCAGCAGAAATAAGAAAACGACCAAGATCAGTGCCAAGACGACCAAAACCGGCCAGAATAACCTTCTGACCACTATGGTCAATCGTATCTGTGTCACGCTGGGCCTCTTCTCTCTGATTACTTGACACAAATTTATCGTGGGCGAGAAGAAGCAAGGGGGCAAGAAACATTGAAATTGCAACGGCAGAAATAAGGGGATCTATGGTCTGAGTGGGCAATACACCGTTGATTTTGGTAAATTGAAATAGAACAAAGGCAAATTCACCGCCCTGGGCTAAGGCAATACCAAAGAATGAACGTTCCTTTTTGGCCATTTTGAAGATGAAACCGGTGCCAACAAGCACAAACCATTTCAAACTGATCAGTCCGATTGTAAGCAGGGCGATCAAAAGAATATTTTCCCCGATCAGGGTGAAATTAAGACTGGAACCTATTGATATAAAAAATATTCCAAGCAATAGTCCTTTAAATGGCTCTAAATCACTTTCAAGTTCATGTCGGTATTCGCTGTCTGCCAGGACAACACCGGCGAGGAAGGTTCCAAGGGCTGGAGAGAGGCCAACTACTGTCATAAGTAAGGAGATGCCAACAACAAGGGCGAGAGCGGCGGCAACAAAAACTTCTCGAACTCGCGTAGCTGCAATGGTCCTGAATATTGGCCTGCTGGCAAATTTACCAAGAAAGAAAATAGATAGAATTGCAAGTAGCGTAGCCGAAATTTGCAGATATCCCGGCAGTAAATTAATGTTAAAAAGCGCTGAAGCATGGTGCTTATTATCATGGATGGTGACTGTTGCCAGAAGCGGTAGAGCGGCAAGCATAGGGATGACTGCCAGGTCCTGAAATAAAAGTACCGAAAAGATAGATTTTCCAGGAGAGGTATTCATCAGCCCCTTCTCCCGTAATGTTTGCAAAACTATAGCTGTAGAGGAGAGGGAAAGAATAAGACCGATAGCTACTGCCTGCTGCCATGGCAGAAAAAATAGCGCTACGCCACCGATGGCAAGACTTGACAGTACAACCTGTGCACCTCCCATTCCTAATATAGGAATACGCATCTGCCAGAGTAGTGAGGGTTTAAGTTCAAGGCCGACCAGAAAAAGCATCATGACTACACCGAACTCAGTAAAATGCATCACCTCTTCAATGTCACCTATAAGAGAGAGGCCGAAAGGACCGATGATGATGCCCGCTATAAGATATCCAAGTACTGAGCCTAAGCCGAGTTTCTTTGCGATAGGAACGGCAATAGAAGCTGCAGCTAGGAAAATAAAGAGCTGAAGTAGGAAATGTTCCAATTTATTGCCTCCTGGTTATCGAGTTGAGGTCGCTGTTGATATATTGACCTTGCCTGGCTTGCACAATGTCCAGGGTGCCGTCTCGTAAAGCTATAACAGTACGACGGTATTCTTCTGCATAAGCCTGAATTTTTTCATCAGGCGTCCCTCTATGAATACCAAGCACAACAAATGGAGGAAGCCACTCCATTTTGCAGAGCTTTGCCATAGCAAGATAAGGTGAGATAAGTTCTCGAATGGTGAATTGGTTATAAGCACCCTTTTGATAGGTGTTGTTGTCACCGCCTGCTGTAATAGCCTGCAGGAATATCTTCCCCTTGAGTGCTTTTCCCTGTGAGCCATAGGCCCAGCCATTCTCTAACACCACGTCAAGCCATTCCTTCATAATTGCCGGAGTTGAATACCAATAAAATGGATGCTGAAAAATAAGAATATCGTGCTCTTCACAGAGTCGCTGTTCCCTCTTTACATCGATTAAAAAATCAGGATAAGTTGCATAAAGATCATTAAAGGTAACACCTTCAAGATCCTCAACAGCAGCACGAAGAGCGCTGTTGATTTTTGAACGTGCTCTAGCCGGGTGGGCAAAATTAATAAGGACTTTTTTCATGGGTAAACTATCTCGATAGGGTTATTATTATAACGATTATAAAATTGCTATTATTTCTGTTGGATGAAGTCGTTGAATATAATCATGATATACTTCGATATTTCTGATAATGCCCTGTTTATCGATTATGAAAGGTCTGAGCATAGGAAATTACCAAGTGTCGCGACCCTTAAAGCGATCCAGATCTATCCCGACACTACTCTAGATATTTTTGAGTTCTTCGGATAAGGAAACCATACACCAAAAAAATGTTCATCTCCTGTTGGTAGGATATCGGACAAAAGAAGAAATGTCAGGGGCATGAGCGCGTCAAAAGCACAAGAGGGCATGTGGTAAAGGGCAGGCTGTGATGGGCACGCTCCGCTTCGCCGTTTCACTGCCGCCATTCCGCTACGCTTCACTGCCGCCATTCCGCTACGCTTCACTGCTGCCCATCCTACGATAGCTCAAATTATTTTATTTTTAGGAAATCGAGAATGTGCTAGAGCTGGCAGGTGCTTAGAACGCCTCTCCACCTTGACGAGGGGGAGAATGAGAGGGGGTGCGCTTATTTAGGGGAGGTTGGGTGGAGGTGTGCTTGTTTGGGAAAGGACATCGCCGCTCTTTGGCATCCCTACCACCGCGGCATACAATCTATAAAAAGAGTAGCACTGTACAGATAATTAAATTAGCGGGTAGGGAAAATTAAGATCACAGCTCTCTGCCATCCATGGCATCGCTTGCGTCCCCTCATCCCTGAGGGCAAAAAAAAACCAAGCTGAAATTAATCAACTTGGGGCTTTGGATATAATTCGGCGGCGACCTACTCTTCGCCCCCCCCATGCAGTACCATCGGCGTAAAAAGGTAAGCGACCAACGGGAGACTCCGTCAAAGCGACCAAAGGGAGACTTCGTCAAAGCAAGTGCAACGAGACTCCGTCAAAGCGACCAAAGGTAGACTCCAGGTAAGCGTAGACTCCGGGTAAGCGTAGACTCCGGGTAAGCGTAAACTCCTGTTTCGCATCGTGTTCGGAACGAGACAATTTCAAAACCCGATTGGCAACAAAAACCGTCTCGATTTTGTTCGGGGTATTGAAACGTCAAAGGAAAATATTTTGTGAAGGGCAAGCTGTGATGGGCAACGCTCCCGCTTCGCCATTTCGCTCCGCTTCACTGCCACCATTCCGATCCGCGTCACTGTTGCCCATCCTACGGCAACTCCAAATGGTTCTTTTCGTTAGGCTTTTATGCACTTTCTCGTATCTAGCATCTCGCTATCTCGTATCTTTTACCTGCTGTTGGCGAGGGAGAGGTTAGGCTGTGCTTTTCTAAGAAAATGCTGCTTGCCACACAGCCCATAAAACCTGTGAACCTGTTTGCAAAATAAATTAAGAGCTGTAGGGAGACCTGGCTGACGAGTGGAAGGTCAGTAGCTCTGCTTTTTCTGGCATCCGCCGTTTCACTGCTAGCCATCTAACATCTCGTACCCGCCATTCCGCTCCGCTTCACTGCTGTTCTTTCTCCGTGTCCTCGGTAGCAATGGTAAATGCTTTTCTGCTGTTGGGAAAGGAAGAAGAAAAGGGAAAGTTTGGTAGGTTTGCGGGAGGTGCTTTTGGGGAAAGTCTTGGTGGGGAAAAGGGTGTCGCCGCTCTTTGGCATCCCTGCCACCGCGGCATACAATCTATAAAAATAGGAGTACTGTACAGATAATTAAATTAGCGGGTAGGGAAAATTAAGATCACAGCTCTCTGCCATCCATGGCATCGCTTGCGTACCCTCATCCCTGAGGGCAAAAAAAAGCCCAAACTAAATTAATAGCTTGGGCTTTATATATAAAATTCGGCGGCGACCTACTCTCCCACACAGTCTCCCATGCAGTACCATCGGCGCTGAAGAGCTTAACTTCCGTGTTCGGAATGGGAACGGGTGGAGCCTCTTCGCTATGGCCACCGAAAAAATTCGGCGTTCTTAATTAAATATAGAGTATTCAGTTAGTTTCTTAATAGCATAATCAAGGATATGGATAAGCCGCACGGCTTATTAGTATCGGTTAGCTCCAAGTGTTACCACTCTTCCACACCCGACCTATCAACGTTGTGGTCTACAACGAGCCTTCAGATGATTTTAAATCATGGGAAATCTAATCTTGGAGTAGGCTTCCCGCTTAGATGCTTTCAGCGGTTATCCCTTCCGAACTTAGCTACCCAGCGATGCTCCTGGCGGAACAACTGGTACACCATAGGTTCGTCCACCCCGGTCCTCTCGTACTAGGGGAAGATCTCCTCAAATTTCCTGCGCCCGCAACAGATAAGGACCAAACTGTCTCACGACGTTTTAAACCCAGCTCGCGTACCACTTTAATTGGCGAACAGCCAAACCCTTGGGACCTGCTTCAGCCCCAGGATGTGATGAGCCGACATCGAGGTGCCAAACCTCCCCGTCGATATGGACTCTTGGGGGAGATAAGCCTGTTATCCCCGGAGTACCTTTTATCCGTTGAGCGACGACCCTTCCATGCGGAATCGCCGGATCACTAAGACCTACTTTCGTACCTGCTCGACATGTCTGTCTCGCAGTCAAGCTCCCTTATGCCTTTACACTCTACGGCTGGTTTCCAATCAGCCTGAGGGAACCATCGCGCGCCTCCGTTACTCTTTAGGAGGCGACCGCCCCAGTCAAACTACCCACCAGACAATGTCCCGGATCCGGGTAACGGATCGCGGTTAGATTTCAAAGATAACAAGGGTGGTATTTCAAGGTTAGCTCCACACACACTAGCGTGCATGCTTCAAAGCCTCCCACCTATCCTACACATGTTACCTCTAAAACCAATGCCAAGCTATAGTAAAGGTTCACGGGGTCTTTCTGTCTTGTTGCGGGTAACCGGCATCTTCACCGGTACTACAGTTTCGCTGAGTCTCTGGTTGAGACAGTGGGGAAATCGTTACGCCATTCGTGCAGGTCGGAACTTACCCGACAAGGAATTTCGCTACCTTAGGACCGTTATAGTTACGGCCGCCGTTTACCGGGGCTTCGGTTCATTGCTTCGCTTACGCTAACAAGTCCCCTTAACCTTCCGGCACCGGGCAGGCGTCAGACCCTATACTTCGTCTTTCAACTTCGCAGAGTCCTGTGTTTTTAGTAAACAGTCGCTCCCCCCATTTCACTGCAACCAGACTAGGCTTCGTTAGTAAATAACTATACCTTGCTGGCACACCTTCTCCCGAAGTTACGGTGCTATTTTGCCGAGTTCCTTAACCAGAGTTCTCTCAAGCGCCTTGGTATTCTCTACCTGCCTACCTGTGTCGGTTTACGGTACGGTCAATATCATAACTAGATACGAGGCTTTTCCTGGAAGCATGGAACCAACCACTTTATTGCCCAAAGGGCATCGTCATCACACCTCAGCGTTAACAAGGACCCGGATTTGCCAAAGTCCTCCGCCTACATGCTTAAACCGGGACAACCAGCGCCCGGATGGTCTTACCTTCTCCGTCCCCCCTTACCATAACATTATGATACTGGTATAGGAATATTAACCTATTTCCCATCGACTACGCCTCTCGGCCTCGCCTTAGGGACCGACTAACCCTGAGCAGATTAACTTGACTACAGGAAACCTTAGGCTTTCGGCGTGAGGGTTTCTCGCCCTCATTTTCGCTACTCGTGTCAACATAAGCTCTTGTGGAACCTCCAGCACTCCTTCCGGTGTACCTTCTCAGGCGGCCACAATGTTCTCCTACCATTGAATTATATTCAATCCGTAGCTTCGGTACTACGCTTAGCCCCGTTAAATTTTCGGCGCGGTATCATTAGACCAGTGAGCTATTACGCTTTCTTTAAAGGGTTGCTGCTTCTAAGCCAACCTCCTGGTTGTATGTACAATTCCACATCCTTTCCCACTTAGCGTAGTTTAGGGACCTTAGCTGACGGTCTGGGCTCTTTCCCTCTCGACCACGGAACTTATCTCCCGTAGTCTGACTCCCACATTTGAACTTAACGGCATTCGGAGTTTGATAAGAGTTG